>CAXMMQ010000006.1:0-805000 GCA_963693035.2 uncultured Lichenicoccus sp.
AGGATCGGCTGCACCGCCACCTCCCGCCTTGTCCGCAACAGCAGCCGGCGCCGGTGCCTCCCGCGTAGGATCGCCAGCGGAGCCGGCGCCGGCCCCAGCACCGTCACCCCCTCGCCCACCGGCGCCACCCGCCCCAGCGCCCGCGCGGTCTCGTCGGCCGCCTCGGCGCTGTCCGCACTCACGATCAAGGCCGCCAGCCGCCCGAACGGCGGCCAGTGCCCGGGCCGGCGCGCCTCTGCCTCGCGCTTCATGAACGACGCAAAGTCGTTCGCGATGAGCGCCTGCATTACCGGATGCTCCGGCGTGTAGGTCTGCAGCAGCACCTGTCCCGGCGCCTCCGCCCGACCCGCACGGCCGCCGACCTGGTGCAGCAACTGCACCGTACGCTCCGACGCACGCAGATCGCCGCCGGCCAGGCCGAGGTCCGCATCGACCACGCCGACCAGGGTCAGATGCGGGAAGTGCCAGCCCTTGGCCACGATCTGGGTGCCGATGATCAGGTCCACCTCGCGCGCCGAGATCCGCCGCACCGCCTCGGCGGCCGCAGTCGGTCCAGGCAACGTGTCGCTCGCCATCACCAGAATGCGCGCCTCGGGAAACGCCGCCTTCGCCTCCTCGGTGATGCGCTCCACGCCCGGCCCGATCGGCGTCAGGCTGCCCTCCGCCTTGCACGCCGGGCAGTGCTGCGGCACCGGCTCGGCATGGCCGCAATGGTGACAGGTCAGGATGCGGCGCGCGCGGTGCTCGACCAGCCAGGCGGTGCAGTTCGGACACTGCACGCGATGCCCGCAGGCGCGGCACAGGGTCAGCGGGGCATACCCGCGCCGGTTCAGGAACAGCATCGCCTGCTCGCCGCGCGCGAACGTGGCCTCGATCGCGGTCTTCAGCACCGGCGACAGGAACAGTCCGCGCCCGGGCGGCGCCTCGCGCATGTCGATCGGCGCCACCGTCGGCAGGCTGGCGCCGCCATGGCGCGCCGCCAGTGTCACCCGCCGGTAGCGCCCGGCCTCGGCGTTGGTCAGCGTCTCCAGGCTCGGGGTCGCCGACACCAGCAGGATCGCCGCCCCCGACAGCCTGGCCCGCACCACCGCCATGTCGCGCGCATTGTAGGTGACGCCGTCCTCCTGCTTGAAGGCGGTCTCGTGCTCCTCGTCGACCACGATCAGGCCGAGGTCGGTGAACGGCAGGAACAATGCGGAGCGCGCGCCGACCACCACCCAGGCCTCGCCGCCGGCCACCGCGCGCCACGCCGCGCGACGCACCTTCGAGCCCAGCTCCGAATGCCAGACCGCGGGGGGCGCGCCGAAGCGGCGGGTGAAGCGCTCGAGCCACTGCGACGACAGCGCGATCTCGGGCAGCAGAACCAGCGCCTGGCGTCCTTCCGCAAGGCAGGCGGCAACCGCCTCGAAATATACCTCGGTCTTGCCCGAGCCGGTGACCCCCTCCAGCAGCGTCACCGAGAACCGGCGCTCGTGCACGGCCTGCCGCAGCGCCTCGGCGTTGGCCTGCTGGTCCTCGGACAGCACCGCCGCCCCCGCATGCGCCGGATCGGGCTGCTGGAACGTCGCCGCCCGCGGCATCGGCACTTCGGCCAGCAACCCGGCCTCGGCCATGCCGCGCACCACGCCCGCCCCGACGCCGGCGGCACGCGCAAGATCGGCGGTGTCGCGTGGCGCACGCTGGGCCAGCGCCTCCAGGACAAGGGTGCGCGCGGGCGTGATGCGGGCCGTGGCCGGCGGTGACACGGCCGGCTGCCATCCGGTGACGGCGCGCACCGGCCCGTAGGCATTGAGGCGCAACGCCATCGCCATCACCAGCCCGGGCGGCGTCAGCGTGTAGCCGGCGACCCAGTCGACGAAGCGTCGCGAGGCCACCGGCAGGCGCGGCACGTCGAGCACGGCGCTCACGGACTTCAGCCGGCCTGATGGCACCGGCGGTGGCAGCGGGGTGCGGAACTCCGGCGGCAGCGCGGGATCCTCGTCCCACACCACGCCGACCTCCTCGCGCCGGTTCAGCGGCACCATCACGATGTCGCCGGGCTGCAGCTCGAGCTCCGGCGGTGCGCGATAATCGAAGGCGCCGGCGAACGGATAAGGCAGCAGGACCTTGACGCGCCCAAACTCTGCCACGCACGCAGCCTCTGCCACGCACGCAGCTTCCGCAACCGGCGCCGGGTCCTTCGGCTTTTTGTTCTCGTGCAAGGCGGGTGCGGTTAAGGTCGGCGTCGTGATGATCTGGAACTCATGGCCGCGCTCGCCTTCCACTGCCGAACGGCACCGCATTCTGCGGCCCGGGCCACCGTCGGGCAACCGGAACCACGTGTGAAACCGGACAGCCTCGATCCCAGCGCCGTTGCCCGCTTCCTGCGCGATAACCCCGAGTGGCTTGCCGGCCAGTCCGAGCTGTATCGCGAGATGGCGCCGCCACGCCGGGTGCATGGCGAGATCCTGGCCGACCACATGGCGGCCATGCTCGACGAGGCCCGGCAGCGGGCGGCCAGCGCCGGCGCCCAGGCTGCGGGCATGCTGCGCGCGCTGCGGGCCGGCGCCGGGCTCGCCGGGCGGGTGCAGGAGGCGATCCTCGCCTTGTGCCGCACCGACGACCTCGCCGCCTGCATCCTGACCGACCTGCCGGCCCTGCTCGGCATCGACGCCGCCCTGCTGTGCAGCGAGGGCGGCACGCCGGCCCTGCTGCAGGCCCGCGCGCTGCCGCCGGACGCCGTCGCCGGGCTGCTCGGCACCCGCGACGTGGTGCTGCGCGCTGCCCCCGACGACCGCTTCGCCCTGCACGGCGAGGCGGCGCTGCTGGCGCGGCACGATGCTCTGGTGCGTGTGGCGCCCGGGGGCATGCCGCCGATGCTCCTGGCGCTGGCGGCGCGCGACGACGCCATCCTCAACGACGCGCAGCGCGACGGCGCCGGGCATGTGGCGCTCGGCTTCCTCGGCCGGGTGCTGGCAGCCCGCATCGAGGCGCTGTGGCCGGACCCGGTCTCCTGAGCGATCGCCGTCCTGAGCGTCAGCGCACATCGGGCGCTCGACGCCTTCCTGGACTGGATGCGCGACGAGCGACGTGCCGCAGCACAACACGCTGGTCGCATACCGCCACGACCTTTCCGGCTTTCTCGGCTTCCTGACCAACCACCTTGGCGCCGAGCCCGATCTCGCAGCCCTGGCTGCTCTCAGCCACGCCGACCTGCGCGCCTGGCTGGCGTCGGAAGCCACCCGCCTCGACGCGGCATCGCGGCGCCGGCCACGCTCGACGCGCGATGGCAACAACCGCAGCCGGGCCCGCGAAGCCTCGGCGTTGCGTGCCTTCTTCCGCTACCTGGCACGCCGGCACGGTGTCGAGAACCCGGCGCCCGCGCTGCTGGCCTCGCCACGCCTGAAGCCCAGGCTGCCGCGTCCATTGACCATCACGCAGGCGCTCGACCTGCCGGGCGGCGTGGCCGGGGAGGCGACCAACAGATTTCGCAGCAAGTCGCGACGAGGCCCTGTTCACGCTGCTGTACGGCGCCGGCCTGCGCATCGGCGAGGCGCTCAGCCTCGATTGCGGCATGGTGCCACGCACGTCCGAAACGCCGCTGCGCATACGCGGCAAGGGCGGCCGCGAGCGCCTGGTGCCGTTGCTGCCGGCGGTGCTGGCGGTGCTGCGGCGGCTGCTGGCACTGCATCCCGAGGCGTCGCCCGGGGCGCCGCTGTTCTGCGGCGTGCGCGGCGCGCGGCTCGATGCGGCCGTGGCGCAACGCAGCCTGCGCCACCTACCGCCGCCTCGCCGGCCTGCCGGAGCATGCGACGCCGCACGCGCTGCGGCACTCGTTCGCCACCCACCTGATGTCCGGCGGCGCCGACCTGCGCGCGATCCAGGAACTGCTCGGCCATGCCAGCCTGTCAACCACCCAGCTCTACACGCTGGCCGACGAGACGCGGCTGATGCAGGTCTGGCAAGCCTCACATCCTCGTGCCAGGCACGTCTGGCACGGCGCTCGCGAGGACGCAGTGAATGCAGGCTGAGCTGCGTGGCTTCTACCCGCCGATCGAGCCGTACGCGCACGGCCATCTCGACACCGGTGACGGGCACGAGATCTACTGGGAGCTGTGCGGCAACCCGGACGGCATCCCGGTAGTGTTCCTGCATGGCGGCCCGGGTGGCGGCTGCGCGCCGATGCAGCGCCGGCTTTTCGATGCGCGCCGCTACCGCATCCTGCTGTTCGACCAGCGCGGCTGCGGGCGATCCAGGCCGCATGCCTCGCTGGAGAACAACACCACCTGGCACTTGGTCGCCGACATCGAGCGCCTGCGCGACATGCTGCGCATCGAGCGCTGGCTGGTGTTCGGCGGCTCCTGGGGCAGCACCCTGGCGCTGGCCTACGCCGAGACGCACCCGGACCGCACCACCGGGCTGATCCTGCGCGGCATCTTCACGCTGCGCCGGGCCGAACTGCTCTGGTACTACCAGGAGGGAGCGTCCTGGCTGTTCCCGGATCTCTGGGAGCAGTTCCAGGCACCGATCCCGAAGGCCGAGCGGCACGACATGATGGCCGCCTATCGCCGCCGCCTGACCGGGGCGGACGAAGCCGTCCGCATCGAGGCGGCGCGGGCCTGGAGCCTCTGGGAGGGCCGGACCCTGACCCTGCTGCCGAGCCCGGAGATCGCGCGCCAGCATGCCGAGGACCGCTACGCGCTCGCCTTTGCCCGCATCGAGAACCATTATTTCGTGCATGCCGGCTGGCTCGAGGAGGGCCAGTTGCTGGACCGGGTCGGACGGGTTTCCCACCTGCCCTGCGAGATCGTGCAGGGCCGCTACGATATCGCAACGCCGGCGCGGACCGCCTGGGACCTGCACCGGGCCTGGCCGGATGCGGCCTTCCGCCTGATCGACGATGCCGGACATGCGACGACCGAGCCCGGCATCCTGTCGGCGCTGATCGCCGCCACCGACCGCTTCGCGGATCTCGGCTGACGCCGGACCTGAAGGCGCTCCTCGCCGGCCCCGTCCTCCTCGGCCTCGCGTGCCTCGCCGGGCCGGCGCAGGCGTCGGGCTGCGTGCGCCAGGAAGTGGCACGCCTGCCACTGCGCGACGATGGCGGCTTCCTGTCCGTCGAGGCGTCGGTCGCCGGTCATCCGGTGCGGTTGATGCTCGATACCGGCTCGGATGCCGGGCTGGTGCTGCCGCAGGCGCTGCAGGCGCTGGGTCTCGCAGCCGGCGACAGCGCGCCGATCCGGCTGCACGGCACCGGCGGCAGCAGGTCGGCCGGCCAGGTGCTGCTGCCCGATCTCGCGCTCGGTGCCTTGCACCTGGGAGACGTGCGGGTCCCGGTCGGCGCGCTGCCCGGCGCCCCCAGCCTGCGGCCGCCGGTGATCGGCTTCCTCGGCGGTGACGTGCTGTCGCAGTTCGACCTCGACATCGACATCCCGCACGCGACACTCGCGCTCTACGAGGTTGCGCTGCCGTCGCTGGCCTGCGCGCCGCCGCCGGCCTGGAGCGGCCCGTACCGGACCGAGATACTGACCCGGCACGGGGTCCGGCTGTCGCTGCCCGCGCGCCTCGACGGCCACGCCATCAGCGCCCTGCTCGATACCGGCGCCCGCTCGCGCATCGTCTCCGAACGCACCGTCCTGAGATTCGGCATCGGCGCCGGGGAACTGGCGGCGGATGCGGGCGGCCTCACCAGCGGCGTCGACATGCGCGAGCAGCCCTATCACTGGCACCGCTTCGCCTCGCTCACCGTCGCCGGCACCACCGCGCTGCAGCCGGTGCTGACGGTGGCGCCGCTGTCCGAGCCGTTCGACATGCTGCTCGGCACCGACTGGCTGGCCGCACAACGCGTCTGGATCTCGTATTCCACCAACCGGTTGTTCATGGTCCCAAAATAAGAAAAGGGGCCCCCCTTTCGGAGCGCCCCTCTTTTCTAGCCTGTTCGGGAATGCGCTACGGCGAGTCAGAGGCGCCAGCGGCGCCGCCGGGCGCGTCCGAGCACCGGAGCGGAGCGGCCGTCCGGCCGTGAGCACCGGAGCGCAGGAACGCCGCGTCGGATGACCGCCGTAGTAGCATTATCGAATAGGTTACTGGATGCTCTCGCCGTGCAGGGTCATGTCCAGGCCCTCGAGTTCCTGCTCGTCGGTGACGCGCAGGCCGATGGTCAGGTCGATGATCTTGAGCAGGATGAAGGAGAGCAGCCCGCTCCAGATCAGGGTGACGCAAACCGCCTTGGCCTGGATGACGAGCTGCGCGAACCCGCCGACGGTGCCGGTGGGCGACGCGTCGGTCGCCGACAGCGGCCCATAGGCGAACACCCCGGTGAGCAGCGCGCCGACGATGCCGCCGACGCCATGCACGCCAAAGCAATCCAGGCTGTCGTCATAGCCGAGCAGGTGCTTGAGCGTGCCCGAGGTCCAGAAGCAGATCACGCCGGCGGCGACGCCGATCACGATCGCGGCGCCCGGCAGCACATAGCCCGAGGCCGGGGTGATGGCGACCAGGCCGGCCACCGCCCCGGAGATCACGCCCAGCACCGTGGGCTTGCCCTTGACGATCCACTCCGCGAACATCCAGCCCAGCGCCGCGGCAGCGGTCGCGATCTGGGTCGCCGCCATCGCCATGCCGGCGCGGCCGTTGGAGCCGACCGCGGAACCCGCATTGAACCCGAACCAGCCGACCCAGAGCAGCGAGGCGCCGATGACCGCGTAGGTCAGGTTGTACGGCGACATGTCGTCATGGCCATAGCCGCGACGCTTGCCGAGCACGAGGGCGCACATCAGGCCGGCGATGCCCGCATTGATATGCACCACGGTGCCGCCGGCGAAGTCGATGGCGCCGAACGCGCCGACCCAGCCGATCGGGCTCCACACCCAGTGCGCGATCGGGGCGTAGACCACCAGCGACCACAGCACCATGAAGATGCACATGGCGCTGAACTTCATCCGGTCCGCAAAGGCGCCGGCGATCAGGGCGGGCGTGATGATCGCGAACGTCATCTGGAACATCATGTAGACGCTCTCGGGGATCGTCATCACGGTGGGGTTCGAGCTGCCCCCGCCCATCGTGAAGCCGATGTCGGACCCCTTGGTGATGTTCGCGCCGATGCCGTTCAGCATGAACCGCGACAGGTCGCCGATGTAGGGCGAGCCGGTGGTGAATGTCAGGCTGTAGCCGATGACGGTCCAGGTGATGGTCACCAGGCAGCAGATCGTGAAGGCCTGCATCAGGGTGGCGAGCACGTTCTTCTTGCGCACCATGCCGGCATAGAACAGGGCGAGACCCGGCACCGTCATCATCAGCACCAGCGCGGTGCTGGTCAGCATCCAGGCGGTATCGCCGGTGTCGATCTTGGGCGGCGGCGGCGGCGGCGCTGGGGCGGCTGCAAGAGCCGGTGCTGCCATGCAGAGCATGGCGACGAGTGCCGCGCCGGTCAGGGCGACGGGGAACTGCCGCGGGAAACCCGGGGCCATTCGCACGGTTGGTGCAGTCTGCGTCATGTTCACAGCGCGTCGTCTCCCGTCTCACGTGTACGGATGCGAACCGCACGGATTATCTCGGAGACAAAGATCTTGCCGTCGCCGATCTTGCCCGTGTGGGCCGATTGCAGGATCGCATCGACCACCTGGTCCACCATGTCGTCGGTGACCGCGACCTCGATCTTCACCTTGGGCAGGAAGCTGACGTGATATTCCGCCCCCCGGTAGATCTCGGTCTGGCCCTTCTGACGTCCAAATCCCTTCACTTCCGACACGGTCAGTCCCTGCACGCCCAGCGGCGTCAGGGCCTCACGCACGTCGTCGAGCTTGAAGGGTTTGATGACTGCTGTAACGAGCTTCATCCCACCTCACTCTGCCTTGGTCACTCTGCCTCGGCTGTTCTCGCCCAGCCCCCACCGGACCGAGCTGCCGCCCTGCCGGACAAGAGCCGGTTTGACACGCGACCGTTCCAAAAATCGTGCCACGATCAAAGAAGCGAGAGCGGCGGGATGCGCATGGCAGCGTTTTGTCCCGGCAACGTCGGCGATGCGCGCGCGGCAGCTACCCGCCGGCCTGTTTAGCGGCCAGACTGTTCGCCGCGACCGCCCAATAACTAGGCATCTCCCCGCATGGCTGCTGAAGACCACCGGACCCTGTCGATCGCGCCCGACACCGACGCGACCGACACCGACGCGCCCGACGCCGACGCGCCCGACGCCGCCAGGACCGAGTTCGACGTCTGCATCGTCGGCGCTGGACCGATCGGCGCCACCCTGGCCTGCCGTCTCGCCACCGGCGGGGTGCGCGTCGCCGTGGTGGACCGGTCGGCACTGCCGCCGATGGAGCATCCCGACTTCGACGGCCGCGCCTATGCGATCGCAGCCGGGTCGCGCCGCCTGCTCGAGGCCGCCGGCGTCTGGGATCGGCTGCCGCTGCCGTCCTGTCCGATCGAGGGCATCCGCGTCTCGGACGGACGACCCGGACAGGCTGCCTCGCCCCTGTTCCTGCATTTCGACCAGCCGGCGCCAGGCGAGCCGTTCGGCTGGATGACCGAGGCCCGCCACCTGCGGGTGGCGCTCAACGACACGCTGCACGCGGCACCGCTCATCCGGCTGCAGGCACCGGACCAGGCTGTGGTCAGCCGCGGCGCCGGGGGCGTGCGCATCGTCACCAGCTCGGGGGGCGTCGTGCGCGCGCGCCTGGTGGTGGCGGCGGAGGGGCGCGAGAGCCCGCTGCGCGCCGAGGCCGGGATCCCGGTGACGCGGTTCTCGTACCGCCAGACCGGCATCGTCACCGCGGTCGCGCACGAGCGTCCGCACGACAACCAGGCCCTCGAGCATTTCCTGCCCGGCGGACCGTTCGCGCAACTGCCGATGCAGGGCGGCGAGGCCGGGGACAATCTGTCGGCCATCGTCTGGACCGAGCGCGATCCGCTGGCCGCACGGCTGGCGTCGCTCGACGATGCCGGCTTCACCCGCGAGCTGCAGCGCCGGCTGGGCTGGCACCTCGGCGCGGTCAAGCCGGTCGGCCGGCGCTGGACCTACCGGCTCGGGGCGCTGCACGCGCATCGCTACGTGGCCGAGCGGCTGGCCCTGATCGGAGACGCGGCGCACGGCATCCATCCGATCGCGGGCCAGGGGCTCAATCTCGGTTTCCGGGATGTGGCCGCTTTGGCGGAGCTGGTCATCGAGGCGGTGGCCCTCGGCGAGGACCCGGGCGCACCGGCTCTGCTGGCCCGCTACCAGGCGGCGCGCCGGCCGGCCAACATGGCGATGCTGGCGGCGACGGACGTGCTCGACAGGCTGTTCAGCACCGACAACCCGGCGCTGCGGCTGGTGCGCGGCCTGGGCATCGGCGCGGTGCACCGCATGCCCCGGCTCAAGCGCGCGTTCGTTGCCCAGGCCATGGGGTAGCGGCCATGCGCCAGGTTTCGATCGAGGCCGAGTCGCAACCGACGCATCCACGCCCTATCTTTGGCGAACAGCAGCAGGCGCCGGAACCGCACAGCATGGACATGACGGTGAGCACCGATGTTCCGGTCGTCGTCGAGACGCTCTGGGAGCGGCTGCGCGGGGAAGCGGGCGCCTGCCACGACCCGATCATGGCGGGCCTGATCGAGCTCAACCTGCGCATCCATCCGAGCTTCTCCTCGGCACTGGCCGCCCTGCTCGCGCGCAAGCTGGCCGACAGCGCGGTGCCGGCGCGCGCCCTGCAGGAGCTGGTCACCGAGGCGCATCTCGCTGACCCGCTGATCGTGGAGGCGGCGGCGTCCGACCTGATGGCGATCAAGGAGCGTGACCCGGCCTGTCCAGACCTCACCACGCCGTTCCTGTTCTTCAAGGGCTTCCAGTCGCTGCAGGCCTATCGCGTCGCGCACTGGCTGTGGGAGAACGACCGCCGGCACCTCGCGCGGCACCTGCAGAGCCGCGTCTCCGAAGCCTTCGGGCTCGACATCCATCCGGCGGCGCTGCTCGGCCGGCGCATCCTGATCGACCACGGCACCGGCATCGTGATCGGCGAGACCTCGGTGCTGGATGACGACGTCTCGCTGCTGCAGGGCGTGACCCTGGGGGGCACCGGCAAGAACGAGAGCGACCGGCATCCCAAGATCCGTCGCGGCGTGCTGCTCGGCGCCGGCTGCAAGATCCTGGGCAACATCGAGATCGGCGAAGGCGCCAAGGTGGGTGCCGGCAGCATCGTGCTGGAAGCGGTCCCTGCCTACACCACCGTAGTCGGCAACCCGGCGCGGCGCGTCGGCACCAAGCATTCCTCGATGGCGGCGTTCACGATGGATCAGACCCTGCCGCCGCTGGACTACGTCATCTGAGAGACCACCCGGGAACGCTACGACGGCAGTCATCCGACGCGGCTGTCTGCGCTTCCGGTAGTCACGGCCCCGCTGTTCAAGTATGGGAGGCCGCTCAGCTCCGGTTCTCGACAGCCACGCCGGGCGGGGCCTCTGGCGCCTTTGACTTGCCGTAGCGCATTTTCGGGCGGTCTCTATCGGACGCGGATCAGTTCGTAGAGCGCTACTGCGGCGGCGTTGGAGACGTTCAGGCTTTCCATGGCGCCGGGCATGCGCAGGCCGGCGATCTCGTCGCAGGTCTCCCGTGTCAGCCGCCGCAGCCCCTCGCCTTCGGCGCCCAGCACCAGCGCCAGGCGGCGCTCGGCAAATGCCGCGCCGTCCAGCAGGCCGCCGCCGGCATCGAGGCCCACCACCCACAGCCCGGCCGCCTTCAGCGCCACCAGGGTACGCGACAGGTTGACAGCGCGCAGCAGCGGCATCGTCTCGAGCGCGCCGGAGGCCGCCTTGGCAAGCGCCCCGGTCTCCTCGGGCGCGTTGCGGTCCTGGACCACAACCGCCGCCGCGCCGAAGGCGGCGGCCGAGCGCAGGATCGCGCCGACATTGCGCGGATCGCTGACCTGGTCGAGCACCAGCACCGGACCGGGACGCTGCAGGGCGGCTTCCAGCGTCGGCGACGCCAGCGGATCGGCCTGCAGCGCGGCTCCCTGGTGAATGGCGTCCCGCCCGAGCAGCGCATCGAGCCGGGCGCGTTCGGTCCGCTCGACATTAAGCGGCCAGGGCGTGCCGGTGCGTGTGCCGAGCCGCGCTGCCAGCGTCGCCTCCGCCTCCTCGGTCAGCAGCAGCCGGCGCAGCCGACGCTGCGGATTGCGCAGCGCCGCCTCGACCGGATGCACGCCGTAGAGCCAGAGCCCACCGCCGCCTTTCGCATGGCCGTGCTGGGCGTAATGCGCGCGGTCCGGCTGGGTTTGTGAGGCCGGTCGCGCCTGGGAGGCCGGTCGCGCCTGGGATACTCTCGTCTGCTGGGATGGCGGATGCGGAGTTCTGGGGCCGGAGGGAGGTCTGGAGCGCATCGGCCGGAGCATAGGCGCGCCCGGGTAGCGCGTCACGGCGGCGTCCTCTGGGGACAAGCGGAACCTCGATTGACAGGACCCTCGATCGGCCGTAACCCGCAGCGCATCGGAGGGGTGCCCGAGTGGCTAAAGGGGGCGGACTGTAAATCCGCTGGCGTACGCCTACGTTGGTTCGAATCCAACCCCCTCCACCACTAAGAGGAACTAGACCACTGGTTGACCATCTTATTTCTTAGATGACGAGGTCGGTCCCAAAGCGGCCCCAAGATAAGCGTGTGGTCTCAGGTCCAGGTTCGGTAGGTCCAACGTCGCCGTTCCGTTGGCTTTAGTCCCGTACAGCATGGCGGAATTTCGAGGCAGACTTTGATGGTCCGCTGCCCCGTCAGACGGATGGGTCTTTCGCTTTGACGAAGTCACCAGGTGATCGGTTCTTCGGGACCAGCGCTTCCCAGTCGTCGATCCTGATCCGGTCGGCGTGATGCGTCGCTGAGAAATCTGTCAGATCGCCATGGTTCATGATTCCTGAGAAATGACCATGCACAAGCGCTACCTCATGTCTTGTCGGAGGCCCGCGCATAGGGATGTTGTAGCTCGTGCAAAGCCTTTGGATAAGTATGCGACCTACAGATTTCTGGAACTGAGTAAGAGGATCGGCGTTTGCCACCGCATCACCCCTATGCACGCTCTCGAACTCGATTCCTAGATAAAGTGCATTCATCGAATGGCCGCCCATCCCTTTGACATGCCAAGCCATCTGCCGAGTATCTACCAGTTGCAGGAGGTTTGGCGGCTTTTTCCCGATAAGAAAGTGAGCCGAGCCGCCAGTCGGGTCAGTGGTGAAGGTTGACAGCGCGACCCCGAAAGAACAATCGGTACGATGTAGAACCAACCCGATAGGGCTTGGTAATCTAAAGTTCCCCGAGTGATGACTTGTAGCGTGGAACCGAATATCGGGCATCTTGCCGGAGAAGCTATGCGTAGCAGGCGGAACAACGATTGGAACGTCAGGCGCACGCATAACGCCAGCTATCACCGTTCAGACCTTTCGCATTAAACTAGACCAAGGCAGCATCTAGCCATATGTCTTTTCGGAAGAGACGCCTTTAACAATCTTCACTCCTCAAAAGCGTTTGCGCAATCAATTTTCAACGGAGGAAACATAGTCAGCGCTCCGCTCTTTTGGGCAATCGAGAGGTTATCGGCTAACTCCCACAGAGGACCGATTTTTTCAGCGACTACCGACCTATGTCCCAGTCTAGCTTGAGGCGCTCGCTCAAGGTGAGCCACCGGGCGGGCTGGGGCAGGTTCTCTTCACGCCAGATGGCTAGGGCCATCGACAAAGCGAGATCATCATGGTGACCCTCCCGCCAGGCCTCGTGCAAGAGTGACACAGTCGGCTGTGACTTTGGCGTGAGAATTCTGCAGCTTGAGGCGAAGAGGCTCTGATGCCCCGACAGCTTCGGTGATCTCCAGTCGCTCTTCGGCAAGCACCATATCCAGCATCGAGGCCAACATGGACTTCGGCACCGTGTAGTTCGCGCTGTCGTTCATGTTGGCGACCCGGCCACCGGTGATGCTGACGGCGATCGGCGCCACGCCCATCTCCCGCATCGCGTCGGCCACCGGGGCCCCGACGGCCGTCTTGTCGACCACAAGCCCTGCCTTACGCCCCTGGGGTGGCCGCTGGCGCATGACTGCAGCAGCGGCACGGACTTGGTGAAGGCGCGCTGGATTGCGACGTCCGAGAAGACTGATCGTCGGCCTCGACGAACTGGCACTCGGATACCTGGCGGGATTTCCAGGGTCCGAAGTCGTGCCGCATGTCGTTCAGATACCCGGCGGAAACCCGGGGGCACTGGTGCGCGCTGATGCTCTCCCGCTGCCAGTTTGAACAGCATGTTGTAGGTGACCTATTCCATCGACTGGCGCTCCGAGCGCACGCCGTAGAAGGCCTGCAGCAAGAGGGCCCGGAGCAGCTTCTCCGGCGCAATCGAGGCACGGCCACCCGTCGAATGGAGCCGGGAGCATTGTGGCGACAGTCGCTCCAGCGCCGCGTTCACCAGCGGTCGGATCGCCCGCAGAGGATGATCTGCAGGCACCGGCGCATCCGGGCTCAGGTAGCTGAACATCGCCCCAGTCTGATCATCCAACCCACGCATCCGACCCTCCAATCCCGCAGGATAAAGCATCAGATCAGGGCGATCTCCGCACCTGAAGTTCCGCAGCCTGCTAGCGCTTGCGCGTTCCGACAGCCCCTGCACGCCGCTGGCCCTGACTGATGAACGGTTCCAGCAGATCCGGCATAGCCGCTTGTAGACATGCCAACACCAAGGGAATGCCTACGATGGCGAAGAATATCCAGTCAAACCAATGGTGTTGAGCCATAACGTTGATTGAGTCATGCATCGCCATTTTGAAGTCTCCATACTGGAGATGCATCTAATCAGGGAGGCGAAGGTTTCCTGAAGACCCAGTAAACTTTGCCTTTACTCGTCGGACCGAGGGCTGTTTGCGGGACCTGAGTATCTTCCGAGCCCGGGCGGCGGCAGTGAGAGCGGCGGCCGCTGCCGGGCGGCGATAATCCCGGATCGCGCCTGCATCCGGCAGATCTATCACCATCGTGGCGTTCGCCTCGAACAGCAGGACCGAGCCGTCGGCCGGGAGCGCGAAGTCGATGCCGGCATGATCAAGACCGTGGCAAGCGGCAGTCGCACCCAGGGCCGCCATGGCAAGGTTGCCGCTGCAGCCTGCCATGTCGAGCAGGAAGCGATGCTCCTCGGCGCGATCCGCGGCATCGTCCGCCATCGCGGCGGTGAAATAGTGCACCCTCCACTGCGCCGAGATCGCCAGGTGCAGCGGGTATGGCGCACCGCCGATCACCATGACGCGATACTTGCGCCAGAGCCCGTCCGCGCTGCGTGCATCGAGGCAGGTGATGGCCAGCAGTTCGTCGCCCGGCGACGTCGCCGCGGCTGCTGCCAGCGCCGCAAGCGCGTCGATCCGGACGAAGTGCTGCCCGGTATGCAGCCCCGGCAAGCAGCGGATAGCCGAGCCGTTGCGCGATCGCGATCGACGCCCTCGGCAGGCACAGCATGCGCGGCGCGATCACCCCTCGATCCGCCCGAGCCGCGATGCGTTGTCCAGCCGTCCAGTCCGACGCACGCGCTCCGGCGGGTTGATCACCGGCGCGGCGTTCCCGAGCCCCGCCTGCCGTGCGTGCGCGAGCAGCGTTTCGGCGCTGGCCAGCGCCGCATCGCACAGCTTGGCATCGCCGATCGCGTTCACCACGAGCCGGTGCGGCGGCAGCGGACTTCCCTCGGGGTAGAACTCCGGGCAGAGCGTGGTGACGGCAAAGATCCGGTCGTCGATCCAGCGCCGGACCGGGATGTTGCCGCCGCGCGCCGAGACCAGCAGCAGCAGCGCGATGCCCTCGCCGGCGCCGCGGTAGCGCCGCCGGCCGGTCGCATGGCCCGTGAAGCCGCGCTCCCGGGCCTGGGCTGCCGCGACCGTATCACCGGCCGCCTCCAGCAGTCGCGCGATGCCCTGATGCGCCGGCGCGTAGTGCGGCGCCGCGTCCAGCGCCCGGGCGAACCGCCTGCCTGCGGCCTCGCCGTCGCCGCCCTCGAGCAGCAGGTTGCCGAGCGCGGTCTGCTTGGCGGCACTCGACGGATGGCAGTCGGCGGCCTGGCGCGCGGCGGTGCGGGCGGCGGTGCGGTGACCGCTGGCGAGTGCCAGGGCGGCGAGTTCGAGCAGCGCGTCGCACTGCGTCGGCTGCACGCGCAGCAGCTCGAGATAGGCGGCCGTTGCCGCGCCGTCCGCTCCCGCCGACATCAGCCGGCGTGTCCGATCGAGGACGAGGGCGATGTCGCACAGGGTCCCGGCGACCGGCATGGCTGTCCCCACCGGCGCCTGGTCCACGCGCCGAAGCGCGCGAGCATGCGGCAAACCGGTTCACGCAAGCCGAAGACAAGCGAGCCTGATTTTGCTGCGGCGTCGCGGGCGGGACGGTGCAATATTGGCGGCAGGAAACCGCCGTGCCCGGTGCCGGTTCAGGTGGAGCCGGTCCAGGCCGCAGGGAGAACGAGCAGGCATGCCCTTCGACGGTGTCGATTTCGAGCCGCGTCGCGAGAAACCGGTGCGTGGCGGCCCCGGCGACAACCTGGTCACGGTGCTGATCGTGGTGCTCGCGATCTGCATGCTGGTGACGCCGATCTCGATCGCCGGCCTGGTGGATACGATCCGCTACCTGCGCGGCAACTAGAGCATCATCTGATCGACCTTGCTCGTCGCTCGGATTAGGATGCTTGCCATAGCAAATAAATCGAGACTTTCACCGATCCACTTCGATCGGGAAAAGCTCTAGCGGCGAGGGTTGGGAGGCCGAGGCCTCACCGTGACCGGGCTCACCGCCGGCTCACCGTGAAGTGACGCCGCCTGAAATGTTCGCGTTACGTTTCAGGACGATAAAGCCATTCGGCTTCCGGTCTTTTGCAGAAGTGAGCATGATGCAGTCATCAACACGATCCCCTGCCGCTCCAGTGGCGGGCCGCGGTTCCAGGGTGGGCCGATGGCTGCGCGGGATCGCCGCGGCAGCGTCGCTGCTGACCGCGGCGGGGTGCACCGTCACCCCCTACGGCTATGGCTACGGATATGGATATCCCGGCTACTATTACGGCAGCGGGTATGGCTACGGGTATGGCAGTCCCTACAGCGTCTATGGCTATGGCTACCCGGGCTATTACGGCGGCTGGACCTGGGGGGCGCCGTTGTTCGGCTACGGCTTCGGAAGTTATGGTCGTGGCTATGGCGGCTACGGGCGCGGCGGCTACGGGCGGGGCGGGGGCTACGGGGGTGGCCACGGCGGAGGCTTCGGCGGCGGACGCGGCGGCCGCTGAGTGATCCGACCGGCGGCGGGTCAGGTGCCGCAATAGGTCGCGTGAACGACCTCATTGGGCAGCGGCGGCGTCGCGTAGGCCGCCCGGCCGGGCTGGTCCTCGAAAGGCTGCCGAAGCACGCCCAGAAAGTCATCAAGGGGGCCAAGGTCGCCCGCCTCGGCGGCGGCAAGGACCGCTTCGACATGATGGTTGCGCGCGATGAACCCCGGGTTGGCCGCCCGCATACGGCGATGCCGCTCGGCCGGCGACGCGGTCTCGGCCGCCAGCCGCTGCCGCCAGGCCGCCAGCCAGCCATCCAGGGCGGCCGGATCAGCAAACAGGCTGCGCAGACCGGCCTCTGCATCATCCGGTCGCGGTACCTCGTCCGCCGCCAGTTCGGATAGGCGCCGGAAGGTCAGGGTGAAGTCGGCGCCTTGCTCTGCCATGCAGGCCAGCAGATCCTGCGCCAGGTCGCGATCACCCCCGTGGGGCGTCGCGAGACCGAGCTTGCGCCGGAAGGCGTCGTCCCAGGCGGTCTCGAACAGCCCGGCGAACCGTGCCAGCGCCTGGTTGGCGACGGCCACCGAAATGTCCGAGTTCGGATCGAGCAGCGGCAGTATCGCCTCTGCCAGGCGCGCCATGTTCCAGTGCGCGATCTGCGGCTGCCGGCCATAGGCATAGCGCCCGGCGGCGTCGATCGAGCTGTAGACCGTGCCGGGGTGGAAGCCGTCCATGAAGGCGCAGGGGCCGTAATCGATGGTTTCGCCGGACACCGACATGTTGTCGGTGTTCATCACGCCGTGGATGAAACCCACGGACTGCCAGCCGGCAACGAGCCGCGCGGTGCGCACGATCACTGCATCCAGCAGCGCGCGATAGGGCTGCGCCTCCGATGCCGCGTCCGGGTAGTGCCGCGCGATCACGTGGTCGGCCAACAGGCGCAGCGCCTCCACGTCGTCGCGGACGGCGAAATACTGAAAGGTGCCGACGCGGACATGGCCACGCGCGACGCGGGTCAATACAGCGCCCTGGCGTGGCATCTCGCGCATGATCGTCTCGCCGGTCGCAACCACCGCGAGCGCGCGCGTCGTGGGAACGCCGAGCGCCGCCATCGCCTCGCTGACGATGAACTCGCGCAGCGCCGGACCGAGGGCCGCGCGGCCATCGCCGCGGCGTGAGAATGGAGTCGGGCCGGCCCCCTTGAGCTGGATGTCACGGCGCCCGCCGGCACGATCGATCACCTCGCCGAGCAGCAGCGCCCGACCATCGCCAAGCTGCGGCACGAAATTGCCGAACTGGTGACCGGCATAGGCCATCGCGAGCGGCTCGGCATTGTCCGGAACCCGGCTGCCGGCTAGTTCGAGCACCCCCGCTTCACTCGCCAGCCGCTTTGGATCAAGTCCGAGCTCCAGGGCCAGCGCCTCGTTGAGACAGACCAGCCGGGGCTGTGCGACCGGCATCGGATCGAGACGCGCGAAGAACCGGGACGGCAGCCGTGCGTAGCTGTTGTCGAAGCAGAAGGTTGCCGGCGCCGATTCCGCGTCATCCGGTGCGACATCGTAAGCATAGTCGGGCATGCAGCTTATACCTTGAACAAGGGATCGCGCCCGGGCTTGAGATGGGGAGGCTTCGGCAACTTGCCAAGGGACGGAAGATACCCACGACCGGCGGTTTTAATACTTATGTTTTAACACGGATTTAACCTACACTCAGTATCTCGCTAGTGGATCGAGGCATCCCGTGCAGCGCATACCGACCCGGCGGCAAGCCACGTGACGGCACAGCCAGCCTCGTTGCGACGTCCGGCCAGCTTGCGCCATGGGTCCGTGCCGCCGCCGGTCCCGCGCCGGTGAACCTGCCAAGGCCGCCGCCGGCAGACAAGGCCGCTCCTGAACTCGACGTCGAATTCTGCGAGCGCGAGGCGATCCATATCCCGGGTGCCACGCAGCCGCATGGTGCGGTCGTTGCCGCCCGGACCCAGACCCTGCGCGTGACTCACTGCAGCGCCAACATCGCCGACATCCTCGGACTACCCCCCGCCGCGGTGCTGGGCGGCGACCTCCTGGCGATCATCGGCCCGGACGCGCTCGAAGCCATCTGCGACCTCAAGCCGTACGAGCGCCGGCCGCTGGGCACCGTGCGGACCGAGCCGACAGCAGACAGGGGAACGGCGACCGGGCGCCTGCTGCACCTCAGCGGGTTCCATTCGGGCGACCGGATCTGCGTCGATCTCGAGCCCGCGCGCGGCGACCTCGGCCAGCAGCCGCCGGTCACGCTGGTGCAGTCGGTGCTGGAGAGCTTCAAGCACGCGACCAGCCAGGCCGCGCTCTGCACCCTGGCCAGCAACGGGATACGGGCGATCACCGGCTTCGACCGGGTCATGGTCTACCGCTTCGGCAAGGGGGGGGAAGGCGCGGTGGTCTCCGAATTCCACGCCCGGCACCTCGAGCCCTGGCTCGGCCTGCACTATCCCGCCTCCGACATCCCGCCCCAGGCGCGGCGCCAGTACATGCTGCAGCGGGTCGGCGCGGTGGCCGATGCCGCCTACGTGCCGGTGCCGCTGCTGACCGGGCGGCGGCTGGAGGACGCGACGCCGCTTGATCTCACCTACAGCGCGCTGCGCAGCGTCTCGCCGATCCACCGCGAGTTCATGCGCAACATGGGCACCGCGGCAAGCCTGACGGTGGGCCTGTCCTATGGCCCCGAGCTGTGGGGCCTGATCATCTGCCACCACTCCAGCCCGCGCATCGCCGGCCCCGACCTGCGCGCGGTGGTCGACATGATCGGCCAGGTAGTGTCGCTGCTGCTCGGCAGCCTGCACGAATCGGAGCTCTTCGCCACCCGGACCCGGCAGCAGGCCACCCTGCGCGCCATCATCGACGAACTTTCGGCACCCGTGCCGCTCGGAGACGCTCTCGCCAAGGCGCAGGTGGCGCTGCTGCACCTGGTCGGCGCCACCGGTGCCGTGCTGCGCATCGACGGTGTCTGCCGCTGCCTCGGCCGGACGCCGGATGCGGGCGTGGCCGACGCCATCATCGCCACCCTGCAGGCGTCACGCCCGGGCAGCGCCGGACTGACCGCCATCAGCGACCTCGGACTCCAGCATCCGGCCTTCGCGCCATACGCATCGGACGCCAGCGGGGCGCTGCTGCTCGAGCTGTCCCCGCTCGGCCAGGACGCGGTCCTGTGGCTCCGGCCGGGGCAGTCGCGGGTCATAAGCTGGGGCGGCGACCCGAACCCGGGCGCCGGCATCGACGCCGCCCGCGCGCGCACCTCGCCGCGCGCCAGCTTCGCCGCCTGGACCCAGACCACCTCCGGCCGGTCCGATCCCTGGACCGAGGCGGACGAGGCGCTCGCCCACGACCTGCGGCAAGCCATCGAGGGAGAAGCTGCGTATCGCTTGAAATCCGAACAGGCCTGGCTCGACCATTACCGCTCGCTGACCGAGACCCTGGAGCAGAAGGTGCAGCAGCGTGCCCAGGCGCTGGAAGCCGAGACGCAGGAGATCCAGCGCACCGGCGCGATCCTGCAGCAGGCGCAGAAGATGGAGGCGATCGGGCAACTGACCGGCGGCGTGGCACACGACTTCAACAACGTGCTGGCCGCGGTGCTCGGCAATCTCGAACTGGCGCAGGCGCGTGCGACCGACCCGACCGTCAAGAAGTTCCTGCGCAACGCGCAGCAGGCGGCCGAGCGCGGCGCCAAGCTGACCGACCACCTGCTCTCGTTCGCGCGCAAGCAGCCGCTGCGTCGCGAGGTCTGCGACCTCAACCGGCTCAGCACCGATTTCGCCGCCCTGATCCGTCGCACCGTCGGCACCGACATCGAGGTCAGGCTGAAACTCGCCGACGGCCTCTGGCCGGTGATGCTGGATGCGACCCAGTTCGAGATGGCGCTGCTCAATCTCGCGGTGAATGCCGGCCACGCGATGCCGGGCGGCGGCGTGATCGAGATCAGCACGCGCAATGTCGCCGCCGGTTCGGACGAGCTGCCCGACGACCTCGATCCCGGCGACTATACCTGCGTGGCGGTGCAAGACGATGGCAGCGGCATGAGTGCCGAGGTCGCGGCGCACGCCTTCGAGCCGTTCTACACCACCAGCACGATCGGCAAGGCGACCGGCCTCGGGCTGAGCCAGGTCTACGGTCTGTCCAAGCAACTCGGCGGCACCACGATCCTGACCAGCCGGTCCGGTGGCGGCACCTGCGTCAGCCTGCTGTTCCCGCGTGCCCTGCATGCGCCGGCGGCCGCACCGGTGCCGCAGCTCATCCCGGCGATGCCGCTTGCGGACGTGCAGCCGAGCGATGCCAGGCTGCTGGTGATCGACGACGATCCCGACGTGCGCGAGGTGACCGTCGAGACGCTGCGGGCGCTGGGCTTCGACGTCGTTGCGGCCGAAAGCGCCAAGCTCGGACTGGACATCCTGCATAGCGGCCTCGAGCTCGACCTGGTGGTGACCGATTTCTCTATGCCGGAGATGAACGGCATCGAGTTCATCCGCCACGCCCACGAGTCGCACCCGCACCTGCCATGCCTGCTGGTGACCGGCTACGCCGAGACCAGCGATTTCGCGGAAGCGATCTCAGGCGGCATCACCATCCTGCGCAAGCCGTACCGCATGAAGGAGCTGGCAGCCACGATCGAACGCCTCCGCGTTTGACGGGCCCGTGGGACCCTTCAGAGCGTATCGCGCAGGGTAAATAGGATCGTCCTCGGCGGGCGTAGGAGGCGGCCCAGAGCACCGGGATGCCGTTGCCCTGCACGAAGCTCAGGCTTTGCGGATAACGGCGGTCGAGGATGTTCCTGGCGGGAACCGTGGCGGTCCATTCCTGGTGCGGGCTGTTCCATCTCACCATCGCGTTCAGATAGGTCTGGTCGGGCAGCTCGGTCTGCGGGTTCTCCAGGGCGTCGTGAATACCGGGGTCTGGAAGCTGACATCGCCGGCCACTCGCACCCGGCCGGGCACGCATGGCGGCAGCGGCGAAGTGAGGGTGGCTTTGCGCAGCCCGTACGCCGCGTAGTTGCGGGTGATCTGGTCGATCAGCGCATCAACCGGCTGCTACCTGATCTTTGAAGGAATGTAGGTCTGCGTGCCGAAGGTGTTGTTGACGCGGCGGGCGGTGTGCCAGTCCTCAAAAAGGGATAGGTTCCGGCGGTGAAGATCGTCGCGCAAAGATAGTCCACCTGACCCGCGCAGGTGCCTCGCTCGCAGCCCGGGTCGAGGCGCTTCTGCATGTCATGCGCCGAAACGTCCTGAGGGACGTGAACGACGCCGAGCTGCAAGTCTGCCTGCGCGTGCTCGACCTCATCAAAGGCCGGGAGCCGGAGGCGGAACAGCACAGCCGGGTCGCCGGCGGATGACGACGGTGTTCGGGCTGGGCCGGCGCGCTGCGCCTCGACAGCCTGCCCGTCGAAGCGCAGCGTCGCGCCGGGCCGCATGATCCGGCCGGCGCGGACAGGCGGAGTTGCTGACATGGCCGATAGGGCCTCCACCAAGACCATTCTGCTGATCGGCGCGTCCCGCGGCCTCGGCTACGCCATGGCAGAGGAATACCTCAACCAGGGTTGGCGCGTGATCGGCACGGTTCGCGGCGGGCGGACCGCTTTGCATGATCTCGCGGCGCGGTCGGACGGCCGGCTCGAAATCGAGACCCTCGACATCACGATCCCGGACCAGATCGCAGCCTTGCGCAGACGCCTGTCCGGACGGTCGCTCGACGTCCTGTTCGTGAATGCCGGCACCACCAACAGCAATCCGGACACGGCCGCGGGCGCGGTCGCGACCGAGGAGTTCGTGCAGGTAATGGTGACGAACGCGCTGAGCCCGATGCGCATCGTCGAGGCACTGCAGGACCTGGTGCCACCCACTGGGACGATCGGGGTGATGTCATCGGGACAGGGCAGCGTTGCGAACAACACCAACGGGATGCGCGAGGTCTATCGCGGCAGCAAGGCGGCTTTGAACACTTTCATGCGCAGCTTCGCGGCGCGTCACGCGGGCGACTCCCGGACCATGGTGCTGATGGCGCCCGGCTGGGTCCGCACCGAGCTTGGCGGCCCGGACGGCCGCCTGAGCATCGAGGAGAGCGTCCCGAACCTGGTCCGCGTGCTCATGGGCGCGCAGGGCACGCCCGGGCTGCGCTACCTCGACTATCTCGGGCGCACCGTACCCTGGTGAAAGGGGGCCGCTTGGTGAAGGCGGCCCTGGTAAAGCCGGTGGTGTTGATCGGGTGGCGGCCGATCAGGATGCGACCCTCATCGTCCACGAGTTGCAGGTCGGAGACCCGGATCTGGCCGAATGCCGCGCCAGCGGGTTGATCCAGAACTGCGCAAGGCAATCCGGGATGCGCGCGCTGACATGCCCGGCCAGGCCCTGGTCGAAGCCGTAGCGTGCGAACAGCCGGAAGGTGGCGGCGAACCGGCGCTTGCGGTGCAGCCGCTCCTCCTCGAGGGGTGGCGGCGGGCACGCGCTTCCGCAGCTTGAACTCGCGGGAGCGGGTGTTGGTGATGGCGTTCAACGTCAGGTCCTCTCGGTCAGGCGGCGACTGATTGGGATGCTTCGCGCGCCACCAGCGCCCGCACGCGCGGCAGCAGGCGCACAGGAGGTTCAAGTGTATTCGGGCGCTCGCCGGCAATCCCAAGGCGGAGGCGGCCCTCACAGGCAATGCCGGGGCCACATGGCCGGGGCCGGTCGCGGCGACGCCGCGGCAGCGAGGCATAGACACCAACGTGCCGACCGACCTGTTGCGGTCGTTCATCGCCATCGTCGATGCAGGATCGATGGCGCGCGCCACCGGCTCGATCCTGCTGACGCAGTCGGCGCTCAGCCTGCAGATGAAGCGGCTCGAAGACCTGCTGCGAGCCCGCATCTTCCAGCGCAGCGGCCGCACGCTGCTGCTGACCGCCGCTGGTGAGGAGCTGGTCAAGCTGGGGCGGCAGGTGCTGGCGCTGGACGACCGGATCGTGGTGTCGCTCGGTGGCGAGGCCGAACCGGAGCCGGTGCCGCTCGGCCTCGTGCAGGATTTCGCCGACACCGTGCTGCCGGGCATCATCGCCGCCTTCAACGCCCGGCACCCGAGGACGCGTATCCAGTCGCGGGTCGGCGGGTCGGCGGAACTGCTGGAGCAGTTCGACACCACGCGGCTCGACGTCGTGCTGTGCCTGGGCACGGCATGATGAGTTGCGGCGCGGCACCAGCCGGGTGGTGGCGGACGCGCCGATGGACTGGATCGGCGATCCGGCTTTGGTCGAGCAGGAGGAACTGCCGCTGGTGCTCGACCAGCCCTGCGCGTTCCGCACCGCGCTGCTGGAAAACCTCGAACGCGCCGGGCGCTCCTGGCGCAGCCGCCGCTGCCGCGGATCGACTATGTGCTGCTGCGCCGCGATCCCGAGAGCGAGCCGGCGCGCGACCTTGCCGCCCTGCTGTCCGACGCGGTCAGGACGCCGCGCGCCAAGCTGGCCTCCTGAGGGCGCCGCCCATGCGGGCCGGGCTCATTCGCGCTCAGGGCGTCTGAGCCTTTCGCGGGCGCCGTCGACAGGCCCGGTGTCGTGCCCGTCGGGATCCGCATCCGGCGGGTAGGTCGGGAAGCCGCCATGCGAGGCGGTGCGTCGGCGCTTGTTGTCCTCCTGCCCCGGCTTGGTCTCGTGGTCATATTCCTTCGCCGACTCCGGTGCAGCGTCGTCGTCCGGTGCGGACTGAGCCATGTGCGATGTTCCCCGTGCCTGTGCGAGCGGTAACGGCGGCCATGCGGCGAGGGTGGCGTCGCCGCCGCTCACAGATGCTTGCGTGCAGACTTGCCGCGTCTACGACATGCTCTGGGCGTGCTCCGGGGGCATTCCAATTCGGCGCCAGCCGGGCCATATGAGCCCTGCCGGACTTCGCGGCCGTGGGTGGCCCGGCGCCGCTCGCGGCTCCGGGGTCGCAAGTCATTCAAGGCCGGATCGATCACGGTCCTCTGTCATGCAGAGGGCCTTTTGCGCGAGTCCGGTCCGCGCAGCACGTGCAGGAGGGTTCTGAAGATGGTCAAGCGTCGCAAAGAGGAAGAGATTGCCGGCGTCCTGGAGTTCGAGGGCCGCACCAGCGAGGACCCGGAATTCCTGGAATGGGTCGCCGGCCACAAGGCGACCAACGGCGGCAAGATCCGGGTCAGCCAGGGGGGCCGCGGTGTGCGGGTGATGTTCGCCAAGGAGGCCGACATGGCGCTCTGGCAGGCGCGGTCCGAGCAGGCGTCGAAGCGCAAGAAATCGGCAACCTCCTGAATCGAACCTGCCGCTCTATCGGAAGTTGTAGCAGCGAAACCGGTTGCTATGAGGCTTACCCCAGCGTGTGCATCCTGCTCGTCGAAGACGAACCTCTCATCCGGGAGGTCATGACCGAGAGCCTGCAGGAAGCCGGCTTCGAGGTCATGCAGGCTGAGAATGGCGAGCGGGCGGCCGAGCTGATCAGCGACCCGCCGTGCCCGTTCTCCGCGCTGGTCACCGACTTCCACATGCCGGGCCGGATCGACGGTGCCGGGGTCGCGTCCCGGATGCGCAAGGCGTGGCCGAAAATCCCGGTGGTGATCGTCTCCGGCCGGCCCGAGGTGTTTCGCGCGCAATGGGAAAGCGAGGATGGCTACGGGCTGCTGCGCAAACCCTATCTTCCGCAGCAGCTCATCGATCTGGTGCGCCGGCTGGTGCAGTCCGCTCCTCCGCCCGGTGCCTGACGCCGGCACTGCTGCTGCTGGCTCTGCCCGGTTGCGCTCCGGTAGGGCCGGCCAGGCGTCTGTCACCTCTTCCGCCGCCGTCTTCCGACCAGGTCACGATCGTCGACCAGGGGTGGCATACGTCACTGGCGCTTCCGGCCCGGGAGCTGACCGGCGGCCTTGGCATCTTCAGGCAGATCTTCCCGGGCGGCTCGAGCCCGGACAGCCTGACCTACGTGTTCGGCTTCGGCAAGCGGACCTTCATGATTGCGCCGGCGCGCGAAATCGGCGAATGGCTGCTCGGCCCGTTCCCGGGACCCGGTGCGATCCAGGTGGAGGCGCTCTCGGCACCCGCGGCGATCGCCTATGGTTCGTCGGCCCGAACGGTGACGTTGGCGCTGCGACCAGGCGAGGCGGCACGACTCGCCGACACGATCTGGACCGGCATCCGCCATGATGCGGCCGGGCAGCCCATTCGCATCGCGGCGCGGCCCTGGCACGGCACCCTGTTCTATGCGTCGGTGCGCGGCTACGACCTGAGCTATACCTGCAACGCCTGGACCGCGACGATGCTGAACAGCGCCGGCGTGCCGATCAATCCCTCGGGGATCGTGCTGTCAGGCCAGCTCATGCGTCGGGTCGGCAGGCTTCCCGAGGGCACGCCCTGAACCGGGATCACTGGCTGGTGCAGGGCGGCGCGGTGCCGTCGGTGCAGGCCGGAACCTTGTCCCCCGAGGGCAGCACGACATAGACCGGGCTCGCCGGCGGCGAGCCGCCGCTAAACGAGGAACATCCGGCCAGCAACCCGGCGGCCAGCGCCATCATCAACGCTTGGCGCGAAGCCGTGGCAATCCCGCTCGGTGTCATCTGCCGTTCCCGTCGCTTCGTCGGCCTGCTTCCAGGCCGGATTGATTCTGGACCAGCCTGCTATCGCGGGAGATCGCCCTGCGTTGCCTTCCGGCAGTCAGCGCTGCCGCACCGAACCAGGGACGAGCCCGAGCCGATGCCTGATCTTCCTGACCTGCGTGACCCGACCGTCCAGGCCACCCGGGTATGTGCCTCACTGCGCCTGCAGCCGCATCCGGAGGGCGGCCACTACCGCGAGTTGTGGAACCCGCCCGGGCCGGATGGTGGCCGCGGCGCGGCGAGTTCCATCCTGTTCCTGCTGGCCGCCGGCGAGCGCTCGCACTGGCATCGGGTCGACGCCGCCGAATTCTGGATCTGGCAGGCGGGGGCGCCGCTGCTGCTCGGACTGGCCTGCGCGGCCGGCCGGCAGACATTCCGGCTTGGTCCGGACCTGCAAGGCGGCGAGTCGCTGCAGGAGATGGTCCGCGCGATGCCTGGCAGGACGCGCGCAGCCTGGGGGACTGGACGCTGGTGAGCTGCCTGGTGGCGCCGGCATTCTGGTTCGACGGCTTCGAGTTGGCGCCGCCCGGTTGGGAACCTGACGGACGGGGTGCCTGAGGGATACACTGGAGCGGGCGGAGGGAATCGAACCCTCCTCGGTAGCTTGGAAGGCTACAGCATTACCACTATGCTACGCCCGCATCGATCCGGCTTTTCAAGCGCTCCGGCGGACTTCTCTAGCGTCCTCGCGCAGCAGCCCGCAAGCCCCTGGCCGCGCCTGCTTGACCGCTCTTGCGCTATCCGAGCCGGGCGCGACGGGGTCTTGACTTTGCGCCTCGCTCAGCTTCTTTACGCCCCCTGCGCCGGGTTCAAGCGATCGTCCTGCCAGCCCTAGCGGGATGGCCGGGCAATCGCGAAGGCGGCGATGCAGGGGTGTAGCTCAATTGGCTAGAGCGCCGGTCTCCAAAACCGGAGGTTGCGGGTTCGAGACCCTCCGCCCCTGCCACTTGCCTGCCCGCTCCGAGTTGGCATGTATGGCGCTGGGTCCGGTCCGGAGGGGGCCCGGATGATTGTTGTCTGGAAGGTGCGGCGTGGCGGTCAGTCCTGCGAAATTCATCCGCGAGGTGCGGACCGAGGCGACGAAGGTCACTTGGCCGACCCGACGAGAGACGCTGGTGACCACCGGGCTGGTGCTGGCCATGGCTGCGATCACGGCAATCTTCTTCTTTGCGGTCGACCAGATCATCGGCCTGGGCGTGCGCGCCCTGTTTGGCCTGGGGGGCTGAGGAGCAGGTCATGGCGAAGCGTTGGTATGTCGTCCACGTCTATTCGGGCTTCGAGAAGAAGATCGCCCAGCAGATCAAGGAGCAGGCCGCACAGAAGGGCCTCGCCGACCATTTCGACGAGGTGCTGGTCCCGTCCGAGGAAGTGCTCGAGGTCCGTCGCGGCCAGAAGGTCAGCGCCGAGCGCAAGTTCTTCCCCGGCTACGTGCTGGTGAAGATGGAACTGACTGACGATGCCTGGCACCTGGTCAAGGACACGCCGAAGGTTACCGGCTTCCTGGGCACGCGCATGCGGCCGTCGCCGATCAGCGAGGCCGAGGCCGATCGGATCATGAAGCAGACCCAGGAAGGCGTCGAGCGCCCGCGGCCGTCGGTGCTGTTCGAGATCGGCGAGCAGGTGCGCGTCGCCGACGGTCCGTTCACCAGCTTCAACGGCACCGTCGAGGATGTCGACGAGGAGAAGGGCCGCCTCAAGGTCAGTGTCTCGATCTTCGGCCGCTCCACCCCGGTCGACCTCGAATACGGCCAGGTCGAGAAGGTCTGACGCGTCCCGGCTGAAGCAGGGTCTCAGGCCGGCGGCGGCGGCGTCGGGGGCAAATCCCGGAGCATCTGCGCCACCAGATCTGAGGCCTGGCCCAGCAAAGAGCTGAGTGCCGCCACCAGGGGGGAGGTCCCCACGCCCTCGGGCACGCGATACAGGTGCAGGCTCCGGCTGGCACCGGGACCGCTGTCCGGGCGGTGCACCGACACCGTGGCCTGCAGTTCGGCGCGCCCGTCCTTGTCGGCCGCAAACCGCTGCACGTCCATCTCGACGAGGGCCGTTGGCGTCGTCGAGATCGCGCTGCCCTGCGTCGAGACATCGGTGCCGGGCAAACGCTGGTTCAGGTCCTGCGCCAGCGTGCGGCCGATCATCTCGTCGAGCCCGTCCGCCCACGCCGCATCCGGAACCGTGCGCAGCCGGTAGTCCTCATCGTTGCGTACGATATGGTCGCGCTGCAGGCTCGGGGTGATACTCGGTGTACGCACCTCGACGCTCACCGGCCCATTGGCCGCCGCCGGGCCGGGGACGAAGGCGAGCGTGTAGTAGCTCGGATCCGATCCGCCGCAGCCGGCGAGCAGCAGCGGCATCGCCACGCTCATCAGGCCGGCGAGCCCGGCGCGGTGCCGCATTGGACGAAACCCTGGCCGCACAGCCGGAGGCAGATGTCTCATGGGTTGCTCCGGCCGAAGATCAGCGACGAGGGGTGGCGGTTCAGGTAGTCGGTGAGCGACCGGATCGAGCGCGCCGTCGAGTTCAACTGGTCGAGCGTGCGCTGCAGGCTGTTGTGGAAGTCGGAGTTGCCGCCATACGAGGCGAGCGCGCCATTGGCGTTGTCGATCGCCTTCTGGAGCTGGTCGGAGATCTGCGGCAGCCGCTGCAGGAACGGGGTCAGGCCGTGATCGGCGTTCTGCACCAGGTGGTTGGTGCTCGCCAGGGTCTGGTTCAGCTCGACCAGCGCCTGCTTGAGCTGCGGGCTGGCGACGGTGGCGTCGGCATGGGCCAGCAGGCTGCTCAGGCTGTCGCCGATCTGCGACAGCGGCAGGGCGGCGAGCTTCGCCGACACCGTCGACAGGCTGTCCATGATCCCAGCCATGCCGCCCGGCTGGCTTGGCAGCACGATGGCACCCCCCTCGAGCGAGAGCTTCTCGGGCTCCGCCTTCGGCACGAAGGCCAGCGAGATCATCGCGCTGCCGAACAGCAGGTTGTCGGTGTCGGTCTCGGCGCGAAGCCCCCGGTTTACCATCGCCTGGATGACCGTGAAGACAGAGCTGCCCTGGAGTTCCGCGTCGGACAGGACGCGTTCGGGCTGCACCTCCATCGCCACCCGGACCTGGGAATCCCCGTTATCCCGATCGATCTGCAGCTTGACCTCGGTGACCTCGCCGACCTGGATGCCGAACATCTCCACCGGGCTGCCGGCATCGAGACCCTTCACCGAGGTGCGCAGGTAGGTCACGACGTGCACGCGCTCGTGGTAGCCGGCGGTATCGGCCTCCTGCTTGCTCTGGTACAGCTTGAACACGGTGCCGCCCGGGGCCTGCTCGGCCTGCTTGTCGCGTCGCTCGCTCGGCAACCCGAACTCGACGCCACCGGAAATCAGCGCCTGCAGGCTCTCGACCTGCAGATGCAGGCCGCCGCCGCCGAACTCCGCCCGCAGGCCCGACACGTCCCAGAATCGGGTGTCGCGCCGCAGGAAGCCGTCATAGGGGTGCTTGACGAACACCTGCACCGGGATCGGCCCGCGGCCGTTCGCCGGCAGCTTGTAGCCAAGCACCTCGCCGGCCTGCAGGTCGCGGAAGAACACCGGCGAGCCCTGGCCGAGCGAGCCGAGCGAGCCGGTCATCAGGGTGAAGGTCTGGCCCGGCTCGTCGGAGCGCACGCCGGGCGGCGAGTCCAGCCCGATGAAATGGGTCTCGCCGACATCCTCGCCGGCCTTGCCGGGATCGATGGCGATGAACGCGCCGGAAATCAGGGTATCGAGGCCGCTGACGCTGGCGCCGCTGAGGCGCGGCCGCACCACCCAGAACTTGGCGTTCTTGGTCAGCAGCGGCGCCGACTGCGAACTCATCTGCACCCGAACCTCTACGTGCTGCAGATCCTTGCTGAGCCCGATCCCCTCGACGGTGCCCAGCCCGACGGACTTGTGCTTGACCTGTGTCTGGCCGGCGGTCAGGCCGTCGGCGTCGTCGAACTGGATGGTGATCTCGGGACCGCGCCGGGAGATCGTCTGCCAGCCGAGCCAAGCGCCGATCGCCACCACGATGATCGGGATCAGCCAGATCAGGGAGAAGCGCGTCGGGCGTGCGCCTGCTTCGGGGACACCGCCATTGCCGCTCGCGGGCGGTTGGCCGCTGCCGCCGGACGATGGCGCACCCTTTGCCGGTTCTCCGTGCCCCGGAGGACCGCCTGTATCACCACTCACGCCTGTGCTGGCTCCGCCCTGGCGGCGCGCACCGGCGACCGCGTTTCCCCGAAGGCCGGCCCGTTGAGGCCAGCGGCATCCCACATCACCCTCGGGTCGAAGCAGTCGGCTGCAAAGATAGTCAGTATCACGACGGCGGCGAAAGACATCATGCCGGCGTCGGCGGTGACGTTGGCCAGAGCGCTGAAATGCACCACCGCCACCAGGATGGAGATCATGAACACGTCGATCATCGACCAGCGGCCGACGAAGTCGATGATCCGGAACAGCTTGGACCGCAGCACCAGGCGACTGGCGGAGCCACGCCAGGTGGCGAAGCACATCACGCACAGGCCGAGCACCTTCAGCACCGGCACGGTCACGCTGGCGAAGAACACCAGGAGTGCGAGCGGCAGCATGCCGGCGTCATAAAGCTCGCCGACGCCCTGCAGGATAGTGTGGTCGCCGCCGCGGTTAAGCTTGATGATGGTCATCACAGGGAAGGCGTTGGCCGGCAGGTAGAGCACCACCGCGCTGAAGATCAACGCCATCGTGCGCCTGACGCTGTCAGGCTTGCGCCGGTGGAGCCGGGCGCCGCAGCGCGGGCAGCCGCCGACGCAGTCCTCACAGGCGAGCCTGCTCGGCGAGCAGCTGACCAGCCCGCAGGACAGGCAGGAGACCATGTGCTCCGGCGGCGGCGGCACCTCGTGGATGTCGATCTCCGGGCCGAACGGCCGATATACCGGGTGCCGATGCGCCAGCCGCACCCGGCGCCGCGACCAGATCACGTCGGTATCGAGCGTGGAATCGGTGATCGCGAGGGTGAGCATCAGCCCGGCCAGGGCATAGACGGCGACCCCGACCTGGATGTCGGCGAGGTCGATCAGCTTGGTGTAGGCGACCAGGACGCCCAGCATGTAGACCTCGATCATCGACCAGGGCCGCAACCGGTCGTACCAGCGCATCATCGCGGTTACCCGCAGCGGCAGCCGGTGATGCAGGGCGCCGAACAGGATGCCCAGCATGAGCAGAATCACGACCGCCGGCAGCACGATGGTCACCATCGCGATCAGTCCGCCGACGATCCCCCAGCCGGTCCGCAGCAGCTCGATCGGCCCGGTGAACAGGGTAATGGTCCGCGTGCGGCCATAGATGCTGATGGTCATCAGCGGCTGCGAGATGCTCAGCAGGTAGAGCACCAGGGAGGTGAGGCAGAAGGCCAACGGGGTGGCGATCGGCGGGTTGGTGCGGCGGCGGCCGAGCACGGTGTCGCAGCGGGTGCAATGCATGATCTGGCCCGGCTGCAGTTCCGGCGAACGCTGCACCAGGCCGCAGCCGCGGCATTCGCACAGATGCGGCAGCCCGCGCAGGGTTGATCCGGGCTTGCCGAGCAGGGCGCGCAGCCGGGCGGTGCGGGAACTCACGACGCTACGATGCCCAGCCGGCGGGTCAGATCGGGCACCGGAGTCTCCAAGGTAGCGCGCCCGGGCGGATCACGCGGGGCATCAGGGACGACAAGCAGTCTGCATGCAGTATGGTCGACAATCATCAACAGGCCATGGACGGACCGCAGGTTGCAGCAAAGGCGTGGGTTTTGTATAGGGCGGACGCAGTCTGCCGACATAGCTCAGGGGTAGAGCAACTGATTCGTAATCAGTAGGTCCTCGGTTCAATTCCGAGTGTCGGCACCATTGTCCCGGTAATGTAATTTATTGTTGCGCGGCGGCTGGAAATTGCAGCCGCGCCGCCGGACCCGAATGCTATTGAAATGCGGTCTCGCCCCGTGTTGCGGCAGGGTCCTTTCCCTCCCGGCGTCGGTAACGCACGAGGCAACCACGTTTGCGCAGCGCCTTCGCCTCATCCGGATCGGCGCTGTCGGGGATCTCGACCTCGAAGACGCCGAACGGCGCCGCGTGCCATTCCATCCTGAGTTGCAGCAGCAGTTCGGCATAGCTCCGGCAGACCACCGGCCGAGGCCGCGCAGGTTGCGTCGAGGGTCCGGTGGACTGCCCAGCGATGTGCAACGTCCAGGCGCTCAATGCATCCTCCGGGTGTCTGGTCTCGGGCTGGCAGGCGGCTTCAGTGCGCCGACGCCGCTATCTCACGCCTGCATGTTGCCCTGTCAACGCGCGCCGGGCACCGGCAAGTCCGGTTCGGACCAGGCGGCAGCGACTTGTGGCCCTACGCCTGAAGGGCATACTTCCTCTCATGCAGTCCACGCAGGCCAAACCTGTTCCGGCCGATCCCGAGCTGGACCGGGCACAGGAGACCCCGGGCCGAATCCAGCCGGAGCCTGCCGCCGCCCCTGCTGCGTCGGTTCGTCCGGCAGCCGCCAAGCCCGAACCGGCACGCCTGCGGCTGCAGCCGGAGCCGGAGAGCGTCCCGCTGCTGCGGCGGGCGCCGGTGATCGCCCGGCACGCCCGCAATGCCGGCACCACGCGGCGCATCGAGACGATATACTACGATACTCCGGACCACCTGCTGTTCGAGAACGGCCTGTCGCTGCGGGTGCGCAGGCAGGGCCGTCGCTTCGTCCAGACGCTGTCCAGCCGAGCCGCCGGAATCTGGTCATACAAGCTGCCGAACGCCGTCCCGGATCTCGCCGGGCTCGAACAATCGCAGGCCGACTGGCTCGTCCCCGCCACACGCGACGGCCTGCTGCGCGGTCCGCTCGTAGCGGTCTTCACCGCTACGACACGCCGTCACACCCGCCGGCTTGAGCTGCCGGACGCGCTCGTCGACATCGTGTTCGAGGATGGCGAGATCGAAGCCCAAGGCCGGCACCACAAGATCGACCGGATCAGCCTGGTCTCGCAGTCCGGCGACGCCTCGGCGCTCTACGAGATCGGCATGCGGCTGCTCGACGTGGCGCCGCTGCGGGTCGGCGCCGACAGCACGATCCCCCTCGGCTATGCGCTCGCCAGCCAAACCGACATGCGGGCGGAAAAGGCTACCGCCTCGACCTTGGCGCCAGGGATGGTTCCAGGCATGGCCCCGGGCGTGGCGATGGACGACGCGATCGCGGCCGTTCTCGGGGCGTGCCAGGCGCATCTGCAGGCCAACCAGGGCGTCGCCCGCAGCGCCCGCATCCCGGAGGGTGTGCACCAGATGCGCGTCGCACTGCGCCGCACGCGCTCAGCCCTGTCGCTGCTGCGCCGGGATCTGCCATCCGCCACCATGGCGACCCTGGGACGCGAGGCGAAATGGGCGGCCGACCAGCTCGGTCCGGCGCGCGGCTGGGATGTCTTCCTCACCGGCACGCTGAACGACACGCTGACGGGACAGGCCTCAACGCCTGGCCGCGGGCCGGATTTCCAGGCGCTGCGGCAGGCCGCCGAGGCGCCACGCACGCGTGCGTACCGGAGCGTGCGGGCGCTGATTACGTCGCCGCGCTTCAGTCGGTACCAGCTCACGCTGGGGCAGTGGGTCGCGCGCCGCGGCTGGCGCAACGAGGTCACCCCGGACGGCCTCGCGTTGCTGGCGGAACCCGCCTCCCTGGTGGCCACCCGGATGCTGGCTCGCCTGCATCGCAAGGCGCTCAAGCAGGGCGCGCATTTCCGGAGCCTGTCGGCCGTCGAGCGGCACGAGCTGCGCATCACCCTGAAGCGGCTGCGCTACGCCACCGAGTTCTTCCTGCCGTTGTTCGGCGCACCCGATCGGGCCAGGCGCTTCGTGCGCCGGCTGGGCCGTCTGCAGGAGGCGCTCGGCCTCGACCACGACGCCGCCGAGACCCGCCCCCTGCTGGATGAGCTGGGGCGCCGCGGCGGTACGAGCGGTCTTCACCAGGCGATCGGCATGGTGATCGGCTGGCAGGCCCGCGAGGAGCTCGTCAACCTGGACACGCTCGCCGGGCAATGGCAGCGCTTCAAGGCCCTGTCGCCATTCTGGCCGAAACTGCCGAAGCCGGTCAGTCCCGCAGCAGCGCCAGCAGCACCTCGGCCAGGATGAGGATCACGATGATGAACTCCATCGCCGCGGCGCGGCCGCTCGACGCCTCCTCGTAGAGCGCCGCGTAGGTGTCGCGGATGATCGCAAGCTTGCGGTCGACTGCGGCGCTCACCGTGCTGACGCGGAAAAGATCGAGTGCCGCAGTGTAGATGCGCGCGAGATAGACGTCCTCGGTGACCTGCAGCGCGTTGTCGACCTTTTCGGTCAGCTCGGTGACTTCGGCCACCAGCGTGTACAGCCGTCGCGCCAGGCTGGCGAAGCGGCGGGAGCTGAGCAGGCCGCCGATGCGCTGGGTCTTTTGCACCAGGCCGTACATGCTCGGCAGCTCGTCATCGAGCAGCTCGTCGTAGTAGCGCATTTCCAGCAACTGCGCGTTGGCGACCTCGATCACATCAAGCACGTCTGAATCGCCGCGCGGCTCGTAGATGAAGGCGCGATCCCAGGTCAGTACGGCAAGATCGTCGGTATAGTACGAGAAGCGCTTGCGCAGCAGGTCGGCACGCGCTCCTTCCGAGAGCGGGCGTCTCTCGCCCGACAGCAGCGGCACCAGGTCGCAGCGTTCCATCAGGGCGACCGCGCTGATTGGAATGTCGAAAGCCCGGACCACGCCGACCAGGTAATCCTCCTGCAGGATCGACCGTGCCGGCCGGGTGAGCGCCGGTCCCAGCACCTCGTGCAGTTCCGCGTTCAGCCGGCTCCAGACCGGGTGTGGCGAGCCCGGTCCGATGGCGGCATCCACGGCGTTGAGCCGGTCGGTGAAGCCGGGCCAGTCGCAGCCCCCCGCGGTGACCGAGAAGGAAATGGTGAGCACGCCGAAATCGTACAGCCGCGCGGTCGCCGTCGCCGTCACCTCGTCGTCCGCGAGAGTGAGACGGACCGGTTCCAGCGGCAGCACGAGCGGCGGCACGTCGTAGGAGATCGCCTTGGGCGAGGTGGCGCGCAACATCCCGCGGGCACTGCCGGCGCCGGTATGCAGGCGCCAGATCTCCTCGGCGCGCACCAGGTCGGCGGAATAGGCGAAATCGAACAGCCGATAGACGATGATCTCGGCATCGACGACCTGCAGCGCCGTCAACTGCCTACACCCTGACGTTGCTAAACCGGAACGGATTGGCGCGGTCGAGATCCTCTGGAAACAGGCGAGCACGGTCCTGCAGCGGTGTCCATTCGGACCAGACGCCGACCAGCTCCCCGAGATAGGGCCGCATGATGTCGAGGATGCGCGCATGATCCAGCGCATCCGCCTCGACCAGCCCGGCGTGCGGATGCTCCATCGCCCAGACCATGCCGGCCAGCACCGCGGCGGTGACCTGCAGGCTGGTCGCGTTGTTGTACTGCACCAGGCGGCGAGCCTCCCCGATGGTCAGGCGCGAGCCGTACCAGTACGCGCCCCGCGCATGCCCGAGCAGCAGCACGCCGAGTTCGTCCATGCCAGAGCTGATTTCGTCCATCATCAGGCGCTGCGACGGCTGCAGGCGCCAGTTGCGCCCGGCGAGTTCATGGATCGACAGCACCGCGTCGTCGCACGGATGGTAGGCGTAATGCACCGTCGGGCGGTACAGCACATCGCGGCCGCTCCGCACCGTGTAGTAGTCGGCAATCGATATCGACTCGTTGTGGGTGATCAGGAAGCCTTGGAACGGGCCCTCGAGCGGCGTCCAGCTCCGCACGCGTACTGAGGCGCCCGGACGCATCAGGTAGATCGCGGCGTCGCAGCCGAATTCGTGATGGCGGCCATCCGGCGGCAGGTCGCCCTCGTGCGTGCCCCAACCGAGTTCCGCCGGCTGGCAGCCTTCGCCGACGAAACCGTCGATCGACCAGGTATTGACGAACTCGCCGCGCTGCTTGGCGATGTTGCCAACCTGGGTGTCGCGCTCGGCGATATGGATGGCCTGAACGCCGAGTCGTTGCGCGAGCGCCGCCCACTCCGCGCGCGAGGCAGGAAGATCGGCGTTCGCCCCGACTTCGCGCGCGATATCGAGCAGCGCCTGCTTCACGAAATGCGAGACCAGGCCGGGATTGGCGCCATGCCCGACCACCGCGGTGGGTCCGGCCTCGGCGGCAAGCGCGATCGCCGACTCCCGCAGCGCGTAGTTCGAGCGCTGCGAGGGCGTCAGCGCCGGATCGGTGTAGCCGCCGGCCCAGGGCTCGATGCAGGTGTCGAGGTAGAGCGCGCCGCGCGCGCGACAGAGCGTGATCAGCGCGACCGAGGAGACGTCGACCGAGAGGTTGAGCAGGAAATCACCGGCCCCGAGCAGGGGTACGAGCACCTCGCGGTAATTCTGCCGGTCGAGCGGCCGCACCAGCGTGCGCACGCCGAGGGAAGCCGCGACCGCGCCGCCGCGTGCGTCGGCGGTGACGATGGTGATGCGCTCGCGCGGCATGTCGATATGCGACAGGATCAGCGGCAGCACGCCCTGCCCGATGCTGCCCAGCCCGAGCATGACGAGGCGGCCGCCGAATGCGACGTGGTGCATGTCCTGAACTCCTGGAAGTCGCCCGACGGCGTTCAGGCGGCGAGCAAGTCTTCCCGGTAAACCCCGACGCTGTCCAGGCTCCCAGGCCCGTCCTCCGGCAGTTCGTCGTCCGGCCGCTCGTCGTCAGGCATCAGCGGCGGATCGCGCACCTCGACCATCTGCATCCGGTCGAAGCCGTTGAAGCCGGTTCGCAGGCAGGCCCCGTAGGCGCCGAGCTGGCCGATCTCGATCCAGTCCCCCTCGCCGATGTCGGCAGGCAGCAGGAACGGCCCGCGCATGACGTCGGCGCTGTCGCAGGTCGGACCGAAGAAACTGAACTCCGCCAGCGGCTCGAGCGAAGCGGGCGCCTCCGGCCGCAGCATGCGCACCGGATAGCGGAAACCCAGCGCGCCCGCATCCGAGAGGCTGCCATAGACACCGTCATTGATGTAGAGCGCGCCGTCGCGGCGCATCTGCACCTGCACCACCACCGAGGCCCCGGAGGCGACCAGGGCACGGCCGGGCTCGGCCCAAAGCCGGGTCGCGGGCGGCAGGCCGAGGGCGGCGAACGCCCGCTCGATCTCGGCGAAATATGCCTGCAGCGGCGGCGGCGTCAGGCCGGGATAGGCGACCGGATAGCCGCCTCCGACATCGACGATATCGACAGGCACGCCGGACGCCCGGATCGCGGCGCCGGCGAGCACCATGGCGCGCGCCCAGGCGGACGGGCCCATGCATTGCGAGCCGACATGGAACGAGACACCGAGCCGAGCCGCATGCGGCCGGGCCGCACGGAGCAGCAGCGCCGCGTCCTCGACGGAGGCACCGAACTTGCCGGACAGGTCAAGCAGGGCGTCGCCCTTCGGCAACGCCAGGCGCACCACCAGTCCCAGATCATCCCCGGCAGCCGCTCCGATCTCGTGCAGGATCTTGTCGAGCTCGCCCATGCTGTCGAGCACGAAGTCTCGCACGCCCTGGGGTCCCCAGGCCTCGCGGATCGCCGCGCGCGACTTCACCGGATGCATGAAGTGGATCGCGGCCGACGGGAACATCCGACGGACCAGAGCCACCTCGCCCGGCGAGGCGCAGTCGAAATGGCGCACCCCGCCCTCCCAGACCGCCTGGAGTGCGCGCGGCTCGGGATTGCACTTCACCGCGTACAGCACGTCGCCGTCGAACCCGGCGACGAACGCGCGGCTCGCCCGCACGATCGCGTCCGGCCGCAGCGCGTGCAGCGGCTCCGACGGCTGCTCGGCGGCGACCACCTCGTCGAGGGCGGGCAGGAGGACGGACCGGGTCTCGGCATCGAGACGCAGGACCGAGAACGCGGTGCGGGCACCGAGATGCGACATTGGCGGGGCTCACGATCGGACAGGGCACACGCATGGTGTGCGGATCACAGTCAGCGCGCAGGTTCGGCCGGAGCCGGACGCGCAGGCGGATGGTGTCAGGCCCCGATGCTGAGAAGCACCGAAGCCCTGGCTGTGATGATGTCGCGATGGCTGGGCATCGCAGCGGACCGAAGCAACAACATGGGCGGCTCCCTAACGACCCCGGTCCGTGCAGGCCGGCTCGGACGAAAAGGACGCGATACGTCGTAGCTGTGCCCCCAGACGGGAGGGCTCGCGGCTCGTGCGATTTGCGTCAAGCACCCCGCCGGTTGGCAACCAGCCCGGAAGGGATCGCGGATATAGAGGGAGCGAAGTGTAATGCGCCATGCAAAAAATGCATGGCAGCCAAGCTTATCAGCCAACCAGGGCCAGATACTCCCAGACCACCGTCGCCGCCGCGAGCGCGGTGATCTCGGCGACATCGTAGGCCGGCGCCACCTCGACGACGTCCATGCCGACGAACGCCAAGCCGTGCAGCCGGCGCAGGATCGCCTGCATGTGCCAACTGGCAAGCCCGCCCACCTCGGGCGTCCCGGTCCCGGGCGCGAAAGCGGGATCGAGCGCGTCGATGTCGAAGCTGAGATAGGTGGCGGCGCCGCCGGCGACGGCACGGATGCGCTCGGCAACCGCGACGGGCCCGATCTCGTGCACCTCCTGCGCGGTCAGGACGGTGACCCCCTGGCCCAGCGTCCAGTCCCAGACCTCGCGCTGCACCGGCGAACGGATGCCGACCTGGATGGTGCGATGCGGTTCGATCAGGCCTTCGCGGATCGCGTGGTAGAACGGCGAGCCGTGGCCATAGGCCTGGCCGAAGCTATCCGGCCAGGTGTCGACATGCGCGTCGAAATGCACCAGCGCGACCGGGGCACCAAGCCGAGCGGACAGCGCACGCAGCAGCGGCAGGGTGATGCCATGCTCGCCGCCGAGGGCCAGCAGATGCGGGCAGGCAGCGGCCTGCTGCTCGATCAGCCTCAGGCTCATCGGAAGATCGCCCAGCGCCACCTGGAAATCGCCGATATCCGAGAGCGACAGCGTCGCGGGATCGACCCAGGACTGCGGGTGCGCGCCATCGACCAGCATGCGGCTCGCATGCCGGATCGCCTGCGGTCCGAACCGGGCACCGGGGCGGTTGGTGACGCCGATATCGAGCGGGATGCCGGCGACCGTGAAGGCGGCGCCGGTATCACGGCGCTGCACGCCCAGGAACGCAGGCGAGATCGCGAAGGTCGGAATCCCCGTCATGGCCGTTCCCTCTGCATTCGGCGGCTTCAGCGACCGCGCAACAATCCTGCCCAGTCCGGGCCCCACACGAAGCATGACACATTGATGAAGTTGCCCTGCGGCAGGGTCCTCAGCACCGCCGGTTGCGGATAGGCTCGGATACCAGAGCGTTGATCGCGCGTCCCGGCAATCGGGGCATTTTCAGAGCAGAGGTCCGAATTCATGACGAGTGACGGATCGGTCGCCGAGACTATCGCCGGAAGTCACGCGGGCCGCCTGCAGATCGAACGCCTGCGCGCCGATTTCCTGGATAGCTGGGACGAAGAACTCGAAGCCGAGATGGACGACGGCCGCAGCACCGGCACGGAAGGCGGCTCGACGCTGCCGAGGCGGACCTATTTCCGCGAGTTGTTCCGCCTGCAGGGCGAGCTGGTCAAGCTGCAGGACTGGGTCGCCCATACCGGCCAGAAGCTGGTGGTGATCTTCGAAGGCCGCGATGCCGCCGGCAAGGGTGGCGTCATCAAGCGCATCACCCAGCGGCTCAACCCGCGCATCTGCCGCACGGCGGCACTCCCCGCGCCGAACGACCGCGAACGCACGCAATGGTATTTCCAGCGCTACGTGGCGCATCTGCCGGCTGCCGGCGAGATCGTGCTGTTCGACCGCTCCTGGTACAACCGGTCCGGCGTCGAGCGCGTCATGGGTTTCTGCTCCGAGGACGAATATCGGACGTTTCTGGGCATGGTGCCGGAGTTCGAGCGGATGCTGACCCGAAGCGGCATCAAGCTGGTGAAATACTGGTTCTCGATCACCGACCAGGAGCAGGGCGCACGTTTTCGCGCCCGCATCGAGGATCCGCTTAAGCAGTGGAAACTCAGCCCGATGGACCTGGAAAGCCGGAGCCGCTGGGAAGCCTATACGCTCGCCAAGGAGATCACCCTCCAGCACACCCATACTCCCGAGGCGCCCTGGTGGGTCGTCCAGGCGGTGGACAAGAAGCGGGCGCGATTGAACTGTATCACCCACCTGCTCGGCCAGTTGCCGTATCACGAAATCGAGCGGCCTTCGATCGATCTTCCGGAGCGCGTCTTCCATGCGGACTATGTCCGCCGCCCGGTATCCGCCGAGATGATCGTGCCTGAAACCTATTAGGACAGCGGCATGACCGACATCGGCGACATCCTGCGCGACCCGGGGCTGCGGCCCGGCCATCGAACAGTGCAGCACTACATCGACGAGCGCCCGGTCTGGTCGGACGGGACCGCTCTACCCAGCGTGCCGATGACCTCGATGCAGTGGCGCATCTGGTCGCTCGCCGCCGCCGGCAAGTTCTTCGAGGGCTTCGTCGTCTTCATGACCGGCGTGGCACTGCCGCTGATCGCACGCGAGTTCGGCATCGGCGCCTCGCAGGACGGCTTCATCAGCGCCGCCAGCCTGTTCGGAATCCTGGTCGGCGCCGTCGGGCTGGGCGGCATGTCGGACCGGTTCGGGCGCAAGCGGATGTTCATCGTCGAGATGATCATCTTCTGCGCCTTTCTGATGCTGCTAATCCTGTGCACCAACTTCCCCTCCCTGGTGATCTGCCTGTTCGGGCTTGGCGTTGCACTCGGCTGCGACTATCCGACCGCTCACATGATCATCTCGGAGAGTATCCCGAGCCTCAGCCGCGGCAAGCTGGTGCTGGCGGCGTTCGGCTTCCAGGCGCTGGGCGCGCTGGCAGGCACCGGCGTCGGCTTCGCGGTGCTGTCGCTGCATCCGACGCTGGATGCCTGGCGCTGGATGTATGCGACCGCGATCCTGCCGGCGCTGGCGGTGACGATCGGACGCTTCTACATCACCGAGAGCGCCAACTGGCTGCATATCCGCGGGCTGGTGGACCGCGCCGAGGATCAGGCGCGCAAGCTGCTGTTCCGCAAGCCGCTCTATCCCCCGGACATCAAGCTCGGCCGCGATGCGCGCCCGAGCGCGCACGGCGGTGGCCAGAGCTTCGCGGCGTTGTTCCGTGGCCGCAACACGCGCGCCACCGTGCTCGCCTCGGTGCCGTGGTTCTTGCAGGATCTGGGCACCTACGGCATCGGCATCTTCACGCCGACGATCCTGGCGGCCGCCATCGGGCACAAGGCCGACCACGTGCGCAGTGTCACCGACATCATCCTCAACGACATCCTGGCCGCCAAGGGCGCTGCCCTGATCACGACATTGCTGATCGTGGGCATCATCTTCGCGGTCATCCTCGCCGACCGCGTCGGACGCATCATCCTGCAGGTGGTGGGCTTCATCGGTTGCGCCGCGGGATTGCTGGTCGCGTCGTTCGCCGGCGGCTTCACCGGCTCCGCGCACACGACGATGATCTTCACCGGCTTCATGCTGTTCAACTTCATGACCAATCTCGGCCCGAACGCGCAGACCTACCTGCTCGCCGGCGAGGTGTTTCCGACCGCGATCCGCGGCACCGGCGCCGGGTTCGCCGCCGCCTTCGGCAAGATCGGCGCGGTGGCGACGGCGTTCCTGTTCCCGATCCTGCTGGTCGCGATCGGCACCACGCCGCTGCTGTATATCCTGGTCGCGACCTCGGTGCTGGGTGCGGCGGTCACCTGGATGTTCCGCATCGAAACCACCGGCGTGAACCTCGAGGACATCTGAAGCATGCGCGCACGCCTCCCTCGAACGCGCGTCGCGGCCACCGCCGCCGCGTTGCTCCTGCTGACCTCGACCGCCCGGGGTGCCGACCTCATCGTCACCGAAACCGGGTCGACGCTGATGCACCCGCTGTTCGACCTGTGGGCGGCCGGCTACGCCGCGCATCATCCCGGAGTGCATGTCTCCACCGCCGGCACCGGATCGGGGATCGGAATGCAGCAGGCGCTGGCCGGACAGGTGATCATCGGCGCCTCGGACGCCACCCTGTCGGATGCGCAGGCGTCGGACAATCCGGCCTTCGTCGACATCGCCATGGCGATCTCGGCGCAGAGTGTCGCGGTCAATCTGCCCGGCCTCGCCAAGCCGCTGCAACTCGACGGCCCGACCCTCGCGGGGATCTATGCCGGCTCGATCCGGCAGTGGGATGCCGCCGCAATCGCGGCGCTCAATCCCGGTATTCCGCTGCCGCACCATGCGATCGTGCCGGTGCGGCGCAGCGACGGCTCCGGCGACAGCTTCATCTTCACCCAGTTCCTCAGTTTCTCCACCCCGTCCTGGGACAGCCAGACCGGCTACGCCACAAGTCCCGACTGGCCGAAGGTCGCCGGCACCCTCGACGTGCCTGGCAATCTCGGCATGGTACACGCTTTGCAATCAACGCCGTTCTCGATCGGCTATGTCGGCATCAGCAGCGACCTCGGACCGCTCAGTACCGTCGCCCTGAAGAACGCCGATGGGAATTTCGTGCTGCCGACCCGTGAGACCATCATCGCCGGTGCCGCCGGGCTGGCGGCGCGCACGCCAACGGATGAACGGCTCAGCCTCATTTTCGCGCCCGGCCCGATCGCCTATCCGCTGGTGAACTATGAATACGCCGTGGTCTCGACGCGCCAGCCGGACGAGCGCACCGCCGCCGCGCTGCGACGCTTCCTGCTGTGGTCGATCGAGCCGTCGGAGGACAAGCAGGCGCTGCTGGACCGGGTACGGTTCGTGCCGCTGCCGCCGCATACCTGGGAACTCTCGCAGGCGCAGATCCAGCGCATCGCCGCACGGCCGCAGCGATCGGCGGCGGTGCAATGAACATCCTGCCGCCGGAGACACGACCTGATGGCCTGGTCTGGACCGCCGGGCCGATCGGGCCCGGCTGGAACTGGGCGCATTACGACTTGGTACACGCCGCGGCGCGGCATTCGATCGCGGCCCTGCACTCCCTACCCGGGGACGCCAGGGACACACTGCTGACCAGCGACGAGTCCTTCCGGCTCGACACCGAGGGCCATACCGTGTTCGGCGTGCTGCCCGGACTGGAAAACGACCTCAACGAGGACGGCTTCGTCGTGGCCGCGTGGCGCTTCGCCGTGACACCGGAGGTCCTCATCACTGCGCGTCGAACTCCGGTCTCCACCTTAGGCGACGCCTATCGTCATCTCGGACAGGGAGGCTGCGTCGACAACCCCGCGTCGCTCATCGATCACGCCGTCGGCAGTTTCACTGATGCGGTGCGCAAGCGGGTGGCAGTATTGGCAAAACAGCTCGATGACGCCGAGGACACGCTGCTGAACGCAACGGACGCACTACCGGCCGGTCTCGGCAGCGCCATCGGCAGGATACGCAGGCGCGCCACCCGGTTGAAGCGGGTCATGGCGCCGCTGGACCGCGTGTTCCACTCGGACGAGGCAGTGCTGCCGGACTGGGAAATCCAGTCGGTGTTCGAGCGCCTGCAGCGGCAGATCCATGCGGTCGCGGACGATCTGTTGGCGCTGCAGGACCGTGCCCGCTCGTTCCAGGACGAGCTGTCGTCGCGCCAGGCCGAGGACACCAATCGGCGGCTCTATATCGTCTCCATCGTGACAGCGCTGATGCTGCCGGCAACCTTCGTCACCGGCTTCTTCGGAATGAATACTGGAGGCATGTTCCTCGCCAGCACGCACGGCCATGCAGGAACGGTAGGGGCGGGCCTGATCTGCCTGCTCTCTCTCGCCGGAATGTTCGGCTTTCTAAAGGCTCGGAAACTGCTCTGATCGAGCGTCGGGATCGGGCAGGATGACGAAATGGCCGGCCGAGGGGGTTTTCGATGAAGCGCTCCCAGGGGCCTCGATCGGAAGGAAATAGTTCCTCGCTATCGGAATAGGCGTCACGATGTCGTCGGCGCTCTGGATGATGATCACCGGTGTTGCGTATCGTGGCGGTTCGCGCCGATGATGGAATGGCCTGTTATCCAGCAATTGGTCGATGCTGGAGCCGGTGCCGCCGCCTTAGTCGAAAACATCCCGTAGCGAGCACTTCGGTGCCAGCAGGATACGCCATGGCAGGCTCGCCAGCATGTCCCTGCCGAACCTGACCACATAATGCAGCAGCCACTCGCGTTCGGTATCCTGTTCGGCCGGTGTCCGGTACGGCGGCGCCCCCAGCAAACCGAGCACCGAGAGAGCCGTGCGATCATGTGCCGCTCCCACCTTCCCCAGCAGGATACGATAGCTCGTGATCGCGTCTTGCGTGATGTCGACCAGCTACCCGGAGCCGGCGTAACATTAGAACAGGTCAGGACGGCGCGCAGCCATACCGGTGCCGAGCAGCGTCCCCCAGGATGTCCCGTACAGGATTATCCTGGGCTGGTTCAGGCGCGCACGCAGGGAGGTGGCAACCTCGCTGCCGTCATCCACCATCCGGTCCAGCGTCAGGGCACCACTTCCTCACGCGCCGTTCCGGCCATAGGTCTGCCGGTTCCGCGCTGGTCCCACTGCACCACGGTGAAGTCTTTCCCCCGGGGCAGGAAGATCGATCTAAGCAGGACCTAGGAGGCGCCAAGCCCGCCATGCAGGATCAGCAGGACTGGGTTCCTGTGGTTCTCGCCGCTGATCTGGATCCACTGCTCTCTCCCGCTGATCCGCACGAACCTGCCGTCATCGATACCGCAGGCAAAGCGGACGACGAGTGACCCGGCAGCCTCGTGCTGCCGAAACGACCGATAGAAGAAGCCACCTGACACGAGCACCAGCAGCGCAACCGTGAGGCCCAGCACCAGCCTCCTTGCAATTCTCCAGAGCGTGCAGCGGACTTTCCAATCCAGCCCCTACGCGCCCCCCAGCACCACCCGCAGCTTCTGCGCCAGCTCGTCGCGGCGATACGGCTTGTTCAGCACCGGCATGTCCTCGCCGATGGCCTTGCCCACGCCGCCGTCGCCGACATAGCCCGATGTCAGCAGGACCTTAAGCCCCGGCCGCAACTGCTGCGCCTCGACCGCAAGCTGCGCGCCGTTCATGCCGCCGGGCATCACCACGTCGGAGAACAGGATGTCGATGCGTTCCGAACCACGCAGATGTTCCAGTGCCTCACGGGCGTTGCGCGACACCACGACCTTGTAGCGCAGCTCCTCAAGACTCTCGACCGCCATGCCGAGCACCTGCTCGTCATCCTCGACCAGCAGCACGGTATCGCCGACCGAGGCGCGGCGCAGCGGCACCATGCTGGTGGTGGCATGACGCTCCTCGGCGGCCGCATCCTCCGAGCGCGGGAAATACAGCCCGACGCTGGTGCCCTGTCCCGGCATGCTGTCGATGATGACGTCGCCGCCGACACTGCGCATGAAGCCATAGACCTGGCTCAGGCCAAGGCCGGAGCCGCGGCCGACCTCCTTGGTGGTGAAGAACGGCTCGAATACCCGCTTCAGCGTCTCGGGCTCGAGGCCGGTGCCGGTGTCGCTCACGCAGACCAGCACATACGGCCCGGGTGCGATGCCGCGCTCGGCGACCGCCTCAGTCGCCAGGTGCACGCTGCGGCATGCCAGGCGGATCGTGCCGCCGGACGGCATCGCGTCGCGGGCATTGACGATCAGGTTAAGCACCGCGGACTCGAACTGCGCCGGATCGACACGCACCGGATCGACCGCCGGGTCGAGATCGACCCGCAGCTCGATGGACTCGCCGACGGCGCGCTGCGCGAGCGCCCGGAACTCGAGCAGCAGCCGGTTCGGATTGAGCGTCTCCGGGCGCGACATCTGCCGACGCGAGAACGCCAGCAACTGCTGCGTCAACTGCTCGCCACGACGCGCCGCGGTCATCGCCGCCTCCGCCAGCCGCACAACCCGGTCGGTGCGCTCCGGACGCCGGATCATCATGTCGAGGCCGCCGACGATCACGGTCAGCAGGTTGTTGAAGTCGTGCGCGACGCCGCCGGTGAGCTGTCCGATCGCCTCCATCTTCTGCGCCTGGTGCAGCGCATCCTCGGTGCGTCGTCGATCGGTGGTGTCCATGACGATGCCGGCCATGCGCACCGGCTCGTCGCCAGGCGCATATTCGACCCGGCCGCGCACATCGATCCAGCGCACGGCGCGGTCGCTGCGGGTGATGCGGCACGCCAGTTCCAGTGTCCCGCTGCGCACCGCCTTGTCGAAAGCGCCTGCGACCAGGTCGCGATCTTCCTCCACGACATGGCGCAGGAACTCGGATCGGCCCCAGGGCTGCGGCGCGGCGCCATCGCCCGGCGAACCGGGTTCCGCGTCGAGGCCGAAGATGCGGTCGTGACGCAGCGAGCGGCGGGCGTTGTCGGTGCGCAGGTCGAGATCCCACGATCCCATGCCGGCGCTATCGAGCGCGAAGGCCAGCGTCTCGCGTGCCGCCTCGAGCTCGCCGGTGCGCTCGCGTACGCGCAGTTCGAGCGTTTCGTTGAGTTGCCGCAGGGCGGTCTCGCTCTGCTCGCGTCCGAGCAGCAGGTCGCGCGTCTGGTACTGGCGTCGACGCGCCCGCAGCGCCGAGCCGACGGCACTGGTGAGGGTTTCCGCATTGATCGGCCGCTCGAGCAGCACGACGTTGCCGAGCTGTCCGAGGATGGTGGCGGCGGAGGCCGAGCGCGGCCCGGTCTGGCGCGTGGCCAGCACGATGAATGGCAGGTCCGACCATGGAAGCTGCCCGGCGATCCAGTCGAGCACCGGCCGCAGGTCCGCCCCGATCAGCGTCTCCTCGGTCACCACGGCTCCGCCGATCTCGCCGTCGAAGCTGGCGTGCAGGCCGGCCAGATCGTTGCACACCACGACCTCGACGTCGCCGCGCCGCAGCACCTGGGCGATGATGCCGGCATCGCGCCCGCGCGGAGCCAGGATGGAGACGTGCTGCGGCACCGCGATCACTCCGCCACGCCCGTCGGCCGACCCGGCGTCGGGGTGAGCAGCTCGAAATTCCCCTTGTAGGAGGGCAGCCCGCTCAGCACGCCATCGAAGTCACGCAGCGCCTCGCCGACCTGCAGGCCCTCGGGACCGAGCTTGAACTCACGGATCGTGCGCTCGTGCGCGCTGGTGCGGCTCTTGACCGCGGAGACCGCAGTGCGGACCTCGCCACGCGCCTCGAAGAAGCGGAACAGCAGGATGGTGTCGCTGAGATAGCTGAGGTCTAGATCCGAGCGCACCTCGCCCACCAGGCCATGCTGCCCGAGGATCAGCAGCGTGTTGATACCCTGCTGGTTCAGGTAGTTCAGCAACTCGTGCATCTGCAGCAGCAGGTAATGCTCGCCCGGCATCGCATGCAGGTAGGCGTTTAGGCTGTCCACCACGATAAAGGTCGAGCCGGCGACCTCCACCGCGTCGCGGACACGCGAGGCGAACTCGCCAGGCGACAGCTCGGCCGGGTCGATCTGGTGGATGCTGAGCCGGCCGTCGCGAAGATGCGGCTGCAGGTCCATCCCAAGCGCCGCACTGCGGGCCAGCAGGGTGGCGATGCCCTCGTCGAACAGGTAATACGTCGCGCGCTCGCCGCGGCACAGCGCCGCCAGCATGCAGTTCACCGCCGTCGTGGTCTTGCCGACCCCCGACGGGCCGCTAAGCAGCGTGTTGGTGCCAGCCATCAGGCCGCCGCCCAGCAATGCGTCGAGGCCGGCATTGCCGCTGGAGACGTGCCTGACGTCGAATTCGCGATGATGTTCGTTGGCGACCAGGCGCGGAAACAGCCGCAGGCCGCCGGTATCGAGCACGAAGTCGTGGTAGCCGCCGCGGAACTTGATGCCGCGCATCTTGACCACGCGCAGGCGACGCCGCTCGGCCCCGAAATCGCGCGGTGCCTGCTCGAGCGAGACCACGCCGTGCGCGATGCTGTGCAGTTGCAGGTCGGTGGGCTCCGAGGTGCGGTCGTCGAGCAGCAGGACGGTGCATTGCCGGCTGGCGAAGAAGTGCTTGAAGGCGAGGATCTGGCGCCGGTAGCGCAGCGGGTTCTGCGCTAGCAGGCGCATCTCGGAGAGGCTGTCGAACACCACCCGTGCGGGCCGCAATTCCTCGACGCGCTGCATGACCTCGCGCGTGGTCTCGCCCAGCTCCACCTCGGAGGGATGCAGGATCGACTGCTCGCGGTCGGGATCGAGGCCGATCTCCCCGACCATCTCGAACAGGGTCAGTGCGTCGAGCGACCAGCCATGGCTCGCGGCCACCGCGCGAAGCTCGTCGGCCGTTTCCGACAAGGTGATGTAGAGGCCACGCTCGCCGCGGCGCGCGCCCTCGAGGAGGAACTGCAGGCTCAGCGTGGTCTTGCCGGTTCCGGGCGTGCCTTCGACCAGGTAGACGCGGTCCTTGGTCAGCCCGCCGCCGAGAATATCATCGAGTCCATCGACGCCGGTCGCAGCGCGGAACGCGCCGGGAAAACCGTTCGGAGAGGTTTCGACCATTGTTCATCCGTGGCTTGCGGCGGCAGCGTCCCCGACCATAAGCCCCCACCCTTCAACAGGGTTGCCACTGGTAAGCCGGGGTCGACGCATTCAGCCCTTGCTCTTGATCCACCACTTCACCGGCTTCGGCTCACGCAAGCTGACGCGTGGCGTGGCCTGCTGGCGACGGACCTTCGGCACCCTGCCCGCAGCCTGCCTTTCGGGAGCCTGGCGTTCGGGAGCCTCGCGCTCGGCAGCCTGGCGCTCGGATTGGGCGATCGTATCGAGCGGCGTCGTGGCAGGCTCGATCGCCAGAGCCGCGGTTGGAGAAGCCCCGGTGGTGGAACCATGGGCGCGCCCGGCCAGCAGAAGCGCCGCCTCGTCCTGCGCCGCCCGGGCCGCCGATCGTGACTCGTTGAGGTCGAGTTCCAGGTGCGCAAGGCGCGTCTGCAGGCCCTGCAGGGCGAGCCGGGTCTCGGTCAACGCCCGCTCGGCCTCCTCGCGGACGCGCCGCTCGCGCACCACTTCGTCGCGCAGCGCATCGAGCGCCGACCGGCCCTGGTCACCACCATCGTGATGCCCCGGCCGGTCGCGCCCGGCATATTCCACGACGACATCGCCATCCTGGACGAAGGCCGGCCGCTTGAGCTTGTGCATCGGCGCCGCCGAGGTGCGGCGCTGGCTGCCATTCTGGCCGATAGTGTGGCCGCCATGGTGGTTGCCGCCGCTCTGGCGGAACGGGTCCAGCGGTTCGCGGCCCTGATCCGGACTGCGCTCCTCTGCGGGATCAGGGCTGGCGCCGCGGCCGAGACGGGCCAGGGCCTGGCGGACGCCCTCCTCGGACAAAGCAGTTTCGGACGAAGCGTCTTCGGGGGATGTGCCGCGCAAGACAAGCTTATCAGGCAAGCTGGATCCTATCGAACTTGAACAAAAACATAGAATTCATCCCGACCAGCGGCACGCTTCCGCGGTCCCGGGTCCCACGCTGGCGGACAACCCTGAACCACATCACGTTCGCGTTGCGGACGAATACTTGCTGGATAGCAGCATTCTACCGCAAGGACAACAACACCTCCCGCGAGTCCCGATCAGGGCCACCCGCCATGGCGTCATGGACGACGGACCGGGATCGAGGGCGCCTCGATCAGCCGGCGGTAGAGGTGCCACGTCGCGTGCCCGAGCACCGGGATCACCACCGCGAGCCCGACGAACAGCAGCAATCCGCCGATGGCCAGCGAGACGGCGACGATCAGCCCCCACAACAGCATCATCGCCGGATTGCGCGCCATCGCGGCCAGCGAGGTCCGGATCGCGGTCGCGACGTCGACGTTACGGTCAAGTATCATCGGAAACGACACCACGCTGATCGACAGCGTCAGGATCGCGAACAGCAGTCCCATGAGATTACCTAGCAAGATCAGAACGATGCCGGCGCCGCTGACCATCTGGTAGATCATCTCCGACAGCGAGTTCATGCTGTCTTCGTCGAACAGGGCTGTATAGATCGACCGCGCGACCGCCATCCACAGCACGAAAATAACCAGAAGCACCAGTGCCATCTGCACGATGTGCGGCAGCGACTTCGATTGCAGCACCGCAAAGGCGTCACGCCACGACACCGGCAGGTTGCGCTCGCGCCGCCGGCTGATCTCGTACATCCCGAGGGCCGCCACCGGGCCGACCAGGGCGAAGCCGGTCACCATCGGGTAGAACAGCGGCAGCACGCGGTAGCCGGCGGTGAGCTTGGCGGCGAGGATCGCGACCACCGGATAGATCACGCAGATGAAGGCGAGCTGTGTTGGCACCTGGCGAAAATCGTCGAAGCCGTCGCGCAAGGCTGCAATCAGGTCGGCGGGAGAGATGCGCCGGATGACGATGGAAGCCGGTAGCCGCTCACGCCGCGCAGTCAGGGAAACACCCATCGGCCCCTCCGCAGTCGACTGGAAAAGGCTCCCGGGCCCGCGGCCCGAGAAGCCAACGGCGCGACGCTAGCATCGTTCCGTATCGGCTCCAAAGCCGTCTGCCTCGCAACCGGGCCACAGCTTATCGATCACCGTGTTGGCGCGCGGCTGCCAGAGCCCGCGGGCGATCGCATCGCGAAAACGCGCCCGCATGTCGCGCCAGGCCTCGGGGTTGCTGCGGCGCAGGAACCCGTCGATCGCGGGATCGGCCAGCGTGGCGGCGAACACCAGCTCGTACTGGCGGTCGAGCCGCTCCGGCAGCGTGCGCCCGAAGGCGTGCAGCCCGGCGACGCCACGGGCGATCTCGGCGCCGCCGCGATAGCCGTGCCGCATCATGCCGGCGATCCAGTCCGGGTTGGCCAGCCGGCCGCGCACGATGCGCGCCACCTCCTCGGCGACGTGGCGCAGCCTGGGCGCGTCCGCCCGGCTGCTGTCGGCGTGATAGAGCGCAGGGGACGCCCCCAGCAGCGCCGCCGCCGCCGCATAGCCGCCCTCGTGCGCCGCATAGTCCGGGCTGTCGAGCAGGTCGGTCTCGGCATGGTCCTGCTGGTGCAGCAGCGCCTGGCTGGCGGCGATGCGGGCGGCGAAGCCGGCGGCGTCGGGACGGCCGGATCCCACCGAGGCGCCGGCATAGGCGGTCGAGGAGGCGTCGAGATAGGCCTGTCCGATGGCAGCAGCGCCGGCCTCCCCGAGCAGCGTTCCGGTGCCGGCGCCGTAGGCTCCCGCGGCGGGGCCGAAGATGCGGGCCGGCGCCGGATCGCCGAGAGCCGCCAGCGGGTTGAACTCGGCGCTCTCGCCGCGCGACGCCACCGCCCGCACCGCCTCGTCGAACAGCAGGATCTGGGCCTCGAAGCTGTCCCGGAACAGGCCCGAGATGCGCAGCGTCACATCGACGCGCGGGCGGTCGAGCAGCGCCAGCGGCAGGATGTCGATGCCGGTGACCCGTCCCGACGCCTCGTCCCAGAGCGGTCTGGCCCCGATCAGCACCAGGGCGAGTGCCAGGTCCTCGCCGCCGGTGCGCAGCGTGGTGCTGCCCCAGAGATCGATCACCAGCGCGGACAGTTCCTCGCCATTGTCGCGGCGGTGCCGCTCGAGCAACAGCGCCGCCATCCGCTCGCCCAGCACCATCGCCCCCGGCGTCGGCACCGCGCGCGGATCGACCGCGAACAGGTTGCGTCCGGTCGGCAGCACGTCGAGCCGGCCGCGGCTCGGCGCGCCCGCCGGCCCTGCCGGGATGAAGCGCCCGTCGAGTGCCGCCAGCAGGGACGCCGCCTCGCCCGGGCCCGAGGCTGCGACAGCCGCCTCGAGTTGCGCCGGGTCGGCCGCCGGGTTGCCTTCGAGCAGGCCACGGCACATCGCCTGCACCGAGGCGGGCGCTTCGCCAAACACGTGCAGCCCGTCGCGTATCTGCAGGTCCTTCACGTCGCACAGCCAGGCATCGAGCCGGGCCAGCGCCTGGTCGTCGTCGGCCTCGCGGTCGGCGCCGCTCTCGGCGAGCAGCCCGAGATCGCCGGCGCGGGTCAGGATCTCGCCGCGGAGCATGGCGCCGCGCCTGCGGTCGAGACCGTCGGCGGCGGCATAGTCGTCGATCAGCCGCTCCAGGGCGCGCGCCGCGTCGCCGGTGCGGGCTGCCGTCATCGGCGGCGTGAGATGGCCGATGCACACCGCGCCGAGCCGCCGGCGCGCCACCGCGGCCTCGCCGGGATTGTTCACGATGAACGGGTAGATCACCGGCAGGCCGCGCAGCAGCGCCGCCGGCCAGCAGGTTGCCGACAACGCCGCCGCCTTGCCCGGCAGCCATTCGAGGGTGCCGTGGGTGCCGAGATGCACGATCGCGTGCGCCCCGACCGTCAGCCGCAGCCACAGCATGAAGGCGACATAGGCGTGCCGCGGCGGCATGTCGGCAGCGTGGTAGCCGCCGCGACGGTCGCCGGTGCTGCCACGATCCGGCTGCACCGCGACGATGACATTGCCGAGCCGCAGGTGACGCAGCCGGAAGCTCCCATCGGCGCAGGCCGGATCGTCCTCCGGTGCGCCCCAGGCGGCGTCGAGCGCCTGGTTCAGCGTGTCCGGCAAGCTCATGCGCAGAACAGCATAGTCGGCAAGCGCGAGGAACCGCACCGGCTCCGCATGACACAGCGCGAACGCCAGCCAGGCGGCATCGGCCGGGCGCGGCACCGCGTAGGCTGCATCACGCAGGCGCCCGAGGATCGATTGCAGGCTGGCGAAGCTGTCCAACCCGACCGCATGCGCCTGCTGGCCGCCGATGCCCGGATAATCCGACAGCATGATCGCGATGCGCCGCCCGGCGGCATCACTGACAGCGAGCCGAGCCCAGCCGGCGGCGCGGTCGGCGGCGAGTGCGATGCCATCGGCGTCCGGACGGTTGATCATGCGGCCGGTGCCGGGCTCAGCGCCTGCCTCGGCTGCCTTGAACGAGATCGCGCCGGTGAGCAGCCTGCCATCGAGTTCCGGCAGCACCACCTGCATGGCGAGATCGGTCTGCGACAGCCCGCGGCTGCTCGCCAGCCACGCCTCGCGCGCGCCGACCGCGAGCACGACCTGCAGCACCGGCACTCCGGCACGATCCAGCGGCGACGTTCCCAGTATGGCGTCCCTGGCCGAGAATGCGGTGGCGCTCAGGATCACCCCGGGCCGCCAGTCCAGCAGCCGCGACTGGACAAAGGCCGCCGCCTCGGACTGCTTGAGGCTGCTGGCGTAGAGGGCGCGCACCGACAGGCCGCGCGCCTGCAATGCCGCGGCGAGCGCCAGCACCGCGTGCGTGTCGCCGGAGGCGAGATGCGAGCGGTAGAACAGGATCACCGCAAGCGGCGCATCCGGTTGACCCGGGTTTTGCGGCACGTCGGGCAGCGGCCACTCGCCGGCCTCCGGCAGCGGCTCCGGCCCGGCGCCGTCATCCGGTCCGAGGCCGGCGAGATGCGCCGCCAGCGCCAGTGAAGCGGCCGCATTGCGCGGGCCGCCCTGGCGCAGGAACCCGTCCATGCGGGCCCAGGCCGCCGCATCGACCGTGCTCCACTCGGCCAGCCGTGGATCGCGTCGCTCGCAGCCGGGCAGCAGCAGCAGCGGAATGGCGTGCGCCCGGCAGTGCGCTGCGACCTCCTCGACGCCGTAGCGCCAGTAATCGAGGCCACCGAGCAGCCGGATCACCACGCAGCCCGCGGGCGCCACCACCTGCTCGACCAGCAGGTCGACCGACATCGGATGCCGCAGCCGCGCCAGGCTCTCCAGCCTGACCGTCGGCAGCAGGCCGGAGTGTTGCGCCGCCTGGTGCCAGGCGCCCAGGTCGCTGTCGGAGAACGACAGGAACAGCAGTCGCGCGTCGGACGGGCCAGGGTTCCACGCAGCCTCGGCGTCATCGAGGCTGCGGCTGTCGCGAACCAGCAGGTGCAACGACGACTGGCCTCAGGCCGGCTGCAGGGACGCTGCCCCGAGCGCGCGCTCGATCGCGGCACGGTCGAGGCCGCGGCAGCCGATCACCACGATATGCCCGTCGCGCGGATCGCCCGGGTTCCAGGCGCGGTCGAACTGGTGCCGGAACCGCCCACCTACCCCCTGCACCGCCAGCCGACGCGGCTTGCCGCGCACCGCGACGAACCCCTTCATGCGCAGGATGTCGTGCCCGGCCGCAACCGTGGCCAGGGTCGCCACCAGATGCTCGGGAGACCCGATCTCGGCCAGCGCCACCACGAAACTCTCGAAATCGTCATGCTCGTGGTCGGCATCGAGATCATGGTGCGACGGCCGCGAGTCGAGATCGTCCTGTGCCGAGGCCTGCAGCCCGAGCAGGATGGCCGGATCGATGCGACCCTCGCTGGCGCGCAGGATCTTCACCGCGCGCGGGATCGTGGCGGCGATGCTGCTCTCCAGAGCGTCACAGGCGGCGGCGTCGAGCAGGTCGGTCTTGTTCAGCACCACCAGGTCGGCGGACAGCAACTGGTCCTCGTACACTTCCGCCAGCGGATTGTCGTGCTCGAGCGATGGGTCCTCGGCGCGCTGGCGGGCCACCGCCTCCGGGTCGTCGGCAAAGCGGCCGGCAGCCACCGCCGGCGCATCGACAACGGTGATGACGCCGTCCACCGTCATGCGCGTGCGCACCGACGGCCAGTTGAAGGCGCGCAGCAGCGGCTTCGGCAACGCCAGCCCCGAGGTCTCGATCACCACATGCTTGGGGGGCTCGGGCCGGTCGAGCAGGCGCTCCATCGTCGGCAGGAAATCATCGGCCACCGTGCAGCACAGGCAGCCATTCGCCAGCTCGATCACGTCGTCGTCGGTGCAGCCCTCGATGCCGCAACTACGCAGCGTGTCGCCATCAATGCCGAGCGCGCCGAACTCGTTGACTATCACCGCGATGCGGCGACCGTTCGCATGTTCCAGCACATGGCGCAGCAGCGTGGTCTTTCCGGCGCCGAGGAATCCGGTGATGATGGTGGCGGAAACCAGGCTCATTCAATCTCCTGTCGGCTGCGGCAGCGCCGGGATGCGCCCGTGCACCATGTTGGCGAGTGCCGCCGGACGCCGCGACGGCATCACCACACCGGTCATGGATGCCGCGTAGATCGCAGCAAAGTCCAGCAGGTCGGACGCATTCTCGAGATCCAGGCCGCCGAGCAGGTAGCTCCACTTGCCCGGCATGGCGATCGCCGCCGAGCAGCCGCCGGCGCAGTTGGCCAGGCACTTGGCCTCCCGCACCCGGATCCGCGCATCCTCGCGAACACCCTCTTCCCGCGCCTGGGCCAGGGCGTGCAGATGGGCATGCAGCAGCGCACCCGGCGTGGCGTCGCCCTCGCGCACCTCGTGCCCGGCGCGGCAGGTGGTGCAGACATGCAGGATCGCTTCGGTCATCAGCTGGTGGTGGTGCCTCGCATGGCTCTTCGGGGCTACATGGCCTGGTCGGCCGGGAGTGATAAGAATAGGCTCCCGCCCCTCGCCCGGTCAAAGCCAGCCCCTTGCCATACGCCCGCCCTCCGCTCCCCATGCTCGCCCTCGTCCTGGGAGGCGCACGCTCCGGCAAGAGCGCCCATGCCGAGACATTGTTCGCTGCCGCACCGGCGCCCTGGCTGTACATGGCGACCGGGCAGGCCCGGGACGACGAAATGCGGACCCGGATCGCCACCCACCGTGCCCGGCGCGGCGATGGCTGGCGAACCGTCGAGGTGCCGGTGGCGCTGGGAGAGGCGCTCGACGAGGCCGGAGCGATGCCGGCGCTGGTGGATTGCCTGACCCTGTGGCTGACCAACCTGCTGCTCGGCGAGCACGACCTGGCGAGGGCGATCGCGCAGCTCGAGGACGCGCTCTCCCGGCGGCGCGCGCCCACCGTGCTGGTGGCGAGCGAGGTCGGGCTCGGCATCGTGCCGGAGAACGCCCCTCGCGCGGCGCTTCCGCGACGAGGCCGGGCTGCTGCACCAGCGCATTGCCCGCATGTCCGATCACGTGGTGCTGGTAGCGGCCGGGCTGCCGCTGGTCCTCAAGCAGGAAGCAGGACGATGATCGACGAAGATGCCAGCCGACATCGCGCAAAGATGGAACACCGCAAGGCGGTGCAGGATCGCGAGGTCGCCAGCAAGACCATCGAGCACAAGGGCCTGCTGATCGTGCATACCGGTCCGGGCAAGGGCAAGTCGACCGCCGCGCTGGGGCTGATGCTGCGCATGGTCGGGCGCGGGCGGCGTGTCGCCATGGTGCAATTCATCAAGGGGGCGTGGGACACCGGCGAGAGGCGGGTGCTCGAGGGTTTCGGCGAACTCGTGGAATGGCACACCATGGGCGAGGGCTTCACCTGGGAGACGCAGGACCGCGACCGCGACGTCGCGGCGTGCGGGAAAGCCTGGGAAACCGCGCGCGCCCTGCTGGGCCGCCACGATCTGTCGTTGCTGGTGCTGGATGAGCTCAATATCGCGTTGCGCTACGGTTACCTGGAGCTGGACGCGGTGCTCGAAGCGATCGCGCGGCGTCCGCCGATGCTGCATGTCGTGGTGACCGGCCGCAACGCAAAGCCGGCGCTGCTGGACGCCGCCGACCTGGTCACCGAGATGACGCAGGTGAAGCATCATTTCGCCGCCGGGGTGAAGGCGCAGGAAGGCATCGAGTTCTGAGAGACCGTCTCTGAGCATGGCGGCGCTGATGATCCAGGGCACCGGCTCGTCGGTCGGCAAGTCGACCCTCGTCGCCGGGCTGGCGCGCGCCCTCACCCGGCGCGGTCTGAGGGTGCTCCCGTTCAAGCCCCAGAACATGTCGAACAATGCGGCGGTGACCGCGGATGGCGGCGAGATCGGCCGCGCGCAGGCGCTGCAGGCGCGTGCCTGCGGCGTGCCGCCGGTGACCGACATGAACCCGGTCCTGCTGAAGCCGCAGAGCGAGACCGGCGCGCAGCTCGTGGTCCAGGGCCGGGTGCGCGGCAACTTCCGCGCCCGCGACTACCAGCTTCTCAAGCCGTCCCTGCTGCCGGTCGTGCTGAAGAGCTTCGCGCGCCTGCAGGCCGCGTCCGACCTGGTGCTGGTGGAAGGCGCCGGCAGCGCATCCGAGACCAACCTGCGCCAGGGCGACATCGCCAACATGGGGTTCGCGCGCGCGAGCAACAGTCCGGTGGTGCTCGTGGGCGACATCGACCGCGGCGGCGTGATCGCCAGCCTGGTCGGCACGAAGACCGTGCTGGACGCCGACGACGCCGCCTGCATCAGGGGTTTCATCGTCAACCGCATGCGCGGCGACGCCTCGCTGTTCGATGCCGGCATGCGCACGATCACGCAGCATACCGGCTGGCTGCCGCTTGGACTGGTGCCGTTCCTCGACACGGTGCGCCTCTTGCCGGCGGAGGACGCCGCCGACCTGCATGCGCAGTCCACGCCTGCGGGCGGCCTGCGCATCGCGGTGCCGATGCTGCCGGGCATCGCCAATTTCGACGATCTCGACCCGCTGCGGGCCGAGCCGGGTGTCGCGCTGATCATGGTCCCCCCCAGCCGGCCGTTGCCGCCGGGCTGTGCCCTGGTGATCCTGCCCGGCTCCAAGACAACGCTCGCCGATCTTGCGGCCTTCAGGGCGCAGGGCTGGGATATCGACCTGCACGCGCACCGCCGCCAGGGCGGACGCATTCTCGGCCTGTGCGGCGGCTACCAGATGCTGGGGCGCCGTGTCGCGGATCCGGACGGCATCGAGGGGCCGCCGGCGGACATGTCCGGACTGGGGCTGCTCGATGTCGAGACCGTGTTGACGCCGCACAAGCGGCTGTCGCTGGTTGCCGGCACCATGCTGGCGGCGGGCGAGCCGGTGCAGGGCTACGAGATGCATCTGGGCGTGACCCGGGGGCCGGATGCCGAACGGCCGATGCTGCGCCTGCTCGATGGCAGGCCCGAGGGCGCCACCTCGCCGGACGGGCTGGTGAGCGGCACCTACCTGCACGGGCTGTTCGACGCGGATGCGGCGCGGCAGGGGTTCCTGCACCGGCTCGGGCTGCAGGCGGCGCGGCGCGACCACGAGGCCGGCGTGGAGGCGGCGCTCGATGCGCTGGCGACGCATCTGGAGGCCCATGTCGATATCGACGGGTTGCTGCGGATCGCGCGCGTCGGTTGATACAAGCCGACGCGGCGCGGTTCGCGACGTAACCCGGCTTTCACCGATGCGGTTGCAGGATGGCGGCGCAGGAGGATCGCCGTCGCATGTTCGAGATCACCGACCCCGCGCTCGCCGACGTGATGGCGCGCCGGCGCAGGCAGGGAAAGTTCCGGGTCGCGATCGGCGTGCTTTCCGTGGCGTCCTGCGGCGTGCGCCTGGGCTGGATCAGCGTGCTGTCCTGGTTCGGGTTCTATGCCGGCGTACACGCAATGGAGACCTGCTGCTTCAGGCTGGTCGCGACCATTCGCGCCGGCCGGACGGGGCGTGGTGGCGCACCCGGGCGCATCGCCAACGCAGCCGCCCTGACGCTGCTGGTCTTCAACAGCACGGTGTTCGGCGCGCTGACACTGATCGACGTGCGCGGCTCGCAGTCTGGGGCGCGGTCTGCGCCCCCGAGGTCCTCAGCCGTGCGATCCTGAACACGGTCGTGTGACGACACGGTGCCGCCTTGCGCTCTGCGCCTCGATGATGCCGTTCGCGATCTACAGCCTCCTGCTGCCGCTGACCGCGATCTACCTCGATCTCGCGCCAGGCCGGTTCGTGATCCTCTCGATCGCCCTGGGCGACAGCCTGCTCACAGCAAGCGCGCTCAAGCTGTGGCACGCATGGACCTCGGCCCAGGCTGCCGAGGCAGCCGCCGTGCGGTGCAGGCCGGCGACCGGGTGCTCGCAACCGGATGCCGGCAGGCGGCGCTCTGGCGTGCCCAGGGACTATCCGGTTTCCAGGTCGCGGTGACCCTGTCCGGCGCGCAGTCCCCGGTCAGGCGACTTCGCGGGCAAGGTGCTCGACATGCTGTCACGCAGCGGGCTGGCCGCCGACGGGCTGGAGATCGAGATCACCGAGAACGTCATGCAGAGGCACGAGGAGGCGATCATCGCACCGCTTCGCGAGCCGCCGGGCCGAGTTGGTCGAGCTCTGCGGCTGCGACGATGGCCAGGGCTCCCTGTTTGGTCCGGCGATCAGCGCGGACCCCTTTTACGCAGCGCTTCGTTGCGTGCTCAGAGGCGGCCGTAGGTCCGGCTGCCGGGGCGCACCGGCAGCAGGGAATAGCGCAGGCCGCCTTGTGAGACGTCCGGACGCCCGTCCGGCGTCACCGGCACCAGCACCTGGTCCCGCAGCATGGCGTAGGTGGAGATCTGGCTGTTCGGCAGGTCGTGCAGTTGCAGGATCGGCACGCCGGAGGCGGGATCGCGGGTGATGGTCCAGCGGTCGCCCCAGACCAGGTTGCGGTCGCCGATGAAGTCGAGCGTCGTCTGCCCCTGTGTCGCCTGGATGTCATACTCGCCCTCGATGTCGCCTGGGTTGCCGTGCAGCACCAGGTCGACGAAGGACGGGTTGATCCCGAAGCCGGACGGCTGGCGTCCCTGCCACGCCCCGAAGATCGGCCCGGTCGGTTCGCAGCCCGCAAGTGCCGCGAGTGCTGCCACCGCGAGCGTCCTGCAGGTCCGGGAAAGTCTGCTGTTCATGACGTGATGCCTAGGAACTCAAAGCAACCAACGCCGTCGGCGGCTTCCGGTTCAGGGCGCCACTTGGCTTCCTGGCAGTCCGCACCGACATGGGGCGCCATGCCTGACTTCCGACCCTGGATCCCCAAGCGCGTGCTGGTCACGCCGGCCGCACTGCGCTTTGCGCATGGCGCGCAGGCGGTCGAACGGGCGGCGAAGGCGGGGTCCGAGATCGTGCGCCTCGCCTCGGATCGCCTGGCCGGGCTGCCGGACAGCTACCGGGACGCCAAGAGCACGATGGCGGTGATCGTCGCGTCGCCCAGCCGCAGGCGCCCGCAACCGATCCCGCCGAGTGCGGACTGGCGTTTCGACCTTGCCGAGGGCTGCCCGGCGCACTGCCAGTATTGCTACCTGGCCGGCTCGCTGTCGGGGCCGCCGATCGTACGCGCCTACGCCAACCTGCCGGAGATCCTGGCCGAACTGCCGCCGCTGCTGGGCCAGGGCACGATCACCTCGCGCTCGGTCGCGCGTCGCTCTGAGGGCACCACCTTCGAGTGCTCATGCTACACCGACCCGCTCGGCATCGAGCACTTGACCGGCGGTCTCGCCACCTGCATCGAGCATTTCGGCCGCTGGGATGCGCCGGTGCAGTTGCGCTTCACCACCAAGTTCGACGCCGTGGCGCCGCTGCTCGGCCTCGCGCATCATGGACGCACGCGCATCCGGTTCTCGTTGAACGCAGCTTCGGCGGAACGGCTGGAGGGCGGCGCGCCACGCATGGACCGCCGGCTCGCGGCCCTGCGGGCGGTGGCGCAGGCGGGCTATCCGGTCGGGCTGACGATCGCGCCGATCCTGCCGCTGCCGGACTGGAAACATGAGTATGACCGGCTGCTGGCACTGGTCGCGGAGGCGCTGGACGGTATTCCCGATCCGGCCCTGACCGCCGAGCTCATCACCCATCGCTTCACCGACAGGTCGAAGGCGGTTCTGAACGGCTGGTATTCAGGGAGCGCACTGCCGATGGACGAGACGCAGCGGACGCGCAAGCTGACCAAGTTCGGCACCGGCAAGTGGGTGCTGCCGAAAGCCGAGATGGCCGAGCTGCGCGGCTTCATGACCGAGGCGTTGCATCGACGGTTGCCGGACGCTTCGTTGCTGTACTGGACCTAGCGCCGACACGGGCCTGAGCGCCCTCGGCTGGCCTGAGGCAGCACGACCGTGGCTGTTTCGCCAGCCCGCCTTAGCCGATCTGGAACAGCATGATCATTATATTGCCGGAACGGTTTTGGTTCGATATGTTTTCAGCGGCCCTTTTGCGAGCATCTGCGGGAGCGTATTTCTTTAGCTATTTTTTAGCACAGGCACGATACAACTTGAGTATTGACTAGGAACGACAAGTGCGAGCGTCACGGCGAGACCAACAGTATCCTGCATCGAGGTCTCGGACTAGGCGGCTGCTCAGGGCCCTACTGGTCACGGTCATGGCCTGGTCTCTGACGTCCCACGCGGCGCTTGCCCAGTTCACTCGGTTCCAGAGCTATACGAACGACCAAGGCCTCGGGACCCTTGCCGTGACGTCCTTCGCCCAGGACAAGGCCGGAGATATCCTGATTGGCACCGAGGGTGGTGTCTACGAGTATGACGGCACCCGCGTTACGCCGTATGTCGCGCCAGGATTGCCCTCCGCCACCTGGATACGGCAGATCGCGTTCGACGCGAGAGACAGGCTCTGGGTCGTCACAGCGGAAGGCGTCTTCGTGCGCGACGGCACGACCTTCCGGGCGCTAAACACGGGCCGGAGCGCCCTAGACGACGGCTTCAACCATCTCCTCGCGCTGAGCGACGACAGCGCGGTGCTTGACGCAGAGGGTGTCCTGCTGAGCATTCCGTTCGGCCCGTCCGGTATCGGGATACCCTCGCCGCTCTTCGACGCCGGAATGAGCGGCAAGATCCCTGGATTGGCGAAGGCACGCTTCGTTGCAACGGACGGAAGCGGTGGCCTGCTGATCGGGTGCGGCCGCAACCTGTGCATCTCAAGCCACCACCGGGTGACAACGCTCGGACAGAAGGACGGCCTGCCCGACGAGGACTGGTTCATGGCGCTCGACGCTCCTGACGGCGTCCTCTGGGTTCGCAGCCTCGCCCACCTGGCCTGGAGAAAGCCGGGCCAGACAGATTTCCATGTCGTCGAGGTGCCGGGGCATTCCGGGTCCTACTTTTCCGGCCATCCCGGCCAGCTCGACCTCGTTGCCGATGGCCGCGGCGGCGTGCTTACGGAAGGCGATGGCGATCTGCTCGAGTTCGATGGCTTGTCGTGGAAGGAGTTCGGCCACCATATCGGCGGCCTGCCGGCCAATACCGTCCATGGGCTGTTCATCGACCGTGAAGGTTCGCTCTGGGCCGGCAGCGAAGGCGGCGGCGCCTTCCGCAGCCAGGGCCTGGGCATCTGGGAACATTGGACGGCCGATGACGGACTGCCGAGCAACACCGTCTGGTCGATGGCGCGACTTCCGAACGGGCAGCTCTGGGTCGCCACCGATCGTGGCACCGTCGCTATCGGCGACCGGCCTGGACGGGTCTCCGGAAGCACTTACGCCGTGGCGGCGACCAGGAAAGGGCAACTATGGCTTGCGCCCTTCGGCGGCGCGTTGCTGCGCCTGGATGCACAGCACCAGGCCACGGAGCGGATGGCTTTCGCCCCCGCGGTCATGGATGCCAGGGTGGACCATGACGACGGTCTCTGGCTTGGCACCCGCGAAGGCGTGTTTCTCATACGCGACGCAGATGCGGCAATGTCTGGCATCCATCCGAGGCTCGTCCTACCGGACCCCAAGATGGTGGTCGCAGCTGACCCCGCCGGCAGGGTCTGGGCCGCCGGCCTGGCAGGCATCTTCCGGTTCGGGCAGGATGGAGTCCCCCGGCTTGTTGTCCCCCCGGCGCTGCTGGGCAGCCGCCCGCTCGATCTGGCATTTGCCCCGGATGGTGCGATCTGGGTTGCCACCGAGGCCATGGGGATTCACCGCTTCAGGATGAACGCGGGGCACCTGCTCGTCCTACCCAGCATCCGTCCGCCGACCATCGGCTCCGACAGCATCCTCTTCCTGCATCGTGATCGACTGGACCGGCTCTGGGTCGGCTCCGACCATGGCATCGACATGTTCGACGGGCGGTCCTGGCGTCGTTTTGACAGCAGCCAGGGTCCCATCACCAATGATCTGGACCAGACCAGCGTCTACGAGGACATCGACGGCTCGATGTGGTTCGGCACCAGCGGCGGCCTTTCACACTTCTTGACACCGGACCATCTGCCGCTGCGAGCGACGCTGCATCCCCAGGTGGTGTCCGTGTCGCTCGGCGGCCGCAACCTGTCCTTGTCGTCGAGACTGAGTGTCGGTTGGAGCGCTGCACCTCTCATCATCCGGTTCGCCGACCCGGATTATGCCCAGGGCGCGATCAGCTTCCGCTACCGGCTCCGCGGCCTCGATAACGGCTGGAGCGACACGGTCGCGCACGAGGCGCGCTATGCCGGCATGCCGGTCGGCAAGTTCAGGTTCGAGCTTGTCGCGGTCAGCGGCGCCTACGGCGTCACGTCGGCTCCCGTCGGCTTCACCATCCGGATCAGCGCGCCGTGGTGGCGCCGCTGGTGGTTCTTCAGCTCATGTCTGGCGTTCGCCGCGCTCTCGGTCTTTGCGGCGTGGCGGGGCCGCGATCAACTCCTTCTGAAGCAGCAACGCCACCTCGAGGAGGTGGTGCAGTTGCGGACTGCCGAGATCGAGCATGCGAGGCTTGAGCTCGAGCGTCACTCCTTGCTGGAGCAGAGACGTCTGGAAGGCGAGCAGCGGCGCCTCGAGGAGATGGTCGAGATCAGGACGGCGGAGATCGAGCAGGCGCGCAGCGAGTTGCTGCGCATTGCCATGTCGGACGTGCTGACTGGGTTGGCCAACCGGCGAGCCATCATGAACACGCTGGAGAACGCGGTGGCTTCGGCCTTGCGGACAGGCGAGCCGCTTGCCATCCTGCTTTGCGACATCGACTATTTCAAGAAGATCAACGACGAGTTCGGTCATCTCGCGGGCGACGAGGTGCTGATCGAGTTCGGGAGCAGGCTCGGACAGGTCATCTTCCAGCCCGAGACCGCCGGCCGCTATGGCGGCGAGGAGTTCCTCGTGATCCTGCCAGGCGACCGGGACGCCATCCTGCGGCGCGCGCTCGACATCCAATCGGCCGCGAGCGATGCCCTGTACAGTTTTGCCGGAGTGCGCCGCCCGGTGACATTCAGCGGCGGCGTCGCCTTCCTCCGTCCGGAGGACGCTCCGGTCACCGTCATCGCCCGGGCCGACACGGCACTCTACGCGGCGAAGAAGAAGGGCCGAAACTGCATAGTCTTCGAGGATGCACTGAACTCTGAGTACGATGAGACCAGGAGCGACCTGCGCGATGTACTCGTCGGACCCGGTTCTCACGATCAGGCCAAGCAGGGCCCTTACGAGGTACTGAGCGAGACCACGGATGTCGGGAAGGTTTCCCGCTCACGCCTTTCGCTGGAGCTCGACCTGCAGGCGGCGCTGCGCGAGGAGCAGTTCCACCTGCACTACCAGCCCATCGTCAATGTGGACACGGACAGGGTGGTGTCCTGCGAGGCGCTGCTGCGCTGGCAGTCGCCGTCCCTCGGCAACGTGCCCCCGGTCGACTTCATCCCGTTCGCCGAAGAGGTCGGCCTGATGCCGGAGATCGGCGACTGGGTGCTCCGAACCGCCTGTCAGGAAGCGTGCACGTGGCGCCATGACCTCAAGATCTCGGTCAACCTGTCGCCGACGCAGTTCCGGCTTCCGAACCTCGTGAGCCGGATCGGCGCCGCGCTCGACAAGACCGGGCTGCTGCCCAGCCGGCTTGAACTCGAGCTCACGGAAACGGCCATGATCGACGACATGGCCGCGGCAACGAAGATGCTGCGCGAGCTCAGGGCGCTGGGCATCACGATCGCGCTCGACGATTTCGGGACCGGCTACTCGTCGCTCAGCTTCCTGCGCACCTTGCCGTTCGATCGCGTGAAGATCGATCGCTCCTTCGTGCAGGATCTCGGAACCCGGCCCGAGGCGTTCGCCATCGTACGCGCGGTGGTCGGCCTCTGCAGCAGCCTCGGCGCCGGGGTCACGGCCGAAGGGGTCGAGACGGATCGGCAGGTCGATCTGCTGCGCGAGGCGGGCTGCTCGGAGATCCAGGGATACCGCATCGGCCGCCCCGGCCCGACCGCCGAGCTGAACCTCTGGATGACCGCCTTCGCGGCGAGCCGCGACGTGTCCGCGCGCTAGAAAGGTTAAGGCTGAGCACTGCCCGGGCCCCCCGAGGGCCTCGGCCTCCGGAAACCATCTTCTATCAGTCCTTGCGGAAGGCGGAGGCCGGGTAGCCCTGCGCGAACAGCAGCGCGCGCAGGTCGGCATGGTCGATGCGCGTCTCGATCGCCTGCGCCACAACCGGCTTGGCGTGATACGCGATGCCCAGCCCGGCCTCCGCCAGCATGTCGAGGTCGTTGGCGCCGTCGCCGACCGCAAGCGTCGCCGCCAGCCGCACGCCACGCGCCTCGGCCAGCGCGATCAGGCGTGCCCGCTTGGCGCTGCGGCCCAGGATCGGCTCGCCGACCTCCCCGGTGAGCCGCCCGTCCGCTTCCAGCAGCGTGTTAGCATGATGCTCGTCGAAGCCGCAGCGCGCCGCGATCCTGGAGGTGAACCAGGTGAAGCCGCCCGACACCAGCGCGCAACGCGCATTGTGGGCGCGCATGGTGGCGACCAGGGTGCGGGCGCCGGGCGTGAGCGCGGTCTCGCGCAGCACCAGCTCCATGGCGGAGGTCTCCAGCCCGCGCAGCAACGCCACCCGCGCACGCAGCGCCTCGGCGAAATCGATCTCGCCGTTCATGCTGCGCCGGGTGATGGCCGCGACCTGCTCGCCGACCCCGGCCTGGGAAGCGAGGTCGTCGAGCGTCTCCGAGGTGACGATGGTGCTGTCCATGTCGGCCACCAGCAGGCCCTTGCGGCGTCCGCGGGCGCGGGTGAGCAGCACATCGATCGATTGCCCGCTAAAGGCGGCGCGCAGCACCGCGGGGCTGGGCTGGCTGAAGGAGTGCGCCGGGCACGGGATGTCCACCGCCTCGCCCGGCGACAGGACATAGGGCTCGCCGCCGCCGACCATCTCGCGCGCCACCCGGATCAGCGCGGGCGTCAGCGTCGACGCCTTGCGGTCGGCGACCAGGGTGAGGATACGTGGGAACGCCATGGTCGGGCATTTCGCAGGGATGGCATCTTGAAGCAAGCGCACCTCGCGACCTCGGACGGCATCGAGGGCGACGCGCTGATCGTCGCCGGGCCGACCTGCAGCGGCAAGTCGGCGCTGGCGCTCGCCCTCGCACGCGCCCTTGGCGGCACCGTGATCAATGCGGACTCGATGCAGGTCTATCGCGAGCTGCGCGTGCTGACGGCGCGCCCGACGCCGGCCGAGGAGGCGCTCTGCCCGCACCGGCTGTACGCGGTCAGGCCGGCGGCCGAGCCCGGCAGCGTCGCCTGGTGGCGCACCGAGGCGCTCGCCGCCATGCGGGAGGCCTGGGCGCGGGGCCGGCTGCCGATCCTGTGCGGCGGCACCGGTCTGTATTTCCGGTCGCTCACCGATGGCCTCGCCGCCATCCCGGAGCCCGGGGAGGCAGCCCGGACCGAGGCGCGCGCGCTGCTGGCCGAAGTCGGTCCGGCAGCCCTGCATGGACGGCTGGCGGCGCTCGACCCGGACACGGCGTCGCAGCTCCGCGCAACCGACGGGCAGCGGCTTGCACGAGCCTGGGAAGTACTCGCCGGCACCGGACAGGGACTGGCCGCATGGCGGCGCGAACCCGGGCTGCCGCCGGCGCCGGCGCGGTTCTCCGCCCTCCGGCTGGCCCCGCCGCGCGCGGAGCTTCGCGCCGCCATCGCGGAACGCTTCGCCTCGATGCTGTCGCAGGGAGCGCTGGACGAGGTGGCGGCGTTGCTGGCGCTGGACCTGCCACCGTCGCTGCCGGCGATGCGCGCGCACGGCGTGCCCGAACTGGCCGGCGTTCTCCGCCATGGCGCGCGGCTGGATGACGCGGCCCGGCGGGCGGTGCTGGCGCAGGGCCGGTATATCAGGCGTCAGGCCACCTGGTTCGCGCATCATGAGCTGGCTCAGGCTGCGAGGAGCGACATAATCACCCAGCGCATGGCTGGTATTGAGCAATTTTCAGAACGACGGTGGCATGAAATCTTATCATTTGTTCAAACGTGCGTTGACGCGCCCCACGAACCTCGCCCATAACGCCGCCACCGCGGGCAACCCGGCCGCTTCCAGGCCGCCCTAGCCGTTTGGAGACAAGCATGAACGCGACCACCGATCCGGGGGACCGCCGCCACCTGGCCAGCCAGGGCGCCGAGGCCATCTCGACGCCTGCGCTCAACGGCGCCGAGGTGCTGCTCCGTGTCCTGCAGGAGCAGGAGGTCGAGGTCGTGTTCGGCTACCCGGGCGGGGCGGTGCTGCCGATCTACGATGCGCTGTTCAAGCAGAACTCGATCCGGCACATCCTGGTGCGGCACGAGCAGGCAGCCGTTCACGCCGCCGAGGGATATGCGCGCTCCACCGGGCGCATCGGCGTGGTGCTGGTGACCAGCGGCCCGGGGGCGACCAATGCGGTGACCGGGCTGGTCGATGCGCTGATGGACAGCGTGCCGCTGGTATGCCTGACCGGCCAGGTGCCGACGCACATGATCGGCAACGACGCCTTCCAGGAGGCCGACACCACCGGCATCACCCGACCGGCCACCAAGCACAACTACCTGGTCAAGCGCGCCGGCGACCTCGCCCGCACCGTGCACGAGGCGTTCTACGTGGCGCGCAGCGGCCGCCCCGGCCCGGTCGTCGTGGACTTACCAAAAGACATCATGGTCGGACCAGCCAGCTACGCACCGGCCTCGACCGCGCCGCACCGCTCGTACCGCCCGGTCACCGAGCCACACGCAGACGCGGTCCGGCAGGCGGTGGCGTTGATCAAGCGGGCAAAGCGGCCGCTGTTCTACACCGGCGGCGGCGTGATCAATTCGGGTCCCGCCGCCTCGGAGGCGCTCGGGCGGCTGGTGCGGCTGACCGGCTATCCTTGCACCTCCACGCTGATGGGGCTGGGCGCCTACCCCACCACCGATCCGCAGTTCCTCGGGATGCTCGGCATGCACGGCACCTTCGAGGCCAATCTCGCGACGCACGGCTGCGACGTGCTGATCAACATCGGCGCCCGCTTCGACGACCGCGTCACCGGACGGCTGGATGCCTTCTCGCCGGGATCGGCCAAGATCCATGTCGATATCGACCCGTCCTCGATCAACAAGATCGTGCCGGTGGATGTCGCCGTGGTCGGCGATGCCGGACGCGCCATCGAGATGATGATCGAGGCCTGGCATGCCGATCCCGCCGCGCCGGACCGCGAGGCGCAGGCTGCCTGGTGGCGGCAGATCGAGGCGTGGCGCGGCATCGACAGCCTGCGCTACGTGCAGGACCCGACGCCGTCGGCGATCATCAAGCCGCAGCATGCGGTGCGACGCCTCTACGAGCTGGCGCGCGAGACCGGGCGGGAGTGCTTCGTCACCACCGAGGTCGGCCAGCACCAGATGTGGGCGGCGCAGTATTTCGCGTTCGACCATCCGAACCGCTGGATGACGTCCGGCGGCCTCGGCACGATGGGCTACGGTCTGCCCGCCGCAGTGGGCGTGCAGGTGGCGCATCCGGCGGCCCTGGTGATCGACATCGCCGGCGAGGCCAGCACGCTGATGAACATCCAGGAGCTCGGCACGATCTGCCAGTACCGGCTGCCGGTGAAGCTGTTCATCCTGAACAACCGCTACATGGGCATGGTGCGGCAGTGGCAGGAGCTGCTGCACGGCAGCCGCTATTCGGAAAGCTACAGTGAGGCGCTGCCGGATTTCATCAAGCTGGCCGAGAGCTTCCACGGCACCGGCATGCGCGCCACCTGCGTGGGCGAGCTCGACGGCACCATACGCGCCATGCTCGCGCATGACGGGCCGGTGATCGCCGATATCTGCGTCGACGAGACCGAGAACTGCTTTCCGATGATCCCGTCCGGGGCGGCGCACAACGAGATGATCCTCGGGCCGGACCAGAACGAGCAGGCGGCGCGCATTACCAACGAAGGCATGATGCTGGTCTGAGAGCCCGCCTGATAATGCTACTACGCTGGCGATCCGACCCGTCTTTCGTGTGCTCCGGTGCTCACGGCCACGAAGGCCGCTCCGCCCCGGTGCTCCGAAAGCCGCGCCGGCCGGCGCAGTCGGCGCCTCTCACTCAGCGTAGCGCATTCTCAAACGGGCTCTGAGATCATGGCAAGCACTGACGAAACCGAGATCACCGCCGTCATCTCGGTGCTGGTCGAGAACGAGGCCGGCGTGCTCGCGCGCGTCATCGGCCTGTTCTCCGGCCGCGGCTACAACATCGAGAGCCTGACGGTGGCGCCCGTCGAGGATGGCCGCAACCGCAGCCGCATCAACATCGTGACCTCGGGCACGCCGATGATCATCGAGCAGATCAAGGCGCTGCTCGACCGGCTGGTGCCGGTGCACCGGGTCTCCGACCTCACCAAGGACGGCCCGCACGTCGCGCGCGAGATGGCGCTGATCAAGGTGGTCTCGACCGGCGAGCTGCGTTCGGAGGCGCTGCGCATCGCGGATGCGTTCCGGGCGCGTCCGGTCGACACCACCACCGGCAGCTTCGTGTTCGAGCTGACGGGTGCGACCGAGAAGCTCGATGCCTTCATCGAGCTGATGCGTCCGCTCGGGCTGGTCGAGATCTCGCGCACCGGGATTGCCGCGATCGCGCGCGGTCCGCATACCATCTGACTTCAAGAGAGCGAAAGGAACAAGGCCCATGCGCGTGTACTACGACAGCGACGCCGATGTGAACCTGATCAAGGGCCGCAAGGTCGCGATCATCGGCTATGGCAGCCAGGGCCACGCGCATGCCAACAACCTCAAGGATAGCGGCGTCACCCAACTCGCCGTTGCGCTGCGTCCGGGGTCTGCCGGCATCGCCAAGGCGGAAGCCGCCGGCCTGCGGGTGATGAGCCCGTCCGAGGCCGCCGCTTGGGCCGACGTGGTGATGGTGCTTACGCCGGACGAACTGCAGGGCGACCTCTATGCCGAGCATCTGGCGCCGAACCTCAGGCAGGGTGCGGCGATTGCGTTCGCGCACGGCCTCGCGGTGCATTTCCGGGTGATCGAGCCGCGTCCCGACCTGGACGTGTTCATGATCGCGCCGAAGGGTCCGGGCCATACGGTGCGCTCGGAGTATCAGCGGGGCGGCGGCGTGCCGTGCCTGGTGGCGGTGGCGCAGGACCCGTCCGGCAACGCGCTGGAGATCGCGCTCTCTTATGCGAGCGCCGTCGGCGGCGGGCGTGCCGGCATCATCGAGACCAGCTTTCGGGAGGAATGCGAAACCGACCTGTTCGGCGAGCAGACCGTGCTGTGCGGCGGCCTGGTCGAGCTGATCCGGGCCGGCTTCGAGGTGCTGGTGGAGGCGGGCTACGCGCCGGAGATGGCGTATTTCGAGTGCCTGCACGAGGTGAAGCTGATCGTGGACCTGATCTACGAGGGCGGCATCGCCAACATGAACTACTCGATCAGCAATACCGCCGAATACGGCGAGTATGTCACCGGCCCGCGCATCATCACCGCCGAGACCAAGGCCGAGATGAAGCGGGTTCTGCACGACATCCAGAGCGGCACCTTCACCCGCAACTGGCTGCTCGAGAACAAGGTCGGCCAGGTCGGCTTCAAGGCAACCCGCGCCCGCGTCAACCAGCACCAGATCGAGGAGGTCGGCGAGAAGCTGCGGGCGATGATGCCCTGGATCGGCAAGAATCGTCTGGTGGACAAGACCCGGAACTAGCAGACCGGGGTGGCGTCGGCGACAGCCTTTTCTCGCTGATGCCACCGGCTCGCCGGAGCCCTGTCAGCGCAGACTGACGACGAGTCTCTCGGCGCTGTCGTAAGTCTCTTGCGGACGCAGGCAGCCCTTTCAGAACTGCTTGGCCCTGTAGAGGGCCGTGTCCGCCTCCGTGAGAAGCGCATCGATGCTCTTGATGTCGTCATTCGCGTGGGTGACGCCGATACTGATTTCGATGCATACCAGGATCAGGCGACCAATCTCGAGCGGAACCGTCACCCCGCGGATGATGGCTTCTGCACCTCATGGATCGCCCGGCCGCGTGGGCCAACAGCACGACATGCTCGTCGCCTCCGATGCGGCAGGCGACATCTCCCGCCTGCAGAGCGCTGCACAGAACCCCAGCCACGCGCCAGGACCCAGTCTGCCGCTGCATGTCCAGAGTGGTCGTTGATATCCTTGAAGCCATCCACGTCGAGGCAGAGCGCAGCGACCGTGTCGGGTTCGCTCTCGTTCCCGAGCATGGCGATGAGGCTGGTCAACCTCGCGCGCATGGTCAGCGGGTCGTGCAGCGAAAGCTGGCGGCTGGCGTGCTGCGCGACAAGAGCGCCCATGAGGCTGCCATGCGTGCGGCGCATCAGGCTACAGAATGCCAACCCGTTTCCTATCGTCAGCAGCGCGATAGGGCGGGTTTGCTGCAGAAACTCCGGTGGCAAGGCCGAGGCCGAGCGCCAGACCGAGCATGATGATAGTCGTTCGCGCCAGCACCGGGAATGCCACGAAGATCCCGCAGACACAGCCGCACAACTCGGAGGCGAGGAACACCAGCAGGGTGGTCTAACAAGATGGAACCTGGCACAGGCGAAACGTCTCGACAGACCAGCGTGATCAATGACAGGTTCAACAACGCGGGCAGGTCCGGAATGACGGCATCAGCCGGAAGATCGCTCGGCGACTCCCACGTCGCCGGCGCCAACGCATGGCATAAGGCGCCAGGTCGAGCGAACTCAAGATCGGGATCCATAGCCAACCCGTGATCACGAGCGCCCGGATCCAGCCTGTCTGTCCAGAACAGGGCGGCGCTCGAGAGCAGGTCGTCGTCGTTGAGGGTGGAAAGCGACAGAGTTCGGATCGCGGGTCAAACCTCCGCGCCCTGGAGGAGAAAGAGTTCCGCCAGCCGATTGAGATCAAGACGGATCATCATTCTCACCGGGCGAGTTGCAAGGACGGAGCATTGACTCGCCCCAGCCATTACCGGGAGGTTTAGCAGGCTGCTGTTAGCGGGCAGCGCGACTGAGAAGCCCTTCCCGAAAACCGGTCCGTTAAATTACCGTGACGACGGCGGCATCACCTTGTCCATGGGGTCAGGCCAGTACGAGACTCGGTAATGATGAAAAACTCGCCCAAGTACTAAAGTATTATTATACTTACATGCTGACGAAGCCGTTTCCTCTTGGGACTGCCGAGACTGCGCCAGTATCCAACCGGTCGTCCGGACCTCCGCGGCCGACGATCTTCCACGAGCCATGGTGGCTGGAGATCGCCTGCGACGGTGGATACCGCGAAGCCAGTCTGGCAAGCGGCGGCCGCTTGTCCTGGCGCCTGCCATACAGAAGCGTCAGGGCCTACGGCGCAGCCATACTGAACATGCCATGCATGACGTATGTTCTGGGTCCGGTCTTCGTCGGATCGGGCGGTGATGTCCGCAACAGCCTCAAGCAGGTTGCCTTGATCCAGGACCTGATCAGGCAGTTGCCGAAGTCGCCCTTCGTATCGTTCCGTCTGTGCAGTGGCGCCGAGGTCGCCGCTGTTGCTTTCAAAGCAGCCGGCTTCACGAACTCGGTCGACTTCACGGTCGAGATCGCTCCAAAGCCGGCCGAGGCCTTATGGCTGCAGATGCGCGACAAGACCCGCAACACCATTCGCAGGGCGAGCGAGCGCCTGAGCCTGGATGACAAGCTGACGCCGGTCGACTTCATCGACTTCTACGAGGAAAACCTCCGGCGCAGGAACGAGGCGAACGCCTATGATCGGAACCTCTGCGTAAGCCTCATTTCCGAGTGCGTTCGTCGCGGCCAGGGGGGGTTCGTTGCCACGCGTGATGCCTCGAACACCCTGCAATCGGCGATCTTCACTGTGTGGGACGACGAGATGGAGTACTACCTGCTGTCGACCCGCAGTCCCGAATCCGGCAACGGCGCGGCCAGCCTGGCAGTCTGGAGCAGAATACAACATGCTGCATCCCGGGGGCTGACATTCGACATGGCCGGCATCCACCTGCGTGGCAAAAACCTGCCCAACCTGGGACTGCTCACCGGTTTCGGCGGCATGATCCGGCCTCGCTACAGGGTCCGGCGCACATCCTCGATCGTGAGGTTTGCCCAATCGCTTAAGCGAAGCGCCTGAAGGCGGTCCTCGCTGTAACGGTCAACGGCTATCAGGCGAGAAGCGGATCGGCCGGCGGCTCCTCGTCACGCCTCAGGGCCCGGCGCAAGCGCCGTTCACCACGCTGCGGCGTATCCTCGACCCTGTGCCAACCGCCAAGCCGGCACGGTCGCGTATCGATCAGCTATCGTAACGATCGGCGGCCTTGCTTTCCGGAGCAGCGGCGCCCTGGGCGCCCGCGCCCTGCTCGCGGACGATGCGATAGCCGGCACGGCTCAGCGAGCGGATGCCGAGCAGATCGAGGCCCGGCACGGCATCGCGTATCGCCATCAGGTCGTCATGGCTCAAATGCGCAGTCGGAGTGTCGGTCATGCAGGTGGTCCGTTCGATCCGGTGGTGTCTTCGCAGCCGGCCAGGCATCAACGGCGCCGATGGGAAAACGTTGCACGCTGTCGATCATCAGGGCAACGGGGCGCGCCGCAGGGCTGCCTCCAGCCGCGACCATGCCGCCGGCTCGCCGGGCAGCCCGAACCGCAGCAGCCGCCGGTCGTGGTCGAAGCGGCGCACCAGCACGCCGGCCTCGCCCAGGTGCCGGTGCAGCGCCGCCGCACCGTCGCCGCCATACAGCCGGAACAGGGCGGTGCCGCCGTGGCATCGGAGCCTGGACCGCAGCAGCAGCCGGTCGAGTTCCGCCCCGTCCCGCCGCAGCCGGCCGGACATCGCGAGGCGCCAGTCCGTATCGGCGAGTGCCAGGCACCCCGCCTGGATCGCAACCCCGCTGATCGCCCAGGGACCGAAGGCGGTGCGCAGCCGCGCGGCGAGGTCCGGCGCGGCCAGCATGAAGCCGAGCCGGATGCCCGCCAGCCCGTAGCTCTTGCCGAACGAGCGCAGCACCAGCAGCCCCGGATGCGGAAGATGCAGGCCGAGGCCCGTCATGTCCGGCTCGAGATCGACGAACGCCTCGTCGCAGACCAGCACGCCGCCCCGGACCGCCTGCGCCGAGCCGAGCTCAAGCAGGCGGCCGGGCGGCAGCCGCCTGCCGTCGGGATTGTTCGGGTTGCACAGGATGGCGGCGGTGCCCGGCTGCGCGGCGTGGCCTGCAAACGCCTCGAACCCGTCCGCTCCCACCACTTGCAGGCCGGCCTTCTCCCACGCGGCCCGGTGCTCGGCGTAGGTCGGCGACAGGATGGTCGCGCGCCGGCATCCGAGCAGGGCCGGCAGCAGGCTGATGGCGATCTGCGTCCCGGGAATGGCGACGACCATTTCCGGACCCGCCACGCGATAGGCGGATGCCGCCACCGATTGCAGCCGCAGGACATCCTCGGGCTCCGGCAGCCGTGCCAGGGTGTCCGCCGCGATCGGGCCGATCGGGTAGGCGTGCGGGTTGATCCCGGTCGAGAGATCGATGAACGGCTGCGGCGCCGACGGAAACCGCCGCCGTGCCTCGATCAACCGGCCGCCATGTGCGATGCCGGTCCACATGCCGGAAGCAGGGTCCTGGGTGACCGTCTCGATTGCACTGGGTGGGCTGGTGATCGAAGGCATCCTTGGCTACCCGGCGCCGCTGTTCCGCCTGTGGCGCCATCCGGTGGTCTGGATCGGCGCCCTGATCGGCTGGCTGGACTTCAGGCTGAACCGCGACACTCTGCCGGATGGCCGACGGCGGCTCAACGGCGCCCTGGCCCTGCTGCCGATCGTGGGCGTCCCGGCGCTGCTTGCGGCCCTGGCGCAGGCCATGGCCCTGCACTGGCTGACGCGCCCGGTGGCGGTGCTGCTGTGCGGTGCGCTCGCGAGCAGCCTGCTGGCGCAGCGCAGCCTCTACAGCCATGTGCGGGCGGTCGCGGACGCAATCGAGGCGGATGGCCTCACGGGCGGACGCGCGGCGGTGTCGCACATCGTCGGGCGCAACCCGGCGAGCCTGGATGAGCCGGCCGTGCTCCGCGCCGCCATCGAGAGCCTGGCCGAGAACTTCTCCGACGGCGTCGCCGCGCCGCTGTTCTGGTGCGCCCTGCTCGGCCTGCCCGGCATCGCCGCCTACAAGGCGATCAACACTGCCGACAGCATGATCGGCCATCGGAGCACGCGTCACCAAGCCTTCGGCTGGGCCTCGGCCAGGCTGGACGACCTGGTGAACCTGCCGGCGTCGCGGCTGGCCGCGGTCTGGATCGCACTGGCGGCACCCGGTCGCATTCCGAATTGCTGGCGCATCGTGCGGCGCGACGCCGGCCTGCACCGCTCGCCGAATGCCGGCTGGCCGGAAGCGGCGTTGGCCGCCAGCCTCGGCATCCGCCTCGCCGGGCCGCGCGACTATGCCAGCGGGCGCATCGAGGATCCATGGCTCGGCGATGGCGAGCCGGCGGCCACCGTCTCCGACCTGCGGCGCGCCCTGGTGCTGTACCGGCGCGCCTGCACGATCCAGTTCTTCGCCTTTCTTGCCGCTTTGGCGTTCGCTTGACCGAGGCAGCAAAGCCGCCTTGTCTCGCCTTCATGCTCCCGCCCTTCGACGACGGATTCCCACAGCACCTGCACACGCTGTTCTGCTGGCGGCGCGACGTCAGGCATTTCCGCACCGACCCGTTGCCCGAGGCCCTGCAGGCGCGGCTGCTCGCGACCTGCGCGCTCGCACCTTCGGTCGGGCTGAGCGAGCCCTGGCGGCTGGTCGTGGTCGAGGATGTGCGGCGACGCGCGGCGGTGCGGCGCAACTTCCTCGCCACCAACCAGCTGGCGCAGCAGGCGGTGCAGGACAGCCGGGCGCAGGAGTATGCCAGGCTCAAGCTCGCCGGGCTCGACCAGGCGCCCTGGCATCTCGCGGTGTTCTGCGAGGCCGACCCCGCGCAAGGTGCCGGCCTAGGCCGGCAGAGCATGCCGGAGACGTTGGCGTTTTCCGCGGTGATGGCGATCCACACGCTCTGGCTGGCGGCACGCGCGGAGGGGGTCGGCCTCGGCTGGGTCTCGATCCTCGATGCCGGCCGCATGAACGCCATCCTGGACGTGCCGCCGGACTGGCGCTTCATCGCCTATCTCTGCCTCGGCTACCCGGCCGCGGAGGACGATGTGCCGGAACTCGAGCGCGTCGGCTGGGAGGTGCGTGGCGCCTCGGGTGCTACGATCCTGAGGCGTTAGCCGCGTCGTCGCGTCAACGTGACAACAGGGCGCAACGGGTCTAGTCAGCAAGCAAGGTCGAATGACCGCAGAAGTGGGAGGAATTCAGATGCAACGACGCTCTTTCGTCGGCGGCGTTGGCGCGACCGCACTGGTGGCGTCGCTCATGGCGGGCAGGTCGCGGGCGGCGGATCGCCCCTACACCGTGGCGCTGGTGCCCGGCCTCACCACCGATGCGTTCTACATAACCATGCATCGTGGCGCCGCGGCGGCGGCCAAGGCACTCGGCGTCAAGCTGGTGTTCCAGGGCGCGCCGGCGTTCAACCCGGTGCAGCAGGTGCCGGTGCTCGATGCGGTGCTGGCCCGTCGCCCCGACGTGCTGCTGATCGCGCCCACCGACAAGACGCAGCTCATCGTGCCGCTGCGCAACGCCTTCACCTCCGGCGTGCCGGTGATCACGGTGGATACCTATATCGGCAACGGCGTGTATCAGACCGGCAGCGGCAACGCCGATTTCCCGCTCTCGTACATCGCGTCGAACAACACGCTGGGCGGCGCGATCGCGGCCCGCGCGCTTGCCAAGGCGATCGGCGACCGCGGCAAGGTGTATGTCTCCAACATCGAAGCCGGCGTCTCCACCACCGACCAGCGCGAGGCCGGCTTCAAGGAGGAGATGGCCAAGCACCCGAACATCACCGTGCTGTCGACGCAGTTCAACGACGACGACGCCAACAAGGCGGCGTCGCAGGCGCAGTCGGTGCTGGCGCGGCATTCCGACCTGGTCGGCGTGTTCGGCACCAACCTGTTCGCCGCGATGGGCGCCGGCAACGGCATCCAGCAAGCCGGCAGCGCCGGAAAGGTCAAGGTGGTGGCGTTCGATGCGCCGCAATCCATCGTCGGCAACCTCAAGAGCGGCCTGGTGGATATCGCGATCGCGCAGCATCCGGCAGAGATCGGCTGGTTCGGCGTGGCGGCGGCGTATGCGCACCTGACCGGGCAATCGATCCCGCCGGCGATCGCCACCGGCTTCACCATCATCGACAAGACCAATGTCGATGATCCGGCCACCAAGCAATATCTCTACTCGGAATGAGTGAACCGGGCGCGGCGGCCGCCGGGAGCGGGCCCCGCCGGAATATCCTGGCACTGCTGGCGGCCGGCCGCGCCTGGCTGTTCCTGCTGGTGCTGCTGGTCACGTTCGAGATCTGGGCCCGCATCGCCTATGGCGGCAGCTTCGTGTTCAGCGCCTTCAACCTGCGCTCGGTGGCGGTGTTCGCGGTGGCGCCGGTGCTGCTCGGCCTCGGCCAGACCCTGGTCATCATTTCGGGCGGCATCGACCTCTCGGTCGGCTTCACCATGGGGCTTGCGGCGGTCGTCTCCGCGCACGTCGCCAACAGCGTGGGAGCGGCAGCCGGCGCACCGGTCGGACTGCTTGCCGGCATCGTCGCTGCCCTGGTCGCGGTGATGGTGCCAGGCTGGATCAACGGGCTGCTGATCGCGCGCCTGCGCGTGCCGCCGTTCATCGGCACGCTCGGCATGTATGGCGTCGCGCGCGGTGCAGCCTACCTGATCGCCGGCGGCACCACCGTTCCGGTCGAGAACGACTGGCTGAACTGGCTCGGCAACGGTACCGTCGCGGGCCTTCCGGTGGTGGTGCTGATCGCGCTGCTGGTGGTGCTGGTGGTGCACTACCTGCTGTCCGAGAGCCTGTTCGGGCAGTACACCTACGCCATCGGCGGCAACCGCGCGGCAACTCTGCGCGCCGGTGTCAATGTCTCGCGTGTCACCGTGCTGCTCTACATGCTGTCGGCGCTGACCGCCGGCATCGACGGCATCCTCTATACCGGGCGCTTTGCCGCAGGCGCGCCGCAGGCCGGCGAGCCGCTGCTGCTCGACAGCATCGCCGCCGTGGTGATCGGCGGCGCCAGCCTGTTCGGCGGCTCCGGCACCGTCACCGGCACCATCATCGGCGCGCTGATCATCGCGGTGATCCAGTACGGGCTGGTGTTCCTCGATGTCGAGCCGTTCTGGCAGTTCATCGCCGTCGGCATGGTCATCATCATTTCCGTCCTCGTCGACCAGAGCCAGCGCCGGTTCGGCGGCGGACGTCAGGAGGAATGAGCGGCATGGACATCGACGTCGCGGCCCCGGTTCTCGAGACCCGGGGGTTGTCCAAGCGCTTCGGCGGCGTGCACGCGCTTGAAGGCGTGGACTTCACGCTCCGCGCCGGCGAGGTGGTGGCGCTGGCCGGCGATAACGGCGCCGGCAAGTCCACCTTCACCAAGATCATCTCCGGCGTGTTCCAGCCGAGCGAGGGCGAGATACGCTATTGCGGGGAAACCGTGACGTTCGACGGACCGCAGGCGGCGCGCACCCAGGGCATCGAGACCATCTACCAGGACCTGGCACTCGCCGATAATCTCGACATCGGCGGCAACGTGTTCCTGGGCCGCGAACTCAAGACCCGCTTCCTCGGCCTGCCGCGCATCGACCGCAGGCGCATGCGGGACGAGGCGGCGAAGGCGCTGGCGGTGCTCGACGTGCACCTGCACCAGCTCGACCGCCCGGTGCGGGCCCTCTCGGGCGGCCAGCGGCAGGCGGTGGCGATCGGGCGCGCAATCTACTGGGACGCGCGCGTGCTGATCATGGACGAGCCGACCGCGGCCCTCGGCGTCCCCGAACAGCGCAAGGTGATGGAGCTGATACGCGGCCTGCGTGACAAGGGCATCGGCGTGATCTTCATCTCGCACAACCTCGCCGACATGTTCGCCGTCAGCGACCGCATCGTCGTGCTCAGGCGCGGCATCGTGGCGGGTGAGCGACAGGTCGGCGACGTCGATCCCGAGGAGGTCGTGCGCATGATGGTGGGGCGCTAGCCGCCTGGCGAAAGACCCTCGCCCTTCGGTGGATGCGTGGTCCGGCGGTTGTTGCAGATCAAGGGCTTGGGATGCCTTGGTCGTGACGAGCACGCGGGTATCCTGTCGGCTGGCCTGGAGAGGCTCACGCCTGTGTGCCGGGCGTCTACTCGGGCTGAGGACCCTTGCCTCCCGTGGCACCCTGCGCTCCGGGCAGATAGTTCGATATGAACCCTTCTATGAAGTCGGTTCCGGAATATCCCGCGGCCATCAGGCCCAGCATCGCGGCCCTCGTGAGGTCAGCGTGGCCGACCTGCTCGATGCCCATTGCCGTTCCTGCGAGAGCGCCCGCTACGAACCCGATCACCAAGCTGACAATCAGCCGGGTAGGATTGAAGGCTTCCGGCAGGGGCACATTCGGGTCCAGGGCCTGCAGTGCCAGCCCCTTCAAGCCAACGACTGCTCTGACACCCTGGCCGATCATTCCAAGCAGACCAGCCAGCAGAAGTGCGGCCAGCATCTGCGACATCTCTCGGATCCTCCCTCTGATTCCTCGATGCGGTTCGCCTTCGCTCTGACGCACGCAACTTACTCTCGCCGAAGAGATTCAAAGCAAGCACGTCACTGTCGAAAGTCGAAGCGGAGGCTCTCGCCTGCAAGGCGAAGATGCTGTGACGGTATCTTCCCATTCCGTGCAGGCACTATCCGACTGAACCAGCGCCGATACTTCCTGATGCTCTTATCCGAAGGTCTTTCGCAATGTCGCCACAGAAACGTGTGGCCAGCTCAGGTTCACTCCTGTGCCCAGGATCGGGAAATTAAGGAGCACAGTCTGCACATACTGCAACTGCAGAATGCTACCCGTCCCTTGGCGCAAGGTCTCTATCCAGAATGTCGCGAAGACAAAGGCCGTGTTTGCGTTTGCAGTCAGGAAGGGAATGTTCTCGATCCCGCCGGCACCATTCGGGGTCGTGAGCGGCGCGCCCTTGGTTGGGATACTCGCTTGCGTCGAAATCTCCAGGACGACCATCTTCTCGATGAACTCGCCTTTGATCGCAGCCTGCAACAGCCGGGTGGGGTCATTTATGATGTTCTGCATCGGGACGCCGTTGATTGCGGCCGGCAACGGAATCTCCGGAATATTACCAAACGGCGTTCGGAAGTTGACGGCTGCCGGCGTCGTATCCGTCATGATGTAGGCGGGAAAACCGCCCGGCGTTCCGCCAAGCGGCATTGGAGTGCCAACCCCGAATGGTGCGGTATTTACCGGCGCAATGTCGAAAGTGCCATCTTGCAGGGTTGGCACGTTGATGGCCGAGCCCTGCGCCAGCAGCGAATTGCCGTGTGGAATATTGCCCATGCGTGCGATGATTTGGCCGCCTGGGGGTGGATCTTCGGCTGGCGCCGTGGTTGACGGCTGAGTTATCCAGATCCCGGGCTCGATGTGCAGCGCACCCCCGGTCACGCTGTCGCTGATCTTTTGCAGATAGGTGAGACCGAAGAGCGTGATGTCGGCCATGGCAAAGCCGCGGTTAGGAACCGGAGAGCCGATCGGATCGATCTTCAGCGTCTCATCGGTCTGATTGAGCTCCAGGAACAAGGGGCCTCCACCGTCATGATCAGGCCGTGCAATCAGGTTGAAGCCGTGGCCGTGCCAGTTGCCGGCGAGGTCAGCCAGCAGGCCGAGATTCGCCGCAACCTCGGTGTTTTCAGGCGCTAACCGGATCGAGGGCGGGCGCTTGGGAGCTAGGAGGGTTTGATTGTCAGGCACCGGCTGTTTCCTCTGTTGGTTGATGTTTGCTACGCGTCCAGGCACAGCGATCGACGTATCAAGCGGTAGGTCGCGGCAGTAGATGGGAGTCGTGATTTGTAGGTGTTCCCAAACATTCAGACGAGCTCGGAAGATGCGCACTCTGTACTCCCAGGTTTCAGGCCGTCGTCTCAAAAGAGTCGGCGCGAGACCCTCGTGGTAGCTGGGGCTAGCCGCACGTATGGAAGGACCCTGATCAGGCAGCTTGTGGCTCGCAGACGTTCAGGTAGCGGAAGCCTGTTGTTTTTTCGCACACACTGCAATGGCGCAGGCTAAGGATTCTAAGGATTTATTGCGTTTTCACGAAGTAGTTCCAGAAAATAGCTTTTCCTTTAAGCATACTGATATGCTTGTCATTGGATCGAGATGAAACCGGTATGTGCTTCACGTCGGTACTCGTTGCGATCCTAATGCTGAACGATTGAGTTCTACTTCGTGCTCATTCTGACCTTGTGCGCGACGGCCTCCTGCACCGTATCAAAGATCGGGTTTGCCGGTGGTGCCCAACAACTGCGACCCGGGCTTAAACCAACGTCCGAGACCAATGAAGGCGCGGCTCTTGGAGGAGGTTTTCCAGGGTCTATCCTGCGTCGGTGGCAGGTCGAGGAGGTCGTGACCGGCGGCCGAAGCGGCGGCTGGTTGCTGGGCAGCCTGTCTTGCCAGGACGGCGAAGAACCCTCGCTTTCTTGGTGGATGCGTGGTTCGGTGGTTGCGGCAGATAGAGGATCTGGGATGCCTGGTCGTGACGAGCACGCGGCGTCGATGGTCAGCTACGTGAGCTTTGAGACGCGTGTGCCGCCTGATCGATGGCGAGGGCACCTGGCGTGGTCAGACGCGCCGGAATCGGACGCATGCCAGGATGACGGACCCCGATGCGAGACCTGCGCGCAAGTCGGATGGACGATCGAGCGTGCTTGTCCATGCCGGTGTGCCGGGCATGGCCCGATGGAGAACAGGAACCAGCTCGCGAGTGGCGCCTGCCTCAACCACGCGGGCAGGGCGGCCGGGCGGGATGCAGCACTGGTGCTGCTGGAGGCGCGTCCTCGGCGCTTCCGGATCGCGCCGGATACTGAAAACGAATATGCGGTCAGAACGTCCCTCGCCGAGGGGCAGGCCAGCCCGGCGACCCCGCGTTTGGCGATCAACGCCAGAACAGGCAGGCCCGGAGGACTGCAAGTCCGTCATTCTACCTCCTCGGCAGCCTGTTAGATGCCGATCCCCGATAAGAAGAGCACGCCACTCTACGACCGCTTCGAGCATCTCATCATGCTGGTGCTGACGGTGGCCGTTGTCGTGCTGGTGGCGCTCGCCACTGTGCATCTGGTGGCCGCGGTGGTCATGCTGGTGTTCGACGAGCGCTTCAATCCGGCCGATCCCGCCACGTTCCAGCGCGTCTTCGGGATGTTCTTCACGGTGGTCATCGGGCTCGAGTTCAAGCACTCGCTGGTGACATCGGGTGGCCCGGAGAGCGTGGTGCGGGCGCGCTCGATCATCCTGATCGGCATGCTGGCAACGGTACGCAAATTCATCGTGCTCGATCTCGCCACCGTCGATGCGCTGGAGCTGTTCGCGATCGCCGCCGCGGTGCTGTCGCTCGGCGTGGTCTATTGGCTGGTGCGCGACCAGGACGGCAAGATTGCCGTCATGAAGGCGGCCAGGCGCGAGCGGTCAGAGCTGGGGCCGTCGCTCGAGGAGCATGTCCGCCACCCCTGACAGGTCGACCGCCGCGGTGTCGGGTTGCGGCACGCCTTGCACCGGCAGGACGGCGTTTCCCGGACGCGTCACCAGCGCCGCCATGCAGCCGGCAGCCTGCGCGCCGAGCGTATCCCAGGTGTGGGCGGCGACCAGACACATCTCGCCCGGCGACACGCCGAGCGCGCCAGCGACGTGGGCGTATGTCTCCGGCGCGGGCTTGAACCGGCGCTCGCTGTCGACGCTGAACGTGCGCTCGAAATAGCTGTCGAGGCCGGTGCGCTGCAGCGGACCGCCCTGCGGATCGGGTGCCGAGTTGCTCAGCGTCACCGGACGGAACCCGGCATCGCGCAGCCTTTGCAGCGCCGGCACGACATCGGGATGCGGGAGCATGTCGCGCATGCGCGTGCGCAATTCATTGATGTCGAACTCCTCGACGGCCACGCCCCGCGTCTGGCCCATCATGCGCAGCGTGCCGGCACCAAGCTGGGCGAACCACTCGTGCATCGCCCGCGCCTCTCTGAACAGGCGCAGGAACAGCGGCTCCAGCACCGCCATGTCCAGCAGGGTCTCGTTGACGTCGAAAACGATCACGACTGGATTGCTCTGCAGGGTCATTGCAGGCTCGTCGAGGACAGCTCCGATCGCTCTATCGCCTACTGTACTACGCCGCCTCCGGGCAGGGAATGACGAGGATCGCGCGCAGGCCGCCGCTGCGCCGGTTCTCCAGCATGATGCGGGCGCCGAAGGTCGCGGCCTGCGCGCGCGCGATCGCAAGCCCCAGCCCGGTGCCTTCGCGCCGGCCCGGGCCCCGCGCGAACGGCGCGAACACCGCCTCGAGCCGGTCCTTCGGCAGGCCGGGGCCGCGATCCTCGACCAGGATGCGTATCTCGCCCGCAGCCTGCTCCGCGCGCAGGCAGGCAGGTCCTGCATGATGCACGGCATTGTCACAGAGGTTCTGCAATGCGCGGGACAGCGCGTGCGGCTTGACCCGCGCGCGTAGGGTCGGCGATGGCTCATAGGACAGTTCCTGGCCGGTCTCCTGCGCGTCGGTGGCGATGGAATCCAGCATCGCGCCGAGGTCGACCACGGCCCAGTTCTCTCGCGACTCGCCGCTGGCGGCGAGCTCCAGGCCGTTGCGGATCAGATGCAGCGTGATGCCCAGGTCGGCCAGCAGGCGCTCGCGCAGTGCCGGGTCCTCCACCTGCTCGATGCGGATCCGGATCCGGGTCAGCGGCGTCTGCAGATCGTGGCTGATCGAGGCCAGCAGGTTGGTGCGCGCGGTGAAGCCATCCCGCACGCGCTGCTGCATGAGGTTGAAGGTGCGCAGCGCCAGGCGGATCTCGCGGGGACCGGTCTCGGGCACCAAAGCGGGATCGAGCGACACGGCGAAGGCCCGCGACGCATCGCTCAGGCGGCGCAGGGGTGCGAGCGTCAGGCGGGAGATGATGACGGCCAGCAGCACGCTTTCGAGGGCTATCACCGCCAGGTAGATCGGCTCGAAGAGGGCGAGATCGTAGTTGCGAACGGTGTCGCGATCGATCTCGAGCGCGTAGGTCTGCCCGGGCGGGTAGGTGAAGCGCACGTACCAGCAGCCGAACTGCGGGAGGTATTCATGCAGGTGCAACGACAGCGGCTGGATACAGCGGGCGCGTTCGTCGACGCGCACGACATGCGGATCCGAGTCCGCCCCGAATTGTGCCCTGAGTTCGGCGCGCAGGCCCTCGTCCTCGCGGCGGCCGTGCGGCCAGGGGTACGGCTGCGGGGCGTAGTCGTGGAAGTGGAAGTGACGCAGGCGATCGTCGAAGGCCGGCTTGTCATGGTCGAGATGGTCATGGATCTCCCCGATCGCTTCAACAAACTTGCCGAGCTGCAGCGACTCCATCTCGTGCGACCAGAGAAATGCCGCCAGCGCGAGCGTCGCCCCGGCGGTGGCGGCGATCACCGCGCAGACCACGAACACGAGACGGCCGCCGAGCGACTCCAGGCGGTGGCCGAGGACGCGCCACGGTCGGGCCGTCATCGGCCTGCTCCAGCGACCAGGGATGGCATCGCTCACCGGAACGAAACCTCGGCAGCCAGCATGTAACCTTCCCCGCGCACGGTCAGGATCATGTCGGAGGCTCCCGGCTCGAGCGCCAGGCGCTGGCGCAGACGGCTGATGCGGATATCGAGCGAGCGGTCGAACGACACGGTAGCGCCCCGCTCGGGCAGCAGTTCCTCGCGCGACAGCACCTGGCCGGGATGATTGATCAGGCGCCGCAGCAGGCCATATTCGGAAGCCGGCAGCATCACCAGCCGCCCGTCGGTCGCGATCAGCCGGCGATGCAGCAGGTCGAGTTCCCAAGGCCCAAACCGGGCCAGTCGGGGCTGGTGCGGCCGCCAGTCGCCCACGAAGCCCGACCGCCGGCTCAGCAGCTTGCGCGCCCGCACCAGCAGTTCACGCGGCTCGAACGGTTTGGCGAGGTAGTCGTCCGCGCCGAGCTCCAGCCCGAGCACGCGCTCGATCGGCCCGGTGCGCGCCGTGAGCATGAGGATCGCAAAGGTCTGCCCGGCGGCCCGGAGCTCGCGGCAGAGGGCGATACCGTCCCCGTCCGGTAGACCGAGATCGAGGATCAGCAGGTCGATGGGGTGGGCCGCGAGCGCCGCACGGCCGAGCGCCGCACCTGACGCGCCCTGCGCCTCGTAGCCGTCGCGCGTGAAGATCTCGATCAGGAAGTCGCGGATGGTGTCGTCGTCATCAAGGACGAGGACACGCGGAGGCGATGCGGCCGACATGCGGGAGAGGCCTTCAGGTGCGATGGGCGGCGGACGCCAAGGCCGCAAGCTAACAGGCGGCGGCCGAGGCGTGGGGGAAACCGGACTTTGCGAATGAATCGATTTGTAGCCATCCCTGACAGCCGATGCGAGACCGTTGAATGGCCCTGGCTTTCATGATTGCAGTTGCTTGACAGGGCGCCGCGAGCCTTCCTCGGGTGCTACGTTCACCTACCAAACTTGGGTATTCTTGGAATGCCCGGCCCTGCTTCCCTGTGCTCGAGGCAAATCAGGAAGCAGGAAAATGACCAATAGAACGACGATCTTGACTATTCTGGCGTGCGCGTTGATGGCGGGCCACAGCCTGCCGGCGCGAGGCCAGAGCGTGGCCAACGACGGGCGCTTGGACACGGCGCAGGAGACGGTGCATCTGGGCGATCTCGACCTGGCATCGCATTCCGGTCAGGCAGCAGCTCGGCTGCGGCTACTGGAAGCGGTGCATGCGGCCTGCGACAGCATCTACGCGGATGCAGGCAACCAGGCGCCGATGGACGGGTGCCGCAGCAAGGCTCTGGCCGACACACAGCCGCAACTGACGCGGCTGATCCAGCAAGCCCGCGGCAACCGGATCGAGCTGGCGAGGCAATAGCGGTCGCATTTGTTGCCGCTGCAGACGCAGGCCGTCCAGGCGCGTGACCCTCTCGGGACTGCCATGTTCGATGGACCAACACAGATGACGTGGACGCGACGCACACCCGCCTTCCTGTTGCTGCCAAGCCTGCTGGCTTGTGGCCTCGCCACGTTGTGGCATCGCCAGCCGCCGCCCCCAGCTCCGGCGGCGGCGGCCGACGCGACTCAGGTGGTCTCGGCCATGACGGTGCATCCCGAGCCGTGGCAGAGCCTGGACAAGGCCTATGGCCAGGTGCGTGCGGTCGAGGGTGCGGACCTGGCGGCGCAGGTCTCCGGGATTGTCAGCGAGATCGACTTCCGGTCCGGCGACATGGTGCATGCCGGAACGGTCCTGCTGCGGCTTCGGCTCTATGACGATCCGGCGAAGCTGCAGCAGCTGCAGTCGCAGGTGGAACTCTATGACGCCGATCTCGCCCGCGACCGGAAGCAGTTCGAGGCGCAGGCGATCAGCCGGGCCACTCTCGATCTGGACACGGCCAACCTGCACAACGCGCAGGCCCAGGTCGCAGCCCAGATGCAGCTGATGGACGAGAAGGTGATACGCGCGCCGTTCGACGGCAGGCTCGGCATCCGCGAGGTCGATCTCGGCCAGTTCCTTCCGGCAGGGAATGCGGCGGTCAATCTCGAATCGCTGGATCCGATCGATGTCGATTTCAACGTGCCGCAGCAGCAGGTGGCAACGGTCGCGCCTGGCCAGCCGGTAGCAATAAGCGTCGATGCCTGGCCGGCGCGCCGCTTCCAGGCGCGGATACTGGCGATCGACAGCCGCATCGACGGACAGAGCCGGATGGCCACGATCCGGGCGGCTCTGGACAATCACGACCATGCCCTGCTCCCGGGCATGTTCGCGATCGCCCGGCTGAAACGCGGCGCGATACGTCAGGTGCTGGCGGTGCCGCACGCCTCGATCAGCTTCAATCCGTATGGCGACTTCATATACGTGCTGGCACCGCGGAACGGCGACGTGCCGGTCGCGACCGCGCGGGTCGTCGTCCTGGGCGAGACACGCGGGGATCGCGTCGTGGTGCTCTCCGGCCTCACGCCGGGCGAGCAGGTCGTCACCGCCGGGCAGTCGAAGCTGCACGACGGATCACCGGTGCGCATCGACAACAGCGTGCAGCCTGAGAACGACCTCGATCCCTCCCCGCCGGAAGAGTGAGCACCCAAGCATGCGGCTGACCGACCTGTTCATCCAGCGCGCCGTGCTGTCCTGCGTGGTGTCGCTCCTCGTCCTCGTGCTCGGGCTGCGGTCCGAGCATGCCCTGCCGGTGGAGGAATTTCCGCATACAGTCACAGGAGAGATCGAGATCCAGACCGCCTATTACGGCGCGGATCCCGCGACCATCGCCGGCTTCGTGACGACGCCGCTGGAAAGCAGGATCAGCCAGACGCAGGGGATCGACTACGTGACGTCGAGCTCGACCAACGGCCTCTCGGATATCGATGTCCATCTCCGCCTGAACTACGATCCGGCCCGCGCGCTCGCCGAGATCCAGACCTATGTGACGGCTGCGACGGCACAGTTTCCCGCGGGCGTGCAGCAACCGTCGATCACGCTCGGCGCCTCGGGCGAGCCGGTGGTCTCGTTCGCGGTCTATAGCGACGCGCTGTCGGCGCCGCAGGTCGGCGACTACGTGCAGCGCATCGTCATCCCGCGCCTGCAAGCGGTGCCGGGCGTGCAACTCGTGCATTCGTCGCCGAGCTTCAACATGGTGATGCGGGTCTGGCTCGACCCGGAACGTCTCGCGTCCTACGGGTTGACGCCCGGCGAGGTCTGGACGGCGCTGTCGAACAACAACCTCGTCACCGGCGCCGGCAACACCCTCGGCGCCTCAACGATGGTCAACCTGGGCACCAGTTCCAGCCTGCACGACGTCGCGGGCTTCAAGGACCTGGTCGTCCGGCAGACCGGCCTCGGCATCGTCCGGCTCGGCGACATCGCCGAGGTCGGTATGGGCAGCGATCCGGACGATGCGCTCGACATCAACAATGGCTGGCCGAGCGTGCATCTCAGCGTGCGGTCGACACCGGCCGCCGACGCGCTCACCGTCGCCGCCGGGATCGAGCGGCAGCTCGCCGCACTGCGCACCCGGCTGCCGCCGAGCTTCCACATCATCGCGGTGGAAGATACCGGGGAGTATATCCACGCCTCGATCCGAGAGGTCGTGGTGACGCTGGCTGAAAGCCTCGCGATCGTGGCGCTGGTGGTGTTCGTGTTTCTCGGCTCACCACGATCGGTTCTGGTCCCGCTCGTGACGATCCCGCTTTCCCTGACCGGCACCTTCGCCATGATGTCGCTGATGGGGTTCTCGATAAACCTGCTGACGCTGCTGGCGCTGGTGCTGGCGATCGGGCTCGTCGTCGACGACGCCATCATCGTGGTCGAGAACGTCAACCGGCACCTCGCACTCGGCCTGCGGCCGGTCGCCGCGGCGTCGGCGGCGGCGCGCGAACTGATGCAGCCGATCCTGGCGATGACCGTGGTGCTGATCGCGGCCTACGTGCCACTCGGGCTGCAGGGCGGCCTGACCGGCGCGCTGTTCATCGAGTTCGCCTTAACCCTGGCAGGTGCGGTGACGATGTCGGCGCTGCTGGCGCTGACCCTGTCGCCGATGATGAGCTCGCGCCTGCTGCGGGCCCGCACCGCGCCCGGTGGCCGGGTGCCGCTGCCGGAAAGCCTGGAGCGCGCGAGCGAACGGGCGCTCGAGGGCGTGCAGCGTGCCCACGCGAGGGCGCTGCGTGCGGGGCTCAGGTTACAGCCCCTGGTGTTGCTGGCCGGTCTCGCGATACTCGGCAGCAGCGGGTATTTCTACGCCCACGCGCGCCACGAGCTTTCGCCGGCCGAGGATACCGGAGAACTCGATCTGTCGGGCAACGGTGCCCCCGACGCGACCTCGGATGCGCTGCAGCGCTACGACGCGAAGATCATCGCCATCTACAAATCGGTGCCCGAAGCGACGCACTGGTATCTTGCTCCCGAGGCACCCTCGATCGATGGCGGCCTGGATCTGTCCGACAGCGGCCGGCGCACCCGCAGCGTCTTTGCCATCGGCGACGAGGTGCAGTCGAAACTGTCGCGCATCGCCGGACTGGATCTAGCGATCTATGTGCCGCCCTACCTTCCCGGCTCCGACGGCATGCCGATCGGGTTCGTGCTGCAGGGCACCGGCAGCTTCCGGCAGCTGAACGAGATCTCCAGCACTTTCCTGGCCAAGGCGCGGGCCAGTGGGCTGTTCAGCTACATTGACAAGGACCTGAAGATCGACCAGCCGCAGGCGACGGTCGTGATCGATCGCGCGAAGCTGTCGGCGCTGGGCCTGACGCTGAGCGACCTGAGCGTCTCGCTCAACACCATGCTGGGCGGCAACTACACAGGCTTCTTCGCCGCCGACCAGCGTTCATACAAGGTCGAGCCGCTGGTCATGCGGGGCTACCGGCTCAACGCCGACCAGATCCTCGACTACCCGATCAGGTCGATCAACGGCGTGTCGGTGCCGCTGCGGTCGGTCGCTCATATCGAGAACAGCGTCGTGCCCGAGTCCGTCAGCCATTTCCAGCAGCTCGACGCGACGACCATCAGCGCGCTGCCGGCACCCGGCGTGACCCAGGGACGGGCCTACGCCTGGCTGCAGGATCTCGCCGCCCGGATGCTGCCCGCCGGCTACGGGACCGACACCGTCGGCCCGCTGCGCCAGTTCGTGCAGGAGACCGGCGGCTTCGGGCCGACCTTCGCGCTGGCGCTCGTCATCACCTACCTGGCACTCGCAGCCTTGTTCGAGAGTTTCCGCGATCCGCTGATCATCCTGGTGTCGGTGCCGATGTCGATGGCCGGCGCGCTGCTGTTCGTCTGGCTCGGCGTCGGCGGCGCCAGCATCAACCTGTTCACCGAGGTCGGGCTGGTCACCCTGATGGGCCTGATCAGCAAGCACGGCATCCTGATCGTAGAGGTCGCCAATGAGGGCCAGGGACTGGGGCTGGACAAGCGCGAGGCAATCCTGCGCGCCTGCACGCTGCGGCTGCGGCCGATCCTGATGACCACGGCGGCGATGGTGCTGGGCGTCATGCCGCTGGTGCTGGCGACCGGTGCGGGCTCCGCGTCGCGCTACGTCATGGGGCTGGTGATCGCCGCCGGCCTCTCCATCGGCACCCTGTTCACCCTGTTCGTGCTGCCGGCGGTCTACATGCTGCTGGCCTCGCGACGGCACGGCATCCCGGCTCCGTCCCGGGCCACTGTCGCGGCCGAATGACCGGCATCGAGGATCATCAGCCGCGCGGCTTAACCGACGCCATGCGGTATGTCGCCATCTTCGTCGCTCCGAGCATCCTGTCTTTTGCGGCGCCCTGCAGCTGTTCGATCTGCACGAGACGGGCTAACTCCAAAGCTCCTGCGCCGCCGCCGGCTCGGCGTCCTCGTCAAGAGGCAGCTCCAGCATTGACGCCGCCTGCGCCGCATCCGGCGCCTCGATGCCGCGCAGCCTGCGGGCCACCACACGGGTGCGCCGGCGCGCTTCCTCGATCGAGCTCGACATCGCCGACGCGTTGCGGCCAAGCTTCTCAAGCACACCATCCATCTTGAGCATCTCCTGCCTTGTCGCACCCAAGAGCTGGCTGATGATCTCGGTCTTCTCCTCCAGCGCCAGCGTCACGTAGCCCAGGTGAATGGTGCGCAGCAGCGCCGGGATCAGGCTCGGGCCCATCACCATGACACGCTGGGTGCGGCCGATTTCGTCGATCAGCCCGGGCACGCGGGCGATCTCGGCGTACAGCCCGTCGGTCGGCAGGTAGAGCACCGCGAACTCCACCGTGACCGGCGGCACGATGTATTTGGCGGCGATCTTGCGCGCCTCAAGCCGCACCATCTGCTCGAGCGCGCGCCGCGCCGTGCGCTCGCCATCGGCATCGACCTGCTCGACCGCCTGCAGCAGCCGCTCGTACGCCTCGGTCGGAAACTTGCTGTCGATGGCGAGCAGCGGAGGCGGGCTTCCCGGCGAACCGCGCCCAGAGCCTCCGCGCATGGGCATGCGCACCGCGAACTCCACCACCTCGGCGCTGCCGGCGGCCAGACGGCAGTTGCTCTCGTAGGCGCCGGTCGGCAGCACGTCGTCGAGGATCGCGCGCAACTGCGCCTCGCCCCAGCCGCCTCGCGTCTTGACGTTGGAGAACAGCCGCTTGAGGTCGCCGATCTGCGCGGTCATCGCCGCCACCTCGCCCATCGCCTTCTGCACCGCGCCGAACTGCTCCAGCACGCGCTGGAAGCTGGTCTGCATCTGCTTCTCGACGGCGGCGTGGAGCTGCTCGTTCACCGAGGCCTGGATCGCGGCCAGCCTGGTGGCGGACTGCTCGGACATCTCGCGCAGCGCGTTGGCCATCGCGACCCGCGCCTCGCCCTGCTCGCGCGCCATCATCGTGGTCAGCGTGCCCAGCCGCTCGCTGACGTCGTTGCGGTTCTGCTCGATGCGGCCGACGACGATGCGCTCGATCTCGGCGAGCCGGAGCGACGTCCGCTCGGCATCGCCGGCGCGCGCCACCTGCTCGTGTTCGACCAGCACACCAAGCCGGTGCAGCAGATCAGCCTCCTCGCGGGGCGCTGGATCGTGCAGCGCGCGCAGCACCAGCAGGCAGGCCGCGAGGGTGACGACGGCGACCAGCAGCGCCAGCAGCGCCAGCAGGGTCGGAAGGGAGATCGGCATGGCTGCAGCCTTTCACGACCGGCTTCAGCAATCGTCCGCCAAACGGCGGAAGTGGATCACCTTGAAGTCAATTGACGCCATGCCTATAGTATTGGGGTCACAGAATCAATCTCAGTCATGTATCCGCCCGTCACCGCCCGGCCGCCCGCCGCCTCCCGGACCAACGAGGCCCTCGATCCGGTCTCGCTTGCCGAGCCGGTGACGCAGCCGGAGGCCGAGGCGATGCTTCGTGCCGCCTTCAACCTGTTCATGCGCTGGCAGCTCGATGCGCAGCAGAGCCGGCGCCTGCTGGGATCGCCGAGCGAGCGCACCTACCAGCGCTGGAAGGCCGGCGACGTCGCCACCATCCCGCACGACACCATCTGCAGGCTCGGCGACCTGATGGGCATCCACAAGGCGCTGCGCTACCTGTTCACCGATGCGCAACGCGGCTACGACTGGATCCACAAGCAGAGCCCGGCCTTCGGCGGCTTCTCGGCGCTGGACCGCATGCTGCAGGGCGCGCCGACCGACCTCGCCGCCATCCGCGCCTATCTCGATGCGGAACGAGCGAGCTGGTAGCAGGCCTTCAGGAACCAGGCCGGGGAACCAGAGCACGATGGCCCTGCGCCTGCGCTGGAAGAAGTCGCACCGCATCATCCGCACGGTGTATCCGACGGTGCACCTGTTCGAGGATATTGCGGATCCGGCCGACTGGGACCGCATCGCGCGCGCCGAGGCGCGCAGCAACCCGCGCCTGCGCGACGAGATCGGCAACCTTGGGCTGGTGCCGGCGCATCGCCGCGTCAGCGGCAGCACCGCGACCCTGGTGATGGGCGCCTTCACCCATGCCTCGCCGCTGCGCCCGAGCCGGTTCTCGGACGGAAGTTTCGGCGTGTGGTATTGCGGCGATCGCTTCGAGGTGGCGCTGGCCGAGACGGCGTATCATTTCGAGGAGTTCATGCGCGCGACCGGCGAGCCGGCGGCGGACGCGGATTTCCGCGAGCTGAACTGCGCGATCTCGGGCAGCGTGCACGACCTGCGCAAGGCCGACCCGGAGCGCACGCTGGTGCCTGACGATTGGAGCGCTGGCCAGCAACTCGGCCGCCGCCTGCATGACGAAGAGCTCGACGGCGTCGTCTATCCGAGCGTGCGCTACCAGGCCGGCTTCGCCGCGGCGCTGTTCTGGCCGAACTGCGTCACCCTGCCGGTGTTGCAGGCGCGCCAGTTCCGCTACCGCTGGGACGGCAGCCGCATGACCGCATGGTTCGAGCACGGCACGAGGGACTGGGCGCGGTACGAGCCGCAATCCTGACCCGGGCTTCGGAGACCCGACGGTGAGCATCCCAGAGTTTCTTCCGGGCTTCGCGACCCATCGCATCGAGACCGCGCCGGGTATCCTCATCCATGCCCGCAGCGCCGGACCCGTTTCCGCTACCGACCGGCCGCCGGTGCTGCTGCTGCACGGCCACGCGCAGAGCGCGCAGGATTTTCCGTCGTGGTGGCCGACCTGCGCGGCTACGGCGAGAGCAGCAAGCCCGACAGCGATGCCGACCACGCGCCGTTCTCCAAACGGTCGATGGCGTCGGACATGGTCACCGTGATGCGCGCACTCGGCCATGACCGTTTCGCGGTCGTCGGCCATGATCGCGGTGGCCGTGTCGCGCATCGCCTGGCGCTCGATCATCCAGGCGTCGTGACCCGCCTCGCCGTGCTCGACATCGCACCCACGCTGACGATGTACGAGCGCACCGACCGCGCATGCGCGCAGGCCTATTGCTGGTGGTTCTTCCTGATCCAGCCGGCGCCTTTGCCCGAGCGCCTGATCGCAGCCGAGACCGCGTTCTTCCTGGAGCGGCAATCGCACACGCAGAGCAAGACCGACGGCGTGCCATCGGCGGCGCTCGCGGCGGAGTATCGCGCGCTGTTATGCCGCAGCCGGCACGATCCATTCGGCTTGCGAGGATTATCGTGCCGCGGCCACAATCGATCTCGACCATGACCGTGCCGACGACGCCGCCGGCCGACGCATCGGCGTGAATCTGCTGGCGTTGTGGAGCGAGAGGGGCACCGTCGGCGCGCTCTACGACGTGCGGCAGACCTGGCGCGAGAAGACCGCCTCGCCCGACCTCGTTTCGGGAGCGGGGCTGCCATGCGGGCACCTGCTGCAGGAGAAGCAGCCCGACGCGCTGCTGTCCCACCTGCTGCCGTTCCTCGACGCGTGAAGCCGCCCGGGCTCGAGATCAGCGGCCTGACCCTGGCATACGGCGCTCACACCCTGTTCCGGAACCTGGCCCTTGAGGTTCCGCCTGGGCGGTTCATGGTGATGCTGGGCGCCAGCGGCGTCGGCAAGAGCAGCCTGCTGCGAGTCGCCGCCGGCCTCGCCGCGCCGCTGGCCGGACGCATCGCGGCCAGCGACGGGCAGAAGCTCGACGGGCGGATCGCCTGGATGGGACAGCAGGACCTGCTGTACCCTTGGCTCAGCATCCTCGACAACGTGATGCTCGGCGCCCGCCTGCGCCGGCAGCCACGCGACCGCGCGCGCTGGACCTGCTGCACCGGGTCGGGCTCGATGATCGCCGCGGCGCGCTGCCTGCGAAACTCTCGGGGGGCATGCGCCAGCGCGCAGCGCTCGCCCGCACGCTTTACGACGACCGCCCGGTCGTGCTGATGGACGAGCCGTTCTCGGCACTCGACACCATCACCCGCACCCGCGTGCAGGGGTCGTGCTCTGGACCCTGGTCGACCGGCTGCTGCGCCGGCTGCTGTACTGGGTTCCGGAAGTGTAGCAGGCTGCTGAAGCACTCCCGCTGCTGGCACTCCAACCCGCCTTGCTTGCCCTCCGGTGCTCAGTACGTCGCGCCGGCCGCGGTCCTGCGGACCGCTCTCATCCAGCAGCAGAAGTTTTTCAGCAGCCTGCCTGCTCTCGGCAGCCGACAGATCGAAGCCAAGCGGCCTGTCGATATAATGTGACAATCGCCAGCCTGAAGTTGGCGCTTGGTGACTGGTGGCTCCCCGGCAGCATTAAGCCGCGGCATCAGGCGGGATGCGCGCTCCGTCACAACCACTTAATGCTACGCGCAAGACTTTCCCGTCGAAAGCGCCTTCATTTGACAGCCTAATACTTGGATGTTCGCGCGCAGCCATGGGGTGCCAGAGGAATGACTTCCGCATCAACCCGCCTCGGCAACATGAGCAGTCAACAGTCTTCGATGTGCCGGCCGGGACTGGTCGCAGTGTCGTGCCGAAATCGTCGTCTCAGGAGGTAACCGCTTGTTCACGATGTCGCATTTCAATGCTAGCGTATTAAGATTGATTACTGAGCAGCAATGACTCGACTGCGACTGGGCACACGTTTATTTGACCAGACACCGAAAGCCATCAAATCGGTGTCGAGGAAGTCATGAACAGCTACAGAAAGCGCCTACCAACCAACGCCCGGGTGCTCGTCGGACTTGCGTCCTGCCTTCTGCTGACACCGCTGGTCGCGTCGCCGCCGGCCAGTGCCGGGACGGCTACGACCACCCTTCCGGTCAGCATCACGATCACGGCCGGTTGCACGGTCACCGCAACCGCCGTCGCCTTTGCGACGCAGTCGACCCTGGGGGCTGCCATCGCCGCGAACGGCACGGTGAGCCCGACCTGCACCAATACGACCCCGTACGTCGTCAGCCTGGACAAGGGCGGCGGTGCGGGCGCCACGACAACGCTCAGGAAGATGACCGGTCCGGCCTCCGCGGTGATCACCTACAGCCTGTTCCAGAACGCGTCGCTGACCACGAATTTCGGCAACACGTCCGGTACCGACACCGTCTCGGGCACCGGCAACGGCACCGCGCAGCCCATCACGGTGTATGGCCAGGTGCCGGCGCAGACATCGCCGGCACCCGGCGCCTACGCGGATGTCGTGAACGTTACAGTAACGTTCTGAGTGCCGAACCGACGTGGATGAGGCCCGGCTTTCGATGAGATGGCGTCACGTTCTGGTTGCAGCCTGCATCGTGACGGGTGCGGCACACCCGGCTCTGGCTGATGGCTTCGATGCACGACCTGTCACCATCGAAGCGCAGGGCGGCATCGGCTCGGTCATCCTGAGCAATCCTGGCGACCGTCGCATCTACCTCGAGACGGTCGTCTATGACTGGTCGCAGGATGCCGCGGGTCATGACGTACTGACGGAGTCCGAGGAGGCCGTCGCGTCGCCGCCCGCGATGTGGATCGGGCCGCACACGACGTACAAACTGCGGCTCAGGCTGCCGAATGGCGCGCCAGGCCAGGAACGCGCCTTCCGCGTCATGATCCGCCAGCTCCCGGACCGCAACGACATCATCGCCGGGCGCATCGTCTTTGCCCTCACCCAGAGCCTGCCTGCCTTCGTTGAGCCGGAGGCCATCCAGCCCCCCGCGCTGCGCGGCCAGCTCGCCGGCGGCCGCACGCTCGTCATCTCCAACGACGGCGGGCGCCGGGCGCGGCTGGCCAACCTGAGCCAGGACGGACACATGGTCATGCCTGGGCTCGCCGGCTACGCGCTACAGCATGCAAGCCTGTCGATTGCCCTGCCAGCGTCGGTTCATCCCGGTGCCCTCGAGGTAGATACCGACCTGGGGCGGCGGACCCTTGACGTGCGGTGACGAGCCCGGGGTAGGCGTCCGGTTCAAGGCAGATCATTGCGTTCCCGAACGGGGCGGCCTTTCGCTCCACGTGGCGCTGCTGGCCTGCATCAGCTTCGGCTGGCCGGCACCGGCGGCGGCTCAGGACGACCTGGCGAGCCGCTTCGCCACCGCGCCGGACACGACCCCGGACGAGCAGCAACTGGTGCAGGTCAAGCTCAACGGCGTGCCCTACGGCGACCTGCTGGTCAACGTCTCGCACGGCCAGATCACGCTGCCTCCATCGACCGTCAAGGCCCTCGGGTTGATCGCCCCCAAAGGCCACGCGCTCGACCTGTCGGCCCAAACCGCAATTGCCTACCAGTTCATCGAGTCACAGGGCGTGCTGGTCCTCAAGGCGCCGGTGGAGCTGCTATCGGCGCAGCGCTTCGCGCCTGACGAGGCCGACAGGAAGTCGCCGCTGAGCCCGGAGACCTGGGGCGCCTATGTGAATTACGACCTCAATGTGCGCCATGACTTCGACGGCAGCAGCGACGGCACCTCCAGCGGTGTCGGCGTCGGCTCGGGCAGCTACTGGGGTGGCGATGCCGAACTGCGCATGCTGGCGCCCAACTTCATCGGAACCTTCGGCTGGGCCTACGACAGCGAGCGGCAATCCGCCGACGCCCTGATCCGTCTGGACAGCACCGTGAGCTGGCGCCCGGCTGCCCTCAACATCGCCGTCTCCGCCGGGGACGTCATTTCCACCACGACCGATACGCTGGCCCAGGCGCGTCCTTGGCGCTTTGGCGGGGTTCAGATCGGCACCGACTTCAGCGGCGTGCCTGGCTGGTCGAGCTCGCCCATCCCATCCGTCACCGGCTCCGCCCAGGCGCAGTCGAGCATCGACGTCTATCTCGACGGCCAACGCACCTACCATACCGCCACCGCAGGTGGCCCGTTCTCGCTGGTGCTGCCGCCGGGCGCCACGGGCGAAGGCACCAACGTCGTTGTCACCGACGTGACCGGCCGCGCCGTCCTGCTCCCGGTCGAGGTCCAGCGGGCCGATACGCAACTGCTGCGCGGCGGCCTCTTCCTGTGGTCGGCGGGCCTCGGCTCGCCACGGTTCGGCTATGGCGCCACCGACACCAGCTACGACGCCACGCCCTACGCGTACGGCAACGGCCGCTACGGCGTCTACGACCACCTCACTGCCTCTGCCCACGTCGAAGGCGGCCCGGATCTGGGCGAAGCCGAGCTGGGTGTCGACCTGGCGGCCTTGCGACGGCTCGGCATCCACGCCTCGGTGGCTGGCAGCGGGTCCGCGCGTGGGGCCGGAGCCGCCGGGCGCTTCGGCTTCATTGTCTCCGGTCCCTGGAATTTCCAGCTCGAGGTCAACGCCGCCCGCACCCTGGGCGCCTATGACGATGTCGTCTCCGCATCGGCCCGAGCCTACGGGGGGGATGACGCCAGCAATCCGATCCTCAGCCTGCCCGCCACCTCCGAGTTCTCGGCCCTGCTGTCCTGGCAGGCCAGCAAGCAGTTCTCGATGTCCGCCTCGTACGAGAGCAATAAATATCCCGGCTCCAGCGCCGTCGGTTTCGCTTCGGTGTCTGCCAACTACCTGGTGCTGGGCCGCATCCCGTTATTCGCCAATCTTTCCGAAGCGATGGGCGGGCAGCGCAGCACGACCCTCGAGGTTGGCGTCAGCATGTCGTTCGGTGGCATCCAGGCCGCCATCTCGGGCGGCTACGGGTCCGGCGGCGGCGGCCTGGGCGGAGCCTCCGGCCAGAACGGCTATACCGGTACGGCCTCGGCATCGCAGCCGCTCGGCCAGTCGATCGGCGACGTCGGCTGGGACGTGTACGGGAACCGGGCGCCGACCAGCAGCTACGCGGATGCCGACGCGTCGATGCGCACCGGCTACGGCATCCCCGGCATCACGGTGCAGTCCTTCGGCAAGCAGGTTACCACATCGGCAAGCTTGCAGGGCTCGGCGGGTGTCGTGGGCATGCATCCGTTTGCCGCCGATCCGGCCACCGGCGGCATCATCATTGCGGACGCCGGCCGTTCCGGGGTGCCGGTCGAACTCAACGGCTACGACCAGGGCCGCACCGCGTTCGACGGCAAGCTGGCGATACCCGGCGCCGTGGCAGGCTCTCCGCAGACCGTCGCCATCGACGCGAGCCGGATGCCGATCGACGCGGTGCCGACCGAGACCGATCGGCAGATAACCGTGCGCAGCGACGGCGCGGCGATCGCTCGCTTCGGCGTCGCCTCCGCATCGGCATCAGCACTTCTGCATGTCACCTATCACGGAGCGCCGCCTCCGCTTGGCTCGCTCCTCACCTCGACCTCGTCCACTGCGCCGATCAGCAAGGATGGCCGCGCCTACCTGCCATCCCTCGAGCGCGACGAAGTCCTGAAAGTCGAGATGCCGGACGGCACGACGTGCCTGATCGCCACGCAGTTCGACGGCCACGGCGGCGTTGGCCGCCGCCTGGGCACCCTGCCCTGCCGGGACGCGAAGTGAGCCGACGAGGTCAGACGGTCACCGCAAGAGCCTCAGGCCTTCGCGCTTCGAGCCGGCAAAGATACTGCCGCCACCGCGTCACATTTTTCCGCCACCTGCTTAAGATTGGTATCGGGCCGCTAATGACTGGACCGCCAGCGAACTGCGAGCCTAATTGATGCAAGGCCGCGCCATAGGTCCCGTCGAGAACAAGTCATGAGCCAACGTTCCGCACGCTGCGCCAAGAACGCGAGGCCGTTCGTCGGTGTTGCCGCCGCCTTCCTGGCCGGGCCGATGGGATTACCCATGCCGGCGCGGGCGGCCCGGGTCGATGCCGTCATGCCGGTCTCGATCACCTTGCTTGCTGGCTGCAGCATCAACGCGACGTCGGTCGCCTTTCCTGCCCTTTCGAGGCTGAGTGCCGCCAGGACAGCAACCGGCATCCTGCGCACGACCTGCACGGATACGACACCATTCAATATCGGGCTGGATCAGGGCAGCGGCGCTGGAGCGTCGACGACGGTTCGCCTGATGTCGGGACCGCCGTCGGCATTCATTGCCTATGGACTGTTTCAGAACTCGGCGTTGTCGGCAAACTTCGGGAACACCGTCGGCAGCGACACCGTGCCCGGAACCGGTCTCGATACATCCCAGGCGATCACGGTCTACGCCGAGGTTCCTTCACAAGCCGCCCCGAAACCGGGCGCCTATGCGGACGTGGTGAACGTGGTCGTGACCTTTTGAGCTCAGGATCAGCGCAGGTCCGGCGCCGTTCCGTATGAGAACCGATCTCGCGCCGTGAAATCGCTCCCGAGGATCAGGCATTGCAGCGCGCTGCTGTTCTTGCTGCTTGCGCTGACGACCGGCGCGCGCGCGCAGACCTGCACGGCCTCCGGGCCGTCGCTGCTGCTCGGGACGATCAATCCGTATACGACCAGCAACACCACCACGAGCGGCAACGGCACCTACAGCTGCAGCAACCTTCTGAACTTTACCACCACCATCTATGCCTGCGTCTCCATCGGCACGGGCACCGGCGGCCTCACGGCCACGAACCGCGCCGTGGCGTCCGGCGGAGCGACCATTCCAATCCAGATCAACTCCGGGGGCTCGTCAGCCCAGATCGGCAACGGCACATCCTTCCCGATGTATGGCCCGATCGCGATCCCGATGACCGGGGTGGTGGCCGCGAACAGCACCGGGACGTTCGCGATCGGGGTCACGCTGCCGCCGCCTGCGACGGCCCCGGCTCCGGGAACCTATACGTCGAGCTTCTCAGGTGCCGACGCCGTCTTCTTCTACTACCCGGAAAGCACCGCGGTGACGTGCAGCGCCTTGGCCGCGGGCACGCATAATACGGCCCAGGCCAACTTCTCGATCTCCGCGACGATACCGACCCAGTGCAAGGTCTCAGCGACCAGCATGGCGTTCCCGACCGCCTCGGTGCTGAAGGCAGCCGTCACCGCGACCGCGACCATATCCGTGTCCTGCAACGCCTCGACGCCCGTGACCATGGCGCTGGACAACGGTGCGACCGGGACTGGCCCGACCGCCCGGCAGATGAAGTCGGGCTCCCACGTCATTACCTATGGCATCTACCGGGATGCCGGCTTCACGCTGCCTTGGGGCAGCACCTCCGGCACCAATACGGCGTCGCTTTCCACCGGGACAGGCACCCTGACAGCGTATGGGCAGGTTCCGGCACAGGCGAGCCCGCCGCCCGGCTCCTATACGGACGCCGTGAACGTCACGATCACCTATTAGAGCGACAGCCGGCCGGCGAAACCTAGGCGACAGCCTCGAGAACCTCCAGGTCAGCACCCGGCTTGCCGATCATCTCGCCCTGCGCCATGTCGCAGCCCTCTGCCGACAGGAAGGCGAACTGCCTCGCGTTCTCGACACCGACGGCGCAGACGGTCTTGTCGAGTTCGTGGGCCAACCGGATCACCGAGTAAACGATCGCCTCGGCGCGCGCGCTCTTTCCGATCCCGGCAACGACGGCGCGGTCGAGCTTCAGGGTCTGGAACGGGTAGCCCTCGACATAGCCGAGCGCCGACATGCCGGTGCCGAAGTTGTCGAGGGCAAGCTTGACGCCGACGGCCCGCAGCTCCTCCATCTCCTGAAGTGCCCGAACCGGGTCGCGGACGATGACGCCTTCCGCCAGCTCAATGGTCAAGCGGTCGGGTGCCAAGCTGGTCTTCGCCAGGGTCTGGGCGACGACCTCGGCAAGGGCGGCGCGCTTGAGGCCCAGCCAGGTGCCGGAGATATTCACGGAGATCTCCTGCCCGTCCGGCTGCGCCGCCGCCCTTGCGCATGCCGCGCGAAGGACGAACCGGTCCAGCCTGGTGATCAGGCCGGAGCTGATTGCCAAGGGGATCAATCCATCCGGCCTCATCATCGACCCATCGGCCCGCAACCATCTGACCAGCGCCTCGTGACCGCGGGTCTGCATCGTGCGCATGTCCTTTATGGGTTGCCACTGCAGGAGAAGGTCGCCGGCGATCAAGGCCTGCTGGAGCTCATGCAGCAGGCCGGAAAACTCCACCGTGTCGGCTTGGTTCTCGTGGATGATGACCTCGATCTCCTCGGCGATCTTCCGAAGGATGATGATTTCGGCAGCACTGATGACCCCAGGCACGTGATCCAGCACGCAGAGTGCACCGACCGGCTGTCCGTCACTGGTCCGGACCGGAACGCCGGCATAGAAACGGATGGGCAGACGGCGAGAGGTCACGAGCGGGTTGTCGGCGAAACGCGGATCCAGCAGGGCATCCTCGACAATCATCGGCTGGTCCGGCTGCAGGATGGTGTGGCCGCAGAACGACTCGTCGCGGGTCGTGCTGGTCAGCTTCAGGTTGACGCCGGCGCGCAGGAGCTGCCGCTCACTTGTGATGAGCGAGAGGGCGGCAGCCGGCCGGTTCAGCATGCGGGACGCAAGTTCCGTGAGGGCCTGGATCCGCTGCTCGGCGAAGCCCTCGAGCAGGCCGGTCCGATAGAGCGACGCGAGGCGTTTCTTTTCGTCAGTTGGTACAGGGGGAGTGTGCATGTCCGTCATTCCTAAACTGGTCGTCAACAGCGTGCCGTCCGCATCACCCCCACTGCCTCGTAAAGAGCATCGCTGTTTAGAGCCCGCGCTGCCGGTTCATGAGATTGGGCAAGCTGTCGGTCACTCGGTGAGCCGCTTGACTTGAGTTCAGGTCTCCCTCAACCCTGGAGGGAAAGGCGTGACCACCCTTGAGTTCGAACCGCTCCAACTTCCATCATGCTTACGCAAGAGCTCTTCGAGTCTCACGGCGTCGACTGGTCGTGAAAACCAGTAACCCTGCAGTTCGTCACAGCCGTAGGCAAGCAAGTGGCTTTGCTGCTCGGCGGTCTCGACACCCTCGGCGACGACGTGCAGACCAAGTTTATGCGCCATCGCAACGATAGCCTCGACAATCACGTTGCTGCTGGACTGCGAGCCAAGCTCGTTGACGAACGCACGGTCCAACTTGATGCAACGAACAGGAAACTGTCGCAAGTATGCGAGATTGGAGTAGCCGGTGCCGAAGTCGTCCACTGCAATGTTGATACCGAGCTCCTTGAAGCTAGTCAGGATGCGAACGCTTTCTTCCGGCGCCTTCATCGACATGCTCTCGGTGATCTCCAGTTCCAGGTGATGCGGGGCGAGCCTGTACTCGGCGAGGGCCTGCGCTACCACCGATACCAGCGCGGGATCACGGAACTGGCGTGCCGAGACGTTGACTGCCATGCGCAGAGCCGGCAGTCCGGCATTCTGCCACGCTGCAGCCTGGGCGCAGGCCGTGCGCAGCACCCACTCGCCGATCGGCTCGATAAGCCCGCACTCTTCGGCGAGCGGAATGAAATCCATCGGAGGCACCAGTCCGCGGACGGGATGCTTCCAGCGCACCAGGGCTTCCACACCGACGATCCGACCGCTTGCGATCTCTATCTGCGGCTGGTAGTGCATCAGGAACTCACCGCGTTGCAGTGCCCGCTTCAACTGGGTCTCGATTTCCAGTCGTTCGACCGCATGCGAGCTGAGGCCGGGTGTGTAGCACTGCACTCGGTTCCCGCCGTCTTTCTTGGCTCCATACATTGCCGCGTCGGCCCGCTTGAGCAGCGTGGCGGCGTCCTCGCCGTCCTGCGGATAGAGGCTATAGCCAAGACTGCAGGTGATCGATATCTCGCGCCCCGCGAGAAGCATCGGCTTGGCCAAGACGCGGGAGAGACGGCTAGTCAGACGGGCCAGAGCCTCGGAAGGCATGGGGTTCGGTAGCAGAAAGACGAACTCGTCGCCGCCGAGGCGGGCGAAGGTATCTCCGGAGCGCAAAAGGCGGGCGATCCGCCGGGTTATGATGCGCAGCAGCTCGTCGCCGGCAGCGTGACCTAGGCTGTCGTTGACAATCTTGAACCGGTCGAGATCGAGAAACAGCAGCGTGAGTGGATGATCATTGCGTCGAGCACCCTGGATCGCCTGCTCGATCCGGTCCATCAGCAGCGCCCGGTTCGGCAGACCGGTTAGGGTGTCGTGCATCGCCTGGTGGCGGAGCTCCTGTTCGAAGCGTTGCCGCTCCTTCACTTCAAGATCGAGCCGCGCCACGGTGGCCTGAAGGTGGACAGCCGCCTCTGCCGCCTGCTTGTGAGCAGCTTCCAACGCCAGCCCGGCGGCCTTCTGCGTGGTGACCTCGTAGTTGATGCCCACAAGCCCGATGATCCGGCCGGCGCCGTCACGCACCGGTACCTTGGTCGTGATCAGCCAAGCCTCTTCATCTAGCAGCAGGTATCTGGCGTGTTCTTCCTGATCGAGGATCGGTCGCCCGCGCCTCAAGACCTTCTGTTCCTGACGGTGGTATTCGCTCGCGAGATCGAGTGGATAGAAGTCGAAGTCAGTCTTGCCGATCAACTCGGCAGAGTCGCGGACGCCCATGCCCCTAGCCACAGCCCCATTTGCAAATACAAAACGGCCCAGCATGTCCTTTGCATAAATACGATGCGGAACGTTTTCGGAAAGCGTACGAAGCAGGGTATATTCGAAAGCACTGGAAGACACGCCGGCAGCATCGTTAGCCGCGGGCATGGTTTTTATGGAGCGGATACTTGAGCCGGTCATCATCACGTCCCCACGAAGGTGCACGAGACGAAAAACGAACGTTTCGTGCAATCACCCCTGCCTTGAGCCGACAGCGAGCAAGCCTGTAAGTTGATCATCATCCAAGATCCCGAGTGTCGACCCATTGTCAGTCGTGCGACGGCACCTGCTACATTGCTATCCCATATCGATATCCGAGCCGGTCCGGTTCATAATAACGAAGGTTTACGGTTGGAAACTTGAGTATAAAAACTATTCCGAATGGAAGCGCAATGAAGCTGATGTACATATGGATCAAAGGGCGTCTAAAATTGAGTAATTGGCTTCACTCCTCGTTCCGACCATCGATATCGGTGACCTCGCCTCGTCTCTCGATCTTGTCTTGAGGTCGCTCAAGTGAGCTGTTGCGGTGCCCGTGTCATCGCTTCCACCAGTTCTCCCAAACATGCCCTACGGAAGCTGCTCGGACAGGCGTCCTGCATGATCCCGTCGCAGTTCGAGCGCCTCGTGCAAGCCGAAAGCAGCGCAGGGTGCCGACGACGCCAGGGAACTGCTCCAGCTTGCGTTGTACGTTTTAAACAGGCCGGTCGAGGCCCATCTCTGCCGTCGTTGCAGAGGAGGATGCCCACATGATCGAACACAGGCCGTTCACCGGTCTCGGCGGCGCGGACCATGGCTGGCTCAAGGCCAGGCACCATTTCTCGTTCGCGGGCTATGCGGATCCGGAGCGCATGGGGTGGGGCGCCATCCGGGTCTGGAACGACGACGAGATCGCACCGCAATCCGGTTTTCCGCCGCACCCGCATGCGGACATGGAAATCATCACCTATGTCCGGGACGGCGCCATCACCCACCAGGACAGCCTGGGCAACAAGGGCCGCACCGAGGCCGGCGACGTGCAGGTGATGTCGGCCGGGTCCGGCGTGCGCCATGCCGAATATAATCTCGAGGAGGAGACCACCCGCATCTTCCAGATCTGGATCCTGCCGGACGGACGCGGCGGCGCACCGTCCTGGGGCGCGCGGCCGTTCCCGAAGACCGACCGCTCGGGCCGCTTCGTCACCCTGGCGAGCGGCTTCGCGGAGGACGCCGAGGCGCTGCCGATACGCGCCAGCGCCCGCGTCATGGGGGCCACCGTGAAGGCGGGCGAGAGCGTGACGCTCGAGCTCGATCCGGCGCGGCATGTCTATCTGGTCGCAGCACGTGGCAGCGTGGAGATCGACGGCACCCGGATCGCGACCCGCGATGGTGCGGCGATCACCGGCGATGCGCGGATCGAGATCGTCGGCGTCGAGGATGCGGAGATCGTGCTGGTGGACGCGGCCTGACGCGCGTGGCCTCAGGGGCCGGCCAGGGATTGCCGCATGCCGAGGCGGACGACGAAGCGGTGCACCGCATCGGCGCCCGCTGCATGCTCGCGCAGCAGGAGGTCGAGCGGTGCGCGGCCACGGAACGGGAGCGACTTGATCGGCACCCGCAGCCAGTCGCGTGCGTCGAGCTCCAGCACCGACAGCGCGTCGTCCATCTCGCGCAGTTGGGCCAGCGTCGAGGCTTCCTGGTCGCTCAGTCGGAAGCGTGGCCGGGTGCCCTTGCGGGTCAGGCCGCCGGGATGACCGAGCAGGCCGAGTGCCTCGAGATCGCCGATGCCCCACCGGTCCATGAGCGCCCAGAACGCCGAGGACGACCCCGCGACCGCGGCTGGTGCGACGTGGATGGCGGGGCGGGGCAGCGGCAACGGCGCAGGCGTCTGCGCCTCCGTCGCGACCGGCTTCCGGGGCCTTGCCGCGAGAGGCTTCGGAGCCGGGAGCACCAGGCCGGTGCGGCCAGCCGGTCCATCGCCGCGCAGCGTGACCGCGAACAGCGCGACGAGATCGTCCAGCAAGGACGCCGCCTGATCCAGCGCACGCTGCGCCTCCGGCCGATCCGGCGGCATCGAAAGGCTGTCGTGCGGGCGCGGATCCCGCAGGGCGCAAGCGGCCTGCACGCCCTGCAACCGCGACCGGAACGGGTTGTCCCTGCCAGCATCCCCGGCGCGCCGCGGGGCAGCGTCATCGCGTTCCGCGGCTTCGACCGCCTGCACCAGCCGGGTTGCCGCCGCTGCCGCCAGCAGGTGCGCGCTTCGCATCCGTTCGCGTCGCAGGAGCAGGCGGGCGTCATCAAGAAGCTCGTCCGCGACCCGGAGCAGGCTCGCGATGATCCGGCCGGCCGATGATTTGTTGGCCAAGTTGTTCGGATCTTGCAACCGTTACGCCGCCGGGGAGTTACCCTCTCGTCTCTCCACCACGAGCGACGCGTGGTGGCAACCCTGTGTCGAGGTGGACCCCATGCTGATCGTCCTGTGCCTGTTTCTGCTCATCGTTCCGGCCGCGGCCGTCGCCGTACTCGGCTCGAGGTAGGGTTCCCGTATCTGCATGGCGCCTCGGTCGAACGAGGCGCCAGCAGCGGTGCGCAAATCAGTGCTGGGTCCAGCCGGTATAGCTCGCGACGGTATCCTTTGTGATCAGCTTCGGCGCCATCAGGGTTATCTTCTCGCCCGGCGGATGGCCGTCCATGATGTCGACCGCGGTCTTGAGCGCGAGCTTGCCCATCGTGTAGGGGTCCTGTGAGGCCGATGCCTTGATCAGGCCATGGGTCTCGATGGCCTGCACGATGTCGGGTGCGCCATCCACCGAGGTGATCGCCACGGCGTCGCGATGGGTCTGCTTGGCGGCAAGGCTCGATCCGATCGCCTGCGGGTCGTTGATCGTGAACACCCCGGCAATATCCGGGTAGCGGATCAGGTAGCCCTGCATCACCGCCATGCCGCCCTCGCGCGAACCCTTGCCGTCCTGGTCGCTCGATAGCAGCTTGATGTCCGGTGACTTGGCCAGCGCCTCCTTGCAGCCCTTGACGCGATCGGTCACCGCCGAAACCTGCGGGCCGTTCTGGATGATGACGTTGCCCTTGCCGCCGATCTGCTTCGACAACTCCTCGCAGGAGATGCGTCCGGCGGCGACGTTGTCGGTCTCCACAGTGGCGTCGGCGCCGGTGGCGGCCACGTCGGCGGCGACCACCACGATGCCGGCCTTCTGCGCCCGCTTGATCGCCGGCAGGATCGCGTTCGGATCGACCGCATTCAGCACGATCACGTTGACGCCGGAAGCGATGAAGTTGTCGATCTGGGTGAACTGCTTGTTGAGGTCGTAATCCGCCGATACCGCGACCACGCGCGCATCCGGATTGATCGACTTGGCTTCCGCGGTGACGCCCTTGGTCAGCGCCACGAAATAGGGGTTGCCGAGCGAGCCGAGTGTCACGCCGACGCTCTCGAGCTTGGCGGCCATGGCGGGCTGCACGCTGGCGAGGCCGAGGGAGGCGGTCGCCGCGAGCAGAAGGGTCCGGGACATTGATGTGTTCCTTGAAGTCGATCGTTGAAGTGAAATACTGGCCGAGCGCCAGGTTCAGGTTCGCACGCCGCCCTGCTGGCGGAAGCGGTCGAGTGCGACGGCGCCGATGATCACCAGGCCCTTGACGATGAACTGCCAGATGTCCGAGACGCCGAGCAGGATCAACCCGTTCGACAGCACCGCGATGATCAGCGCGCCGATCAGCGTGCCCCAGATCGAACCGATGCCGCCAACGAACGAGGTGCCGCCCAGGATCACCGCCGCGATCGCGTCGAGCTCGTACGACTGGCCGAGCTGCAGGCCGTTCGCCGCATAGAGCCGCGCCGACGACATCACCCCGCCGAGCCCGGCTAGCAGGCCGGACAGCGAATAGACGAACATCAGGATCAGCGGCACGTTGATGCCGGACAGTCGGGCCGCTGCCGGATTGCCGCCGACCGCATAGATGCGCACGCCGAGCACGGTGCGTTTCAGCACGTACCAGGACGCCACGATCACCGCGACGGCGATGATCGCAAGCCACGGGATCGAAACCCCGGGCAGGATGGTCAGGCCGTCATTGCCGATCCAAGCATAGGACAGGCTCGGATTGAAGATGGTGTTGTCCGCGCCCATCAGGCGGGCCAGGCCGCGCACCGCGGTGAGCGATCCGAGCGTCACGATGAAAGGCGGCAGCTTCGCATAGGCGATCAGCGCGCCGTTCAGGCCGCCGATGACCAGGCCGACCAGCAGGCAGACCGGCACCGCGAGGCCGCCGCCGATCGACCATAGCGAGGCGATCAGCGCGCCCATGGCCGACGCCGCCAGGATCGAGCCGACGGACAGGTCGATACCGCCGGTCAGGATCACGAAGGTCATGCCGGCCGCCAGCACGCAGTTGATCGAGGCCTGCTGCGCCACGATCGAAAGATTTTGGCCGCTCAGGAAGCGATGGCCGCCGAACAGGTGGAAGCCGATCGCAAGCAGGATCAGCACCGGCAACATGCCCGCCGCCTGCAGCGTCGATCGCAGGCGGACCTGTTTCGCCGACAGCCCGGCGCCGCCGACCGGGCTTTCCGTCGTGGGTGCATTTGAAGCGGGCGGAGGTACCGCCTTGGTGGGGATGTCGGTGTCGGTCGGTTGCATCGCCGTTGTCCCTAGAGCACGATGCTTACATCATGCCCGGCTTTATGATGAGATAGGGCAGCTTGTGCTGTTCTAGGCCGCTTCCATTCCGGCGGCATATGCCATGATGTTCTGCTGGGTGATGGCCTCGCCGCCCGGGCCGCCGACGCTGCCGACGATCGAGCCCTCGCGCATCACCAGCACCCGGTCGCAGATCCCGACGATCTCGGGAAGTTCCGACGAGATCACCAGGATCGCGATCCCCTTGCGCGCGAGCTCGTCGATGATGCGGTAGATTTCCGATTTCGCGCCGACATCGACGCCGCGTGTCGGCTCGTCGAGTATCAGCACCTTCGGACCGGTCTCGAGCAGCCTGGCCAGCAGGATCTTCTGCTGATTGCCGCCCGAGAGGCTGCCCACGGTGACCAGCGGGCTGGCTGCGCGCACACGCAGGTTACGGAACGCATCGCCCGCGCGCTGGGCGGCGCGCTTCAGGTCGAGCGCCACGCCGCCCTTCGCATCGCGGGCGATCACGCCGAGATTGATGTTGGCGCCGCACGACATGTCGAGGAACAGGCCGAGCGCCTTGCGGTCCTCGGTGAGGTAGGCGATGCCCTGGTCCAGCGCCTCGGCCGGCCCGTTGATGGTGACAGGCTTGCCGTCCACCTTGACGTGTCCGGCGGTGGCGCGGTCGGCGCCGAAGATCAGTCGCGCGAGTTCGGTGCGCCCGGCGCCGACCAGCCCCGCCAGTCCCAGCACTTCTCCGCGATTGATCGAGAACGAGCACGGCCTCACCCGGCGGCCGCCATCGGTCAGCCCCTCGACCTCCAGCACCAGGTGCGGATGCACCACGTCCGGATCGTGCTCCTTGGTATAGAAGCTCGAAAGGTCGCGCCCGACCATCATGCGCACGATGGCTTCGGCGTTGATGTCGTGGCGGCCGAGATCGCCGGCGTAGCTGCCGTCGCGCAGCACGGTGACGCGGTCGGCGAGCTCGTATACCTCGGCCATGCGGTGGCTGATATAGACCAGCGCGATGCCCTCGGAGCGGAGCTGCTTGACCAGCCGGAACAGCCGGTCGGTCTCGCGTGAACTGAGCGCCGTGGTCGGCTCGTCAAGCACCAGGATGCGCGACTTGCCGTGCAGGGCGCGCGCGATCTCGACCATCTGCTGCTCGGCGATCGACAACGTGCCGACCAGCGCGCGCGGGCCGAACGGTGCGCCGAGCCGTTCCAGCACCGGGGCGCACTTGGCCTCCATCGTCTTGCGGTCGATACGGCCGCCGGCACGGCTGATCTCGTCGCCGAGATAGATGTTCTCGGCTACCGTGAGGTTCGGGGCGAGTGCGAGTTCCTGGTAGATGATCGCGATGCCGGCGCGCTTCGCCGCGTGCGGGCCGTCGATATGCACCGGCTGGCCATCGATCAGGATCTCGCCGCCCGGGTCGGCACGGTGCGCGCCGGACAGGATCTTCATCAGCGTGGACTTGCCGGCGCCGTTCTCGCCCATCAGCGCCATGATCTCGCCGCCCCAGGCCTTGAGCCGGACGTCGCGCAGCGCCTTCACGCCGGTGAAGGTCTTGGAGATGCCACGCATCTCGATCGCCGGCACGCCCGGAGCGGGACCGGCGCTGTCATAACTGGACTGGTCCACGACTATGTCCACCGGCTCGCTCCTCCCAGGGAGCTTGATTGTTCCGGGTATTGAAGCCTTTGCGCAGGGTGGATGCAAGTGGGCGGCTGAGACGCGGCGAGAGGCCGGAGAACCGGCGCAAGCCTTGCGGGATGAGGCCGGCTGCGGGAAACGCCGATGCCTGCTTGCGCCCGCCGACCGCCGCCCCAGATAACTACCGTTCGGTAGAAATATGGAGGACAAGATGGCAAGACTTGATGGCAAAGTGGCAATCGTCACCGGGGCGTCGAAGGGCATCGGGGCCGGCATCGCCCTTCGGCTCGCGGCAGACGGCGCAAGCGTCGTTGTCAACTACGCGCGCAGCGCGGACGCGGCCGGGCAACTGGTGGCGAAGATCAAGCAGGCAGGCGGACACGCCACGGCCCTGCAGGCGGACATCTCGCAGCCCGACCAGATCGGGACCTTGTTCGAGAAGTCGATCAGCGAGTTCGGCCATGTCGATATTCTCGTCAACAATGCCGGTATCTATGAATTCGGCGACCTGGCCAGCATCACGCCGGACTCGATCGACCGGCAGTTCGCACTAAACGTTAAAGGCCTGATACTCGCGACGCAGGCAGCCGCACAGGCCTTTCCGGCGACGGGCGGCGTGGTGGTCAACATCTCGTCCGGCGCTGGCGTCACGCCCATCGCCCAGGCGCAGGCCTACAGCGCCACCAAGGGCGCCGTTGACAACCTGACGCGCTCGCTCGCCCTCGAACTCGGGCCGCGCAACATCCGCGTCGTCGGTATCGCCCCGGGTCTCACCGCGACCGAAGGCACGAGCGGCATGGGCGAGGAAGGTGCCGCTCCGTTCATTGCGCGCACGCCGCTCGGACGCATCGGGCAGCCGGCAGACATCGCAGCCGCCGTCTCGTTCGTTGTCTCCGACGATGGCGGCTGGATCACCGGCGAGACGCTGCAGATTGGCGGCGGCTTGCGGCTGTAGAACGACACCCGGGGGGGGGGGAACTTCGACTCTCAGGAACTCAATGTACGGAGTTCCCCCCTGCAAAGCCCAAGAACCGTCCGGGCAAGCAATGTGCCGATGATGACCGTCGCGAGGGCCAGCAGCGCGAAGGCGATACTGTCGGTGATCACACCAGGTTCGGCGCCCGCAAAACGAAGAGCACTGATGCTGCTGGCCGCCAGCGGGAAACTCACCGCCCACCACGAGACGCGGAAGGGACAGCACAGCGGCAGGTTGCGCAATTGCCCGACCAGGACGGCGAGTACGAACAGGGTCAGCATGTAGAGCGCTTCCGCGAACAGATCGGTCTGCCGCGCCGTGACGGCATAGGCCGAGCTGCCGACCGCGAACGGCGCGACCAGGATGAGCAGCGTGGGCTTCAGTGCGTCCGGCAGCGGCGGCTCGAAGAGCAGGCGCGAGAAGATCAGCGTGAACAGCGGCACTGCGAAGAACAGCCCGACGGCGAGCGCCAGGACCATCAGCCCGTGCATCGGCGGCAGGCCGAGCACCGGGAGTGCCAAGGGTATATCCAGCATGCCCACCAGCGGGATGATCCAGGCGGGTGTCGCGTGCGCGACCTGCTGGCGGTCGCTCATCCAGCGACTGACGATCAGCCACGCGAACAGCACCATGCCCACCGCCCCGATCGCCCACAGGATCTGCGCCAACCGGAGGGCGAACGGCGCCAGCACGATCGGTAACAGCAGCAGGCTGATCAGGATCGTGCCGAACAGGCTTCCGGCGATCGGGTGGTGGAACTCGCGGCCCACGGCGGCCGGCGCGGTCACCAGCTTCACCCCGTAACCCACCAGCATGAGCACGAAGGCGAGCACGGCCAGCGCGCCCACGGCCGGCGCGATCCACGTGGGCGCACCATATTGGCTGCGCGCGAGATCCCACGCCACCGACAGGCCGGTCAGTCCCATCACCGAGCCGAACAACCCGACGGGCAGGTATTCGAGCATCGGCCTGCCTGGGCCAAGCAGGACCTGGGTCTCGCTCACTGCGTCACGGCTCGCACCAGGATCTGCTGGACCGGATCGAGCCGGCCCGCGACCGCCTCAGGCAGGCCGGCGCCTTCAAGCACCGCGCGCATCGGATGGAAGGCGATCACCGTCCGGCCGTCCTCGCGCACCCGAACCAGCACGCGTAACGGCAGGTCGAGGGCCACCAGCGGTGCTGCGAGCATCAACGGTGTGCCGCCCTTCGGATGCCCGTAGGTCAGCACCATGGTAGGCGGCATTTCCAGCCCGGCCTGCTGTGCGCCTGCCTGATGGTCAATCCGGTTGAACAGGATCAGGCCGGCGCCGGTGATCGCGTCGGTCAGCCGCAGCAGCGTGGCCTCGAATGGAAGGATTGAGATTTGCTCGATGGTCTCGGCCGTTTCCATCGCCATGTCTCACCTTGTGGTCTTGATGTTCCTACGACGCATGATGCACCTCGCCGAGCCCATGGACCAGCGTCGGGATATTCAACACCCGCGCCTTGAGTTGCAGCGCGAGGTACAGCGAGTAGTGCCGCGACTGGTGCAGGTTGCCGCCATGGAACCAGAGCGCCTCCTGCTGCGTCGGCTTTCCACATGTTGCGCAGCTCGCGCTCCCACGGGCCCGGGTCCTTGGTGGTGTCGGAGCCGAAGCCCCAGCATCTGCCGACCCGGTCCGCCACCTCCTGGCTGATCAGCCGCGCCGCCCAGCCATTCATCGAGCCGTAGCCGGTTGCATAGACGATCAGGTCCGCGGGCAACTCCGTGCCGTCGGTCAGCAGCACCGAGCGCTCGCGGATCGCTTCCACGCCGACGCGGCTCTTCAGATGCACGCTGCCGTTGGCGACCAATCCGGACGCGCCGATATTGATATAGTAGCCGGACCCGCGACGCAGGTATTTAGGGAACAGGCCGCTGTCGTCGTCGCCGCAATCCAGCATGAAGCCGGCCCGCTCGAGCCGGGCGTAGAACTCCGCATCGCGCTCTCGCATCGCCTTGTAAACCGGGATCTGGAACTCGTGCAGGATGCGGTAGGGCAGCGACGCGAAGACGAGGTCGGCCTTTTCCGTCGTCATGCCGCCGGCGACCGCCTGCTCCGAGTACAGCCCGCCCAGCGCCAGCTCCATCAGGCTGTCCGAGCGCGCGATCATCGTGGACGTGCGCTGCACCATGGTGACGTCGGCGCCGTTCTCCCACAGATCGGCGCAGATATCGTGTGCCGAGTTGTTCGACCCGATCACCACCGCCTTCCTGCCGCTCCAGGCATCGCCGCCCGGGTGTTTGCCCGAATGGTGCTGCTCGCCGGTGAAGCTCTCCCCCCCCCCGGATAGGCCGGCACGTTCGGCAGCCCGGACATGCCGGTCGCCAGCACGAGCTGCTTCGGCCGCAGGGTGATCCCGTGCCCCTCGCGCTCGACCGTGACCTCCCATTCCTGAGCCGCTTCGTCGTAATGCGCCTTGATACAGACGGTGGAGTGCCAGCAGGTCAGTTCCATCGTCTTCTCGTAGGCCTCAAGCCAGTCTGCGATCTTGTCCTTCGGCGCGAACACCGGCCAGTGATCGGGGAACGGCAGATACGGCATGTGGTCGTACCAGACCGGGTCATGCAGGCAGAGCGACTTGTAGCGTCTGCGCCACTGGTCGCCGGCATTGGGGTGCGCATCGACGATGAGCGTCGGCACGTCGAGATCCCGCAGCCGTGCGCCGAGTGCCAAGCCGCCCTGGCCACCGCCGACGATCAACACATAGGGCTGCGTGGTGACCCCGAGCGACGCCGTCTCGGCCTCGCGACGGTCGCGCCAGCTCTGCCGACCGGGCGTAACGCCGTGCGCGGCCCCGAGTGGACGCGTCGGGCCGCGCTTCTCCTCGTGGCCCTTGAGCTCATGCGCTGCGGTCAACAGCGTCCAGCACAGCCCGTCGCGCAGCCGCAGCAGGCCCTTGCCGCGGGCGACTGCGGTCTCGAAGGTGAACCAGGCGGTGACCACGCCCTCCGCCTCGGTCGCCGGCTCGCTCAGGCGCCAGTTCTGCGGGCGGGTGTGCGGGAGGCTCGCCGCGAGCATGGCGGCGATCTCGTCCCGCCCTTCGAGGGTTTTGATGTTCCAGGTGAAGGCGACGAGGTCGCGCCAGAAGCACACGCGCTCGAAGAGCCGGGCGGCACGGGCGCCGTCGCCGCTGTGCAAAGGCTGGTCGAACTGTCGCAGCCATTCGGCAGCGGTGCGGCTTGGCGCATCGAGAATGGATGCAGGCGCAAGGGTTGTCGACATTGATCGGAGGTCCTCGGACTTGCTGTTTCCCCTCGAGAGGCCCCGACCAGCGCCCGCGCGACCACCCGTTTGTTAGTTGGCGGCAGCATCCTCCTGCCACGGGGAAAAGGGCAATGCCGGCCGCACGGCCTATCGGGCCAAGGGCGACGCCTTGAGCCGCTCGGTCACCAGGCCAAGCACCCTCGCCCGGTCGATATCGAGGCAGGCCTGCACATTGGCAGCGCCGGATTGTTCGACGGTTGCCCCGCTATCCAGCACGGCGAGGCGGATCGGCACCGCGCGGCAGACGGATGGATCGAGCATCCATGCGACCGGAACCACGTCGAACAGCACCGGAACCGGGCCCCATGGATTGCTTGCGGCCCATTGCCCGTAGAGGGCGGCGAGCGCTCGATCCGTCGGATCAGGCTGGCCGAAGATATTGCGGCGCATCGCCAGCGGCAGCGCGACCTCGGTTGCATCCAGCGGCATCAGGACAACCTTGACACCGCTCCCGATCAGTCGCCGGAGATCGCCCGGATCCGAGCGGATATTATATTCGTTGCTCGGCGTGTCGCCGGTGGTGCCCGGGGTCTTGCCATAGCCACGTCGTATCGATCCACCCATCAGGATCACCTGCCGCAGGCGACGGAAAGCTACCGGATCGCGTGCGATCGCCGCGCCGATCGTGGTGAGTGGCGCGATCGCGATCAGGGTGATGCTGCCGCTGGACGCTGCACGCAGCCGGTCCAGCAGCAACGACACCGCATCGGGAGCCGGCGCCGTCGGTCCGGCCGACGCCCACGCCGCCTGGGTGAACCGGGTGCTGTCCGCTGTCGACGGGCCGGTGCCCACCGCAATGTCATCGCGGCCAGCCTGATGGAGCAGGCGTCGGACCAGTCGCGTCCGCAGCGCCGTGTTGCCGAAGCTCGTGATGATTGCTTCGACGTTCACCTCCGGGGCTCGCAGCAGCAGCGCCAGCGCAAAGGCATCGTCAATGTCGTCGCCGATATCGGTGTCGACGATGACAGGCCTGACGTCAGCCGCGCGGGTGACGCCGGCTGGCAGCAGGAGCGGCAGCATGGCCGCGCATCGGATCGGCCATTTCAAACGCCCGTCCTCCCGAGTTGTCAGGCGGCGCGCTCTCCACCTGCCGCCGTAATCACCCCGATGATCACAAGCCCCGTCAGCACCATACGCGTGCCCGCCCCGAACCCCAGCGTGTTCAGCATCGACACCAGCAGGAACAGGAACAAAGCGGCACCCCACACTCCAGCCGGGCTGGCGCGGCCGCCATTCACCGAGGTCCCCCCGATCACCACCACCGCGATCGAGGACAGTAGGTACTCCACCCCCATGTCGAGCGACGCCCCGCCGGAGAAGCTGGCCAGCAGCACGCCGCAGACCGCGCTCAGCACGCCGGACAGCGCGTAGGTCGCCACCGCCACCCGGTTGACCTGCAACCCCGCCAGTCGTGCAGCACGGCGGTTCTGGCCGATCGCCGATACCGTACGTCCAAAAATGGTGCGCGCCAGCACCAGCTTGACCAGCAGGCTGAGCGCCAGCGCCACGAACGCCGCCAGCGGCAGCCCGAGTGGGGCGGCCGTGCTGAACCAGGCGAGCGCCGGCGGCGGCTTGACCAGCATCCCGCCGCCGACTTCGATGGCCACGGACTGCACGATGAAGCTCGCAGACAGGGTGGCCACGATCGGCGGGATGCGCAGCAGGAACACCAGCCCGGCATTGGCGAGCCCGACCGCCGCCCCCGCCGCAAGTGCTGCCAGGATGCCCGGCACGATGCCGCCATTGCTGCCGTCCATCAGCTTCATGGCGATGACACCAGCGAGCGCGATGGTGGACGGGATCGACAGGTCCACGTTGCCGGGGCCGAGCGTCACCACCACCATTTGGCCGAGCCCGACGATCATGGTGAAGGTACCGAAGGCGAGCGCCGCGGTGAGCGCCCCGCCGGCGCCCTGTCCGGCCGCCACCGCCGCCACCAGCCAGACCAGGATGGCCGCCGCGAACGACCACGACCAGGGCTGCCGGACCAGCCAGCGGAGCGGTGCGGCCGCCCTGTTCATGCCTCACGCTCACGGGCGGTGAGCGCACGCAGCGCCAGCACCGCGATCAGGATCGCGCCCTGTGCGCCCACCTGCCAATCGGCGCCGAGATGCAGGAAAGTGAGCGCGGAGCTGGCGAGTGCAAGGGTCAGCGCGCCGATCACGGTGCCGATCGGCGCGATGCGGCCGCCGAAGAAGCTGCAGCCGCCCAGGATCGAGGCCGCCACCGACAGCAGCGTGTAACGCTGCGCGATGTTGGCGTCCGCCGACGTGGTCAGCCCGACCAGCGCAAGCCCGGACAGCACGCCGAAGCAGCCGGCCAGCGCATACAGCGTCATGCGCGCGCGCAACGCCGACCAGCCGGCGCGCTCTACGGCCCGAGCGAAGCCGCCCATGCCGCGCAATACCACGCCGAACGAGGTGCGCATCATCAGCGCATGGGTGAACAGGCCGATCACCACGCAGGCGACGATCGGCAGCGGCACCAGCGGCATGTGGTAGCCGACAAAGGTGGCGAGCCAGTCCGGCGCGTTGCCGCCCGGCGACGGCAACAGCAGGATCGCGAGACCGAGCCAGACGAACGACATGCCCAGCGTCACCACGATCGAGGGCAGTTGCCGCCACTGCACCAGCGCGCCGACCGCGGCATAGCTCGCGATGCAGCCGAGCAGCGCCAGCACGCCGAGCCAGGGCCGGTCGTGCAGCCAGGTCGCGGTGATGCAGGCGACCAGACCCACGAAACTGCCGATCGACAGGTCCAGGTCGTTGATGGTCAGGAACATCATCTGCGCAAGCGTGGCGAGTGCGAGCGGCACCGCGAGATTGAGCATCAGGTTGAGCCCGAAATAGCTCATCGTGCGCGGCTGCAACCAGAAGATCGCACCGAGCAGGATCACGAATGTCGCCACCGGAAGCAGCAGCCGTGCATCCAGGCGATGCATCAGAACGAAGCCTGCAGGACACGCTCTTCGGTGATCTCGTTGGGCCCGAGCGCTGCCATGATGCGCCCCTCGCGGAACACATAGACCCGGTCGCACTCGTACAACTCGTCCATCTCGGTGGTGTACCAGAGAAAGGTGCGTCCGGCCGCCGCCTGCGCCCGGATCATCGCGTACACGTCCTGCTTGGTCTGCACATCGACGCCGCGCATCGGGTCATCCATCAGGATGATGCGTGCGTCGCTGTCGAGTGCCCGCGCGAACAACGCCTTCTGCTGGTTGCCGCCGGACAGCGACAGGATCGGGTTGTCCATGTCCGGCGCGCGTATCTTCATCCGCCCGCGCCAGTCCTCCGCCGAGGCCTGCTCGCTGGCGAGGTCGAGCAAGCCGTGCCTGAGATGCTTGCGGTAGGCGCCCACGGAAATATTCTCGCGGATCGACCAGAGCGGGAATACCCCGTCGCGCTTGCGGTCGCCGGCGACGATCGCCATCGTTCGCGCCGAGAACAGATCGACCAGGAACTCGGTCTGCCCGTGACCCGCGAGGCCGCCGAGGCCGATCACCTCGCCCTCGTTGGCCACCAGACTCTCGCCTGCCTTAAGCCCCGCCTGCGCTCGAACCTCCAGCACCGGGCTGCTGCCCGTGCGACGATCGGCCGCCAGCCGTGCCACCGATGCGCGGTGTGTGCCGCCGCTCATCAGCGCCACCAGGCTGTCGCGGTCATGTGCATCAGCGGGATCACAACCAACGACGCGGCCGTCGCTCATCACCGCGATGCGGTCTGCACTCTCCAGCACCTCGTGCAGCATGTGCGTCACCAGCAGCACGCTGCAACCCTGCTGCGTCATGCGCCGGATATGGGCCAGCAACTGAGAAGCGGTCGAGGCGTCCAGCGACGAGGTCGGCTCGTCCAGGATGACCAGCCGCGGCGCCACATCGGTGGTGGTAAAGGCGCGCGCGATCTCCACCATCTGGCGCTCGGTAAGCGACAGCGACGACACCGTTGCACCGGCACGGATGCAATGACCCGGAAACACCGTGTCGAGCGACGTCCGGATGAGTGCTGCCGCACGCTTCGACCAGTTCCAGCCGCGCAGCACCGGGTGCACCAGCCGGATATTCTCCGCCACCGTCAGGTTCGGGCAGAGCGAGAGTTCCTGGAACACGCAGCGGATGCCCAAGCGCCGCGCCGCTCGCGGGTCGTGCACCGATCCAGGGGATCCCGCGACCTGCATGCTGCCCGACGTCGGCGTCAGCGCGCCGGTCAGCAGGTTGATCAGCGTGGACTTGCCGGCGCCGTTATGGCCGACCAGCCCGAGACATTCACCCGGCGCGATGGAAAGATCGACGCCGTCGAGAGCCCTGACCGGGCCGAAGCTCTTGGTGACCTCGGTGAAACGGACCAGTTCGCCAGGCAACGATCAGTGGCCGACGGCACGCAGTTGCTCGGCGTCCTGCTGGGTGTAGAGCTTGTTGGCGAGACCGCCGCTCGGTGTCTTCGCAAGCGTGTCCGCCAGCGTGTCCTGGCTGATCCTCAGGTACGGCACCTGCAGGTCCTTCGGCGGCGGCTTTCCATCGAGCACCTGCTGCGCCACCCAGAACGCCAGCGTCACCACACCCGGCGCGATGCTGGACGACATCGTCGTGTAGCCGTCCTTGTCATGCTCCTGCTTCCACCAGGCGAGTTCGTCCTGGCGGTTACCCATGATGATGATCGGCTCCTGGCGTCCCGCCGAGGAAAACGCCTGCGCGGCGCCATAGCCGTCGCCGCCCTCGGTCAACACGCCCGCGATCGTGGGCAGGCCGGGCAGCACGCCGGCGACCGCCTTCTGCGCGACCGTCTGCGTCCAGTTGCCATAGACCGTGCTGACAAGATGGAAGTTCGGATGCCGCTTGAGCGCGTCCAGCATGCCGACATTGAAGGCGTCGTCGATCGACGTGCCGGCGATACCACGTATCTGGATCAGGTTGCCGCCCTGCGGCAGGCGCTGCGCGAGGTAGTCCACCTGCTCGGCGCCCATGCCCTTGAAGTCCACCGTCAACCGCCATGCGCAAGGAGCGGTGGCGATCCCGTCGAAGGAAACCACCGTGATGCCGGCGTCGCAGGCCGACTTGATCGCACCGTTCAGCGCATTCGGCGAGGCGGCGTCTATGACGATGGCGTCGTAGCCCTGCAGGATCATGTTCTGGATCTGGGCGGCCTGCTCGGTGACCTGGTTCTCGGCGGTGGTAAAGGCAGGCGCCTCCTTGACGACGCCCAGCTTGACCGCCTGCCCGGTGGCGTCGGTCCAGGAGGTCAGCATGGTCTGCCGCCAGGAGTTGCCGGCATAGTTGTTGGACAGGGCGATGCGCTTGCCCGCAGTCGCCGCGTTTGCACCCGCTCCCGACAGCAGCAGCATTGCGGCAATTCCCAGACCCGCTTTCCGGCTCGTCATCGGCGTCTTCCCCTCATGATGGCGTTTGTTCTCGATATGGCCGGGACTGTCAACGCATCAGCCGGCAGCCTGCAGGACTGCCCGCAGCCGGTCCATTCGATGCTCCGGCTTCACGCGCTGCGCCAGCTCCAGCACGCCGCCGACGCGGATCCGCACCTTGCTCTGGTGGTTGCGCGCGATGTCGGCGAGCTGGTGATCAAGGAACGGATTGAGAAAACGGTCCAGCGTGGTCTCGCGATAAGCGGGCGCCCCTGCATCGCCGAGTGCCGCGAACACCGGCAGCACTTCCTGCTCGTGCACGGCATCAAGGAACGCACGCTGCTCGGGGATGTCCAGAATCTCCCGCACCGTCATGCCGGGCGCCAAGCCGTCCTGCTGCCAGCGCGAAACCAGCACGCTGTGCCCGAGATTGAGGATGAACAGCTTGCGCCGCTCGTAGCGTTCCAGCGACGCCGCCAGCTCGATGGCCGGATGCCGGCAGAACGGGACCAGGCCGGGCTGCGCCTCGATCGCCCACAGCGCATAGGGTTCGGCCACCGCGCCCAGCGGCTCCAGCGGCGTCGGCACGATCCGGTCGACCAGCGTGTTGACCCAGCGGCAGCGCGTGGTGAGCCAGTCGCGGAAGCCCTCCGGTGCGTCCCAGTCGCTGCTCGCGCCGAGCACGATGTCGCGCAGCATCCGTCCGTTGCTGACCTGTAATTCACACGGATACAGGTCGAGCGGCTCGGCGCGATGCCGGTAGCGCGCCAGCAGCAGCCGCGCCAGCCGCGCCGGGAACGAGCGGGCGCGATCGGGTCCCTGCGCATCCTCGGGATGCAGGTCAAAGCCACTTTCGGCAGTGTTGGAGACCAGCACCTGCGCCTCGTGCACGACGATGCTCTCGACCGCGTCCCAGTCGCGCGACGCCTGCAACGCGCGGACCACGCTTGACACCTGGACGCGCCGATCCACCACCACGCCGCCCTCGAGGCCGCGTATCTGCACCGGGAATGGCCCCGCATTGAAGGCCGCAATGCGGCGCGCGCTGTCGGCGCTGTCGGTGGTCTGCACCACGGTGATCGGCCCGGGCGCGTCACCGGAGGTGAGCGCCTCGGAGACGAACAGGTCGACATGCGCCTGCAGGAACCGGCTGGTGCCGAACTGCACGATGGGGGTGACGGTCACGCTACACCTCGATGGTGGCCTTGATCACGCCGGCCTCCGGTCGCAGCCAGCCTGGAAACTGCGCTGCCGCCTCGTCGAGCCTGGCGTGATGAGTGCGGAGGGCGGCCACCGGAATGCGGCCTTCGCGCATGCGCGCCACCACCTCGGCAAAATCCGCCGGCAACGCATTGCGGCTGGCCAAAAGCGTCGTCTCGCGCTTGTGGAATTCGGGGTCGGGGAAACCGATCTCCTCGCGCACCACGCTGAGCAGCACGTAGCGGCCGCCATGCCCGACATAGCGCAATCCGTTGCGGATCGAGCCGACATTGCCGGTGGCGTCCACCACGACATCGAAGAAGTCGCCATCGGTGGTGTCGGACAGGCTCGCCTCGGTGTCGGCATTGGCCAGGAGCGCCGCATCCGCGCCGAGGGAGGCCAGCGCCACGTCGAGCCGGTCCTGGCGCATGTCGACGACGCTCACCTGCGCGCGCCGTGCCTTGGCAAACAGGATCGCCGCGATGCCGATCGGGCCTGCGCCGACAACCAGCACGCGGTCCTCGGGGGTCACCGCCCCACGCGCGATCCCGTGCGCGCCGATGGCAAGGAATTCCACCATCGCCGCCTCGTCGAGCCCGATGCCCTCGAGCGGCACCACGTTGGCTGCCGGCACCGCCAGCAGTTCCGCCATGCCGCCATCCTGGTGCACCCCGAGCACGCTGATGGTGCGGCAGCAATTGGTCAGCCCGCGACGGCAGGCCCGGCAGTGGCCGCAGGAGAGATACGGCACGACGTACGCCGCCTGCCCCGGCCGCAGCGCGCTACCAGGCGGCGCGTGCATCACCTCGCCGGCCAGCTCGTGTCCCATCACCCGCGGATATTGCAGGAACGGATGCTTGCCCTCGAAGATATGCAGGTCGGTGCCGCATACGCCGACGCGCCGGATGCGCAGGATGGCCTCGCCATGCTTCGGTACCGGATCCGGCCGCTCCACCACGGCAAGCCTGCCTGGCGCCTCGCAGAGCAGGGCTTTCATGTGCGACGCCGACGGCGCTGGTCGAAATACACGATCACGATGATCAGCCCGCCGGTAATCACCCGCTGCCAGAACGGGTTCACGTTGAGCAGGTTGGCGCCGTTGTTGATCGTGGTGAGCAAAATCGCGCCCAGGATCGGCCCGATCACCGTCCCCACCGCTCCGAACAGCGAGGTGCCGCCGATCACCGAGGACGCGATCGACTGCAACTCCCAGCCGTCGCCGGTTGTGGCGACGCCGATGCCGATGCGCGACGCGGTCAGGATGCCGGCGAACGCCGCGAGCGTCGCCGAGATGATGTAGGCGAGATAGATCGTGCGGCCGACATTGATCCCGGACAGCCGCGCCGCCTCCGGATTGCTGCCGGCGGCATAGATATGTCGCCCCCAGCGCGTCTGGTGCAGCAGCAGGTACGCCGGGATCGCAACCAGGATCACCATCCAGAACAGGTTGGGTATCCCGATCACCGCGCCGCGCGAGAACTGGCCGAAGCTGCGCGGAAAGCCTGCGATGGTCTGGCCGCCGGTCATCAGCAGCCCGATGCCACGCAGCGCCGTCAATGTCGCCAAGGTGGTGATGAATGGCGGCAGCCGCATCTGCACGATGGCGAAGCCATGGAACATGCCGATGCCCACGCCCATCACCAGCGTGATCAGGCAGGCGAGCGCAATCGGCACGTGCGCCACCAGCAGCATCGCCACCACGGTGCTGGCAAGACCGACCACGGCGCCCACGGACAGGTCGATACCGGCGGTAATGATGACGAAGGTCTGGCCGATGGCGATGATCGTCCAGAGCGACGCCTGCCGCATCAGGTTCACGAAGTTGCCGGTGGTGGCGAAGCTGTCGGTCGAGACCGCCAGGATCAGCCAGAGCAGCAGCAGCAGGCCGAGCAGGGTCAGGCTGAGCAGGAAGGCAAAACGCTTGCGGGCGCCGGATTTCGGCACCGGCAGCACAGCGATTTCAGACACCGATCGCCTCCCTGAGGATGGTTTCCTGGTCCACCTCGCGTGGCGCGTAGCTCGCCGCCAGCCTGCCGGCACGGAACACGTGCAGCCGGTCGGCGAGATCGCGTACCTCCGGCAGATAGGACGAGATCAGGATCACCCCGGCGCCGTTATGCAGCAGCTTGGCGATCAGCTTGTAGATCTCCACCTTGGTGCCGACATCGACGCCGACGGTGGGCTCGTCGAAGATGAACAGGTCGGCGCCGTGGCTGAGCCATTTGCCGATCACGATCTTCTGCTGGTTGCCACCGGACAGGGTCGCGGCGAGCGCGCCCTGCGACGCGGTGACGATCCGCATGTCGCGTATCTGCCCACCGGCGGCGCGACGCTCGGCGCTCGCATCCATCAGCGGACCACGGCTGAGGCGGTCGAAGATCGGCGCATTCAGGTTGAAGCCGACGCCCAGATTGAGACACAGTCCCTGGTCACGGCGGGACTCCGGCACCAGGGCAATCCCGAGATCGATCGCCTGCCGCTCGCGCCGGATATCCACCCGACGTCCCTTGAACTCGACGGTGCCCCCGGTGGCGCGGGTGCGGCCGAACAGGCACTGCACGAACTCGCTGCGTCCGGCGCCGACGAGGCCGTACAGCCCGACCACCTCGCCCTTGTGCACCTCGAGACTGATATCGTTGAAGCCCGGCCCGCTGAGGTTGGCGACGCGGAGCAGCGTCTCGCCCTGCGCGACCGGCTCCTTGTAGTGCACCTCCTCGATCGAGCGCGCGACCATGTCGCGGATCAGCGCGCGCTCGTTGGTCTCGGCGGTGACGTGGGTTGCAATCAACACGCCATCTCGCAGCACGCTGACGCGGTGCGAGAGCTCGAAGATCTCCTCCATGCGGTGGCTGATATAGACGATGGTGACGCCGTCCGCATTCAGCCGCCGCACTAGCCGGAACAACTGGTCGGTTTCCTGACGGGTGAGGTAGCCCGTCGGCTCGTCGAGGATCAGGAACCGGGTGCCGCGCATCGCCGCTCGCGCGGTGGCGACGAGCTGCTGCTGGCCGATGGTCAGATCGCCGAGCATCGCGCCCGCATCGATGTGGAAGCCGAGATCATCGAGCACACGCTGCGCCTTGCCGCGCATCGCCCGCTTGCGCAGCAGCCCGCCGCCGCTCTCCTCGTCGCCGAGGAACATGTTGGCGGCGACATCGAGATGCCGGCACAGCACGACTTCCTGATGCACGGCGTTGATGCCGAGCGCAATTGCATCATGCGGCGTCGCCAGCGCCACGAGCTCGCCACGCCACAGGATCTCCCCGCCGGTGCGCGGATACGCACCAGTGAGGATCTTGATCATGGTGGACTTGCCGGCGCCGTTCTCGCCGACGACGGCATGGATCTCGCCCTCCTCGAAACCCAGGCTGACCGCCTTCAGCGCATAGGTGCCGGTGAAGCGCTTGTCGACGCCACGCAACTCCATGATCGTGGTCACGATGGAGAACTCAGTTCAGCTTGGGATTGAGCAGCTCCTGCGCACGCGGCGTGTCGAGATTGGCCTTGGTGATCACGTTCACCCCGGTATCGACGTTCTTCGGCACCGGCTGGCCGCGCGACGCGGCAAGCGCCGTCTTCACGCCGTCATAGCCCATGCGATACGGGTCCTGCACGATCATTGCGGCAATGGTGCCATCCTTGAGGAAGCCGACCAGCTTCTGGTCGCTGTCGAAGGCGACCGTGCTCAGCTTCGGCGGCTTGATCTCGGCGATCGCCTGGCCGGCGCCCTCGCTCATCGTCAGGTTGGACGCAAAAATGCCGACCAGGTCGGGATGCGCGGTCAGCAGGTCGTTGGCGATATTGAGTCCGGTGGTGACCTGACCATCGCCGATGCGCACGGCGATGATCTTCAGGTCGGGAAATTTCTTGCCGAGTTCCTCCTTGAAGCCCTGCGTGCGCTGGTCGAGCGAGCCCACGCCGGGGAGCGAGACAATCACCGCGACCTCGCCCTTGGCACTGCCGTTCTTGGCGGCCACCGCGGCCCCGAGCGCGTCGGCAGCCTTGCGCCCGCCCTCGACATTGTCAGTGGTCAGGAACGAGGTGAAGGCGTGGGTATCGGCGGCGGAATCGATCCCGATGATCTTGACCGACTTCGCCGCGTCGTCGATCGGCGCGCCGAGCGCCGCAAACTGCGTCGGCGAGATCACGATGGCGGCCGGATGCTCGGACACCGCATTCTCGAGCGCGCTGATCTGGCCCGGGATGTCGGCCTCGCTCTGCGCTCCCATCAGCGGCACATTGACGCCGAGGTCTTTCCCGGCCTTGCGCGCACCGGCCTGCACGATCTGCCAGTATTCGGCGGTGGTGTCCTTGACGATCACCGGGATCGTCTCGGCGGCGCGCGCGGCGCCGGCCAGCGGAGCGCTGGTGATCAGTGCGGCCACGGCCAGTGCGCCGAGCACGCGCCGACGCCGCACCGATGACGAGATATTGGTCATGTCTCTACTCCCTGTTCGGCTCTGGCGGCCGGTCATCAGCGCAGGTATTGCCCGCCTGTGTTTCTTATAGGATAAGGAACAGGCGCGCCTGTCAACTGTGCGCTGCAGATGGGCCGGGTGCCGCAAACGGGCGCCTCGGTTCAGAACAGGCGCGCTGTCTGGGAAGAATGTCCAAGCCGAACACCCTGTTCAAGCAGGCCTATAACGGCAGCCTCGATTTGATCGGGCGAACCAGCGGGTTGCCGTCCGAGCCGGAGCTGGGCGCCGCGCTGCATGTCAGCCGCACCACGGTGCGCGCCATCCTGCAGCGCCTCTCCGAGCAGGGCCTGCTCGAGTGGGAGCAGCGCGAGAAACGCATCGTGCGGGCGCCGGCGGCGGAGGATTATTTTCCGCAGGACGAGGTGGACCCGGTCGCCGTCGTGATCGAGCGCCGCTTCATGCAGAAGATCCTCGCCGAGGACAGCATCCCCGGCGGCAGCATCAACGAATTGGAGCTGGCGCGCGAGGTCGGCGTCAGCACCTCGTCGGTGCGCGAGTTCATGATCCGCTTCAGCCGTTTCGGGCTGATCGAGAAGCGCCGCAACAGCACCTGGATCCTCAAGGGTTTCACCCGCGGCTTCGCGCTCGAACTGACCGAGGTGCGCGAGATGTTCGAGCAGCGCTCGGCGCGCCGCTTCATCGAGCTGCCGGCGGCGCATCCGGCCTGGAGGGAACTGGCACGCATCGAGCGGCTGCACCGGGGCGCGCAGCAAGCCGGACGCATCGACGAGGCGGCCTTTGAGACACTCGACGAGCGCTTCCACCGGCTGATCCATTCGGCGTCGAACAACCGCTTCGTGGTCGAGTTCTACGACGTCATCGCGCTGGTGTTCCACTACCACTACCGCTGGAACAAGACCGACGCTGTGCGCCGCAACATGGTCGCCATCGGCGAGCATCTCGCCTATATCGCCGCGCTGGCGAGCCGCGACCGCGCGGCTGTCGACCGCGCCTGCCGCGCGCATCTGCGTTCGGCGCGGCGCACCCTGCTGGAGTCCATCGTGTTCGTGAACGAGACTCCGCCGAAGGAGCCTCATGCATGACCCGGATCACCGGACTGCGCAGCCTCGACATCCGGTTCCCGACCTCGCGCGGCCTGGACGGGTCGGATGCGATGAATCCCGACCCGGATTATTCCGCCGCCTACGTGATCCTGCAGACCGACGATCCGGCGCTGGAAGGCCACGGCCTCACCTTCACGATCGGGCGCGGCAACGAGATCTGCTGCCGCGCGATCGAGGCACTCGCCAGCCGTGTCATCGGTCTCGACCTCGACTGGATCCGCGACAACCCCGCGCGGTTCTGGCGGCATGTGACATCTGACAGCCAATTGCGCTGGATCGGTCCGGACAAGGGCGTGATCCATCTCGCGACCGCCGCGCTGGTGAACGCGACGTGGGACCTTTGGGCCAAGTCCGAGCGCAAGCCGCTCTGGCGGCTGGTCGCCGACATGAGCCCGGCGGAACTCGTGCGCTGTATCGATTTCCGCTACATCACCGACTGCATCACGCCGGCAGAGGCGTGCGAGCGGCTGCAGGACAAGGCGGCCGGCAAGCCGGCGCGGATCCGGACGCTGCTGTCCGACGGCTACCCCTGCTACACCACCTCGGCCGGCTGGCTCGGCTATGACGACGCGAAGCTGACGCGGCTGTGCGAACAGGCGGTGGCGTCCGGTTTCACCCACATCAAGATGAAGGTCGGGCACGATCTGCAGGACGACATCAGGCGCCTGCGCATCGCGCGCGAGGTGATCGGACCGGACCGGCGGCTGATGATCGACGCCAACCAGGTCTGGGATGTCGGCCAGGCGATCGACTGGGTGCGGCAGTTGTCCTTCTGCAACCCTTATCTCATCGAGGAGCCGACCAGCCCGGACGATGTCGAGGGCCATCGCGCTATACGCGAGGCGGTGGCGCCGGTGCGCGTGGCCACCGGCGAGATGTGCCAGAACCGTATCATGTTCAAGCAGTTCATCATGCGTGGCGCGATCGACATCGTGCAGATCGACGCCTGCCGGCTCGGCGGCGTCAACGAGGTGCTGTCGGTGCTGCTGATGGCGGCGAAATACGAGCTGCCGGTCTGGCCGCATGCCGGCGGCGTCGGCCTTTGCGAGCATGTCCAGCATCTGTCGATGATCGACTACGCCGCAATCTCCGGCACCAGACAGGACCGCGTCATCGAGTTCGTCGACCATCTGCATGAGCATTTCGTCGATCCGTGCATCATCCGCAACGCCGCCTACCAGGCCCCGACCGCGCCGGGCTACTCGACGACGATGCGCCCGCAGGCACTGGATACATTCCGCTTCAGGGGCTAAGCAGAGCTCTCAGAATAAATATGACCCATTCCTTCCAAGCCCCGGAGCGCCTCAGGATCATGCTGCGTGGAATAGACCCCCTGCTCACGCCCGGGCTGCTGCACACACTGGCCTCCATGGGCCATGGCGACCGGATCGCGATCGTCGACGCAAATTTTCCAGGCGCCTCGAACGCACAGCGGCTGCACGAACTGCCCGGCATCGACGCGGGAGCCGTGCTGCGGGCGGTGCTGTCGCTGTTGCCGCTGGATGATTTCATCCCCGACCCTGCGGTGACGATGCAGGTGGTCGAAGACGCGGATACAATTCCCGAGGCAGTCCGCGAGTTCGGTGCGATCCTGCAGGCGCATGACGGGCCGGCGCCGCGAACAGCGGAACGCTTCGCTTTCTATGAAATGGCAAAGAAAGCCTACGCCATCGTGCAGACCGGCGAGACCCGGCTCTACGGCAACATCATCCTGGCCAAAGGCGTCATCAAGCCGTTCTGAGAGGCTGTCCGGAAACGCCTGCTGCTGGCGGTCCGACGCGCGCGGCCTGAGGGCCGCTCTCATCCAGCATCAGGCGTTTCCAGACAGCCTCTAGATAAGGCCGCCCAGCAGCCGGCCGACGTCACGCGCGCGCGCGCGCAGGAAGGCACGCGCGTCGTGCATGGCCTCGTCCAGGGTGATCGGTCCGGGCGCAAGGCTGAAGGCAGCCTGCAGGCCGTGCGCGTACATCGCCTCGTAGCCTTCGCCAAGCGATCCGGCAAAGGCGATCACCGGGACGCCGGCAGCTCGCGCGATCCGGGTCACGCCGAAGATCGTCTTGCCGCCCAGCGTCTGGCGGTCGAGCCGGCCTTCGCCGGTGAACACCCAGTCTGCCCCCTGCACCGCGTCCGGCAACCCGGCCTGCTCGGCGACGATCTCGATGCCGGGGCGGAACACCGCGTGGGTGAACATCTTCATGGCGAAGCCGAGACCGCCGGCGGCGCCGACGCCCGGATAATCGCGATGATCCACGCCGGTCGCGGCCGCGCAGAGATCCGCGTAGCGATGCAGCGCCGCATCCAGGCGCTCAACATCCTGCGGCGTGGCACCTTTCTGCGGTCCGAACACGGCACTGGCGCCGTTCGGACCGAGCAGCGGGTTGTCGACATCGGCCGCGATATCGAACTGCACCTGGCGCAGGCGCGGATCGAGGCCGGAGGCATCCAGCCGGTCGAGCGGCGCAAGCGCCGCGCCGCCTGGAGCGAGCGGCGCGCCGGCGGCATCCGCCAGCACCAGGCCCAGCGCCTGCAGCAGCCCGGCGCCGCCATCGTTGCTGGCGCTGCCGCCGATACCGAGCACGATGCGTCCGGCGCCCGCATCGAGCGCCGCACGCACGAGTTCACCGGTGCCGAACGACGTCGCGCGGCCGGCGTTGCGCGCCTGACGCGGCACCAGCATCAGGCCGCTGGCAGCCGCCATCTCGATGAAGGCGGTGCGGCTGTCCGGCTGGAAGCCCCACTCTGCCGTCACCGGCTCGCCGAAAGGTCCCTGCACGATCTGCGTCCGTGTCTCGGCGCCGGTGATGTCGCGTCGCGCAGCGCGTCGAGCAGCCCTTCGCCACCGTCCGACATCGGCCGCAGCACCATCTCGGCGTTCGGCCAGACCTCCGCGAGCCCTTCCGCGATCGCCAGGGCGGCCTCGGCGGCGGTCAGGCTTTCCTTGAAGCTGTCCGGAGCGATGACGACTTTCATGGCGGTCGGCCGATCCGGCTCAGGCGGTCCATTCGGACACATGGTCGGCAAGCACCGGCCGCGCCACCTCCGGGAGCCCGTCTGCCGGCGTGCCGACGAACAGGAAGCCGGCTAGCGTATCGGGCGGCGCAAAGCCCAGGCCGGCCTGCACCATCGGATCGTAGGCATTGGCGCCGGTCACCCAGATCGCACCGAAGCCGCAGGCATGGATCGCGTTCAGCAGGTTCATGGCGCCGGCGCCCACGGCCAGCATCTGCTCGGATGGCGGCACCTTGTGGTCGGTCCGGATGCGCGCACCCAGCGCGATGGTCAGCGGCGGGCGCAGGAACTTGCCGCGCTGCTTGTCGATGAACGCCGACGGGGCCTCCGGGTCCCGCGCACGCAGCGCCGCCTCGACCAGGTCGGCCAGGCGTGCGCGCGCCGGCCCGCGTATCAGCACGTAGCGCCAGGGGGCGAGCCGGCCATGATCCGGCGCCCGCAGCCCGGCCTCGAGGATGCGGTCGAGGACCGCGCCCGCGGGCGCCGGATCGACAAGCCTGGAGACCGAGACCCGGCTCAGCAGCATCCCGAGATCCGGCCCTGACTCCGACATCGGTGCTACTGCGCCAGTTGCGTGCGCACGGCGTCGGTGACCAGCGGATGGTCGGGCGGCACGTCGGGCGCGAAGCGGGCGACGACGCTGCCGTCGCGCGCGATCAGGAATTTCTCGAAGTTCCAGAACACGTCGCCCGGCGGTGGCGCATGCCCGAAGGAGGCGAGGCGGGCGCGGAACTCGCCGGTCGGGTTCTGCTGCGCCTCCGGCACCGCCCGCACCAGCGCCGCGTAGAGCGGATGCCGGCCCGGCCCGTTCACCTCGATCTTGGAGAACAGCGGGAAATCGACGTCGTAGGTGCTGCTGCAGAACCCGGCGATCTCCTCGTCGCTGCCCGGCTCCTGGCCGCGGAACTGGTTGCACGGAAACCCCAGCACGGCAAAGCCCTGCTCGCGATACTCCCTGAACAGCGCTTCGAGCGCGCTGTATTGCGGGGTCAGGCCGCATTTCGACGCCACGTTGACCACCAGCAGCACCTCGCCGGCATAGGCCCCGAGCGTCGTCTCGCTGCCGTCGATCCGCTTGACCGCAATCTCGCCAATCGCTGTCATGGAGGTCCTCTTTTGATGTCCGCGGGTCAAAGTGACGTGCCGCGCCGGTGCCGACAAGAGCCGAGATGCCGCGAACCTGGCCGGGCAGTGGCATGGGTCACTAGCATCCTGTAGGAGTTGCCGGTCATGGATACAGCTCCCGCCCCAGCCTCGTCGGCAACGCTCGCCTCCGGCCGGAGCGCGCACGTCCAGCGCGTCACCGGCGAGACCACGATCGCGCTGACGCTGAACCTAGATGGCAGCGGCCGCACCCGGATCGCCACCGGCATCGGCTTCCTCGACCACATGCTGGCGGCACTCGGGCGGCACGCGCTGTTCGACCTCGAGATCGAGGCGCAGGGCGACCTGCACGTCGATTTCCACCACACCACCGAGGATACCGGCATCGCGCTCGGCCAGGCCTTCGCACGCGCCATCGGCGACAAGCGCGGCATACGACGCTACGGGCAGGCGCTGGTGCCGATGGACGAGGCGCTGGTGGAGGCGGCCATCGACATCTCCGGCCGCTCGTTCCTGGTCTGGGACGTATGCTTCCCGCGCGACAAGGTTGGCGAGATGGACACCGAGCTGTTCGAGGAGTTCTTCCGCGGCTTCGCGTCCAATGCCGGCCTCGCACTGCACGTGACACAGAGGGCGGGCAGCAACAACCACCATATCGCAGAAGCCTGCTTCAAGGCGGTGGCGCGTGCGCTGCGCATGGCGAGCGAGCCGGACCTGCGTGCCGCCGATGCCATTCCCTCGACAAAAGGCGTGCTTTGAAGCTGTACAGCTCGCACTTCCACCCACCGACCTCGCCGCGTGCTGGCGCGCCGCCGGTGCTGGTCAAGGAGGGCGTGTCGTGGCGTTGCCTGGTGCTGGGCTGGCTCGGGCTGCTGATCACCGGCGCCTGGATGCCGGCGCTGCTGGTCGGCGCGGTCAGCCTGCCGGTGCTCGCCCTTGCTCGTCATCTTCCCGGCCAGTGGGTCGTGCTGCTCGGCGTCAACATCCTGGTGGGGTTCTTCGCCAACGACCTGCGCCGCTGGGACCTGCGGCTGCGCGGCTTCACCGTCGGCCCGCTGGTGGCCGGCCGCAACGCCGGCGCCGCGCTGCTTCGCCTGCTCGACCACCGGCCCGAGCTGCTCGGAGGCGGACCTTGACGCGCCCTGGGATGCGCGTGGCGGTGGTCGACTATGCCGGCGGCAACCTCGCCTCGGCGGCACGGGCGCTGGAGCAGGCCGCCCGTCTCGCCGGCCTCGATGCCGGCATCGTCATCACCGACGATCCGGCGGCTTTGCGCGAGGCGGACCGCATCGTGCTGCCCGGCCAGGGCGCGTTCCTCGACTGCGCCAGCGGCCTCGCCGCGGTGCCCGGCCTACGCGATGCCATCGAGGATGCGACCGGCGAGGGCACGCCGTTCCTCGGCATCTGCGTCGGCATGCAGCTCATGGCGGAACGCGGCCTCGAACATGGCACCACGCCCGGCTTCGGCTGGATCGCCGGCGAGATCGCGCCGATGCGGGTCCCCGGCCTGCGGCTGCCGCAGATGGGCTGGAACGAGCTGCTGTTCACCCCCGGCGCGCATCCGCTGACCGAGGGACTGCAGGCCGGCGACCACGCCTATTTCGTGCATTCGTATGCGCTGCGTGCGCACACGTCCGCGGACGTGGTCGCCAGCACCGACTATGGCGGACCGGTGCCGGCGCTGGTGGCCAGGGGCAACCGGGCCGGCACGCAGTTCCACGTCGAGAAAAGCCAGGCGGTCGGCCTGCGCATCCTTCAAAACTTCCTGCGGTGGACGCCATCGCCGGCGGACGCCTCGTGATGCAGGCTCCCTCCTGATGCAGGCGGGCGACAGCAGGGGGGCCACACCTCCAAAACTCTCGGCCGAGCGGGCGACCAGCCTTGATGACGACGACATCCAGGCGCTGTGCGAGGCGACCAGTGCGGCGATCCTCGATGGCGGCGGCTTCGGCTGGGTCAAGTCGCCGGGGCGGCAGGTGCTGGAGCGCTATTTCCGCGGCCTGCTAATGGTGCCCGAGCGCACCCTGTTCGTGGCGCGGCTCGATGGCGGCATCGTCGGCGCGGCGCAACTGGTGCGGCCGGCGCGCAACAACGAGGCGCAGGCGATGAGCGCCACCCTGATGCACAGCTACGTGGCGCCCTACGCACGCGGCCATGGCCTGGCCCGGATGCTGACCCGCGAGGTCGAGGACTGCGCGCGCGCGATGGGCTACCAGGTGCTCAATCTCGACCTGCGCGAGACCCAGATCGCGGCGATCGCGCTGTATCGCAGCATGGGCTTCACCCACTGGGGCACCCATCCGCATTATGCCCGCGTCGGCGGCAGGGTGGTGCGCGGCCTGTTCTATACCAAGCGGCTGCAGGAGGGCGGCATGCTCGATGGGTGACGCCGCCGGGTTGGACAGGCTGACGCTCTATCCGGCGATCGATCTCAAGCACGGCGCCTGCGTGCGGCTGCGTCGCGGCGAGATGGCGGATGCCACCGTCTATTCCGACGATCCGGGTGCGCAGGCGCGGGCCTGGGGCGAGGCCGGCTTCGCATGGCTGCACGTGGTCGACCTGAACGGCGCGTTCGCCGGGCGCTCGGTCAACGAGGCGGCGGTGCGCGCGATCCTGGCGGCAGCCCGGGTGCCGGTGCAGCTCGGCGGCGGGCTGCGCGACCTCGCCGCGATCGAGGGCTGGCTGCGGGCCGGCATCACCCGGGTGATCCTCGGCAGCGCCGCGGTCAAGCATCCGGCGCTGGTGCGCGAGGCCTGCCGGCTGCATCCCGGCCGGATCGTGGTCGGCATCGATGCGCGCTCCGGCAAGGTCGCGACCGAAGGCTGGGCCGAGACCTCCACCCTGGATGCCACGGAGCTGGCGCGTCGGGTCGAGCAGGAGGGGGCGGCGGCGATCATCTTCACCGAGATCGAGCGGGACGGCATGCTGTCCGGCCTCGATCTCGACCAGACCGCCGGCCTCGCCGAGGCGGTGCGGATCCCGGTAATCGCCAGCGGCGGTGTCGGCACGCTGGCCCATCTGGTGGCGCTGCGTGAGGTGGCCCGGCGACGCCGGCCGGATCACGCCGGCATCGAGGGGGCGATCGTCGGGCGCGCGTTGTACGACGGCCGCATCGACCCGGCGGCGGCACTCGCGGCGCTGAGCGCCGCATGCTGAAATTGAGGGTGATCCCCTGCCTCGACGTCAAGGACGGCCGCGTCGTCAAGGGCGTGAACTTCGTCTCGCTGCGCGACGCCGGCGACCCGGTGGAGCAGGCGGCGATCTATGACGCGGCGGGCGCGGACGAGCTCGCCTTTCTCGACATCACTGCCAGCCACGAGCAGCGCGACACCATCCTGGACGTGGTCAGCCGGACGGCGGCGCGCATCTTCCTGCCGTTCACCGTCGGCGGCGGCGTACGCACCACCGAGGACATGCGGCGGCTGCTGCTCGCGGGTGCGGACAAGTGCGCGATGAACTCGGCGGCGGTGGCGCGTCCGGCCCTGGTGGCCGAGGCCGCGCGGAAATTCGGCAGCCAGTGCGTCGTGGTCGCCGTCGATGCGCGCGCCAACGGCCATGGCGGCTGGGAGGTGTACACGCATGGCGGCCGCACGCCGACCGGCCGCGACGCGGTGGCCTGGTGCCGGGAGGTCGAGGCGGCCGGCGCCGGCGAGATCCTGCTGACCTCGATGGATCGCGACGGCACCCGCTCCGGCTTCGATCTCGAGCTGCTGCGCGCGGTGTGCGGTGCGGTGCGGGTGCCGGTGGTGGCGTCCGGCGGGGTCGGCGAGCTGGCGCATTTCGCCGAGGGCGCCAGGGCTGGCGCGTCCGGGCTGCTGGCCGCCAGCGTGTTCCATTTCGGCCGGTTCACCGTGGGCGAGGTGAAGGCCGCGCTCGCCGCCGCCGGCCTGCCGGTCAGGCTCGCACCACAGGACGTGACGGCATGAGCAAGCCGGCCAAGAGCCGCAGCAAGACGCCCAAGGTCGCCACGAAGGCTCCCAAGGGATCCGGCAAGGCCCCGGAGGCCGCGGGCAAAGTTGGCGGCAAGTCGACCGGCACGCGGAAGACGACGGCTGTCGGCAGCAAGGTTGCTGCGTTGAAGCCGGGAACACGAAAGGCGGCGGTCCTGGAGGCGGTGCAGCGGCTGACCAGCGCCAAGCCGGGACGTGCGGCGTTGCCGGAGCAGTCCCGGCTCGCGCCCGGCTCCACCGCCGCCGTGCTGGACCGGCTGTTCGAGACCGTGCTGGCGCGACGCGACGCCGACCCGAATGTCAGCCATTCCGCCCGGCTGCTGTCGCGCGGCACCTACAAGGTGGCGCAGAAGTTCGGCGAGGAGGCGGTCGAGTGCCTGATCGAGGCGGTCGCCGGCAACGGCGACAAGCTGATCGGGGAAAGTGCCGACGTGCTCTACCACCTGATCGTGCTGTGGGTGGATGCCGGGCTGCGTCCGGATGCGGTCTGGAACGAACTCAGGCGGCGCGAGGGCGTCAGCGGGATTGCCGAAAAGGCGTCCCGGGCGCGCTAGCAGCCGGCTGCACCCGAGACAGGAGACTGACGCCATGACCGTTCCCGGCCTGGGCCCGTATGATGCCGACAACATCTTCGCCCGCATCCTGCGCCACGAGATCCCGGCGACGATGGTGTTCGAGAACGAGCATGCCGTGGCGTTCCGCGACATTGCCCCGCTGGCACCGACGCATGTGCTGGTGATTCCGCGCGGCGCCTATGTCTCGTTCGCCGACTTCACCGCGCGGGCCGCCACCGACGAGATCGCCGGCTTCTTCCAGGCGGTCGGCACGGTGGCGACGCAGCTCGGACTGGATGCTCCGGGCTACCGGCTGCTGACCAACATGGGCGACCAGGGCGGCCAGGAGGTGCCGCATTTCCACGTGCACCTGTTCGGCGGGCGGCCGCTCGGGCGGATGCTGGCTTCGTCCTGACGCCGTCAGGCCGACCGCAGGCGATCCGCCCCAAGCCGATCCTCGCCGATCAGCGCCAGCCCTTCGGCCACCGCAACGAACTCGCCGCCGCCCGAGACACGCTCCACTCCGAAGCGCTGCTCGAACAGCGCGCGCACCGCCGGGACGAACGAGGTGCCCCCGGTGAGGAACACCCGGTCGATCTCGTCCGCCCGCAAGCCGGCCTGGTCCAGCGCCTGGCCCACGGTCTGCGACAGGCGGGCGAGATCGGGGGCGATCCAGCGCTCGAACTCGTGCCGCTCGATCCGACGCTCGACCGCGAAACCGCAATGCGCGAACCGGAGCACGGCACTGCCGGCGTGCGACAGCTCGGCTTTCACCGCACTCACCGCCTGGTAGAGCGGGTAGCCCATCTCGTCCTCGATCAGGCTGATCAGCGTGCGCAGGCGCCCGGGATGCTCGCTCGCCGCCGCCACCTCCGCGATCTCGCGCAGCATGCGCGGCGTGCGCATCAGCGACAGCCGGTGCCAGCGCGCGAAGCCGGAGAAATATTCCGGCGGCACCGGCAGCGGGTTGCCCATGATGCAATAGCTGTCCCCCTTGCCGAGCAGCGGCGCGATCACCTGGTCGATGATGCGGGCATCGAAGCTGTCGCCCGCGATGCCGATGCCGGCATGGCTCAATGCCCTGACCTTCGGCATCGTCGCATCGTCGGGCTCGAACCGCATCACCGAGAAGTCGCTGGTGCCACCGCCGAAATCGCCGACCAGCACGGTTGCTGCCATGTCGAGGCCGCGCGCAAAGCGGAACCCGGCGGCCTCGGGTTCCAGTGCCACGCCGATGTCCTGGTAGCCGGCGCGCGCGAACGAGGCCCGCAGCCGCGTCTCCCCGAACTCGTCATCGGTGAACTCGCCGGCGAAGCGCACCGGCCGGCCGGCCACCACCCGCGCGCCTTCATGGCTCTCCCCTGGCAGGCCGCCGAGAAGGCCATCGAGGAACAGCGCCACCATCTGCTCGAGGCCGTGCATGCGCCCGAAGATGCTGGTCTGCACGAAGCTCCGCTGCGCCAGATAGGTCTTCATCGACATGATCAGTCGGCTGTCGAGCGGATCGTCGAGATAGGCCTGCACCGCGGCGGGCCCGGCGGCATGGTGCAGCAGGCTCCGGCCGCGCGCCTCCTCGGCCCAGAAACACAGCACGGTGCGAAAGGTGTCGAGCTGCTTCTGCCCGAAGGCGTGCATCCGGGTCGCGATGCTGCCGTCCGGCTGCAGGATCGCGACCACGCTGTTGGTGGTGCCGAAATCGACCCCGAGCAGTTGTTCCATTGATCGTGCCCGGCTTCCAGAGACCGTTAGAGAATGCGCTAGGGTGTATCAGAGGCGCCGGAGGCGCCGCCCGTCGTGTTCTCCGAGCACCGGAGCGGAGCGGCCGTCTGGCCGTGAGCACCGGAAGCGCAGGAAGGCGCGTCGGATGACCGCCGTAGTGCATTCTCAAACGGTCTCTCAGGCGCGGACGACGTCGCGCAGCAACTCCAGCACCGCGTCGTCGGTGCGCTCGAATCGCAGGGGCGTCACCGAGATCGCCCGGCTGTCGAGGGCGGCGGTCTCGCTGTCCACAGCGTCCTGGCGGGTCCGGCGGCTGATCTGCAGCCAGTGGTAGTCGAGCGTGCGCGGATCGGCGCGCGACAGGATCTCGATGCCGTCCAGCAGCCCCTCGCCCTGACGCGTCACCGTCAGCGGGCCGGCTTCGTGCGGGGCGCAGGCGGGGAAATTCACGTTCAGGCAGGCACTGCCGCTCCAGGCCAGCCCGCCCAGGCGGCGGATCGCCGGCCCCGCCAGCGCCGCCGCCGTCGGCCAGGGCACCGCATCGCGATCCTCGAAGGCCTGGCTCAGCGCGATCGACGGCACGCCTAGCAGCAGGCCGGTCATGGCCGCCCCCACCGTGCCCGAGAACACCGTCTCCACCCCCAGATTGGCGCCGCGATTGACGCCGGACAGGATCATGTCGGGTGCGGCATCGCGCATCAGGTGGCGCACCCCGAGCACGACGCAATCGGCCGGCGTGCCCTGCACCGAGAAGCGCCGCTCGCCCAGCGTCTCGATGCGCAACGGCGCGTGCAGGCTGAGCGAGTGCGAGGTGCCGCTCTGGTCGTGCGCCGGCGCCACCACCCAGACCTCGCGGGCGAGGGTGGCCGCGACCTGTTCCAGCACCGCAAGCCCTGGGGCGGCGATGCCGTCATCGTTGGTGAGCAGCACGCGGTCGAAGATCGGGTCCAACTTGCTATGCCCTAATGCGCGGCCGGCGCCTTGCCGCCGCCCGGCTTGTTCGGCGACAGCAGCCAGCACAGCGGCACGATGGCAAAGCACGCCAGCGCGAAGCTGTGGAATGCATCGTTATAGGCCAGCGCCGAGGCCTGCTGGGTGAATTCCTGGTAGATCTGGTGGTTGACGCCGGCATCGAGCGACGCCTGCGAGCGGCCGAGCTGCTGCAGATACTGCCGGGTCTGGAAGTTGTAGTCGTTGAACGGCTGATGGAACGGCGTCATCCAGTGCACCATGTGCGCCTCGCGTATCTGCGTGCGCTCGGTGATCAGCGAGGTCGCGGACGAGATGCCGATCGATCCGAACACGTTGCGCATCATGCTGAACAGCGCCGCCGCGTCGCCGTTCAGCTCCTTGGGCAGCGTCTGGTAGGTGACCACGCTGATCGGCACGAACAGGAAGGCAAGGCAGCTGGCCTGCGCCATGCGGTAGAATACCAGGGTGCGGAAATCGACCGTCAGCACCAGGTGCGCCGAATACATCAGCGCAGCCCCCATGATGAAGAAGCCGAACGCGATCACGTAGCGGGCCTGCACCCGCTTGAGCAGCTGCCCGGTGAGCGGGATCAGCACGATGATCCCGAGCGCCCCCGGCGACAGCACCAGTCCGGCCAGGGTGGCGGTATAGCCGATCACCTGCTGGGAGAATTGCGGCACCAGCACCGCCGACGAATACAGCACGAAGCCGACCCCGCCGATCAGCAGCGCGCCGACGGCGAAGTTGCGGTCGGCGAAGACGCGCAGATCGACCACCGGCTTCTTCACGGTCAGCAGCCAGCCGATCGCACCCAGGATGCCGGTCACCGAGATGAAGGCGAGGATGCGTATGAACGGCGAGCCGAACCAGTCATCGTCCTCGCCGCGATCCATCATCACCTGCAGGCAGCCCAGCCCGATGCCGATCAGCGAAAGCCCGACCAGGTCGATCGAGGCGTGGCGCTTCTTGGCCCAGGGCGGATCCTCGACCAGGGCGGCGACCGCGAGCAGGCCGCCGATGCCGATCGGCACGTTGATGAAGAACACCCAGCGCCAGGAGGCGTTGTCGGTGATGTAGCCACCCAGCGTCGGACCCAGCACCGGCGCCACGATGGTCGCCAGCGCGGTGATCGCGAACGCGCCGGAGCGGCGTTCCGGCGGGAAGGTGTCGAGGATGATGGATTGCTGGTTCGGCTGCAGCCCGCCGCCGAACAGGCCCTGGAACAGCCGGCACACGATCAGCTCCGGCAGGCTCTGCGAGACCCCGCAGAGGAACGAGAACACCGTGAACATGCCGATGCAGATCATGAAGTAGCGCTTGCGGCCGAGCACGCGGCCGAGCCAGCCGGACACCGTCAGCACGATGCCGTTGGCGGCGAGATAGGACGTCAGCGCCCAGGTGGCGTCGTCGTAGGAGGTGGAGAGATTGCCCGCGATATGCGGCAGGGCGACGTTCACGATGGTGGTGTCGAGCACCTCCATGAACGCCGCCACCGTGACCACGATGGCGATCAGCCACGGGTTCGATTTCGGCTTCCACTGCTGCTGCGAGCCGCTCATGCGCGGGCGCTCATTTCCGCGCGGCCGATCTCGTATCCACCGTCGGCACTCACTTTCGGGAGACCGACTTCGTATTCACCGTCGGCTCGACCGACGCGCCGATCGGCAGCGGGATGTTCGGGTTCAGGCCGTCGTCGATGATGATCTTGACCGGCACGCGCTGCACGATCTTGACGAAGTTGCCGGTCGCATTCTCCGGCGGAAAGGCGCTGAACGCGGCACCCGAGCCGTTCTGGATGCTGTCGACATGGCCTTCCAGCCTCAGCTCGGGATAGGCGTCCACCGAGATCTTCACCGGCTGGCCCGGCCGCATGTCGTCGATCTGGGTCTCCTTGAAGTTGGCGGTGATCCAGACCTCCGGCTCGACGATCGAGAACAGCGACTGCGCCGCCTGCACGTAGTTGCCGCGCTCGACGTTGCGCTGCGAAATCCAGCCATCGTGCGGCGCGCGGATCACCGTCCATTCGAGGTCGAGGTTGGCGGTGTCGAGCTGCGCCTGCGCCTGCGAAAGCGAGCCGGCCTGCTGGGTGATGCGGGTCCTGGCATTGCCGACATTGCTCTCGATCGGCGTGTTCTCCTCCACGGTGCCTTCCGCCTGCAGCACCTGGCCCTGAGCCTGCTTGAGCCCCGCGGTGGAATTGTCGATCGCCTGCTGCGTGGTGGCGGCGTGGGCGATCCGGTGCTGGCGGTTGAACTCGGTCTCGGCGTTGATCTCGTTGGCCTGCGCGATCAGCAACTGGCCCTGCGCCTGCTTGAGCTGGCCCGGGAAGTTCTTCTTCGCCACCTCGACCTGGTACTTCGCGCCCTCGAGCTGGCCCTTGGCCTGTTCCAGCGAAGCCGCCGCCTGGTCTCGGCTGGCCTGGTAGTTGCGCGGGTCGATGCGCACCAGCACCTGGCCCTGATGGACGAATTCGTTGTCGTTGACGTCGAGTTCGACGACGTAGCCCGACACGTGCGGCGCAATCGTGATGGTGCGCCCGGTGGTGAAGGCGTCGTCGGTGCTCTCCTCGAACCGGGTGGTCCACCAGTAGAAGAAGCCGCCGACCACGACGATGAGCAGGAACAGGATGAGGCCGAGCCTGACCCATGGCCGGGCCTTCTGCCGCGACTGCTCGCGCTTCTCCTCCTGCTCGTTCTCCTGCTTCTTGTCGTCCCCGCCCGACTTGTTGTCGGACTTGTCCTGGTCCTTGTCGTCCCCGGAACCGCCGTTCTCAGCCATTCATGCCTCAAAGTTCGCCCAAGGAGGGACGTGGCGTCCGGAATGCTGGACGCTGACCGACCCGTTCGGTCAGTTTTAGACATAGACCGGCGAAGGCGGCAACCGGGTCAGGACATGAGGCTGCGATAGGCCAACTGATCCTCGGTCATGCGCAGGAACACCTGGTACTTGCGGTCGTGGAAGTCCCGCATCGCCGGATCGGGCTCGATGATGCGGCCGGCGCGGGTCATCGCCGCCATGCCGTCGGTAACCGATGCATAGGCGCCACCGGCGACGGCGCCGAGCACGGCCGCCCCCAGCAGCACCGCCTCCGGCTCCTCCGGCAGCACGATGCGGCAGCCGGTGGCGTCGGCATGCTCGCGCAGGAACACCGGGTTCTTGTTGTGGCCACCGGAGGCCAGGATGGTGTCGATGCGGTAGCCGGTGGCGTTCAGGGTCTCGATGATGTGCCGCGTGCCATACGCGAGCCCCTGCAGCGTCGCGAGATACAGCCGTGCGAGATCGTCGGGACCGGCCGACAGGCTCAGCCCGGAGATCATGCCGCGCAGGCTGCTGTCGGCGCGCGGCGAGCGGTTGCCGTGGAAATCCGGATCGACATGCAGCCCGGCCGCCAGCATCGCCGGGTGTGCCACGCCCTCCTCGCGCGCCAGCGCGTCGAGCCGCTGGTTCAGCACCGCGTAGATGCTGCCCTGTTCCGGCTTCAGTCCGGGGTAGGCGGCATGGGTCTGCACGACGAAATCGACCAGGCTGCCCACCGCCGACTGCCCGGCCTCGTTGAGCCACATCCCGGGCACCATGGCCGAGAAATACGGTCCCCAGACCCCTGGCACGAAACGCGGCTCGGGCGAGACCGTCATGTGACAGCTCGACGTGCCGCCCACCAGCGCCAGCCGCTGGTCGAAGCCGGGATCGCCAGGAAGCGTCACGCCGATGGTGCCGATGCCGCCGGCATGCGCGTCGATCGCCGAGGTGCCGATGGCGGTGCCGACAGGCAGCCCGAGGTCGCGCGCAGCCGCCTTGCCCAGCCCCTCGCCCTGTGGCGTGCCGATCGGCAACACCTCGCGGCCGATGCGGGCAAAACCCTCGTCGGCCAGCACCCCGAGCCCGATCGCCCGGAAATAGCCGTCGTCCCAGCGCTGCTCGTGGCCGAGATAGGTCCATTTGCAGACGGTCGAGCACAGGGACCGCGCGTCGGAGCCGGAGGCGCGCCAAGTCAGGTAGTCGGGCAGGTCGAAGAACAGGGAAGTGCGCCGGAACGCGTCCGGGAGGTTCTCGGCGAGCCAGAGCAGCTTCGGGGTCTGCATCTCCAGCGACACCCGGCCGCCGACATAGCGCAGCACCTCATGGCCGCCGGCATTGATGCGCTCCGCCTGCGCCTCGGCGCGATGGTCCATCCAGACGATGACGTTGCGGGCATCCTCGCCGTCGGCATTGACGCCGACCGCGGCACCGGCCTGATCCACCGCCACCAACGAGCAGGTCGCGTCGAAGCCGATGCCGCCGATCCGCACGGATCCGCTGGCCGCCACCGCCCGGCGCACGCATTCGCAGACCGCGCGCCAGATGTCGTCGCCGGACTGCTCGACATGGTCCGGGCGCGGCCGCCAGGTGCGGATCGGCTCGACATGCTGGCCGAGCGCCCGGCCCTGGGCGGTGAACATTCCGGCCCTGGCGCTGGTGCTGCCCACGTCGACGCCGATGAAGGCGGGTTCGGTCGCGGCTTGGCTCATTGGGTCCTCCCTGATCGGCGCAAGGATGACCCCGGACGCCGCCCGGAGCAACGCCATGCCCCATCTCGCGGACTTGACGCCCTCGCGGGGTGCTACGCATCGTGAGGACAGCGGAGGAACATCATGTATCTGGAAAAATACAAGCTCGACGGCCGTGTCGCGGTGATCACCGGCGGCGGCCAGGGCATCGGCTATGCCTGCGCCCAGGCCCTCGGCGAGGCCGGCGCCACCGTCATCCTGGGCGAGATCGACCCGGCGCGCTCCGGGCAGGCGGCGCAGTCGCTGCAGGCGATCGGCATCAAGGCGTTCGGCGAGACCGTGGACGTGACCAAATCCGAGCAGGTCGCGGCGCTGGCCGAGCGGGTGAAGGCCGCGCACGGTACGCCGCACATCCTGGTGAACAATGCCGGCATCGCCAAGAGCGACGTGCGCGCCGAGGACACCTCGGACGCGCACTGGCGCCTGCACATGGATGTGAACCTGGACGGCGTGTTCTGGTGCTGTCGCGAATTCGGCCGCCTGATGCTGGCCGAGGGGCGCGGCGCCATCGTCAACATGGGCTCGATGTCGGGCGAGATCGTCAACAAGCCGCAGCCGCAGAGCTTCTACAACGCCTCCAAGGCGGCGGTGCACCACCTGACCAAGTCGCTCGCCGCCGAGTGGGCCGCGCGCGGGGTGCGAGTGAATGCGGTGGCGCCGACCTACATCGCGACACCGCTGACCCTGTTCGGCAAGGAGAACAGGGAGATGTTCCAGACCTGGCTGGACATGACCCCGATGGGCCGCCTCGGCGAGCCGGACGAGATCGCCTCCACCGTGCTGTTCCTGGCGTCCGACGCGTCCAGCCTGCTCACCGGCAGCATCGTGCTGGCCGACGGCGGCTATACGAGCTGGTAATTGGCCGGGCGGGGCATCGCAGCCGGCCGCCCGGATCGCCGTCAGGCGGCGACAGCGCCACGCCGGCTCGGCCATGACGCGCACGGGGATCGGTTTTGCCGCAAGCGTTCCGGACAGCTCTCCGAAATGCTCCAGCGGCAGCAGCGGCACAAATGCCGGATAGTAGGCGGCCATCGAGCCGTTCGGCAGCGAACAGGCCAGCAGGATAAGGTTGCCGGCGCCGCGCACGACGCCGTGTGCGGAACTCGCGGATGAACACTGACTACAGGACGGCGGCCTCGTTGCAGGTGCGTCCCGAGGTGTAGAATTCCATCTCGTCGGGGTTGTCCAGCGCGCGCAGTTCCGCGCCGATGTCGGCGGAGGCGGCGTCTCAGCTGCAGGGCACGTATTGGTCGGTGGCGGCGTCGTAGCGCATCGGCTCGGTCAGCCTCCCCTGCTCATCCAACCAGTAGTCGCTCTGCAGCGCCATCCCGCTGACCGTGGTGCTGGCGAAGAACTCCCGTGTCATCCGCTTGCGAAGGGTCACGACCGCCAGCGCCTTGGCGCCGTTCTCGCAGAACTCGAAGGTCTTGACGCGGTCCGGCGTCGGCCAGGCGCAGCTCGACCATTTGAAGCCGTCCGGCTTGTTCATCGCCAGCAACGTGGCGGTGCTCCGCGCGATCACGCTCTGCTCGCGCAATATCCTCGCGGTCGCCTCCAGCGCGCCCCAGCCGCCGGCGGATAGGTGTAGGTCTCGTAGCTGCGCTGGTCGGACATCGTGCTGCTTCCTAAGGCCGGACACCAGTGGCGCTCCCTGTCAAGCCAGCATGGTCAAGCCAGCACGCGGTTCCGGTCATCAGAATTTCAGCGGGAGGCAGGATCGCGGCCGGCGGTCCCTGCCCGGCCGCCTCACTCCACGGCGATGCGCACCACCGCCTCGTTGCGCCGCAGCGCGGGGATCGTCCAGGGCGGATCGTAGAACCACCCGGATGGCTTGCCGTCCGGGCGCAGGCCGCTCCCGGCGAGGCAGGCCAGCAGCCTGCTCCCGGCGTCCGCCACGCTGGCCGCGGACGGAGTCCCGGCATAGCGGAGGACGGCGACCGTCTCGGCCGGCACCGTCACCAGCGTGACGGCCGCATTGTCCGGCACCGGCAGGGTCGCGAGCGTGTCGCCGGCCGGCATGAAGAACCGGACGCGCCACTGGCCGGCCTGGGCACCCAGTTGTGCGACCGGCGCGGTCATCGCGATGCCCCGCCTGTTGCGGTTGCCTCCGAAGATGTAGCCGGCAAGCCGTTCGAAACCGACCCTGCGGGCACCGATCTCGTCCCCTGCGACAAGGGTCTCGGCTGCCACGCGCGACCCGTAGCGCCGGATCTGCACTGGCCCGAGCGTCCGCTCGATCGTGTAGGTTGGCTCATGCACGGTGCGGATCCCGAACACCGAGCAGCCGGTCGTCAGCAGCCCGGACAGGATCGCCACCATCACACCTCGCACCAGCGCTCCTACACAACTTCGACGAGCCAATCCTCGGAACGCAGGCCCTCTACCCGCGAGAACTCCCCAAGGTTCCCTGTCACCACGACCAGCCCCTGGCTACGGGCATGGCCCGAGATCATGAGGTCATAGGCGCCGATCGGAAGGCCACGGCGTTCGAGGTTGGCGCGTATGTCCGCCGTATGGGCCGCGGCGGCGCTATCGTATGGCATGACGCCCAGACGGGCGGCGAAACGCTCCACGATCCCGAGGTTCTCCGCCGGCCGCGCCGACCATCCGGCGCCGCAGAGCAGTTCGTACAGGACGACATCCGAGATGCACAATCCGCTGGCCTCGTCGTCGAAGCGGCGCCGCAGCCCCGCCGGCCGAGCTCGGATCACCCGGATGCAGAGTTTGGTGTCAGGTAGGTAGCGCGGTGTCAAAGCCGGTCGCGCCCCTGAGCCTCCGGCTGCCGACGATCACCCAGATCCACGCCCGCGGCGTCGAAAAAATCGTCCCAGGCCGCATCGACCGGCGCGATGATCCGCCGTGGCCCATCCCGCACGATCGTCACTTCACGCTCATCGTCCCCGAACGCCACCGCCCTGGGCAGGCGGACCGCCTGCGAGCAGTTGGACAGGAACAAAGTCGTCTTGGCGTTCATCAGCAATACCATATCCCACGAGGATATCCATACGAACTCGGGTCGAATGGTCAGGCCTCGAATTGGGGAGAGGCTGCTTGGAAACGTCTGCTGCTGGATGAGCGCGGCCCGCTCGGGCCGCGGCCGGCAGCAGGCATTTGCAAGCAGCCTCAGAGTTGGAGGGCCTGGGTGCGGACTAGCCTCGCATAAAGCCCATCCCGCTCCATCAGCTCCGCATGCGTCCCACACTCCGCCGCAAGGCCATCGCTGAGCGCCACCACCAGGTCGGCCGAGCGCACGGTAGACAGCCGGTGCGCCACGATGATGGTGGTGCGACCATGCCGCAGCCGGGCCAGCGCGTCCTGCACCACCGCCTCGCTTTCGGTGTCCAGCGCGCTGGTGGCCTCGTCGAGCAGCAGCAGCCTCGGGTTGCGCAACAGCGCCCTGGCGAGTGCCACGCGCTGCCGCTGGCCGCCGGAGAGCCGCTGGCCGCCGGTGCCGACCCGGGTCTCGAACCCCTCGGGCAGCGCGTCGATGAAATCCTCCGCCGCCGCCGCCCGTGCCGCCGCGCGCACCGCCGCCTCGCTTGCCCCCGGGCGCCCCATGCGTATGTTGGCGCCGACGGAGGTGTCGAACAGCAGCGTGTCCTGGCTGACATAGGCGATGGTGCCGCGCAGGTCGGCGAGGCGCAGCCGGCGCAAATCGATGCCGTCGAGCAGGATGCGGCCGCTGCTGGCATCATGCAGGCGCGGGATCAGCGACAAGGCGGTGGACTTACCCGCGCCGGATGGCCCGACGAGGGCGACCGTCAATCCCGGCGCCGCATCGAAATCGAGCCCGCGCAGGCCCTCGCGGCCGTCTGGATAGACGAACCACACATCCTCGAACCGAAGGTGCCCGCGCCCCTGGGGGAGCGCCACCGCATCCGGCGCCTCCGACACGTCGGGCGGCTCGTCGATCACGGTGAAGATGCGCACCAGCCCGGCCAGCCCCTCCTGCACGGCGGCGTTCAGCGAGCCGAGCGCCCGCAGCGGACGCGAGGCCAGCAGCAGGGAGGCGACGAAGCCGGAGAAGTCGCCCAGCGTCGCTCCGCCCGACGAGGCGCGCCAGCCGGCAAAGCCGAGCACGAGGGCAACCGCGGTGCCGCCCAGCACCTCCAGCAGCGGATCGACCCGGGCGCGGCCGCGGGTGATGCGCAGCAGGGCGCCGTGCAGCAGGTCGAAGGAGCGATCGGCGCGCTGCTCCTCGGCCTGCTCCAGCCTGTAGACCCGTATCGTGCGCGCCTGCGCGAAGCTCTCGTTGAGCAGCGCCGCGGTGTCGCCGATCTGCTCCTGCATGCCGCCCGAGGCGCGGCGCACGCGGCGGCCGATGCGCTGGATCGGCACCGCGGCCACCGGATACAGCAGGGCCGCGATCAGGCTCAGCTCCCAGTCCATGTAGATCATCGCCACCACCAGGCTGACCACGGTGACGCTGTCGCCGAGCGCGTTCACCGCCCGGATCATCGCCTCGCGTATGGTGACCGCATCGGTGGTGAAGCGGGCGGCGAGCTGCGCCGGCGCCTCGCGCTCGATGCGGGCCACGTCGGCGCGGATCAGGTGGGTGAACATCTTGCCCTGCAGGCCGCGTATGACGATCAGCACCAGGTTCTGCACGGCGATGGTCTGGCCATATTGCGACGCCGCCTTAAGTGCCGTGATCAGCACCACCAGCGCCGGCACCTGGTACAGGATGCGCGGATCGTGGGCTGCGAACATGTCCAGCGCGCGACTGATGACGAACGGATACAGCCCGGTGAGGCCGGCCATCATCGCGGTCAGCACGCCCACCGTGACCAGCCGGCCGCGATAGTGCCGCACCTCCTCGCGCCAGAGCCGGCGCAACAGGGCGACACTGGTCTGCTCCGCCGCGACCTCGGCCCCCACCTTCAGAAGATGCCCGGGCCGGTACCCGGCCTCACCGTCTGTCAGGGGCGCTGCATCCATCGTCGCCCTCTAGCAGTCGGGGCGCACCCGTGAAAGCATCCCGCCATCCAACGCCGCGGCGCGGCAATGCGCCAGGCAGGCCGTGTAATTGGCGACGCAGCCGCCTTCCCGCCACCAGGCTCGGGTCGCCGCCAGCAGGCGTCCGACCGCCGGGCCGGCCGGAATGCCGAGCGCGAGCAGGTCGCGACCGGCCAACGGGAAAGCCGGCGGCCGGATCCGGCGCAGTTGCTCGCGGACCTGCCGCCACGCCGCCGGATTGCCGTCATCCTGCCGGAGCCAGCTTCGGGCCAGCAGCATATCGACCGGTTCGTCGGCCAGCATGCGGCGCAGGTCCGCGTCATCCAGTCCCGGGCGCGGCGCCGGCCGATCCGCCAGCAGCTCCTCGAGCCTGGTCGATTCGGCACCGGAAAGTTTCAGTGCCGCGGCGACGGGAGCCGCCGGCCCGCCCAGCAGCGCCGCCAGCCGTAGGACCGGGTCATCCAGGCTCTCGTCCGGCACCCCGGACCGCGACAACCGGGCGGCCAGCCGATCGGCATCGGCGCCGCCGGGCAGCAGCCGGTCGAGGATGCCGAGCGACTGCATCAGCAGCAGCGTGCCGGCCGGGCGGGTCTCGTCCAGCGCCGGCGCCAGCAGGATCCGCCGCAATTCCGACCACACGCGTTCGGCCGACAGCCCGTCCAGCGCCGGCACCGCTACGGCGATGCCCGCGATCGCCTCCGCATCGGGAGCTCCGGTGCCGTAGCGGGCCTGGAAGCGGAAGTAGCGCAGCATGCGCAGCGCATCCTCCCCGATCCGGCGCGCGGCATTGCCGACAAAGCGCACGCGCCCGGCGGCGAGATCGGCGGCGCCACCGAAATAATCGTGCAGGGCGTAATCCTGCCGGACGGGGTCGCGTGACAGCGACATGGCATTGATGGTGAAGTCGCGCCGCGCCGCGTCCTCCCGCCAGTCAGAGGTCCAGGCGACGACCGCATGCCGCCCGTCGGTCGCCTCGTCGCGCCGCAGCGTGGTGATCTCGATCGGGTGGCCCTGCACCAGGGCGGTCACCGTCCCGTGCGCGAGCCCGGTCGGAATGGTGCGGACCTGCGCCTCGCCGAGCCGGCGCATGACCTGCTCTGGCGGCTCTGGCGTCGCGAGGTCGATATCGGCCGATGGCAGTCCGGCCAGCAGGTCGCGCACCACGCCGCCAACCAGCCTGGCCTCCGGAAGCGTCCGCCAGACCTGCTCGAGTGCGGAATAGCCCGCGAGACGGGAAGGATCGCAACCCGGGGCGGCGGCGCTCACTCCTCGTCCGGCGTCAGCGGCCCGATCGGGAAGAACACGCCCTGGCTCCAGACGCCGAGGCAGTCGCGGCCCTGGCAGTGGCCGCGCACCGATAGCGCGGCCAGCTCGTAATAGACGGCGCGGGACACGCGCGCCTGGATCGCAGAGGCGCCGCTGCCGCGCACATGCAGGTAGGGCGCCGGGCCATGACCCTCGGCACAGCGCGGCCGGTGCCAGTCCACCGACAATTCATGCTCGGGCCCGGCGCAGACGATCTGGTCGATGTTGGTCCTGAAGGACAGCACCTGGCCGCGACCGCTTCCCTGCCAGTCAAGCTCGACGGCGACGAACGGCACGTCCTCGACCTCGATCGAACCGCGCTCGCCAGGCGTCTCGAGCCAGTAGGTGCCAAGCTCGTCGCGGGCCAGAACGCTGGAGAACAGGCACACCAGCGGCTTGCGCCGGATCGGCGATCCCCGATACAGCCAGGTGCCGTCGCGCTGGATCAGGAACGGCAGCGCGCCGCACTGGGCCTGCCGGGGCCTGATGCCGGCCGGCGCGGTGCTGGCGGGTGCCGTGGTGGCCGAAGACCGCGTCAGCGAATTGTGGCAGAGCATCGCGCCAAGCCCCGAAAACTCATGCGAACCCCGTGACGCCGTGCCGGACCGCTTTGAACCCTGAGCACTCACACGCGCTTCCCATCGTGTTGACTTGCACCGCCTGGATATAGGGAGTGCTGACCGCTTGATGAAAGCCCCGGACCTGTCAGATTGAGCCGTAGCCGGCGATGTTGCACCCGGGCATCAGCGCCTGGCGCAGGCAGAGGAAGATGACGATTACCGAGCAGGACCAGGCGGCCACTGAAGCGGACATCTTGGCGGCGAACGATGCGGTCGCCGGCGCGGACCGGCTCGCCGGGCGGCTCGCCGAGGTGCGCACGCAGATCGGCCGGGTAATCTTCGGGCAGCAGGAGGTGGTCGGCGAGGTGCTGGTCTGCCTGCTGTCGGGCGGCCACGGGCTGCTGGTGGGGGCGCCCGGCCTGGGCAAGACGCTGCTGGTCGAAACGCTCGGTACGGTGCTGGGTCTGGCCGCCAAGCGGGTGCAGTTCACGCCGGACCTGATGCCGGCCGACATCACCGGCAGCGAGATCCTGGAGGAGACCCAGGACGGCCGGCGCGGGTTTCGCTTCGTGCCCGGCCCGGTGTTCTGCCAGCTCCTGATGGCCGACGAGATCAACCGCGCCAGCCCGCGCACGCAGTCGGCGCTGCTGCAGGCGATGCAGGAGCGGCGGGTGGCGGTGGCCGGCGTCGACCACCCGCTGCCGCGCCCGTTCCATGTGCTGGCGACGCAGAACCCGATCGAGCAGGAGGGCACCTATCCGCTGCCGGAGGCGCAGCTCGACCGCTTCCTGCTGCAGATCGACCTCACCTACCCGAGCGAGATCGACGAGCGCGCCATGCTGCTGGCGACCACCGGCGTGCATGCGGGCGTGGCCCTGCCGGTGCTGGGTCCGGGCGAGCTGGTGGCGGCGCAGACCCTGATCCGCGCGCTGCCGGTTGGCGAGCGGGTGGTGGACGCGATCCTGCGCCTGGTGCGTCAGGCACGGCCGGAGAGCAGCGACGACCGCCGGCTGTCGCGCGACATTGCCTGGGGGCCGGGTCCGCGCGCGGCGCAGGCGCTGATGCTGGCCTGCCGGGCGCGGGCACTGCTGGATGGCCGGCTGTCGCCCAGCATCGAGGATATCGCGGCCCTGGCCCAGCCGGTGCTGCGGCATCGCATGGCGTTGACCTTTGCGGCCCGTGCCGAGGGGTCCACGCTGCAAGGCCTGATCGACGGCCTGCTGCAAAGGCTGGGGTGAAACCCGACACCTCCTGGCAGCGCCTGCAGCGCCGATGGGCCGCGCGCGCTGATCGCGCCGAGGGGGCGTCGGGCGACCCGGCCCGGGTCGAAGCGCCAGGATCGTCCTCGCATGACGGCCCGCATGCCGGCATTGCCGGGGCGCAGGCGCTCGGCGCCCGCCTGCCGGCACTGCTGGTCGCCGCCGAGCAGGTGGCAAGCACCGTCGCGCAAGGCGTGCATGGCCGCCGGCGGGCCGGCATGGGCGACAGCTTCTGGCAGTATCGCGCCGCACTTCCGGGCGAGCCGGCGCAGCGCATCGATTGGCGGCAGTCCGCGCGGTCGAGCCGCGCCTATGTCCGCGAGATGGAGTGGGAGGCGGCGCAGACCGTCTGCCTCTGGCCCGACCAGTCGCCGAGCATGCGCTGGCGGTCGCAGCGGACCCTGCCGACCAAGCAGGAACGCGCGGAGCTGCTGTTGCTGGCACTGGCCTCGCTGGCGCTGCGCGGCGGCGAGCATGTCCGGCTGATCGCGGGAGGCGCCGGCACGCGCGCCGAGCGCGCCTCCGGCCAGCATGCGCTGTCCCGCCTCGGCGACCAGCTCCTGCATGCCGGCGCGAGGCATCCGGCGGAGAGCCTGCCGGATCCGGCCCTGGAGCTGCCGAGACGCGCGCGGGTGGTGCTGGTCGGCGACCTGCTCTCGCCCCCTGCCGAGATCGAGGCGCTGTTCGTGCGGCTGTCGGCGATGCCGGTGAGCTGCCATGTGCTGCAGGTGCTCGATCCAGCCGAGCTCGACCTGCCGTATCAGGGGCGTATCCGATTCGAGGGACTGGAGGGAGAAGCACCGATGCTGGTGCCGCGGGCCGAGGATCTTCGCGAGGACTATCGCATCGCGCTGCAGCATCAACAGGACGCGCTGGCCGCACTATGCAGGGGAGCCGGGTTCGGCCTGACGCTGCACCTGACCAGCCAGCCGCCGCAGGATGCGCTGCTCGATCTGCACCAGGCGCTGTCCGCACCTCGTGCCGCCTCGACGCTGCGGTTGCCGGCGACCGAGGCGCGGTGACCTTTCTCGCTCCTTGGCTGATGCTCGGGCTGCTCGCACTGCCGGCGCTGTGGTGGCTGCTGCGGGCAGTCCCGCCCGCCCCGCGCCGGCAAGCATTTCCGGCGCTGCGCCTGCTCGAGGGCCTGGCCGCCCGCCGGCAGGAGACGCGCCGGGCGCCGGTATGGCTGCTGCTGCTGCGGGTGCTGGCAGCGATACTGCTGATCGCGGGACTGGCCCAGCCGGTGCTGGTGCAGCACCAGGGTGCCCGGCCCGGCAGCGGCAGCCTGCTGGTGGTGCTGGACAATGGCTGGGCGGCCGCCACCGACTGGCCGCAGCGGATTGCAGCCCTCGATGCCGTGCTCGACCAGGCCGGTCGCGACCGGCGCCAGGCGCGGCTGGTCACCACGGCACTGGCGTCACCCGGGGGAGCCGATCCGCTGCCGGCTTCGCAGGTGCGTGCGGCGGTGGATGCGATGCGGCCGACGCCGTGGAACACCGACCGGGCCCATGCCGCGCTGCCGGCGGCCGCCGTGGGACAGGTGGTGTATGTGTCGGACGGCCTGGCATCTCCGGGCGATCCCGCCGGCGATGCCCGCTTCGCGCAGGCGCTGCGGCGTCTGGGTCCGGTCACCGAACTGCGCGCCGGGCCGCAGGCGCTCCGGCTGCTGCTGGCGCCGGAGCCGCGGCCGAACCGGCTCGTGGTCCATGTCGGGGCGCTGCCTCAGCCGGTGCCGCGGAGTTTCACCGTGCGCGCGGAGGACGCCCAGGGCGGCGTGCTGGCTAGGGTCGAGGGGCATATCCCGGCCGGTGTCGCAGCGGGCCGCGCCGAACTGGTGCTGCCGGTGGAGCTGCGCAACCGGATCGCCCGGCTGGAGCTGGACGGCGTTCCCGGCACCGGCGGCCTGCGCCTGCTCGACGAGGGCGACCGGCGTCGCCCGGTCGGGCTGATCGGCGGCGGCGGCTTCAGCGACACCCCGCTGATCGGGCCGCTGTTCTATCTCGAACGGGCGCTGTCGCCGGATACCGAGCTGCGCACCGGTGACGTGAACACCCTGCTGTCGCGCCAACTCGCGGTGCTGGTCGCGCCCGACGGCACGCTGGACGATCCCGCGACCCGTGCCCGCGTCGCCGGCTGGGTGCGCGGCGGCGGCATGCTGGTGCGCTTTGCCGGGCCGCGGCTCGCCAGCCAGCAGCAGGAGCCCGACCAGGACCCGCAACAGGTGGCGCCGGACGCGGGCGACGCGCCGGATCCGGCATCGCCGTCGCCGGGTGCCGGCGCTGACAGCCTGCTGCCGGCGCCGCTGCTCGGCGGCTCGCGCACGCTGGGCGGGGCGATGTCGTGGAGCCACCCGGCGACGCTGGCGCCGTTCGCGCCGGACAGCGTCTTTGCCGGCCTCGCAGTGCCGGCCGATGTCAGCGTCACCCGCCAGGTGCTGGCGCGGCCGGCCTCCGACCTCGACCGCCATAGCTGGGCCAAGCTGTCCGACGGCACCCCGCTGGTGACCCACGCGCCGCTTGGCGCCGGCCAGGTGGTGCTGTTCCACGTCACCGCCACCGGAGACTGGTCCAGCCTGCCGTTCTCCGGCCTGTTCGTGCAGATGCTGCACCGGCTGATGGAGCGCTCGGTCGGGCAACTCGCGCAGAGTGGCGATGCCATGCTGGCGCCGTTCGCCACCTTCGACGGCGATGGCGTGCTGGGGACGCCGCCGCCCTCGGCGATCGGCGTAAGCGCCCGCGAGATCGGCCACGTCGCCGCGTCCGCAGCACATCCGCCCGGTCTGTATGGCCCGCGATCCGACCGCCGCGCGCTGAATGCCGGCGACGGGCTGCCGCCGCTGGCCGCGAGCCCGCCGATCGGCACGCTGTCGGATCTTGCCGGACGGGTGCCGGATCGCCCGCTCGGCCCCTGGCTGCTGGCGGCCGGGCTGCTGCTGCTGGCGCTCGACCTGCTGGTGACGCTGCGTCTGCGCGGGCTGCTACGCCCGGGTAGCCTGCGGGCCGTCGGTGCCGCCGGTTCCGCGGCCCTGCTGGTGCTGCTCTGCGTGGCAGGATCTCCGGCGGCGGCCGATCGGGTGCCCGCCGCGGCGGAGGAGACCAGGCTCGGCTACGTGTTGACCGGCGACGCGCATACCGACCTGGTGTCGCGGCAGGGCCTGGAAGGCCTGTCGAGCTATGTCAACGCCCGCACCTCGGCGGTGCTCGGCCATCCGGACGCGGTGCAGCCGGGGCATGACGACCTCTCCTTCTACCCGCTGCTGTACTGGCCGGTGACCACCGGGGCGCGGCCCGATCCCGCCGCGATCGCCGCCCTGAACGGCTATATGAGCCATGGCGGCATCCTGCTGATCGACACCCAGGAAGACGCCGAGCCGGGCGATCCGAGCGATCCGGGCAACTCCACCGACGGCGCGCGGGCGCTGCGGCAGGCGACAGGCGGACTCGACATCCCGCCGCTGGCCCAGGTCGCCACCGGCCACGTACTTGCGCACAGCTTCTACCTGCTGCACGCCTTTCCCGGGCGCACCGTCGGCGCCCCGGTCTGGGTCGCCGCCGGCGCCGACCAGGGCAACGACAATGTCAGTCCGGTGATCATCGGCGCCAATGACTGGGCGGCGGCGTGGGCGGTCAACGATGCCGGCGACACGCCGTATGCCGTCATCCCGGACGGCGATGCCCAGCGCACGATGGCATACCGCTTCGGGGTCAATGCGGTGATTTACGCGCTGACCGGCAACTACAAGGCGGACCAGGTGCACGTCCCGGCGCTGCTGCAGCGGCTCGGCGAATGAACCAGTCTTCTTCCTATCATCCGGTCGCGAGCGGCGTGTCGCATGTCGCCTCGGTCGGCTTTTCGCCTCTGCTGCCGATGCCGGTGCTGCTTGGGCTCGGCGCGGTCTGCGTGCTGGTCCTCGCAATCGGGTTCGCCCTGCGGGCGGGCGGCACGATCTGGCGGCTGCTCGGCTTTGCGGTGCTGTTCGGCTGGCTCGCCGGCCCGCACCTGGTGCGCGCGACCTGGCAAGCGCTGCCGGAAACCGCTTTGCTGGTGCTGGACCGGACCGGCTCGATGACGGTGGGACGGCGCACCGCGATCGCCGACGCGGCTACCGCCAGGCTGCGCGAGGCGGCGAACCGGCTGCCGGGCATTGCGCTGCGAACCGTCGTAGTACCCGCGGCGGTTCCCGGCAGCGGCGGCGGCACCCGGCTGTTCTCCGCCCTGGCGCGGGCGGAGTCTGACATCCCGGCCGGGCAGTTGGCCGGAGTGATCGCGCTGACCGACGGGCAGGTGCACGATGTGCCGTCCGAGCCGGCGGCGACCGGCGCGCGGGGCAAGCCGCCGGTGCCGTTCCACGCGCTGATCGTGGCGTCCGGCGAGCAGGCCGACCGGCGGCTGCGCGTGCTCTCGGCACCGCCGTACGCCATCATCGGCCATGATGCGACGCTGCGCGTGCAGGTCGAGGATCTCGGCCCCGAGCCGCAACCGGGCGCGCATGCGACGCTCAGCCTGCGACGCGACGGCGAGGCGCCGCTCACCCGCGAGGTTCAGGTCGGCGTGCCGCAGGACATCACGCTGCCGGTCACCCATCCGGGCCCGATGCTGGTGCAGCTCACGTCATCCCCGCTCCCTGGCGAGGTCTCGACGCTGAACAACCAGGCGGTGGTGCAGATCAACGGCGTGCGCGACCGCCTGCGCGTGCTGCTGGTGTCCGGCGCGCCGAACCAGGGCGAGCGGGTCTGGCGGCGGCTGCTGAAGGCCGATCCGGCGGTGGACCTGGTGCACTTCACCATCCTGCGGCCACCGGACAAGGACGACACCACGCCGCTGAACGAACTGGCGTTGATCGCCTTTCCGACCCGCGAGCTGTTCCAGGAGAAGATCGACAGCTTCGACCTGATCATCCTCGATGGCTTCGAGAATCGCGGCATCCTGCCACTTGCCTACCTGCAGAACATCGCCGACTTCGTGCGCGGCGGCGGCGGCCTGCTGCTGACCGCCGGGCCCGAGTTCATCGGGCGGGGGAGCCTGCAGGACACGCCGCTGGGCGACATCCTGCCGGTGCATGTCTCCGAGGAGGGCGGTCTGCTGCAACAGCGCTTCCAGCCGGCGCCGACCGCGCTCGGCCGGCGCCATCCGGTGACCGCCGACCTGCCGCAGATGCCGCCCCTGCCTGGAAGCAGCGCCCCGGGCGGCGCTGCCGGTGCCGACCCGGGCTGGGGGCCGTGGTTCCGGGCGTTGCGGGCCGACCAGTCGCATGGCGAGGTGCTGCTCGACAGTCCGGACGGCGCCGGTGGCGTCTCGCCGCTGCTGGTGCTGGATCATGTGGATCGCGGACGCGTCGCGGTGCTGCTGTCGGACCAGATCTGGCTGTGGTCGCGCGGCGAGGCCGGCGGCGGCCCGCAGGCGGAACTGCTGCGCCGGATCGCGCACTGGCTGATGAAGGAGCCTGACCTCGAGGAGGAGCAGATGCTGGCCCGTGTCGAGCAGGGACATCTGCTGGTGACGCGTCGGTCGATCGACGAGCAGGCCGCCCGCACGGTGCAGGTGATGGCCCCGGACGGCAGCCGGAGCGGCCTGCGGCTCAAGGATGGCCGTGCCGGGATGCTGCGCGGCCGCCTCGAACAGGCGACAGCACCCGGCATCTGGGAGGTCACCGACGGCATGCGGCACGCCTACGCCGCTTCTCAGCCCGACGATCCGGAGGAGATCGCGGACCTGCGGGCGACGGCCACGAAGCTTGCCCCGGTTGCCGCGCGGAGTGGCGGTGCGACCGCCTGGCTTGGCGACGACCCCGCGCATGTGCAGGTGCCCGAGCTTCGCCTGGTGACAGCGGGAGCGACCGCGCACGGCTCCGGCTGGATCGGGCTGGCGCGCACCGGCGCCCATGTCGTGACCGGCACCCGCATCGATCCGCTGCTGCCGCCGTGGGTGGTGCTGGCGGTGCTGGTGGCCCTGCTGTTCGCCGCCTGGCGCCGCGAAGGCCGCACCTGAGGCATGGGTCGCCGCGACCCGAACCTTGTAGCCGCGGTCAAGCCTGCAGGTGGAGCCGCTTCGACGGGCGGCAGCACCTGCTGTTTTCTGAGCGTGAACGCCGACACGTAGCGGGACGTATTGGCCTTGGTTATCAGCACGCAGTTGAACAGCTGCTTCTCGTGCGGCACGCCGATCTTGCCGCTCTTTGGGAACGAGGCCGCTTCGTCGACCGGCTTGGCCCTGAAGATGGCAACCGGCTGCAGCACGGTGTATTGCTGCTCGCCCGCCTTGATCGCCGCCACGGCATCGGGCGAGCCGTCGAAGCCGCCGACCTTGATGCTCGACAGCTTGCCGGTTTCCTTCAGCGCCGCGATGGCGCCGAGTGCCATCTCGTCATTGCCGCTGATCACGCCAATGATGTCGGGATGCGCCTGCAGCAGGTTCTGCATCTTGTCATGCCCCTGCGTCCGGTCCCAATTGCCAACCTGCGCGCCGGCCCTGATCAGGCCGGAATACTGGCTAAGTACTGTCTCGTAGCCGTCGGAACGGGTTGCGGCATTGTTGTCCGACGGCGAGCCCGGCAGCTCGACATAGTTGCCCTCCCGGCCGACATCCTTCGCCCAGCGTTGCGCCCCGAGTGCAGCGCCCCGCGCATTGTTGGACACCAACCGGCTTTTGCCAGTCCTTCCTGGTTGATCTCCGCATCCACCAGGAACACCGCCATGTCGGCCGCGATGGCCTTCTTGACGGCACCGACCGATCCGCTGGCGTTGGCGGGATCGAGGATGATCAGGACGGCGTGGTTCGTGATCGCCGTGTCGATCAGGTTGCTCTCGGTGTTGGTGTCACCCCTTCGAGTCGCTGACAAACGCCTTGTAGCCGAGCTTCTCTGCCTCCGCGGCGGCAACCTTGCCTTCGGTTATCCAATACGGACTGGAAGATTCGTTGACGATGATGGACATCAGGCCGCCCGCTGCCCTGGCCGGTGCCATGACACCTCCCACGGCTGGCAGGGCGAGCGAGACGGCAGACAACATCAGCAGGTTCCTTATCTTTGACACGTGGTTTTTCCCTTGGAAGCGTAAGCAGAACTTCGTTGATCGTCTCCGGACCGGGTCATCGGCCTGAGCAGGCGCGACCTGGAGCGAATCCCTTACCTCATCGCGATCGCCAGCAAAAACACCAAGGCGGCCGCCATCCTGGGTGCCTTGCGGACCGGCGCCATCAACACACTGGCGACCTCGATCACCAACGCACACGATCCTGCGCCTGGATGATGCAACGACTCCGCTGACAATGATCTAGGCTATCGGTCGGCTGCGAAGTCATCCGGCATCGCGATGCGGTTCCAGCCGATCGGATGCTGCCTCAAGGACCGCTCATGACCGATGCACCGACACTCGCCGATCCCGACCGCGATCCCTGGCTCTGGCTCGAGGAGGTGGAGGGCGAGCGCGCCACCGGCTGGGCCGATGCGCAGACCGCGGCGACCCTCGTCCGCTACGGCGGCATTCGCTACGAGGCCGACCGCGAGACGCTGCGCCGGCTGCTCGACCGGCCGGACAACCTGCCGGTGCCGCGGCGCCGGGGCGGCCTGCTGTACAATTTCTGGCGCGACGCGGCGCATCCGCGCGGGCTCTGGCGCCGTGCCGCGCTGGCCTCGTATCGCAGCGACGCGCCGGAGTGGGATACCCTGCTCGACATCGACGCGCTGGCGGCCGGCGAAGGCGAGGACTGGGTCTGGCAAGGGGCCGACAGCTTCTATCCCGGCCATGAACGGGCGATCGTCTCGCTGTCGCGCGGCGGCAGCGATGCGTCGGTGCTGCGCGAGTTCGACCTCGGCGAGCGGCGCTTCGTCCAGGACGGCTTCGTGTTGCCGGAAGCCAAGGGCGGCATCGACTGGCTCGATCGCGACACGCTGCTGCTGTGCTCCGCCCATGGCGGCGCCACCGCGTCGGGCTATGCGAGCACGGTCCGGCTGTGGCCGCGCGGCACCGATCCGGCCGAGGCTGCCGTGCTGTTCGAGGTGCCTCCGGCCAGCATGTTCGCCGGCGGCAGCTACCACCGTGCCGAGGACCGCCTGGTGTTCACCGACCGGGTTGGCTTCTTCGACGGCACGGTCTGGCTCGGCGACCGCACCGGCCCGACGCAACGGATGGACTGGCCGACCGATGCGGAGTCGCGCTGGAGCCGCGGCTGGCTGGCGCTCAAGCCGCGCACGCCGTGGGAGCTCGACGGCACGACGCACCTGCCGGACAGCGTGCTGGTGATCCGCATGGTGGACTGGCTGGCAGGCAGCCGCGCCTGTCGCGTGGTGTTCACCCCGCAGCCGCGGCGGGCGCTGCAGGGGATGTTCTGGCTCGACGGCACGCTGGTGCTGAGCATCCTGGACGAGCTGCGCCCGGTGTTCGTGCGGCTCACCCCGGGCACCTGGGAGGAGCGCACCATCGAGGGACTGCCCGAGGTCGGCACCGCCAATGCGTGGCCGTTCGATGCCGAGGAGGAGGAAAGCGACGGCAGCCTGCTCGCCCTGGTGCAGGACCCGGTGACGCCGCCGACCCTGCTGCTGGTCCCGCCGGATCTCGCCTCGCCCACCGTCCTGAAACAGGCGCCCGCCGCGTTCGACGCGACCGGGCTGGTGGTGACCCGGCACGAGGCGATCTCGTCCGACGGCGAGCGCATCCCGTATGTGCAGACCGGGCCCGCATCCGGGTATGGCAATACGCCGGTGCATCTGTCGGGCTATGGCGGCTTCCAGATCTCGCGGCTGCCGAGCTACTCGATCGCCACCGGCAAGCTCTGGCTCGAGCGCGGCGGCACCAGCGTGGTGGCCAACCTGCGTGGCGGCGGCGAATTCGGCACACGCTGGCACGAGGCCGGCCGGCGCGAGGGCAAGCGGCTGTCGCATGACGATTTCGCCGCCGTCGCCGCCGACCTGGTACGGCGCGGCGTCACCACGCCGAAGCGCATCGCGGCCGAAGGCGGCTCGAACGGCGGCCTGCTGATCGCCAACATGCTGACCCGCTACCCCGAGCGCTTCGGCGCGCTGTTCTGCACCATCCCGCTGATCGACATGCGGCGCTATTCGAAGCTGCTGGCAGGCGCCAGCTGGATCGCGGAATACGGCGACCCGGACGTGGCGGCGGACTGGGACTTCCTCGGCCCGATCTCGGCCTATCACGCGGCCGTCTCCGGACGCCCCTATCCGCCGATCCTGCTCGCCACCGCGCGCCGCGACGACCGGGTGCATCCGGGCCACGCCCGCAAGATGGCGGCCAAGCTGCAGGCGATGGGCTACGACGCCCACTTCTACGAGCCGGCCGCCGGCGGGCACGGCTACGGCAAGGACAATGCCGAGGTGGCGAGCTACGTGGCGCTCGGCTTCGAGTTCCTGCGCCGCTCGATCGGATGGGATCCCCAGGCCTGAAGGGGCTCAGGACGCCGCGGGCAGCCGTCGTCCGGCATGCCGCTGGACTGCACAGATGAGGTCATCCGCATTGATGTCGTCAACGCGCATGAAGCCTGGTGGCCGCTGGCCTTGACGTCGCCCTCCTGCTCCGGGCCCAGGTGCGAGATTTCGGTCGCCATGGCGGTCGTTCCTGAACCTGATCCGGTCGGTCCGGGGCATCGTACCGCCGGCCCCGGGTCGGCGCTAGCAACTGGAGCTATACGGATCCACGGCTTCTATCGTAAAAATATCGGGAAACAGGTTCGATAGGATCGCCCATCGTGACGTGCCTCGCGAAGAAAAGTCCGGCCGCCCCACTCCTGCTGGTCCCGCTGCTGATGCTGGCCGGCTGCGGCTACGGCGCGTCGCACGACGCCCACAAGGCGCAGATCGGCATGATCGGCATGTCGGCCAACGATGTGCAGGCCTGCGCCGGGCCGCCCGACAAGACCGTGCAGCTCAACCCGAACACCCAGTTGTTCTCATACGTCTACAAGCCGGCGGCAACCGGCGGCCTGACGGTGGACCTGCCGCTCAATCTCGGCGGCATCTCGCTCGGCGGCAGCGGCACCTACTGCAGCGCCAACCTCCGGCTGGTGGACAACAGGGTCACCGACCTGCATTTCACCGGTGACAACGACAAGGCGGTCGGCGAGGACGGCGTCTGCGAGCCGCTGATCCGCGGCTGCCTGCGCCAGCCGGAGCCGACGATGCAGCCGATTAGCGCCTGGTCGAAAGCCTCGGGCTTCCATTCACCGCCCGAACCCGCACAGCCGGCAGCCGCCGAGGTCAGCGCGGCCCCGGCTGCCGCGACACCAGTGAACAAGTAGCCGGAAGCACTGCCGGAGTCAGCTGCACGAGGGCTGCCTCCGGCACGTGCTTCTCACCGGCGATCGTGACGCTGGCCGGCATTCCGTCCGACCCCCTGGTGCGCCCGACCGGCTCGCCGAAACTGCCGAAACCACTGGCCTTCCTGATCCATCCTCGATCCCTCGACGACACACCGATCTCCGGCGCGTCCGAGAAGGGCGTCGTCGAGTCCGGTGCTGCCAGCAGGACGGTTTCCCCGAGCGCCACCAAATCGACGGCGCCCCAGCCATTCCACCACCGTCCACTCCAATCCGCAGTCATCCCGGTGAGAGGCCCGGCTTTCTCGAAGCGGTCGAGGATCTGGACTACACCATCGACCCAGGCTTCGGCCGGACCATCGACGGCATTGACCAGGACGCAGATCGTCACTCCGAGGCCTGGCACCGAACATGTACGGCTCTGGAAGCCGTAGAAGCCACCGGTATGGCCGAAATAGTCGCGGTCCTCGACAGAGCCGGCGACGAGACCCAATCCATAATGGAGTTCAGGCGACGAACCCGGCACTTTACAATGTCGTCGGGTCATCTCGCGGCGGCTGGCGGGCGACAGGATGCTGCTGGGCACCGCCGGATCAAGCTGGCTGTAGAACCGCACCAGATCGCCGGCCGTCGATAGGAAACCGGCAGCCGGGCTGAGGGCGTTTGTCGGGTTCCGGCTTGCTGTCGCCCGGCGTCCGAACGGCAGCTTGCCACTGTAGCCGGTCGCAAGCGGCTCGCATGTTTCCGTGAAAAAGTCCGGCATGGTTTCGCTCAGGCCGGCTCGCGCAAGTACGTCGCGGCGGACCCAGGCCTGGAACGGTTCGCCAGTCACCGCCTCGATGACCAGTCCGAGCAGGCCGTATCCGAGGTTCGAGTATTTCATCCTCTCGCCCGGCTGCAGCACCGGCGGCATCGCCAATTCTTCCCGAAGCCACTTTCGGTCCGGAAACGGCGCAAGATCGTCCCAGTGCGCACAGTCGCGGCCGTCGCGCATCACGCCGGCGGCATGCGACAGGACTTGTCCGATGCTGGCCGCCGCCAGTGATGCAGGCAGTTCAGGAACATGCTGTCCCAACGGGTCGTCGAGCCGCAGTCGGCCATGCTCACGCAACAGCATCACCGCCACTGCAGTGAAGGTCTTGGAGTGCGACGCCACCCGCAACCGGTAGCGCGGGCTCATCGCTGCCTGCGACGACAAGTCCGCCACCCCGAACGCCCGTTCGAAGACGAAATCGGTGCCGTGCGCAATGGCGATCGCACACCCCGGCAGTTCCGTCATGCGCATCTGGAAATCCAGCCACTGCTCGACGTAGCGGAGGGCGTATGGGAGCCACTCGGTCATCTGAACTCGTCCGGCATGGGAGGCACGAGAACTGCCACCCGACCGATACGCTGTCAAAGATAAGTGCTATCAGAAAGTGCTTGCAATAGACGAGCGCTGATCCCGGATTGTGAGCATAAATAGCCGGCAGGGCAGGACACTGGAGGCCGTGTTTACCATCCGGTCCCGTCCGGCCTTGAATGGGCGGCGATCGAGAGCCTGCTGATTGCGGCTGGAGCTGAAACCGTCGAAGGAAACGGCTCGCGCGTGCGGTTTGTCTGCAAGGGAGTGATACCGCCGCGCCGATGAGCTGACTCTGATGTGATTATTCAGAAGGTCGACGGTGTGATTCGCTTATCCTTCGAGGGGTTGGGGAAGCGGATGGCACTGTCGATCAGGTCGGATCTGTCGTCTGCGGATTTGCGCGCACGGGCGCGGCGGTTACCGAGCCCACGGGCAGCAGCGCGAGCCTTGGCGATTGCCAACGCGCTGGACGGCATGACGCGGGCCGAGGCCGCGCGTCTGGCGGGTATGGAGCGTCAGGCGCTTCGCGACGCGGTGACCCGCTACAACGCCGAAGGTCTGGCAGGACTTGAGGACCGGCCGAAGCCCGGTCGGCCGCCTGGCTTGACCGAGGGTGAGGAGGCAGCACTTGCCGGCCTGATCCTGCGTGGCCCGGACCCGGAACGCAGCGGCATCTCGAGCTACACCCGTGAAGATATTGCCGTGTTGATCGAGCAGCGCTTCGGCAAGCATTACCACCCAGCAAGCCTGAGCAAGGTGCTGCGGCGGATGGGGTTCTCCCGGCAGAAGGCGCGACAGGTGCACCCGAAGTCCGATCCCCAGGCACAGGAAGCCTGGGTAAAAAGGGGCTGCCAAGCGCGCTGAAGGCGGCAGCGGAGGCGCATCCAGACAAGCGGATCGCGCTTTATTTTCAAGATGAAGCCAGAGTGGGACAGAAGGGGCGCGTGTGCCACCGCTGGTGGCTGCGCGGGCAGCGGCCGCCGGGACTTCACGACAACCGCTTCGAGTATGCGTACATCTTCGGCGCCGTCGAACCTGCAACCGGTAACGACTTCTGCCTCGTGCTGCCCTCCGTCTCGACCCACGCCATGAACGTGTTCCTGCGTGGCCTCTCCAAGCAGCTCGCGCCGGACGTCCACGCGGTGCTGGTGCTCGACGGTGCCGGCTGGCACGTCGCTGGCGCCCTGCAGGTGCCGGACAACGTCACCCTGGTGAAGCTGCCGCCCTACGCGCCCGAGCTGAACCCGGTCGAGCGCGTCTGGCTCTACCTGCGAGAGCGCTGCCGCATGCAAAGCCTGGAACCGCCTCACCCCAGAACGGCTCCGCTCCCTGTGCAACTACCCATGGATCAAGCAGGTCACTTCATAGACTCGTCGGTATGACAGAGACGTTTCATCGTCCGCACCCTGCAAAAGAGGCAGAGGGTTACCAGGTGCGCGGAGCGTGCGACTTTCTTGCCAAGATAGGAGTAACACCATGAACGTCATGAAATACAGAGGCTACCCGCCCGTATCGAATATGATGCCGCAGACAAGATCTTCTTTGTGCAGATTGCCGGGATCAACGACGGGGCGGGCTTCCACGCCGATACTTTCGTCGATCTGGAGGCGGCATATCACGAGGCTGTGGACGACTATATCAAAACCTGCGCCAAGATCGGCAAGGCTCCCGAGAAGGCGTACAACGGCCAGGTCATGATCCGTGTGCAGCCGAGAGCGCATCAAAACGCGACGCTGTCGGCGCAGATGCGCGGAATCAGCCTCAATCAGTGCGCAGAGGAAGCCCTGAAGAAGCAGGCCGAGTTCGAACTGGCCTGATCTCGCGACGCTTCGTCAATTCAGAACCCCGCCACCGCATGCGGCACGTAGGCGGCTTCCAACCGCTCGATCTCGGCGTGGTCGAGCTTGAGCGTCAGCGCCTCCAGGGCGTCCTTCAGGTGGTGCTCCTTCGACGCCCCGATTATCGGCGCCGTGATGCCCGGCTTGTGCAGCATCCAGGCGAGCGCCACCGCCGCGCGTGACGCACCACGCGCCTCGGCTACCGCACCGACCGCATCCACGACGCGGTCGTCCGCCTCTGCCGTGCGCTCGTACAGCTTGCGCGAAAACGCGTCCGTCTGGTCGCGCTTGGTTTCGCCCGCGGCGCTAAGCGGCCGGGCCAGCTTGCCGCGCGCCAGCGGGCTCCACGGAATGACGCCGATCCCCTCCTCGCGGCACAGCCCGAGCATCTCGCGCTCCTCCTCGCGATACAGCAGGTTGAGATGGTTCTGCATCGAGACGAACCGGGTCCAGCCATGCCGGTCGGCGAGATACAGCGCCTTCGCGAACTGCCACGCATGCATCGAGGACGCGCCGATGTAGCGCGCCTTGCCGGCCTTCACCACGTCGTGCAGCGCCTCCAGCGTCTCCTCGATCGGGGTGTGCGGATCGAAGCGGTGGATCTGGTACAAATCGACATAGTCGGTGCCGAGCCGCACCAGCGACTGGTCGATCTCCGACAGGATCGCCTTGCGCGACAGGCCGCCACCGTTCGGGTGGTCGGCCATCACGCCATGCACCTTGGTCGCCAGCACGATCTCGTCGCGTCTGGCATAGTCGCGCAGGGCGCGGCCGACGATCTCCTCGCTCGATCCCGCCGAATAGACGTTGGCGGTGTCGAAGAAGTTGATCCCGGCTTCCAGCGCCTGCCTGATGAATGGCCGGCTCTGCTCCTCGCCCAGCGTCCACTCATGCGGCCCGCGGTCGGGCTCGCCATAGGTCATGCAGCCCAGGCACAGGCGCGAAACCTTCAGGCCGGTGCGGCCGAGATTGACATAATCCATTGCAGCATCTCCTTCAGGTGCGGGCCGCTGCGATCAGCCCCAACATGCGCCGGACAACGTGCGGCAGGCCGTGCAGGATCGCCTCACCGATCAGGAAGTGTCCGATATTGAGCTCCCGGATTTCGGGAATGGCCGCGACGGCGCCGACATTCCCGAACGTCAGGCCGTGCCCCGCATGCACTTCCAATCCAAGCCGTGCCGCAAGCCGCGCACCGTCGCGCAGCCTCGGCAGCCCAGCTGCGGGATCATGCGCATAGGCACCGGTATGCAATTCGACCACCGCGGCACCCAGCGCCGCTGCCGCCTCGATCTGCATCGGGTCGGCATCGATGAACAGCGAGACGCGTATGCCGGCGGCGGACAGCCGGGCCACCATCGGCGCCAGTGTCCGCATCCCTCCCGCTGCATCCAGGCCGCCCTCGGTGGTCACCTCTGCGCGCCGCTCGGGCACGATGCAGCAGGCATGCGGACGCAGGGCGGCCGCGATGTCGGCCATCTCGTCGGTCACCGCCATCTCCAGGTTGACCGGCGCGCCGATGCCGCCGGCAATACGCCGCAGGTCGTCGTCGCGTATGTGCCGTCGGTCCTCGCGCAGATGCAGCGTGATGCCATCCGCTCCGGCCGCGATTGCAACCCGCGCAGCCTCGAGCGGATCCGGATGGCTGCCGCCGCGCGCATTCCGAACCGTGGCGACATGGTCGATATTGACGCCCAGGCGGCAGGTCATGCTCGAGCGCTCCGGTTGCGTGCGATCGTCGTGGCAAGTCGGAGCGCCTCAATCAGGCTGACCGGCGAGGCGGTCCCATGCCCGGCAATATCGAACGCGGTACCATGGTCCGGCGACGTGCGCACCAGCGACAGTCCCAGCGTGATGTTGACGCCGCGCTCCATGTCGAGGGTCTTGAGCGGGATCAGCGCCTGGTCATGATACATGCAGATCGCCGCATCATAGCGCGCCCGCGCCGCCGGCGTGAACATGGTGTCCGGCGGCATCGGACCGATCGCCACGATACCCTCGTCGGCCAGTGCCCGTATCGCGGGCGCGATCAGCGTTGTCTCCTCGTCGCCCATGCGACCGCTCTCGCCGGCATGTGGATTGAGGCCGGCGATGGCGAGGCGCGGTGCCGGATTGCCGAAATCCCGCACCAGCGCGTCACGCGTCGTCCGCGCAACGCGCACGATCTCCGCGGTGCTGAGCGTATCCACCGCCTGGCGCAGCGAGCAATGCACCGTCACCGGCACCACGCGCAGCGAGGGTCCCGCCAGCATCATCACTCCCGCGCCCGGCGTCTGCATCAGGGCGCCAAGATATTCGGTATGCCCCGGATAGGCGAAACCCGCTGACTGCAGCACCGCCTTGCTGATCGGGTTGGTGACGATGCCCTCCACGGCACCCGACCGGGCCAGCGCCACCGCGCGCGCGATGCTGCCGGTGATCGCCGGGGCGTTGGCGCCGTCGGGCCGTCCGGGTACTGCCGGGACTGCCAGCTCGATCGGCAGCACCGGCAACGCGCCTGCAAACCGCGCCCCCGCCTCGGCCGGATCGGACAGCACTGCCACCGGCAGGTCGCCGCCCCCGGCACAGGATCGCAGCCAGTCCGGATCGGCGATCAGCAGGAACGCCGGGCCGTCGTAGCGCAGCGTATGCCATGCCTTGATGGCGATCTCGCCGCCGATCCCGGCCGGGTCTCCCATGGTCAGCGCCAGCATCAAACCCTCCGCCGACCGCTCCGGTGTCAGATATGCAGCGCGCGTCCCTCGACCGCCAGGGCGGCTTCCTTGACCGCCTCGCTCAGCGTCGGATGCGCGTGGCAGATGCGTGCCACGTCCTCGGCGCTGGCGCCGAATTCCATCGCGGTCGCCAGTTCCGCGATCAGCGTGCCGGCATCGGGACCCAGGATGTGCGCGCCCAGGATGCGATCGGTCTTCTTGTCGGCCAGGATCTTCACGAAACCATCGGTCGCCGCCATCGCGCGCGCGCGGCCGTTCGCGGTGAACGGGAACTTGCCGACCGTGTAGGCGACGCCGTCGGCCTTGAGCTCCTCCTCGGACCGCCCGATCGCAGCCACCTCCGGCCAGGTGTAGATCACCGACGGGATCACCCCGTAATTTACGTGACCTGCCTGCCCGGCCAGGATCTCGGCCAGCGCCACGCCCTCGTCCTCGGCCTTGTGCGCCAGCATCGGCCCCGCGATGACGTCACCGATGGCATGGATCGACGAAATGTTGGTGGCATAGTGCGCGTCGGTCTTCACCCGCTTCCTGTCATCGAGCTCGACGCCGACCTCCTCCAGCCCGATGCCGCCGCTGACCGCGCGCCGGCCGATCGCAACCAGCACCACATCCGCCTCGATGGTGGACGCATCACCGCCCTTGGCCGGCTCGACGGTGAGGGTCACGCCGCGGTCGCTCTTTTGCGCCTTGGTGACCCTGGTCGAGAGCTTGAACTTCAGCCCCTGCTTGTCGAGCACGCGCTGGAACGACTTTGCGATCTCGGTGTCTATGCCGGGCACGATACGGTCGAGATACTCCACCACCGTGACCTCGGCGCCGAGCCGGTGCCAGACCGAACCCAGCTCCAGTCCGATCACCCCGGCGCCGATCACCACCAGGTGCTTCGGCACGGCCGAAAGCTCCAGCGCCCCGGTCGAGGTCACGATGGTCTTTTCATCGATCTCGATGCCGGGCAGCCCGATGCTGTCGCTGCCGGTCGCGATCACGATGGTCTTGGCCGAGAAGGACTTGCCGTCCACCTCGACATGGTTCGGGCCGGTCACTTTGCCGAAGCCCTTGAGCCAGGTGACGCCGTTCTTCTTGAACAGGAACTCGACGCCCTTGACGTTGGCCTCCACGACACCCGCCTTGCGCGCGTGCATCTTGGCGAGATCCAGCTTGACGCCCTCGACCATGATGCCGTGCGACGCGAAACTCGACGCGATCTCGTGGAAGTTCTCCGAGGATTGCAGCAACGCCTTGGACGGGATGCAGCCGATATTCAGGCAGGTGCCCCCGAGCGTCGCGCGCGTCTCGACGCACGCGGTCTTCAGCCCGAGCTGTGCCGCCCGCAACGCGCACACGTACCCGCCGGGACCGGAGCCGATGATGATGAGGTCGTAGTCGGTTTCCCCAACGGCAGCCGCCGGTGCGGCTGGGGCCGCAGTCGCAGCCGGCGGCGGAGCCTTGGCCGGGCTTGCCGAAGTCGCAGGCAGCGCCTCCTTCGCCGGCGCCGGCTTGGCCTTCGACGTGCCGCTTCCCGCTTCCACCGTCGTCAGCACGGCACCGACCGCGACCTCCTCGCCCTCCTGCACCGCCAGTGCGCCGAGCACGCCGGCTTCCGGCGCCGACACCTCGACACTCACCTTGTCGGTCTCGAGTTCGACCACCGCCTCATCCGCCGCAACCGCCTCGCCCGGCTGCTTGATCCAGCGCGCCACCGTGGCCGTGGTCACGCTCTCGCCCAGCACGGGCACCTTGATCTCGGTTGCCATGATCTCGTCCGTGTCCTGATCGCTGCAAAAAACTAGGCCAGGGCGCCGCCCTGGACCCGCTGGGGCCGGAGGCCGCAGACCCCGTTACTGAAATGGTCGCAAGAAGCTGCTTGAAAACGCCTGATGCTGGATGAGAGCGGCACAGAGTGCCGCGGCCGTCGTAACTTTCCGAGGACCGGAGCGGAGGCCGTCTGGCCGTGAGCATCGGAGCACAGAAAGGCGCGTCGGATCGCCAGCAGCAGGCGTTTGCAATCAGATCTCCAGGAGGAGGCGTCTTGGATCTTCCACACCTTCCTTGACCCGCACCAGGAAGCTGACCGCCTCCTTGCCGTCGACGATGCGGTGGTCGTACGAGAGGGCGAGGTACATCATCGGGCGGATCACCACCTGGCCGTTCACCGCGATCGGCCGGTCCTGGATCTTGTGCATGCCCAGGATCGCGGATTGCGGCGGGTTCAGAATCGGCGTCGACATCAGCGAGCCGTAGATGCCGCCGTTGGTGATCGAGAACGTGCCGCCGGTCAGCTCGTCGAGCTTGAGCTGGCCGTCGCGCGCGCGCTTGCCGAAACTCGCAATGCCGCGCTCGATCGCCGCGAACCCCATCTGGTCGGCATCGCGCAGCACCGGCACCACCAGCCCGTTCGCGCCGCCGACAGCGATCCCCATATGCACGAAGTTGCGATAGATCACGTCGTCGCCGGCAATCTCGGCATTCACCGCCGGAAACTCTCGCAAAGCGGAAACGCAGGCGCGCACGAAGATCGACATGAAGCCGAGCCGCGCGCCGTTATGCTTCTTCTCGAAGGTCTCGCGGTACTCGGAGCGCATCGCCATCGCCGCACTCATATCCACCTCGTTGAAGGTGGTCAGGATGGCGGCGGTGTTCTGCGCGTCCTTCAAGCGGCCGGCGATGGTCTTGCGCAGCCGGGTCATCTTGACCCGCTCCTCGCGCGGATCGTCGGTGCGGGGAGCTTGCCGGCGTCGACGTGGGCCTCGCCGCCGGTCCCGCCGGGCGCTCGAGAAAGGCGAGCACGTCGCCCTTGGTGATCCGGCCGTCCTTGCCGCTGCCGTCGCCGACATCGCCGGATTTTAACCGGCTCTCGGTCATCAGCTTGGCCGCCGAAGGCAGCGCCGCATGCGTCGCAAGATCGGCCGGAGGTGTCGCCGGGCGCGAGACCGGGCCACTGGTGCGCGGCGGCGGGTTCACCCCACCGCTAGGGTTGGCCGCCTCGCGCGCCTGCTTCGGCGCCGCAGGGGCTGCCGGGGCCGGTGCAGCCGCAGCTTGTGCCGGTTTCGGCGCGGATGCCGCCCCCGCTCCCGCCTCGACGGTCGTCAGCAGCGATCCGACCTCGACCTCGCCGCCCTCGTCCACCGCATGCGCGCCGAGCACGCCGGCTTCGGGTGCCGCGACCTCGACGCTGACCTTGTCAGTCTCGAGCTCCACCACCGCCTCGTCGGTGCTGACCGCATCGCCCGGCTGCTTCAGCCAGCGCGACACCGTGGCGCTCGTGACGCTCTCGCCCAGCACCGGAACCTTGATCTCGGCAGACATGCGCTTCCTTCAGTCTAGCTGCGCGCCCACCCGATCGGACGGACGCTCCTGCGGCCCGGGCAGGATCCCTGTGATCGGAAGCCGGCCGCAACGACCGGATCCTTTTGCCTTAATCTGCTCTCAGGCGGATGCTCCGTCGAGGCCCAGCGCCTCGCTCACTCAGCGTCGCCTGCTCGCTGGCGTGGATTCGGGCCAGTCCGGTTGCCGGGCTCGCCGCGGCGCGGCGACCGACATAGGCCGGTCGCGTCGCTTTGTGGCCGATGGCGCCGAGCACCGCCTCGATCCGCCGGTCGACGAACGACCAGGACCCCATGTTCTCGGGCTCCTCCTGGCACCAGATCACCGTCGCGTTCGCATACGGCGCCAGCGCCCTCGCCGAGTTCGTAGTCGCTGAACGGATAGATCTGCTCCAGCCGCAGGATCGCCACCGTGTCGGCCTTCTGCTCGCGGCGCTCGGCCAGCAGGTCGTAATAGACCTTGCCAGAGCAGATCACGACGCGGGTCACCTGCTCCGGCGGCGCGATCTCGTCGGTCTCCCCGATCACCGGCAGGAAGTGCGTGCCGTCCGCCATGGCGGCGACTGGGCTGACCGCCAGCTTGTGCCGCAGCAGCGACTTCGGCGTCATCATGATCAGCGGCTTGCGATACTTGCGCTTGAGCTGCCGGCGTAGCGAGTGGAAGTAGTTAGCCGGCGTGGTGACGTTGCAGACTTGCAGGTTGTCCTCGGCGCAGAGCTGCAGGTAGCGCTCCAGCCGTGCCGAGGAATGTTCCGGCCCCTGGCCCTCGTAGCCGTGCGGCAGCAGCATCACCAGCCCCGACATGCGCAGCCACTTGGTCTCGCCGGAGGCGATGAACTGGTCGATGATAACCTGCGCGCCGTTGGCGAAGTCGCCGAACTGCGCCTCCCACAGCACCAGGGTGCGCGGGTCGGCCAACGAATAGCCATACTCGAAGCCGAGCACGCCGAATTCCGACAGCAGCGAGTTGTAGATCTCAATGCCGGCCTGGTCTGGCCCGATATTGTTCAGCGGCACGTATTCGTTCTGGTTCGACTGGTCGATCAGCACCGCGTGCCGTTGGCTGAAGGTGCCGCGCTGGCAGTCCTCGCCGGACAGCCTGACCCGGTGGCCCTCCACCATCAGCGAGCCGAAAGCCAGCGCCTCGCCGGTCGCCCAGTCGACGCCCTGGCCGGAGGCGAACATCGCGCCCTTGGCCTCGATCTGGCGCACGATCTTGGGGTTGGCGTCGAAATCCGCCGGCACCAGGGACAGCGCGCGCCCGACCCCGTCCAGCACGTCGCGCGACACGCCGGTCAGTTCCTCGGCATGGTGGCCATTCTCGCCAGGCTGGTGGACGACGGGCTGCTTCATGCCCGACCAGCTCCCCTCGAGCCAGTCGGCCTTGTTCGGGCGATAGGACCTGGATGCCTTGAAGGCATCCTCTAGCACCGCCTGGAAGCCGTCCCACTGCGCGGCAGCGTCCTGGGCGGAGATCGCGCCCTCGCGCACCAGGCGCTCGGAATACAGCGTGCGGCTGGTCGGCCGCGCGCGGATCGCCTTGTACATGGTCGGCTGGGTGAAGGCCGGCTCGTCGCTCTCGTTGTGGCCGTAGCGGCGGTAGCAGACGATATCGAGCACGATGTCGGTGGCGAAGCGCTGCCGGAACTCGGTGCAGAGCCGCGCGCAGAACACCACCGCCTCGGGCTCGTCGCCGTTCACGTGCAGGATCGGTGACTGCACCGCCTTGGCGATATCGGTGCAGTACATGCCGGAATAAGCATGCGCCGAGACCGTGGTGAAGCCGATCTGGTTGTTGACGATGAGATGGATGGTCCCACCCGTGCGGTAGCCGATGAGCTGGCTCATCGCCATCGTCTCGTAGACCAGGCCCTGGCCGGCGAACGCCGCGTCGCCATGCATCAGGATGCCCATCGCCGAGCGACGCGTGGCGGTGTCGCCCGACATGTCCTGGTAGGCGCGCACCTTGCCGACCACCACCGGATCGACCGCCTCCAGGTGCGACGGGTTCGGCTGCAGCGAGATGTGCACCTTGTGGCCGGCGATCTCGACATCCACCGAAGTGCCGAGATGGTACTTCACGTCGCCCGAGCCCTGCACGTCGTCGGGCTTGAACGAGGCGCCGCCGAACTCGCTGAAGATCGCGGTGTACGGCTTGCGCACGATGTTGGCGAGCGTGTTCAGCCGGCCCCGGTGCGGCATGCCGATGGTGATCGAGCGCACGCCGTCATGCGCCGCCTCGTCGATGATCGCCTGCAGCGCCGGGATGGCGACCTCGCCGCCCTCCAGCCCGAACCGCTTGGTGCCGACATAGCGCTTCTGGCAGAACGCCTCGAAGCCTTCCGCCTCGGTGAGCTGGCGCAGGATCTCGGTCTTCTGCTCGGCGGAATACATGTCGCGCCAGCGCCCCCCCTCGATGCGGCCCTGGATCCAGTCGCGCTGCTCCGGGTCCTGCACATGGGCGAACTCGACACCGACCGGCCCACAATAGGTGTGGCGGATGGCGGCGAGGATCTCATGCATGGTGGCGGTCTCGCCGCCGAGCAGGTTCGACATCGCGTGGCCGAGATAGATCGGCCGGTCGAGATCGCCTGCCTCGAAGCCGTAGGTCGCCGGGTTGAGGTCGCCGTGCTGCTTGGGGATCTGCAGCCCGAGCGGATCGAGCCGGGCTTCGAGATGGCCGCGCACCCGATAGGCCCGGATCATCTGCATGGCGCGCAGGCTGTCGTCGGCGGCGGCCCGCACCGCCTCGGCGGACGACGCCCCGCTGGCTTTCGCCCCCGGGCGATCCTGTACCGGCGCGGGGGCCGCGCGCGGGATTGCCGGCTCGACTTCGAAGCGGCGCGGGGCCCAGGAGGCGCCGGAGGCGTCCTGCGAAACCGCGATGCCTTCCTCGCCGAGGGCCGCGAACAGCTCGACATAGCTGGGATCGACGCTGTCGGGATCACCGACCCATCGGGCATAGAGGTCGGCAAGATAGGCGGCATTGCCGCCGCTGAAGGCCGAAGCAAGGATGTCGACGCCCGCCATGGGATACTCCTAGCAACGCGCCCGACGCGGCGGCCGCGTCGGAACCGGGGTGGTGGGCAAGAGAGATAGCCCCGCGATCACACTACCACCGCGTGCATTCGCCTGTGGCAGCAATGCTTGCAGCGCATGGGAAGCGCCGTCGTATGAGCTTTGCTCAGGCTCGAATGGTGTCCCGCAGGGCACGGCATCGCCGGGCGCAAGGCAAGATCCGGACCAGTGATCAGGTGCCGATCTTGCGGAAGTCGGCCAGCAGCTTCTTGACCGCGTCGCAGGAGGCGTCGAACGCCGCCTGTTCCTGCGGCTCGAGCTTCACCTCGATGATGCGCTCGACGCCGCCGGCGCCGATTACCACCGGGACGCCGACATAGAAGTCGGTCTGGCCGTATTCGCCGGAGAGCTTCACCGCGCAGGGCAGCACCCGCTTCTTGTCGCGCAGGTAGCTCTCGGCCATCGCCACCGCGGAGGCGGCCGGCGCGTAGAACGCCGAGCCGCGCTCCAGCAGCTTCACGATCTCGCCGCCGCCATTGGCGGTGCGGGTCACGATGGCGTCTATATTCTCCTGGGTGGTCCAGCCCATGCGGATCAGGTCGGGCACCGGGATGCCGGCCACCGTCGAGTACCGGGTCAGCGGCACCATGGTGTCGCCGTGGCCGCCCAGCACGAAGGCGGTGACGTCCTCGACAGAGACGCCGAACTCCTGCGCCAGGAACAGTCGGAACCGCGAACTGTCCAGCACCCCGGCCATGCCGACCACCTTGTGCGCGGGCAGGCCGGACTTCTCCTGCATCACCGCGACCATGACGTCGAGCGGGTTGGTGATGACGATCACGAAGGCGTCCGGCGCGTGCGCCTTGATGCCGTCCGCCACCTGGCCGATCACCTCGGCGTTCTTGGACAGCAGGTCGTCGCGCGACATGCCCGGCATGCGCGGGAAGCCGGCGGTGACGATCACCACGTCGGCACCTTTGATCGCCGCATAGTCGGAGCCACCCGAGAGCTCGGCGTCGAAGCCGTCGACCGGGGAGGATTGCGCGAGATCCAGCGCCTTGCCGGCCGCGACCCCGCCGAACACGTCGAACAGCGCGACGTCGCCCAGCTCCTTCAGGCCGATGAGGTGGGCGAGCGTGCCACCGATGTTGCCGGCGCCGATCAGGGCGATCTTGTTGCGGGCCATTGGTCTCCCCTCAAGAGGTTGCGCATCCATGCACGAGCATGCGGAAGAGCAGCGCCAACACGCTCGGATCGCGGCTGTTTGCTAGTCCTTCGATCCTGGATCGGCAAGAGCGGCCGACGGGCCGGCCCATGCGGTGTGCGGCAGGTCCAGATAGGCCTGGCTCTGCATCTCCTCCAGCCGGGAGGCGGTACGCTCGAAGGCCTTGGCTCCCTCGCCACGCTCGAAGATGCGGTCGGGGCGGTCGGCGGCTGACGCCACCAGCTTCACCTTCTGCTCGTACAGCGCGTCGACCAGCACGATGAAGCGCCGCGCCACGTCGAAATTCTCCGGCCCGAGCCGGGGCACGCCGTCGATCACCAGCGCCGGGTAGCGCGCGGCGAGAGCGAGGTAGTCGCCGGCGCCGAGCGGCCGGTCGCACAGCGCCTCGAAGTCGAAGCGGGCGACGCCGCCGGCCGAACACGGCACCTGGAACGGCCGCCCCATGACCGTCAGCGTCTCCGGCCCCGGTGACGCACCCTCCGCAAGCCGGCCGAACGCCGCGTCCAGCCGCAGTTCCGCCCGCGCATCGGCAGGCACGTGCCAGGTGGCCATCCCGCGCAGCCCGCCCCTGCGATAGTCGCGCGGGCTGTCGAGTGGGACCGTGTCGGTCTCGCGCCTGATGATGGCGATGAACGGCTTGAAGGCGTCGCCGCCGGGGCACCCCTGGAACAGGTCCTCCGGACGCGTGTTGGCGGTCGCCACCACCACCACGCCACGCTCGAACAGCGCGTCGAACAGCCGGCCCAGGATCATCGCGTCGGTGATATCGTTGACCTGGAACTCGTCGAAGCAGAGCAGGATGGCATCGGTGCTGATCGCCTGGGCCAGCGGCGGGATCGGGTCGCCGAGCCCGGGATCGGCGCGCTTCATCGCATGCAGCCGGGCGTGCACGTCCTGCATGAAGCGGTGGAAGTGGATGCGCAGCTTGCGCCGCACCGGCACGACCTCGAAGAACAGGTCCATCAGCATCGACTTGCCGCGCCCGACATCGCCGACCAGGTAGATCCCGCGCGGCCGGACCGTGGTGCGGCTGGCGCGGCCGAACAGGCCCCGCAGGCCGCGACGGGCGGCGTGAGCGCCGGGATAGTGCCGCATCTCCTCGAACAGCACGTCCAGCCGGGCGGCGGCGCGCTCCTGCTCGGGATCGGCGGCGAGCAGACCGTCAGCCACCCGCCGGCGATAGGCCTCCAGCGGGCCTTCCGCCGGGCCGGCGGTCGCAGTCACGGCCGGAGGCGACAGCGTCGTGCTCATGGCGGCGGCAATAGCGGGCCCAGCCCCGCGGATCAATCCGCGCAGATCAAGCGACCAGGTGCGGCGACCCGGCCGGGCGGCCCTGGGCTGTCACTCAATCGCGATCAGGTAACCTTCGGCCGCACCGTCCATTACGCGACTGCCTCCGACAGGATCCCGCCGTGCAGATGCCGCTCTCCCTGGTCGCCCGATGCTCCGGCCGCTGTCTTGCGGCGGTCGCCGCCGTCATGCTGTCGGGCGCGGGTGCGCTGGCGGCTCCCGGTGACGGCCTGCGCATGACCGTCGAGCGGCCGCACTTCACCTGCGAGAGCGGTGGCACGACCTTGTCACGCGTGGTGTTCCGGCCGCGCCGGGCTGCCGCTTCGGCCGCCTTGCCCTGCTGCGACGGCCAGATCGGCTGCGCCCAGTTCCTGTCGACCACGACGGTGGTTCGTCCCGGGCGGCGCTGGCGCGGCTGATCCCGCATGCCGGAAAACAGTTTCCGGCACCGGCAAATCCGGATTAGCTGAACAGCTGTAATCAGAGGGTTGATCTCTTGCTGCGGCAGCAGGTTCGCTTCGTACTGACGGCTTTCCTGCTGTCGCCTGTGGCGGACGCGCTGGCACAGGCTCCTCAGTCCTCGAAAGCGGAAGTCAAGCCCGCGGCGACCTCCACGCAGGAGCGGATCACGGTCCTGGGCCACAAACGGCACTTTTTTCCAGCACCGATGCCAGACAGCAACGTCGCGGAACCAGGCGGCCGGTCGGGCTTCGGCCCCGGCTCCCGCCTGGGTATCGCCAGAATAGAAGGTGGTCCGGTCGGCGACCAGATCCATAGCGGCGTCTCCGCCGGCCTCGCCTTTCCCGTGGCCGGGATCAGGGGGCTCGACGTTACCGTCACCGCGACCGGTAGCCGGGACTCGATGGCCGCCTCGGGAACCAACGGCGCCGCCTCGACCACCGCAGGCTTGCGGCTGAAGTTCTAGCAGCCTTCTGAAGACCCGGCTCCGGCCGAAACGGCTTGCAGCGCCATGGCGACGGCTCTACGTGAGCGATGACCGTCGCGGACGCGGATGAACCCATGCTCAAGACCGATCTTCTCGACCTGCGCTACGACGCGCTGGACGCAACTCCGGTCGCGACCGATCCCTTCGCGCATGTCGTCGTGCCGGAGTTCGTGCCGTACGACACGCTACGACAGGTGGTGGCCGCCCTGCCCGCCATGTCCGGCGGCGGCTCGTTCCCGCCCTCCTCGCTGCGCCTTGCGCCGGTCGTCCGGGCCCTGGTCGACGAACTGGAAGGCCCGCTGCTGCGCGCCGGCATCTGCGCCAAGTTTGGTCTCGACCTCGACGGCAGCCCGACCATGCTCACGCTGCGCGGCCGCACGCGCGAAAAGGACGGCCGGATCCACCGAGATTCCGACGCCAAGCGGGTCACGGTGCTGCTCTACCTGAACCCGGAGAGCGAGAGCTGGGCGCGGCGGGACGGTTGCCTGCGCCTGCTGCGCAATGGCACCGATCTGGAAGACTACGCCGTCGAGGTGCCTCCGGTGAACGGCACCCTGCTGGTGTTCCCGAACGGCGGCACCACCTGGCACGGCCACCGGCAGTTCGTCGGCCGGCGCTACGCAATCCAGCTCAACTACATGGCGAATGGCCCGAAGGCGCGCTCCGAGATGCGCCGCCACCAGCTCTCGGCCTTCATCAAGCGCTTCGCCTCGGCCGCCTGACGTCCGCCCGGTTGCGCCGGCATGGGTTTCCCCGTGCCCGGCTCTGGCGCGAAACCGGCGAACGTACGGTCTCCTAGTCCAGCTTAGTCCGGGTCGGTATCCTGCAGGCAGTCAACATCCACGCGGCCAAGACACAGCTCTCCCGCCTGGTGGAACAGGCCGCGGCGGTCGAGGACATCGTCATCGCGCGTGCCGGGCGGCCGGTCGCGAGACTGGGTCGCTTCGATGCGCCAGTTGCAGGCGCGCCGCGCGTGCTCGGCGGCCTGGCCGGGCAACGGCGCGTGCTGCACGATTTCGACGCGCCGTTGCCGGACGACCTGCTGGCGTCGTTCGGGCAGAGCTGAGGCGCGGGCTGTCGCGGTGCGGCTGCTGCTGGACACGCATCTGCTGCTCTGGGCGCTTGGAGAGCCGGGCCGGCTGGACCGCGCGACCCGGGCGCTGATCGAGGATGGCGGCAACGACGTGCTGTTCAGCGCTGCCAGCATCTGCGATGCCGCGATCCAGACTGCGCTTGGACAGACAGATTTCAGGGCTGGCCCGGACGGCATCGTGCAGGCGGCGCGCCGGACCGGGTTCACCGGGTGCCGGTGCCCGCCGACGCGGCTGCCCGCGTGCGGACCTGCCGCCGCATCATCGCGATCCGTCCGGTCGGCTGCTGGTCGCGCAGGCGATGGCCGAGCCGGCGCGGCTCTACACCTCCGACCCGATGCTGCCGCCCTCTTCGGAGCTGGTGACGCTGGTCGGCGGGCGACGATGTCCGGGGAGGCGGGGCTTACGGAAGCGGCGCTGCGGCAAGCGGCACGTTGCGCGCCAGCTCCTCCAGCCAGATCCGGGCGTTGCCGTCCGAGGGTGCGCGCCAGTCGCCACGTGGCGACAAGGCGCCGCCGCCGGACAGCTTCGGACCGTTCGGCATCGCCGACCGCTTGAACTGGCTGAACCCGAAATAGCGGCGCAGGAACAGCTCCAGCCAGTGCCGGATCTCGTCGAGCGCATAGCACAGCCGGCGATCCTCGGGAAAGCCGGCCGGCCAGGTGCCGCGGGCGGCGTCGCCCCAGGCCTGCAGCGCCAGGAACGCGATCTTCGACGGGCGGAAGCCGTAGCGCAGCGTGTAGAACAGGTTGAAGTCCTGCAGCGCGTACGGGCCGATCTTCTGCTCGGTGCTCTGCAGCACCGCATCCTCGCCGGCCGGCACCAGCTCGGGCGAGATCTCGGTGTCCAGGATCAGGCCGAGCACATGCAGGGCTTCCGGCGAGAACTGCGCGGTCGCGATCGACCAGCGGATCAGGTGCTGGATCAGCGTCTTCGGCACCCCGGCATTGACGTTGTAGTGCGACATCTGGTCGCCGACGCCGTAGGTGCACCAGCCAAGCGCCAGTTCCGACAGGTCGCCGGTGCCGAGCACCAGGCCGTCATGCTGGTTGGCGAGGCGGAACAGGTAGTCGGTGCGCAGCCCGGCCTGCACGTTCTCGAAGGTCACGTCATAGACCGGCTCGCCGCGCGCGAACGGATGGTCCATCTGCTCCAGCATCAGCCGCGCCGACGGACGGATGTCGAGCACCGCATGGGTCACGCCGAGCGCCTGCATCAAGGCCATCGCGTTGCCGCGGGTGCCGTCGCTGGTGCCGAAGCCGGGCATCGTATAGCCGAGGATGTTGGTGCGCGGCAGGCCGAGGCGGTCCATCGCGCGCGCCGCCACGATCAGCGCCTGGGTCGAGTCTAGGCCTCCCGACACGCCGATCACGATCCGTGACATGCCGGTGGCACGCAGCCGCTGCTCCAGCCCGGAGACCTGGATGTTGTAGGCCTCGAAGCAGTCCTGGTTCAGCCGGGCCGGGTCGGACGGCACGAACGGGAACCGCTCGATCGGGCGGCGGAAGCCGATATCGACGGTCGGGGGTGCCAGGGTGAAGCCGATATAACGAAAGCCGCCCGCTTCGGTGGCCCGGCGGTTCCGCTCGGCCCGGCGGTTTTGCTCGGCCCGGCGGTTCCGCTCGGCCCGGCGGTTCTGCTCGAACGTGCCCATGCGGGCGCGCTCCTGCCGCAGCAGATCGAGGTCGATGTCGGCGATGGCGGTCTGCGGCCCGGAGGGGAAGCGCCCGGTCTCGGCCAGCGGCGCGCCCGCCTCGAAGATCGAGACCTGGCCATCCCAGGCGACGTCGGTGGTGGATTCGCCCTCGCCGGCGGCGGCGTACAGGTAGGCGCACAGCCCGCGCGCCGATTGCGCCTGGCACAGCAGGCGCCGCATCTCGGCCTTGCCGACGGTGATGTTGCTGGCCGAGAGGTTGCCCACGATGGTGGCGCCGGCCAGCACCGCCTGGCTGCTCGGCGGGCTCGGCACCCAGAGGTCCTCGCAGATCTCGGCATGCACGACCAGGCCTTCCACGTCTTGGGCGGCGAACAGCAGGTCGGTCCCGAACGGCACGTCCCGGCCGCAGAGCCGGATCTCGCCGCCCGCCAGGCCGGCGCCGGCCGCGAACTGCCGGGCCTCGTAGAACTCGCGGTAGTTTGGCAGGTAGGATTTCGGCACCACCCCCAGCACCCGCCCGCGATGGATGGCGACCGCGCAGTTGAACAGGGCGCCGTCAGCGCGCAGTGGCGCGCCGACCAGGATCATCGGCATGAAGCCGGCGGAACACCCGGCCAGGTGATCGAGCGCCGCCTCGACGGCATCGAGCAGCGCGTCCTGCTGGCGCAGGTCGTCGATGGTGTAGCCGGACAGGCCGAGCTCCGGGAACACGGCCAGTGCCGCGCCCTGCTTGCCGCACTCAGCCGCCAGAGACGCCGTCGCGCCGGCATTAGCCATCGGATCGGCCAGGGCGACCGGCAGGGTGCAGGCCGCAACGCGCACGAAGCCGTGCCGGTAGATGGACAGGAATGCGGCAGGGGCTGGCGGATCGCTCACCCTGCTGTCTTGGACATGGCCGCGACGGGTTGCAAGTGCAGCGGTTCCCGGATGCCTCAAAAACATCGCCACTGCCGCACCGGAACGAAAGCTGGCACAAAGCTGTTGCAGGCCAGTGTTGTGGGAAGCGGATGAAGTTGGAGTGCGGGTTCGAGATGGCGGAGCTTTTGCACCGATGAGTAGGCGGCTATGAGCCGGGCCGTTTCGATTATCGGAGCCGGACCGGGAGGCCTCGCCAGCGCCATGCTGCTGGCCAACGCAGGCGCCGACGTCACCGTGTACGAGCGCCACGCCCAGGTCGGCGGACGCTCCGGTACCATCGAGGGCGCCTCCGCGCACGGGCGGTTCCACTTCGATATCGGGCCGACCTTCTTCCTCTATCCGCGCATCCTGTCGGACATCTTCGCCGAATGCGGTCGTTCGCTGGAGGACAGCGTCGAGCTGATCCGGCTCGGCTCGCATTACGACCTGCTGTTCGAGAACGGCCCGCGTATCACCGCGACCAGCGACATCGAGGCGCTGCAACGCTCGGTCGCCACCATCTCGGCGAAGGATGCCGCCGCGATCCCGGCCTTCCTGGCCGACAACCGGGCCAAGCTCGAGGCGTTTCGCCCGGTGCTGCAGCGCCCGTTCGAGAGCTGGCGTGACCTGCTTCGGCCGGACATGCTGCGTGCGCTGCCGCTGCTGCGCCCGGGGCGCTCGGTGGATCGCGACCTCAAGACCTTTTTTTCGGATCCGCGGGTACGGCTCGGCTTCTCGTTCCAGAGCAAATATCTCGGCATGTCGCCCTATCGATGCCCGAGCCTGTTCACGATCCTTGCGTTCATGGAATACGAGTTCGGCATCTTCCATCCGCGCGGCGGCACCGGTGCCGTCATGCGGGCGATGGCGGACGCCGCGCGCCAGATGGGCGTCCGGTTCCGCATGGGCGAGCCGGTACGCGAGCTGCTGATCGAGGGTCGCAGGGTAACCGGGCTGCGCACCGACCGTGGCGTACAGAAATCCGACGCCGTAGTGCTGAACGCGGACTTCCTGGCCAGCATGACCAACCTGGTGCCGGACGCCAAGCGGCGCAAATGGAGCAACCGCCGGATCGCGCGCAAGCAGCTCTCCTGCTCGACCTTCATGCTGTATCTCGGCATACGCGGCACGCTGCCCGATGTCGCGCATCACACGATCTTTCTCTCGCGCGAATACGAGCAGAATTTCCGCGAGATCAACGAGGGCCGCATCGCGCCGCAGGTGCCGTCGTTCTACATGCAGAACGCCTGCGTCACCGATCCGGCGCTGGCGCCGCCCGGCTGCTCCACGCTCTACGTGCTGGTGCCGGTCGGGCACACGCGCGAAGGCGGCCTTGAATGGGATGCCGCGCAGCGTGCCCGGTATCGGGCGCTGGCGCTGCAGCGGCTGATGCAGGCCGGGCTGCCCGACATCGAGAACCGTATCCTGTTCGAGAAGACCGTGACACCGGCAGACTGGGAGAGCGAACTCGACGTGCATCGCGGCGCGGTGTTCAACCTGGCGCATTCATTGACGCAGATGCTGAATTTCCGGCCGCATAATCGTTTCGAGGATCTCGACGGCGTCTATCTGGTCGGCGGCGGCACGCATCCCGGCAGCGGATTGCCGGTGATCTTCGAAGGCGCGCGCATCAGCGCCCGCCTGCTGGCCGAGGATATCGGCCTGCGGCAGGTCCGCACCGACATGACCTGGTCCGATCGTCCCGCTCCCGCATCGACGGTGGATGCCATGGTTGAGAGGAATTCGCTGTGAACATGATTGGTCCGGGTTCCGGCCCGGTCGGGGTCATCGGCGCCGGCCTCGGCGGGCTGGCCGCCGCCTGCACGCTGGCCGCGCGTGGGCACAAGGTGGTGCTGTTCGACAAGAACCCCTGGCTCGGCGGCAAGGCGGCGGTGCACAACGATGCCGGCTACCGGTTCGACATGGGCCCGACGATCCTGACGGTGCCGTCGGTGCTGGAACGCATCTTCGCCGAAGCCGGCGAGGTGATGAGCGACCATCTCGACCTGCGCCGGATCGATCCGCAATGGCGCTGCTTCTTCGACGATGGCAGCGTGCTCGATCTCGACCAGGATCCGCAGGCGATGGCCGCGCGGCTGCGGGAATACTCGCCGCGATCCGAGCAGGGCTACGGCGACTTCCTGTCGATGAGCGAGCGGCTGCACGAGGTCTCGAAGAAATTCTTCTTTTGGCGTTCGGTGCAGGACATTGGCGACACGCTGGATTTCCGCAGCAACCTCGACATCAAGACCCTGAAGGATGTCCTGGCGCTCCGAATGGGCTCGACGGTGGCACGCGAGATCAGGAAGCGCGTGCCGGATCCCCGGGTCGCGCAGATGCTCGATCACTTCGTGCAGTATGTCGGCTCCTCACCCTACCTGGCACCTGCTGTGCTGTGCGGGATCGGCCACATGCAGACGCAAGAAGGCGTCTGGTACCCGATCGGGGGCACCCGTGCGGTCCCCGAGGCCCTGACCGCGCTGGCCGAGCGTCTCGGCGTCGACATCCGGCCCGATACCGGCATCGCGCGCATCGTCCGCGAGAGCGACAGCCGTGACGCGCGCGTCACCGGAGTGTTGACCGAGGCCGGCGAGACGGTGCCGCTGCGCGCCGTCGTCTCGAACATGGACAGCGTACGCACCTATCGCGAACTGGTCGGCGGTGAGGCCGACCGACGCTTCACCGGACGCAAGCCGCGCGAGGCTGCCTGCTCCGGTGTGGTGCTGTATCTCGGGCTCGACCGCGCCTACGAGCATCTGGCGCACCATGACTTCGTGTTCTCTCGCGATCCCAAGGAGGAATTCGACCATATCTACCACAAGGGCGAGCCGGCGCCGGATCCGACCTGCTACATCGCGGCGCCCTCGCGCACGGAGCCCGGCGTGGCACCGCCCGGCGGCGAGGCGCTGTACATCCTGGTGCATGCGCCCTACCTGCGGCCGCATCACGACTGGTCGAAAATGCTGCCGGCCTATCGGCGCGTGATCTTCGACAAGCTGGCGCGCACCGCCGGGCTCACCGATCTCGAGAGCCGCATACGCACTGAACGCGTGCTGACGCCCGCCGACATCCACCAGCGCTACCGGGTTCTTGACGGCGCGATCTACGGCCTTGCCAGCCACGGTCGGTTCACCGGCGCGTTCAAGCCGGGCAACCGATCGCGCGAAGTGCCCGGGCTCTATCTGGCGGGCGGTGCCGCACATCCCGGCGCCGGCATGCCGATGGTCATGATGTCGGGATGGATCGCCGCCGACGCGCTCGACACAGATGCGACGTCAAATTCAGGCGGCCGGGCGGCAATGCGCGCCGATCTGGTGCACCAGGGCGCCTGATGACGGTCGCGCGGGATCCGGTGGCACTGCGGTCCGAGCCGCTGTTCCGCCTGTTCGCGTTCTATCTGCGCTTCAGCTTCTCGCGGAACTTCCATGCCGTGCGATTGTCCGGCAGGCTGCCGGCGCTGCCGCCGTTGCAGCCCGTGATCGTGTTCAGCAACCATCCCTCCTGGTGGGATCCGGCACTGTTCATTCTGCTCACCGACCACATGTTCCGCGGCCGTCCCTGCTTTGGTCCGATGGAAGAGGACGCGCTGCAACGCTACGGCTTCTTCCGCCGCCTTGGCGTGTTCGGCATCGAGAAATCCTCCCGCAGCGGCGCCAAACGCTTCCTCCAGGTGACGCGGCACATCCTGGGCGGGAGTTCAGGCCGGGCAGGGCGCGGCATGGTCTGGGTAACGGCGGAGGGCGGTTTCACCGACCAGCGCAGACGCCCGGTGACGCTGCGGCCGGGCGTTGCGCATCTCGCCCGCAGCGTGCCCGACGCGCTGCTGGTGCCGCTGGCCATCGAGTACGGATTTTGGAACGAAAGCCGGCCCGAGGTGATGATCCGGTTCGGTGCGCCGATCCCGGCGGATCACGGGCGGCGCACCGCCGACTGGACCGCAAGGCTGCAGGCGGCGTTGTCGGACGAGATGGATGCGCTGGCGCTCGATGCGATGAGCCGTGACCGCTCGCGCTTCCGGCGCGTCCTGCGCGGCCGGGCCGGCGCATCACTTCCCTACGACCTGTATCGCCGGATCCGCGCACTGCTCGCCGGGCGGACATTCTCGCCCGCGCACGAGGAGGAGGCGTGAACACGCTGGTGCTGCTCGGCGATCTGTCCCTGGCGCTCGCCGCCCTGCCGATGCTGGTGGCGCTCAGCAATCTCGGGCTCATCCGTCGCCCGGAGCCGGCCCAAGGCCGACCGGCGATCTCGGTGCTGATCCCGGCCCGCAACGAGGCCGCCAATATCGCGGATGCGGTCGGCTGCGTGCTGGCCAGCACCGGCTGCACGATCGAACTGCTGGTGCTCGATGACGACTCTACCGATGCCACGCCGCAGATCCTGGCGTCGATCCGGGATGCGCGGCTGCGTGTGCTGGGCGCGCCCGGCCTGCCCGGCGGCTGGTCCGGCAAGCAGCATGCCTGCTCGGTGCTGGCGCGCGAGGCGAGGTTTCCGCTGATGGTGTTCCTCGATGCCGACGTGCGGCTTGCCCCGGACGCGCTGTGCCGCATGGGCGGCTACATGCAGGCGCATCCGCAGCTCGGCCTGGCCAGCGGGTTCCCCCGCCAGGTCACGCGGAGCTGGTCGGAGTGGCTGCTGCTGCCGCTGATCCACCTGCTGCTGCTCGGCTATCGGCCGCAGGCACTGGACCGCGATCCACGCCTTGTGGGATTTGCCGCCGGCTGCGGGCAGTTGTTCATAGCGCGTCGCGACGCCTACCGGCGTGTCGGCGGCCATGCCCGCATCCGGGCCTCCATGCATGACGGCCTGACGCTGCCGCGCGCGTTCCGGAATGCGGGGTACGGCACCGGCCTGTTCGACGCCACCGGCCTTGCTAGCTGCCGGATGTACGTGCGCTTCCACGAGGTCTGGCACGGGCTGGGCAAGAACGCGACCGAAGGCATGGCGACCCGGCGCGCACTGCCGATCTGGACCGTCCTGCTGGGCGGCGGCCATGTGCTGCCGTTCGCGCTGCTGCTCACCGCGCCGGTGGCATCGGAACAAATCGTCGTCTGGGCCGCCTGTGGTTTGAGCCTCGGGCTGCGGGCGCTGCTGGCGATCCGCTACCGGCAGGATGCGCGCGGCGTGCTGGCGAGTCCTCTCGGCGTCGCGATGCTGCTGGTGCTGCAATGGAACGCGCTGGTGCGCGCCGCGCGCGGCCGCCCGGCGACCTGGCGCGGGCGCGCCTACCCGATGCAATGAGGCCTGTGCTGCGTGCGGTCCTGGCGGCGATGACGCTCCCGCCGCTGAGCGCGGGCACGATCGCACGGGCGGCGACGGTGCAGGTGGTCGTCGATGGCGTGCGGGACACGCGTGGTCATGTCCGCATCGGCGTCTGCACGAAGCCGGAGTTCCTTGGCGAGCGCTGCCGCTATCATGCCGTGGTGCCGGCCGCCGCTGGCCGCGTCTCGGCCGCGATCGGCGATATAATTCCGGGGATGTATGCGATTGCGGTGTATCAGGACATCGACGACAGCGGCCGCCTGAAGCGCAGTTTTTTCGGCATGCCGCGCGAGGATATCGGATTTTCGCGCAACCCTTCGCTAGGATTGGGACCGCCCGGTTTCGATGCCAGCGCAATCAGCATCGGCGACGCCGGCGGCCGGATCGTTGTCACACTGCACCATTTCGGGTCATGACCCCAGCTTCGGAGACCATCATGCGTCGCACCCTCACACTGCCTTTGCTGGCCGCCCTGGCTCTGGGACTGCTGCCGCTCGCGACCCAGAGCGCCCTGGCGCAGCCGGGTCCGGGCTTCGATCGCGATCATCGGCCGCCACCGCCGCCGCCGCGCCACTACCGTCACCATCACCGCTATCACCGGCATCTGCCGCCGCCGCCGCGGTAAAAGCGCGGTCGCCTGCAACCTGTGCGGTTCGATCGGGTTAGCCCGTTCAGCAAGGGAGCCCGGTCATGGAACTGCTTCACTGGACGTTGGTGTTTCTCGTCGTAGCACTGGTCTGCGCCGTGCTCGGCTTTGGCGGCTTCGCGGCGACGTTCGCCGGCATCGCCAAGATCCTGTTCTTTATCTTCCTCATCCTGTTCGTGGTCAGCCTGATCTTCGGCCGCGGAAGAGGCAGCCGCCTGTAGACTCCGATATTATCTCGATGCGGACGGGGCTCGGTCACATCGACCGGGCCCTTTTCGTATGTGCCTCAGGTCGGCGAGCGCTCCAGGTCATGCGCCAGGGCGGCGGTCTCCGCCTCGCGCTGGCAGGCGACGATGCCCACGACCTGGCTGCCGACATACTGGCGGGCCAGAAATTCGCCGCCGTCCAGGTCGCCGTCGATCTCCAAACGATCAAAGCCCCTGGCATGCCCGAGATATTCGAAGCGCTTACCGTAATGATACGTCCAGAAGAACGGCGGCTGCTCGTACCGGGCGTCGCCGCCGAGCATGTTGCGGGCGGCCACGCGCGCATGCTGCTGCGCCACCCGCCAGTGCTCGATGCCCACCGCATCGGTCGCGCCCAGCGGGAAGCGGGCCACGTCGCCGGCGGCGAATATTCGTTTCGCGGCACGCATGTCGGCGCCCACGCGTATGCCGCCATCGGGCGCGAGATCGAGAGTGGCCGCGAACGAAGTCGCCGCATGCACGCCGTAGCCGACCAGAACGATCTCCGCCTCCACGCGGCTGCCGTCATCGAGCCGCACCGCCTGCACGCGTATGTCGCCTTCGATCGCCACGATGCGGCGGGGCGCCAGGAAGGTCACCCCGTGCACCTCGTGCAGGCGGCGGAACATGGTGCCGATCTCGGTGCCGAACTGACGCTCGAATGGGATTGCGGCATTCGCGACCACCGTCACCGGAACATCGCGCTCGCGCAGCGCCGATGCCGCTTCCAGGCCGATGAACGACGCTCCCGCAATGACGACGCGCGCGCCGCCCTCCAGCGCCGGCAGCAGCGCGCGCGCATCGTCGAGCGACCGCAGCAGATGCACGCCCGGCAGCGTGGCGCCCGGCATGTCGGGCGCGCGCGCGATCCCGCCGGTGGCGATCAGCAGCGCATCGTACGACCGGATCGATCCGTCCGCGAGCGTGACCCGGCCGGCCTCCTGGTCCAGCGCCACCGCCTCGCCCCGTACCCGCTCGATGCGGTGCGTGTCCCAGAACTCCGGCTCCCGCAGCGGCGACACCTCGTCCGGCTTCATCGCCCCCTGCAGCACGAACTTGCTGAGCGCGGTGCGATCGTACGGTGCGTCCGCCTCGACGCCGACCAGCACCACCCGGCCGGTGAAGCCGAACTCGCGCAACGCCGCCGCCGCCGCGGTTCCGGCCGCACCCGCGCCGACGATCAGCATGGTGCGCGCATCCGCCGGGCCTTCCGCCACCGGCGCCGGCGGCGGCAACGGCTGCTCCGAGACCCGCACGTCGCCATCGACGATCTCGACCGGATACCGGGTCAGCGGATCGAGCGCCGGCGGCTCCAGCAGCGCGCCGTCGGCGATCGCGAAGCTCGCCTTGTGCCAGGGGCAGACCAGTCGCCCGTCACACACCGCGCCCTGCTCCAGCGGCGCCCCGGCATGCGGGCAGTCGGCGCCGAAGGCGTGCACTGTCGCGCCATCGCGCAGCAGCAGGATCGCGGTCTCGCCGAGGGTGACCCGCACCGGGCGATGCTGTTTCAGCGTGTGCAGTGTCGCGACCTTCTGCATCGGATGCTCCCCAAGCCTGAGCAGGCGGAGCGCCCGACGCCGTCGCGGGTTGCCAGCCTTCGGCGCGTCGCCGGGTCAGGCGGGCTGGTCGGCCAGGTGCGGCATCGGCACGCCGGTCGCGCGCCATTGGCGGCGGAGCGGGCGCAGGACGAGGATGGCGAGACAGGCGGTCACCAGGTCGAGGCCGATGGTGATGGAGAACACCGGCACCCAGCCGCCGGCGGCTCCGTGCAGCAGGGCGGCGATGGGCCCACCGAGCAGCGAGCCGACGCCCTGCGCCATGTACAGGCACCCGTAATTGGTGGTGGCGTGGCGAGGCCCGAAGGTGTCGGTCAGCACGGACGGGAACAGCGAGAAGATCTCGCCCCAGGCGAAGAACACCACGCCGGACAGCAGGGCGAACCCGTAGGCGTCGTGGCGGAAGCCGAGCAGGAGGGCGATCGCGACCGCCTCGGCGAAAAAGGCGATCGCCATGGTCTCCTCGCGCCCGATCCGGTCGGACACGAAGCCGAAGAACGGACGCGTCAGGCCGTTGGTGACACGGTCGAAGGTAAGCGCGAACGGCAGCGCCGCGACGCCGAAGACGAGCTGGTTGGCAACGCCGAACTCGTGCGCGAAGCTCGCGAAGTTGGCGGCGACCATCAGGCCGCCGGTCGACATCATCGTCATCATCGCGAACATCAGCCAGAACAGCCGCGTGCGGAGCATGGCGCCGGTGGCGACGCCCCAGATCGCGCCGGCCGCGCCGCCGATGCGAGCCTGCCGCGGCGCCAGATCGTGCGCCGGCATGCGCAGGAAGAGCGCCGCCAGCACGCCGAGCGCGCCGAGCCCGAGGCCGAAGACCAGGAGCGTGTGGCGGAAGCCGCTCGTCGCGATCATCGCGCTGACCGGGAAGGTGGTGAGCATCGCGCCCATGCCGTAGCCGGCGGCGACCACGCCTGCCGCAAAGCCGCGGCGATCAGGAAACCATCGCACCATCAGGCCGACGATGCCGACATAGACGATGCCGGTGCCAAGGCCGCAGAGCAGGCCGTAGCTCGCATAGAGGCCGACGAGCGAGGTTGCATAAGCGGAGGCCATCCAGCCGGCGCCGGACAGCGCCGCCCCGGTGGCGATCATCGCCTTTGGCCCGAACCGGTCGATCAGGATGCCCTGCGCCGGCGAGAAGAAGGTCTGCAGCACGACCAGGGTGGTGAAAGTCACTTGAATGGCGGCGAGCGAGCTGTGCGTCGCGGCCTGGAACGGGTGGACGAACAGCGTCCAGACATATTGCGGGCTGGAAATCGTCATCATCACGATCAGGCCGAGGGAAAGCTGCGTCCAGCGGCGTGTGTCGGTCGGGGGCATGGCGGCTCCGGGTAGCGAGGTCCGGTCCCCGCCGATGCAGGAGGCGTGCCTGGACTGGCAAACCGGCCGCCGCGAGCCCGTTGTCACAATCAGCGGAGAGGCATTCCCACCATGGCGGACCGGCACAACCCCTGCCTGCGGTTCGGTGTCGCAGCACCGGCCGAAAAGCACCGCGGGGCGAGAGGGACGATTCGGTGATCGGCAAGGCCTGTGCGGCCAGCAACACCGCCTTCGGCTTCTTACGAGCGTCTCGGATCCGGTGCAGAACGCGGCGCTGCCCGCCAAGGTGCAGGGGGACTGGGGCAGCGTCGTGTACGACGCCTATGGCTTCTATACGAGCTGCAACGGCGCACTCGCGGCCTGGGCGGTGCTGGTGGGTGCCGGCGGATCCTGACCGCTCTGCCTACAGGATCTCGCTGACCGCGATCGCCGCGCGGCAGCCGAGCTTGATCACCCGCGACATCGCGCGATAGGCCGGGGCCAGCTCGGCCTCGTGGGCCAGGCCGATATCGCGATGCTCCAGCTCCTCGGCGCGGAACCGCTCGATGGTGTCGCGCAACTCGCCCTCTTCCGGCCCCAGGCTCGCCGCCTGCGCCGCGTAGTGCTCGTCGATCGCCTCCTCGACCGCCACCGTGCAGGCCATCGCGGCCCGCTCGCCGATCGCCGCAGTGACCGCGCCAAGCGCGAACCCCGCCACGTGCCAGATCGGCAGCAGCGCCGTCGGGCGCACGCGACGGCGGGCCACCAGGGCTTCAAACACCTGCTTGTGGTGGGTCTCCTGCTCCTTCATGTGGCGCAGGATGTCGCCCTTGGCACCCCGGCCGAGCACCGCGAGCTGGCCTTGATAGATGCGCTCGGCGCCGTACTCGCCGGCATGGTCCACCCGGATCATGCGGCTGATCCGGGTGGCCTGGTCCGGCTCCCCGGGCTGCGGATTATGAACCTGGCTCATGCTGCTCTCCGAGGGCGCTGCCATGCGAGGCTGGCAGCCACGAGAACCGACATGGTGAGGGCATAGAACAAGTCCAGCGTTGCCATCGAGATCGGCAGCCAGTTGATCAGCCGGTTCGGCGCGTCGCAGGACTTGGCGGGACGCAGTGGCATCGAGGCGAGCCGCGTGGCCATGCTGCTGCCCATGCCGAGACGACTGAAATGCGGCGCCATGCATTGCGGCAGCGGATCCGGCCACCAGGACTGCTCGACGCCGACATGGGTGAGCGCGAGCGCGATCGAGGCCAGCAGCGGCAGGGCGAGCAGCGGCACCATGGCGCGGGCAACGCGACCGGGCGCCAGGATCACCACGACGCCAAGCAGCGCCAGCACCCGGTATGGCCAGCGTTCCATCAGGCACAGCGCGCAGGGCGCCATCGCCATCCTGTGCTCGGCATACCAGGCAATCGACAGGGCCGCGACGCCGCCGAGCAGGGCGAGCGTGCCGGCGCCGGTCTCAGCCCGCATGCGGCTTCTGCTGGTCCAGCGCCTCGAGGAAGCTGCGCGCCCAGCTCGCCGCGGTGACCACGTGCACGGCCCGGTCCATCGCCTGCCAGCGCTCGATGCGCTCGGGCTTGCCCATCGACAGCGCCTGGTGCAGCCCCTCGGCGATCTCGTCCGGGTCGTACGGGTTGACCATCACCGCCTGGCCCAGCTCCGGCGCGGCGCCGGCGAAGCGCGACAGCACCAGCACGCCGGGATCGGCCGGATCCTGGGCCGCGACATATTCCTTGGCGACCAGGTTCATGCCGTCGCGCAACGGCGTCACCAGGGCGACGCGGGCATAGCGGTGGAAGCCCGCCAGCGTCGGGCGCGGGATCGCCCGGGTGATGTAGCGGATCGGCATCCAGTCGAACTCGGCCCACTCGCCATTGATGCGGCCGGCCTGCTCGTCGAGCCGTCGGCGCAGCGCCTTGTATTCGGCGACATCGCCACGCGAGACCGGCGCCACCTGCAAAAACGTGACCTTGCCGCGATGCTCCGGGAAGCGCTTGAGCAGCCGCTCGTAGCCCTGGAAGCGCTGCGGCAGGCCCTTGGAATAGTCGAGCCGGTCGACGCCCAGGATGAGCGCGCGGTCGTGCATGCTCTCGCGGAGGCGCTCGAGATCGGCGCCGCCCACCGCCCTTTCCGCCTGCGAGGCGAACTCGTCCGGATCGATTCCGATCGGAAACGCGCCGGTCGCAGCGGTCACATTCTCCGCCGCCAGCGCCTGGTCGACATGCAGCCGGTCCTCCCCGGTCTGCAGCCCGACCAGCTCGTAGCTGGCCAGCGAGCGGATCAGGTGCGGCGCGCCCGGCAGCGCGCCGAACAGTGCCACCGGCGGGAACGGGGTGTGCAGGAAGAAGCCGATGCGGTTGCGAACGCCGATGGCGCGCAGCGCCTCGCCGAGCGGGATCAGGTGGTAGTCCTGCACCCAGATCACGTCGTCTGGCCGCAGCAGCGGCAACAGCGTCCGCGCGAACAGCGTGTTCACGTCGAGATAGGTTTCGAGGTCCTCGCGACTGTATTCGACCAGTCCCATCCGGTAGTGGAACAGCGGCCACAGGATGCGGTTCGAGAAGCCCTGGTAGAAGCCCTTGTGCTGCTGCTGGGTGAGATCGATGGTGGCGTAGGTGACGCCGCCCTGGGTGCTGGTCTTGGGCTTGGCCTCGCCATCCTTGGCGTGCCCGGCCTTGGTGCCGCTGATCTGGCCGGACCAGCCGAACCAGAGCGTCGGCTGGCCGCCGATCGCATCCTTCAGTCCGACCGCCAGGCCCCCCGCCGGATGGCCGCGTTCACGCGGCGACGGCACGCGGTTGGAGACGACGACTAGACGGCCCACGCACGCTCCTCTCCCGCCGCCAGCGCCGTCAGCCATCGCCTGACGCTCTCGGGCTCGTCGAAATCATCCGGGATGCGGTAGCCGGTGCCGCCGAGCTCGATGGCGGCGCGAATGCCGTCCTCGTCGGTGACGTCGTCGCCGATGAACACCGGGAGACGGCCGGCGAACGGCGGCTGCTGCATCAGCGCGCGCACCGCGGATCCCTTGTCGGTGCCGCTCGGCCGGATCTCCCAGGCCATCTTCGCGGTCTGCACGTGGAAGCGGTCGCCGGCGCCGGCCACCATCCGGTCCGCCGCCTCGCGCAACCGGTCGGCGGCCTGCGGCGCGCCACGGAAGTGCAGCACGAACCCGGTCGCCTTGCGCTCCACCCGCACGCCCGGGTTGGCCGTCGCGAGCGCCTCGGCCTCGTCGAGCCAGCCGGCCGGGATGGCGGGCACCGCGACCCGCACGAGACCGGCGTCCGGGCTGCGGCGCATGGCGATGCCGTGCTCGCCGGCGACGGCATACGGGATGCCGGGCAGGAACTCGTCGATCTGCGCGATCGGACGCCCGGTCACCAGCGCGAGCGCGTCGCCGCACAGCGCGCGCAGCCGGCGCAGCGTATCCGGCAGGCCGTCGGCCACGCGCACCAGCTCGGGGGCTGGCGCGATATCGACCAGCGTGCCGTCGAAATCGAGCAGGAACGCCGCGCGCTCCGGCGGCGGCAGCGGCGGCCGTATGCTGTCGGGCAGGTTCGTCATGGTGCCTGGATCATGTCGGATTGCATGGACCGGTTCAGTTCTGCGGCGCCGGCGGATCGGGCGGCTGCCCGGGAGTGTCCGGACCCGCGTTCGGATCGGGTTGGCCGGTGGGATAGACCGGATCGGGCGCCTGGTCGACGGCACCGGGCGGCTTTCCGTTGGTCGACGCATCGCCCTGGCTCGGGGTCTCGCTCTGGATCGTCGGCTCACCCGGCTGATCGGCACCGGACTGGTCGGTCCCGATCTGCCCAGCGGCGGGCAACGCCGGCGGTGGCACGGCGGCGACCAGCGGCGGGGCCACCGGCGCCACCTCGTCGCCGGCGCAGGCGACCAGTTGCACCCCGTAGACCGGGCTCTCGAAGATATCGACGAACGGCTCGGCGGCGAACATCCAGCCGGTGAACGACTTGGTGTCGGGATGCCGGTCCTGCACCGCGACCGCGGCGGCGGCGTCCGGCGGCAGGCCGGGCGGATGCACCAGGCAGTTCTGCACAGTGATGGTCAGGCTCTTGTAGGTGCCGGCCTGTCCGGCGGCGATGGTCAGGGTCTCGGTATGCGCGTCCAGCTTGTCCAGCACGCGCACCACCGCCTGCGCCCGGCCCTGCCAGGTATCGGGCGGATACAGCGTCGGCGGCGTCACCAGTTCCGCCGCCCGGGCGCCCGGCGCCAGACATGCCAGCATCGCAACGGTCACGATGTGAAGGCCCAGCCTCATGCGCCTCCCGGATCTCATGCGCATCTCAGGCGGTCCGCTTCGGCGTCTCGAGCGCGTCCACCATGCCGGCCAGGATGCGCCGCATCGCGTCCGGGTCGACGCCCATCAGCACCGCATCCTCGAACGCATCGCGCAGCACATCCTGCAGTTCGGCACGGTTCTCCTCCAGCACCCGCAGCTTCTCGCGGCAGGAGACCCGCGTGCCGTCGGCCTGCGGCCAGTCCGGGGTCATCGTTGCCTGCCCACGCGACGACCCGGCTCAGTGGTTCGGCAGGTCGTCGGGCTTGTCCGGCGCCGGCGCCGGGTGGCCCTGCTTGTCCGCCTGTGCCTGCTTAGTCGCCGCTGCCTGCTTCGTCATCGTGTCGGTGACGGTGAAGATGAACTTGCTGAGCAACTGCTCCAGGCTGATCGAGCCCTGGGTCTGGGTGATGCGGCCACCCGGCTTCAAGGTGCCGTCGGCGCCGCCGGGGGCCAATGCCAGGTACTTGCCGCCGAGCAAGCTGTCCGACGTCACCACGATCGAGCTGTCCGGGGGCAGCCTGATGTCGGGCCGCACGGTCAGCGTCACGATCGCCTGGAAGGTCTTCGGATCGACCGCCTCGGACACCACCTGGCCCACCGCGACGCCAGCCATCCGCACGTCCGAACCCACATCCAGTCCGTCGACATGGTCGAACTGAGCCGTCAGCTCGTAGCCGGGCTGCGAGCGGCGGCCGTTGCCGATCACCGCGGCCGTGATCAGGCCCGCCAGCAACACCAGCACCACGAGACCCGCCAGCAGCTCGACCGGGTCGTGCCGACGTCGCGCCGGTAGCGCCTGCTCTGCCTCCGCGACCGCCATCGCTCAGCTATCCGGCGTCCAGGCTTCGTAGTCACCTGTCGAGGTCGGCCGCCTGCCGCCATTATAGTCGCTGCCCGGCGGACGGTAGCCGCCCGGCTCGCCGGTCAAGTTGGGCTGGAACGGCAGTTGCCAGGGTTGCCGCGCGGTCGGCGGCAGCGGCTCGGCCTCGACATTGTGCAGCCAGTTCCACCATTCCGCCGGCACGCTGGAAGGATCCTCGCCGGGCCGGTAGATCACCCAGCGCCTGATGCGTCGATTCGGCACCCGCGGGCGCCGGTCCTCGTAATAGGCGCGGCCGTCCGCATCCCTGCCGATCAACCGTCCCCTGAACATCGTGAAGAGCCGCGTGCCGATGGTGGTCATGCAGAAGCGTATAGCCACCCCGTCCGCACCGGTCCATCCGCGTGCCATGGGCGGCTGGCCCGGAGCAAGGCGGTTCAACCGCGCGAGTTATCCCGGATATCCCCAATATGCAGTGGGGTGTATAGTTCTGAAGCCCAACATACAGCTTGGGCAGGGCCTCGCGGTTCGCTAGCATCCCGGCATGACCAGTCAGCCAGCACGCCGGGGTTCCATGGCCAGGATGCGCCGCAAGCATCCGGCCGCATCGTTCTGGAATGGCGTGAGGATGCGAACCCAGGCCGCCAGCCCCGATCCGGATGCCGAGCCACGCATGGTGACGGTGCCGGCCGACTGGGACCAGGAGGCCGCGGCGGCGTTCGCGGCGCTGGCTCCCGGGATCGGCCGTGCCTCGCTGGCGGAAGCCTCGCTGGTCTGGGTGGCGCCGCTCGCCGATCATCCGCAGGCCTCGCATGGGCTGGCGGCACGCCTGCTGGAACTGCTGCTGCGGCGTGGCGCCGCGCCGCTGGACTGCGTGTGGCAGGGCTCAAGGCGCGGCGCGCCGGGCTTCGTGCTCAACCTCGCGGCATTCGCGCAGCCCGATGCCGGCTTCGAGATCGACGAGTTCATGCGGGCGCTGGAGACGCTCGCCGAGGCGCTGCACCTGTTGCAGCCGTCCGGCCGCACGGCCTGCACGCTGCTGCTGAGCAACCTCGATGCCTGCCTCGCAGCCCTTGGCCTTGATTATGACAGCGACCCGGCGCGCGCCGTGGCCGCCTGCCTGTGCGCGCTGGCGACCAGCACGATGCATCCCTCCAGCCTGCCCACGCACAGCAGCCTTGCCTCGCCGGGCCGAGGCAGGCCTGCCGGTCTGCCGCCGCAATGCCCGGTCCCGGGCCTCGCGCGCTATGCCATCAGCCGCTGGCAGGAGGCGGAGCAGCGCAGCCGGCGGTCCGGCAGGAGCGGACCGGGACATGCCCTGCTGCCTGAGACCGGCGCAATCGAAACCGGACTGTCCTCTCCTGGTTGGATCGACGCCCTGCTCGGGATCGAGGCCTGTGGCGCGGCGCCGCTGTTCTCGCCGCTGCGCCAGGATGGCCGGCTTGCCGCGAGCACCCTGGCAAGGCTGGCGGCGCGCGGGATGAGCCCGGAATCGGCGCTGGCTGCGAGCCTCGCCGGCCGGCCGGTGGTGGCGCAGGCCGACGCCGAAGCGGCGCGCGCGATGCACCGGGCGGTTGCGCCGTTCCTTGACCGCCAGCCAGCCGCCCTGGCCGAGGTGCAGGCGCCGGTTCGCGAGATGGCGGCCCATCGTCGCCAGGACCTGCCGGCGCGGCGCAGCGGCTTCACCCAGAAGGCCACCGTCGGCGGCCACGCGATCTACCTGCGTACCGGCGAATACGAGGACGGCCGGCTCGGCGAGGTCTCGATCGCGCCAGCGCGCGGCAGCGCCGTGCAGCGCGGGCTGCTCGACGCGGTGAGCCAGGCGGTGAGCCTCGGCCTGCAGCATGGCGTGCCGCTCGAGACGTATGTCGAGACCTTCGCCTATGCCCGGGTCGGTCCCGGTGGGGCGGTGGAGGGCGACGAGGCGGTGGCCAGCGCCACGTCTGCGCTCGACTACGTGTTCCGAACGCTGGCGCATGCCTATCTGGGCCGCCGCCTGCCCGATGCGCCGCAACACGGCAACGCCCAGGCCGACGACTCCGACGACGCCTTGCTGCCACTCGATCTGCCGCGCGAGACCCACCGCGCCTCCGGCTTGAGGCGGCGGCACGGCCTGCGGCTGGTCGGCTGATGGCGCAATCCTCCATCGAGGCCCGGCTGGCGGCGCTCGGGATCGTGCTGCCGCAGGCGGCGGCCCCGGTGGCGAACTACGTGGCCGCGGTCGTGACCGGCAACCTGCTGGTGATCTCCGGACAATTGCCGCTGGTGGACGGGCAACTCAGCCTGCGCGGCAAGCTCGGCGGCACGGTCGCACTCGAGCAGGGGATCGAGGCGGCACGGGCCTGCATGGTCAATGTGCTGGCCCAGGTGCAGGCCGCCGCCGGCTCGCTCGACCGGGTCGCACGCGTGCTGCGGCTCGGCGGCTTCATCGCCTGCGCGCCGGAGTTCAACCAGCATGCGGCGGTGATGAACGGCGCGTCCGACCTGGCGGTCGCGGTCTTCGGCGACGCCGGCCGGCACGCCCGCTCGACCATCGGGGTCGCGTCGCTGCCGCTGGATGCGCCGTGCGAGGTGGAAGGCCTGTTCGAACTGCGATGAGGTCCCGATGATGCGCAGCCCCTGGCTCACGACCGGCGGCGCGCCATATCGGCCTCATGACTGAACAAAGCCTGTCGCTCAGCCTGCATCCCGCCATCGGCACGATCGACCAGGCGGAATGGGACCGGTGCGCCGGGACGGCCAATCCCTTCGTCAGCCACGCCTTTCTGTCCGCCGTCGAGGATAGCGGCTCGGCCGGCTCTCGCACCGGCTGGTTGCCGCGACATGCGGTGCTGCGCAACGGGTCCGGGGCGATCGTCGCCGCCGCGCCGATGTATGCGAAGTCGCACAGCTACGGCGAATACGTGTTCGACCATGGCTGGGCGGCTGCCTTCGAGCGCGCCGGCGGCCAGTACTACCCGAAGCTGCAGGTCGCCTCCCCGTTCAGCCCGGTGCCGGGGCCGCGCCTGCTGCTCAGCCCGGCGGTCGCCCCGGCGCAGCGGGGCGCTATCATGCGGGCGATGGCGGCAGCACTCAGCCAGGCTTGCACCGAGTTGGCGCTGTCCTCGGTGCACGTCACCTTCTGCCGTCCGGAGGAATATGAAAGCCTCGGGGAGGCCGGCTGGCTGCGGCGGCTGGGCACGCAGTTCCACTGGGAGAATGCCGGCTATGCCAGCTTCGACGACTTCCTGGCCGGCTTGAACTCGCGCAAGCGCAAGGCGGTGCGCCGGGAGCGTCGCGACGCCAACGCCTGCGGCCTGGAGTTCCGGACGCTGCGCGGCGCGGAGATCACCCGCGCGCACTGGAAGGCGTTCTACCGGTTCTACATCTCGACGGTGGATCGCAAATGGGGCAGCGCGTATCTCACCGAGCGCTTCTTCCCGCTGCTGTCCGAACGGCTCGGCGACCGGGTCGTGCTGATGCTTGCCGAGGATGCCGGACGACCGGTGGCCGGGGCGCTCAACCTGCTCGGCTCAAATGCGCTCTACGGCCGGAACTGGGGATGCTCCGGCGACTGGCCGTTCCTGCATTTCGAGCTCTGCTACTACCGGGCGATCGAGTTCGCGATCGAGCACGGGCTTTCCCGCGTCGAGGCCGGCGCCCAGGGCGAGCACAAGATCCAGCGTGGCTACCTGCCGAAGCCGACCTATTCGGCGCATTGGATCGCGCATCCGGGCCTGCGCCGGGCAGTCGCCGACTTCGTCGAGGAGGAGCGCGCGGCCCGGCTGCTGGAGATGCAGGCGCTGGCGGAATACTCACCCTACCGGCAGCAGGCGCCTGAAAGAGAAGAAGATTGAGCGGTGCGAAACGAGACGGCATCCGGGCCGTTTTGCGCGCATCTGGTCCGGGATTTGTGAACCATGAATGACGAGCCAAAACGCAACGACGAGCGTGTCAGGGTCCGGGCATACGTGTTGTGGGAAAGGGACGGCCGGCCGCACGGCCGCAACGACGCCTACTGGAACGAGGCCCTGCGCCAGATCCAGGTTGAGGAGCGGGAAAAGAACGGGCTGGAAATCACCCGGCCGGACGATCGCCAGCCGGACGCCTAAGATTCAGCTCCGCTTCGAACTCGCCTGCATGTTCTCGTCGATCTTGGCGAGGAAGTCCTCGGTGTTGAGCCACTTCGCCTCGGGCCCGACCAGCAGCGCCAGGTCCTTGGTCATATAGCCCTGCTCGACGGTCTCGACGCAGACCCGCTCCAGCGTCTCGGCGAAGTTGGTGACGTCGGGCGTGTTGTCGAAGCGGCCGCGATAGGCCAGTCCCCGCGTCCAGGCGAAGATCGAGGCGATCGGGTTGGTGCTGGTCGGGCGCCCCTTCTGGTATTCGCGGAAATGTCGCGTCACCGTGCCGTGCGCGGCCTCCGACTCGACGGTATTGCCGTCCGGTGCCAGCAGCACCGACGTCATCAGCCCCAGGCTGCCGAAGCCCTGCGCCACGATGTCGCTCTCGACGTCGCCGTCATAGTTCTTGCAGGCCCAGACATAGCCGCCAGACCATTTGAGCGCCGCCGCCACCATGTCGTCGATCAGCCGGTGCTCGTAGGTCAGACCGAGGGAGTCGAAGTCCGCCTTGAACTCGGTCTGGTAGATCTCCTGGAACACGTCCTTGAACATGCCATCATAGGCCTTGAGGATGGTGTTCTTGGTGGAGAGATAGACCGGCAGCTTGCGGTCGCGGCCATAGGTGAGGCTGGCGCGCGCGAAACCGGTGATCGAGTGCTTGGTGTTGTGGATGCCGAGCGCTACGCCGGGCCCCTTGAAGTCGTGCACCTCCATCTCAAGCGACGCGCTGCCGTCTGCTGGCGTGTAGGTCAGGGTGACGCGGCCCGGACCGGGGATCTTGGTCTCGGCGGCGCGGTAGATGTCGCCATAGGCATGGCGTCCGATCACGATCGGCTGGGTCCAGTGCGGCACCAGGCGCGGCACGTTGGAGCAGATGATTGGTTCGCGGAAGATGGTGCCATCGAGGATGTTGCGTATGGTGCCGTTCGGCGAGCGCCACATCTTCTTGAGCTTGAACTCGGTGACGCGGGCCTCGTCCGGCGTGATGGTCGCGCACTTCACGCCGACGCCGTAGGTCCTGATCGCATTGGCGCTGTCGATGGTCACTTGGTCGTCAGTGGCGTCGCGATGCTCGATGCCAAGATCATAGTATTTCAGATCAATGTCGAGATAGGGCAGGATCAGCTTCTGCTTGATGAAGCTCCAGATGATGCGGGTCATCTCGTCGCCGTCGAGTTCGACAACGGGTTCCTTCACCTTGATCTTGGCCATGCTCTGGGTCCTGTCGGCAGGGGGTCGGGTCGCTGTCTCCTTCGCATCCCACATCCGACCCGGCAAGCCTCCCCGGCACCACCGCCCACCACGTGCGAATGATTGTCAAATGCGATTAGGGTGGATGATCCGCAGCCTCTGGATCATGCCTATGCAGCGATTTCTTAGCATCGGTCCTGGATTAATTGCCGCCCGGATGGAAGCGGAACGTCAGTTGGCGGCGAACGCCAACCTCCGCCCGGCACCGATTTTGAGTAGCCTTACCGCATGCTGGCGATCCGGGCGCAGTTCGCGTGCCGGCCGCGTCGCACGAGGCTGGTAGACGTGCGCCCGGACCAGGATGCCCGGGCGGACTGATCAAATTCGCGAGTCTCAGTCGGCGGCGTCTGCGGCATCCTGCTCGTCGGGCGCCATCAGCATGGCGTTCGCCACCACGCCGGCCTGCTCGCGCACCCTGCGCTCGATGGCCTCCGCCATCTCGGGATGCTCACGCAGGAACTGCTTGGAGTTCTCGCGCCCCTGCCCGATCCGCTGGCTGTCGTAGCTGAACCAGGCACCCGACTTCTCGACGATGTTCGCCTTGACGCCGAGATCGATCAGCTCGCCCATCTTGCTGACGCCTTCGCCATACATGATGTCGAACTCGACCTGCTTGAACGGTGGCGCCATCTTGTTCTTGACCACCTTGATGCGGGTCTGGTTGCCCACCACCTCGTCGCGCTCCTTGATCTGGCCGATGCGACGGATGTCGAGGCGGATCGACGCATAGAACTTCAGCGCGTTGCCGCCGGTGGTGGTCTCCGGGCTGCCGAACATCACGCCGATCTTCAACCGTATCTGGTTGAGGAAGATCATCATGGTGTTCGAGCGCGACACGGTGCCGGTCAGCTTGCGCAGCGCCTGGCTCATCAGGCGGGCATGCAGGCCGACATGGCTGTCGCCCATGTCGCCCTCGAGCTCGGCGCGGGGCACCAGGGCCGCCACGCTGTCGATCACCAGCACGTCGATCGCGCCGGAACGCACTAGCGTGTCGGCGATCTCGAGCGCCTGCTCGCCGGCATCCGGCTGGCTGATCAGCAGGTTGTCGACATCGACTCCCAGCTTGCGGGCATAGCCCGGATCGAGCGCGTGCTCGGCATCAATGAAGGCGCAGGTGCCGCCACGCTTCTGCGCCTCGGCGATCGCATGCAGCGCCATCGTGGTCTTGCCGGAGCTCTCCGGACCGTAGATCTCGACGATGCGGCCGCGCGGCAGGCCGCCGATGCCGAGCGCAATATCCAGCCCGAGCGAGCCGCTGGAAATGACGTCGGCCACTTCGCTGCCACGCTGCCCCAGCCGCATGACCGAGCCCTTCCCGAAGGCCCGTTCGATCTGGCTGAGCGCTCCCTCGAGCGCCTTCGACTTGTCCATGCTTGTTTCCTCAGGGCCCGGATGCCGAAGGGCCGAATGATGTCAGGAGGGTGTCACAGGCCGAGGCCACGCCGCAACGCCGCGACTCGGGACGCTATCGCTCAAACTGATAACGAGCGGTTAACGGATTAGCGCGGGTGACGCCATTCATGCCGTTGCGACACTGTCACGCGAGAAGAGGTTGTGGATATTAACCAATTATCAAGAGTTTGTTCTCTTTTGTTCTACTAGAACAAAGCGTGTTCGCACAAGGGTTTTGTGGCTCGTGAAACCTAGCGGACCGCTGGGGGGCCGGGCGGTGGCCGGCGCAGGCGCCAGACATAGGCGATGATCCCCGCCACCGCCTGGAAATGCTCGCGCGGGATCTCGGCATCCAGCGGCAGGACATACAGTGCCCGCGCCAGCGGCGGGTTGGACACCAGCGGCACCTTGTTGTCCTGCGCCACCTCCCGGATGCGGGCGGCGATCTCACCCGAGCCCTTGGCCACAAGTTTCGGCGCCGCCTTGCCGCCGCTCTCATAGACCAGGGCCACGGCATAGTGCGTCGGGTTGGTTATAACCACGGTGGCCTTGGGCACCTGGTCCATCATCCGCCGGCTGGCGCGCTGGCGCCGCATCTGCCGGATGCGCCCCTTGACCAGCTGGTCGCCCTCGCTTTCGCGATGCTCGTCACGCAGCTCCTGCTTGCTCATGCGCAGCTTGGTCATGTGGTGGTAGCGCACCCAGGCCACATCCAGCAGGGCGATGCCGGCCTGCACCGCCAGCAGCATCAGGACGGCATCCAGGCTCAGCCGCAGGGTGCGGGCCGCCAGCGTCGCCGCATCCCAGCCCGGCGATCGCCACAGCACCGGCAACAGGCCCAGCAGCACGTGGCGCAGTGCGATCGCGAACGCGACCAGCTTTGCGACCGCCTTGGCCGCCTCCACCGCGGTCTCGCCGCCGAAGATCCTCGACAGCCCACGCATCGGGCTGACCCGGCTGAACTGCGGCATCATCGCGGTCGGACGCAGGAGCAGGCCGGTCTGCAGGACCGTCACCGTCAGGGCGCCGGCCGCGGCCGCCAGCACCGCGGGCGCCGCGAGCGCCACGCTGGCATGCACCGCCTCCTGCCAGATCGCAGCCGCTCCGTTCCCGGACAGGTCCGCCCCGCCGGCATTGAGCATGAAGCCGCGCATGTGCAGCACGAACCGCCCGGCCTGGTCGGGCAGCGTCATCATCAGGGCGAGCACCGCGACCCCGATGCCCGACAGTGACTGCAACTCCCTGGAGATCGCGACCTGGCCATCCTCGCGCGCTTTGGCGAGCCGCTTGGCGGACGGGGCCTCTGTCTTGTCTTCCTTGTCGGCCAACTCGGCCTAGTGCCCCGGCAGGGTCGAAAAACCCGCCTGCAGCGCCTGCATCCAGGTCTCCAGGATCGGGCCCAGCAGCAGCCCGAACAGCAGCAGCCCACCCAGCACCTGTCCCGGCAGGGAAAGGCTGTAGACCTGCAACGACGGCAGCAGCCGCGCCAGCACACCCAGCATCAACTGCCAGAGCAGACCAACCAGCACGAACGGCGATGCCAGCCGCAGCGCCAGAGCAAAACTATCCTCTGTCGCCACCGCCACGCTCTGCACGACGTCGCCGGAGGCCAGCAGCATCCCGGGCGGCAGCATCCGGTAGCTGCCGGAAAGGGCGCCCAGCGGCATCGCATACAGGCCCGAGGACAACACCAGCACCGGCGCCACGATCGCCAGCAGCCGGCTGATCGCACTGGTCTGCGATCCGAGGTCGGGGTCGGGCTGCAGCACGCTGGACAACCCGATCATGGTCGAGATGATCTGCCCCGCGATCGGCAGCGACAACGCCATCAGCCGCGCCAGCCACCCGATCAGCAGGCCGCAGCCCAGCTCGGAGGCGATCAGCGCAACCTGGGTCGGCATCGGGTTCTGGGCCACCGGCAGCAGCCCCTGGACGCCCGGAAAGATCAGCACGGCAAGACCCACAGCGAGGCCGGCCCGCACCACCATCGGGATCTCGCTCTCGCCCAGGCCGGGCAGCACCATCACGGCGGCACTGACCCGGCACAGGACAAGCATGAAACCGAAGGCAAGGTCCGGCAGCGCCGCCAGCAGCGCGGTGACGCCGGATGCGGTCACCGGTTCAGCCGCAGCCGGCGCGTTACTGGCCGCCCACGGCGATCAGCCGGTCGAACAGGATATGGGTGTAGTCGGTGAGCGTCGCATACATGAATGGCCCGGCGAACATCAGGGCAGCGCCGAGCGCCAGCACCTTTGGCACGAAGGCGAGCGTGCTCTCGTTGATCTGGGTGACCGCCTGGATCAGCGAGATCACCAACCCGACGCCCATCGCCGTCAGCAGGCCAGGGGCAGCAAGCTTCAGCACCACGATGAACAGGTCGCGCAGTACCGTCGCGACATCGCCCTCCTGCATCGTTCTGCTCCCCCGTGCCTAGAGCATGATCCGATCGATCATGCTCCGCTTGTCGTTTGATAGAGCAGCTTTATCCGACAGTTGGCATCGCGCAGCGATTCCAAGTGATCGGATGCTACTCTAGATCTGCATCTTCATGACGTCCTGGTAGGCCTGCACCACGCGGTCACGGATCGCCACCGTCGATTGCAGCGCGAGCTGCGCGCGCGACACCGCGGTCACGACGTCGGTGACGCTGGCCTCGCCGGCGATGCCCTGCGCGGATTTGAGGTCCGCCTCGTGGCCGCTCTCCACCACCTGGTGCATGGCCTGCTCGAGCGTCGCCCCGAAGCCCGACAGGTCGGACGTCGAATTCCCATCATCCGTGCCGTCGACACCGGTAGACGAGACGCCGCCCTGGACCCGTGCATAGGCGTTGACCGCACTCGACGCACTGACCGAGAACGGATCGCCGCTCATTTGAGCATGTCGATCATGCGCGTCAGCATCGAGCGCGTTACCTGCATGACATTGAGGTTGGCACTGTAAGACTGCTCCGCCTCACGCATGTCCATCAGTTCAACGAAGCTGTTCACGTTCGGCATCTTGACGTAGCCCTCCGCATTCGCCGCCGGATGCGACGGATCGTATTTCATCGTGAAGTCGCTCATATCCTTGCCGATCCGCTTGACCGTCACCGTCGACACGCCCACCGCCGGATCGAGCGCCTCGGCGAACGTCACCGTCTTGCGACGATAGGGATCGGCACCCGGCTTGGAGCCGGTGGTGTCCTGGTTGGCGAGGTTCTCGGCAATGACGCGCAAGCGGCTAGTCTGCGCCTCCATGCCGGCCGAGGAGATATCAAGCGCCTTGGAGATATCCATCAGCCGCCTCAGCCTTTGCCGAGGGCTGTCGAGAACATCGCCATGTACTTGCTGTAGATGTTGGTCACGAGACGCTGCTGGTTGTCGGTCTCCGCGACCTTGGTCATCTCGTCCTCGACCGAGACCCGGTTGCCGTCCGGCGAGCGTTCGTGGCCTGGCACCTTGACGCTGCCGCCATCATTGTCGGTTCCGGGTAGATGCATCGCGTTGGTCTGCACCGGTGTCACCATGAACGACGACAGCGCCGCGGAGAACGGACGCTCGTCGCTCGGCTGGAAGTTGGGTGTGTTGGCATTGGCGACATTGCGCGCCAGGACGCGCTGTCGATCCTCCAGCCAGCCGAGCTTGCGCTCCGCCAGCGAGAACAGGTCGTTCGAGCCGGTTTGCATGCCGTACCACCTTTCGCCAACGTGGTAACTTTGCAGGAATGTCCTTAGAAAGCGTTAACAGCCTGACATTCCGGCCAAGACGGTTCGTTCTCGCAATGTCGGCGTCGATGTGGCAGCCTCCTCCCATGTACTCCAACCATCCGCCCGGACGCCCCGGAGGCGATGCCGGCATGACGCTGCGCGACCTCGAAGCGCTCGCGAAGGGTGTTGTCTCCACATTGCAGGTCAGCCAGGCCCTGCTGATGGCCGGCCGCCAGATCTGCCTGAGTGGACTCGAGATCCAGGTCCAGGACGTGTGCTCCCGCGCTGCCTCGGTTGCCTCGGCCTCTTTGCTTGCCTCCAGCGAGCGCGCCTCGATGCGGCTCATCCTGCTGGCGCTGCGAAGCGAGATCGATACGGTGACAGCGCTGCTGCAGGCGCAGGAGGCCACCGGTCCATGTCCGTCCATGACCTCCTGACGATCGGCGCCGGGCTCGCCGCGGTCATCGTCATGATCCTGCTGGCCCGCTACGGCACCCGGTTCACCGGGCTGTTGCCGAAGCCCGGCCAGAAACAGACGGTGCTGTCGATCCGGGCCTCGCTGTCGATCGATCCGCGACGCCGGCTCAACCTGATCGATTGCGACGGACGCCGGCTGCTGCTGCTGACCGGGGGCACGACCGACCTCATGCTCGGCTGGCTGCCCCAGGATGAGCGACCGGACCCTGGCTCGCAGCGATGACCGGGCGCGCCGGCCGAGGATGCGCCATGACCGGCGGGGCCATCCTGTTCCTGGCGCTGCTGGTCCTGCCGACGGTGCCGGCCGCCGCCCAGTCGGTCAGCATCGATCTCGGGCAGGCAGGTGCGTCGGGCGCCACCGGCCGGTTGTTCCAGCTCACCGCCGTCATCACGCTGTTGTCGCTGGCACCCAGCCTGCTGGTGATGGTGACCGCCTTCACCCGCATCGTGATCGTGCTGTCGCTGCTGCGAGGCGCCCTCGGCGCGCAGGGCACTCCGCCCAATCCGGTGATCATCGGCCTTGCCTTGTTCCTAACCTTCTTCGTCATGCAGCCGACCTTCGAGCATGCCTGGTCCGACGGCGTGGCACCAATGCTCGCCGGGAAGCTGAGCGAGATCGACGGCGCCAGGTCCGCCGCCGAGCCGTTCCGCCACTTCATGCTGCTCAACGTCCGGCCGCCCGACCTGACCCTGTTCCTCGATATCGCCAAGCTGCCGCCGCCGCCAACCGCGACCGATACCCCTTGGCGCGCCCTGGTGCCGGCCTTCATGATCGGCGAACTGCGGCGTGGCTTCGAGATGGGCTTCCTGCTCTACATGCCGTTCCTGGTGATCGACATCGTGGTCTCGAGCGTGCTCATGAGCCTCGGCATGATGATGCTGCCGCCGAGTGCCATCTCGTTGCCGTTCAAGCTGATCTTCTTCGTGCTGATCGATGGCTGGCACATGATCGCCGGAAGCCTGGTGCAGAGCTTCAACACCGGCTGAAATCCCGCGGCAAGAACCGCGCGCTGCCGACGGCGTTCATTCAGGGACGATAGGAGACGCCCGATGAAACAGCCCCACACCGAGGACGCGGTCGAACACAGCGACGGCGAGCAGGACACCGGCAACCACAAGAAGCAGGATGCCGCCGACGCAAAGGGCGCCGACCGGTTCGGAGGCACACGCGCAGGCAGCGGCAACGTCGAAGGCGCGCCAGCCAGGGACAACTTGCAATCCGGCCCGGATGTCGAGCGCGCCCGGTCGATCGACCAGGGCGCCGACAACGACGTGACCGGCGACGATCATGCCGAGCGCGCGCCGGAACGCGACGAGCGCGGCCGCCACTAACCGGTCATCGCCCGGGAAGGCACTCCGCGATGTAGGGCGGCAGCACGAAGGCGGCGGCGTGCAGTTCGGGCGACCAGTATCGCGTCGTCCTAAGAATGCCGGCCTGCGCCGCGCGCTGCCGTATCGTCTGCACGTCGAGCGTCAGGCCCTGCGCATTGGAGGCGAGGCCCAGCGTCATGAAACCGCCTACATAGGTCGGCACCGCCGCGACATACGCCGTCACATGCGGGAAGAAGCGGGCACGCCGGAGGCTGGTCTCGCGCAATTCGTCGGACTGCATGAACGGCACGCCGCACTGGTTGACGATGATGCCGTCACCGCTCAGCACCCGGGCACAGTTGCGGTAGAATTCGTCGGCAAACAGCACCTCGCCGACGCCGACGGGATCGGTGCTGTCGACGATGATGACGTCGAAGCTGGCGGCCGGGGCGCGGACCACGTAGTCGATACCGTCCCCGATGAGAACCTCGGCACGCGCGTCATCCCAGGCCATGCCCGCGATGGCCGGGAGAAACTCCTTTGACAGCCTGACGACCTCGCCATCGATCTCGACCATCACCGCCCGTTGCACCGTGCGGTGCTGCAGCACCCGGCGCAGGACGCCACCATCGCCGGCTCCGATGATGAGCACGTTGCGCGGTTCGGCATGGGCAAGCAGTGGAACGTGGGTCAGCATCTCCTGATAGACGAACTCGTCGGCCTCGGTGATCTGGATCACGCCGTCGAGCACCAGGACACGGCCGTGCGTCTCGCTTTCGAAGACGACAATGTCCTGGAAGTCGCTCCTGATGCGGGCAAGTTCGCGCACGACCCGGAAACGCTGGCCCCATGCCGGGTAGAGCGTCTCGTTGATCCAGGCTTCATCCGACATGATAATAATCCTCGCGCACCATGACCTTCCGGTCGTTCCAGACCGCTTCGTCCTGCCGAGCTGCAGGAGAATTGCAAGAAAAAGGCCGGGATCTTCCCGGCCCTGTTCCTCGTCGCGGCATCGCGGGCGCCGCTAGAGCAGCATCCGAGCACTTGGAATCGCTGCGCGATGCCAAGTGTCGGATAAAGCTGCTCTATTAAACGACAAGCGGAGCATGATCGATCAGATCATGCTTTAGAAAACGCGGCCACGCCTCTGCTCGTCGAGATCAATCCGCTCGGCCTGGAAAGTCCGTTGCAGTACCGGAATGGCGAGGTGCGGGTCGCATTCGCCGCACATGAAAATGTCCACCGCGGCAAATCCACGCTCGGGCCAGGTATGGATAGAGATATGGCTCTCGGCCAAAACCACCACGCCCGAAACCCCGCCGTTCGGCGAGAAGTGGTGGAAGTGACTGTGCAGGATCGTGGCACCTGCAGTCACCGCGGCCTCGCACAATGTCCGGTCGATCACCGCCGGATCACCCAGGTTCTTGGCATCCCAGAGATCGACCAGCAGATGCATGCCGGCGAACCTCATTCCGTCCTTTTCGACGAAATAGTCCTTAAAATCCGCTCCCTCGCCGGAGGAGGCAGTCGAAATCTGGTTATTGCTCGGAGAATCCGAGACCATCCCCAGTTGAGCAAGTGCGTTCATCACGTACCCCTGAACCAGTAGACGGCCTGTTGGGCGATAACGCCCCCTTGGGCCAAGAGCGGCGGGGAATAGGTCCTCAGGACCGTGGACGCAAGGCCTTTCTGGCCTTTCCCTCCGCTTTACCGTGCCTCTGCGGCCTGCCTCGGAGGAACAGCTACTGATCGAGCGACCTGACACCCGCCGCCATCTGGCGAAGGGCAGCCACTTCGCCCTTGCCCGCCGTTGCACCGATGGGAGTGCCGCCGGTGGTCAGCAAGCGGAACAGGGCCGCCTTGTCGGCATCGGCAATCCGTCCCTGCACTGCATCATGCACCTGCGCCTGGCGCCTGGCGTCACCGGCCCGGGACGCCGCCGACGCCAGGCGCAGCAGCAGGTCCTGCTGCCCGCGATCCAGCGGTCCGGTGACGGGCACCGAGCGATCCACGAGAGCCGACAAGGCGTCTGCCGCATCCGCCCAGCTTGCAGCCGCCATGAACAGGGTTGCCTTCAGATCGAGGGCCGGCGACGAGGTCAGCTCCCTGATCGCCGCGAGTGCCTCGCGAGTATGGCCCTGGGCCGCGAGACCGCGCGCAAGCAGCATCCGGCGCTGCTCGACGAGCGCTGGCGGCAGGTCGGCGGCGTCGGAGTCATGCAGGGCCTGCTGCGCGCCGGGCAGGTCGTTCTCCTGCAGGTCGAGGCCGGCCAGGCGGGCGCCAAGGGTCGCCTTCTCGAGACCGGGCTGTGCGGCCACCATCAGCTTGCCGACGATCGGCGCCGCTCGGTCAGGCAGGTCCAGGGCGCTCAGCCGGTCGACCAGATAGCGCGACAGGCGCTCGCCATCGATCCCGCGCGGCACCAAATCCATGTTCGCCTCGATCACGGCGGCCTCGCTGAACGTGTCGGCGGCACTGCCATCCGCCGGCGCCGCGGCCAGGCGCTTGAGCACCTCGCCGGCACGGTCCCTGATGGCATCCTGCTCGGCGGGAAACAGCAGCGAGGCCTCGCGCAGCAGGGCGAGTGCCTTGGGCCACTGGCCGGCCTTTATCCTGAGTTCGCTCAGCCGGTAGCGGGCGGACAGCTCGTGTCCCGCGATGCGCGCATCCATCAGATGCTTGTCGAGGATGTCCGCGGCTGCCCGGGGCGTGAGTTCTCCAGACTGCAGACGCATGGCGACGCTCTGCTCGGTCGCCAGGTCGGCGATGCGGATGTCGAGATCCGACCGCAACGCATCGAAGGCGGCACGCGCAGCCTGCGGATGGCCGCGTCGCGCGGCAAGGCGAGCCCTTGCGAACGCCAGCGACGGCTCGACAGGGAAAGCATCGACCAGTCCGGCCTGTGCATCGGTGCCCCCTTCCACCAGCGCTTCCGCCGCGATCGGCAGGAGAATGGTCGAAAGCGGCTGCGGATAGCTTTGCAGCAAGGCGAGATTGGTCGCGATCAGGCGGGCGGCTTTGGGAAGACCGGGATCCTGACGCGCCAGTCCGATGCCGTGCCAGAGAGCCACCTCCGGACTGTCGATGTAGGCCGGGTCATTCGGGCAGGTATCCTCGTCGCTCGCCGCATCGGAAAGGCTGCCGGTTGACGGTCGCTCGAGAACGCTGGCAGCCAGGCGCACGATGCGGGTCAGCCGGACACAGGTCTGCCGCGCATCATCGGCAACCGCGACCTTGGCGAGCGTGTCGGCCTGGGTGTCGTCGCCCAGCGCGAGTGCGGCCTGGGCTGCCATCATGCGTTCGTTGAAGCGGCTGCCGGCGGGTGCCGCGGCGGCGGCGGCGAGTGCCTCCTTGGAGCGGCGGTAAAGCGTCTCCCGCGTCCCCCGCCGCAGGGAAAGAATGCGTGTATCGCTGCTTTCCGCCCGTGTCTGCGCATCCTGGCCTTCGACAGGCAGCACGAGCGACTGCGGGTCCAGGCCGGACAGCAGGAAGGCGCTTCGTGTCGGCCGCATCTCGATCCGATCGGAAAGCGGGACGATCACGATGCCAAGCGAGGTCTCCTCGATGATGTAGGCGTGGCCGCGCCGACTGCGGTCGAACGCCTCGACCCCGGTGCGCAGCGTGCCGACCAGCAGGTTCTCGCCACTGCCGGGATCCGGGACGACCACGGTGCGTCCGGGTGCCGCGACCGGGAGCCGCAGGTCCAACTTGTCGAGGACGGGCTCGATCGCTGTCGAAGTGCGGGTACTGCCCGTATCCTGCACAAGCCAGCCGGCTGCCACGCGCTGCAGACGAAACTGCCTGGCATTGTGCCCAGGCAGGGTAAGCATCGTCGCCTCGGGCAGCAACCGGATCGTTGATCCGGCGGCGATCGGCTCCTGCCGGACGTCCGACAGGTCCAGCGACCGTGCGGCGTCGAACACGATCAGCGTATCGGCGCCACGGGTAAAGGCCGCGGCCCCTACCCCCTTCTCGAACGGCAGCAGCAGGCCGCGCCCCTTGACGGCGCCTTCCGGAGCGTCGGCCATGCTCGCAAGCAGGGTGATCGGACCAATGACGCCAGCTGCGGCAACGGGAAGCGGGAACCTGCTGGGCGCCGGCGGACCCGGTGCCGGCGGCGTCGGTTCAGCCGGCACGGTGGGGCTGGATCGGGCTCTACTGGGGCGTTCCCCTTCGATGACCGCCACCAGCGGCACCGGCAGACCCGGCAGCACACCGGGATCACTCGCGCCAGGCTTTAAGGATGGTGCGGCTGCCGGGTCCAGTGGCTCGGCCTGGAGCACCAGATCACGGCCATTCCGGACCACACGCACGCGGCGCGTCCGGCCGACATCGAAGCTCAGGACGCTTCCCGCGATCACAACCCGGCTGACCCCGTGCGCTGCGCCGCGAGGAAGTTTCGGCAGCGTCCCTCCGCTCAGATGCAGAACGACATGGCCATTCTCCTGGGTCACCGAGAAGCCAGCGTCGGACGGCAACCTGACGGCGATGCGGCTGCTGCCGTCCTTACCACTCAACCGGACCGGATCACTCGCCCGAGGCCACTGGTGCTGCGTCGCCGCAGCGCCACACTTCCCCGCCAGCAGCCACAGGACTAGCAGTCCGATGGCGGCTGCGGCACCGCCGGTTCCAGCACCAGACATCGACAGCAGATCAGTCGAAGCTTGCGAGCAGCTTGTCGATGTCGGACTGATCCATGGCGCTGTGGGCGAGCTGTGGCCCGTTCAGCAGTCCGTCACCCTCTGGTATCGGCGCCGACTTCATCGCGACGATCGACGCCTTACCGAACGTCGCGACAATCCTCGCGATTGTGGTCTCGATCGTCTTGAGTGTGGAAACCACCTTGGTAATGCGCTGCCCGGTGATGTCCTGGAAGCTGCAGGACTCGTAGATCGTACTGGTCGCGTCCTGCAGTTTGCGTGCGGCCTCGCCCTCGAGCGTCGCGCCGAGCGTATCCAGTGTCTCGCAGGCCTCAAGGATGGATTCCGTCGCCGCGGCAGTGTGCGAGACGATAGCATCCAATTCGTCGGTCGCACAGGGGATGTAGCTCACCGTGATGTCGTCGACCTTGAGCGCCGCGATCTCGCGCCGGGCAGTCGCGACCGCGTCGCCAAGCGCGCCGATCTCGTGCAGCAGCGCGGTCTCCCGGTGGGTGATGTCGCCCGTCATGCTGCCGAGCACGGCCAGCACAACGTCGGTGACCAGGTCCGGTTGCCCTTGCGGATAGCGCGCCTTCAGATCGACCAGCCGGTCGGCCAGGTTCTGCACGTCATGCATTGCAGAGGACCTTCTCGATCTTGCCCTTCAACGTCTCCGCGTTGAATGGCTTGACGATGTAGTTCGAGACGCCCGCCTGCTTCGCGGCCACGACATTCTCGATCTTGCTTTCGGCCGTGATCATGATGAAGGGCAACGTCTTGAGACGCGTATCCTTACGGACTTCCGTGAGCAGCTCGAGACCGGTCATCGGCTGCATGTTCCAGTCGCTGATGACCAGGCCATAATTGCCGGTCCGCAGCTTGCTGAGCGCCTCGCCACCGTCCATTGCTTCCTCAACATTGTTGAAATCGATCTGCTTGAGCAGATTGCGTATAATCCTCAGCATCGTCTTGTAGTCATCGACGATCAGGACGTTCATTGACTTATCCATGGACATGACCGATGGTCGCCTTTGGTTGATCAGTTGGGATTGGAGGAAACCCGGACCGCGTCCGGAATGTCCTCTTGAGTACGCATCTGCGCCAGCATTTGCGTCGCCATCCTTGCCCGTTCCGGCTGCATGGCGGCCAGTACTGCCGCAGCCTTGCGCTCATTCATGCGGTCAAGCACTTCGAGCAGGACGTGGATGTCGAGTACATCGAATATCGCGGCGGCGTCACGCGGCTTCATTGCCTCGTAGACCTTGACCAGACCGGTCCAATTGGCGCCCTGCCTCTGCTTGCGTGCTCCGTCGAGCTGCTCAAGGTTGCTCTGCAGGGTAGAAAGCTGGTTGATCCTGAGCTCCAGCTTCGCTTCGGCCGCTTCCATGACGACCTTGCGCTCATCGAGCGCCTGCTCGCGTTGATCGAGTTGCTTGCTGCGACTGAGCAGGTCTTCCAGGAGAGCGCGCTCGGCAGGATTAACCTGGGCAGGCGGGGCGGAACTGGATACGGCCATCGGAAATGAAGGTCCACCGGACGGAAGTTTCGCCTGCTTTTCAACCGGAGGGGACCCCTGCGCAGCCTGCTGAGCAGCCGCAGCAGCCGGGGCACCGCCATCAAGGGCGGACTTGGCCTCGCCGGCAAAGGTTGCGACCTTGGCCGATAGCAACATTGCCATGACGATGATTGTCAGCGGCAGCAGTCGTGGCGGCGATGCCCGGAGTTTCATCACCCTCACCGAGCCATACGAAGTGCACGGAGGAGTTCCTTTTCCGCCTGGCTACGGACCCGGTTGTCGGTTTCCGGGAGTACGTCCTGCGACGGAACCTCCGGAGCGGCTGGGACGGCAAGCGCAGGAACGACCCGTCCCTGCCGCACCAGCTTGTCCAGCTGGTCCGCAAGCTTCTCGCCCCGGTCACTGAGGAACGTGAGGTCGTTCTTCAGAACTTTTGCCTGTTCGACATGACGGGCGATTTGCCGCCCGGCGCCGTCGGCCACCGACCGCAGACGCTCGATGCTCCCCTCCGCCTGGCGGGTGCTGTCGTTGAAGCCGGCGACCAGCTTTTCCAGTTCCGAGCGATCCCGCCGCAACACGCCGAGCGCCCGCTCTAGCCGAAGCGCGTGGAACAACACCATGACCAGCAACCCGATCAGCAGGGCTTCCAGGAGCGATTGCATGTTGTTCATGCCGGGTTCCTTCAGGTGCGGCGAAGGTTGGCGACGTCGGGCGTGGTCTGTGGCCGGCCCAGGACCTGGTCGATCCGTACGGCGATACGGTTCTTGCGACGTCCGACCCGTCCCTCAAACAGGGTGACCGGTCCGCAACGAAGCTGCACGGGCGCATCCGGGCCATGACGCAGGGTGAACTGGTCGCCGGGCTTCAGGGCAATGACGTCGGAGAGGCGCATTAATTGCTCGTCCAGGACGACATCGAGATCGACCTCCGTGCTCCAGAGTTCTTCGGCCAGATGGGTCTCCCAGATCGAGTCCCGTCCGAACTTCTCCCCCATGAACTGTTGCAGCAGCAGCTCCCGAACGGGTTCGAGAGTCGCATACGGCAACAGGAGCTCCATGCAGCCGCCGCGATCCTCCATATCGATGTGCAGCTTCGCCAGCACCGCGGCATTCGAGAGCCTGGAGATCGCGGCAAATCTCGAGTTCACCTCGAGCCGCTCGAACCGGAAGCTTATCGAACAGAGCGGGTCGAAGCTCGCTGAGAGATCCGCAAGCACGACCCGGATCAGTCGCTCGACCAGCATTCGTTCGATGGTCGTATACGGTCGCCCCTCGATACGCATTGCCGCCGTACCGCGTCGGCCGCCGAGCAGCACATCCACGATCGAATAGATCATGGCGGAATCGATCACCATCAGACCGTAATTCTCCCACTCCTCGGCCTTGAAGACCGCGAACATGGCGGGCAGAGGCACAGAGTCGAGATAGTCCCCGAAGCGAAGGGACACGACGTTGTCGATCGAGACTTCCACGTTGTCGCTGGTGAAGTTCCGCAGGCTGGTGGACATGATACGCACCAGGCGATCGAACACGATCTCCAGCATGGGGAGTCGTTCGTACGACACCAACCCGGAGCTGATGATGCGCTCGATGCCGCTCTCGCCGGCATCCTCTCCGGCGACATCCCCGAAGCCCAGGAGGGAGTCGATCTCGGCCTGGTTCAGGATGCGAGCGGGCTCGTTGGTCTCGACGGGCTCGGACGCCGTTGCCTCGGGTTCGGCGGCGTCATCGGTCTCGGCGCCCCAGGCGGCCGCCAGGTCCTCGTCGGTATCGCTCACTGGACCAGTACCTCGACAAAGAGCACGTCCAGGATCTGGACCGGAGCCACGATGCTGTCGATACGGTTGATCAGTGCCTCGCGCAGACGGTAGGTGCCTTCGCCGCCGTGCAGTTCCTCGGGGCGGGTGCTGCGCAGGTAGGTCTGGAACGCATCGAGGATCCGCGGCATGTTGCTCGTCACGACTGCGTTTTCGGCCGCATGCGCCACCTCGATCTTGGCCCGCAACTTGACGAAGATCGCCCGATGGGTTCCGGTATCGAGGTTTGTTACGACGTCAGGAACGTCCAGCAGCGACGGCTTTTCGTCCATGGCCGCGACCGGGTGCTTCGGTTTGCCGCCGCCAAGCAGGTGCGGCAGGATGCCTGAGAACCACAGGCCTGCCACAACAAGCAGAAGGACGACAACCGGGGCAACGATGAGGATCAGCTTGCCCTTGCCGGATTTCTTTCCGGCTGGAGCGGCGTCTTCGGCCAATTCGATGGTTGCGGCCTTGCTCATGACAATCTTTCTCAGATGGTTGCCACCAAGGGCGCCCGCCTTCTTGCCGGGTCTCCGAAGCATGAGCGCCACAGGTTAAGAACTCGTGACCGCACCGCGGCATAGGCAACCTGGACGACGCTAACCTTTCAGTAGCGTTTTGCGACGAAGATCGCGGTGACCGAGAGGAGCCGCCATGGAAAACCCAACCTACATCGCGCTGTCGCGACTGGATGCCCAGCAGCGTACGATGGATGTCATTGCGTCCAACATGGCGAATGCGAACACGGCCGGATACAAGAGCGAACGCGTGCTGTTCAGCGACTACCTGGTGCAGCAGAAGAACACCGACACCGCGCCGGGTGGAAAGGTGCTGGCCTTCACGCAGGACCGGGCAACCTACTTTGACCACACGGCCGGGGCTCTGACACAGACCGGGAATCCGCTCGACCTGGCACTCGGTGGCAACGGCTTCTTCTCGGTCCAGACACCGTCAGGGGTGCGGTTGACGCGCTCCGGAAGCTTCGGGTTGCAGGCGGATGGCACGGTCGTCGATGCGTCGGGCAACGCGCTGCTCGATAGCAGCGGCAGCCCGATCCAGCTTCCGGCGGGCGACAGCAAGATCCAGATCGCCGCCGACGGCACCGTCAGCGGCGAAGCCGGTCAGATCGGCAAGGTCGGCGTGGTCGATGTCATCGATCTCAACGCCCTGACTGCGGAGGGCGGCAAGCTGTTCAAGAGCAACGCCACGCCGCAGCCGGTCGCGCAACCGAAGATCGTTCAGGGCGCCATCGAAGGCAGCAACGTGCAGCCGATCTCGGAGCTGACAACGATGATGCAGACGGAGCGCGACTTCCAGTTCGTCACCCAATTCGTACAGAGCGAAAACGAGCGCCAGCAGAACAGTATCGACAAGATTACCCAGACCCAGAGCTGAGCGCCCCGGTTTGGGCGGCGGTGAAAGCAGGAGTAAGACATGCGTGCACTAGATATTGCCGGAACCGGGATGCAGGCGCAGCAGACCAACGTCGAGGTCATTTCCAACAACATCGCCAACATGACGACGACCGGCTACAAGCGTACCCGCGCCGAGTTCCAGGACCTGATGTACCAGAACCTGCGCCGGGTCGGATCGAACAGCTCCGATAGCGGATCGGTTGTGCCGTCCGGCGCCCAGGTCGGCCTCGGGGTGAAAACCGCGGCCATCTACCGGATCAGCGAGCAGGGCACCCTCCAGCAGACCAGCAACAGCCTGGACTTGGGGATCCAGGGAACCGGCTACTTCCAGGTGACTTTGCCGTCTGGCGACACCGCCTACACCCGCGACGGAACCTTTGCGCTCGCAGCCGACGGCACCATCGTCACGACCGACGGCTACACGGTAGCGCCCGGGATTACCGTTCCGCCGAACGCGCAGAGTGTCACCATCAACGGCTCCGGGCAGGTCCAGGTGACCATCGCGGGCCAGACGGCGGCAGCGACGGTTGGCCAGATCCAGCTTGCGGTGTTCCCCAACGAAGCCGGCCTCGATGCGCAGGGCAGCAACCTGCTGCTGCAGACGACGGCTTCCGGCAGCCCGACGACCGGCAATCCGAGTGCCGCCGGCTTCGGCAGCGTCATGCAGGGGTTCGTCGAGAGTTCGAACGTCAACGTCGTCACCGAGATCACCAGCCTGATCACAGCGCAGCGCGCCTATGAGATGAACAGCAAGGTCATCACGGCGTCCGACGACCTCATGCAGACGCTGACGAACCTCAAATGATACCTGGCCGCCGGACACTCGTTCTCCTGGCGGCCATGGTTCTCTGCATGGCGCACCCGGGCGTCGGCGTGGCGGCGCAGCCGCGCCTTGTTGTCAGCCTGCACTCGGACACGGTCAGGTTGTCCGACCTGTTTTCCGGGCTCGAGCCCGGCCAGGACTGCAACATCGGGCCGGCGCCAGCAGCCGGGCGAAGGATCGTCATTGCCCAGGCGCAGCTCGTTGCCATTGCGGTGCAGTTCAGCGTCGACTGGCAGCCCGGCTTCAGCCCGGTCACCGTCATCGTGGAGCGCAAGGGGCGCCAGGTGCCGCGGGAACAACTCCTGCCGGTGATCCAGGCTGCACTGGTCGGACTCGGCGCACCGGCGGATAGCGAACTCACCCTCAGCACGTTCGTGGCGCCGATGGTCCCGGCTGAGTTCACCGGCCTGCCGGATGTCGAGTCTCTCACCTATGACCGAAGCAACGGCCAGTTCAGCGCCCAAGTGGCCTTCAACACCGCAGGCTCGGAGCCGGTGCGGGTAAGGATGAGCGGCCTGGCCCAGGAGATGGTCGAAGTCCCGGTGCTGTCGCACCCGATGGGTGCTGCCGCCATCATCGGGCCGCGGGACCTGCAGACGATCCGGGTGCGACGGAGCCTGGTCAGCGACCGTCTGGTGCTGGTCGCGTCGGATGCCATCGGCATGGCGTTGCGGCACCAGGTGACTGGGGGTTCGCTCATAACCCATGACGAGTTGACCCGGCCCCTCATGGTGACACGCGGCATGCCGGTTTTGCTGCGTCTCGAGTCTGACGGGCTGACACTGACGATGCAGGGCCAGGCCATAGATGGCGGTGCGCTTGACGACCGCATCCACATCCTGAACGGCACCTCGCGTGCCGTACTGGTGGCACAGGTCACCGGGCCGGGCCAGGCGCGTGTCGATCCGGGAGCCGCTCCGTCCATGCTTGCCGCGGCGCAAGCCGGACTGCCGCCGTCAAGCTCCCTACCGTCGTTGCGTGGTTCCTCCGTCGCGGGCTCGCCTGCATACGGTCCGGGAGGTCTCGACCAGTGATCGCTCAGCTTTCGCGGCTTCTGCCGATCGTGCTCCTGCTGCCGCTTGTCGGCTGCGGGGCGCTCAGCCGCCTTTCCGATCTCGGGCGCCCCCCGGCGATGACGCCGATCACCGACCCGACGGTCGAGCGCGGCTACAAGCCGCTCAGCATGCCGATGCCGGCGCCGGAACAGGCGCCGGCGCAGGTCGCCAGCCTATGGCGCCCCGGCAGCCGGGCGTTCTTCCGGGACCAGCGCGCGGCGCAGGTGGGAGACCTGCTGACGGTCCTGGTGGAGCTAACCGACAATGCGGATTTCGAGAACAACTCGACCGCGACACGCGTCGGCAGCGAGGCGATGGCGATCCCGAACATGTTCGGCGCCAAGGGCAAGATCATCTCGTCGGTGACGGGTGCGGGCTCACTGGCCACCGACAGCAAAAACAGCAATGTGGCCACCGGCAGCCTGAAGCGTAACGAGACCATGACGCTGCGGCTGGCCGGCATCATCACGCAGGTGCTGCCCAACGGGAACCTGGTGGTCGCGGCGCGCCAGGAGGTGCGCATGAACAGCGAGCTCCGGGTCCTGCAGGTAAGCGGGATCGTCCGGCCGCAGGACATCGGCAGCGACAACACCATAACGCACGACCGGATGGCCGAAGCCCGGATCTCGTATGGCGGCAGGGGACAACTGACCGACCTGCAGACGCCGCGCTATGGCCAGCAGCTCATGGACATCGTGTTGCCGTTCTGATCGCGCGCGACGCCGCCGTCCGGGCCGATTTAGTCGTCGCGATGGACTTTCTCCATGCGCTCATGCCGCTCCTGGGCCTCGATGGAGAGGGTGGCGATCGGCCGCGCCTCGAGGCGCTTCAGCCCGATCGGCTCGCCGGTCTCCTCGCAATAGCCATAGACGCCGTTCTCGACGCGGCGCAGGGCGAGCCCGATCTTGGCGATCAGCTTGCGAGCCCGATCGCGTGTGCGCAGCTCGAGCGCGCGGTCCGTCTCGACGCTGGCGCGGTCTGTTATATCGGCTTCGTGAATGCCGCCCTCGGACAGGCTGGCGAGGGTGCCATCGGCTTCCTTCAGAAGCTCCGCGCGCCATTTCAGCAGCTTGAGCCGGAAGTATTCGGTCTGGATGGAGTTCATGAACTCCTCGTCGTCCGATGGCCGGTAGTCTGGAGGCAAGGTGATCATCATCGCCGACCCTATAGACTTGCTTTGACGAGGCATTTCCCCCGCCAGCAGTTCAACCGATGTCCATGATCCCGCGCACGTTGCCGTGATCTGGAAGATCCGGGCGGCTTATAGCCATCTGGACGGCTGCCGCCAAGTGCAGAAGCCGCTTCTTCACGGTTCGGTCATGCAAGTGCAGCGCCAGCCCGGCGCCGGGTGAGGCGTATCGCCTCGATGCCGGCACGCAGACGGATCGCGCCAAGGATCTGGCCGAGCTGCGGATCTTCGGGGTTCGGAACGTCGGCAAGCAGGTCGTGAAGGCGGCTCAGGCTCTCCGCCGGGTCTGCGTCGCCCAGCAGCGCCCGTTGCAGGCCGGCCAGTGCTGCCAGCAGGTCGCGCCCGCGCTGTCGTGCCTGCCGGTCGCCGGGCCGGCCTGCCGGTGACCAGGCGGCGCCTGCTTCCTGCAATGCCAGCATTGCGGTGGACAGTGCTCCGGCCGAAACCCCGGCCGCCCCACTGGCCGGCGGCGGGACGACCGCCGGCTCGGGAGCGACGGCAAAGGCAGGTCCATTCCGGCCGGCACGCGCCTGGATGGCAGGCTCCAGGGGTGGCACCACCGCGCCAATCGCCGCTATCGACATGAACGACCTTCCTGCGGCTGGACTGACGCAACCCGCGCACGCCACTTATATCATTACGAAGACGATCTTGTCGTTGACAGTTTATTCGTACTTCGAGGTCACCATGGCGCCCGACCCGTCCAGCATTGCCAAGGATCCGGATGCCGCTCCTGCGCCTCCTTTTCGTGCTTCTTACGCTGATCGCCGCGCTACCGGTCAGTGCCGAGGAAGTGCGCATCAAGGACATCGCCGACATCGAGGGCATCCGCAGCAACCAGCTCATCGGCTACGGCCTCGTCGTCGGTCTGAATGGCACCGGTGACCGGCTCAGCAACTCGGTCTTCACGCGCGAGTCTCTGATCAGCATGCTCGAGCGGCTCGGCGTGAATATCCGCGACCAGGAGGCCAAGCTCCAGACCAAGAACATCGCCGCCGTCATGGTGACGACCGACCTGCCCCCGTTCGCGCATGGCGGCAGCCGCATCGACGTCACCGTGTCGGCCGTCGGCGATGCGACGGACCTCTCCGGCGGGACCCTCCTGGTCACGCCCCTGATGTCGGCGGACGGCGAGGTCTATGCAGTGGCGCAGGGCCAACTGGTGACGAGCGCATTCTCCGCGCGTGGCGCCGGAGCATCGGTGACACGCAACATCCCGACCAGCGCCCGCATGGCGAACGGAGCGACGGTCGAGCGCGAGGTGCCGGTCGATCTCAGCACGCGCACCGACCTGCATCTATCGCTCCGCAATCCCGATCTTACGACTGCGGAACGCATTGCCGACGTGATCGACAAGGCGCTGGGGCAGGCGGTGGCACGCGCCACCGATCCACGGACGGTCGTCCTGTCGCTGGCCGGCCGCGATGTCGTGGGCACGCTGTCGCAGATCGAAGACCTGCTCGTCGAGCCCGACAGCCCGGCAGTCGTCGTGGTCGACGAAGCCAGCGGCACCATCGTCATGGGCGACAACGTACGGATCAGCACGGTGGCCATCGCGCAGGGCAACCTTACGATCCAGGTAGCGGAGAGTCCCGAAGTCTCGCAGCCGGGCGCGCTCTCCGGCGGCAAGACCGTCGTGGTTCCGCGCACCTCGGTTCAGGTGGATACCGGTGCCGGAAAGCGTCTGGGCATCCTGCGAAATGGACCCAATTTGCGCGACCTGGTCAGTGGCCTGAACTCGCTCGGCGTCGGGCCGCGCGACATGATCAGCATTCTGCAGACGATCAAGGCAGCGGGCGCCTTGCAGGCCGACCTGGTGGTACGATGAAGATCGCGGCTCCGACTGCTGCAACGCCTGCAGGCGCACCGGCTGCCGGCAATCCGGCAGCCCTGAACCCGAAGGTCTGGAAGGCCGCGAAGGACTTCGAGGCCATGGCGATCGGGCAGATGCTCGAACCGATGTTCTCGACTGTCGATACGTCGCAGGGCGAGTTCGGCGGGGGGGCGGCCGAGCAGAACTTCAAGCCGATGCTGGTGACCGAGATGGCAAAGGCCGTCGAGCAACGCGGCGGCCTGGGCCTGGCCGCGCCCGTCTATGCCCAGATGCTGAAGATGCAGGAAAAAGCCAAATGATCGCGCTGCTGGATGCCTCGAACCATCTGCTCGACGTGCTGGACAAGGAGAACGCGGCCCTTCGCCGGCTGGACCTGCCGGCCGCAACCGCGATGGTCGCCGTCAAGCAGGACGCACTCACACGTTTCGAAGCCGCACGGCCACCGACGCCGCCGGCACCTGGATCGAGCCACGCGCTCAAGGGAGTCGCCGCGCGCCTCCAGGCTGCCATCGAGGAGAACAGAAAGCTGCTCGAACGCGCGATGACCGTGCAGGGTCGGATCATGTCGTTGCTGGCAAAGGCCGCGCGGGAGCAGGTTCCGGAACAGCGCTACGGGTCACAGGGCAGCTACCGCAGCGACAGGAGCGACCAGCCCTTCGCTCTCAACTCGCGGGCTTGAACCGCCGACGGCAAGCCATCGATTTTTCGAGACAACGGGCCGGCCGGACATCGAAGCGATGCCCGGCCGGCCCCTGGGTCAAAATCGCATCCTAGTCGGAAGACGCCGGGTACTCGTGCTCGTGCGTCTCGTCCTCGTGGATCTCCGTCTGCTGGATGGTCTCCGCAGGCGACGTCTCCGGGGAGGCCTTCTTGCGACCGCGACGGGTCGTCGGCGAGGCGGCACGTAGAGTCTCCGCAGCTTTGCTGCGCGTCCCTGCGTTCGGTGCACGACGCATCTTCACAGCCGCCTCGCTACGTGACGCCGAACTGGCCGACTTCGCTGCAGGCTTGCGAGCGGTCCGGGTTGCGGGCGCGTGTGGCTTGCGTGCAGCAGTCGCCGCCGCCTTCGCGGTGCGGCCGGTCGTGGCAGCGCGCGCGGTTTTCGTAGTGCGGGCCACAGCCGGACGTCCCGGGCCCTTGCGCCCGTTGACCGCCGAGCGAACGGAGTTCTTGCGAGCCACCGCCGCAGCTTTCGGCTTGCGCGACGTCGTGGTGCGCGACGCGACCGCCGGCCTGCGTGCGCTACGCGCCGGTGTCGCCTTGGCGGTACGCGTCGATGACTTGGTGGTCGCCTTCGCGCGGGTCGCCTTGCGGACAGTCCCCTTGGTGGTGCTCGCCTTGGCGGCGCCGGTTCTTGCCGATGCGCCCCTGGTCGCCGGCGTCTTGCGGGCGGTGGTCTTGGCCGCAACCTTGCGGCCCGGAGCTGCGCGTGTCGATGCAGCGCGCTTCGTCGGGGCGCGCGTCGTCGCCGTGCGCTTCGTCGTGGCACGCTTCGTTGGGGCGCGCGTGGTGGCGGCCTTGGTCGCGCGCTTCGCCGGCGCCTTGGCGGTCGTATGGGCGCCGGTCTTGGCAGCGGCAGTCCGCGAGGTCGTGGACTTGCTGCCGAGCTTCTTGGCGGCCGCCGAACGGGCTGCCGGGCTCTTGGCAGTCCTGGTGGTCCGAGCGACTGAACTGCGGCTTCCGGTTCCCGCCGCGCGGCGTCCCCCAGCCTTTACTGCCATCGCCCTGGCCCGCGGGCTCGGCGTCTTCGCGCTGTCATCGGTACTCATCGTGTGGCCTTTCCATAGTCCTGTGTAGATCGGGTTCCGGATGGTGGGGATGAGCTACCTGTAGTGCGTCACCCGACCGGGATCCGATCGGTCACCTGCCGGAAAGAATGCTGCAGACGATCCGCGAATCGCGACTCGGACGCGTACAACTTGCAAACCTATTCCCCGCCATCCGGTGACTGTCAATGAAAAGCAACCGTTACAGGAAAGTTCCGGCCGATATTGCTGTCGATGTCGCAATCCTGCCATCCCTGGCGAAGCCCACTGGCGGACGTCGATGCTGGCGACATCTCGAAAGTTGGGAAACCAGGCGGTGGCGCCTATCCCGCTGGCCTCGCCTCGAGGTTGTCGAGCAGGCGGACGCTGCCGAGCCGTGCCGCTGCCAGCAGACGCGCTCCAGGCCGGTGTTCGGGGATCGGACGCAGCGAAGTCCCGGCAACAAGAGCCAGATAATCGACCGAGAAACCCTGCAGCCGGAGGTCTTCGCGTGCCGTCGCGAGGCACACATCCACCTCGTCGCCATCCACGATCGCCCGTGCCAGGCGCGACAGGCATCGATACAGGGCCGGCGCCCGCTGCCGTTCCTGCTCGGTCAGGAAGCGGTTTCGCGACGACATCGCCAGGCCGTCGGACTCCCGCAGGGTCGGCACTCCCTCGATCCGCACGGGAATGAACAGGGCGTCGACGACGTCGCGTACGACCTGAAGCTGCTGCCAGTCCTTCTCGCCGAAGAACGCAAAGGCCGGACGGACCTGGTTGAGCAACTTGGCAACCACCGTGGCGACGCCGCTGAAGTGGCCGGGTCGCGTATCGCCTTCCCATCCGAGCGCCGCACCGCCCGGTGCAATCCGGATCTCGTCGCCGCCCGGGTACATGATCTCGACGGACGGCAGCCATGCCAGGTGGCAGCCGGACTCGCGCAGCAGGACGAGATCGCTGTCCTCGTCTCGCGGGTATCTCGCGAGGTCATCGCTCTGGTTGAACTGCGTCGGGTTGACGAAGATCGAGGCGGCGGCGTGCCTTCCCGCTCGTCGGGCGGCGGCGAGAAGCGAAAGATGGCCCGCATGCAACGCCCCCATCGTCGGGACCAGAGCCAGGTCCGGCCCGAGCGCCGCGACCGCGGCCGCAAGTTCATCCAAGGTGCGTGCGACGTACATGCTGGCTCCCGCGGCGTCTTCCGAAGCTCCGGAGGTGCGCCCGCCGCGTCCCCGGCGCAAGCCGCGGCCTGTCGATGCGGGCCTCGGATGCGCATCGGGCAGCCAGACGGCGCTTGATCGCAAGACGCATGGTAAAGACATGGTCGTGCAGGCGAAGCGGGGACGATCGATGCAGACAGGCACCAGCGGCGCGCCGGCGCATGACGGGACAGCCTCTCCGGTCGGCGCGGCACGACCGGCGGCTGCATCCAAAGCGGCGCAAGGCGACGTAATCCGGGGTGATCCTCCCGGCACCGATGCCGAAGCGCGCGCCTGGCTCGAAAAGCAGGCGCTGCCGTCGCTGATGTTGATGATGATGCGTGGCGCGACAGGCCGTTGCCCGGTCTGCGGCGAGAGCCGTCTTTATGACGGATATCTCCGCCTCGTGCGGCGATGCGGCGCCTGCGCCGCGCCGCTGGGGTCGGTGCGCGCGGACGACGCGCCGCCATACTTCACCATCTTCATTACCGCCCACATCATCATCGCGCTCGTGGTGCTGACCACGCACGACAGCAGCCTGCCGGTCTGGTCGATGATCCTGGCGTTCGTGCCGCTGACGCTCGTCATGGCGCTGCTGCTGCTGCGTCCGGTCAAGGGTGCCACCGTCGGCGTGATGTTGAAGCTCGGTCTCATCGGCGAGCATCGCGACGGCAGCGACGCCTGAAGCCGCTCGTCCCGCAGGTAAGGGCCGCGTCTCCCTCCGACCTCTCACACATCAGCAAGGACCGCTCATGAAGATTGACGGCATCGCCTATCGCAGCCTCTGGGTCGACACGGAGGATGGCTGGTCGCTGCGCATCTTCGACCAGACCCTGCTGCCCTGGTCGGTCGAGATCCTCCGGCTCCGCACGCGCGACGAGGTGGTGCACGCCATTGCCAGCATGCAGGTGAGGGGCGCGCCGTTGATCGGGGCGGTTGCCGCCTACGGCCTGGCGCTGTCGCTGCGCGTGGACAGCAGCACCGAGGCGATGGAGCGCGACGCCGAGATGCTGGCACGGACGCGGCCGACCGCGATCAACCTGCGCTGGGCGATCGAGCGCATGCTGACCCGGCTGCGCAACACGCCGCCGGCGCAGCGCATCGCCGCCGCCTATGCCGAGGCTGCGCTGATCTGCGACGAGGATGCCACGCAGAACGAGGCGATCGGACAGCATGGCGTGCCGCTGATCGAGCAGGCCGCCGCGACGCAAGCTGCCGGGCGCGGCATATCGGGCGATGCCGGGCGCCATCGTCGAGTGAACGTGCTGACGCATTGCAATGCGGGCTGGATCGCAACGGTCGACTGGGGCACCGCGCTCGCGCCGATCTACATGTCGCACGATCGCGGCATCGACGTGCATGTATGGGTGGACGAGACGCGCCCGCGCAACCAGGGTGCCGCGCTTACGGCGTGGGAACTCGGACGCCACGGCGTGCCGCACACGGTGATCCCCGACAATGCCGGCGGTCATCTGATGCAGCATGGCGAGGTCGACCTGGTGATCGTCGGCACCGACCGCGTGACCCGGACCGGCGACGTCGCCAACAAGATCGGCACCTACCTGAAGGCGCTGGCGGCGGCCGACAACAAGGTGCCGTTCTGGGTGGCGCTCCCGTCGACCACGATCGACTGGCGCATGCGCGACGGCCTGCGGGAAATCGAGATCGAGCAGCGCGACACCAGCGAGGTCACGCGCATCAGCGGCCGCGCCGATGATGGATCAATCAGGAGCGTGCAGGTGACGCCGGATGGCAGCGACGCCGCCAACCCAGCATTTGATGTGACGCCGGCACGACTGGTGACCGGGTTGATCACCGAGCGTGGTCGCTGCGAAGCCAGCGAGCGCGGTCTGGCCGGCCTGTTTCCGGAACGCGCATGAGCAACCTGGCTGCGGCCATGCGGCCGAACCATGCGGGGTTCATGCGCGCCGGACTGCTGGTGTGCGGCGTCCTGGCACTCGCCGCGTGCAGCGCGGGCGGCGGGCAGACACCGGTCGCGCAATATCCGGGCGCGCATGGACCGAACGGACCCGACACCCACGTGCCGGATTTCGTGACCCGCGGCTTCGAGCCGTTCACCCGGGCGGACACGATGGCCATCGCGTTGCGCGAGTGGCGGCTGTTCGGCGAGCCTGTCGATGACGATGATCCGGAGGCGCGTCCCGACCCGGTCGGAACCAGCGTCAAGCCGGAACGGCTGCCGGGACTGTGGCAGCGCGTCGGGGAATACTGGTGGATCGGCCAAGACCCTTATGAAAGCGAGGTCGACTGGACCGGCAAGCATGGCAGCGACGGCCACGCCTTCGACTTCCAGCACGACGGGCAGTTCGCCTGGTCGGCCGCCTTCATTTCCTATGTGATGCGGGTGAGCGGCGCCGGCGCGAGGTTTCCGTATTCACCCAACCACGCGACCTATATCAACGCCGCCGCGGCGGGCATCGCCGCCGCGCTGCGTGCGCACGACCCGTCGCTCTATGCGCCGGCTCTGGGCGACCTGATCTGCGCCGGGCGCGGCTCGAGCCGTGTCATCCGCTTCCACAACCTGCCGACCCGCGACCTGTTCCCCGCGCATTGCGGCCTGGTGGTGGCAATCCAGCCCGGCCAGCTCTCGATCATCGGCGGCAACGTCGATGATGCGGTGACGATGACCCACGTCCCGGTCGGCCCCACCGGCCTGCTGTTAACCCCCGACGGCAACTTCTACGACACCCGCTACTCATGGTGCGCGGTGCTGCAAGTCCTCTACGACGCCGACGGAGAAAGTCCCACCGACAATTGACCGAAGTCCTTGTGCGCCAGCCGAAGAGGAGGCTGGCTGAAACGCCTGATGCTGGATGAGAGCGGCCCAATTGGGCCGCGCCCGGCGCGACTTTCCCGAGCACCGCAGCGCAGCGGCCTCCTGGCCGTGAGCAGCGAAGCACAGGAAAGGCGTGTCGGATCGCCAGCAGCAGGCGTTTCAGCAAGCCTCCCTAGCGTTGGCGCCAGGGGAGGTTACTGGCCTTCCACCCCGCCACTCCGCCACGATGACCCTTCGCGTCCGGCGGCCCCTCGAAGCCGTCCGCGACATTGTAGACGCGCTCGAAGCCGACGCTGCGCGCGGCCTCCGCCGCCGCCAGGCTGCGCGCGCCGCTGCGACAGATGAAATAGATGTCCTGCTCCGGCGTGAGGCCGGCGCCTTCTAGCTGCTGCAGGAAATGCGGGTTGGGCGCGCCGCTCGGGAAGGCCTGCCACATGATCAGCAACACCTGCCGGTCGAGCACCGCGAGATCGGGCAGCCCGACATAGGTCCATTCCGCGTCGGTGCGCACGTCGACGAGTTGCGCATCCGGATTGGCGGTGAGCGCCTTCCAGGTCTCTTGCGGGGCGACGTCCTCGATCATCTTATATACTCCTGCTTGAGGCAGACCGGCCTTGGCCGCCGGTGCTGTCGACACATGACGTGCGGCAAAGGTGGCGCCAGATGGTTCAAAGCACAAACAGGTCGTCCGCATCCAGGCCGCTCGGAGTGTCCCGGACGGCGCTGCGGAGCTGGCCGGAGCCGTGCACGGACATGCTGGCGGCGATCGGCGGCACGCCGCTGATCCGGCTGCGACGGGCGTCGGAGGCGACCGGCTGCACCATCCTGGGCAAGGCCGAATTCATGAATCCGGGCGGCTCGGTCAAGGATCGCGCCGCACTCGCCATCGTCGAGGCGGCCGTGGCCGAAGGCAGGCTGGACCCCGGTGGCACCATCGTCGAGGGTACCGCCGGCAACACCGGCATCGGGCTGACCCTGGTCGCCAATGCGCGCGGCTACCGCAGCGTGATCGTGATGCCCGAGACGCAGAGCCAGGAGAAGATCGACTTCCTGCGCATGATCGGCGCCGACCTGCGCCTGGTGCCGGCCAAGCCGTTCCGCGATCCCGGCAACTACGTGCATGTCTCGCGCCGGCTCGCCGAGGAGACCGGGGCGGTCTGGGCCAACCAGTTCGACAATCTCGCCAACCGCGAGGGGCACCGGAACGGCACCGCCGTCGAGATCTGGCACCAGACCAATGGCAGGCTCGACGCCTTCACCTGCTCCTGCGGCACCGGCGGCACCCTGGCCGGTGCCTCGCTCGGCCTGCTCGAGCTTGCCGCGCGCGATAGCCGGCCGGCGCCGCGCATCGTGCTGGCCGATCCAGATGGCTCGGGGCTGTATGGCTGGGTGAAGTCGAACGACCTCAGCGTCAGCGGCAGCTCGATCACCGAGGGCATCGGCCAGTCTCGGGTACCGGGCAACCTGGAGGGGGTGACGATCGACGACGCGGTGCGGATCGGCGATGCCGAGGCGCTGGAGCAGGTGTTCGACCTGTTGCAGTTCGAGGGCCTGTCGATCGGCGGCTCGGCCGGCATCAATGTTGCGGCAGCGATCCGGGTCGCCCGCTCCCTCGGGCCCGGCAGCACCGTGGTGACCATCCTGTGCGACAGCGGCGCCCGCTACCAGTCCAAGCTGTTCAACCCGGACTTCCTGCGCGGCAAGGGCCTCCCGGTCCCGACGTGGCTGTCCTGAGAGCTTTCTAGCGCTTCACCGGCCGCAGTCGGGAAATCCGCCACCGGGCGCTGCGGCGCGGCGTGGTCTCGCCGAACAGCAGCCAGACCATCAGGACGCAGGCGAGACCCGCCGCGGCCAGGATCAGGAAGGCGAGTTGCGGCGAGCGGTCGGCAGCGAAGCCGGCGAGCGTGGTGCTGAAGCTGGCCCCGGCTCCGACCGCGAGCCCGAAGAACCCCATGCACAGGTTGAAGCGGCCGGTGCCGCGGGTGAGGTCGGCGGTGATCAGCGGCAGCATCACCCCGAAGCAGGCGGCGCTGACCCCGTCGAACATCTGGAACAGCACGGTGAGCCACGGGTCGCTGCTGGTCGCCAGCAGCAGGCCGCGCACCGGCAGGGCCGCGAAGCCGAGCAGCATCACCGGGCGCCGCCCCAGCGTCTCGGCGAGACGACCCACCTGCGGCGACAGCACCGCCACCACCAGTTGCGGCAGCAGGATGCAGGCGGCGATGATCAGCTCGGCCTGCTGCGGCGCCTCGCGGGTGACGCGTCCGGCGGCCAGCGGCAGCATGCCTGCATTGGACAGGTGGAACAGCGCCGCGCACACCGCAAACGCGAACAGCCGACGATCGCGCAGCAGGCTGATAACGGAGTGCGACGCCACCGGCTCGGTGCCGGTATCGTCCGGGTCGGCCATCGCCGCGGCGTCGGGAATCTTGAGTTTCGGTCGCTCGATGGCGCGCAGGGCGAACAGGCCGGGGAGTGCGAGGGCGGCACCCAGGAAGAAGGTCGCGCGCGCCGATACCGCATAGCCCACGCCGCCCATCAGGCCGGCCGCCAGCGCATTGCCGATCGAGCCGAAGCTGGCATTGCGTCCAAGCCGGCGGCCGAGTTCGCCCGGCGCGCCTCCCTGCGCCATGCGGGCCGCGACCATGCTCAGGGTGATCGCCGCGATCGCCGGGTTCAGCATGCAGCTTGCAAAGCCGTGCAGGATCTCGGCGGCCATCACCGGCAGCCGCTGCGGGAACAGCACCAGCAGCAGGCAGGAGGCGATGATGGTGACGATGGCGGCAAAGGCCGCGACGTGCTTGTTGTGCAGGGCGTCGACCAGGGCGCCGGCGGGCACCTGGCTGATCATCGCGGTGATGGTGCCGGCGCTCAAGGCGAGGCCGATCTCGCCCTGGGTCCAGCGTTCGCTGGTGAGATAGACGGCAATGAACGGCCCGAACGCCGTCTGCAGGTTGGCAACGAAGAAGTTGAGCCAGTCCAGGCCCTGCTGGCTGCTCATCCTGAGGGAGCGGACACGCACCCTGCGGCTCAGTGCGTCTGTAGGGGCGCGGGTTGGGGAGACGGTTGCGGTGTCGGCGGTGCAGATGGAGCCGAAGCGGTCGGCGGCCGCTGGGCGGGAGCGAGGGAAGCGCCCTGCGTCGGATGCAGCGGGGCTGCGGCGGTCGTGGCAGGCCCCGCGGCACGCCCGGGGCCAGCTGAGACCTCGACCTGGCGGCCGACATCGACGCGGCTCACCGCCGGGTCCTCGACACCCGAAGGCTCCGACTGCCTCGCGGCGGCGTCATGATCGGCAGGGCCAGCGGGCTTCGCTGCGGCGGGCGATGGGGCGGGAGCGGGCTTTGCGCCGGGGGGTTCGATCGCGCCCTGGATCACCGTGACCTCCTCGGACCCGTCATAGGCCGGTGCGGACTTGACCTGCGCGTCGCTGAGCGGAAGCTGCAGCGGGTCCCGGAAGTTACGCCCGGCCAGCGCGAAGCGTTCCCAGGCGATGGCGATGCGGCGGTTGCCGACGCCGAGAAATCCGCCGACATCCACCACGAGGGCGGCGGGCTCGCCCTTCTCGTCCACCAGCACGTCGATGACGTGGCCGATCTGCGCCTTCTCCTTGCCGATCACCACCCGGTCGATCAGGGCGGCGAGCTTGAACTTCTGCAGCTTCAGCGAGTCCTCGGGACCGCTCGGCTTAGGTGTCGCCGGCGCCTTGGCTTGGGAAGAAACGGGGGCCTGGGCGGAAGCGGGGGCCTGGACAGAAGCGGGGGCCTGGACAGGAACGGGGGCCGGGGAAGTGGCGGCCGCCGGAGCGGAGGTGGGGACCGGCTTTCCTTGGGCAGTAACCTGGCGCGGCTGGGCCTGGGCCGTGGGAGATCCGCTGGCCGGTGGCTGGGACGCCGGGGGCTGCGTGGGGGGGACGGTCTTGTCGGCAGCTTCGTTGCCGGCGATGGCCGCATGCGGGCCCGCAGCCGGTGCGACGGGTGCAGGCTCCGGCACGACCGGCGGGGGTGACGCCGGAGCGGGCATCGGCTGCAGCACATCGACCGAGGGAGCCGGTACCGGTGCCGGCGCCGCGGCGGGCGGCGTACTGTCGGCATCCGGATCGAGGCGCACCGCCGCGGGCTCGGCAGGCGGCGGTGCCGGCACGGCCGGCGGCTCGGGACGGTGGACCGAAAGCGTCTGCGCCGCACTGCCGGCCAGCCAGCCCACAGAGACCGCGCCCACGCAGACCGGCAGGGCCACGACCCATGGCACCCAGGAACGCAGCGCAGGCAGCATGATCATCCGAACCCTCTGAGCGGACTGATCATCCCTGTCCGCGCCCGCCCCAGCAAGTGCGCATCCGCACCGGGTTGTCGGCGTTCGCAGCGCGCAGCCTGATCGCACCGGAGACACCATGACCGCATCCGCCCCCGTCGCCGTCGTCACCGGCGCTGCCCACGGCATCGGACAGGGCATCGCGACGCGGCTGCTCGCGGATGGCTGGATCGTCTTTGCCCTCGACACCGACACGCACCGCCGTGCCGGTCTCATGGATGCGCACAGCGCGAACCCCGGCGGCCGATGCATTCCGATCGAGGCCGATACCGGGCGCCGCGCCGATATCGAGCGCGCTATGGCCCAGGTCGAGGAGCAGGCCGGCCGGCTCGACGCACTGGTCTGCAATGCCGGCATCATGGTCCGTGCCCCGCTCGAGCGGCTCGACCCGGCGGACTGGGACCGCGTCATCGCGGTGAACCTGACCGGGCCGTTCCTGCTCGCCCGCGCGGCGGCCCGACTGCTGCGCGTAAACGGCGGTGCGATCGTCAACATCGCCTCAACCCGGGCGCGCATGTCGGAGCCGGACACCGAGAGCTACGCCGCCACGAAGGGCGGCCTCGTCGCCCTCACCCACGCGCTCGCCGTCAGCCTGGGCCCGGGAATACGCGTGAACAGCATCAGCCCTGGCTGGATCGACGTCTCCGGTGCTCCGCTGAGCCATGAGGACCATGCACAGCATCCGGTAGGACGCGTCGGCACCGTGTCGGACGTCGCCAGCCTCGCCGCCTGGCTGCTCGGACCGGAGAGCGGCTTCGTCACCGGCGCCGACTTCGTGATCGATGGCGGCATGACCCGCAGGATGATCTATGCGGGATGAGGCCGCCCAGACCTTGCTCCATCTGCTACAGACACTGCTCGACCTGTTACATTGGGAATTGAAACGGATTGCTACCTGGCCTGCCCGAGCCGCCGGCGAGGGGCTATTGTAACAGCCATCATGGAAACCCTGCCGCACATCCTCATCGTCGATGACGACCGCGAGATCCGCGATCTCCTCGCTCGCTTCCTCGAACGTAACCGCTTCCGCGTCACCGCCGCCCGCGACGGACGCGAGGCCCGCCGCGCCTGGAGCGCCGGCCACTACCAGATCGTGATCCTCGACCTCATGCTGCCCGGAGAGAGCGGGCTGGATGTCGCGCGCTGGCTGCGCAGCCAGGGCAACGTACCGATCATCATGCTGACCGCGATGGGCGACGAGACCGACCGCATCATCGGCCTCGAGCTTGGCGCCGACGACTACCTCCCGAAGCCATTCAATCCGCGCGAGCTGCTCGCCCGGATGCGCGCGGTGATGCGCCGCACCGCCGAGCAGATCGAAAGGAAACCCGACGGCGACCGCAGCGTGCTGCGCTTCGCCGGATGGTTGCTGGAGCCGACCCGCCGCCGCCTGCTCAATCCCGACGGCGTCGAGGTGCCGCTGACCGGCGGCGAGTACGAATTGCTGGTGGCGCTGCTCGACCGCGCCAACAAGGTGCTGACGCGCGACATGCTGCTCGACCTGCTGCGCGGGCGGCAGGCCGGGCCGTTCGACCGCGCGATCGACGTCGCCATCAGCCGGCTGCGTCGCAAGCTGGAGGATGACGGCCGCAACGCCCAGGTGATCAAGACCGTCCGCGGTGGAGGATACGTCCTGGCGGCCGATGTCGAACGGGTCTGAACCGGTCGCGCGCAGGCCAGTGGCCGATGCGACCGGCTGGGTCGCAACGCTGCGTACACTGGGCCGGCTGCTGCGCCGTGGCGCCTCCGCGCTCATGCCGCGCAGCCTCGCGGCCCGCACCGCGCTGGTGCTGCTCACCGGCCTGGGGGTGGTGCAGGCGGCCGGCCTGGCCATCCACGCGCTCGACCGCATCAGTCTCGACCGCGCCGAGCAGCAACGCGAGACCGGGATGCGGGTGGTTGCGATCTACCGCTCGATCGTCGAGACCGATCCGGGCCAGCGCGACAACGAGGTCGCGCGCATGCGGCTGCCGAGCGGGTTCAAGGTCGCCCTGACGCCCGGCCCGCAGACCGCCGACCTCGATCCGGAAAGCCTGCAGATGCAGCACGAGATGCGCACCAACCTGCAGATGATGCCGTTCCCGCTGCATCTGCATCCGTCGCAGGTGATGGCCGGCGCCAATCGCCGCCAGCACCGGTTCGAGGTGTCGATGCACCTGCCGGACGAGAGCCGCTGGGTCAGCATCCTGTTCCACGTGCCGCCACCTAACCTGTTCTCGTCGCCGACCTTCCCGATCGCCTTCACGCTGATGATCGTGGCGACCGGCATCCTGACCAACTGGGCGGTGCGCCGCCTGACGGCGCCGGTGCGCACGCTCGCCGCCGCCGCGGAAGCGCTCGGACGCGACGTGAACGCCTCGCCGCTGCCCGAGGACGGCCCGCTCGAGGTGCGCACGGCGGCGATCGCCTTCAACACGATGGCGACACGCATCCGTCGCTTCGTCACCGACCGCACGCTGCTGCTGACCGCGATCGGACACGACCTGCGCACGCCGATCACGCGGCTCAAGCTGCGCTCGGAATTCATCGAGGATGACGAATTGCGTCGCAAGTTCACCGCCGACCTGGACGAGCTCGAGGCGATGGTGTCGGCGACGCTCGCCTTTGGACGCGACAGCGCCAACCGCGAGCCGCTGGTGCCGCTCGACCTCACCGCGCTGCTCAGCACCATCCTCGACGAGGCGGTGGACGGACGTCCGGACATCACCAACCAGGTCGGTTTCGCCACCGAGCCGCCGGTGGTCACCATCAAGGCGCGCTCGCTGGCGCTCAAGCGCGCACTCGCCAACCTGATCGGCAACGCCATCGTCTATGGCGGCGGCGCCATGGTGACGCTCAAGCCGGCGCAAGACTTCGTGACGGTGCTGATCGAGGATGACGGGCCGGGGCTGGCGGCGGGCGACCTGGAGCGGGTGTTCGAGCCGTTCGTCCGCGTCGAGGCCAGTCGCAACCGCGAGACCGGCGGTACCGGCCTGGGCCTCGCGATCGCGCGCAACATCATCCGCGGCCATGGCGGCGACATCACCCTGGCGAACCGCATGCCGAACGGGCTGCGCGCGACGGTGACGCTGCTGGCCTGACGCGCGGCACACTCATTATAGTACTGTAACGACACCAGCCGCTCGCTCGCCTCGCGACCGGAGAAAAAGAAGGCTGGAAGCCGCAGGCGGCCGGTGCCACAAGAAGCCGCCGCATACGGAACGGAAGGCCGAAGCTCTTGATTGGACTTCTTGCGGCATGGATCACCGCGGTGATCTCGGCCGGCGGCTATGGCGGGGTGGCGGCGCTGATGGCGCTGGAATCCGCCTGCATCCCGCTTCCGTCCGAAGTCATCATGCCGTTCGCGGGCTATCTGACCTCCACCGGCCGCTTCAGTCTCGTCGCCGTGGCGCTGGCCGGCGCAATCGGCTGCAACATCGGCTCGACGGTCGCCTACTGGATCGGTGCGACCGGCGGTCGCCGCTTCGTGGACCGCTACGGCGGCTGGATCCTGCTGGACCACCACGACCTCGACCAGGCGGAGCGGTTCTTCGCCCGCTTCGGGACGCAGGCGGTGCTGATCGGGCGGCTGCTGCCGGTGGTGCGCACCTTCATCGCCCTGCCCGCCGGCATGGCCCGGATGCGACAGGCGCCGTTCCAGCTCTACACCTTCATCGGCTCGTTCTTCTGGTGCTATGCCCTGGCGACGGTCGGCAACCAGCTTGGCCGGCGCTGGGACACCGACCCGCGGCTGCGGGCGTTGATGCACCAGTTCCACCTCGTCATGGTGCTGGTCGTGCTCGCGGCCGCGGGCTGGTTCGTGTGGCACAAGCTGAGACGCCGCCGCAGGGCATGATCCCCGTGTGCCGTCCGGCCGGGACCAGCCGATCGGCCTGAGCATCCTGGCCACGCAAAACGGCAGCGTCGCGGCTGCGTTCTGCCCTCGCAAGTCCAGGGATACCTCAGCTCAATGCCGAAACAGGTTGTCGTCATCACCGGAGCCGCCGCCGGTGTCGGCCGTGCCACCGCGCGCGAATTCGCGAACAAGGGCTGCGATGTCGGGCTGATCGGTCGCAACCAGGACCGGCTCGACAGCGCCGCCGAGGAACTGCGCGCGTTCGGCGTGCGGACCGCCACCGCGATCGCCGACGTCGCCGACGACGCGGCGGTCGAGGCGGCGGCCGACAGCATCGAGGCGGCGCTCGGCCCGATCACCGTCTGGGTCAACAACGCGATGGCGACCGTCTACTCGCCGGTGGCCGAGATCACGTCGTCCGAGTTCCGGCGCGCCACCGAGGTTACCTATCTCGGCACCGTGTTCGGCACCATGGCAGCGCTGCGCCGGATGCGCCGGCGCGGCAGCGGCACCATCGTCAACGTCGGATCGGCACTGGCCTACCGCTCGGTGCCGCTGCAGGCGGTCTATTGCGGCGCCAAGTCGGCGATACGCGGTTTCACCGACAGCCTGCGCTCCGAGATCCTGCATGACGGCGACGACATCCACCTGACCATGGTGCATTTGCCGGCGATCAACACGCCGCAATTCTCCTGGGCGCTCAACCGCACCGGGCAGCGCATGCAGCCGGTGCCGCCGATCTACGAGCCGGAGATCGCCGCACGCGCCATCGTGTTCGCCGCCTTCCACCACCGTCGCGAGGTCTGGGTCGGCTTCTCGACTGTTACCGCGATCCTGGCCAACCGGGTCGCCGCCGGCCTCGCCGACCGCTATCTCGCGCGCGCCGGCTACAGCAGCCAGATGATGAAGGAGAAGGCCGACCCGAACGCGGCCAGCAACCTCTACGAGAGCGTACCCGGCGCGTACGCGGCGCACGGCAACTTCGACGACCAGGCCCGTACGCGCAGCTACGAGTTGTTCACCAGCCGCCACAGGCTCGGCGTCGGGCTGGCGGCGTTCGGACTGGTCGCGCTGGCAGCAGCCCGGAATGCATTCGCCGAGAAGCGGCCTGATGCCACGACGCCGACGAAGCGCTGCCCGGTGCGCCTGCCCGGGCGTTAGCGTCCGTTCAGGTTCCCGGCTGATACAACCCGCCGGACCAGCGCCACCAGTGCGCCGGAAACCGGGCGGCGGTCTCGGCGTCCCGGGCCGCCGCCGGGTCAGCGAACAAGGCGAAGCAGGTGGCGCCGGACCCGCTCATGCGCGCGAGCAGACAGCCGGGCAGCGCCTGCAGGGCAAGCAGCACATCGTCGATCACCGGGCACAGCGTCCTTGCGGCCTCCTCAAGATCGTTCGAGAGCGGCCGCAGACCGTCCGCGAGGTCGGCGGCGTCGGCCCACTGCGATGGCAGCCCGGCCGCCGAACGGAAGCCCGGCGAGCGCGCCCGGAACACCGCCGGCGTGGAAACCGCCTCGCGGGGGTTCACCAGCATCATGCCGGCGGCAGGCATCCCAGGGCCGGGCGAAAGCGCCTCGCCCACTCCCTGCATGCGAGCCGTCCGCTGCGCGAGGCAGACCGGCACGTCAGCCCCGAGACCGGTCGCGATGGCGTGCAGGCGCTCGTCGGTGATGACGGTTAACGCCCAGAACCGGCGCAGCAGCCGCAGCGCCGCCGCCGCGTCCGCCGAGCCGCCGCCGATGCCGGCGGCGACCGGGAGGTGCTTGTGCAGGGTGAGACGGGCACCGGGCAGCGCGCGTCCGGCGGCCAGGAGCAGCGCGTGGGCCGCACGCAGCACCAGGTTGTCGCCGCCGGCCGCCGATGGTTGCAGCAAATCCGCGAACGAACCCTCGAGCGCCAGCTCCAACCCTTCGGCGGGCTGCACCGTCAGCCGGTCGCAGGCGAGCGGGAACACCGCGAGGCTGTCGAGCAGGTGGTAGCCGTCAGGGCGTCGCCCGGTCACGTGCAGGTAGAGATTGACCTTGGCGCAGGCGATCTCCTCGTCGGGAACAGTCATCGTCCCGACCGGTCAGGGCACCGAGACCGGCAGCGCATCGGCGGCCGATACCGGATCGCCGCCCGGCCGCGTCGCCTCGCGCAGGGCCGCCCGGATGCGCGCCTCCTCCTGCCGGTCCGGATGCAGGTTCAGCGCCCAGCGCCACTGGTCCGCCGCCTCGACATGGCGGCCGGCGGACCAGTAGGCGATGCCGAGATGGTAGTTCACCGTCGGGTCCTCGGGGATCTGCTCGGCGGCGCGCTCCAGCGTGCGCACCGCGCCCGGCACGTCGTCCTGGCGATACATCGCCCAGCCCAGGCTGTCGCGGATCGAGCCGTCCTCGGGCTTGGCGTCCAGCGCGCGCTCGATCATGCGTCGCGCATCGCCGAGGTCGTGCCGGCGCTCGACCCAGCTATAGCCCAGGTAGTTCAGCAGGAACGGCTGCTCCGGCGCCAGCGCCAGCGCCTGCTCGAGGTCGGACTGCGCCTGCGGCCACTGCCGGGCGCGATCATAGGCGGTGGCGCGCGCGAACAGGATAGGCCAGTCGTCGGTGGCCAGCGGCGACATCAGCGCGATCGCCTGGTCATAGGCGGTGATCGCCTGGGCGTAGTGCCCCTCGTCCTGCAGCAGGTCGCCGAGCGCCTGCAGCGGTTCGGGCCGGTGCGGATACGACGCGGCCAGGCGCCCCAGGATGGCATGCGCCTCGGCCCGCTCGGCGGCGCCCCCGAGGCTGGCGTCCAGGGCCGCGATACGGAGCGATGCGACCGGCGCCAGCGGATCGCCGGGCGGGATCTCGCGCAGCGTCGCGAGCGCGGTTGCGGGCTGGTGCGCGTCGCTCTGCAGGTCGGCCAGCAGCAGCCGCGCCGGCGACAGGTCCGGCTGCAGGTCCAGCGCGAAGCGCAGCATGAAGCTCTCGGCTTCCTGGCCGCGCGGCGCCTGCTGCCGGATCAGCGTGGCCATGGTGAGGTACGCGCGCGCAAGACCGGCGCAGGCTGCCGCCCGGGCGTCCGCATGTCCGGGCGCCACCGCGATCGCGGCGTCCAGGCCGGGTTCGGCGATCGCCAGCATCGGCACCGTCCGGGTGAGCGCATGCACCAGGCCCTGGGCGACCAGCGGCTTGCCCTGCCGCGACAGGAAGCCGGCATAGGCCTGCACCAGCATCACGTCGGAGCCCGGATAGAGCGAGATCGCCTGCTGGTACAGCGAGGCCGCCTGGTCGGTGCGGCCGGCGAGGTCGGCGATCATCGCGGCGTGCAGCGCATAGACCCCGGCGATCGGGTTGTTCTGGGTCAGCGGGATCAGCCGCGTCAGCGCCAGATCGGTCTGTCCGGCGCCCTGCTCGGACCAGGCCAGCAGCAGCGGCTGCAGCAACTGGTTGAGCGGCGTGTGCTCGATGCGCCCGTAGTTCGCCTGTGCCTCGGTCCAGTGCCCGGCGATGGCGGCGGCGTTGCCGATGACGATCGGCGCCAGCGGGTTGCCGGCAATCGAGGGCGCCAGCCGCACCGCGTCCGGCCGGCCGGCCAGGGTCGAGAAGATGAAGGCCTGGCTGCGCAACGCGGGATCGTCGGGATCGGTGCCGAGCACCTGCAGCAGCCTGCCGGAGGCGGCGTCCGCATCGCCGAGCGCGCCGGCTACCACGCCGCTGAGATAGGTGCCGAAGGCCGGCGCCGGCGGCTGCGACGCCGCGCTGCGGGCGCTCTCGGAGGCTGCATGGGCGACCCTCAGGCCCGGCAGGCTGCCCGACAGCAGGCCCAGCAACGGCAGCAGCCTGGTCAGGCTCGTGGAGCGGCGGCAGGCACGGCGGATGCATGGCATTCCGCACGCTACCAGCGCGGGACGGCTGCCGCTATCCTACGGTCTCCACCGCGCAGAGAGCCGAGAACTTGTCTTTCGAACCGCCGCTGTCCGAGGCGCTCGCGATGCTGCGGCTGCAGATCGAGTGGGGTGCGGACGAGGCGCTCGGCGAAATGCCCCAGGACCGGCTCGCGCCGCAACCGGTGGCTGCTGACCGCCCTGCGCCGGAACCGCAGCGCGCCAGGCCGCAATCAGCGGGGCCGCAGATCACCCCCGCGTCAGGGCAGGTGCAGGTGGCGCGTGGCCAGGTAGCGCAGGCCCAGGAAGCGGCGGCTGCGGCCGGGAGTGTCGAAGCCCTGCTTGCCGCGATGCAGGATTTCACCGCCTGCCCGCTCCGCGACACCGCCGGCCACACGCTGCTGCCCGCGGGCGACCCGCTGAGCCGGCTGATGCTGGTGGGTGAAGTGCCGGACGCGGAGGAGGACCGCGCCGGCCACGCCTTTGCCGGCGCGCCGGGAGCGCTGCTCGACCGGATGCTGTCCAGCATCGGCCTGTCGCGGGCGCAGATGCTCTGCATGGCGCTGATCCCCTGGCGTCCGCCGGGCGACCGCAAGGTCAGTCCGCTCGAGATGGCGACCTGCCTGCCGTTCCTGCACCGGCTGGTAATACTGGCCGAGCCGAAGCACCTGCTGCTGCTCGGGGTGCGGCCGACGCGGGTGTTCGCCGGCGAGGACCAGTCGCTGGGACGGGTGCGCGGGCGCTGGCGACCGGTCACCATTCCGGGCAAGGACCTGGTAATCCGGGCGCTGCCGATGCGGCACCCCTCCTACCTGCTGGCCAACCCGATGGCGCGCCGCGAGGCCTGGCAGGACCTGCTGCTGCTGCGCACAACCCTCGATGCCAATCCATCACAGTAGCGTGATGGGCTTGTTGTAATGGCTCGACTTTTTCGGGATGCACCACTTTGTGCATGCCTGACCATCTAAAATAGGATTGTTTGCCTCAAATTGTGCCTCTAGCTGCCCCTGATGCGAGGATCAGCGGGTCAATCCCCGATACCCGACTCCGGAATGCGTAGGTCCGGGGCACGTGCTCCGGCCATGCTGGCCTCCGCCGTGGTCCTGGCGGGCGCGATCTGCACCCCGGTGCTGGCGCAGCGCCAGGACAAGCCGGCGCACGCGGCCAAGGATGCCGACCAGCCGGCGCCGCCCGTCGAGGTCGCCTCGGCGAGCTTCAGGTTCGGCGCCGACGCGACGACCACTCAGGCGGTGGCGTTGCCGCAGCCTCTCGATGGCGCCGACGCCGCACGGATCAGACACATCTTCGCGCTACAGGCGTCGGGCGACCCGGCTACGGCGGCCCACGAGACGACCCAACTGCAAGACGACATCCTGCTGGCCGACATCCTCGCCGACCGCGCGCTGCAGCCCGACGCGCATCCAACTTCGGGCGACCTGGCGCAGTGGCTGCACCGCTGGCCGCAGCATCCCGACGCACCGCATCTCCGCCACCTCTTCTCCGACCTGCAGCATCGGCGCGGCCCGGCCAACGACGTGCAGGCGGTGGCGACGCCCCTCGCCGCCGAGCCGCCGATGGCGGCGCCACCGGAAGAGGCCGACCCGGCCGCAACCGCCTTCCGTCGCAACCGGCTGCTCGACCGGACCGTCCAGGAGCGGCTGCAGCAAGGCCCCTCGGGCGCGCGCTCGGCGTTGCGGCTGGTGGCGCGGACGACATTCACCGATCCGCTCTACGCCGCGCTGCTGCGTGCCGAGATCGCGCGCACGCTGTTCTCGCACGGCGACGACGACGCGGCTCTGCTTGCTTCCAGACTGGCATCGGACCAGACCCATGACCGGCTCGGTCTCGCCGCCTACATCGCAGGACTTGCGTTGTGGCGACAGGGACGCCAGGCGGACGCCACCCGCCAGTTCGAGGCGGCGGCGCGCGGCGATCTCTCTGCGGCCAGCGTGCATGCCGCCGCAGCCTTCTGGGCGGCGCGTTGCCATGCGGCGGCAGGCGATGCGGCGGGTGCGCGATCCTGGCTGAGCCAGGCGGCCTCGTTCCCGCACACCTTCTATGGCCTGCTGGCCGGGCGCGTCCTCGACCAGCCTGCTTCCGGGGGAGCACCGCATCCTGGGCAGCCGGTGCTGGGAGAGATCGACGTCGAGGCGGTCGCGGCGCTCCCCGAGGGACGCCGGGCTTTCGCCCTGCTTCAGGTCGGCCAGGCGGCCCGGGCGGAGGCGGCGCTACGCGCGCTCTGGCCGGGCGTGCGCGCGAATGCCGCCTTGTGCCGGTCGGTGGCGCTGGTGGCGCAGGCCGCCGGGATGAGCAGCCTGTCGGCGCAGCTCGCGACGGTGCTGCAGGTGCAGGATCGTGCGGTCGGCAACGGCCACGATCACAGCGGCGCCCCGCTCGACGCGGTGCGTTTCCCGCTGCCGCGCCTGCAGCCGCGTCGCGGCTTCACCGTCAATCCGGCGCTGGTCTATGCGCTGACCCGGGTTGAATCCAACTTCGACAGCCACGCGGTCTCGGGCGCCGGCGCGCACGGGCTGATGCAGGTGATGCCGGTCACCGCCCGCTTCATGCAGGACCAGTCATCTCCGAAGCGGCGCCCGGCTTCAATTACCCCGTCGCGCCTGCGCAATCCGGCGATCAATCTCGAGCTGGGCCAGGATTACGTGCTCTACCTGGCCGGCCAGGACGGCGTGCGCGGCGACCTGATCCGGCTGCTGGCGAGCTACAATGCCGGACCGAACGCGCTGGCAAGCTGGGGCTTGGAAGCCTCCGCCGGCGATCCGCTGCTGTTCATCGAGAGCCTGCCGAACACCGAGACGCGCGACTTCGTGCACCGGTCCCTGGCCTATCTCTGGATCTACTCAGACCGCATGCACCTGCCGGCGCCGTCGCTCGACGCCCTGGCGCAGGGCGACTGGCCGCGCTTCGAGGACGAGCAGCGCTTTGCGCATGTCGTTCCGGCAGCCTTTACGACTGATCGCTAGCCGCCTCGGGGCGGCCCGACCGGTCAGGACCTGGTAGCAAAGCGAGGCAAGCACCTCCGAGGCAACAGGGCACTCGGGTTCGACGTCATGTTCCGACCGCATGGAGGCTGAGCGGGCCAGGCTCACGACGGCCAGGTCGGCGTCGGGATCGCGGCCGCAGCCCCGGACCGGGCTCATGGACAACCCGATCCGGCCTGCGGCATGCTAGCGCTATCAAGCCGGTGCGAAGACCGGGCTCGTAGGGGATGAAATCGATGAGGATCTGGAACCTGGCTGCCTGCCTGCTGGCGGGGGGCGCACTGGTCTATTCGATGGCCCCGGTGCGGGCCGCGACTTATGACCCGACCTGCTTCAAGGCGTCGCCCACCAGTGCCGCGACGGTGCAGCTTCCCGCCAAGACCGGCCCGTACCGGATCGCCTTTGCCAACGGCTTCATCGGCAACGGCTGGCGGGTGCAGATGATCCAGACCCTGCGCGCCTATGCCGCCCAGCCGGCGATCTCCAGCCGGATCAAGGAGTTGCGCATCGTCACCGTCGGCACCGACGTCTCGGCGCAGATCGCCGCGATGGACAACTTCATCAATGCCGGCTTCGACGCCATCCTGATCGACGCCAACAGCCCGACCGCGTTCAAGCCTGTGCTGCGTCGTGCCCAGAAGGCCGGCGTGCTGATCGTGAGTTTCGACAACACCTTCGACCGCACCGGCAAGGAGACCCACCTGATCCAGGTCAACCAGGATCAGCGCGCGATGGGCCAGATGATGGGCGACTGGCTCAACCAGACCATGAAGGCAAAGAAGTCGGTGCTGGAAGTGCGCGGCGTGCCGGGCAACAGCGTCGATCGCGACCGGCATGAGGGCTTCCGCGCCGCGATGGCCGCAGATCCCGGCCTGCGGATCACCGAGGTGGTCGGCAACTGGGACGACGGCACCTCGCAGAAGGCGGTGGCCGACGCGCTCGCCGTGCATGGCAACTTCGACGGCATCTATACCCAGGGCGGCACCATCGGCGTGGTGCATGCGGTGATGGATGCCAACAAGCCGTTCATGCCGATCGATGGCGAAGGCGAGAACGGCTTTCGCAAGCTGATCGTGGCGCACAACAAGGACGGGCTGCTTGGCGAAAGTGCCGGCCAGTCGCCGGCGCTGGTCGCGGTCGCCCTGAAAGCCGCCCTCGCCGCCCTCGATGGCAAGACGCTGCCGCAGGAGATCGCGGTGCCGATCCCGTTCGCCAACTACAAGACGCTGGTGGCCGGCAAGAACTACTTCCCCGATGTCAGCGACACCTTCTTCGCCGCCAGCGACTTCCCGGTCTGCTCGATCAACCTCGGCGCCAAGGACATCCTCGGCGCAACCGCCAAATGATTGGACATGTGCCGCTGCTCGAGCTGCGGCACGTGGTGAAGCGCTACGGCGCCGTCACCGCGCTCGCCGACGGCTCCCTGCGTTGCGAGCGCGGATCCATCCATGCGGTGCTGGGCGAGAACGGCGCCGGCAAGAGCACGCTGATCAAGGTGATCGCCGGCGTGGTGCAGCCGGACGAGGGCGAGATGCTGCTCGACGGCGCGCCGCAGCGTTTCCGCGATCCGCTCGATGCCCAGGCGCGCGGCATCGTCTGCGTGTTCCAGGAACTCTCCCTGATCCCCGACCTCAGCGTGGCCGACAATATCGGGCTGGTGTCGCCGCCGCGCCGGTTCGGGCTGATTGACAACCGGGCCCAGCACCGCCAGGCCGAGGCGCTGCTGGCGCGCGTCGGCGTCGAGGGCATCGACCCGCGTGCGCGGGTGCGCGACCTGCCGCTGTCGCGCCGGCAGATGGTCGAGATCGCGAAAGCCCTCGGCCGCGACCCGAAGCTGCTGATCCTGGACGAGGCGACGTCGGCGCTGACCTCGGAGGATGTCGGCCGGCTGTCCGACCTGCTGCTGCGCCTGAAGCGAGAGGGGATGTGCATCCTCTATATCTCGCACCGCATGCACGAGATCCGCGCTCTGGCCGATACCTGCTCGGTGTTCACCAACGGGCGCCACGTGGCGAGCTTCGACATCCATGCGCACAGCGAGGACGAGATCGTGCGCATGATGATCGGCCGCGAGGTGAGCCAGGTTTTCCCGCCGCGACCGCCTGCCCCGACAGAGCCGCGCGCGCCGATCCTGAGCACGCACGATCTGGGCTGGGAGGACCGGCTGCGCGGCATCAGCCTCGAGGTCGTGCCCGGGGAGATCCTCGGGCTGGGCGGCCTCGACGGCCAGGGCCAGCGCGAGTTCCTGCTGGCCTTGTTCGGCGGCCTCGCCCACTGCACCGGCGAACTCCGCATCGATGGCAGACCCGTGGCGCCGGGCAGTCCGCTCGCCGCCAAGGCAGCCCCGCTCGGCACTGCGCTGATCCCGGAGGACCGCAAGACCGAGGGACTGATGCTGGCGATGTCGGTCGCCGACAACCTGACCGCGGCCACGCTGTCGCGCTGGCGCCGCGGACCGCTGCTGGATCGTGCGCGTGAGAAGGGCGCCGTCGCCGACATCATCCGGCGCATGCAGATCAAGGCGGTGCCCGAGCTGCCGGTGGCGACGCTGTCGGGCGGCAACCAGCAGAAGGTGGTGATCGGCAAGTGGCTGCTGGACGAGCCGCGCATCCTGCTGCTGTGCGATCCCACGCGCGGCATCGATGTCGGCACCAAGCAGGAGATCTACCGGCTGCTGCGCGAGTTGGCCGATGGCGGCTGCGCGATCCTGCTGTATTCGACCGACTATCACGAGCTGATCGGCCTGTGCGAACGGGTGGCGATCTTCTATGGCGGCCGGGTGGTGCGCACCCTGACCGGGGACGGCATCACCGAGGAGGCGATCATCGCCAGCGCGCTCGACATCCATCCGACAGGCCAGCAGGCCGCATGAGTGCCACGGACCTCCGCCTGCTCGCCAGGCACAATGCGATCCCACTGCTGGCGACAGCGGTGTTCACGGTCATGTTCATCCTCTATCTGGCGCTGCAGCCGCGCGGAGTGACCGTCGGCACCCTGGTGACGGCGTCCAACAAGGGCGTGCTGCTGGCGCTGATCGCCTGCGCGCAGACCTTGCCGGTGCTGACCGGGGGCATCGACCTCTCGGTCGGCGCCGTCGCGGTGCTGGCCAACTGCCTCGCCTCGACGCTGCTTGGCGGCAGCGGCCTCTCTCTCGCGGGCGGCGTCGCGGCGACGCTGGCCGCCGGCGCGCTGGCCGGCGGCTTCAATGCGGTGGCCGTGGTGTGGGGCCGGCTGCAGCCGATCATCGCCACCCTTGCCACCAGCTCGATCTTCTACGGCCTGTCGCTGCTGCTGCGGCCGGAGCCGGGCGGCGACATCAACGATGATTTCGCCAGCGCTCTGACCGGCGACATCTACGGCGTGCCGACGTCGCTGATCATCCTGCTCGCGGTGCTGCTGCTGTTCTGGCTGCCGTTCCGGCGTTCGCTGACCGGGCGCGGCGTGTACGCGGTGGGGTCCGCGGAAGCGGCCGCCTACATGTCCGGGGTCAGGATCGGCCGCTCGAAAGCGGTGGCGTACGTTCTGAGCGGCATCCTCGCCAGCATCGCCGGGCTGCTGCTGACCCTGATTGCGGAAAGCGCGCAGGCGAGCGCGATCCAGGCCGGCGACCTCACCCTGAATTCGATCGCCGCCGTGGTGATCGGCGGCACCTCGCTGTTCGGCGGCATCGGCGGCCTGGTCGGCTCGGTGGTCGGCGCCTTCATCCTGCGCACCATCGGCGACCTGCTGTTCGTGCTGGCCGCCTCCCCGCTCTGGCAGCCGCTGTTCCAGGGCCTGATCCTGCTGGCCGCCGTCAGCCTCGGGGCGATCCCGCTGCTGCGCAACCGCAACCGGCTGGAGAGCTTCCGGTGAGTGCCGCACCGGCGCGCATCACGCACGCACGCACGGCGTTCGCACGCCATATCGACCTGCCGCTGTTCGCCGCCAGCCTGTGCATCCTGGCGATCCTGGCGATCGGCGCCGCGTTCAACCCGAGCGTGGTCTCGCCGCACTACCTGCTCCAGCAGCTGCAGAGCGCCGCCTTCCTCGGCATCGTCGCATTGGGCGCGATGCTGGTGATCCTGCTCGGCCATATCGACCTGTCGGTGCCGTGGACGGTGGCCGCCGCCGCCATGGTCTCGACCGGGCTGGCCGGTGGGGGCGGCGCCGGGGGCATCCTCGCCTTGCCGATCGCGCTCACCGTGGGCGGCTCGATCGGCTTGGTGAACGGCCTCGGCGTCGCCTACCTGCGCATCCCCTCGATGATCTTCACGCTCGGGGTGAACGCGGTGCTGCAGGGCCTGATGGTGCTCTATACCGGCGGCTCGGCGCCACCCTCCACCGCGCCGCCGATCGCGCGCACGCTATCCGGCGGCCACCTGATCCCGGGCGTGGCGAACGCGATCCCGATCTGGGCGCTGGTCGCCATCGGCGTCACCGTGCTGCTGCGCGCGACACCGTTCGGCCGCGCGGTCTATGCGATCGGCAACCGCGAGCGGGCGGCGTACATGTCGGGCATGCCGGTGCGCCGGGTCGTGCTCGGCTGCTTCACGCTGGCCGGCTGCGCCAGTGCGCTCGCCGGCCTGCTGGTCACCGGCTATGCCGGCAAGGCCTACCAGGGCATGGGGGACATCTACCTGCTGCCGGCGATCGCCGCAGTCGTGCTCGGCGGCACCTCCATCATGGGCGGCCGCGGACGCATCAGCGGCACCATCGCCGGCACCATCCTGATCGTGCTGCTGCAGAGCATGCTGGCGGTGATGCAGATGCCGGATGCCGGACGGCAGATCATCTATGGCATGGTGATCTTCGTCATGCTGCTGATCTACGGCCGCGGCAGCGTGCTCAGGACCTGAACCGGAGGGTGCGCATGCGCTGGATCGTCGGCCTCTCGCTGTCACTGACGCTGTTCGGCAGCGCCCTCGCCGATCCGGCCGGGGCGGATCCGGTGGCGGCGACCGACCAGCTTGCCATCCGTGGCGTGATCACGGCGCAGATCCAGGCATTTCGCCGCAATGACGGGCCGGGCGCCTACAGCTTTGCCGCCCCCTCGATCAAGGCGCACTTCCCGGATGCGCCGCATTTCCTGGCGATGGTGCGCACAGCGTATCCGGCGGTGTTCCGCCCACGGTCGTACAGCTTCGGCAGCCTGGAGCCGGACCCTTCCCAGGCCGGCATGCTGGTGCAGAAGGTCGAGTTCTTCGGACCCGACGGCGACGCCTCGCAGGCGCTCTATTCGATGCAGCACGAGCCGGACGGACGCTGGCTGGTCGCCGGCTGCGCCCTGATCACCAACAAGCATGTCGAGATGTGACCGGGGGCATGTGACCAGCCCGGGCACGACCGCGATGCTGCCGCGGACGACGGGCACCGAGCGGCGTTCGCTGCTGGCGCGCGAGCCGGGCTGGCAGTTCAGCCTGATGCTGGCGCTCGACGTGGTCATGCTGTTCGTTGCGATCCCGGCGCTCAGCGCCGGCGACGCCGATCGCAGCGTGGTGGTGCTGCTGCAGTTCGTGCTGGCGGCGATCGCCATCGGATTGCTGGCCAAGTCGGCGTGGCTGCGGCTGGCCCTGGCGGCAAGCTTCGCCATTCCGCTGCTGGCGCGGCTGCTGCCCGGACTGCTGCCGCAGGCGACCACGCTCGCCCTGGTGTTCGCCTACAATCTGCTGGTGACGGCGGCGATGGCGCGCGCGGTGTTCGGTCCCGGCGACGTCAACCACCACCGGATTGCCGGCGCCATCTTCATCTATCTCAATGTCGGGCTGCTGTTCGCGGTCGGCTATTCGGGTCTGCAGATGGCCATTCCGGGCGCGTTTTCCGGCCTGTCCAATGCGGCCGCGCATCATGCATCGACCATGATCCATTTCAGCTTCTCGACCATGACCGCGATCGGCAATAGCGGCATCGCGCCGCAATCGCCCTTCGCCACCAGCCTCGCGGACCTGCAGACGATCACCGGCCAGTTGTTCCCGGCCATCCTGCTGTCACGCCTGGTCGGGCTGCATGTATCGCGGAGTCGCTAGATGGAAGCGACGAGGTTGCCTTGTGTCGCGATCTGCACGCCTGACCGCGGCGCCGCCACGCCGGGCGGCAGCGCGCCGTGCGCGCGCATGATCTGCTGGCAGGCGGTGCGCATGTCCTGGCGCAGATCGTGGTGCAGCACGGCGCTTATCTTGCCCGCGCGCAGCAGGCGCACATTGTCGGCGTCAAGGTCGTGGCCGATGAACACCCGGCACGCCCGTCCGGCCATCTCGAACGCCGACACCAGCGCCGCATTGCCGCCGCCGATCGAATACACGCCGGCAATGGCCGGATGCGCGGCGAGCGCCGCGCGAGCCAGCGTGAAGGTGGCGCCGTCGACGCCAAGCCCCTCGGTGATCTCGACGATGCCGAGATGCGGGGAACGCACGCGCAGGGCGGCTTGGAATGCCGCCTCGCGCTCCTCCTCGCCGCGGAACCTCTCGCTGCTGATGCTGACCAGGATGTCGGCTTCTGCCTCGCCGAGCCACGCGCCGAGCAGGTAGGCCGCGGTCTCTCCGGCCGCCTCGTTGTCGATGCCGACATAGGCCAGGCGCCGGGTCGCCGGCAGGTCGGTGACCAGCGTCAGCACCGGCACGCCGGCCTCCGCCAGCCTCGCCACCGCTGCGATCACCTCCGGCTCGTTGCGCGCCTTGAGCAGCACGCCGTTGCTGCCGCGCAGCGCGATGCGCTACAGGATCGCCGCCATCGCGGCGCTGCCGATCGTCTCGTGGGTTTCATACCGGCAGCGGAACACCGCCGGATGCAGGTTCGGCAGCTCGGCCTCGAGCGCCGAGCGCACCGCCTCGGTGAAGCGCAGCGGCGCCTCGATGACGATGTCGATGATGAACTTGCGGCCGGACAGACCAAGTTGCGCGCTTTGCCGATCGAGTTCGCGCAGCGCCTGCTCGACCCGGCGCACGGTATGCGCGCGCACGCCGCCGCGCCGGTGCAGCACGCGATCGACGGTCGCCTCGCTTACCCCGGCCTGCAGGGCGATCTCCTTGACCAGGAACCGGTGGGACAGGTCTCGAACTCCATGACCGAGGCGCCATCCTGATGGATTTTTGAGGGTTCGGCGAGCTGCGATCCTCAGGCGCCGGCGGTATAGCTCGACGACAAGAAACCACCGCGCCACGGAGGCACGCCATGAAAGCCGACAACCTCGCCGAGATCCGCCGCCGCCGGGGCTGGCTGCGCGAAGCCGATTGCGACATCCAGGAGTTCGCGCGCCTGCAGTCGCGCACCACCGAGGCGGCCGACTACCCGCTCGCGGTCGAAATCGCCGGCAATGTTCCGGTCTATGACGGCGAATCGATCCGCAGCGCCGCCGGCGAGGCGAATTCCCGGGAGGCGCTGCTCGCAGAGTGGTCCGACGCGATGCAGGATGGACCCGGTATCGTCGCCTTCCGCCAGGCCTTTCCCGACCATGCGGTGATCGACGCCGCGACCGCGCGCTTCAACGAGATGATCGCCGCCGAGCGTGAAGCCGGGCGTGTCGCCGCGGATCATTTCGCCAAGCCGGGCGCCAACGACCGGGTCTGGAACGCGCTGGAGAAGCTCTGCCTGCGCGACCCGGGGCTGTTCGCCGCCTATTACGGCAACGAGGCGATCGCGCTGGTCAGCGAGGCGTGGCTCGGACCGGCCTACCAGGTCACCTCGCAGGTGAACTGCGTCAATCCCGGTGGGGCCGCACAGTCGCCGCATCGCGACTACCATCTCGGCTTCCAGTCGCCGTCGGTGATCGAACGCTTTCCGGCGCATGTGCACCTTCTGTCGCCGTTGCTGACCCTGCAGGGCGCGGTGGCCCATTGCGACATGCCGCTGGAAAGCGGCCCGACGCTCTATCTGCCGTACTCGCAGGGCTACGCGGCGGGCTATCTCGCGACCGGGCGGCCGGAGTTCCGGACGTATTTCGAGGCGCACCACGTCCAGTTGCCGCTGCGCAAGGGCGACGCGGTGTTCTTCAACCCGGCTCTGTTCCATGCCGCCGGCCATAACCGCTCGACCGGCATTAGGCGCATGGCCAACCTGCTGCAGGTCTCGTCCGCCTATGGCCGCGCGATGGAGACGGTCGACCGCACTGCCATGAGCCGGGTGCTGTATCCGGCGCTGCGCTCGCTGCACGCCGCCGGGAGGCTCTCCGACCTACAGGTCGGCAATGCCGTCGCCTCCTGCGCGGAGGGCTACGCCTTTCCGACCAATCTCGACCGCGACCCGCCGATCGGTGGGCTGGCGCCGGAGAGCCAGTCCGGGCTGATGCAGCGGGCGCTTGCGGAGGGGTGGAGCACTGACGCGTTCGACGGAGCGATCGGCCGCCAGGCGCTTAACCGGCTCACCTGAGCACTCAACCGCCTTTGCGCAGCGGACGCAGGTAGGTCGAACCCGATGCAGCAAAGCCGGTGGCCAGGCAGAAGCCGGCAAGGCCGGGCCGCTCGCCGTCTTCCGTCACCTCCAGCGCGTCGCAGCCGGCGGTGCGGGCCGCCTGTGCCGCCGACTTCACCAGCAGCCGGCCGATGCCGCGACGGCGCTCGTCGGGCGCCACCAGCAGCAGGCTGACCCGGGCCCGGGGCGCGGCGGACAGCAAGGTGCGATGCCAGTGCAGCACCACGATCCCGCTCGGCGGACCCGACGCCAGCGCCACCAGCGCGGTCCCGCTGCCCTGCCGGATTGCTTCCAGGCGCTGCCCCACCTCATGCGTCGAGAGTCCGATCCCGGCGAGCGCCAGCAACTCCGAGACACCGGCCGCTTCATGCAGGCCGGCAGCGCGGATCTCGAGCCCGTACCGGCTGCTCAGGGAGCCATGCTCGTGACCGCGAACCATACGCCCTGGGGATCGAAGCACTGGGCGATCCAGGCGCCGCCAGGGACCTGCATCGGCGCCTGCACGACCTGCCCACCCGCCGCAGCCACGCGCACCACCGCCGCCGCCACGCTGTCGACGATGAAGTAATAGAGCCAGAGCGGCCCCGGCAGCGCCTCGGCGCGGCGCATCATGCCGCCGACGGCGCCGGCGCCGGTGGCGAAGAGCTGGTACGAGCCGATCGGACCCATGTCGAAGGCGGCGTCCCGGGTCCAGCCGAACAGGCCGGCATAGAAATCGAAGGCCGCCTCGGGATCGGTTGCGTGCAGCTCGTGCCAGCCGATCTCGCCCGGACTGCGTGTCGCGGGCGTCGCGACGCGGCCTTCGGGCTCCGGTTGGAACAGGGTGAACGGCGTGCCCTGCGGGTCATGCACGACGGCGAAGCGGCCCACGGCCGGGATCGCCTCGGCGGCGCGATAGACCCCGCCGCCGGCCTGGTCCAGCTCCGTCAGCGCCGCGTCCAGTCCGGTGACCCCGATATAGCCGATCCAGGCGGGTCTCGCGCCCAACTCGCGGGCGGAGGGTGGTAGTTCCAGCAGCCCCGCCACCGGCGTCTCGCCGACGGTAAGCAGCGTGTAGCGCGAGGCCGGATCCGGCGGCGGCTGGGCGTTCCAGCCGATGACGTCCCGGTAGAAAGCCAGCGCCGCCTCCGGATCGCTCGTCAGCAACTCGTACCAGACGAACCTGCCACCACCCTGCACCATGTCCGCTCTCCCCGGGGTTCCAGAAAGCCTCGTTCTCCGCCAATCCTACAGCCTTTACCGATCGAAGTTTGCGAGCATCCTTATCCGATCGAGAAGCAAGGTCGATCGGATGATGCTCTAGTTCTCGGCAAGCGTCTGGCGGCTGGCGCGCACCCGCTGCACCCGCCGCCCATCCATTTCCACAACCTCGAACATCCAGCCCGAGAACACCACCTTGTCGCCCACCGCCGGGACCCGGCGCAGCAGCGCCAGGATCAGGCCGGCGAGCGTGTGGTAGCTGCCCTCCGCCGGCAGGTCGCCGAGCAGCAGCCGGTCCTTGACCTCGTCGGCGGCCAGCGTGCCGTCCAGGCTGACCACGCCGTCATGTGCATGGCTGTGCACCGGTGCCACGCCCGGCTCGGCATGGTCGCCAACGATGGCCGCGAACACGTCGGCGCTGGTGACGATGCCCTCGAAGCTGCCGTATTCGTCCAGCACCAGCAGCAGGCCGATCGGCAGCCCGCGCAGCCGCTCCAGCGCATCGAAGGCGCTGATCGTCTCGGGCACCACCTGCGGGGCACGCATCAGCGCATCGACCGACAGCTCGTGCCCGTCCAGCATCAGGTCGAGCGCGTCCTTGACCAGGATGATGCCGACCGGATCGTCGACATCGCCGTCGCACACCACGAGGCGGGTATGCATGCCGGTCTTGAGCGCCGCCACGATCTCCTCGCGGCCGGCACGGCGCTCGATCCACGAAAGCTCGTTGCGCGGCGTCATGATCGCGCGCACCGGCCGGTCGGCCAGCCGCAGCAGCCGCTCGATCATGTTGCGCTCCTCGACCTCGAACACCCCGGCCTGGGCGCCCTCGGCAAGCACCGCGCGCAGTTCCTCCTCCGACACCACCTGGCGCGGCTCGCGCTTGATGCCGGCGAGACGCAGCACAAGCGAGGAGGACCGGCTCAGCAGCCAGACCGCGGGCGTCGCCACCCGCGACAGCACTACCAGCGGCAGCGCCAGCCGGGCCGCGATCACCTCCGGCCGACGCAGGGCGAGCTGCTTGGGCACCAGCTCGCCCAGCACCAGCATCAGGGCGGTGATCACGACGACCACCAGGGTCAGCGCCAGCTCGTTGGCGAACGGCCGCAGGATGGGGACGCGCGCGAGGTATGGGGTCAGGGTGGCGGCGATGCGCGCGCCGCCGAAGGTGCCCTCGATGATGCTGACCAGGGTGATGCCGACCTGCACGGTGGGCAGGAAGCGCTGCGGGTCCTCGGCGAGCTGGCGGGCCCGGTCCGCCCCCGGCACGCCACGTCGCTCCAGGACCGCGAGCCTCGGACGGCGGGCGGAGATCAGCGCCAGTTCGCCCATGGCGAACACCCCGTTGAGCAGCACCAGCAGCAAAACGAGGACGACGGAGAAAATCATGCCCGCACTCTATGGGCGTGGGCAGCTATGCACCAGTTGGGGAGGCGCCCCGGGAAGGTACCTCGAGCACCTCCCGGGAACGGGATCAGTCGGCCGCGTCGGCCGCGTCGGCGGTCTCAGAGGCGACGCGCTTCACAACCGGCCCCCGGGCGGGCTTGCGCGCCTTGATCTCCGCCATGGCGTCGTCGACATGCTTGCTGAACACGTACTCGGCCGGGCGCTGGCGATCGAGCGGGATCTCCGGGGCCATCTCGCCTTCGGTCTGCGGCCCCTTGAGCGCCACCTTCAGGATGTGCAGCGGCCGCTTCACGGCGTCCATCACCGCGGTGGACTCGTAGCCCGAATGCACCATGCAGTCGGCGCATTTCTCGTAGTTGCCGGTGCCGTACTGGTCCCAGGCGGTGTCGTCCATCAGCTCCTTGAAGCTCGACGCGTAGCCCTCGCCGAGCAGGTAGCAGGGACGCTGCCAGCCGAACACGTTGCGCAGCGGCTTGCCCCAGGGAGTGCAGTGGTAGGTCTCGTTGCCGGCCAGGAAGTTCAGGAACAGCGGCGACTGGGTGAACTTCCACTTCTTGCCTTTGCCGAGGCGGAAGATGTCGCGGAACAGCTGCTTGGTCTTCTGGCGGTTCAGGAAGTGCGCCTGGTCTGGCGCCCGCTCGTAGGCGTAGCCCGGCGCGGTCATGATGCCGTCCACGCCCATCGCCATCACCTCGTCGAAGAAGTCGGCGACCCGCTTGGGATCGGCGCCATCGAACAGGGTGCAGTTGATCGAGACGCGGAAGCCGCGCGCCTTGGCCTTGCGGATCGCCGCCACCGCCCGGTCGAACACGCCATCCTGGCAGACCGACTGGTCGTGCATGGACTGGTCGCCATCGAGATGCACATCCCAGGAGAAGTATGGATGCGGCTGGTAGTCGTCCATCTTCTTCTCGAGCAGCAGCGCGTTGGTGCACAGGTACACATACTTCCTGCGCGCCAGCAGCCCGCTGATGATCTGCGGCATCTCCTTGTGCAGCAGTGGCTCGCCGCCGGCGACCGCGATCACCGGTGCGCCGCACTCGGTGTCGGCGTCCAGGCACTCCTGCACCGATAGCCGCTGGTTCAGGATCGGCGCCGGATAGTCGATCTTGCCGCAGCCGGCGCAAGCGAGGTTGCAGCGGAACAGCGGCTCGAGCATGAGCACCAGCGGATAGCGCTTGCGCCCGTGGATGTGCTGCTTGACGACGTAGGCGCCTACCCGCACTGCCTGCATCAACGGTACGGCCATTGGAACTCCGCTTCTGTGCCGGCGCCCGCGGCCGGTCTGCTGGCGGCACCGGCACCCGGTCGCCGACTGCTGTGATAAAGGCCCGGGATAGCCAGGGTCAGTTCATAGACTAGGGGTGCAATCGGCCGCAATCATCGGCAACTGCGTCTCCCGCAGGCTTGATGTGGCAATACAGCAACAGTATTCCAGGCGTGTCTGGCAAATCCGGCGCGTTTGTGTCTAGAAGCGCCATTCGGGCTCACCCGAATCCGGAGCATGGACGTTGATGAGCCTCGGGCGTTTGGGGCGGCTGGCCATGATTGCTGGGCTATGTTGACAGCGGGCACGAGAGGGAACTGATCGATGGACCACAAAAACCCCGCCAATCCCTCTGTCGGCTCTTCTTCTGTTGCTTCCGGCCATGTCCGCGACGGGAAGCTGAGGCCGGTGGCGAGCGGCGTCGGCCGGAACACCGACGGCGCCCTGCGCACCCCGATGCTCGACCGCATCCGCTCGCCGCTCGACCTGCGCAACCTGTCCGCCGAGCAGCTCGGCCAGGTCGCCGACGAGCTGCGCGCCGAGACCCTCGACACCGTCTCGATCACTGGCGGCCACCTCGGGGCATCGCTGGGCGTGGTCGAGCTGACCGTTGCCCTACATGCGGTGTTCGATACGCCGCGCGACCGGCTGATCTGGGATGTCGGCCACCAGACCTATCCGCACAAGATCCTGACCGAGCGCCGCGACCGGATCCGCACGCTGCGCCAGCCGGGCGGCCTGTCGGGCTTCACCCGGCGCTCGGAGAGCGAGTACGACCCGTTCGGCGCGGCGCATTCCTCGACCTCGATCTCGGCCGGCCTCGGGATGGCGACGGCGCACGACCTGCTGGCCGGAGAGGATCCTTCGCTGAAGGACCGGCACGTCATCGCGGTGATCGGCGACGGCGCCATCTCCGCCGGCATGGCCTACGAGGCGATGAACAATGCCGGCTCGTCCGGGGCCCGCCTGATCGTGGTGCTGAACGACAACGAGATGTCGATCGCCCCGCCGGTGGGTGCGATGAGCAACTACCTGTCGCGGCTGATGTCGTCGCGCTCGTTCCTCAACCTGCGCGACTTTGCGGGCCGGGTTGCAAAACGGCTGCCGCAGACGATCGAGCGCACCGCCAAGCGGGCCGACGAGTTCGCCCGCGGCATCCTGACCGGCGGCACGCTGTTCGAGGAGCTCGGCTTCTACTATGTCGGCCCGGTCGATGGCCACAACATGGACCACCTGCTGCCGATCCTGCGCAATCTGCGCGAGGCCGACGACAAGGGCCCGGTGCTGCTGCACGTCATCACCCAGAAGGGCCGCGGCTACGCGCCCGCCGAGGCGTCGGGCGACAAGTTCCACGCCGTCTCCAAGTTCAACGTCATCACCGGCGAGCAGACCAAGGCGCCGCCCGGACCGCCGACCTACACCTCGGTATTCGCCCAGGGGCTGCTGGCGGCGGCCGATGCCGACCCGAGGATCGTGGCGATCACCGCCGCGATGCCGTCCGGCACCGGGCTCGACAAGTTCGCCAAGCGGTATCCGGACCGGTTCTTCGATGTGGGGATCGCCGAGCAGCATGCGGTGACGTTCGCCGCCGGCATGGCGACCGAGGGGCTGCGGCCGTTCTGCGCGATCTACTCGACGTTCCTGCAGCGCGCCTATGACCAGGTCGTGCACGACGTGGTGCTGCAGAACCTCCCGGTGCGCTTCGCCATCGACCGCGCCGGACTGGTGGGGGCCGACGGCGCCACCCATGCCGGATCGTTCGACCTCAACTACCTGGGCTGCCTGCCCAACATGACCATCATGGCGCCCTCCGACGAGCTCGAGCTGCTGCACATGACGGCCACCTCGGCGGCCTACGATGCCGGCCCGATCGCGCTGCGCTACCCGCGCGGCAACGGCAGCGGGCTCGCCCTGCCGGCGCATGGCGAGATCATCGAGATCGGACGTGGTCGGGTGCTGCGCGAGGCAGGGCGGCAGAGCGGCCGGGAAAAGGGCGGCATCGCGCTGCTCAGCCTCGGCACCCGCCTGGACGACGTTCTGCGCGCCGCCGACGAGCTGGCCGCCCGCGGCCTGCCTCCCACCGTGGTCGATGCGCGCTTCATGAAGCCGCTCGACATCGCGCTGATCGAGCAGCTCGCACGCAACCATGCGGTGCTGATCACGGTGGAGGAGGGTGCGGCCGGTGGCTTCGGCGCGGCAGTCATGCACCATCTCGCCCATGCCGGGCTGCTGGACAATGTCCGGTTCCGTCCGATGGCATTGCCGGACCGGCTGATCGACCACAACACGCCGGTGGCGCAGATCGCCGAGGCCGGGCTCTCCCCGCGCCATGTGGTCGAGATGGCACTGCGTGCGCTCGGCGTGCCTGACGTGCTTGCCGAGGGGTTGTCAGTCGGGCGGTCCAGCCCGAAATCCTGATGATCATGCGCCTAGCACACCGTTCCGGCCCGCTCCTCGCGGGCGCACTGGCCCTGCTGCTGTCTCCGGTCGCGCCCGTCCGTGCCATGGCCCAGGCCAGTGCGGGGGCCGATGTTGGGGCCGCCGGGCCGATCTCGCGGCTCTATGCGGCGCTGGGGCAGACCGAGCAGCACGGCTCGACACCGTTCGCCCAGCGGTCGCAGGAACTCGCCCCGGTGGTGGACCAGGCGCTCAGCATCCCGACCATCCTGCAGAGCTCGGTCGGGCTGCGCTACCGGGCGTTGCCGACCGACCAGAAGCAGCAGCTCCTGCAGGCGTTCCGGGATTTCACCATCGCGCGCTACGTCTCGAACTTCAGCGGCAACGGCGACACCCTGACCGTGATGCCGGGGACGCGTGCCTCGCCGTACGGTTCGGACCGGATCGTGCAGACGCAGATCGCGAGCGGTGGCGGCGCGGCGACCGAGGTGGACTATGTCATGCGGCAGTTCCCGCAGGGCTGGCAGGCGGTCGATGTGCTGCTCGACGGACACATCAGCCAGGTGGCGGTTCAACGTTCCGATTTCGGTTCGACCTTGTCGTCCGGGAATGCTACGCCTCTGATCGAGAGCCTCAGAAAGAAGACCCAGAGCTTTTCCGGTACCTGACGTGTTTCACCCAAGCTCGAACTGGTTCCCGGTCCCCGCATGACCTGCCTCCGCCGCATCTGCGCATGACCGGGCTGACGCATCCGTTCTTCACGGCTCTTGCAGCCGGTGCCGGCAGCGTGGCCGCACTGGGCTGCGTGCAGGCGGTCGCCGGGACCTGGATGGTCGACCGGTTCGACCGCAAGGCGCGTCGCGCATCCCGTGCGGCCACGGCGACGGCAACCCTGCGGCTGCCGGCGGTGACCGTGCTCAAGCCGCTGCATGGCGACGAGCCGATGCTCGAACGCGCGCTGGTCCAGTTCATCGAGCAGGACTATCCGCACCTGCAGATCGTGTTCGGCGTGCAGGACCCGGCCGACCCGGCGATCGCGGTGGTGCAGCGCCTGCGCCAGATCTACCCGGACCACGACCTGTCGCTGGTGGTGGATCCCACGCCGCACGGGCCCAACCGCAAGATCGGCAACCTCATCAACATGCTGCCGCATGCGGTGCATGACCTGCTGGTGATTTCTGATTCCGACATCCACGTGGCGCCCGACTATCTGCGCCAGGTGGTGACGACGCTGCTGCAGCCGGGCGTCGGGCTGGTGACGACGTTGTATCGCGGCGTGCCGGCGTCGACGAACCTGATGCAGCGGCTGGCCGCCGGCCAGATCAACCACAACTTCATGCCCGGCGTGCTGCTGTCCCGGCTGCTTGGGCGGCAGGACTGCCTCGGCTCGACCATGGCTTTGCGACGCTCGACGCTGTCGGCGGTCGGCGGCCTGCCGATGCTGGCCGACCATGTCGCCGACGACAGCGTGCTGGGCCGCCTGGTGCGCGCGCAGGGCCTGCGCATCGAGATCGCGCCGTCGATGACCGCCACCACCACGGCCGAGACCAGCGCTGCCGACCTGTTCGCGCACGAGTTGCGCTGGGGCCGCACCGTGCGGATGGTCGAGCCGATCGGCTACGGCCTGTCCGCGGTGCAGTTCCCGTTGTTCTGGGCGGCGTTGGCCCTCCTGCTGGCGCCGCAGGCCGGCTGGAGCTGGATGCTGTTCGCCACGGTCTGGATCCTGCGCGGACTGGCCGCCGGCCGCATCGACCGCCTGGCCGGCGCCGCCGGGGTGATGCCGGCCCTGCTGCTGCCGGCCCGCGATTGGCTGTCCGCCGTGGTGATGGCGGCCAGCTTCACCGGCCGGCGTGTTGCCTGGCGCGGCCAGACCCTCCATGTGTCGGGCTGGAACGAGCAGGTCGCCGCACGCGCGGCATCCACGCTCGCCCCGACCGCCACGCCACGTCCGCTGGCGCCGCGCCCGGTTCTCGCCCACGCGCACCAGACTCTCGCTCAAGGTGACTGACCGATCATGATGAACACCCTGTTCCTGCAGCCACCCTCGTTCGACGGCTTCGATGGCGGCGCAGGCTCACGCTACCAGGCCAAGCGCGAGATCAAGTCGTTCTGGTATCCGACCTGGCTGGCGCAGCCGGCCGCCCTGATCCCGGGCAGCCGGCTGATCGACGCGCCGCCGGCGCGGCTCGGCATGGCGCCGGTGCTGGCCGACGCGATGACGCGCGACCTGGTGATCCTGCACACCTCGACGCCGTCCTTCGCCTCCGACGTGAAGGTGGCGCAGGCGCTCAAGGACGCAAAGCCCTCGCTGAAGATCGGCATGGTTGGCGCCAAGGTCGCGGTGCAGCCGGAGGAGAGCCTGCTGAAGGGCGCGCCGATCGATTTCGTGGCGCGCAACGAGTTCGACTTCACGCTCAAGGAAGTGGCCGAAGGGCGCGGCTTCAAGGACATCGACGGCATCTCGTATCGCGACGACAATGGCGGCATCGTGCATAACCGCGAGCGCGCCATGATCGAGAACATGGACACGCTGCCGTTCGTCACCGATGTCTACAAGCGCGACCTGCGCATCGAGGACTACTTCATCGGGTATCTGATGCACCCGTACATCTCGATCTATACGGGCCGCGGCTGCAAGTCGCACTGCACCTTCTGCCTGTGGCCGCAGACGGTCGGCGGGCATCGCTACCGCACGCGCAGCCCGGAGCATGTGGCCGAGGAAATCCGGCAGGCGAAGCGGAATTTCCCGCAGGTCCGGGAATTCTTCTTCGACGACGACACCTTCACCGACGACCTGCCGCGCGCCGAGGCGATCGCGCGCGAACTCGGCAAGATGGGTGTGGTCTGGTCGTGCAACGCCAAGGCGAACGTGCCGCGCAAGACCTTGCAGGTGCTGAAGGAGAACGGCCTGCGCCTGTTGCTGGTCGGCTACGAGAGCGGCAACCAGCAGATCCTCTACAACATCAAGAAGGGCATGCGCATCGAGGTCGCCCGTGAGTTCACCAGGAACTGCCACGAGCTCGGCATCAAGATCCATGGAACCTTCATCCTTGGCCTTCCCGGCGAGACCCGCGAGACCATCCAGGAGACGATCCGGTTCGCCACCGAGATCAACCCGCACACCATGCAGGTCAGCCTGGCCGCCCCCTATCCCGGCACCTTCCTGCACAAGCAGGCGACCGAGAATGGCTGGCTGGACGAGAAGAATGCCGAGCTGATCGACGAGCACGGCATCCAGATCGCGCCGCTGACCTATCCGCACCTGTCGCACACCGAGATCTTCGACAGCGTCGAGGTGTTCTACCGGAAATTCTATTTCCGGGCGCCGAAGATCGCCTCGATCGTCGGCGAGATGGTGCGGAGCCCGCAGATGATGCGGCGCCGGCTCCGCGAGGGTGTCGAGTTCTTCCAGTTCCTCAAGGAACGCCACGCAGCCTGAGTGCGGCGGCGACAGCTCATCGTCTCGGCCGATGATTTCGGCCTGAGCGAGGAGGTCAACGAGGGGATCGAGCACGCGCATCGCGAGGGCGTGCTGAGCACCACCAGCCTGATGGTGACCGGGGCCGCCGCCGCCGACGCGGTGGCGCGCGCGCGCCGGCTGCCCGGGCTGCGCGTGGGCCTGCACCTGGTGGTGATCGAGGGGCTCGCCGCCCTGCCCCCCGACCGCATCGCGTTGCTTGCGAACGCGGATCGCAGTTTCGGGCGGGACCAGCTGGCGCTGGGCATCCGCTATTTCTTCCGGCCGGCGGCACGGCGGCAGCTGGCGCTGGAGATCGCGGCGCAGTTCTCGGCGTTCGCCGCCACCGGCCTGCGGCTGGACCACGCCAACGCGCACAAGCACATGCACCTGCATCCGACGGTGGGCGACCTGCTGATCGCCGAGGGACGACGGCACGGCCTGCCGGCGATCCGCATCCCCTATGAGCCGCCGGGACCGATCCGGCTGGCCGACGCCAGCCGCGACACCCTGGGTGCCGCGCTGCTGCGCCGGTGGACGCGGGTGCTGCGCCTGCGGGCCAGTCGGGCCGGGCTGCGCACCAACGACCAGTGTTTCGGGATCGCCTGGAGCGGGGGGATGACACGCGAGCGCGTCACCTCGCTGCTCCCGCGCCTGCCGCCCGGCCTGAGCGAGATCTATTTCCATCCGGCCGCCGGGCGCAGCACGGTGCTCGACCGGTTGATGCCGGACTACGCGCACGAGGCCGAGTTGGCGGCACTCTGCTCGCCGGACCTGCCGGAGGCGATGCAGCGCGCCGGCATCGCCCGGGTCGGCTGGAGCGGCGAGCCGGCCTGACCCGTCAGGAGGCCTTGGCGAAGGCCGCCTTGCCGGCCTCATCGAGGCGGGTGAACTCCTCGTCCGACAGCGCGATGCCGGCGCCCGCCACGTTCTCCTCGAGATGCGCCACCTTCGACGTGCCGGGGATCGGCAGCATGACCGGACTGCGCCTGAGCACCCAGGCGAGCGCGATCTGGCTGGGTGCGACGCCGTGCGCGTGGGCGATCTCGTCCAGCACCGAGCCCGGCTTGGCGAGGTCGCCGGCTGCGAGCGGATACCATGGGATGAACCCGATAGTGTTGGCCGCGCAGTAGTCGAGCACCGCCTCGCTGGTGCGATCGACCAGGTTGTAGCGGTTCTGCACGGTCGCCACCGGGAACACCTTGCGGGCCGCCTCGATGTCCTCGACGCCGACCTCGCTCAGCCCGGCATGACGGATGACCCCGTCATCGAGCAACGACCTGATCGCGGCGAACTGCTCGTCGCGCGGCACCTTGCTGTCGATGCGGTGCAGTTGCCAGAGGTCGATGCGCTCGACCTTCAGGTTGCGCAGGCTCTTGAACGCCTGCTGGCGCAGATATTCCGGCCGACCGACCGGGACCCAGACATTGGGTCCGGTCCGGGTCAGGCCGCCCTTGGTAGCGATCACCAGTCCGGCGGGATAAGGATGCAGCGCCTCGGCGATCAGCCACTCGGAGACGTCCGGGCCGTAGCTGTCGGCGGTATCAATGAAGTTCACGCCGAGCTCGGGCAGCCGGCGCAGGGTGCGCAGCGCTTCCGGCCGGTCGGCCGGCTCGCCCCAGATGCCGCTGCCGGTGACGCGCATCGCGCCGAACCCGAGCCGGTGCACGGGCAGGTCGCCGCCGATGCTGAACGAGCCGGAAACGCCTGCGCTCGGATGGGGGGCGTCCAGGTTTGCCATGTCGCTGATCCTCGCAATGGATCGCAGAGATGGGGCCTTGCTCACGTGGTTTGCAGGGTTGCGCCGGCTTGTCGGGTCAGGCCTCCGCCAGGCGCGTGGCGGAATGCCCGATCCACGGCAGCAGCACGCGCAGCAACGGGCCGGTCATCATCGTGGTGACGACGGCCATCACCACCAGCATGGTGAACATCTTCGGCGGCAGCACGCCGAGTTCGCGTCCGGCATTGAGCACGATCAGCTCCATCAGCCCGCGCGTGTTCATCAGGGTCGCGAGAATGGCGGCATTCGGCGCATCGAACCCGGCCAGCCGCCCGGCCAGGAAGCCAGCCGTGAGCTTGCCGCCGATGGCGGTGGCCAGCACCAGCGCCAGCCAGCCCAGGTCGGCCCGGCCGAGGCCGAGCAAGTCGGTGTGCAGGCCGGTATAGGTGAAGAACACCGGCAGGAAGAACACCAGCACGAAGCGCCCGACCTGGCGCTGCCAGGCGGCGACGAAGGCCGCGTCGTGGTGGAACAGCAGCCCGGCGGCGAAGCCTCCGAAGATCGAGAAGATGCCGATCCGCCAGGTGCAGAGCGCCAGCGCGAACATCAGGCAGAGCACGATCGCCAGCAGGTCCGGCGGGATCTGGCCGTCCGGCTCGACCGGCCAGACCGCCAGCAGCCGGCGCGACAGCGGGTGGAGCAGGTATCGCCAGACCACGGCGAACAGCCCGAGGGCCAGCGCGCGCTCGATCAAAGCGATGGGCGAGAGGCCGTCAGCGGCGTAGGAGGCGACGGCACCGAGCAGCAGCCAGCCGAGCACGTCGTTCAGCGCCGCGGCCGAGATCGCGACCAGGCCGACCGGTTCACGGTCCAGCCGGAACTCGACCAGGATGCGGCCCAGGATCGGCACCGCGGTGATCGCCAGCGCCACGCCGCAGAACAGGCTGTACGGGATCGTCGGCGCCTGGGGCGCCAGCGCCGCCGCGGATGCCGTGCCGAGCCAGACGCCGAGGCCGAACGGCAGGCCGACCGACAAGACCGCGATGAGCACAACCGAACTGCGTTCGCGCCCGGCATTGAGGCGCGAGAACTCGAAGCCGCTGCCGATCTGGAACATCAGCAGGATCAGGCCGACCTGGCTGATCATGGTGATCGGGCCGCTTGTCGCCTGGCTGAAAAGCGAGGCGAAACGATGCGGGCAGAACCAGCCGAACAGCGAGGGTCCAAGCAGCAGACCGGCGACGATCTCGCCGATCACGCCAGGCTGGCCGAGCCGCCGTGCCACCCGGTTGCAGACGCGCGCCGCCGCGATCATCACGATCAACTGCAGCAGCACCGAGACGAGCAACCTCTCGGACGCATGCGAGGCTGGACCCATCTAGGACGCCCGCATTCGTCCGAGACGGTGAGAGGACCGTCGCTTCAGAGGCTCTCGCGCACCCAGTCCTTGAGCTGGCTCTTCGGCAGCGCGCCGACCTTGGTGGAGGCCGGCTTGCCGTCCTTGAACAGGATCATTGTCGGGATGCCGCGCACCGCATAGGCGTTCGGCGTCATCGGGTTCTCGTCGATATTGACCTTGGCGACGGTCAGTCGGCCCTTGAACTCGGCGCCGATTTCCTCGAGCGCCGGCGCGATCATCTTGCACGGGCCACACCATTCCGCCCAGAAATCGACCAGCACCGCGCCCTCGGCCTTCAGCACGTCGGTCTCGAAGCTGTCGTCGGTCACGGCGACCGTGTTCTCGCTCATCGGATGGCACTCCTGTTCGCCGCACGCTGGCAGCTTTTGGTTTCAGGCAGATGGGCTGGTTGCACAAGCCGATCAAGCCGCCGTCCCTGCGCCGCTCTCGTGTCTCACCCCCGGCCCATACATGTCGAGCAGCATGTCGGGCAGCGCCATCACCGCCGGCCCCTCGGTCCAGACCAGCAGGCAGATGATCGCGCGACCCGGATACAGCGCCCGCAGCAGCGCGCGATATGCCGCCATCTGCCGCAGGTAGAGCAGCGGCACCTGCCCGGGCCCGGCGGGCGGCGCGTGTCCGGTCTTGAAGTCGCAGACGGTGACCCGTTCGGCCTCGATGCAGAGCCGGTCGACCTGGCCGGTCACCACGACGCCTTCCGCGAGCCCCGCCAGCGGCTGCTCGGCGCGCCCGGCCGGCCCGAACAGCGCGGCCAGGCGCGGTTCGGCGAGCACGCCGAGCGCCTGCTGCACCAGGGTCGCGGCCTGCCCGGTTTCCAGACCATGCGAGCGGTGCGCCGCGTATGCCACCGCAGCGGCCTGTCGATCGGCCGCTGGCAACCCGGGCAGATGCTGCAGCAAAACATGCATCAGGCGCCCCCGCCGCAGCGCGCTGTCGCGTGCCCCGGCCTGCGGCGCGGCACCGGTGCCGTCACGTGCCAGCGGCGAGCGCTGCGCCGGCAGCGGCCCGAAACTGACATCGTCGGGACGGCTCGGCGCCAGCGGGTTCGGGATCGCGGGTTCCGGCGGCGGCGGCAGCGCGCGCCAGCGCGGGGCGCGGCCGAGCCAGTCCGGCAGGCTCGGTGGCGGGGGCGTCGGAGGCACCGACTCGTCGGCCTTCGATTGCCCCAGGCTCTCGATGACCAGCCGTTCGCCCGCCCAGCCCGCCTCGAAGGGCGCCGGCAGCGCGCCGGCCCGCTCGAAGCCGCGCCGGCACAGCTCGTACCAGCAATCCTCCGGCGGCTCCGATCTGCCCGCCCACCCGCACACAACGAGCCGGTCGCTGGCCCGGGTCAGGGCCACGTAGAGCAGCCGGTTCTGCTCCTCGATGCTGGCCTCGCGCAGCCTGGCCGCCAGCGCCCGTGTCGGCAGGCTGGCCAGTTCCGCACGCGGCACCCAGAATGGCAGCTCGAGGCCGGTGAGCGGGTCGCGCGTCCAGAGCAGCGTCTCGTCGGACGGCGGCGTCGAAAGCGTATCCGGCAGCACCACCAGCCGTGCCTGCAGACCCTTGGCGCCATGCACGGTCATCACCCGCACGGCGTCGCCGGCGCTGTCGGGCTCGCGCTTGATGGTCTCCTCAGAGGTGCGGATCCAGTGCAGGAATCCCTGCAGGGACGCGGCGTGCGCCGCCTCGTAGCGCAGTGCTGCCGCCAGCAGCTCGTCCACCGGTTCGCCCGCCTCCGGCCCCAGGCGCGCCAGCAGGCGGCCCCGGCCACCTCCGGCGCCCAGCGCCTCGCCAAGCAGCGCGTAGGGCGAGGCGTAGTCGACGCGGCCGAACAGTGCTTCCAGCATGATCCAGGCCTGCGACCAGTCCGACCGGCTTGCGTGCCGGTCGCGCAGGCTGTCCCACAGGCTCTGGCGCCCGCGCGTGGTGGCAAGCTGCATCATCGCGTCGTCGGTGAGGCCGCCAAGCGGGCCGGTCAGCACCGAGGCCACGGTGAGGTCGTCCTGCGGCAACAACAGCGCATCGCACAGCGCCAGCAGGTCCTGCACGGCGACCTGGTCCACCAGTCCGGTGCGCACCAGGGTCGCGACCGGCACGTCCTCGGTCTTGAGCGCCCGGATCAGCGAGCGCACGAAGGCGCTGCGGCGGGGCACCAGCACCAGCACGTCGCCTGCCTTCAGAGAGGGCGTGCCGGGCAGCGCCGGGCGGCCGATCTCGCCGGCGATCCAGCGCGCCAGGCTCTCGGCGAGACGCTGCGGGGCGGAACGCTGGCCGGCATTGCGTGCCGGCGCCTCCCAGGGTCCGGGCGCCGTCTCCGCTTCCGACACCGGCGCCAGCGGCCAGAGCTCGACCCGTCCCGGCTCGCGGTCCCGCGAGGCGCGATGCTGCAACACCCTGCCCTGCCCGGGCTCCGCGACACCACGTGCCGCGGCGGGATCGGCGAACACCGCGTCCACCAGCCGCAGCACCGGCTCGACCGAGCGGAAAGAGACCGTCAGCGCCGGCTCGCGCCAGGTCTCGCCACCAGCCTCGACACGGGCCCGGAAACGCTCGCGCCAGCCATGGAACTGGCCGGGATCGGCGCCCTGGAACGAATAGATCGACTGCTTGTAGTCGCCGACCGCGAAGATCGTGCGCGGCAGTGGCCGCTCCTCGCCTGAGCCGACTCCCGCATACGGGGTGGCGCCGGCGCCTGCGAAGAACTCGCCGGTCAGCGCCCAGGCGATCTGCCATTGCAGCGGCGAGGTATCCTGCACCTCGTCGAGCAGCAGGTGGTCGATGCCGCCATCGAGCTTGAACAGCACCCAGGCGACCCCGGGGTCGTCCAGCAGCGCCAGCGTGCGCGCGATCAGGTCGTCATAGTCGAGCATGCCGCTATCGGCCTTGCCGGCGGCATGCCGGGCCAGGATCGGCAGCGCGATGGCGAGCAACGCCGCACTCAGCTCGGCCATGCGCAGCGTGCGGACGGCATCCTCGACCGCCAGCACACGCTCGGCCTCGGTGGCCAGCGCGTCGGCGACCTCCGGACGCTCCTTTGTCAGCTTGCCGGCAAAGATGCCACCCGGCTTGCGTGCGCGGCCGTCGCCGGTCAGCAGCAGGCCGCGCCACTCCTTCCAGGATGCGGCGCGGGCGGTGGCGTCGCGGCCCAGCCAATCGAGCCATGCCAGGACGTTGCGTTGCGCGCCGGCGGCGCCGTGCTGCTGCACCAGGCCGAGCATCGCCCGCAGGGTGCGCTCGCCCGGCCACGCCACCGCCGCCGCCAGCACCTCCGCCTCGGTGCGCTGCGGCACGCGGGTCGCCCGCCACAGCGCCTCGCCCAGCGCCTGCGGGGACAGCGCCGCGAGATCGGCGAGGCCGCCATCGCCGGGCGCCCGCGACGCCGCCTGCAGCCTGCCGACCAGCGCGGCAAAATCCGCCGCACTCACCTGTCCGGCCAGCAACCCGAGCGACGGATCCGGGCCGGTGCGGGCGGCCAGCACCGCCTCCACCGCCGCGTTCAGCGCCAGGCGCGCATCGGTGTCCTCGGCCAGGCGGAAATGCGGACTGATCGCCGCCTCGAGCGGAAACCGCCGCAGCAGCGACTGGCAGAAGGCGTGGATGGTGCCGATCCGCATCCCGCCCGGCAGGTCGAGCACGCGGGCGAACAGCGCGCGTGCCGCAGCACGCGTCTGCGGGCAGGGTGGCACGTCCAGCGCCCGCAGGTTTCCGTCGAGCGCCGCATCGTCCAGCGTCACCCAGCTTCCCAATCGATCCTGCAGGCGGATCGACATCTCCGCCGCCGCCGCCTTGGTGAAGGTGAGGCACTGGATGCGGGCGGGATCGGTGCCGGCGATCAGCGGCGCACCAGGCCCGGCATTCTGCGCCGGGCGCGGCAGCATCAGCCGCAGCAGCCGGTCGATCAGCAGCTTGGTCTTGCCGCTGCCCGCCGAGGCGGAGACGAACACCGAGACCTGCGGGTCGGAGGCGAGCGTCTGCTGCCGGTTGGCCTCGGCGATCGGCGAAAGGTCGCTCATTCGCCGTCCTCGCGGGCCGCGCTCCACTCCGCGACGCGGGCCAGCAGCGCGTAGTCGGTGTAGCGCGGCACCGAGCCCGGGCGAGGCTGCGACAGATAAGGCTGCGCAGGATCGTCATACGCCTCGACCAGCCCCCGTAGCTTCTCCCAGCTCCCGGCCACCAGCGCCGGCAGCTCTTCCTGCTTCACCGGGCGCTTTTCCTGGCCGGGTTCGTGGCCGCCGGACAGGCGCCAATAGACCAGGTCGGAGGTCTCTCCGGCGAGGTCGGCGCCGAAGCCCCCGACACGCGCCATCGCCGCCTCCAGCACCAATTGGGACGACCAGCCCTCGAGCACGGCAGTGCCGGTCGGCAGCGTGCCGGTCTTGTAGTCGAGCAGGCACAAGCTGCCGTCCTGGTTGACCTCGATCCGGTCGGCCCGGCCGCGCAGCTCGAACTCGCCGCCCGGCAAGGCATGGATCTCGACCCGGCCGCTGCACTCGGTCGCGATACGCAGCGGTGCCTGCCGGGTGCGACGCTCGGCCTCAGTCTCGGCCACCCAGCCCGCGATGCGGAGCAGGCGCGGCCGCCACCAGGCCGCAAGCGCCGGGCGCAGCGCCGCCGCATCGAGCGCCTGCAGGAAGCATTGGTGCAACTGCCGCGCCGCATCCGGCGGCCAGGCGGCGCCGAACGCCTGCAGGAACGAGGACAGCGCCTCGTGCACGATGGTGCCGTAGTCGGCGGCGTCGGCGGCCTCCTCGAGCGGGCGCAGGGCCTTGAGCTTCAAAACGTGGCGGGCATGGATCGCATACGGGTCGCGCATCCAGGTCTCGATCTCGGTGACGCTGAGGCGTCGCGGCCGCAGCGCCACCGGCGGGCTCGGCCGCGGCGGCGCCACCGGCTGCGGGGCGCCGGCCGGCTGGTCGATGCGGCGCAGCCACGACAGCGCCGGATGCTGCGGCAGCACCTGTCCCTTGCCCTGCAGCCAGGCCTTGAGGCGCACCAGCCAGCGCGCCGGCACCGCGGGCGCACCGTCGCGACGACCCGGGCGCGACAGCACGATCTCCGGCGCGCAACAGGCGGCCGACAGGAAATCGTGCGCCGCCTCGCCGATGCGCTGCTCGGGCGACGGCAGCCCGGCTTGCGCGCGCATCGGCCGGCTCATCCACGGCCCGGGATCGACCGCGGGCGGCCAGACGCCTTCCACCAGGCCGCCGAGCACCGCCAGCTCGACCGATTGCAGCCGTGCCTCCAGCAGGCCCCAGATGAACAGCCTCGGGTGCTCGGCCCCGGCCTCGCGGCCACGCAGCGCCCGCCGGCTGCGCACCGCGGCACCGGCGAGTGCGGCTTCGAGCAGCCCGGCGAGGACACGCGCATTCTGCGGCGGCAGCAGCCCGGCATGCTGAGCCAGCGCCGCGAGCTCCCCGGCCAGCGCGTTGCCCTCCTCGAGCGACCAGAGGATTTCGGCGCCGGACAGCGTGTCGGTCTGCGCCAGCGCCTCGCCTGCCTGCATCAGCCCGTCGAGCAGGTCGGGCACCGGGACCGTTCGCCCCGTCCCGCACAGGCAAAGCAGCGGCTCGAGGCGCTGCTCGAGGTCGTCAAGGAAGCCATGCAGCGCCTTGGGCTCCTGCACCCGGGCATACTTGTCGTCCTCGGCCCGGCGCAGGGCGGTGCGCAGGGCATCGAAGCCGCGGGACGGCGCCGCGCCGCGCAGGCAGGCGAGTTCGAGCAGTCGGGCCAGCCTGCGGCATTCGGCGCCCGGCCGGCCGGCGGCAGCGAGCGGATGCTTCAGCAGGGCCAACAGCGCCACCGGCGCCAGGCCCTCGCAGCAGGCCCCGGCGAGCAGGCGCAGGAAGATCGCGGGCGGCGTCGCCAGCAGCGGCTCGCCGGCGCTGTCATCCACCAGCACGCCGAACCGGCTCAGCTCGACCACCACGCGCGCGGCCAACCCGCGATCCGGCGTGACCAGCGCCGCACGGCGCCCGGGTGTCTGCAACGCGTGGCGGAGCACCAGCGCGATGGCGGCGGCCTCCTCCTGCTGGTCGGCGGCATCCAACCGGCTGACGCCGGACAGCCCGGCAGGCCCGGTCGCGGTCAGCCACGCGCCCAGCGCCTGCTCCGGCAGGAGCACCGAGTGCAGCGCCTGGATGCGTGCCGACGGGATGGCCGAGGTGCCGGTCCAGTCCCGCACCGCCTCGCGCCCGGCCCCGATCGACGCCAGCAGGTGCCGCAGGCCGGACTGGGCGTGGCTGTCCGGAAGGCTGGCGAAGTCTGCGTCCGACATCGACCGATCAAGGCCGGGCAGCACGAGGTATCCCGCCGGCAGCGCGGCAATGACCGCCAGCAGGCTGCACAGCGCCGGGCTGGCGACCGTGAAACCGGCCGCCCACACCGGCTCGCCCGCGGCCGACGGCGAAGCGGAACTCCAGGCCTCCGCCTGGGCACGGAGCAGCGCCACCTGCCGCGCCACCGGGTTCATCAGCCCCTGCTCCTCTAGCCAGAGCGGCCACGCCTCGGTGACGATGCGGAGGAAATCCAGCGTCTTCTGCCAGTGCTCGGCATGGCTCTCGGCGAGCGCCGGCAGGCGCGCGGCGAGGTCGGTCTCGACCCGCTCGGCCTCGTCCATCAGCTCGGCCAGCGACCGCGCCAGCAGCCAGGCAAGGTCGGCGGTCGGAGCGGTGCCGAAATGGTCGCCGGCGGCCAGGATCATCCGCGCCAGCACCGCGAGGCGGTGCATCGGCTCGACCGCCGGCAGCAGGTCCAGCGCGCCGGCCAGCGCCAGCGGCGCCTCGTCGAGGCCGCCGGCGGCCAGGATGCGCGGCAGCAGCAGCACGCGGCCCTCGGCGAGGCGCAGGAACGCCTCGGTCAGCGCCCGCGCCGCACGCCGGGTCGGCAGCAGGATCATGCCGCGGCCGAGCGCCTCCGCGTCGCCGCCGGCCTGCTCCAGCCAGGCGGCGGCCAGGGTGTCGAGAAAGGCCAGGTGGCCGGGGATCGAGGCCAGTTTCATCAGGTATTGGGGGGGCCGAAGTTGGGATCGCGCAGGGCCCGCTCGGTGGCGACGATGTCGGGCGGGCGCGACAGGTGGAACCACGGCCCGTCATGCACCACCGCGCGCAGCCGTCCGGCGCGCATCGCCTGGTCCCACAGCAGGTTCATGCTGAAGCTGCCACGACTTATGCCGGCGAACAGTCGCGGCGAGACGATCTGCACGCCGGCATACACGTACGGCACGATCTCGTTCTCGTCGCGGCGGCGCACCAGCCCGTCCGCATCGATCGCGAAATCCCCGGCGCCGACCTCGCCGACCGCCCAGGCAATCCGGCTGACCAGCAGCATGACGTCGTAGCGCCCCGGGTTGAACGCCTCCGCCAGCCGGCTCAGCGCCGGCCTCGGGCCGTCCAGCCAGAAGCTGTCGCCGTTGACCACGAAGAACGGCGCGGCGTTCTGTACCAGTCCGTTCGCGAGCGCCGCCAGTACCGCGCCGCCGGTATCGAGCAGTTCCGGCTCGCGCAACAGCGTCGTGCGCGGTCGGCCGGTCCGGCGCGCCGCCCTCGCCCGCAGGTGCCGCTCGATCTCGTCGGAGCGGAAATGCGCGTTCACCGCCACCTCCTCGACGCCGGCGGCATCCAGCCGGTCGAGCGCGTGGTCGAGCAGCGGCTGGCCGGCGACCACCAGCAGCGGCTTCGGGGTCTGCTCGCTCAGCGGCCGCATGCGTCGGCCGAAGCCGGCGGCCAGCAGCACCGCGCGGGTCGGGCTGGTGCGGGGGCGCGGCCCGAACAGGTCCCTCATCCGGCTCCCTGTTCCCACCGCGAGGACCAGCCCACCAGGGTGGCCAGCCGGGCATCGCCGTTCCCGGCGACCGGCTCCAGCCGCACCTCCAGCGCATCCTCCGGCCTGAACGATCGCAGCCGGTCCGGCCACTCCACCAGCACCACGCCTTCGCGCGCCTCCTCCCAGCCGAGCTCCGGCAGGCCGGCCGGGCCGTCCAGCCGCCAGAGGTCGAAATGCGACACCGTCCCGGCCGGCGCGTCGTACGCCTGTACAAGCGTGTAGCTCGGGCTCGGCACCTCCATGCCCGGATCGCCACACAGCGCCCGCAGCAGCGCCCGCGCCAGGGTGGTCTTGCCGGCGCCGAGCGGGCCTTCCAGCAGCACGCTGTCCCCTGGACGCAGCGCCGACGCGATCCGGCGACCGAGCGCCTCGGTGTCGGCAATCGTCGCAAGCGCCAGGTGCCATGTGCCGGAGTCGCGCTCGCTCATGCGGGCATCTTGCCGTAGCGCCGGTCGGCTCCACAATGTAGTCCGTCTCGACGAGGCGAAGCGGGAGAACGGCATGGCGGAGACTGTACAGGCAGACGTGGCGATCATCGGCGCCGGTCCGGCCGGGCTGTTCGCCGCCTTCGAGTGCGGCATGCTCAAGCTCGGCACCGTGCTGATCGACGCGCTCGACGAGGCCGGCGGACAGTGCGCCGCGCTGTATCCGGAGAAGCCGATCTACGACATTCCCGCCCACCCGGCGATCGAGGCCGGCGCGCTGATCGCGGCGCTCGAGCAGCAGATCGCGCCGTTCGAAGTGCCCCGCCTGCTCGGCCGGCGCATCGAGACGCTGCAGGGCAGCCGCGGCGCCTTCACGCTCTCCACCGATCGCGGCGACAGCATCCGCGCGCGCGCGGTGATCATCGCCGCCGGCGCCGGCGCCTTCGGACCCAACCGGCCGCCGCTGCCGGGGCTTGCCGCCTTCGAGGCAACCGGCAGCGTGCAGTATTACGTGCGCCGCAAGGAGGCCTTCCGCGGCAAGCGGCTGGTGATCGCCGGCGGCGGCGACAGCGCGATCGATTGGGCGCTCGAGCTGCGCGACATCTCGGCCGGCATCACGCTGATCCATCGGCGCGCGAAATTCCGGGCGGCCCCTGAGAGCCTCGCCCAGCTCGAAGCCGCCTCCGGTCCTGGCGGTCCGATCGAGCTGGTGGTGCCGTACCAGCTCCACGCGCTGCATGGTGACGGCGGCATGCTCGCCGCCGTCGAGGTGGCGACCCTGGACGGCGATGTGCGGCGGATCGAGGCCGACCATCTACTCGCCTTTTTCGGCCTGTCCACCGACCTCGGCCCGGTGTCGCAATGGGGACTGCAATCCGCGCTGCACCACATCCAGGTGACGCCGAGCACCTGCGAGACCTCGCTGCCCGGCGTGTTCGCGATCGGCGATGTCGCGACCTATCCGGGCAAACTGAAGCTGATCCTGCAGGGCTTCAGCGAGGGGGCGATGGCGGCGCACGCGATCCATCCGATCGTGCATCCGCACACGGCGCTGCATTTCGAATACTCGACCAGCAAGGGCTTGCCCGTGACGGCTCTCGCAACCCCGGCCGCCGCGTGAGCCATGCGCAGGGGACGGAGCAGGACGGCCAGGACGCGGGTGCGGATGCCGGCGGCCTGCTGACCATCGACCTCGATGTGCTCGCCGCCAATTACCGGCTGCTCCGCGACCGCGCAGCGCCGGCAGATTGCGCCGCCGTGGTGAAGGCGGACGGATATGGCCTCGGTGCGGTGCCGGTAGCGCAGCGCCTGCAGCGTGAGGGCTGCCGCGCGTTCTTCGTGGCGCATCTGCGCGAAGGGATCGCGCTGCGGCCGCTCCTGGCCGACAACAGCACCATCCACATCCTCAACGGACCGTTCCCCGGCACCGCCGCGCTGTTCGAGCAGCACCGTCTGGTGCCGGTGCTGAACAGCCTGGAGCAGATCGCGGACTGGCATGGAATTTCCGTCCAGGTGGGCCGGCGGCTCGAAGCGGCAATCCAGACCGATACCGGCATGTCGCGCTATGGCCTGTCGGAAGCCGACCTGCTGCAGCTCGAGGACGAGCCGCGCCGGCTCGACGGCATCCGGCCGACCCTGCTGATGAGCCACCTGGGCTGCGCCGACACGCCGGAACACCCGATGAACCGCCAGCAACTCGAGCGTTTCCAGGCTCAGCAGGGGCAGTTGCGCGGCGTGCTCGGAACGGTTCCGGCCAGTCTTGCCGCGTCTTCGGGCATCATGCTGGGACCGGCCTGGCATCTCGGCATGGTTCGCCCCGGGGCGGCGCTCTACGGCGTCAATCCCGGGCCCGGCTCGAACCCGATGCGCGCCGTCGTGCGGCTGCAGGGGCGCATCGTGCAGACGCGATGGATCGCAGCCGGCACCGATGTCGGCTATGGCGCCCGCTTCACGGCGCAGCGGCGCACCCGGATCGCGACGCTGGCGATCGGCTACGCCGACGGCTTTCTGCGCGCCGGCGGCGGCAGGGGGTTCGCCACCCTGCCCGACAACCCGCTTGCGCTACCGATCGTCGGCCGTATCTCGATGGACTGCCTGGCGCTGGACGTCACCGGCCTCGGCGAGCGGGGCGCTGCACCCGGCGACCTGGTCGACCTGATCGGGCCGCACCGCCCGCTCGACGAGGCGGCGGCCGCGGCCGGCACCATCGGCTACGAGATGCTGACCGCCCTCGGCGCCCGCCACCACCGGCGCTATCTCGGACAGCAGCAGGAACCGACGGCTTGAAGATCATCGTGCTCGGCGGCGGCGTGATCGGCGTGACCTCCGCCTGGTACCTGTCCCGGCTCGGCCACGAGGTCGAGCTGATCGACCGCCAGCCTGCCGCCGGCATGGAGACCAGCTTCGCCAATGCGGGACAGGTCTCGCCCGGCTACTCGACGCCGTGGGCGGCTCCCGGCCTGCCGCGCAAGGCGCTCGGCTGGATGCTCGGCCGCCACAGCCCGCTGGTGATCCGGCCGCGGCTGGATCCGGCGATGTTCCGCTGGATGGTGCAACTCCTGCAGAACTCTACCGCCGAGGCCTACGACCGCAACAAGAGCCGGATGCTGCGGATCGCCGAATACAGCCGCGACTGCCTGGCCGACCTGCGCCACGAGACCGGCATCACCTACGACGACCGCCAGCGCGGGCTGGTGCAGTTGTTCCGCACCCAGGCGCAGCTCGACCACGCCGCCGAGGACATGCGCATCCTGGCCGAAAGCGGCGTTACGCACGAACTGCTCGACGTCGATGGCATCGTGCGCGCCGAGCCGGCGCTCAGCCGCACGCGCCACCTGCTCAAGGGTGGCCTGCGGCTGCCGGGCGACGAGAGCGGCGACGCGCACCTGTTCACCCAGCGGCTGGCAGCACTCGCCGCCGGACACGGCGTGCGGTTCCGCTACGACACCACGATCAGGGCGCTGCGCACCGAGGGCGACCGGATCAGCGCGGTGGATACCAGCAGCGGGCTCGTCACCGGGGATGCCTACCTGGTCGCGACCGGCAGCCACACGCCGGCCCTGCTGAAGCCGCTCGGCCTGCGCATCCCGGTCTATCCGGTGAAGGGCTACTCGCTCACCATCCCGCTGACCGACCCCGACCGCGCCCCGGTCTCCACCGTCAACGACGAGACCTACAAGGTCGCGATGACCCGGCTTGGCGACCGCATCCGCGTCGGCGGCACCGCCGAGCTCACCGGCTACGACACCCGGCTGCGGCCCGAGCGGCGCGAGACGCTGGAGCTGAGCTTCGGCTCGCTGTTCGGCGGCGGCGACCTGTCGCGCGCCACCTTCTGGACCGGGCTGCGTCCGAACACCCCGGACGGCACGCCGATCGTGGGCAGCGCCGGGCGCTGGACCAACCTGTGGCTGAACACCGGGCACGGCACGCTGGGCTGGACCATGGCCTGCGGCTCGGGGCGGCTGATCGCCGACCTGATCAGCGACCGCCGCCCCAACATCGAATACGAGGACCTGTCGATCGCGCGCTACGGGTAGCCCGGTCAGCCGCCTGCGCCGATCCGCACACCAGACGGTCACTTTACCGAACCTGCCGACATACGCCGGGTCGCGTGGGCAACCATCCGATGCAGTTGGTCTTGCAGCCGCGATCACAGGAGCGGGCTGCCTTGGATTCACATACCTTAAACTGGGCGACGGCGATCGTCATGTTGCTCGGCGGCGTCGCGATCCTCGTGACCGGCAAGCGCCGCACCGCCTCGGAAGAGATGCAGACCGTGTTGCACGGCATCGTGCCGCTGATCGCTGCCTGCTCGTATTTCGCGATGGCGATCGGCCAGGGCTCGATCATCCTGCCAGCCGACCTCACCACCGGCCCCGGAACCACGCGCATCTTCTATTTCGCGCGCTACATCGACTGGACCTTCACCACGCCGCTGCTCCTGGTCAGCCTCACGCTGACGGCGATGCATGCCGGGCAGAAGCGGATCGGCGCCTTCACCGGCATCGTGCTGGCCGACCTGATGATGATCCTGACCGCGCTGTTCTTCGGTCTCTCACATGAACTCTGGATCAAGTGGACCTGGTTCCTGATCTCGTGCATCGCGTTCCTCGGCGTGTACTATGTGCTCTGGGTCTCCAACCTGCAGTACAACGGCACCGAGCGATCCGACGTGCGCTCGAGCTATCGCCGCAACGCCTCGATCCTCTCGGTGCTGTGGCTGATCTACCCGGTGATCCTCGCAGTGGCGCCCGACGGCCTGAACGTGATCAGCGACAGCCTCAGCGTGCTGGCGATCGCACTCCTCGATATCGTGTCGAAGGTCGCCTACGGCTTCCTGACCGTGGCGTCCGATACCAGGACCACCGATCTCGACCTCAAGACGATGCAACCGACGTCGAACCTGCGCGCGGCCTGAGGGCGGCAGCGCGATGGCAGCCTGGGGTGCGCTGCTTGCGATCATACTGCTGGGGGTGCCACACGGCGCCCTGGACGGAGAGATCGCCCGCCCCTACCTGCGGACCCGCTACGGACGACTGTGGTTCGTCGTCTTCGCGGTGCCCTATCTGGGCCTCGCTGCGATGGTCCTGCTGGCATGGCACATCGCCCCGGGGCTGACCCTGGCGAGCTTCCTGGCCGGGTCGGTCTGGCATTTCGGGTCCGATCGGCCAGGCCAAGCAAACCCCCTCGGCGTCGTCATCACGGGCGGACTTCCGATCGCACTCCCCTCGCTGTTCCACCCGGTGGCGACGGCGAAGGTGTTCGCCACCGTGGCGCAGGTGGCGATGCCGGAACTGCCCCAACTCCTGTTTGGCTGCTCCCTGGCCTGGCTAGGGGCAGCCCTGCTTTGGAGGGTGCGGTTGGGCCCATCCGGCCGCCTTGGTGATCTCCGTGTGCCGGCAATAATGGCGGCGGCCTTTTTCCTGCTGACGCCGCTGGTGGCCTTCGCGCTCTATTTCGTCTGCATCCATGCGCCGGAGCACGTGCGCCAGATCTCGCATGATCCGGCCCGCGCCCCTCGGGTCACCCCGCGCAACGTCGTCCTGCGGTCGCTTCCGGTAACGGGACTGACCGTGCTGATCGGAGCAATGCTGCTGCCGTTCTACGGCGGCAGCGGCTTCGACCGGTTGCTGGCGCTGACCATCCAGGGCCTGGCCGCCCTCACCCTGCCCCACATGCTGCTGGAGCGCGTGTCGCACGGTAGGCCGCAAGCCGCAGGCACGCCTGTCCTGTACCGGCGTGCCTGCGACGCTATCGGCGCCTCACGCCTTGCGGATGCTGCCGACGCGAACCTTGGTCGCCGTCGGGCCTGAACTTCCGGCCTCCTCGACATAGTGCACCAGGTCGCCCTCGCGCAGAGCCTCGAAGTCGCCGTCGGTGACGCTGTCGCGGTGGAAATAGATCTGCGACCCGGTGCTGTTCAGGATGAAGCCGTGGTCCTCCCCGGGCTGCTTCAGCGTCACCTGGCCTGACAAAGCCGACGCTCCCGGGCTCGCCACGTTCTCCCGGACATGTCCCTTGTAGCCTTCGAGTTGCCGCTCCGCCGCCCGGAAGGCGTCCCGCAGGGCGGTGTGGACATCGGGATGGGCGTAGCGCTCCTTGGTGCGATGCGGCTCGTGCGAGACCGCGAGTTCCCGGCCGGGCACCGAGAGGATGATGTGCACCTCGAACTGGTTGCCCTTCTGGTGCTGCTGGTGCAGCGCCTCGATCGAGACCCGGCAGGCTGTCAGCCGCCCGTAGCGCGTCTCCAGCTTTTCGACGTGCTTGCGTATCTCGGCCTCGACGCTGTCCGAGTGCTGCAGGCCGTGGAATGCGATTTCTAGGGGTCGTTCCATCCTGAACGCAGCCTTTCCGGTCCGCCGGCCTCATGCCGGCATGCGGCCGACGATACGCCGCCTGTTCCCGACGTCCAGCCGACGCGCAGCATCAGACAACTGCCGTTCGCACCCGCGGCGGCAGCCCGGACGGGTAGCGCCGCATCAGCGCCAGCATGATCAGGATGCCGGGCAGCGCGCACAGGATCGCGCCCGCGAAGAATGCAGGCCAGCCCAGCGCCTGGGCAGCGATCCCGGTGCCGCCGCCGAGCGTGCGCCAGGCGATCGGTGCCATCGAGGACAGCAGCGCATATTGCGTGGCGGTGTATTCCGCTGAGCACAGCCGGGAGAGGTAGGTCAGGAAGGTGGTGGTCGCCAGCGCCTCGGCGAACCCCTCCAGCGTCACCTTGGCGAGCAGCATCGAGGTCTGCGGACCAGCGCGGTACAGCGCCAGATACAGCCCCATCGAGGCCATCTGCACCATCGCGGCGATGATCAGGGTGCGCGAGCCGCCATAGCGGGCGACGCAGAGCGCGCTGGCGGCCGCCCCGAGCAGCGCCGCCGCCAGGGCGGGCAGGCCGTTGGCGAGCGCCACCGCATCGCGCGAGAAGCCGAGCGCGTGATAGAACGGCGCCGCCATGGTGTCGGCCATCTGGGTGCCGAGATTGAACAGCAGCACGAAGGCGACGACCAGGCCAGAGCCGGGCCGGCCCAGCAGGTCACGCAGCGGCGCCACCACGCGGGCCTGCACCTGCTGGTCCCATCCCGCCGGCGCGTCCGGTCTCGCGACGCGCACCGGTTCGCGCACCAGCAGCGTCGCCAGCAGTCCGAGCAGCGAACAGGCGGCCATCGCCGCATACGCGCCGTGCCAGCCGAGCCGGCCGGCCAGGAAGATCGCACCGGCTCCGGAAACCTGCATCGCGATCCGGTAGCCCCAGACATAGCAGCCCAAGGCCGCCGCCTGCAGACGCGGGCCAAAACTCTCGATGCGCCAGGCATCGATGACGACGTCCTGGCTGGCCGAGAAAAAGGCGAGCAGCACGGCCGCCAGCACCAGCCCCACCGGATGGCGGTGCGGGTCGGAGGCGGCAATCAGCAGGATCGAGCCGGTGAGTGCGACCTGCACCGGCAGCAGCCAGCCGCGCCGGCGGCCGATCGTTGCAAGCACGCCGGGCGGCAGCCGGTCGAGCAGCGGCGCCCACAGGAACTTCAGCAGATAGGGCAGGCCGATGCAGGCGGTCAGCCCGATGGCGCGCAGCGAGACGCCGGACTCGCTCATCCACTGCTGCAGCGTGAAGAAGGTCAGGAGGATCGGCAGGCCCGAGGCGAAGCCGAGCAGGCCCATCAGCGCGAGCGGCCGGCGCGTGCCGCTCAGCCGTTCAACCGGCACCGGTCAGGATCGCTGACCGGGGAGGACACCGGCTGGACGGGCGGACATGGTCCCCCCGCCCTGCGGTGCGAGGCGGACCGGCTCAGCCCGCGGGCTGCGGCGCGACCTTCTTGTGGTGGTGATGATGGTGGTGCGTGCCCTTGCCATGGTGGTGGCCATGGTGCTTGTGCGTCGTCGTGCCCGGCGAGGCAGCCGACGGCGCGGTCTCGGAGGGCGCGGTCGTCGAGGGAGCCGTGGTCGCAGGCGGTGCGGAGGCGGCGGGCGGCGCAGTGTCGACCGGCGGCGTCGTGGTCGCCGGGGCGGCCATGTTCGGAGCTGGGGCGCTGGGTGTCGCGGACGGCGCGGACGGGGTGCTGGTGGCGGGAGGCGCCACTGTATTCGGAGCGGTGGTCGTCGTCTGCGCGAAAGCCGGAGCGGCCGTCGCCATCAGCGCGAACGCCGAAGCGGTGGCGAGGAACCGGGTGGTGAGCGTCATGGAAGTCTCCGATCCTGGGAGATGCGACAAGGTGCAGGGGCCGCACCGGACGATGCTGCTTGCAGGCGTGTCCATAGCACGCGTTCCCGCGCACGTCGTGCGGGAAAGTTCAGTCGCAATGGGAAGTTTCCGACGAATCCGCCTGATTTACAACACAATCATCGTTGCGAAGGCCAACCGGCCTGCGGCCCGCCTCGTATACGCATCAGGCAACGAGCTGGGAGCGGTTCAGGCCGCGTCGCTGTCGGACTTACGCTCGGCGCGCTTGCGCTGGTGCGGATCGAGATAGCGCTTGCGCAGCCGCACCGCCGCCGGCGTCACCTCGACCAGTTCGTCATCCTCGATATAGGCGATCGCCTGCTCCAGGCTCATCCGGCGCGGCGGCGTCAGCAGCATCGCGTCGTCCTTGCCGGCGGCGCGAATGTTGGTGAGCTTCTTTTCCTTGATCGGGTTGATCTCGAGGTCCGAGCCGCGCGAATGCTCGCCCAGGATCATGCCGACATAGACCTTCTCGCCTGGGCTCACAAACAGCGTGCCACGCTCCTGCAGGTACCAAAGCGCATACTGTACCGCCGAGCCGTCCTCGGACGAGATCAGCGAGCCGTTGCGACGGCCCTCGATCGGACCGGCCCAGGGCTGATAGCCGATGAACGAGCGGTTCATGATGCCGGTGCCGCGGGTGTCGGTCAGGAACTCGCCGTGATAGCCGATCAGGCCGCGCGACGGGATGATGAAGGTCAGCCGCACCTTGCCACCCCCGGACGGACGCATGTCCTGCATCTGGCCGCGACGCAGGCTCATCTTCTCGACCACGACGCCGGAGAACGCCTCGTCGACGTCGATCAGCGCCTCCTCGAACGGCTCCTCGCGCTCGCCGGTCTCTTCGTTGAGACGCGTCAGAACACGCGGCCTGCCGATGGTGATCTCGAAGCCCTCGCGGCGCATGGTCTCGATCAGCACGCCAAGCTGGAGTTCGCCACGGCCGGCGACCTCGAACGCCTCGCTCTCCGGGCTGTCGGTGACGCGGATGGCGACGTTGCCCTCGGTCTCGCGGATCAGCCGGTCGCGGATCTGCCGCGAGGTCACCTTCTTGCCGTCACGGCCGCCGTAGGGGCCATCGTTCAGCCGGAAGGTCATGGTCAGCGTCGGCGGATCGACCGGAATCGCCGGCAGCGCCGCGGTCACCTCGGGAGAGGCGATGGTCTCCGGGATGGTCGCCTCGGACAATCCCGCCACCGCGATGATGTCGCCGGTGCCGACCTCGTCCACCGACACCCGCTCCAGGCCGCGGAAGGTCAGCAGCTTGGTCAGCCGTCCGGTCTCGACCACGGTGCCGTCGGCGCGCAGCACGCGCACCGGCATGTTCAGTCGCGCGCGGCCCTGCTCGACGCGGCCGGTCAGTACGCGGCCGAGGAAGTTGTCGTATTCCATGATCGAGGCGACCATCGCGAACGGCGCCTCGGTATCCAGATGCGGCGCCGGGACGTGGCTCACCACCAGGTCGTACAGCGCCGAGAGGTCCTTGCGTGGCCCTTCCAAGGTGGTGTCGGCCCAGCCCTGGCGGCCGGAGGCATACAGCATCGGGAAATCAAGCTGGTGGTCGTCGGCGCCGAGGGCTGCGAACAGGTCGAACACCTCGGTGTGCACCTCGTCCGGGCGAGCGTCCTGCCGGTCGACCTTGTTCACCACCACGATCGGCCGGATGCCGCGGGCCAGCGCCTTGCCGACCACGAACTTGGTCTGCGGGAGCGCCCCTTCGGCGGCATCGACCAGCACGATCGCGCCATCCACCATGTTCAGGATGCGCTCGACCTCGCCGCCGAAATCGGCGTGGCCCGGCGTGTCGATGATGTTGATGCGCACGCCCTTCCACTCGACGCTGGTGCACTTGGCGAGGATTGTGATGCCGCGCTCGCGCTCGAGGTCGTTGCTGTCCATCGCGCGCTCGGCCACGTGCTGGTTGTCGCGGAAGGTGCCGGACTGTCGCAGCAACTGGTCGACGAGGGTGGTCTTGCCATGGTCGACGTGCGCGATGATGGCGATGTTGCGAATTTCCATGACGGTCTGACCGGCTTTCTTCAGCGTGCAGGCAGCCGGCACATCGAGCCTCCGGAACACGTCATCCCGGGGGCAAGGCAGCGGCTGCAATGATAGGGTGGTACGCGGCTAGATAATGGTGCAGCGCACGCTTTGCACGCTTTAACTTTCGCTACGTTCGAGCGGAGGACTCAGAGCCCGGAAAGCTGCCGCAGGTCCGCCTCCGGCCGGGCGCCGTAATGCGAGATGATCTCGGCCGCGGCAACCGATCCGACCCGGCCGCATTCGGCCAGGGTCCGCCCTTGCGTGAGCGCCGTGAGGAAGCCGGCGGCGTAGGCGTCACCGGCCCCGGTGGTATCGACCACCTTCGTCTGCACCGCGGCGATGTGCACCCGCTCCTCGCCGCGCACGGCAAGGCTGCCATGCTCCGACCGGGTCAGCACGGCAAGCGCCACGTCACTGGCCGCATGCCGGGCGGCGGCCTCGAAATCCTCGGTCTCGTACAGCGACAGGATCTCCTGCTCGTTGGCGAACAGGATGTCGACGCCGCCTGCCACCAGCTCGCGGAACGCGCTGCGATGGCGCCCGACGCAGAACGGATCGGACAGGGTCAGCGCCACGTGGCGTCCGGCGTCGTGCGCGATCTCGGCGGCGCGGCGGAAGGCGCGCTGCGCCTCCGGCGGGTCGAACAGGTAGCCCTCGAGATAGGTGATGCGCGCGCCCTCGATTGCCTCGGCCAGGACGTCGGCCTCGGCGAAGGCGGTGCAGGCGCCGAGATAGGTGTTCATCGTGCGCTGGCCGTCCGGCGTCACCAGGATCACGCAGAGCGCGGTGTCGCGATCGCCACGTGCCAACCCGCTCAGCGGCGCCGACGGGAACGCGATCCCGGCTGCCTCGACGTCGCGCCGGAACACCCGGCCGGCCTCGTCGTCGGCGACCTTGCCGAGATAGCAGACGCGCGCGCCCAAGGCGGCCGCAACCACGCAGGTGTTGGCCGCAGAGCCGCCGCCGGTGCGCTGGACCGGCTTCACCAGTGCAGTGAGTTCCGTCGCCCGGACCGCGTCGATCAGCGACATGCTGGCCGGCACCATCCCCTGCTGCTCGGGAAAGCCCGCCGGCACCGGTGCCAGCACGTCGACAATCGCGTTGCCGATGCCGACGATGTCGAAAGCCGCTTCGGCGAAATGCATTGACGGGGTTCCAGCTCTTGCATCAGGGGTGCAGCCCGTATCACCCTGACACGAGCACCGGCAAGCACCGGGGGCATCCGGAAGCTTGTCGTTGCAACGCTACCACTTGCGCGTGTAAGGCGGTCGCAACGAACGATCGGGACAGGGAACTTGTTCAAGCGACGCAAGCCAGACGAGCCGCTGCCCGGGACCCAGCCGGTGGCGACCGTCGTGCCGACCTCCGGCACCGGCCGCCGCGACTTCGGTGCCGGTCTCGGCATGCCGCCGTTCCGGCCGTCCCCGCAGGCGACGCCGGCCGCCGACGTCACCCCGCCTTTTCCGACAAGCCCGCTCCCCCCAGCCCAACAGGAGGCCCAAGCCATGGGTCGTGCTCCCTTCTCGACGCCACCACTGCCAGCGGCACCGCCCGCCCCGCGACCGGGTCCCGGTTCGTCTGGATACGGGTCCGGCGGCCTGGGAGCGGCCACCACCCTGCAGGGGAATGGCGGACAGCGGCCGCGCGAGGCGGCCGAGAAGCGCACGCTCGTGGTGGGTCGCGGGATCAGCGTCCAGGGCACGGTGCAGGATGCCGAGCGGCTGGTGGTCGAGGGGACCGTCGAGGCGAGCTCGATCGAGGCCATCGAGCTGCATGTGGCGCCCGGCGGCATGTTCCGCGGCACCGCGCATGTCCAGGACGCCGAGGTCGCCGGTACCGTGGACGGCACGCTGACGGCAACCGGCACGCTGACCATTCGTCCGAGCGGGCGGGTGATCGGCAATGCGAAGTGCGGCTCGCTGACGGTCGAGCCCGGCGGTCAGGTGACCGGCCAGTTCGAGACCAGCTACGGGCAGGCGGCCAGCGCTGCGGCGGTCACGCCCGAAGGGCTGTCCGACCCGGTGGTCGCGGCCCCGGTGCTGCCGCAGGCCGTGCATCCGGAGGAAGGCAGCGCCGCGTCCCTCGGCTGAACCGGATCCGGCGCCTCAGGCGGTGTCGCGGCGGTCGCGCAGCTTCACGTAGGCGAGCTGGGCGTGCTCGGTGCAGTACGGCTTGCCCGGGATCGGGTCGCCGCCGCAGAAGCGGAACTGCTTGGTGCCGGGCTCGCCCAGCGGCCAGCAGCAGGCGAGACCGCGGCGACGCGGCTCGGACCGGCTCAGCGACCGGTACGACCCGTGATCATTGTCCGCTCCGGGCTCACGTCCAGGATCGCGCCCGGTATCGCGAGAGTGTTCGCGCGCGTCCGGCGCCGCGACCGGTCGGCGCATCGGGGTGACATTGGAGCGGTGCTGCAGGGAACGGCTCGCCATCGGCTCGCTCGACAGTCCGGTATAGCCGCGCGCCGTCGCGGCCATGGTATCGGGGACCAGCCTGACCGGGGCGCCAGCCTGTGTTTCAGCCCGTGCGGCGGCGGTCCGGCTCGAAGCGGTCGGGCGCGGCGTGTGCGAACCCCGGCCCGGCACCGAGCCACCGGCAACCGTCACCAGCCCCTTGCGGATCGGCGATGGCCGCGGCGGCAGCGTGAGGCGATGCGCCTTGCCGACGACGGCGTTCTTGGTGATGGACATTCGCCGGCCGATCTCGGCGGTGGAGTGCCCCTCCTGCCAGAGACTGCGCAAACGGGAGATCGTCTCCTCGTTCCATTCCATCGCCCGGCTCCTCTTGGATGGGAGGTGGGACGATATGACATAAAAACCGTGATCTCAACGAACCGACCACAAAATCTTGTGGACAGAATCGAGGGGAACCCCCACCAGTCGTGTGGATAACTATATTATAACGATAATCTATCTAGTAAGTCAGGCAACCGACGCCTGTACGAACAGTTCCTCCGAAACGGCAGGAATCCGCCGCGACTCGGGGCGGAGAAAGTTCAATCCGGAGCCCGCAGCAGCCTGATCCGCTTGCCGTCCACGCCGAGCGACACCGCGCCGCCCTTGAGCGCCAGCGCGTCCTCGCCGAACACCGTCCGGCGCCAGCCCTGCAGCGCCGGGATGTCGGGCGCCTCCTCCACCGCCAGCCGGTCGATCTCCTCGGAGGAGGCCAGCAGACGCGGCGCCACGTCGTGCTGCTCGGCCTTCGCCGCCAGCAGCACCTTGAGCAGCGACACCAGCGCCGGCGAGGGCCGTGGGCCGTCCTTGCGCGCCACCGTCGGCAGATCGGCCTCCGTCTCCGCCCGGGCGGCCTCGATCGCCGCCAGCAGGCCGGCCCCGGCGCGGCCCTCGGCAAAGCCGCGGCTCACCCCGCGAGTGCGCCCCAGCGCCTCGATATCGCGTGGCGCGGTGGCGGCGATCTCCAGCAGGCTCTCGTCCTTGAGCAGGCGCGAGCGCGGGATGTTCACACGCTGCGCCTCGCGGTCGCGCCAGGCGGTGATCGCGCGCAGCACGCCGAGCATGCGCCGGTTGCCGGTGCGCGGCCGCAGCCGTTCCCACAAGGTCTCGGGATCGGGCCGGAAGGTCTGCGGGTCGCCGAGCACCGCCATCTCCTGCGCCACCCAGTCGAGCCGCCCCTCGCGCTCCAGCCGGCTGCGCAGCTTCTCGTAGACGTCGCGCAGATACGTCACGTCGGCAGCGGCATAGGCGACCTGCGCCGGCGAGAGCGGCCGCGCCGACCAGTCGCTGAACCGGTGCGCCTTGTCGATCTCGCCGCCGGTGAGCGAGGCTACCAGGCTGTCATAGCCGACCTGGTCGCCGAAGCCTGCCACCATGGCCGCCACCTGGGTGTCGAACACCGACGCCGGCAGCCGGCCGAACCGGTACAGGAAGATCTCGAGGTCCTGGCGCGCGGCGTGGAACACCTTGACCACGGCCGGATCGTCGAGCAGCGCGACGAGCGGCGCCAGATCGAGCGTGTCCACCACGGTGTCGATCACCGCGACCTCGGTGGTGCCGGCGAGCTGGACGACGCACAGCTCCGGGAAATAGGTCCGCTCGCGCACGAACTCGGTGTCGATGGTGACGAACCGTTCGAGGCGGAGCCGTTCGACGAGGGCAGCCAGGGCGGCGGTATCGGTGACGAGCACCGGCTCGGGATAAGGCGATCGGCTGGAACGAGGCATCCCAAGGCTGTTACACCCGCATGACCGAGCGCGGAAGCAGCCCGGCTGGCTCCGCCTGGTCCAGCCACGCCTCGCAACACTGACAGGCAGGCTACATTGACAGGGGGGGGCCTCGGCGGCTTCCTGCGTCACCTCGCACGACCACCCTGCCAACAGGACCATTTGTATGCACCCGTATCGTACCCATAGCTGCGCGGCCCTGCGCGGCTCCGATGCCGGGCAGGCCGCCCGCCTGTCCGGCTGGGTGCACAGCAAGCGCGACCATGGCGGGCTGCTGTTCATCGACCTGCGCGACCATCACGGCATCACCCAGATCGTGTTTCCCGCCGGCTCCGACCTGCTGGAGGCCGCCGAGCGGCTGCGCGTCGAGAGCGTGATCACGGTCACCGGCGAGGTCGTGCTGCGCGAGGGTGCCACCGTCAATCCGAAGCTCGCCACCGGGGGGATCGAGCTGCGCGCGAAGTCGCTCGTCGTGCAGTCGGCCAGCGAAGTGCTGCCACTGCAGGTCGCCGGCACCGAAAGCTATCCGGAGGAGTTGCGGCTGCGCTACCGCTACATCGACCTCAGGCGCGACAAGCTGCACCGCAACATGATGCTGCGCGCCGGCGTGATCGCCAGCCTGCGGGCGCGGATGATTGCGCAGGGCTTCACCGAGTTCCAGACGCCGATCCTGACCGCCTCCAGCCCGGAAGGCGCCCGCGACTTCCTGGTGCCGGCGCGGCTGCATCCGGGCCGCTTCTACGCCCTGCCGCAGGCGCCGCAGCAGTTCAAGCAGCTCGCGATGATCGCGGGCTTCGACCGCTACTTCCAGATCGCACCGTGCTTCCGTGACGAGGCCGCGCGTGCCGACCGCTCGCCGGGCGAGTTCTACCAGCTCGATTTCGAGATGAGCTTCGTGACCCAGGAGGACGTGTTCGCGACCCTGGAGCCGGTGATGGCCGGCATCTTCGAGGAGTTCGGCCAGGGCCGCGCGGTGAGTGCGACGCCGTTCCCGCGTATCCCGTTCGACCAGGCGCTGGCGCTGTACGGCAGCGACAAGCCCGACCTGCGCAACCCGCTCACCCTCACCGACGTCACCGGACAGTTCGCCGGCTCCGGCTTCGGCCTGTTCGCACGGATCGCCGCCGCCGGCGGCATCGTGCGCGCCATTCCCGCCCCGGATGCCGGCGGCCGGCCGCGCTCGTTCTTCGACAAGCTCAACGAATGGGCCCGGACCGAGGGCGCCGGCGGGCTGGGCTACATCACCTTCGACGAGCAGGGCGCGGCACAGGGCCCGATCGCGCGCAACCTCGAGCCCGATCGGGCGCTCGCGGTGCGCGAGGCCTGTGGGGTGGGCGCCGGCGACGCGGTGTTCTTTGCCGCCGGTGCTGCGTCCGAGGCGGTGAAGTTCTCGGGGCTGGTGCGCACCCGGATCGCGACCGAGCTTGATCTGGTGGAAAAGGACGCGTTCCGGTTCTGCTGGATCACCGATTTCCCGATGTACGAGGTCAACGAGGAGACCAAGCAGATCGATTTCAGCCACAACCCGTTTTCGATGCCGCAAGGTGGGCTCGAGGCGCTGAACGGCCAGGACCCGTTGACCATCAAGGCGTTCCAGTACGACATCGTCTGCAACGGCATCGAGCTGTCGTCGGGCGCGATCCGCAACCACCTGCCCGAGGTGATGATCCGCGCGTTCCAGATCGCGGGCTATCCGGAGGGCGAGGTGGAGGCGCGTTTCGGCGGCATGCTGAACGCCTTCCGGTTCGGCGCTCCGCCGCATGGCGGCTCGGCGCCGGGTGTGGACCGCATCGTCATGCTGCTGGCCGACGAGCCGAACATACGCGAGGTCATCCTGTTCCCGCTCAACCAGCAGGGCGAGGACCCGATGATGGGGGCTCCCGCGCCGGTCGATGCGAAGCGCCTCAAGGAGCTGTCGCTGCAGCTCGACCTGCCTCCCGCCAAGACCGTCGGCGGTCCGCTGAAGTCGGTTCCCCAGGCCTCGGATCAGTGAGCGTGCGCCTGCTGCTCGCCGGCCTGCTGCTGGCGGCGCCGGTGACCGGGTGCGGCGTCGCCCGGTGCGCGACCCTCGCCGCGCATAGCGCCACCTACGAGCTCAGCCTTGATCACGTGGAGGGCGGCGGCATCGTGGCCGCCACCGGCCACATGACCTACCAGGTGACCGATACGTGCGGCGGCTGGGCGACCCAGCAGCAGTTGCGGCTGCAGACCGTCACCCGCGATGGCGGCCCCTCCACCCTGGTATCGGACTACGCCACGCTGGAGAGCAAGGACGGCCACCATCTGACCTTCGACATGCGCCAGCGCGCCAACGGCGCCACCACCGAGCAGGTACGCGGCGAGGCCAACATGCCGGAGGCGGGCCTCGGCAGCATCGGCTACACCCTGCCGCACCGCGCCACCGTGGAGTTGCCGCCCGGCACGCTGTTTCCGATGGCGCACACGCTGGCGATCCTGCAGGCGGCTGAATCCGGCCGCAGGACGCTAGCCCCGCTGCTATTCGACGGCACCGGTCCGGACGGCGCGCAGGACACCTACGTCGTCATCACCGGCTGGCAGCCGCCGCCCACGTCATCCGACCGGCCGCAGCTCGCAGCTCTGGGTGCGGCACAGGTGCATGTGGCGTTCTTCTCGCGGGCGCCCGGCACCATCAGCCCGGACTACGAGGCGGCGATGCGCTACTTCTCGAACGGCGTCTCCGACCGCGTGATGATGGATTTCGGCAGCTTCACGATGAAGGCGACGATGCACGACTTCGTCCTGGCCAAGCCGGCGCATTGCTGAACCGCTCGCTCCTGAAGAGTGCTAGGACAAGTGCTCAGCAGGCAGGCCAGGGGCCCGATGGCGCGCGTACGCTGCATCATGATGCAAAAGGATGAAGGCCAGCTTCTCGATGCGTGGCTGAAATACTACGGCTACCTGTTCGGCTTCGAGTCGCTTGAGGTCCTGGATAACGGCTCGCGCGATCCGCTGACCTGCTTCATCCTCGAGCAGTTCGAGGCTGTCGGCGTCCTCGTTCATCGCCAGCACGTCGGCATCGAGGCGTTCGAGCGCAAGGGCGCCATCGTGCACGGCATCATCAATGGCTGGGACCGCGAGCACGACTATGACTTCGCACTGCCGAGCGATTGCGACGAATTCCTGGCTCTGTTCACCCGCAGCGGCCTGTGCTGCACCCGGGACGCCCTCCACGGCGCTTTCGACGCGCTGCTGGAGTGCGACCAGGCGCTCGGCATCCGGACCTCGCTGTTCAACGTCCCGTCGCAGACCGACTGGTTCCATCCGGAGGTGTTCCCGAAGGGTTTCCTGCCGAGCCACGCGATCCTCGAGATGGATAGCGGCTACCACGAGCCGAAATCACGGCTGCGGGTCGGCACGGTCGATACCGACTTCACCTACCTGCACTTCCACAACAAGCCGTATGAGATCGTGCAGGAGCATACCAGGCGCAAGATGTACCGCCGGGTCGACGTCGAGGACCGCACAGCAATGCGCCGCTATATCGGTCCCGGCACCCACATGATCAAGGACCTGCTGATGTCGCGCGAGGAATACGTGCATCAGTTCGACCACCAGATCACGGTCTGCTTCGAGCAGTTCACCGACCAGATACGCGCCCTCGGCGCGCGCGACAGCCTGCTGACCGGCGATGCCAGGCTGCTCCGCCGCCATCGCAGCCTACCCGGAGGACTGGCGACGATCCGGCTGCCGGCCTGCGAGGCGCAACCGCCGCGGCTGGTCGCCTTCGACAGCCAAACCTATCTGCGCGACAATCCGGATGTCCAGATCGCCAGCGGCTGCGGCCTGCCGCACTACCTCTATTACGGCTACCGCGAGGGGCGCGCCCTGTAGGGCAGGCTGCCGGCTGGATGTCCGTTGCCGGCTACGGCCATTGCCTGGTCGCATTGCCTTCCGCGGCCAGGCAGCAGAGCGCCATCGCGCCGAACAGAAGGATGCCCGCTGCACCAGAGAGGATCGTGAACGCCGTGAGCATTACAGATCCTCCACGGAGATCATCGGAGTCGCCCTGAACAGCATGAGGAAGGCGGCCGCAGCGACACCGATGGAGATAAAGCTCATGAGCATCAACGTCATTTCAAACATCGGATGAACTCCGGTCCGGATCCGCTACGGGATCGATATGATGTCGGGATAGCTAGTCGATTTGAGTTCAGGACAGTAATGAATAAGTCGTCAAAAATTGCTGCATCGACGTTATTGCGGGTTCTTGATCGACCTGTCTCATACGGTGGGACCGACTCCGGAAGTTGCTGCCTGCCCTGCTCCCCGAGCCGGGCCGGAGGCCGCTCCGGCGACCCAGACTGCATCCGGGTCGGTCAGACCTGCCGGTCGATCGGCGGTAGCGGGGCACTGGTCGATGATTTTCGGCCCCCGTCGCTGGAATGACCGGGTTCGTCGCAACGCTGTTGCCGGCGCTGAGTAAAGACCCCGATCCTGGGTGCGCCGGCAGCATTGTCCTGGCCGGTCGCGCTGCCGGCACCCGCGACCAGGATGATGCGCGGTCGGCTGGCCGCCCCGATCACAACCTCGCCAGCCTGATCGGGCACAAGAACTTCCCGCATGCCACCGCTTTTTCCGCCGACCAAGTTTGCCGTGTCGGATGAGCCCATGGTTTTCGAGCCGCGCTGGAACCGCCTGTCGCCCAAGATGTTGCCCGCTTTAGGCACGCAGACCAGGCCGGTCAGCAGCGCGGCGAAAGCACCGTGCTCGGTCCCCGCCATCCGGCCGATCCGGGACATGGTGGCCGAAATGCGCGGTCGCGGTCTGTCGGCGCAGCAGATCGCCAACGTGCTGAACGGCCGGAAGGTGTTGCGACCGAACGGCACGCCCTGGACCGGGAAGGGGGTCCAAAGCATCATCCAGTCGCTCGCCCGGACAGCTCCGCGCGATACGTCGCGGACCAAGAACCCGACCGAGGGACAGGAAGGAGTTGGTTGATGCCAAACCGAAGGGAACGACGACGACCAGCCTGGCCGCCGCCGTGGTGGACAAGTCAGGCCTTACGCTGCACCAGATAGGTCTGCACGAAACCTGACAACCGGCTGTTCAACCACTCACCCATTTCCTGCTCTTCCGCAAGGACAGCTCTAGTAATGGCCGGTCAGCAGGGGCGCCCGCGGCATCCGCGAGGTCGAGCAGCACCTTGTAGGATGCTGTCTCGTAGGCCTTGAAGCCTACGGCGGCGAGAACGTTCTTGATGACTTCATCGTCAGAGGCGGAATGCGCGAAACCCGCCACCGTCGCGACGGCGCCCGAGACGGCTTCCTTGGCAACCGACTTGCTGCTGCCGTGCTTGGCCAGCAACTCGTCCAGTCGCGCCGCCTGCGTTGTCGAGCGTTGTTTTTCTTCCTGCATACGGGCGTGAAGTTCGGGATATGGCTCCATCCGGCCGAGCTCGTTCTGGATGGTGCCGATCGCCTGGGTCTCAACGGCATGCTGGTTGCGCAGGCCGGTCAGATAGATCTCGGTTGCCGCGTTCGATCCGCTCATGATGCGCTCCATTCTGTGTGGCGCTGCAACGTGGTCCCGCTGAACCGGATCGTCAGGGGGGTTATACGTTGTCGTGATATGGTCATCGATGCGCAAACAGGCTGCTGAAGAACTCCCGCTGCTGGCGATCCGACACGCCTTTCTTGCGCTCCGGTGCTCAAGGCCAGACGACCGCTGCGCTCCGGTGCTCGGAAAGTCACGCCGGCCGCGGTCCTGCGGACCGCTCTCATCGGGCAGCGGGAGTTCTTCAGCAGCCTGCTAAATCGACTGGCTACCGATCTGCTTGATGTCCACGAAGGTGAGGCCTGCATTGGCCTCCAAAGTCCGGCGCATCATGAAGGCGGAGCTCGCCAGGAACACCGGGTCGCCGTCGAGATCGTCCGCCAGCGCCGACCGGTTGGTCGCCACGAAGGCCTCCATGCCGGCCCGGTCGCCGCTTATCCAGCGGGCCAGCGAGAACGGCGTGCTCTCGAAGCCGATTGCCACGCCGTATTCTCCAGCGAGCCGCGCCTGCAGCACGTCGAGCTGCAGCGTGCCGACCACGCCCACGATCGGCGGCGCGCCGTCCTGCGGGCGGAACAACTGCACCACCCCCTCCTCGGCAAGCTCGGTCAGCGCCTGGCGCAGCTTCTTGGCCTTCATCGCGTCGTCGAGGCGCACGCGGCGCAGGATCTCCGGCGCGAAATGCGGCACACCGGTGAAGCGCAGATCCTCGCTCTCGGTCAGCGTGTCGCCGATGCGCAGCACGCCGTGGTTGGGAATGCCCACCACGTCGCCGGCGAACGCCTCCTCGGCGAGCTGGCGGTCGCGCGCGAAGAAGAACTGCGGCGTGTGCAGCGCGAACTGCTTGCCGGTGCGGACATGGCGCAGCCGCATGCCGCGCTGCAGCCGCCCCGAGCAGATGCGCGCGAACGCCATCCGGTCGCGATGGTTGGGGTCCATGTTGGCCTGGATCTTGAACACCAGCGCCGTCATCGCCGGCTCGTCCGCCTGCACAGGGCGCGTCTCCGTGGCCTGCGCGCGCGGCGGCGGCCCGAACGCCACCAGGGCGTCGAGCAGGTCGAGCACGCCGATCTCGCGCATCGCGCTGCCGAAGAATACCGGCGTCAGGTGGCCGGCATCGAAGCTCTCCCGGTCGAATTCCGGCAGCGCCGCCTGCACCAGTTCCAGTTCCTCGCCGAGCGCCTGCAGCCGCGGATCGGACTGCTCCAGCGTCTGCGTCAGGTGCATCTCGCGCGCCCGCAGGTCGTAGGTGCCGACGAAGCTGGACGCACGCCCGACCGGCCAGGTCGCCGGCGCGGTGTCCAGTGCGAGCGTGCCCGCCACCTCGTCGAGCAGCGCGAACGGATCCTGCGCCTCGCGGTCCATCTTGTTGATGAAGGTGATGATCGGAATGTCGCGCAGCCGGCAGATCTCGAACAGCTTGCGCGTGCGCTCCTCGATGCCCTTTGCCGCGTCGATCACCATGACCGCCGAATCGACCGCCGTCAGCGTCCGGTAGGTGTCCTCGGAAAAGTCCTCGTGTCCCGGCGTGTCGAGCAGGTTGAAGATGCAGCCGCCGTACTCGAACGTCATCACCGAGGTCACGACCGAAATCCCGCGCTCGCGCTCGATCCCCATCCAGTCCGACCGCGTGCGCCGCCGCTCTCCCTTGGCCCGCACGTTGCCAGCCAACTGGATCGCCCCTCCCGCCCGCAACAGCCGCTCGGTCAAGGTCGTCTTGCCCGCATCCGGATGCGAGATGATCGCGAACGTCCGCCGCCGTGCAATTTCGCCCCGCATGACTTCAAGGCTGTCGGACATGAAAACACTCCGAACGCAAAAGCCGGACGGTGTACCCGCCCGGCCTCGCCGACTTACTTCCTGCCAGCCCCGGAAACACGGCCCGAGAGTGCGATACGCTGATACAGAGGCGCCTCAGGCGCCGGCCGGCGCGTCTTTCCGATCACCGAAGCGGAGCGGCCTCCTGGCCGTGAGCATCGGAGCGCGGGACAGCCGCGTCGGATGACCAGCGTCGTGCGCTGTCGGACCATGTTTTAGCGGCTGTAGAATTCGACCACCAGGTTGGGTTCCATCGTGACAGGGTAAGGCACGTCGGTCAGCTTCGGCGAGCGGGTAAAGCGGCCCTTCATCGCGCGATGGTCGACCTCGAGATATTCCGGCACGTCGCGCTCGCCGTTCTGCGCGGCGTCGAGCACCACGGCGAGCTGCTTGGACTTCTCGCGCACCTCGATCACGTCGTTGTCGCGCACCAGGAAGGAGGGGATGTTGACCTTGCGGCCGTTCACCGTGACATGGCCGTGATTGACGAACTGGCGGGCGGCGAACGGCGTGAGCGCGAACTTCAGGCGGTAGATCACCGCATCCAGCCTGCGCTCGAGCAGGTCGATCAGGTTCTCCGAGGTGTCGCCCTTGCGGCGCACCGCCTCGTCGTAATACTTGCGGAACTGCTTCTCGCTGATGTTGCCGTAGTAGCCCTTGAGCTTCTGCTTGGCCATCAGCTGGACCGAGAAGTCGGTCGGCTTCTGCTTGCGGCGCTGGCCGTGCTGGCCGGGGCCATACTCGCGCTTGTTGATCGGCGACTTCGCGCGGCCCCACAGGTTGACGCCGAGGCGGCGGTTGATCTTGTACTTGCTTTCCAGGCGCTTGCTCATGGCAAACCCTTTTCGTCTGGTGCGACCGGTATGTCCGACGCTCGTGTTGCACCGGTAGGCCCCGACCTGATGGTCGCGACGGGCGCGGTCCGCGTTATCGGCCTTGCTGCCTTGGCGGCAAGACTGGCCGACCGGATCCGTCCACGTTCCCGGCAGTAAGCCGCGGCCTATAGGGGTCGCGCTGGACCCTGTCAACGCTGCCGGCGCCGCGCTATGGTCCCGACCGGTCAAGCCGGCCACCCAGACCGGCAGCCTGGCGGGGGATGGACAGGGCGATGCGTCTCTATCGCGAGGTGGTCGAGCACAGGCTGGACGAGAGCTTCCGCGCCTGGACGCACGGCTACCCTTTCAAGACCGTGAAGTGGCACTTCCACCCGGAATACGAGATCCACCTGATCACCGCCACCACCGGGCAGGCCTTCGTCGGCGACCATGTCGGACGCTTCGCGCCCGGCAACCTCACCTTCCTGGGCCCGAACCTGCCGCACAACTGGATCAGCGAGGTGGCGCCGGGCGAGAGCATCCCGCAGCGCTGCCTGGTGCTGCAGTTCTCCGAGGAGTTCATCACCGGCTGCATGGCGGCGTTCCCCGAGCTGCGACCGATTCGGCCGCTGCTGGCGGAGAGCACCGGCGGCCTGGAATACACCTCCCGGGACGGCGAGGCTGCGCTGGCGCCGATGACCGCCCTGCTCACGGCCCGGGGGCCCTCGCGACTGGAGCTGTTCTTCGGCCTGATGCGCCTGCTGGTGACGAGCGAGCGGCGCCGGCTGTCGAGCCCGCACTACCGGCCGAGCGACGGCGACTATGTCCACCGGGCGCTGGAGCACGTCCTGCTGCATATCGAGCGGAACTCCCACGCCAACATACGCGAGCCCGACATGGCGGCGCTGAGCGGCTACACCCAGAGCAGCTTCGCGCGCGCCTTCCGCAGGCAGACCGGTCAGTCGTTCACGTACTATGTCAACGGGAAGCGGATTGCGCGATCGTGCGAGTTGCTGCTGCACTCCACCGACAGCATCACCGCGATCTGCTTTGCGGTCGGCTTCAACAACCTGTCCAACTTCAACCGCCAGTTTCTGCTGCACCGCGAGCTGACGCCGTCGGCCTGGCGGCGCGCGCACCGACGGCAGGCCGCGCACGCCGCCTGAGACTCAGAGATATAGGGGAACGCATCATGTCAGGCTCGAACACCAGGATGACGGCCATCGTCTGCCACGGCCCGGAGGATTATCGGGTCAGCGACGTGCCGCGGCCAACCGCGGGACCGCGCGAGGCGGTGATCCGGATCGCGTCGTGCGGCATCTGCGCCAGCGACTGCAAGTGCTGGCAGGGGGCCAAGATGTTCTGGGGCTCGAGCCCGGAGACCGCCTACGTCAAGCCGCCGGTGATCGCCGGGCACGAGTTCTACGGCGTTGTCAGCGAACTGGGCGACGGAGCGGCCGAGCATTTCGGCATCAAGGCCGGACAGCGGGTGATCGCCGAGCAGATCGTCCCCTGCGACAAGTGCCACTACTGCCGCACCGGCTCCTACTGGATGTGCGAGGTGCACAACATCTTCGGCTTCCAGCGCGAGGTCGCCGATGGCGGCATGGCCGAATACATGCGCCTGCCTTCGACCGCGCGGGTGCATGTCATTCCCGACGAGATGCCGCTCAACGACGCCGCCATCATCGAGCCGCTGTCCTGCGCGATCCACACCGTGCAGCGTGGCGACGTCCAGCTCGCCGACGTGGTGGTGCTGGCCGGCGCCGGCCCGATCGGGCTGATGATGGTGCAGGTGCTCAAGCTCAAGACCCCGCGGAAGATCGTCGTGATCGACATGTCGGACGAGCGGCTGGCGCTCGCCAGGCGCTATGGCGCCGACCTCACCATCAACCCGACCCGGCAGGACGCCCGCGCCGAGGTGCTGGCGGTCACCGGCAACTATGGCTGCGACGTCTATATCGAGGCCACCGGCTCGCCCGGCGGCGTCACCCAGGGGCTAGACCTGGTGCGCAAACTGGGTCGATTCGTCGAGTTCTCGGTGTTCGGCAAGGAGACCTCGGCGGACTGGTCGATCATCGGCGACCGCAAGGAGCTCGACGTACGCGGCTCGCACCTGGGGCCGTACTGCTATCCGATCGCCATCGACCTGCTGACCCGCGGGCTGGTGACCTCGGACGGCATCGTGACGCACGAGTACGACCTGCATGACTGGGACGAGGCGATCCGCAGCGCCAGCTCGATGGACAGCATCAAGGTGCTGCTGACGCCGGGCAGCACGCGCCGGGGGGCAATTCTCTGATCCCGGGGACGTCGGAGGAGTTTCGCGGCCGCACCGCCCTGGTGACCGGCGCCGGCAAGGGCATCGGCCGGGTGATCGTCGAGCGGCTGTCGGCACGCGGCGCACAGGTGGTGGCACTCAGCCGGTCGGCGGCCGATCTCGAGACCCTCAGGGCGGAGACCGGCTGCCTCGCGATCGCGGCCGACGTCGCCGACATCGAGACGACCCTGGAGCTGCTGCGCCGGGCGCCCCCGATCGACCTGCTGGTGAACAATGCCGGCATCACCCATCTCGCCCGGTTCACCGAGACCGCGCAGACCGCCTTCGAGGCGGTGATGGCGGTCAACGTGGTCGCACCCATGCGGATCGGGCAGTTAGTGGCGAAGCGGCTGATCGAGGTCGGGCAGCCGGGCGCGATCGTCAATGTTTCCAGCATCGCGGCCGATGTCGGGATCGTCGACCATACCGCCTACTGCGCCTCGAAAGGCGCGCTCGACGCCATGACCCGGGTGATGGCAGTCGAGCTCGGGCCGTACGGCATACGGACGAACAGCGTCAACCCGGTGGTGACGCTGACGCCGATGGCGGTGGTCGCCTGGTCGGATCCGGTCAAGGCGGGACCAATGCGCAACCGGATCCCATTGGGACGCTTCGTCGAGCCGGGCGAGGTGGCGGACGCGATCTGCTACCTGCTCGGCGACGGCGCCTCGATGATCAACGGGGTCTGCCTGGCCGTGGATGGCGGCTTCTCGGCCGCATGAAATAACACATTCGACACGTAAAAAGTATCAAAATTGATCCTGTATTCAAGGATCGGCGAAGATTGAGGTAAAGTTTTCGTGGTTACGGCGATGACATCCGGTTAGGGTGGAATTGCCCCGGCTTCGGGCGGACATCGTGTTCAACCCTAAGACCGGAACTCAACGTGAGCGCCTCGATCCCCGGGCCCGAAATCGACCTGCCTGGTCTCGATGCCGGACGGGTGGCGCCAGCCGCCTCGTTGACGGCCGCCTCGTCCCGGCCCGGCCGGCTCGCAGGCGCATCCAGCCGGTCCAGCCTGGTGGTGCTGCTGCCCTGCGCGGTGATCCTGCTCTGGCCGGCCCTGCTCAACGGCTACCCGCTGGTGTTCGCCGATACCGGGACCTATCTCGGCCAGGCGATCCAGCATTATCTCGGCTGGGATCGGCCGGCCTTCTACAGCCTGTTCCTGTTCCTGCTGCACTGGAAGATCAGCACCTGGCCGATCGTCGTGGTTCAGTCGCTGCTGACGCTCTACGTGCTGGACGTGGCGATGCGCGCGTTCGCGCCGGCGCTGCCGCGACGCATGCTGCTGCCGCTCTGCGCGCTGCTCGCGATCCTGAGCCCGCTGCCCTGGTTCGTGGACCAGATCATGCCGGACCTGTTCACCACCCTGATGACGATCCTGCTCGCGGTGCTGGTGCTGGCGCCGGCGCAGATCCTGGCGCTGGAGATGCTGGCGATCGCCGCGCTCTGCACCGCCATGATCGCCTTCCACCTGTCGCATGTCTGGATCGGCTTCGGCCTGCTGGCGATCCTGCTGCCGGCGCGCCGGCTGTTCGGCGCGACCGGCCGGCTCGGTCCGCGCGGGCTCGCTCTGGCGGTGTCGCCGCTGCTGGCCGCTGTCGTGATGCTGTGCTCGGTGAATTGTGCCGCTTTCGGACGCCTCTCGGTCTCGCCGTTCGGCAACGTGTTCCTGCTGGCGCGGCTGATCTATGACGGCCCGGCGGAGGCGGTCCTCGAGCAGGATTGCGCAACCGAGCACTGGCATCTGTGCAAGTTCGTGGACATGCTGCCGCCGCACCAGACGCTTTACCCGAGCTCGGACAATTTCCTGTGGGAGCCGAAGGGGCCGCTGAGCAGCCTGGGCGGCGCCAAGCTGCTGTCGCTTGAGGCCGGTGCGATCATCTCACGCGCGCTGCACGAGCAGCCCTTGCAGATCCTGCGTTCGAGCCTGAGCAATTTCGGCCACCAGTTGCTGCGCTTCGAGTCCGGCGACGGGCTGCATGCCTGGCCGGCCCAGGTGGGCCCGGTGATCGCGCGGCACTTCCCGGCCGCCGAGGCGCGCGCGTTCCTCGACGCCCGGCAGAGCCGCGGCCTGCTCACGGTGCCACACTGGATGCGCCTGCTGCATGCCGCCGGCTACCTCCTCGGCGTCGCCGCTACCCTCGCCTGCCTCGTCGTGGCAGCCAGGCGTCGCGACCCGATGGCGCTGCTGTGCGCCGCCGTGCTGCTCTGCCTGCTCGGCAATGCGGCGGTGACCGGCATCCTCTCGGGGCCGCACGACCGCTACCAGAACCGGGTGATCTGGATCGCGCTGCTGGCGCCGCTGCTGATCGGGGCAGAGCGGATCAGGGGTGGAGGGAAGCCGGCTTCGCCGGTTTGACAAGGCCGGCCACCGCCCCTCTATTCTGGTCAGGACAGCCGCACGCAAAAGATGCGGCGTCGGAGGACGACATGACCGGGACAGACAGACGGACCAGCCGTCGCGGCTGGCTAGCCTATGCGCTGATTGCAGCACTTCCCTCCACCCTCGCCATCGGCCTGGCCCCGCCCGCAGCGGCGGCGGGCGACGGGATCCTGGTCGGGCTCGTCACCAAGACCGAGGTCAATCCGTACTTCGTGGCGCTGCGCCGCTCCGCCGAGGCGGAAGCGCGCGCCCGGGGTGTCCGGCTGATCGCGCGCGCCGGCAAGTTCGACGGCGACAACGAGGGCCAGGTCGCGGCCATCGAGACCCTGATCAGCGCGGGTGCCAAGGGCATCCTGATCACGCCGAACAACTCGACCGGCCCGCTCGGGGCGATCGCCAAGGCCCGCCGCGCCGGCATCGTGGTGATCGCGCTCGATACCGCGACCGACCCCGCCGATGCCGTCGACGCCACCTACGCCACCGACAACTTCCAGGCCGGGGTGAAGCAGGGCCAGTATGCCCGCAAGGCGCTCGGCAGCAAGACGCCGCACCTCGCGATGCTGGACGGCACGCCCGGCGGCACCGTCGACACCTTCCGCCATAACGGCTTCCTGCAGGGCTTCGGCATCAAGGAGGGCGATCCGGCGATCGTTGGCAAGCAGATCACCAACGGCGCCCAGGACAAGGGCCAGACCGGGATGGAGAACCTGCTGTCGGCGCATCCCGACATCAATGTCGTCTACACGATCAACGAGCCGGCCGCAGAGGGCGCTTATGCCGCCCTGCGTGCCGCCGGCCACGAGCATGACGTGGTGCTGACCTCGATCGATGGCGGCTGCCTCGGGGTGAAATACGTCAAGCGCGGCGCGATCGGCGCCACCGTGATGCAGTTCCCGGCCAAGATGGCCAAGGCCGGCGTGGACGCCGTCGTCGACTACGCCAAGAACGGCACCAAGCCTGCCGGCCTGCACGATACCGGCTCGGCCACCATCACCGACCATCCCTTCCCCGGCCTCGAGACGCACGACACGGCCTGGGGCCTGTCGAAATGCTGGGGTAGGAGAAGCCGCTACCGGCAAGATCGCTGAATCAAGGCTGGGTTTCGGCGAGCGGCTGCTGCGACAGTTGGCGCTGAACCCGGTGGCAGGCTCGCTGTCCACCCTGCTGCTGTTCTGCGTGATCTTTTCGGTCACCACGCATACCTTCCTGACGCCCAACAACCTGTCGCTGATCGTGCAGCAGAGCGTGATCGTCGGCGCGCTCGCGGTCGGCGAGACGCTGGTTATCCTGACTGCCGGCATCGACCTCGCCAACGGCGCGATCTGCGTGCTCGGCACCATCGTCGCCGGCAAGTTGGTCGATGTCGGCTATCCGGCGCTGCCCTGCCTGCTTGCGGCGGTGGCACTCTGCACCGCGGTCGGCGCCATCGCCGGGTTGCTGGTCAGCCGGCTGCGGCTGCCGCCCTTCATCGTCACCCTCGGGCTGCTCGGCATCGTCACCGCGGCCACCCGGCTGATCTCTCAGGGCGGCGCCTTTCCGGTGATGGACGACCTGCTGGCCTGGACCGGCAACTCGATCCGGATCGGCAGCGCGCCGCTCACCTATGGGACCATCATCCTGGTCGGGCTGTATCTCGTGGTCTGGTACATGCTGACCCAGACCGCCTGGGGCACCCAGGTCTATGCGCTCGGCAACAACCCGGAGGCCGCGCGGCTGGTCGGCATTCCGGTGCGGCGCCGGCTGCTGTCGATCTACAGCCTAGCCGCGCTGATCTACGGGCTCGGCGCCTGGCTCGCGCTCGGGCGGATCCCGAACGCCGACCCGAACGCGCTGCAGACCGCCAACCTCGACAGCATCACCGCCGTGGTGATCGGCGGTACCAGCCTGTTCGGCGGGCGGGGGAGCCTGTTCGGCACGCTGATCGGCACACTCATCGTCGGCGTGCTGCGCAACGGCCTGACGCTGGAGGGCATCGACCCGCTCTGGCAAGACCTGGTCACCGGCATCTTGGTGATCGCGGCGGTCGCACTCGACCAGCTCACCCGGCGGCGGCGAACATGAGCGAGCCTGTCCCGATGCTCGAGGCGCCCGTCCTGGAGGCAAGGGGCATCACCAAGAGCTACGGGCATGTGGCGGTCCTGCACGGGGTGGATTTCGAGGTGCGCGCCGGCGAGGTGATGGCGGTGGTCGGCGACAATGGCGCCGGCAAGAGCACCCTGATCAAGACCCTGTGCGGGGCGGTGCAGCCGGATGCTGGCGAGATCCTGCTCGACGGCGAGCCGGTGCGGTTCGCAACGCCGCTGGCGGCACGGGCCAGCGGCATCGAGACCGTCTACCAGGATCTCGCGGTCGCACCCGCGCTCGACATCGCGTCCAACCTGTTCCTCGGCCGCGAACTGCGCCGCCCTGGGCCACTCGGACGCTGGCTGCGCATGCTCGACAAGCCGCGCATGCGCGCCGAGGCGCAGCGTCACATGGACGAGCTGCGCTTCCGGCTGCCGGCGATCACCAACGCTGTCGAGGCGCTCTCTGGCGGCCAGCGGCAGGGTGTCGCGGTGGCCCGCGCCGCGGCGTTCGCGCGCCGGCTGGTGATCATGGACGAGCCCACGGCCGCACTCGGCGTGCGCGAGACCGGACAGGTGCTCGACCTCATACGCAGCGTGCGCGACCGCGGGCTCGCGATCGTGCTGATCAGCCACAACATGCCCAACGTGTTCGAGGTCGCCGACCGCATCCATGTCATGCGTCTTGGCCGGCGCGTCATGCTGACCTCGCCGAAGCAATCGAGCATGGCCGACATCGTGGGGTTGATGACGGGAGCCCTCCCGGCGCATGGACACGCGGCCCAGCCTGAGGCGGCCCGGCCCTGAGCCAAGGTGCCTGTCTGCATTGGCCAGCGAAGTCAGTGCAGGTCGAGACCCTCGATCTGGCTGAAGTGGGCTTCAGCGGCCCACCCATAGACGGACGGCTCGAACGGGCCTGCCTGGGAGCGCCAGTCGTTCCCGACCGCGAGGATGATCTCGTTTTGTCCCTTGCGTAGGTCCAGGGGGATCGACGCGTTGTCGGGTTCGAGGCGTCCGTCCGGCGAAAGGCGGGTCTGCGTCGGGTAATACTGGTTTCTCCCCGAGGCAACGAGCTTGCCGTTGAGGAATACCCATACCTCGTCGGTGAAGCCGACCTGCAGGGTCCGGCGCATTGGCCCCGACGCGGTAACCTGGGTCTTGAGCCAGGCCAGCGAAGGTGACGGCGCCCGCGCCAAGCCGAACACGCGGCCGATATTGACGAGGCCGGTCGGCTCGACCTCGATTGGGCGCCAGGCATTGCCGGCCGGCGCCTCCGTTGCCGTGACGGTGCGGTTGCGGTCGTACACGCTGGGCGATCCGGCGCGCCATGTCATGATCGTCCCCGGCGCCACGGAGGCGGCCGGGACCGCCGGCAGACCTGCCGCGGCCTGGGGATCGATGACGAGGTTGGCGTAGATCGCGGGTCCCTTGAAGGCGAGGCCGCCGCCCTGTCTCAGCCCCCGGAGCTGCGGAACGACCAGGGACGGCTGCGCGGCGTGGTTGAGATAGACCCGCATCCCGTCGCCGATGACCTCGATATGGACATGGTTCCAGCCGGTGGACGTGATCGGTGCCGGGCCCTGGTAGTTCGGATAGATATTCCAGTTCATCATGGTGTGCGTGATGGGCGCGTACTGGATGCAGTCGTCCGCGGCGGGACAATCGGGGTTCGCGCGCAGGTAGACGAACTCGCCATCCGTCAAGCCCACTCGATGGAAGACCACACCCGCGTCGCTGTAGCCGAGCGGCTTGATGTCGAAGTCGATGACGCCGGTGGAGAAACGTGCCGTCTTCGAGGTGGTCACACCAAAGTTCAGCGCCATGGTACCCGTCGGCATGCCCTCGTAGCGCATGAACCTTGCAGCACCGGCGACGCCGTCCAGGTTGTAGATCGGCGGCTCCATCGTCCAGGCCTCGGCCGACATGGGATATGATCTGGCGCCGCCGGAAGCAGGCCCGGCCGAGGCAAGGGCATTCGAGGCCAGCAGGCTCATCGCGCCAATCAGTCCGACCAGCGGCGTCGCATGGCTCTTCATGGATAGGTCCTCATCAGGTTGGGAGACAGGGGCTGACCCGGGCGCCGCCGAGCACGACCCGGGCGCCGCCGAGCACGACCCGGGCGGCGCCGAGCACGACCCTGTCATGGACCGTTTCCGTGCCCGGCTCTTGAACGAAATTGCGGCGGCTATCACCGACGCCGGGACCAAGCGACCGCACCGGCCTCCTGTCGGACGAGCCCGACGGCGATGCCGCGACGCTGCGGCCCAGGACTTTGCGGATGGTGTATGTTGCTGTCATCCGGGGCAGTCCCCGTGGAGGCGAGACTCCCCACGTCATGTCAATGCCAAGCCGCGACGCGTCGTTCGACAGCGCGCAGATATGGTCGGACCCGGCACTTGGCGGCACCGTCTTCCTGTCCGCCGACTACCGCACCCAGCGATTCAACCGGCACTTCCACAAAGAATATGCCATCGGCATCATCGAGAGCGGGTGCCAGACCTTTCTGTACGACCGGTCGCGGCGCATCGACATGACCGGCGGCACGGTAGCCCTCATCTCGCCGGGCATGGTCCATTCCGGCGGACCCGGCCTCGATGAAGGCTGGACCTACCGCATGCTGTATCCATCCAGACGCCTCGTCGACGAAGCCGTCATCGACGTGTTCGGCAACAAGGCGTCCATCCCGAGCTTCGGTTCGCCCGGGGTCGTCGATCGCGGTCTCTATGACGAGATCGGGCGGCTGCATCAGGCGAGCATCGCGGCGAACCACGACCGTCTCGAGATACAGAGCCGTATGGTCCGGATCGTCCGCCTTGCCTTCGAACCCCACGCATCCTGTGTGTCTCCGGTGCGAGCGAAGCTGCATCATCCAGGCATGTCGGCGGTCCGGGACCGCATCGAGGATGGCTATGCGTGCGATCCCGGCCTGCAATCCCTCGCCGATCATGCGGGTGTCGGCCGGTTCCAGCTTCTGCGCCAGTTCAAGCTCGTGTTCGGGCTGCCACCGCATGCCTACCTCAAGCAGGTGCGGGTGGCGCGTGCCCAGGCGCTGATCCTCTCCGGCCTGACGCTCGCCGACGTCGCCGCGTCGGCCGGTTTCGCCGACCAGGCGCACATGACGAGGGTTTTTCGCGAGAGCCGCGGCTATACGCCCGGCGCGCTACGCCGGAGCTTATTTGCGAGCCCGCTGGCGGTGAAGCCATGAGCGCGGTCGCACGCAAGGCGGCATGCGAGCATGGCCGACATCGTGGGCTTGATGACCGGTGCGATCCCGGCGCATGCAGGGGTTTCCGCGCAGGAGGAGGTCGATCCATGAGCCGTCTCGACGACAAGCTCGCCAGCATCCGCAACGGCACCTACACCCGCCGCGACTTCATCATCGCCGACGCCAAGGACGGCGACATGGGGCCGAGCCTGACCTCGACCGGCCCTGCGCGCGATCGCGACGGCACCTATTCCAGGCACCGCACGCGCGCCGAGTTCCTCGACGAGATCAGGCTGGTCATCGAGCAGGATGTGGTCGACATCATGCTGGCCTCGGTCTCCAACATCGAGCGGCTGCGCGAGACCGGCGCGTTCCGCGGCAGCGGGGTGACCCCGGCGATCCGCGCCAACGACGCCACCGACATCTGGGTCTGCCGCGGCGCCAGCTATGCCACGCAGCCCTCGCGCGGCTACCGCTCGGCCGACCTCGATCTCGCCCGTACCGCGACCGGCGCCTCGCTCGGGCTGTACTCGATCACCTTCAACAACGACCTCGGCGCCGATATCGCGTCCCTCGACGCGTTCGCCGAATTCCGCCGCGATGCGCGCCGGCTTGGCTGGCGCTATTTCCTCGAGGTGTTCAACCCGAACGTCGACTGCCGGATCGAGCCGGCCCTGGTGCCGCACTACATCAACGACGTGATCCTGCGTTGCCTCGCCGGCCTCACCCGCGCCGAACGGCCGGAGTTCCTCAAGATCGCCTATAACGGCCCGAAGGCGCTGGAGGAGCTGGCCTCGTTCGACACCAGCCTGGTGGTCGGCGTGCTCGGCGGCGGCGCCGGCACCACGCGCGACTGCTTCGAGCTGCTGCACCAGGCCGAGAAATACGGCGCCCGCGTCGCGCTGTTCGGCCGCAAGATCAACCTTGCCGAAAGCCCGCGCGACATGGTGGCGACGATGCGCCAGGTCGCCGACGGCAACCTCGCCCCCGAGGAGGCGGTGCGGGTCTATCACGACGCACTCGGCAAGCTCGGGCGGCGGCCGCTGCGACCGATGGCGGACGACATCGGGGTCACCGAGGCGGTGCTCAAGGCGGGCTAGACGATGGCAGCGCGCAGAGGATTCGTCTCCGGGGGCTGCTGGTGCTTCGACCGCAACAAGACCATCGCGTTCTGGCCCGAGGAGGACCAGTCGGTCTCGGTGCAGTCGGTGCTGACGCGTGGCGGCGGCTCGGCATGCAATTTCGGCATCGGCATGCGCCGGCTCGATCCCGCCATGCCGGTGGAGACCATCGGGCTGGTCGGCGATGACGAGGAAGGCCGGTTCCTGATCAAGGAATGCGACCGGCACGGCATCGACCGGACCCAGTTGCACGTCACCAGGCAGGCGCGCACCCACCTCACCGACGCATACTGCTCGGAGCGCAGCGGCCGGCGCACGCATTTCTTCGAGGAGGGCACCAGCGCGCGGCTGACGCCGGCGCATTTCGACCTGTCCTCGACCACCGGCCGGGTGCTGCATCTCGGCCTGCCCGGCATCCACCGGCAGATGGACGCCCCGACCGCCAGCGACGCGAATGGCTGGGTCACGGTGCTGCGGGCGGCGCGCAATGCCGGGCTGCGCACCAATCTCGAGCTGGTGACCATCGATCCTGACCGGCTGGCGCGGCTGGCGCGGCCCTGCCTGCCGCTGCTCGACACGCTGGTGGTGAACGACTACGAGATCGGCGCGCTGGCCGGCCTTGACACCGTCGCCGGCGGCCTGACCGACATCGCCGCCTGCCTGCACGCGGCGCGCGTCATCATGGAGCAGGGCTCGATGGCGGTGCTGGCGGTGCACTACACGATGGGCGCCTTCGCGATCTCGCGCGACGGCAGCCTGGCGCAGCGCGGCTCGGTCACCATCCCGCCCGACCTGGTCGCAGGCGCGAACGGCGCAGGCGACGCGTTCGCGGCCGGCTTCCTGCGCGTCATGCACGATGACGGCGCCCTGGACGACGCGCTGGCGCTCGGCCATGCCACGGCGGCGGCCAGCCTGCGCCACGTCGCCACCACCGACAGCATCGAGACGCGCGAGCGCTGCCTCGCCTTGGCCGAAGGCTGGGGTTGGCGCTAAGCAGCGACCCTGGATCGGAGGTCGCTGATGTTGCTCTCGAAATGCGCGCTGCTCGGGGCGTCGATGGGGCTGGCCGGGATAGCCGTCGGTGCGCGGGCGGCGGATGTGATCGCGCTGCAGGCGCGCGGCGTGCAGGACTATGCGTGCAGGGCGGCGGGAGCCGGGTATGCCTGGGCGCTGACCGGCCCGGAGGCTACCTTGTACACGGCGGACGGCACGCTGGCCGGCCGGCATTTCGCCGGACCGTCCTGGCAGGCGCGCGATGGCAGCACCGTCGTCGGCGAGTTGCTGGCGTTCGGCAGTTCCGCGGGCGCGGTGCCATGGCTGGTGCTGCGGGCAAAGTCGCATGGCGGCGCGGGCATATTCGCCGGCGTGACCTACGTGACACGCACCGACACGAGCGGTGGCCTGCCACCCTCGGGCGGATGCGACGCCGCACATGCCGGCGCCGGTGCGAGGGTGCCGTACCGGGCGACCTACAGCTTCTTCGCCGCCCCGCCCGCACCCAGGCCATGAGCAGGGCCGCCTGGGCGATCGGGCTGATGACCGGGACGGTGCTCGACGGCAATATCGACATCGCCCTGCTGCGCAGCGACGGCGAGACGATCGCGGAATTCGGCCCCTGGGCGCTGGCCCCCTATCCGGACGCGGTGCGCGCCCTGCTCCCGCCCACCCTGGCGGCGGCGCGAAACTGGAACTTCGAGGGTCCCGAGCCGGCTGTGTTCGCCGAGGCGGAGGCAGCGCTGACCCGCGCGCAGGCGCAGGCGGTGACGGAGTTCCTGCTTGAGCATCGGATCGCGCCCGGCGACATCGACATCATCGGCTTCCACGGCCAGACCGTCCTGCATCGCGCGCCCGCCGATGGCCGCCCCGGACGGACGCGCCAGCTCGGCGACGGCGCCCTGATGGCACGCCTGACCGGGATCGACTCCGTGCACGACTTCCGTACCGCCGACGTGGCGGCAGGCGGCCAGGGCGCGCCACTCGCGCCGATCTACCACGTGGCCCTGCTGCGGGCGGCCGCTTCCGGTGAGCCCGGCGCGGTGCTCAACCTGGGCGGCGTCGGCAACATCACGAGCTGGGATGGCGAAGACGGGATTGCCGCGTTCGACACCGGCCCGGGCAATGCGCCGCTGAATGACTGGGTCCGCCGGCACGGCGCGGGCGGGATGGACCGCGACGGCGCCATCGCCGCTGCCGGCCATGTCGACGAGGCCCGGCTGGAGCGCCTGCTCGCGCATCCCTGGCTGTACCGCCCATTCCCGAAATCGCTCGACCGCGACGACTTCACCGCCGCGATGGCGGACGGGTTGTCGCTCGCGGATGGCGCCGCCACCCTCACTGCCTTTACCGCCGGCTGCGTGGCGCGTGCGCTGGCCCTGCTGCCGGCGCGGCCGGCCCGGCTCATGGTATGCGGCGGCGGCCGTCGCAATCCGAGCCTGATGCGCGAACTGGCCGGACGCACCGGCGCTGCGATCGACAGCGCCGAGGCGCATGGCTGGCGCGGCGACGCCATCGAGGCGGAATGCTTCGCCTATCTGGCCCTGCGCTGCCGACGCGGGCTGGCGATCAGTTTCCCCGGCACGACCGGCGTGCCGGCCCCGCTCGTGGGTGGGGTGCTGAACCCGGCCTGAAGGCCCGCGCAACCGGCGGCGGCAGGTCACGTTGCCACCCCGGCAACGGGAGAATGACGATGCGGAGCAAGATCGCCGGCTTGTGCGTCCTGGTCGGCGCTGCCTGGCTTCCCGTCGCGGCCCAGGCACAGGACACTCCGGCCGGGCCATACAGCTACAAGGCGCCGTCGCCGACGACGATCACCAGCTTCCAGTCGCTGTTCGACATGTGCGTGAGCCGCAGCGACGATAGCATGGCACGCAGCGAGCACGCGGTCTGCGTCGGCTACTTCACCGGGATCATTGACCTCTACATCAGCGAAACGACGCCCGCCCAGCGCACGTTCTGCCTGCCGACCGAACCGCCGCTTACCCGCCAGCAGGGTCGCGACAAGCTGGTGGTCTGGGCCGGCACCAACCCGGCGGCCATGACCCTGCCGGCAACCACCGGCGTGCTGCAGTTCCTGAATGCCAGCTTCCCCTGCAGCGCGCCGGCGCAATGAGTTGACGCTTCCGATCCTTGAAACGGGGCGCCTGTTCACCCGGCTGCGCGGGGACTGTCCACAGGAATGGCATGCCTACGTCCGCCACCCCTTCCTCGCCGGTCTCGCGGACGGCACGCTGCGGGCCGAAGTATTCCGCACCTATCTGGTGCAGGATTATCTCTACCTGCTGCAATATGCGCGCGCCTATGCGCTGGCGATCTACAAGGACGGTAATGCCGCCTCGATGCGGGGCACCGCGCGGTTGCTGGCCGGGCTGCTCGACACCGAACTCGGACTGCACATCGCCTATTGCGCCGAGAGGCGCGAGCTTCGACGAAATTGCAGTCCTGGGCGGCGAAGCGTCGGCGCTCCCCATCCTTGACGAAGTCGCCGCTGGCACGAACGACGATTTAAAGTTCGTCCTGCTTGTGCTGACCCCGCGTGTCCCGGCCGACTGGAGCGTAGAGTCCTACCTTCATCGTCCCGTGCCTCAGGCCATACCAGAACCTGAACATCCCGGGGTCTTCAGGAAGTTTTGCATCTGCCTCCGCAAGCGAGAACATCCAGTCTTCGCCGGACATCGCTATCGACCCCTCTTCGAGATCTGGTGGTCGCGCGCATCCGGCCGGCGCCGCAGCTCGAGTTCCCAGGTCAGGTGTGAGCGTATGGAATGCCACTCGCAGGCAATGATGCTATAGACGCAGCTGTCTCGGATCGTCCCATCCTTCGCCCGCTGGTGGGATCTCAGGATCCCGTCCAGCTTTGCTCCGAGGCGTTCAATCGCCCGACGGCTCTGGTGGTTGAGGGCGTGCGTACGGAACTCGACGGCAAGGCACCCGAGACCGTCGAACGCATGCGCGAGCAGCAACAGCTTTGCTTCGGTATTGAGCCCGGTACGCTGCGCCGATCTTGCATACCAAGTCGACCCGATCTCGACCCGTGGTCCCACCCTGTCGATATTCATGTAGGTCGTCATCCCGACGATGCGTCCGGTGGTTCCGTCCAGCACCGTGAACGGGAGCATGGTGCCGTTCGCCTGCAGGCCGAGACGCCGCTCGATCTCCGCACCCACGCCTTCCGGTGCCGGAACGCCGGTGTACCAGAGACGCCACAACTCGCCATCCCGGACGGCATCCACCAGTCCATCGTGATGCTCCGTTGCCAGCGGGACAAGTGCCACATGGCGCCCGCTCAGAGTAGTCGGCACGAGCTGGTCCAAGACCACCCTTTCACTTCTGCGGGGCATCCGCCGGCGGATAGGCCGGCAGCAGCGGCGGCGGCGGCGGCTTGACCGTAGGCGTGCGGTCGAGCTTGTCGGTCAGCAGCTTCACCGCGGTCTCGAGCTGGCGGTCATGGCCGTCCATGAGCTCGCCGGGCGTGTTCTCGATCACGACGTCCGGATCCACCCCGTGATTCTCGATCACCCATTGCCCGTCCAGGCCGTACAGCGCGTCTTCCGGCACCGTGATGTAGCCGCCATCAAGCAACTTCCACAGGCCGCGTATGCCGCGCACACCGCCCCAGGTGCGCATGCCGACCAGCGGGCCGAGGCCGTACTTGCGGAAATAGAACGGGAAGATGTCGCCGTCCGACGCCGAATACTGGTTGATCAGGCAGATCTTGGGCCCGTCGATGAGCTGCTGCGGGATCGTCATCGGCGTGCGTTCGCGGTTGGTCGACATGCCGACCAGCACCCGGCGCAGCCGCTCCAGCAGGATCTGGTCGATGTTGCCGCCGCCGTTGAAGCGATCGTCGACGATCAGCGCCTGCCGGTCGAGCTGCGGATAGAACTGCCGGACGAACTGCTCCATCCCCTTGGCTTCCATGTCCGACAGGTAGATGTAGGCGACACGCCCGCCCGAGGCCTTGTCCACCAGCGCGCGGTTGTGCGCGATCCAGGACTGCTCGCGCAGCGCCAGCTCGTCGGTCACCGGATCGACCGCGACATCACGCCGCGGGCCCGCGGCACTGGCGGCGACGGTCAGCGTCACCGGCGCCTCGACACCCACGAACAGGCTATACGGATCGACCGGCGCCTTCAGCTCGCGACCGTTCACAGCGAGCAGAAAGTCGCCCTCCTTCACACCGACGCCGGGCGCGGTCAGCGGGCTGCGATATTCTGTCCGCGTGTTGTCGCCGGCATAAACATGCCCGAACCGGTAGCGCCCGGACGCGGCATCGAAGGCGAAATCCGTGCCTAGCAGCATGGTCGGCACCCTGTCGGTCGGATTGCCGTCATCGCCGCCACCGACATAGGTGTGCGAATTGCCGAGCTCGCCCTGCACCTGGCCGATCAGGTAGTTCAGGTCCTCGCGTGAGCCGACCAGCGGCAGCAGCTTCGCATACGCATCATGCACCGAGTGCCAGTCGACGCCGTTAGTCTTCTCGCTGAAGAACAGGTCGCGCTCAAGCCGCCAGGCATTCTCGAACATCTCCGACCATTCCTGCGTCGGCACGATCTCGGTACGCATGCCGCCGAGCTCGAGCTTGTTCTTGTCGCCGCCGCCAGGCTTGGTCTCGATGATGCTGTAGTCGTTGCCCTGCTTGACCAGCACATGCGCGCCGTCGGCGGCCAGCGCATAGCCGTCCAGTCCCTCGATGATGGTGTCGTCATGGCGGTGGTCCATGTCGTAGGCGTGCAGCGCCGGCTTCTCGCCGGGCAGCGGACCCTCGATCATCTGCGGCGGCGTGGTTTGGTAGAATACCCGCTCGCCGCGCGCATCGAGCGCCGCGATATCCATGGACGGCACCGGCAGCGGCACCGCGCGCGCCATCAGCCCGTCGAGATCGAGATGGATCGGCTTGGCCGCACCCGGATGCCAGCTCCCGTCGGCATCCTTCTTGTCCGGCGCGAAGGCGCCCTCGTCGGAGCGCGGCGCAAACGGCGAGGCGGTATCGCGGGCCAGGGTCGCCGCGTAGATGCCGCTCTGCTTGATCGTGGCGACGTTGAACTCGGTTTCCGACAAAGTCGGGTTCTCGTGCCGCGCAGAGACGAAGAACAGGTACTTGCCGTTCGGCGAGAAGATCGGATCGGAATCATTCTCGAGATCGCTGCTCACCTTGGTCGCATGGCCGCCGGCGACGTCATACAGATAGATATTATGCTGCACCTGGCTGCGGCTGATGCTGTAGGCGAGCCACTTGCCGTCCGGCGACCAGGCCTGGTCGTGGATCTCGGAGATCGCATCGAGCGCCACCTGCTTCGGTGCGGAGCCGTCGAGGCCCGTAATCCAGAGCCGGTGCTCGCCGTCCGAGAACGCCAGCGTCTTGCCGTCCGGCGACCAGAACGGCGCATAGAAGAACCCGCCGGCGAAATGCGTCAGCAGCCGCTCGGGACCGCCGGCGGAGGGACGCACCGCGATCTGCTGGTTGCCGCTGCCGTCGGTGGTGTAGGCAATCAGCTTGCCGTCGGGCGACCATGATGGATGGTCCTCGTCGGCGTCGCTGGTGCGGGTCAGGTTGCGTGTCGCGCCGTGCTCGGCCGGCACCGTGAACAGGTCGCCGCGCGCGGAGAACAGCGCACGCTTGCCGTTCGGCGACAGCGCATAATCGACCTGCTGTGCGGTATCGACATCGCGGATCGCATCCGCCGCATGCACCCAGCGCGGCCCGGTGCGGGTGCCGTCGTCCGGCACGCTGACCGGAACCTGGTGCAGCGTCTCGGACGGCAGGTCGATCACGTAGAGATGGCCGCCCTGCTGGAAGCTGATGCCGCCGTTCGGGGTGTCGGCGTCACCCAGCGTCGGGCTGTCGATGTCGTAGTCGGTGAAGTGCGTGACCTGCACGGTCTGGTGTGTGTCGAGATCGGTGCGCCAGATATTGGCGCGGCGATGGCTGTCGCGGTCCGACAGGAAGTAGATCCGGCGCCCGAACCACATCGGCGAGGTGTTGGTGCCGTGCCAGTCGGTGATCTGGGTCAGCACCCGGCTGTTGAAATCGTAGGTGAAGAGTTGCTGCGCGAGGCCGCCGTCATAGCGTTTCCAGGTGCGGAAATCGCGGAAGATGCGGTCGTAGGCGATGCTGTGTCCGTCCGGCCCGAAGCTCATATAGCCGGCGCGGTCGAGCGGCATCGGGGTGGCGAGGCCACCCGCGACCGGCACGGTGAAGGCGCGCGGGAACCAGTTGTGCCAGGCCATCCGGCGCGACAGGAACACGATGTCCTTCGAATCCGGTGTCCAGGCGACCACCAGGTTGTCGGGTCCCCAGCGGGTCGGCGCGTGCGGCACGATGTCGGAATGGAAGGTCAGCCGTCGCGCGGTGCCCCCGGTCGCCGGGATGACATAGACGTCCTGGTTGCCCTGGTAGCTGGCGGTGAAGGCGATCCACTGGCCATCGGGCGAGTAGCGCGGCGCGAGATCCTGGCCGGGATCGGCGGTGAGCCGGCGGGCGACGCCGCCGCTGCGGTCCACCACCCAGAGATTGCCATAGGCGACGAACACCACCGAGTTGCCGTGCAGGTTGGCGAACCGGGTCAGCGTGGGAGCCGGGGCCGGGGCCTGGGCATGCGTTGCACCAGCCGGCGCCAGGAAGGCAGCCAGAGCAAAGGCGAGGCCAGTCGATCGGCGCATCCAGTCACTCCTTGTCTGAGCCGCCTGCGGCCCAGCGTTGCACGTGCGACATAGCATCGCCGGGTTGAGCCGCCCAGGCTAGCCATCCGCTTGCCTCCCGGAGGACTCTGGGCCACTTGGACCGCATGACACCGCACCTGAGGCGCCTGGAGAACGAGAGCATCCTCATCCTTCGGGAGGTCGCGGCCGAGTTCCGCGCCCCGGTGATGCTGTACTCGATCGGCAAGGACAGCGCGGTGATGCTGCACCTGGCGATGAAGGCGTTCTACCCCGGCCGCCCGCCGTTCCCGCTGCTGCATGTCGACACCACCTGGAAGTTCCGGGAGATGATCGCCTTCCGCAATGACACCGCCGCCCGGCTTGGTTTGACGCTGATCACCCACACCAACGAGGACGGCCGGGCGCAGGGCATCAACCCGTTCGACCACGGCTCCTCGTACTACACCCACATCATGAAGACCGAGGCGCTGAAGCAGGCGCTGAGCCGGCACGGCTTCGATGCGGCGTTCGGCGGCGCGCGCCGCGACGAGGAGAAGAGCCGCGCCAAAGAGCGCATCCTGAGCTTCCGCACCGCGGCGCATGGCTGGGACCCCAAGGACCAGCGGCCCGAGCTCTGGAACCTGTATAACACCCGCATCGCCGCAGGCGAATCGATCCGGGCGTTCCCGTTGTCGAACTGGACCGAGCTCGATGTCTGGCAGTACATCCAGGCCGAGCGCATCCCGATCGTGCCGCTCTACCTCGCTGCCCCGCGCCCGGTGGTACGGCGCGACAACATGCTGATCATGGTCGATGACGAGCGCATGCGGCTGCGCCCGGGCGAGACGCCGGAGACACGCATGATCCGCTTCCGTACGCTGGGCTGCTATCCGCTGACCGGCGCGGTCGATTCCGAGGCGACCACGCTTGAGCAGGTGGTCCAGGAGATGACGGTGTCGCGCACCTCCGAGCGCGAGGGCCGGGCCATCGACCATGACGAAGCCGGCTCGATGGAGAAGAAGAAGCGCGAGGGCTATTTCTGATGGCCGGTTCCTGATGGATGGCGCGATCCAGTCGACCCCGAAGAAGCCGCTCCCCGGCAAGAGCGCGCTGCTGCGGTTCCTGACCTGCGGCAGCGTCGATGATGGCAAATCGACCCTGATCGGCCGGCTGCTGTACGACACCAAGCGCATCCTGCAGGACCAGATGGTGGCGCTGGAAAAGGACAGCCGGCGCTTCGGCACGACGGGCGAGGACCTCGATCTGGCACTCCTGGTCGATGGTCTGGAGGCTGAGCGCGAGCAGGGCATCACCATCGACGTCGCCTACCGCTACTTCGCCACCGACCGGCGCTCCTTCATCGTCGCCGACACGCCCGGCCACGAGCAGTACACCCGCAACATGGCGACCGGCGCCTCGACCGCCGACCTCGCCATCCTGCTGGTCGATGCGCGGCACGGCATCATGACGCAGACCCGCCGGCACGCCTTCATCGCCAACCTGCTCGGCGTGCGGCACCTGGTGCTGGGAGTCAACAAGATCGACCTCGTCGGCTACGACCAGTCCCGGTTCGGCGAAGTGGCCGCGGCGTTCGAGGAGATGGCGAGCGGCTTCGGTTTCGCGAGCGTGCGAGCGATCCCGATCTCGGCCCGCTACGGCGACAACGTCACCACACGCAGCGACCGGCTGCACTGGTTCGACGGGCCGACCCTGCTGGCGCATCTCGAACAGGTCGACGTCGAAGATCCGCGTGCCGAGCTGGGTCCAGAAGCGCACGACGACCAGCCGTTCCGCATGCCGGTGCAGTGGGTCAGCCGGCCTGACCTGGATTTCCGCGGCTATGCCGGCACGGTGGCGGGCGGCAGCATCCGGCCGGGCGATCCGATCGTGGTCGCCGGCTCCGGGCGCGAGAGCCGGGTGGCGCGGATCGTCACCATGGATGGCGACCGCGAGCGCGCCTGCGCCGGCGACGCCGTGACCCTGACGCTGGCCGACGAGCTCGACATCTCCCGCGGCGACGTGTTTGCGCGACCCGATGCGCGGCCCGAGGTGTCCGACCAGTTCGCCGCCCGCATCGTCTGGATGGACGAGGCGCCGCTGCTGCCCGGCCGCTCCTACCTGCTCAAACTCGGCACCCGCACCGTCACCGCCTCGGTGAGCACGCTCAAGCACAAGGTCGACATCAACAATTTCGAGCGGCTGGCCGCCAAGGAGCTGCAGCTCAACGAGATCGGCACCTGCAACCTGTCGCTGGCAGCACCCATCGCCTTCGACCCCTACGCCCGGAGCCGCACGATGGGCGCCTTCATCCTGATCGACCGGCTGACCAACCGCACCGCCGGCGCCGGCATGATCGAGTTCGGGCTGCGCCGGGCCACCAACATCCATCGCCAGGCCACCTCGGTGACCAAGCAGGCGCGGGCTGCGCAGAACCGGCAGACCCCCTGCGTGCTGTGGTTCACCGGCCTGTCCGGCTCCGGCAAGTCGAGCATTTCCGACCTGGTCGAGCGCGCGCTGCATGCGCAGGGCCACCGCACCTACCTGCTCGACGGCGACAACATCCGGCACGGCCTGAGCCGCGATCTCGGCTTCAGCCAGCCGAGCCGGGTCGAGAACATCCGCCGCGTCGGCGAAGTGACCAAGCTGTTCGTCGATGCCGGAATGATCGTGCTGGCCTCGTTCATCTCGCCGTTCCGTGCCGAGCGCCGCATGGTGCGCGACATGCTCGAGCCCGGCGAGTTCATCGAGGTATTCGTCGACACCCCGCTCGAGGTCTGCAAGGCGCGCGATCCGAAGGGGCTGTATCGCAAGGCGAAGGCCGGCGAGATCACCAACTTCACCGGCGTGGACAGCCCGTACGAGGCGCCCGAGCATCCCGAGCTGCTGCTCGAGGGCGGCGCCATTGCCGCGGAATCCTTAGCCGAGCGGGTGCTCGACCTGCTGCGCGTGCGCGGGATCATCGGGGCGGTTTAGCAGGGTCCCGAGGACCCGGACCCGCTCAAACCGGCGGGGCGCTGACCCGCGTGTCCAGGCGCTCGTCATCGATGCCGAGCGGCTCCAGATGCGCGGTGACCTCGACCGTGCCGGTCAGGATCGCCTCGACCGCCGCCTCGGTGATGTCGCCGATCTCGTGGCCGCGCTCGACGCTGAGGTCGCCATCCACCTCCAGGTGATATTCGACAAAGGTGCGGTCGCCGGCGAAGCGCGTGCGCAGGTCGTGCAGGCTGCGCGCGCCCTTGCAGGCCAGCACCGCGACGCGGATGCGCTGCCGGTCCTCGTTCGGCAGCTCGCGGTCCAGCAGTTGCAGCAGCGCCTCGTTGGCGATGTAGCGCGCACTCCACAGCATCGCGCCCGAGATCGCCAGCGCGAAGGCGGGGTCGGCGCGCGACCAGCCGGTGAGGCGGGTGACGCCGAGGGCCACCAGCACGGTGGCATTCACCGCGATGTCGGTCAGGTAGTGCGCGCGATCGGCGGCGATCGCGGTCGAGCCGGTGCGCCGCACCACCCAGCCCTGCATCGCCACCAGCCCGGTCGCGGCCAGCAGGCTGAGCGCGATCACCCACAGGCCGATGCCCAAATCGTGCAGGGGCTCCGGGAACACCAGCCGCTGGATCGACTGGATCGCGAGCACCAGGGCCGCGCCGGCGAGAAAGGTCGCCTGGGTAAATCCGGCCACCGCCTCGCCCTTGCCGTGGCCGAAGCGATGGTCGCGGTCCGGCGGCCGCTCGGCATAGCGCACGCCGAAGAACGTCACCAGGCTGGCGCTGGTATCGACCAGGGCGTCCACCGCCGAGGTCAGCAGCGCCACCGAGCCGGTAGCCAGCCACGCCAGCAGCTTCACCACCACCAGGATCACGGCAACCACCAGGCTGGCCTGGCTGGCGAATTTCCTCAGAGTTGCGCCGCTACGATCTTGCCTGGACATGACCCGATGCTGAACTGCCGTGGCACAGGATCATTGGCCCGGCCCGCGCGGTCAATCTTGGCCCTCAACCGGTGCTATGGGAGCCGCCCGCAGCCGCGATGCTGCCTGGCACCGGATGCAGCGGGCTCGCGTGCAGCATGAGCAGCCCGGACACCACGGCCGCGATACCCGCCCACTGGTGCAACGCGACCTGCTCCTTGATCAGCAGCCGGGCCAGCAGCACGGTCACCACGCTGGCGAGCGACGCGAGCACCGTCGGCACGGCGACGTCGCCGCCGGTCACCGCGAGCGTAAGGGCGACGAACGCGCCGGAGGCGGCGAGCCCGGTGCCGAGCACCACCGGAAGCTGCGCGACACTCGGCGGCGACAGGTCGCGGCGCATGATCCGGCCGACGCTGCCGAGCAGCGCGCAGCCGAGCACGTAGTAGAGCCACACCGGGATCAGGTGGCCGAGCCGTGGCACGGCGTAGCGGGCCTGCACGCAGAAGCCGATACCGTACAGCAGGGCGGCGAGGCTCGCGAGGCCGATGCCGTGCGTGCGCACGACCGGCCCCGCTTCCATCCGCCCGGTGTCGGGTGCGGAGCGCGGGGGGACCGAGGCGAGCGCCGCGCCCAGCACCGCCATGGCGATGCCGCCGACCGCCACCAGGCCCAGCGGCTCGCCGAGCAGCATCGACAGCAGCGCGGTGATGGCGCCGTAGGTCGCCACGATCGGCATTACTACCGAGAACCGGCCGACGGTCAGCGCGCGGTAGAAGATTGCGGTCGCCGCCAGGATCGTCATGTTCGAGGCGATCGCGACCGCCCAGACCGGCCATGGCTGCGCAAAGGCGGCGCGTGCGGCACCGTTGCCGGAGGCGTCGAACGCGATCCACAGGCTCAGCAGCAACGCCGAGCACAGCTCGCCCCAGAACAGCGTCCGCCAGACCCCGACGGCGCGGCTCGAGAACTTCGCCACGAAGTCGCTGACACCATACAGGAGGGCCGTGAGCAGGCCGAATTCGATTGCCGGATCCATGCCACCGAGGTGCCCATGCGACAGCGGTTTTGCAACACAAGGATGCGGTGCGACGCGTGACTTCAACCCAGACCTGTTGCTGTCGCGGCCCTGGTTGCGTCAGCGCCGAGGCGGGACGTTGCTGTCCGCACGATGCTCGGCCAGCATCGTCGCGATCCGCGCCGTCAGCATCTCGAGGGCGAACGGCTTGGAGATGGCCTCCACGCCGGCTGCCATCCGCTGCGTGTCGAGGGCGCGCCCGGCATAGCCGGTGATCAGCAGCACTGGCAGGTTGGGCCGGGTTGCGCGGGCGACCTCCGCCAGCTCCTCGCCATCCACGTTGGGCAGCCCGACATCGGTCAGCAGCAGGTCGAGCTGCTGGTGCGAGTGCAGGATGCGCAATGCGTCCGCGCCGTCGGCCACGTCGAGCACGATGCAGCCCAGATTCTGCAGGCTGTCGGCGATATGCGCCCGTATGTCGGCCTCGTCCTCGACCACCAGGATGACCGCGCCGGCCAGCGTTGCGGCGCGTTCCGCATTGCGCGGATCCTCCGGCGACCAGATGGTAATGTCGCGCTCGATGGACGGTTCGACCTGGCGCGGCAGGAACAGCCTAAAGCAGGTGCCCGCGCCCGGCTTGCTGCTCAACCGCACCGCGCCGCCCGACTGCCGCACGAAACCGTAGAGCTGCGACAGGCCCAGGCCGGTGCCCTGGCCGATCGGCTTGGTGGTGAAGAACGGCTCGAACACCCGCGCCATGACCGCAGGCGTCATGCCGGCGCCGCTGTCGGTGACGCTGATCTCGACGAAATCGCCGGGCACGGCCTCGTCATCCTCGAACATGTCGTCCTGGCCGAGATGCGCATCCGCGGTTGCGATCACCAGCGTGCCGCCGTTCGGCATCGCGTCGCGGGCGTTGATCGCGAGGTTCAGCAGCGCGCTCTCGAGCTGGTTCGCATCGGTCAGCGTGTGCCAGGCGCTGCCGCCCAGGTGCAACTGCACGTCGATGGCCGGACCCACCGCGCGCCGGATCAGCTCGATCATGCCCTGCACCAGGGTGTCCGGCTTGATCTCGCGCGGGTTGAGCGCCTGCCGGCGCGAAAAGGCGAGCAGCCGGTGCGTCAGGGACGCCGCGCGTTCGAGGGCACGTCGGGTGGTGACGGTATAGAGCCCCGCCTCCTCCAGCCGCCCCTGCGCCATGCGGAGCTCCATCAGGTCCAGGCTGCCGGAGATGGTCTGCAGCATGTTGTTGAAGTCGTGCGCGATGCCGCCGGTCAGCTGCCCGACCGCCTCCATCTTCTGCGCCTGGTGCAGCCGCTCCTCGCTCTCGAGCAGCGCAGCACTCGCGGCGCGCATCTGCGCCGGCGACGGCAGCGCCAGCGCCTGTGGCATCAGCCGCCAGAGCACCAGCGCGGTGAGCAGCGAAACCAGCGCTGTCAGCGCCTTGACCAGCGCCTCGACCCCATAGGCGGGAAACCAGAGGGTGAGGACGTCGAGGAAATGCGTCGTGCCGCAGAGCAGGATGAAGGCCGCGAACAGGCCGAACAGCGGCCGGAACACCAGGTCCTGGCGGCGCCGCACGAACACCAGCAGCGCCAGCGGGATGGTGAAGTAGGCAAGACCGATGCCGCAATCGGCGAGCACGTAAGTCCAGATCAGCCCCGGCTGCCAGAGCAGGCAGAAGCCATGCGGGGTGAGCCCCGACGGGTCGAACAGCCACCCGGACAAAGCCTGCACCATGGCGCAGTATAGAACCTGGAATCACGATTACGTTATCAGAATCAGTCCGGATGCGAATTAGGTCCGGATCTTGGACGTCTCTCGATTTCCACCCCGACGGCGGCGATCTCCTCGAACACGTCGAGCTTCTCCACCCTGACCCTGACCACCCGGATGCGCGCATCGGCCAGCACGCCGGCCGCGATACGTTCCGCCAGTGTTTCGACCAGGCGTACATGACCGTCGGTGATGATCCGGCGCACCAGCGTCACCACCCGTTCGTACGACACCGTGCGCGACAGGTCGTCTCGGCCGACCGGGAGGCCCGGCTCGTCCTCGACGCCGAAATCGACATTGACCCGGACGCGCTGGGTGACGCCCTGCTCATGCGGGTGCACGCCGATCGCGGCGTTCACCAGCATGTCGCGCAGGAACACGCGGCGCAGCGGCGGGTCCTCCGGCCAGGGCGGCAGCAGCGGCACCGTCACTCCTCGGGTGCTGCGTGGCCGGGGGCGGCGTGCCATTGCAGGTGCTGGCCGCCATCGAGAGCGAGCATCTGGCCGGTGACCGACGGCAGGCAGAGCAGGGCGAGGGCGGCGCGCGCCACCTCGTCCGGGTCGGTGCCGCGCCCGAGCGGCACGCTGGCGCATTGCGCGCGGAACTGCGCCTCGCTCTGGCGCGGACTGGGCAGCGCCGGACCCGGACCGATGCCGTTGACCCGGATCCGCTTCGGCGCCAGCGCCAGCGCCATCGAACGGGTCAGGGCCCAGAGCGCCGCCTTGGACGCGGTGTAGGAGACGAAATGCGGGGTCAGCGACCAAACCCGCTCGTCGAGCATGTTGAGCACCACGCCCTCGCATCCCTCCGGGAGGGCATGGGCGAAATCCTGCATGAGGCGGAACGGCGCGCGCAGGTTGGGGCCGAGATGGGCGTCCCAGCTCTCGCGGGTCGCATCGTGCCACTCGTCGCGCTCGAAGGTACTGGCATTGTTGACCAGGATGCCGAGCGGTCCGAGCGCCGCCGCTGCTGCCGGACAGAGCCGGGCCACCTCCTCCTCGCGCGCGAGATCGGCGACCAGCACGCAGGCCTCCACCCCGAGGCCGCGTATGTCGGCGGCCGTGTGTTCGGCAGCCTCCCGACCGGCCCGGCACTGCAGCGCCACCGACACCCCGCTTCCGGCCAGCGCCAGCGCGATCGCGCGGCCCAGCCGTGCGCCGCCGCCGGTGACCAGGGCGGCGCGCGGAATGGCAGTCGGGATCATCAGCGTCATGAGGCGCGGCGTGCCATCAGGGCTGCGGCCAGGGTGCCGTCATCGAGCACGTCGAGCGCACCGCCCATCGGCACTCCCTGCCCGACCCGGCTGATGGTGGCGCCGCAGTCTGCCAGCCGTTCGCTGAGCCAGTGCTGGGTGGTGGCGCCCTCGACGGTGGCGCCGAGGGCGAGGATCACCTCGCGCACGCCACCCGCCTCGAGGCGCGAAAGCAGCGGCGCGAGGTTGAGGTCTTCCGGGCCGATACCGCCCAGCGGCGACAGCGTGCCGCCGAGCACGTGATAGAGGCCGCGATGCACACCGGCCCGCTCCAGCGCCCAGAGATCGCCGACGCCCTCGACCACGCAGACCAGCCCCTGGTCGCGGCCGGGATCGCTGCAGATCGTGCACGGGTCGCGGCTGTCGAGATTGCCGCATCGGGCGCAGGTCCGCACCGTACGCGCCGCCTGCTCCATCGCACTGGCCAGCGGCAGCAGGCGCGCCTGCGGCTGGCGCAGCAATCCCAGCGCCGCGCGTCGCGCCGAGCGTGGGCCGAGGCCGGGCAGCTTGCCGAGCAGCTCGATCAGGCGCTCGATTTCCGGACCACCCATGGCGGGCGCGCGTCAGACCTTGCCCGCGCGTCTCAGAACGGCAGCTTCATGCCGGGCGGCAGGTTCAGCCCGCCGGTCACCTTGGACATCTCGTCGGCGGTGCGCTCCTCGAGATGACGCTTCGCCTCGGCATGCGCCGCCACGATCAGGTCCTGCAGCATCTCCATCTCGGACGGATCGGCGAGCTTCGGATCGAGCGCGATGCGGCGCAGGTCGCCCTTGCCGGACAGGGTGACGGTGACCAGCCCGGCGCCGGCGCTGCCCTGGATTTCGAGCGCCTCAAGCTTGCCCTGCATCTCCTCCATCTTGGCCTGCATCTGCGAGGCCTGCTTCATCAGCCCGGCAAGGTTCTTCATCAGTCGTTCTCCGGTATGTCGTCTGGCTCGAAGGTGAACTCGCCCGCTCCGGGAGGTTCCGCGCCGAGCGTCGTAAAATCGGCCTCCGGGTCCTGGCGCGGCTGAGACTCGGGAAGCAGGCCGTATTCGTCCAGCCTGGTGTCGCTCAAGGCGCCGATGCGGGCACCCGGAAAGGCGAGCAGGATCGCCTGCACCAGCGGATGCGCTTCGGCGGCGGTCCGGCTCTTCGCCTCGACCTCGCCGGACTGCTCGGCCAGCGTCGGCTCGCCCGGTTGGCGCGAGATCGCGATCGTCCAGCGGGTGCCGGTGCCCTCGAGCAGGATCGCGCCCAGGCGCTGCGTCAGGTCGCGCGGCGCCTCCGGCTCGCAGCGCATCTCGATCACCGGCGGAGCGAAGCGCACCAGGTGTACGCAATGCCGCAGATGCCCGTGCAGGGTCGGCTCGCGGCGGGTCGCGACATGGGCCACCACCTCGCGCCAGCTCCGCAGCGACGGCGCAGGATCGACGGCGATGTCCGGCGCCGCCTGCAGCGCCGGCCGGGTGGCTGCCTGTTGCGCGGCCTGGCTGGTTGGCACGCCGTTCGGCCCGCCGGACGGGCGCAGGACGCCGCCGGCGGGCTCGGCTGCCAGGGATGCGCGCCCGGGCTCGGGGATGCGCCCCGCCGGCTGGGTCGCGCCGTTCGGGTCCGTCAGCCGGCGCACCAGCTCGCCGGGTGTCGGCAGGTCGTGCACGTGGCACAGCCGGATCAGGATCATGTCCGCCGCATCCTGGCGGTTCGGCGCCAGCTCGAGCTCGGCGATGCCCTTGAGCAGCATCTGCCAGGCGCGACCGAGCACCGCCATGCCGAGCCGGTCGGCGAGCGCTGCACCGCGCACGCGTTCGGCTTCCGGCAGGTCGCGGCTGTCGCGCAACGCCGGCACCGCCTTCAGCCGCGACACCGTGTGCAGCAGCTCGAGCAGGTCGGACAGCACCAGCCCGGGATCGGCGCCGCGCTGGTGCGCGGTCTCGCTCAGGGCGAGGGCGAGGTCGGCGCGGCCGGCCATGACGGCTTCGAGCAGGTCGAAGACCAGCCCGCGATCGGCCAGCCCGAGCATGTCGGCGACCCTCGCGCGGTCTATCTCGCCGGCTGCCTCGCCCCCCGCGCCGGCAGGAGCCGCTTCGCCCAGCGAAATCGCCTGGTCGAGCAACGAGAGGCCGTCGCGCACGGAGCCGTCGGCGGCGCGCGCGATGATCGCCAGCGCGTCGGCGCTGATGCTCGCCCCTTCGCGCACGGCGATCGCGCCGAAATGCGCGGCCAGTTCGCTCTGCGACACCCGCCGCAGGTCGAACCGCTGGCAGCGCGACAGCACCGTCACCGGCACGCGGCGCAGTTCCGTGGTGGCGAAGATGAAGGTCACCTGCGCCGGCGGCTCCTCCAGCGTCTTGAGCAGCGCGTTGAACGCGTTGCGCGAGAGCATGTGGACCTCGTCGATGATGAACACCTTCATACGCGCCTGGATGGGGCGGTAGCGGGTGATGTCGATGATCTCTCGTATGTCGTCGACGCCGGTATGCGAGGCGGCGTCCATCTCCAGCACGTCGGGATGCCGGTCGGCGAGGATGGCGGTGCAGTTGGCGCACACGCCGCACGGATCGGCGGTCGGACCACCGGTGCCGTCCGGGCCGATGCAGTTCAGCGCGCGGGCGATGATACGCGCGGTGGTGGTCTTGCCGGTGCCGCGCACGCCGGTCAGCATGAAACCGTGCGCAACCCGACGGAGCTCGAAGGCGCGACGCAGGATGCGCACCATCGCATCCTGGCCGATCAGCTCGTCGAAACGAACCGGCCGGTAAGCGCGCGCCAGCACACGGTAGGAAGTGGGGGCCGCGAGAGGACTGGGTTCGCCAAACAACCCACCACCAGTGGGATCGGGGTCGGGCAGCATGTCGCTGTCAGGCAGTCCGGTCTCTGATGCCACGAACGACCTGATCCGGATCCTGTGTGCCTGGTTCGGCGAGGTGGGAGGCCGAACAACGACCCGAACGGAAACTCGCTGCGGCTGCTTCCTTCCGGACCTGACCGGGTTGGCAAGGCGCTCGTCCGCCGCCGACCTCCCGACCGCATCTTAACATGCGATGGGGGTTCGGTCACAAGAGGGGTCCCGACCCGAGCCGGAGGCCACGATGCACGCCAACTTCTACACCGGCAATCCGCTGGACCGGCTCGCCCTGCGGCGTGACGACGACGCCTACCTGCTGGAGCTGCTGCACGATCCGTCCAGTCGGTTCCTGCCGGTCTGGCGCGACCAGCACCTGATCGGCGGCGGCGAGGCGCAGGAGATGCGTGTCGGCATGCCCACACGCGCAGCGCTCGGCCACCCGGTCGAGGCGCTGGCGGCGCTGCCCCGGGTGCTGCTCGGACTGCGGGACGGCCGCGCCGTGTTCGCGGTCGATCTCGGCGGCCTGGAGGAGCCGGCCGAGCTGGTGCCCCCGGCGTTCGGACGCTTCGAGCCGTTGCGCCCACTGGCGCCGTCGCTTCCCGCCGACGAGGCCGCGATCCTGGCGCAGGCCCGCGGCCTGCTGCACTGGCGCCGCAACCACCTGTTCTGCGGCCATTGCGGCCACGCCACCGTGCCGGAGCAGGGCGGCTATCGCCTCTCCTGCCCGAGTTGCGGGCTGCAGCACTTCCCGCGCACCGACCCGGTGGTGATCATGCTGGTGCACCACGAGGGCCGCGCTCTGCTTGCGCGCGGCACCCGGTTCCCCGGCCGGAGGCTGTTCTCGGCGCTGGCCGGCTTCATCGAGCCCGGGGAGAGCGCCGAGGAGGCGGTGGCGCGCGAGGTGTTCGAGGAGACCGGGGTGCGGCTGCGCGACATCGCCTACCATTCCAGCCAGCCCTGGCCGTACCCGAACTCGCTGATGCTGGGCTTCCTGGCCGAGGCCCGCGACCGCGCGCTCACCCTGGACGAGAACGAGATCGTCGAGGCGCACTGGCTGACCCGAGACGAGGTGCGGCATCCTGAACGGCTGGACATCGAGCTGCCCGGCGCCACCGCGATTGCGCACAGCCTGATCCACGCATGGCTGGGCTAGAGTCGGGCCCGGTGGTGGCGCCAGTTCCCGGCGGTGCCGAATGGCGCCGTGGCCGCTTCGTCATGCGCGTGGTGGCGATCCGCCACGACGTTCTGCGGGTACGCATCGGACGCAGCCGCGCATTGCCGGAGGATGCGTCCTGGGCAGTGCTGCCTGAGCCACGCAAGCGGCATGTCGATGTCGCGTCCGAACCAGGCGGCTTCTCCACGAGCGCCGTGCGGGTGCGGATCGACGCCTTCACCGGTACCCTCGTCGTCACCGATCTCGAAGGCCGAGTCATCCTCGAGGACGCCGCCGACGCGCCGTTCTCCGAGAACGGCCACGCTTTCACCCTGACCAAGGCGCTGCCGGCGGAGACGTCCATTTTCGGGCTTGGCGAAAAGGCCGGCCTGCTCGACCGGCGCGGCCGCAGCTTCGTGATGTGGAACACCGACGCCTATCGCTACCAGGAGAGCAGCGAGCCGCTCTACAAGGACATCCCGTTCTTCATCGGCTTCGAGCCCGATGCCTCCAGACGGGGCCGCGCCTACGGGCTGTTCCTGGACAACACCTTCCGCAGTCGCTTCGAGTTCGGCGTGCGGCATCCGGACCAGCTCTCGTTCGGCGCCGATGGCGGCGAGATCGACTACTACATCATGGCGGGTCCGACGCCCAAGGACGTGCAGCGCGCCTATGCCTGGCTGACCGGGCCGCCGCCGCTGCCGCCGCTCTGGTCGTTCGGCTACCAGCAATCGCGCTTCAGCTACATGTCGCAGACGGAGGCGCTGCTGGTGGCGCACCGGATGCGGGCCGAGCGCATGCCCTGCGACGTGATCTGGTTCGATATCGACGTGCTGGAGAACCACCGCGCGTTCGACGTGAACAAGGAGGCGTATCCCGACTTCCCTGGCATGGTCGCGGAACTCGGCCGTCTCGGGTTTCGCGCCATCATCATCACCGACCTGCATATCGAGCGCCTCGACGGCTACGATCCGTGGATCACCGGCCTCGCCGGCGATCACTTCGTGCACGACGCGCAGGGCGGGGTCTATATCGGCAAGGTCTGGCCCGGCGACTGCGCCTTTCCCGACTTCACCCGCAAGGGCACGCGCGACTGGTGGGGCACGCTGCTCCGCCGCGAGGTGCTGGGCGACCATGTTGCCGGCATCTGGAACGACATGAACGAGCCGTCGGTGTTCGGCACGCCCTCTCGCACCATGCCGCTCGACACCGTGCACCAGATCGAGGAACCGGGTTTCGCCATCCGCACGGCGAGCCACCGCGAGATCCACAATGTCTTCGGCATGCAGAACGCGCGCGCGACGCATGACGGGATGCTGGCGCTCAGGCCGGACCGGCGGCCGTACGTGATGTCGCGCGCGACCTACGCCGGCGGCCAGCGCACCTGCGTTGTGTGGACCGGTGACAATTCCGGCACCTGGAACCACCTGCGCATGAGCACCCCGATGCTGCTCGGGCTCGGGCTTGGCGGCTTCGCGTTCGCCGGCTGCGATCTCGGCGGCTTCGCGGGGTCGTCGCCGCCCGACCTGCTGACGCGCTGGTTCCAGCTCGGCATGTTCAACCCGATCGCGCGCGGCCACGCCGACAAGGGCAGCCGACATCGCGAGCCCTATGTCGATGGCGAGCCGCACAGCACGATCCGCCGCGTTGCCATCGAGGAGCGCTACCGGCTGCTGCCGTACATCTACACGCTTGCCGAGGAGGCGTCGCGCACCGGCCTGCCGATGATGCGGCCGCTGTTCATGGAGTTCCCGGAGGCCGCCGGCGGCTACGCGCTGGATCTCGAGGGCGGCAACCAGTTCATGTGGGGCAGTGCCCTGCTGGTGGCGCCGGCGCCCTATCCCGAGGAGGTCGACCGCTACCAGGTGATCCTGCCGCCGGGCGGCTGGTATGACTACTGGACCGGCGCGCGCATCGTCGACCCGGCACCCGCGACGCTGACCGGCGGCAGCGGCACCACCGCGCAGGCCGGCGACGACCCTGGACAGATCCCGCACCGGGTGGACCGAACGCCGCAACTCGATCGACTGCCGGTGTTCGTGCGCGCGGGCAGCATCATCGCGCGCCAGCCACTGGTGCAGAGCACGTCGGAGACACCGCAAGGGGCGCTGGAACTGGCGATCTATCCGGGTCCCGACTGCCAGGGCTCGGTCTATCTCGATGACGGCTTGAGCTTCGCGTATCGCAATGGCGGGTTTCTGCGTATCCACTACCGCTGCCACCGCGATCCGGATGGCAGCACGGTCGTCAGCCTCGGCCGGCACGAGGGCTCCTTCACGCCGTGGTGGACCCGCCTCGAAGTGGCGCTGCACGATACCGCCGCACCGTCCGGGCCGGTCACCCTCGACGGCGCGGTCATCACCGACATGCGCTACGACGCCCAGGCACGGCTGTTGCGCCTGGGCATTCCGGATCGTCCATCAGGCGGCAGGCTGGTCGTGCCGGGGCAAGGCTGACGGTCATGAACGTCGCTCTCCGCAAGCCGATGACGCAGGAGGAGTTCTTCGACTGGGTGCAGGCCCAGGACGGACGCTACGAGTGCGACGGCCGCCAGCCGGTTGCCGTGACCGATGGCTGCGGCAAACACCCCCGCATCACCGCAACATAAACTTCCAGCTTCGTCTGCGCCTTGGCGAGATTGGCCCGTGCGAAGCGCTTGCCTCCGATGCAGTCGGCAGCGCGGTTCGCGATCCGGATCGCGTTGTCGGTTGCACGGCCTACGACGGCCGCGAGCGCCTGGTCCCGGCTCCGGTCATCGTCTTCGAGGGTGTCAGCCCGTCCTCCACCGGGGGGATCGGATCATCAAGCCGGACGAGTATGCCGCCGTTCCTTCGATCAGGCGCTACGTCATCGTCGAGCAGACCGTCGCCGGTCTCACCATCCTCTGGCGGGACCCCGGGGCGCCCTGGCATTTCCAGACCCTGGAGGCCGGCGACGGTCTGGCCTTGCCGGAGATCGGCATAGGATTCCCGGTCCAGAGCCTCTAGGCCCGCCTGAACTTCGGCGAGTAGATCCGCATCTGCGCGAGAGTGGCGCACGGTCGCCGATGCGTCTCGACCGCCGCGATGGCGGCTTACCGTCCTTCGAGACCGACCTCGCGGAACGCCGAGCGCGGATAGGTGCCGAGAATGCGCAGCTCGTCGGAAAAGAATGCCAGCTCGTCGAGCGCGTGGCGCAGGCCGGTTTCGTCCGGATGCCCGTCGACATCGGCCAGGAACTGCGTCGCGGTGAAGCTGCCGTCGAGCATGTAGCTCTCCAGCCGTGTCATGTTGACGCCGTTGGTGGCAAAGCCGCCCATCGCCTTGTAGAGCGCCGCCGGGACGTTGCGGACCCGGAAAAGAATTGTCGTCATCGTGCCGGGGACGTTCGGCTCCACCGGACGCGCCTCGCGGGCGGCGATATAGAACCGCGTGGTGTTGTGCGCGGCGTCCTCGACATTGCGTCGCAGGATCTGCATGCCGTGCAATTCGGCGGCGAGCGACGAGGCGATCGCGGCATCCTCCTTGCGGCCCCATAGCGCGATGAGTGCCACCGAACCAGCCGTGTCGCTCTCGATCACCGGGGTCGCGCCCAGTTCGCGGATCAGCGCGCGCACCTGGCCCATCGCGACCGGATGGGAGTGCAGCCGCCGGACATCGGCGATGGCCGCACCCGGCACCCCGATCAGGCAGTGCTCGACGCGCTGGAACTGCTCGCCGACGATATGCAGCCCGGCCTCGGGCAGCAGCGTGTGGATGTCCGGCACCCGTCCGGCCAGGCTGTTCTCGCAGGCCAGCATGGCAAGTTCGGCGCCGCCGTCATGCACGGTCTCGATCGCGGCGGCAAATGACGGGCACGGGACCGTCTCCCAGCCGGGATAGGCATTGCGGCAGGCGAGGTCGGAGTAGGCGCCGCGCTCGCCCTGGAATGCAATCCGTTGCGGTATGCTCATGATGCGCCGCCCTCCAGGACGCGACGGGCACGGGCAAGATCGTCCGGCGTATCAACCCCGAACGGCGGGGCGGCGACCTGCGTGCAGCCGATCCGCATCCCCGCCTCCAGGGCGCGCAGCTGCTCCAGAGATTCGCGCTGCTCCAGCAGACCCGTGGGCAGCGACACGAAGCGTCGCAACGCCTCGCGCCGATAGGCATACACGCCCACATGATGCCAGAGCGGACCGTCGCCCCACGGGATCGCGGCGCGCGAGAAATACAGCGCGCGCGCATGCCCGGCACCGGATGCGAACGCGCACGCCACCTTGACCACGGAGGTCGCCCGCGCCTCCTCTTCGCCGGTGATCGGCGTCACCAGGGTGGCGATGTCGTAGGCGGCCCGTCCCTCCGATTCCGCCCGCAGCGGCCCCAGCACGGCGCCGAGATCCCCCGGCGGCAGGCCGGGCAGGTCGCCCTGCAGGTTGACCACGGTATCGTGCTCGCCTCCCGGGTCGAGCGCCTCGGCCGCCGCATGCACCCGGTCCGAGCCGGAGGGCAGGCCAGGATCGGTCATCACCGCGGTGCCTCCCGCCTGCTGCACCACGTCGCGCACATCGGCGTCGCAGACCGCGACCGCGACCGGGCCGATGCCGGCGCGAAGGGCGCGTTCGAGCACATGCAGGATCATCGGCCGGCCCGCGATCAGGGCGAGCGGCTTGCCCGGCAGGCGGGTGGACGCCATGCGCGCCGGGATGAGGACGAGAGGGTTCATTGAGAGGGATCTGGGAGAGGGGTCTGGGAGAGGGGTCTGGGAGAGGGATCTGGCAGGCGGTCCGGATGCGGCGGGGCATGGCGGCTGGTTGCCGCACCCCGAGGCTTCACATAGGTTCACGTCACTTTAGGAACGACCTCGACACGGCGCAACGTGCGGTCGAGCGACAGGGGACCGGGCGCGCGGCATGGACAGCACCGAGCTTAACAAAATCATGGCCGCATTCCTCACCTCGGGAATCGTCTTCGGGCTGGGCGGCGTGCTGGGCGGCAAGCTGATCCACTCCGAACGTCCAGAACATCCGGCCTTTGCCATCCTCAGCGCGCTGCCGGAAGGCATCTCGGCCGGCCCGCGCGCGGTACCGATCGCCGCCCTGCTGACGCATGCCGACCCCGCGCGCGGCCAGTCGGATGCCGCCAAGCTGTGCGGCGCCTGCCACAGCTTCACAAAGGGGGGGGCCACCATGGTCGGCCCCAACCTCTACAACATGGTGATGGCGCCGATCGCAGCGGGCGACGGCTACGACTTCTCGTCGGGGCTGAAGGCGCACAAGGGCAAGTGGACCTTCGACGACATGAGCGCCTGGCTGAAGGATCCCAAAGGCTACGCGCCCGGCACCAAGATGGCGTTCGCCGGCATCACCAACGACCGCCAGCGCGCCGACGTGGTGGACTACCTGCGCACCCTCTCCGACGGTCCGCTGCCGCTGCCGCCGGTGCCGAAGGAAGCGCCTGCCGGTGCCGCAGCGGCCGCGGGCGCACCGCCTGCCGCCCCGGCCGGTCCGTCGTTCGCCGAGGAGGTCGGGCATGCGGATCCGAAGCTCGGCGGGGCGGCGGCGCAACGCTATTGCGGCGCCTGCCACAGCTTCGACCAGGGCGGCGCCAGCATGGTCGGGCCGAACCTATACAACGTCGTGGACAAGGCGATCGCGGTTGCCCCCGGGTACAGCTTCTCGGCGGCGCTCACCGCCAAGCACGCGGCCTGGACGTACGAGAACCTCAACGCCTGGCTGACCAGTCCGCGTGGCTTTGCACCCGGCACCAAGATGGGCTTCGCCGGCATCCCGAGCGAGAAGCAGCGCGCCGCGGTGGTCGACTACCTGCGCACCCTGTCGCCCAATCCGCATCCGGTCCCCGGCAGCGGCGCCGGCGGCGCCGACAAGCCGGGCCAGGGTGCGGCGAAGCAGTCGCCCGGCGGCACGCCTCCGAAGTAGGATCGTGACCGACGCCGATCGCTGGCTGCAGGCCGCACTCGCCGCGGCCGACGTCGCCGGCCGCATCGTCCGGCCGTTCTTCCGGGTGCCGCTCACGACCACCGACAAATCGGATGCGAGCCCCGTCACGCTGGCTGACCGCGATGCCGAGCAGGCGATGCGCGCCGTGCTTTCGGAGCGATGTCCCGGTCACGGCATCCTGGGAGAGGAGTTCGGCGGCGGGGAAGCCGGACTGGACCGGCCCGAGGCGCGGCATCGCTGGGTGCTCGACCCGATCGACGGCACCCGCGCCTTCATCACCGGGCGTCCCAGCTTCGGCATCCTGGTGGCGTTGCTGGAGGACGGCGTGCCGGTGCTCGGCGTGCTCGACCAGCCGGTCACCGGCGAGCGATGGATCGGCGCGGGCGGACGGCCGACCCGGTTCCTGCCCGGCTCGATCGGCGCCGGCCGCGTCGGCACGCGCGCCTGCCTGTCCCTGGACGCGGCAGAGCTGTCCTGCACCTCGCCGGACATGCTGCAGGGTACGGACCTCGCGCGCTGGACCAGGCTGCGGGGCCAGGTGAAGCGCGCCAGCTGGGGCGGCGACTGCTATGCCTACGGCCTGCTGGCTCTGGGGCAGATCGACATCATCGCCGAATGCACCATGCAACCCTGGGACTGGGCGGCGCTGGTGCCCGTCGTCGAAGGCGCAGGCGGACGCATCACCGACTGGCAGGGCCAGCCCCTGCGCCCGGACGGCGACGGCAGCGTGCTCGCGGTCGGCAATCCGGCGCTGCTCGGCCCTGCAGTGGACGCACTCGCCGGGCGGCCCTGAACGCTCTATGTGACGCGCGGCCACCACCAGTGGGACCCTAAGATGACCAGCCAGCTCTCGCTCTCCAAGGACCGTATCAAGATCCTGCTGCTCGAGGGTGTGCACGAGAGCGCGGTCGAGCTGCTGCGGGCCAGCGGCTACAGCGCCATCACCGCCCTGCCCGGCGCGCTGGAAGGCCAGGCGCTGCTGGACGCGGTGGAGGGCATGCATGTGATCGGCATACGCAGCCGCACCCAGCTCACCGAGGCGGTGTTCGCACACGCGGAAAAGCTGGTCACCGTGGGATGCTTCTGCATCGGCACCAACCAGGTGGCGCTGGGCTCTGCGCGGGCACGCGGCATCCCGGTGTTCAACGCGCCGTTCAGCAACACGCGTTCGGTCGCCGAGCTGGTGATGGGCGAGATCGTCATGCTGATGCGCCGCATCTTTCCCAAATCGGTGGCCGCCCATGCCGGCCTCTGGGACAAGTCCGCCGCCGATAGCTGGGAGGTGCGCGGCAAGGTGCTGGGCATCGTCGGCTACGGCAGCATCGGCAGCCAGCTTTCGGTGCTGGCGGAAGCCTTCGGCATGCGGGTGATCTATCACGACGTGATCGACAAGCTCGGCCACGGCAATGCCAGCGCCAGCCCGACGCTCGACGCGTTGCTGGCCGAGAGCGACGTGGTCAGCATCCACACGCCGGAGACGCCGGAGACGCGCGGCCTGTTCGGCGAGCGGGAGATCCGGCGCATGAAGGGCGGCAGCTTCCTGCTCAACAACGCACGCGGCCATGTGGTCGATCTCGAGGCGCTGGCGTCGGCGCTGCACGACCGGCACCTGCTGGGCGCCGCGATCGACGTGTTCCCGAGCGAGCCGCGCAGCAACAACGAGCGCTTCGAGACGCCGCTGCAGGGCCTGGACAACGTCATCCTGACGCCGCACATCGGCGGCTCGACGGCGGAGGCGCAGGATCGCATCGGCATCGAGGTGGCACGCAAGCTGATCGGCTACAGCGATGTGGGTGCCACCCTGGGGGCGGTGAATTTTCCCGAGGTGCAGCTGCCGTCGCGGCCGCGCGGCACCCGCTTCATGCATGTGCATCGCAACGTCCCCGGCATCCTCGGCAAGATCAACGACATCTTCTCGCGCGCGGGGGTGAACATCGCCGCCCAGTATCTCGAGACCGATGCGGAGATCGGCTACGTCGTGGTGGAAGCCGACACCGATCGCGCGGATGCGGTGCACTTGCTTGACCAGTTGCGCGCGTTGGACGGCACCGTGCGGGCCCGGCTGCTTTACCAGCGGCGGTAGGAAGTCGTCGCAATTCGGTCGGGGGGCGTCAACCGCTCCTTAAGCTCACGCAGGCACTATGCGCTGGCGCCGTGCTCGCGGCCACCAAGCTGCAAGGTTGCTGCCCGATGTCGATTGCCCGAATACGCAGCTTCGCCTTTTCCGGCATCGATGCGGTGCCGGTGGAAGTCGAGGTGCAGATCTCGAGCGGCCTGCCGGCGCTCCTGATCGTCGGCCTCGCCGACAAGGCGGTGGCCGAGGCGCGGGAACGCGTGCGTGCGGCGCTTACCTCGATGGGCCTGTCGCTGCCGCCCAAGCGCATCCTGATCAACCTCGCCCCCGCCGACCTGCAGAAGGAAGGCAGCCATTTCGACCTCGCCATCGCACTCGGCGTGCTGGCGGCGATGGAGGTGCTGCCGCGCGACGAGATCGCCGGCTACGCCGCCATGGGCGAGCTGTCGCTGGACGGTCGCGTCAATCCGGTGATCGGCGTGCTGCCGGCCGCCCTCGGTGCCAGTGCCCTCGGGCTGGGGCTGATCTGCCCGCAACAGCAGGGCGGCGAGGCGGCCTGGGGCGGCGAGATCGAGGTGCTGGCGACCCCAGACCTGTTGTCGCTGATGAACCATTTCCGCGGCACGCAGGTGCTGACCCCGCCGGTGCTGCCGGGCAGTGCCGCATCGCCGCATGCGCCCGACCTCTGCGAGGTGAAGGGCATGGAGACCGCCAAGCGCGCGCTGGAGATCTGCGCCGCCGGCGCGCACAGCCTGATCATGGTGGGACCGCCCGGCGCCGGCAAATCGATGCTGGCCGCGCGGCTAGCCGGGCTGCTGCCGAACCTGACCTCGGCGGAAGCCCTGGAGGTGAGCGCCATCCACAGCGTCGCGGGGCAGCTCACCGACGGCAAGCTGATCAGGCGGCCGCCGTTCCGTGAGCCGCATCATTCGGCGAGCCAGGCCGCAATCATCGGCGGCGGACCGCGTGCCAGGCCGGGCGAGGTCAGCCTGGCGCATCGCGGCGTGCTCTTCCTCGACGAGATGCCCGAACTGCCGAGACAATCGATGGAGGCGCTGCGGGCGCCGATGGAGACCGGGCGCACCACCATCTCGCGCGCGGCGGCGCACGTCACCTACCCCGCGCGCTTCCAGCTGGTAGCAGCGATGAACCCGTGCCGCTGCGGCTATCTCGGCGACGCCAGCCGCGAATGCGGGCGCGCGCCACGATGCGGCGAGGAGTATCTCGGGAAGATCAGCGGTCCGATGCTGGACCGGATCGATCTCTGCGTGCAGGTGCAGCCGGTGCCGATCGCGGAGATCGCCCGGGCAGGCACCGGCGAGACCACCGGGGTCGTCGCCGCCCGCGTGGAGGCGAGCCGCGAACGGCAGCATGCGAGGCAGGGCCCAATCCCAAACGCCGAGGCCGGCATCGAGGCACTCGACATCTCTGGCGACGCGCGCACCCTGGCCGAGCAGGCCGCGGAACGGCTGCACATGTCGGCACGCGGCTTCACCCGCCTGCTCCGGGTGGCGCGCACCATCGGCGACCTGGTCGGCTGCGGCGAGGTCAGCCGCACCCATGTCGCCGAGGCGCTCGGCTACCGGCACCGCTTTCCGGGACGCGGCTGATAACGACGCCGACGGGCCGTGCGGGTCACCGATAAGTGATCTTGGATGCCCGGAACCAAACAGGAACGCGAACGTCCTGCCCGCATGACCAGTAACAAGAACACGGTGAACGAGCAGGCACTGCCGTCGAACACCGAAAAGGATCCGGACGACTGGGCGACCGGCGCCGAGACCATGACCGGGGCCCAGGCCTCCTACCTCAAGACCCTGTGCACGGAGGCGAACGAGGCATTCGATCCGAGCCTGACCAAGGGCGAGGCCTCGAAGCGGATCGACGCGTTGCAGGCGGCGACGGGGCGCGGCAAGTCGCACTGAGGAGATGGCTCTCGGGTCGGTAGCATGGGGTTGGCGCCGTATGACCGCACTGGCCGTCTAAGCCGGTCGCGATGATGGCGCGGCGCGTAACCGGCGCCGATCCGGGGGTCGTCGTTAGGATGCGAACGCACAGGGTCTCCGCACGTCTGGTGGTGCTCCTAGCCGGCGCCAGTCTCTTGGTCCCACCCCCTGGTCTGTGCGCTCGGGCGCAGGCGCAGCCGGCGGGTGATCCGCCGGACCGGGTCGGACGGTTGGCGCGGCTCGACGGTACCGTCAGCACGCACGGGCCGGGTGCCACGCAATGGACCCCAGCGGTGCTGAACTTCCCGTTTACCTCCGGCGACTCGCTCTGGACCGAGCCGCCGGCACAGGCCGAAATCGAGTTCGGCGGCAGCGCGATGACGCTGGCGGGCAGCACCGAGCTTGATCTGGCGACAGTCGACGACCGCACCTTTAACGGTGCCGAGCCGCAGGGCGCGCTGTTCCTCGATCTGCGCGCTGTCCGTCCCGGCGAGACCTGGACGCTGCAGACGCCACGCGGCGCGGTGGAGATTGCCGCGGCCGGGCAGTACGAGATCCTGGCCGGCGACGCCAGCACTCCGACCCGGGTGGTGATCGCAAGAGGCGCCGCGCAATTTACCAGCGGCAACCTCGTGCTGCGTGGCGGTGCGACGCAGATGCTCGTAGCGAGCGGGACGGACAGCCTGCAGGGTGATGTCGAGCCGCAACCTGCACCGGACGAGTTCCTCGCCGCCATGCTCGCACGCGATAATCAGGCGCCTGCACCGGTGCCGCAGGCAGCGCTCGGCATGACCGGGGCCGACCAACTCGGCGCCTACGGGAGCTGGCAGCAGAACCCGCAATATGGCGAGAGCTGGTATCCGCAGGTCGATCCGGGCTGGGCGCCGTACAGCCAGGGAAGCTGGTCCTATGTCGAGCCCTGGGGCTGGACCTGGGTGGATGCCGAGCCTTGGGGGTTCGCGCCGTTCCATTACGGTCGATGGTTCCAGTCCGACGGACGATGGGGCTGGACACCCGGCGAAGGGTCCGGCTACGACCCCGCCTATGCCCCCGCCCTGGTCGATTTCGTGGCCGTGGGTGCCGCGGCCGGCATTGCCGGGGGGGTGCTGGCGGAAGCCCTGCGATCAGGACGCGGCAATGTTGGCTGGGTGCCGCTCGGTCCGCACGAGGCCTATCGTCCCGGCTACCGTGCCAGCGCGGCCTATCTGGAGCGCCTCAATCGCGGCGGCGGATGGCACCAGCCGAACTGGGACGGGCGCGGTGGCAGCCCTGGTTACATGAACCGCGGCGCCATGACCGTGGCGCCGGCGACTGCACTGCTGCATTCGACCCGCATTTCTGGCGCCGGCCGCGGTCCCTCGGCCGACACGATCCAGCCGCTGCACGGCGCCCTGCCGCTACGGCCGGCGGCGGGGCGAAATGGCGGCCTCGCCGCCGGCGATCGCCGAGCGGCTGCAGGCCCGGCGATCCGAGCGTCCCGCCAGCATTTCAGCGCGGCACCGCATGCGCCGAACGATTTCGCACCCCCTGCCCTTGCGCCGCGTGGCGTCACACCCGGGCCGGCGCCCGTGCATGGACCGCTACGCGTGGTGGCGCCCGGTTCGGGTCCGGGCCGCGTGCAGCAGCCCATGCGGGCGGTCCGGCCGCCGCTCCCACATATCCAGACACCTGGCACCCCGGCATCAGGGCCAGGCGTGGCGCCGGCGCTGCATCGACCGGCTCCGCCCCCCATCCAGTATCCCACCCATCCGCTCGCGCCACGCTTTCAGGCGCCGCATCCGCCGGCACCGTTCGGGCCGCAGCCCGGCATCCAGCCGCGCATGGCGCCGATGTCGCGACCCTCCGCGCCTGCTTCCCCGCACGCCGCGCCGCCGGCGCGCGGCGGCCGAGGCGAGCCGCCGCAGCACTGACGGCGCCGTTGCCGGGCGCGCTGGACCCCTCGCCGCTGGCCCGGCTCCGGTTTAACCTACCGTCGAAACGGAGGCACGCCGATGAAGGCACTCTATCTGCCCGGTTCGCTCAGGATCGGCGGCGGCTCGATCAATACCCTGCCGGAGGCCCTCCGGCAGATCGACCTGCACGCGCCGCTGATCGTGACCGACCCGTTCATGGCGACGTCCGGGGTGCTGGATCGGGTGCGCGCGATCCTTAACGATGCCGGGATCGAGCCCCGCATCTTCGAAGGCGTGGTGCCGGACCCGACCGTGGCCTCGGTCGAGGCAGCGATGGGGGTGCTGCGCGGCGGCATGCATGACTGCGTGATCGGTCTCGGCGGCGGCAGTCCGATCGACACCGCGAAGATGGTCGCGGTGCTGGCTCGGCATGACACAGCGCCGCGCGCCCTGCGCTTCCCGCACGTCCAAGACGAGCCCGGGCTGCCGGTGGTAGCGATTCCGACCACCGCGGGCACCGGCTCGGAAGCCACTCGCATGACCATCATCACCGACGCGGTGACGCAGGAGAAGATGCTCTGCGTCGGGCTGTCCTACCTGCCCCGCCTTGCCATCGTCGATTTCGAGCTCACGCTCAGCAAGCCGTGGCGGCTGACCGCGGATACCGGGATCGATGCCCTCACCCACGCCATCGAGGCGTATGTCTCGCGCCAGCACAATCCGTTCGCTGACGCGCTGGCGCTGGCCGCCATGCAGGGCATCTGGCCGAACATCAGCACCGCCTGCACCACGCCGTCCGATCGCGCGGCGCGCGAGGCGATGATGCTCGGCGCGCTGCAGGCCGGCATGGCGTTCTCGAACTCGTCGGTGGCGCTGGTGCACGGCATGAGCCGTCCGATCGGCGCGCATTTCCATGTGGCGCACGGCCTGTCCAATGCCATGTTGCTGCCCGCCGTCACCGCCTGGTCGATCGGCGCAGCGGAGGCGCGCTACGCCGACTGCGCACGTGCGATGGGGGTCGCGGCGGCAGGGCAGCCGGACCAGGAGGCGGCGCTGGCGCTGGTCGCCGCCCTGGAGGCGAAGAACCGCCAGCTCGAGGTGCCGAGCCCGCGGCGCTATGGCATCGACGGCGAGCGCTGGACCACGCTTCTGCCGCTGATGGCGGAGCAGGCGCTCGCCTCAGGCTCGCCCGGCAACAACCCTCTGGTGCCGGATGCGGCGTCGATGATCGCGCTGTACCGCGAGATCTGGGATTGCGGCTGACCAGCCCCTTCAGTGCGGCACCATCCAGTGGAAGACGAACTGCTGCAGCACCGCGATGATGCCGAGCAGCGTCGTCAGGATGATGGAGTGCTTGAAGGTCTTGGAGAACACGAGGCCTTCCTGGCCCTTAAGCGGGGTGACCGAGACGCCGGTCGAGATGTTCTGCGGCGAGATCATCTTTCCGAGCACGCCGCCTGACGAACCGGTTGCCGCGAATAGCAGCGGGTCGAGCCCGAGCTGATGCGCCGCCACCACCTGCAGGTTGCCGAACAGCGCATTGCCTGACGTGTCGCTGCCCGACAGCGCCACCGCGACCCAGCCCAGGAACGCCGAGGCGAGCGCGAAGAACAGGCCGAGATGGGAGACACCGTCACCGAGCGTGTAGGTCATGCCTGAGAAGTTCATCAGGAAGGCGAGGCCCATGATGACCGAGACGGTCATCACCGCGACCCGGACCTGGCGCCAGGTGGTGACGGCGCAGGCGACGAAGCGCCGAGGGGACACCCGGAACAGCAGCGCCGTGAAGATGGCGGCGAACAGGATCGCGGTGCCGGTCGCGAGCGGCTCGAAGGTCCAGATCGCTGCATACGGCTTGTGGTACAAGGTGATGTAGACGGCCTTGTCGAGACCGGGCCAGCTTATCGCACGCCGGCCGATCGCCGACAGGCCGAGCTGCGTCCAGGCGATCACGACGACGCTGACGACGATCCAGGGGATCCAGCCCTGCCACGGCGACAGGCGCGGCGCCGCGGCGGCACTCAACGAGACCGCCGCCGGATGCAGGTTGATGTTGGCGGCGAAATGCGGATCGGGCTTCGGCCGCCAGACCCGCAGGAACAGCACGGTGATGATGAGCGAGCCGAGGGAGGCGAAGACGTCGGTGAGGCGGTAGTCGAAATAGTTCGACACCACGAATTGGATCAGCGCGAACGAGCCGCCGGCGGTGAGCAGCAGCGGCCAGAGGGCTGCGATCGAGCGGCGGCCGCCGAAGACGCCCATGACGTAGAACGGCAGCAGGAAGGCGAGGAAGGGCAACTGCCGTCCGATCATCGCGCCGAGTTGCTCGGCCGGCAGATGGGTGATCGCGCCGAGCACTGTCACCGGGATGCCGAGCGCGCCGTAGGCAACCGGCGCGGTGTCGAAAATCAGCGAGTAGGTGACCGCCTCTAGCGGCTCCCAGCCGACCAGGATCAGCAGCGAGGACGAGATCGCGATCGTCGAGCCGAAGCCGGCGATGCCCTCCAGCAGGGCGCCGAAGCAGAACCCGACGACGATCAGGACGACGCGGCGATCCGCCGGCAGGTTGTCGAGGATCCACTGGCGGAACGCGTCGAAGCGGCCGCTCTCGACCGCGATATTGTAGAGCAGCAGCGCGTTGACCGCGATCCACATGACCGGCCAGAGCGCGAAGACCATGCCGTTGAGCGTGCTGTCGACCGCGAGGAACACCGGCATGTGCCAGAACAGGATCGAGATCACGAGGCCGGCGATCAGGCCGCCGAGAGACGCCTGCCAGGCCGGCCGGCGCAGGATGCCGAGCATGACGAGCACGGTCGCGATTGGTAGCGCTGCCACGATGAAGGACAGCAACAGGCTGCCCCCGATCGGCGCCAGGTTCTGATGGAACACGCTTTCCCCCCGGAAACAGTCTTTGTTCTTGTTGTCGAGGCACTTAAGCAGTCGCCACTCCGAAATGAAAGGCCGCGGTCGCCGGGACGCTACTCGGAGGCAGCCCGCAGGACGGCCAGCCCGCCTTCGAGATCGGCGATGAGGTCGTCCGGGTCTTCCAGCCCGACATGCAGCCGGCAGGCGGGACCGGCGAAGCGGCTGGTGTCCAGGGTGCGGGTGATGGTCGGGTTGCTGGGCAGCGCCAGGCTCTCGTAGCCGCCCCAGGACTCGCCGATGCCGAACACGCCGAGCGCATCCACCATCGCATCCACCGCCGCCTGAGCGAATCCCGGCCGGAACACCACGCCGAACAGGCTGCTGGCACCGGTGAAGTCGCGCACCCAGAACTCGTGCCCGGGCGAGCCCGGCAGCGCCGGATGCAGCACCTGCAGGATCTCGGGACGCGCCTCGAGCCAGAGCGCCACCTGCAGCGCCGACGCCGCCTGCCGTTCGAGCCGGACGCCGAGCGTGCGCAGGCCGCGCAGGGTGAGCCAGCAATCGTCGGGGCTGGCATACTGGCCGAGCTGCAGCGCACCGTCGCGCAGCACGCGCCAGTCATTGTCGTCGGCGACGGTGACCGCGCCCAGGATCAGGTCGGCATGGCCGGCGGCATACTTGGTGAGCGCCTGGATCGAGACGTCGGCGCCGTGCTCGAACGGCTGGAACACGTGCAGGCCCCAGGTATTGTCCAGGATCAGCTTGGCGCCGTACTCGTGCGCGACGCGGGCCAGCATCGGTACGTCCTGCACCTCGAAGGTGTGGCTGCCCGGGCTCTCGGCCATCACCACCTGGGTGTTCGGACGCATCAGCGCGTGAAGGGCGGCTTCCGGCAGCATCGGCTCGTAGTACGTGGTCTCGACGCCCATGCGCTGCAGCATGGTGTCGCAGAACCGCCGGGTCGGACCGTAGATGCAGTCCGGGATCAGGCAGTGGCCGCCGGCGCCGAGAAAGGCGAGCAGCGGCGTGGTGCAGGCGGCCGACCCGGACGAGACGACCTGGCTGTGGGTGCCGCCCTCGATCTCCGCGATCGCCGCTTCCAGCAGGAACTGCGTCGGCGTTCCGCACGCGCCGTAGGTCAGTTCGTGCGCATAGCGGCGCGCGCCGTTCTGGCGCAGCGCCCGCAGCGTGGGGAACAGCACCGTCGAACCGCGCGAGACCGGCGGGTTGACGAAGCCGTGGCTGTCGCCCGCCTCATCGAGGTCACCGCGTCCGGTGCGGACCAGCCGGGTGGAAAGCGTGCGCCAGCCGGCCGAGACGCGCTCGCGATCCGTCAAGAGCGGTCTCCGGTGCGCTCTCCGGCGCGGCCGAGCGGCAGCTCCGGATGGCTGGCCCACTCCGTCCAGGAGCCGTCGAACAGCGCGCCGGCGGGATAGCCTGCGACCGCGAGTGCGAGCGACAGCACCGAGGCGGTCAGGCCTGAGCCGCAGGTGGTGACCACCTGGCTTGCCGGGCCGATTCCTGCGGCCTGGAAACGGTCGCGCAGCGACGGCGGAGGCAGCATGCGCCGGTCCGCGGCGAGCAGTTCGGTGAACGGCAGGCTGGCGCTGCCGGGGATATGGCCACCGGGCAGCCCGGCGCGCGGCTCGGGGGCGGTGCCCTCCCAGCGGCCGCGACTGCGCGCGTCGATCACGGTCGCGGTTCGCTCGCCGCCGGCGATCCTGATCATGTCGCCGAGCCCGACCAGACGCTCGCTGCGCAGCCGCGGCGTGAAGCGCCGTTCGACAGCGGCCGCCGGCTCGCCGGTCTCGAGTGGATAACCGAGTGCCCGCCAGGCCTTTAGGCCGCCGTCGAGCACCTGCACGTCGTCATGGCCGAACAGGCCGAGCAGCCACCAGCCGCGCGCCGAGCCGACCAGCCCGGCCTGGTCGTACAGCAACACCCGGCTGGCATCGCCGACGCCGAGGGCTGCGATCAGCCGAGCGAAGCGCCCCTGGCTCGGCACCATGTGCGGCAGGGTGCCCTCGGGATCCGAGAAGGCCTCGATATCGAAGCGACGCGCATCCGGCAGATGCGCGGCCAGGAACCGCTCCTGTGGATCATGGCGCTCGCCGGGCAGCAGGACGGAGGCGTCGAGCAGCACGAGGTCAGGGGTTCCGAGCAGCGCGCGCAGATCGTGCGGAGTGATCAGCGGTGTCATGCAGTGGGGAGTTCTCGTGCGGGGCGCCGTCGCGGGAGTGCGAGTCGCGCCGCGTCAGCAGATCACTGCACGGCGTGCGCCGCAAGCAACTCCCGGACCCGCCGCGCCGCGGCGGCGCCCTTCAGGCTGTCCCGCCACATCGCCTCGGCGACCCGCTGGTGCGAGCTGACCGCCTCCGGCGCGCTGGTCACCAGGGCGACGCCGTTGGCGTTCACGCAGCTCGCATCGCTGCGGAACGGGTTGATCGCGAGCGCCGCCCGGTCGCGCTGGCGCAGCAGGGTGCAGGTGGTGGTCGGCTCGGCGCCGGGGATCAGGCTGAACTGCAGCCCCATCGGCTCGGTCTCGAGCATGGCGGCGATGTTCTGCACCTCGGCCGCCGCGATGCGGCGGCAATGGGCGCGCAGCGTCGGGCTCACCCGCATGCTGTCGGCGACCCCCTGCTCGAGGAAGCGCTGCAGCACCGGCTCGGCGATCATGGTGATGAGGTTGGGGCGGCGCAGCTGGTAGGCGCGCTTGCGGGTTGCCATGATGCCGAGCACCTGCTCGGACAGCGCCCGGGTGGTGGGCGCCTCGGCGCCGGCCTGCTCGGCGCTCTCGGCGAAAACCTGCGCCAGCAGCGCATCGTAGTCGTCCGAGGTGACCAGGTAGGCCAGCGGCTCGCCGACCTGCAGCACCTGGTCGGCGGTTTCCTCGAGCTGGCGCATGCGCTCGAAGAAACCGATCGTGCGGCTGTAATACTCGACGCCGATCCCGAGCAGCGAGAGCGGCGAGATCTTGAGCAGCTCGGCCAGGCGCTGGACCGTGTCGAGTTTGATCACCTCGCCCTTCTCGTAGCGGTAGAGGGCGGCACGCGACACGCCGAGCCGGGCTGCGATCTCCTCGGCGCGCATGCCGGATTCGAGGCGGTAGGCTCTCAACTGCTGGCCGATCTCGTTCAGACGCATCATCTCTGTCCCTGACCATTCCGAGAGCCGCCGCGCGCCCGTATCCCAACAAAGCCGGTCCTGCGCAGGCGAGGCACCGAATCCATCAATAACACGTTAAAGCACGTGTTTCCTCACATTGCATCACGTAATAGTTTTTCTCTCAAAACATTGGCGGTTTTTCGTCCGGCGCGGTTTCCGCCGCCCCTCGCCCCGGCGTGCGGAAAATGGGAAGCTCCGGTCTGCCGGAAACCCGAGCGAAAGGTCCGCATGGCCGAACGTATCATGATGGGTCTGCTGATCACCGGCATCGCCGCCGGCTGCATAATCGTCCTGTACCCGTTTTTCTCTGCCATACTCTGGGCGGCAATACTGACCTTCACCACCTGGCCGGTCTACAAGCATCTGGCGCAGCGTTCGGGTCCCTACACGGCTGCGGCGCTCATGATGCTGGTGACTGCGCTCATCGTGGTGCTGCCGCTGGCGCTGGTCACGTCCGAGGGTGTCGCCGACGCGCCCGGTATCGTGCACGCGGTCGAGGGGCTGGTGGCGCTGCACCTGCCCGAGCCGCCGCGCTGGGTGGCGACCACGCCACTGGTGGGGCGTCAGGTCGCCATCACCTGGGCCAAATGGTCCGCCGACCTCTCCGCCGCCGGCGCCTTCGTGCAGCCCTATCTCGGCACCATCGCCTCGCGTGCGCTCGGGCTGCTGGTGCAGATCGCCAGCGGCCTGCTCCAGCTCGTCCTCGCCTTGTTCATCGCCTTCTTCTTCTGGGTCGGCGGCGCCCGGCTGGGCGCCCACCTCACCGCCATCATCCGGCGCATCGCCGGCTCCTATGCCGATCGGCTGCTCTGGGTCACCGGCAGCACCGTGCGCGGCACCGTCTATGGCATCCTCGGCACCGCGATCGTTCAGGGCATCCTCACCGGGATCGGCTTCTACATTGCGGGCGTGCCCAACCCGGTGCTGTTCGGCGGCATCGCCGCCTTCGTCGCCGTGCTGCCGATCGGCGCCCCCCTAGTCTGGGTGCCGGCCGCAGTCTGGCTCGGACTAGAGCACCATCTCGGCTGGGGCATTTTCCTTGCGACATACGGGGTGGTGGCGATCTCCGGCGCCGACCACGTCATCCGCCCCGTCTTCATCGCGAGAGGCGCGCAGCTTCCCTACCTGCTGACCGTGCTCGGCGTGCTCGGCGGCGTGCTCGCCTTCGGCGGCCTCGGCATCTTCCTCGGGCCGGTGCTGCTCGGCGTCGGCTACACGCTGGTGATCGAGTTCGCAGCGAACGGCCGCGATGCCGGCCGCGAGCGCGATCGGCCGCTGATGCGCGAACCGCTTGGCCTCGCGGAGCAGCCGCCGGAACGTGCGGCCCCGGAGCGAATGACCCAGTCGGGCGTGAAATTCGACGCATGAAGATCGTAAGCTGGAACCTGCTGCGCCGCGTCGGCGCCTCGATCGACGACGTCACCGCGCTGATCGCCGAGCAGCAGCCGGACCTGATGCTGATGCAGGAGGCCACCAGCGACATCGACCACCTGCCGGAGCGCATCGGCGGCTATTACGCACGCTCGCCGCTGCCCGGCCGTATCCACGGGGTCGCCTGCTGGAGCCCGACCCGTTTCCTCGAACCACCGGTGATCTGGCCGCTGCAGCCGGGCACGCTCATCCGCCGGGTCTGCCAGGTCATCACCTGCGGCGACTTCGCAGTCGCCAACGTCCACCTCTCGCACGGCCAGGTGCTGAACCGCCGGCAGCTAAGGCTGATCGCCGAACGCCTGCCCTTCCGCGCCGCCGTGCTCGGCGACTACAACCTGGTAGGTCCGGCGCTGGTGCCGGGCTTCCATGATGTCGGCCCGCGCGGCCCGACCCATCGCATGGCCGACATGGTGCCGATCCGGCTCGACCGCTGCCTGGTGCGCGGCCTCGAATGCGACGCCGCCGAGATCCTGCCGCACCGGCCGTCGGACCATCACCCGATCAAGGTTGTCCTGAGCACCGGAGCAGGCTCCTACAAGTAAGCCCCCTCCGGAGGTAAGCCATTCAAAGGTAGGGAAGCATCAGCCGCGCCGCGGAATCGCGTATGCGCAGCGGGAACGAGCGCTGCTCGATGGAGTGCGGGTCGTAGCGCTCCTGCCGGTGGGCGCAGATGAAGCCGTCGAGCTCCCGCGCCAGCGCAGTGTCGTGCACCTCGACATTGAGCTCGAAATTCAGCCGCAGGCTGCGGACATCCTGGTTGGCGCTGCCGATTAACGACCATTTCTCGTCCACCACCATGAGCTTGGAGTGGTTGAACGGCGGCGCCGCCAGCCAGATACGCACACCGGCATCGAGCAGCGGGATGTTGTTCGGCGTGCGCGCCCAGTCGATCGCACGATGGTTGCTCTCCTTGGGCATCACCAGGTCGATGGTCACGCCGCGCATCGCCGACATCGCCAGCACCGTCAGCAGGCGCTCATCGGGCAGGAAGTACGGCGTCATGATCCGGATCGAGGCGCGGGCGAGCGCCACCCCCTGCATGATCGCGAACTCGATCTTCTCGAGGTCGTTGTCGGGCCCCGACGTCACGACGCGGCACAGTGCGTCGCCGCGGATCGGCGGGTCGGCATAGAATACCGCCTCGTCGAGATCCTCGCCGGTGGTGAACGCCCAGTCCTTGGCGAAGGCCTCGGTGAGCTGGTGCACCACCGGGCCTTCGATCTGGAAATGGGTGTCCGAGACCGGGTGGCGCGGGCGTATGCGCAGCACGTTCTCGGCGGCGATGTTCATGCCGCCGGTGAAGCCGATGCAGCCATCGATCACCAGGATCTTCTTGTGGGTGCGCAGGTTGATGAACGGCATGCGCCAAGGCAGCGTCGAGTGCATGAAGCGCGCGACCGGCACGCCCTGGCGATGCAGCGCTCGCGCCACCCCGCAGGTGAAGTAGCCGCTGCCGATCCCGTCGACCAGCACGCGCACCGCAACCCCGCGCGCGCGGGCCGCCGCCACCGCCTCGATGAAGCGCGTGCCGACCGTATCATCGCGGAAGATGTACGAACACAGCAGCAGGCTCTGCTGCGCCTGCCCGATCGCCTCCAGCATCACCGGATAGGCTTCGTCGCCGTCATGGAAGCAGCGCACGGCATTGCCGGGCAGCAACGGCCGGCCGGTGAGCCGCCCGACCGCCTCGACCAGCGGTGCCAGGCTGCCCTCGATCTCCGGCGCATCGATGCCGGCGCCGCGCCGGCTGGTCCAGGGGCGCGTGTTGCTCAGGCGCTGCGCCAGCCGGCGAACCCGGTTGATCCCGAAGGTCAGGTAGAGCAGGCCGCCGATGATCGGGGCCAGCCAGGACAGACCGATCCAGCCGATGGCGGCGCCGATCTCGCGCTTGGTGCGCAGCGCATGCAGGGTGACGCAGAGCGGCACCACGATACGCAGCGGCCAGAGCAGGTCGTCGATCCCCGCCGCGAGTGCATGCACCACGATGCGACCGGTCAGCGCCGGCCGGCCGGGTTTCGACCGTCAACCTTCCGGAAACGACTTCCTGCCATGGTGTGGGGGCACGGCGGGAGCGGGATCATTGTCATCTGTGCAACGATGCCTGCTGGCCGGTGATCCGGCCAGGATGCTGCTCGACTGCCGCGCCGTACCTCGCCGCACTGTGGCGCGGCGGACGCAGGGCGAGGCGTCGCAGCTCCGGGGGATCGCGATCGAGAACCGGGTCTGCCAGGCGTTGCGGCAGCGCGGCTGGACGATCCTGCTGCGGCGCGCGCGCACTCCAGCGGGCGAGATCGACATCGTGGCCCTGCATCCGGCCGAGGACACGATCGCGTTCATCGAGGTGAAAGCCCGGCCGGTGCTGTCCGAGGCGGCCTGCGCGCTCTCCGTGCGCCAGCGCCGCCGCCTGATCGCAGCGGCGGGGATCCTGGAGGGCCTGCACCCGGAATGGAGCGGGAGAATGCTGCGGTTTGACCTGATCGCCGTGGACGATGATGGCCGGATGCGGCGCATCGTGGACGCGTTCAGGATCGGCGATGCCTGAAGCGGCGCGGATTAGCCGGCTGCCGGGAAACTCCCGCTGCCGGATGAGAGCGGTCCGCAGCACCGCGGCCGGCGCGTCGTTCCGAGCACCGGAGCGGAGCGGCCGCCCATGCTTGAACAAATGGGCCATGAGCACCAGAGCACAGGAAAAGCGTCACGGATCGCCGGCAGCGGGAGTTCAGCAGCAGCCTGCTAGAGCATCATCCGATCGACCTTGCTCCTCGATCGGATAAAGTTGCTCGCGATGACGAAGGACCAGAGACTTTTGCCGATCCACTTCGATCGGAAAAGATCTAGCGGCGGTGCCGCCTGAAGCCGATATGAATGCTCGCATGATGGCGATAGGCGGTGGCACGCATGGCCCGGGCGACGCCGCCCGCGTAACGGATGCGCCGGATCGCCATCGCCTGCCGGTAGATCGGCCGGTAGATCGAGCGATAGACCGGGCGCGGCGCCGCGGTGAGCGCGTCAAGCGTCAGCTTGCCGGCCTCGCTGGAGGTGACGACATGCTGGGCGGCGGCTGGTCGCAGACAGGGCCCGGACAGGATCGCCAGGCCGAGGACAATGCAGACCGCAACCGAACGTAACGACATCCCATGCCCCCCGGACCAGCCTCTTCACCGCCGACGACTACGACAGACCGCAGGCCCAGGTAAAGCATGGCGTTGCATTGCGATGTCGGGCGCACCGCTTCAGGGTCGCGCCTCGACGCAGTGCTGGATCGCGCCGGCAAGGCAGAGGCTGGTGGTGGGGGTGAGCGGGACCATCCTGCGGATCATCAGGCAGCCGATCAGGTAGCCGAAGATCAGCGCGGCACGCTCCTCACGCTCGGTGCCCTCGAGCATGTCGACCAGGCGCTGTGTCGCCAGCTGGCGCACATGGTCCACCACCAGGTCCTGCACGCCGATGCTGGCGATCGAGTTCAGCAGCATCATCAGGTTGGCGCCGCCCGGCAGCTCGCGCGCCTCTTCGGGATCGGCCTGCATGAAGGCGGCGAGCCGTTCGCCGAGGGAAGCGACGTCGCCGTCCAGCGGAGTGCCGATATGGCCGGCCTCGGCGAGCAGTTCACTGAACAGCAGCGCCTTGGAACCGAAATACCGATTGATCAGCGCCGGAGCGACGCCGGCGCGTTCCGCGATCTCACGGACATTGACGTGGTCGTAGCTCTTGCGGGCGAACCAGTAGGCGCCGGCTTCGAGCAGCGTCGTACGGGTCTGCGCGGCGTTGCGGCCGGCGACCCGTCCGAGCGCATGTGGCGCTAGGTTGCCCATGGCGCCACCTGCCGGTCAGGCCGAAGCGGAAGCAGACGCCGGCGCGATGCCGTGCTCGGCGAACAGGCCCTCCAGTTCGCCGGACTGGTACATCTCGGTGACGATGTCGCAGCCGCCGACAAGCTCGCCCTTGACGTAGAGCTGCGGGATCGTCGGCCAGTTCGAGAACGCCTTGATGCCGTCGCGAAGCCCGGCATCCTCGAGCACGTTGGCGGTCTGGAACGGCACGTTCATGTGCGTCAGGATCTGCACCACCCGGGCCGAAAAGCCGCATTGCGGGAACATGGCATTGCCCTTCATGTAGAGCATCACCGGGTTGGCGGTGATCTCGCTGCGTATGCGGGCAAAGACAGCGTCAGACATCGGCAGATCCTCTTGGTCGGACAGGAAGGGTGTTCGGACGGATGGCTTCAGGAAGCGGCCGGGGGATTGGTCTGCAGGGCGAGAGCGTGCAGGGTCCCGCCCATGTGTCCCTGCAGCGCCGCATAGATCATCTGGTGCTGCTGCAACCGCGAACGCCCGCGGAATGCCTCGCTCACCACCTTGCAGGCATAGTGGTCGCCGTCACCGGCGAGGTCCTCGATCGTCACGCTGGCATCCGGCAGGGCCGCCCGGATCAGCGTCTCGATCTCGTTGGCGGCCATCGGCATCGAACTGATCCCTGATATCACGCAGACCCGAAGAATACGAATGCGCTTAGCTCGTCCCGCCCATGAGGTCCGGAAAGAACCGTGCATTCGCCGTCACCAGGCGCGCAAGCGATATTGTGGCCCCGCTCGACAAAATCAAACCGGTATTGCGCGCAGATCGTGCCGACCGGCCGAGCTTGCGCGCCGGGACACCGGCTGCGGTCGCAGCCTTGATCAGGGACTTGGCGCTCGGCACCGCGAGCACGTAGCGCGCCTGGTCCTCGCCGAACCAGTAGGCGTGCGGCGGGATGCCGGATTGCGGCACGTCGAGCGTCGCCCCGGTGCCCCGGGCCATCGCCATCTCGGCGATCGCCACCAGCAGGCCGCCATCCGAGACGTCGTGGCAGGCCGACACCTCGCCGGCAGCAATACGCGTGCGCACGAAATCGCCGTTGCGTCGCTCGGCGGCGAGATCGACCGGCGGCGGCGGTCCGTCCTCGCGCCCATGCACCTCGCGCAGCCAGAGCGACTGCCCGAGATGGCCGGCGGTGTCCCCGATCAGCACCAGGTCGAGGTCCGGCGCCAGCGCGAGGCCGACCGCGGCCCCGGCATCCTCGAGCACGCCGACGCCGCCGATCGCCGGCGTCGGCAGGATCGACACGGTGCTGCCGTCCGGCGCGCGGGTCTCGTTGTAGAGCGAGACGTTGCCGCTCACGACCGGGAAGTCCAAAGCGAGGCAGGCCGCCGCCATGCCGCTCACCGCGTCGGCGAACTGGCCCATCACCTCGGGCTTTTCCGGGTTGCCGAAATTGAGGTTGTCGGTGATCGCCAGCGGGCGCGCGCCGGTCGCGGTCAGGTTGCGCCAGGCCTCCGCCACCGCCTGCGCGCCGCCGGCCCGCGCGTCGGCGGCAACATAGCGCGGCGTGCAGTCGGTGGTGAGTGCCAGCCCGATGCGGGTGCCCGCGACGCGCACGATGGCAGCGTCCGCCGCACCCGGCCGGCGCACGGTCTGGCCGCCGACGGTGCTGTCGTACTGGTCCCAGACCCAGGCGCGGGAGGCGCAGTCCGGCGAGCCGATGAGCCGCACCAGCGCCGCCTCGATGCCGATGGGATCGGACACCGGCCCGAGCGGCGCATGCACCGGCGTCGGTGCGGTCGGCCGGTGATACAGCGGCGCCTGCTCGGCCAGCGGCCCGAGCGGGATGTCGGCCTCGACGCGCCCCTTGTGCCGAACCACGATGTGGCCGGTATCGGTCAGGGTGCCGATGATGGCGAAGTCGAGCTCCCACTTCTCGAAGATCGCCTGCGCCTGCGCGGTGCGGTCGGGGCGCAACACCATGAGCATGCGCTCCTGGCTCTCGGACAGCATCATCTCGTAGGCGGTCATGCCGCGTTCGCGCTGCGGCACCGCGTCCAGATCGAGATCGATGCCGACCTCACCCTTGCCGGCCATCTCCACCGAGGACGAGGTCAGGCCGGCGGCGCCCATGTCCTGGATCGCCACAATGGCGTCGGTCTGCATCAGCTCCAGGCAGGCCTCGATCAGCAGCTTCTCGACGAACGGATCGCCGACCTGCACCGTCGGCCGCTTGGCCTGCGCATCCTCGTCGAATTCGGCCGACGCCATGGTGGCGCCGTGGATGCCGTCGCGCCCGGTGCGGCTGCCGACATAGACCACCGGATTGCCGATGCCGGCCGCCGCCGACAGGAAGATGCGGTCCTGCCGCGCGATGCCCACGGTCATCGCGTTGACCAGCGGGTTGCCGTCATAGGCCGGGTGGAAGTTGATCTCGCCGCCCACCGTCGGCACGCCGACGCAGTTGCCGTAGCCGCCGATGCCGCGCACCACGCCGTCGATGATGCGGCGCGTGGCCGGATGCTCGGGGCTGCCGAAGCGCAGCGCGTTCAGGTTGGCGACCGGCCGCGCGCCCATGGTGAACACGTCGCGCAGGATGCCGCCGACGCCGGTGGCGGCTCCCTGATACGGCTCGATGAAGGACGGGTGGTTGTGGCTCTCCATCTTGAAGATGGCGGCCAGTCCCTCGCCGATATCGACCACGCCCGCATTCTCGCCCGGCCCGTGGATCACCCAGGGCGCGGTGGTGGGCAGAGTGCGGAGGAACGCCCGCGACGACTTGTACGAGCAGTGCTCCGACCACATCACCGAGAAGATGCCGAGCTCGGTCAGGCTCGGCACCCGGCCCATGATGGTGAGCACGTTCTCGTACTCGTCGGCGGTCAGCCCGAATTCGCGCGCCAGCGCCTGGTCGACGGGCTTGACACTCATGCGGCCACCTTGGAAGGGTAACCTGTCGTCGTCATGCAGCGAGCGCCTGGACCAGTCCGTCGAACAGCGGCTTGCCATCGACGCCGCCCATCATCGGATCGACCAGGTCCTCGGGATGCGGCATCAGCCCCAGCACACGCAGGTTGCGGCTGAACACGCCGGCGATGTTGCGGGCGCTGCCGTTCGGGTTGCCGGCTTCATCGACCGCGCCGGCCTCGTCCGAATAGCGGAACGCGACCAGTCCCTCGCCGTCGAGCCGGTCCAGAGTCGAGCGATCGGCGACATAGTTGCCGTCGCCATGCGCGAGCGGCGCGCGGAACACGTCGCCCTTCGACCAGCAGCGGGTGAAGGCGGTGCCCTGGCGCTCCACCCGCAGATGGCAGTCATGCGAGAGGAAGCGCAGCCCGGCATTGCGCAGCAGGGCGCCCGGCAGCAGCCCAGCCTCGGTCAGGATCTGGAAACCGTTGCAGACGCCGAGCACATGGCCGCCGGCCTCGGCGAAGGCGCGGATCGGCGTCATGATCGGCGAGTGCGCTGCCATCGCGCCGCAGCGCAGGTAGTCGCCGTGGCTGAAGCCGCCCGGCAGCACGACGAGGTCAAGCGCGGGCAGCACGGTGTCGCGATGCCAGAGCATGACCGGCGGCCGCCCGACGGCGCCGGCCAGCGCGATCGCCATGTCGCGCTCGCGGTTGGTTCCCGGAAAGACGACGATGCCGGCGCGCATCAGGCAGGGCGACCTAGCCGTTGCACGGAAAGGCGGTGCGCAACGCTTCGTACACGCTCTCGCCGACCTGGCTGTGCAGCCGGTCCTGATGGCCCTTGAGCCAGGAAACCACGCTGTCGCGCATCGCAGCACCGGCAGTGGCGCGCGGGATGCAGATCTGCGGCTTGAGCTTGACCGTGCCATCCGACTTGTCGGCCACCGACTGGATCAGCGCGAAGCTGTCCGCCATGCCGGTGATGTAGGCGTCGCAAATCTGCGCGCCGCGCGGCGAGCTGCAGATCTGCAGGAACTTGCCCGCCTGCATCGGCGAGACACGCTGCGCACGCGAGGCGGGCGACGCGTAGGCGAGGGCGCACGCGGTGGCAAGCAGGAGCGTCGGCAGTCTTGATCTCATGCCAGCACCTCGGCGTTGAAGGTTTCGATCACCGCATTGGCGAGCAGCCGCTCCGCCATCGCCTCGGCCCGCGACAGCGCCCGGCCGTGGTCGGTCTCGTCCAGCTCGAGCTCGATCACCCGGCCGGCCCGCACCTCGCCCACTTCGCCGAAGCCCAGCGTGTGCAGTGCATGCCCGATCGCCTTGCCCTGCGGATCGAGCACGCCCTCCTTGAGCATGACGGTCACTTTCACTCTCAAGGGAACACCCTCCGGGGAACCTTCACTGCATCACCTCGGGGCCCTTGAGGTCGTTGTTGCCGGCCTCGGGCAGGATGCCGAGCCTTTTCGCGACCTCCTGGTAGGCCTCCTCGACCCGGCCGAGGTCGCGCCGGAAGCGGTCCTTGTCCATCTTCTCGTTGGTCTTGGCGTCCCACAGCCGGCAATTATCCGGGCTGATCTCGTCCGCCAGCACCAGCCGCATGTCCTCGTTCTCCCACAGCCGGCCGAACTCCAGCTTGAAGTCGACCAGGGTGATGCCGACGCCCAGGAACAGGCCGGACAGGAAGTCGTTGATGCGGAGCGCGAGCGCGACCATGTCGTCCATGTCCGCAGTCGACGCCCAGCCGAACGCGGTGATGTGCTCCTCGGCCACCATCGGATCGTTCAGGCTGTCGTTCTTGTAGTAGTACTCGATGATCGAGCGTGGCAGGCGGGTGCCCTCGGGGATGCCGAGCCGGGTGGAGAGGCTGCCGGCGGCGACGTTGCGCACCACCACCTCGAGCGGGATGATCTCGACCTCGCGTATCAGCTGCTCGCGCATGTTGAGACGGCGGACGAAGTGGGTCGGCACACCGATTTCGTGCAGGCGCAGCATCAGGTGCTCGCTGATGCGGTTGTTCAGTACGCCCTTGCCGGTGATGATGCCCTTCTTGGCGCCGTTGCCGGCGGTCGCATCGTCCTTGAAGTATTGTACGAGTGTTCCCGGCTCCGGCCCTTCGAACAGGATCTTGGCTTTGCCCTCGTAGAGCTGTCGGCGGCGGGCCATGCTAGTACCTTACCTTCAAGGGGTGCGCGCCTCGGCGCGCGGCACCTTCTATCGCGCGCCCCGGCGCGCGGCGCGGTATAGCACCCCGGTTACGTGAACGCGACCGGCTGGAACGGCGCCCGGTCCGGCGGCCCGGCTGCGAAGATCCAATTCGGCGTCGCGTCCGGGTCGGCCGGCACCGCCAGCAGCGAGGCGTTGCTGGTGCCGAAGCCGGAGCGCGGCGGGATGTTGAGCTCGCTGCCGGCTGGCAGCGAACGGTCCGACAGCAGCGGGATCCAGCTCTTCCAGTCCGGCGGTTCCGGCGTGGCTGCCGACTGAAATCGCGGCAGGTGGCGCGCGATGCGCGGGATGCGCATGTCGTCCGGCCCGGCCGTCGCGATCATGTGCATGCCCTCGGCAAGCGCCGTCGCCTCCGGGTGGCCGTAGCCCAGGCCGCAGACATAGAAGGCATGCGTGCGGTCGGCGAGCACCATGTTGAACGACCGAAAGGCGCCAGCGTCGAGCGCCACGATCGCCGCCAGCGCCGCCTCCGCAGTCTCGTGTTCCAGCGCCACCAGGGGAAGATCGCCGCGCGAGCGCTTGCCGGGAGCCGGACCCAGGCTGCCGACCCGGTTCAGGACGGCGGCGGCTACCCCGCGATCATTGACCGCGAGCCAGCTGCCATGGCCGAGCCCGTCATAGCCGCCGACGACGTTGGCATGGTCCGGCCAGTGCCGTCCGGGCGGCTCCCAGGGGCGGTCGAGACGCTCGTCGCGGTTGGCGGCGATCAGGAGTGGCCAGGGCTGGCCGGGCATCGAGCAGACGATAACGGTACACACAGCGCACCTTATAGAAACACAGCCACCCGACGGCAAAGCCCCGGGCCCGCGTTGGTTACAGTAAAATTGCGCGCTGCGCCAAATACTGCGGCACGTCGCCCGCGCGCGTTCCGTAGGCCGCCACCGAAGCCGTGCCACCTGCTGACCCAGATCCTCGAACTCGCTCACGTGCTGCGGATCGACCTCACCCTGGCAGGCGATAATGCCGTCGTTATCGGGCTTGCGGTGCTCGGGCTGGCGCCGCGCGAGCGCCGCATCGCCATCCTGTTCGGGATCATCGCGCCGACCGTGATCCGCATCGAGCTGGCCGTCGTGGCACTCCGCCTGCTCGCGATCATCGGGCTCACCCTGGGCCGGCGGGCTGCTGCTGCTCAGGGTGTGCTGGCGGATGTATCGCGAGCTGAAGGGCCAGGTGAGCCTGCCCGGCGCCTCCGACACCTCGCCCGGCGCCCCCTGCCCGGCAAGTTGCGCCGGGTGATAATCAGGATCGTCCTGGCAGACCTGTCGATGAGCCTGGACAACGTTCTGGCGGTCGCCGTCGCCGCCGGGCAGCACATCTGGGTGCTGGTCACCGGCCGCGCGGTGTCGGTGCTGCTGATGGGAGCGGCTGCCTCACTGGTGGCGCGGCTGCTCGAACGCTTCCGCTGGATCGCCTGGATCGGCCTCTTGATCGTGCTCGGCGTCTCCATCGAGTTAATCGTCAAGAGCAGCCACCAGGTCCTGCCGCTGCTGGAAAACGCCTCCTGATGGCGATCCGACACGCCTTCCGCGGCCCCCATGCTCAAGAGCCTGCGGGCCGCTCTCATCCAGCAGCAGGCATTTTCAAAGCAGCTATCTACTCACCGACTGCCGCGGCTCCCGGATGGCGCCGGTCTATGCCGCCGTACACGTGGTTGCCGTCGGATGGCGGGGTGCCGATTGCAGGACCCCCGACCAGGATGCCCTGTGCCGAGCCCCAGGCGGCATGGGTCTGGAACGCGTAGCCCTCGCCCTGCAGCGCGGCGGTGGTCGCGGCCGGCAGCGCGCCGGGCTCCATCTGCACCGGTTCCGGGCGCCACTGCTCGTGAATGCGGCCGTCATCGATCGCCTGCTGGATGGTGCGGTGATAGTCCACCACGCCCAGGATCGCCGACAGGGTGATGGTCGGGATGCGCGACCCGCCCGGCGAGCCGATGACCATGACGACGTGGCCGTTGCGCGACAGGATTGTCGGCGACATCGACGAGAGCGGGGTCTTGCCGGGCGCCACCGCGTTGGCGGCGCTGCCGACGAGGCCGTACATGTTCGGCGCCCCGGCCTTGGCCGAGAAATCGTCCATCTCGTCGTTGAGCTCGACCCCGGTGCCCGGCGCCATCACCTGCGCGCCGAACCAGCCGTTCAGCGTGTAGGTCACCGAGACCGCCTCGCCGTGCCGGTCGATGATCGAGTAGTGCGTGGTCTCCTGCTTCTCGTCGGCACCTCCCGAGCGGGCCTGCTTCACGACCGGAGCGGCCACCAGCGGCGCCAGGTCGCCGGACGGCGTCGCATGACCAGTCGGCGTCGCCCGGCGGATCGCCGCCGCGTAGGCCGGATCGACCAGGTGGGCCACCGGGTCGCGCACCCAGTCAGGGTCTCCCAGGCCCTGGCGATCCGAGTAGGCGTGCCGCATCGCCTCGATCACGCGCTGGGTCGCGGCCGGGCTGTGGAAGCCGAGGCCGGCCATGTCGTAGCCGCCGAGGATGTTCAGGATCTCGCACAGCGCGACGCCGCCTCCCGATGGCGGTGGCGCGGTGTCGATGTGGTAGCCGCGATAGGTGCAGGTGAGCGGATGCAGCGTGCGCACCTTGTAGGCGGCGAAGTCGCGCATCGACAGCAGGCCACCCGCCTCGCTGCCGGCCGCCACGATCGCGCGCGCGGCGGGGCCGTCATAGAACGCGCGCGCGCCGTGCTCGCTGATCGCCGCCAGCGTGCGCGCCAGGTCCGCCTGCACCAGCCGGTCGCCCGCCTGGTAGGGCTGGCGGTCCGGGCGGAGGAACACGCGGCCGGAAACCGGATCGGCCCGGAAGCCCGCGGTGGTGGTGTGCAGCAGGGCGGCGTCGCCGGGACCGAGCACGAAGCCGTCCCGCGCCAGCGCGATCGCCGGCGCCATCACGGTGACGCGCGGCAGGCTGCCATAGTCGCGCAGCGCGGTTTCCATACCGGCCACGCTGCCCGGCACGCCGACCGCCTTCCAGCCGATCTCCGACAGCCCCGGCACCACGTTGCCATGCGCGTCCTGGAACATGGTTGCGGAGGCCGCCAGCGGGGCGCGCTCGCGGAAATCGAGGAACACCGCATGGCCATCCGGCTGGCGCAGCGTCATGAAGCCGCCGCCGCCAATGTTGCCGGCGGCGGGATACACCACCGCCAGCGCGTAGCCGACCGCGACCGCCGCATCCACCGCATTGCCGCCGCGGGCCAGGATCTGCGCGCCCACCCCCGATGCGAGCGCCTGCGCGGTGACCACCATGCCGTGCGGCGCACCGACCGGGGCGGCCGGGTCGGACGGCGACGCGGCGCCGGCAAACGCCAGCGGATCAGCCGCCCGAGCCTGTTCGCGCGTGGCCGGCAGCGCAAGCAGCGCCGTCGCCGCCAGCAGCAAGGATGCCGTCGATCGACGGTGGCGGATCAGTCTGCCAGGCCGTACGGCGGCTTGTGCAGCCCTGCTGGTGAGAGGGTGAAGATCTCGCATCCGTCCTCCGTCACGCCGACCATGTGCTCGAACTGCGCGGACAGACTGCGGTCCCTGGTCACTGCGGTCCAGCCATCATCGAGGATCTTCACGTCCGGACGGCCGGCATTCACCATCGGCTCGATGGTGAAGAACATGCCGGGCGCCAGCACGATGCCGTCGCCGGGCTTGCCGAAATGCAGGATGTTGGGCGCCTCGTGGAAGCGCTGGCCGATGCCGTGGCCACAGAAATCGCGCACCACCGAGAAGCGCTGCTGCTCGACATAGGACTGGATCGCGTGCCCAAGATCGCCCAGCGTGCGGCCGGGCTGCACCGAAGCGAGCCCGCGCTGCAGCGCCTCGTAGGTCACGTCGATCAGCACCGAGGCCCGGCGCGGGATCTGGCCGACCACGTACATGCGGCTGCTGTCGCCATACCAGCCATCGAGGATCGAGGTGACGTCGATGTTCAGGATGTCGCCTTCCTGCAGCCGCCGGTCGCCCGGGATGCCGTGGCAGACGACATGGTTGATCGAGATGCAGCAGGATTTCGGATAGCCGCGATAGTTCAGCGTTGCCGGCGTCGCATGGTGGTCGCGGGTGAAATCGTGGATCAGCCGGTCGAGTTCGCCGGTGGTGACGCCGAGCTTCACGTGCGGGGTGATCATGTCCAGCGTCAGGGCGGCAAGTCGCCCGGCCTCTCGCATGCCGGCGAAATGCTCGACCGGATGCAGGATGATGCGCCGTCCTTCCGCCTCACCATCCATGTCCAGGCCTCCTGCTCTTCGACAGACCCCAACCCTTCGACCGAAGCCAATCTTTCGACCAAAGGCAGTCCATCGCGTCCCTCACGCCCAGGAAAATGAGCGGGCGGCAGGCGCAAAGCAAGAGCGGTAACGAACTCCGGGTCAGCCGTCTTCGCGCAGCGACGCGGCCAGGATCGTGCCGGCATCGGTCAGGCGCAGCCGTGCCGAACGGTGGCCGTGCACCAGCACCCGTCGGAACCGGGCGCCGGCCAGGTGCACGCGCGCGCTGCCGAACGAGTAGCGCGCGAGATGGGCGAGGCGTGGACCGCCATGGCCGAAGTTGAAGCGATAGCCGGTGAGGTGCACCGCCAGTCGGCCGTGCAGGCCGTGGCGCCGGTGGTGACGGGCGAACCAGCCACGCGGCGCGGGCTCGTCAGACACCAGCGTCATGCCTGTCGCCAATGGCCGCGCGGCGGGACGCACGCCACGTCCGGCCTCGATCGGCACGCCCTCGCGCTGGAAGCCGGCATCGAGGATGTTGGTCATCATCGCGCTGCGCTGCGGGTTGCTGCGCGCGCCGAGGATGACGCCGATCAGCCTGACGTTGCCGCGCACGGCGGAGGTCACGAGGTTATGCCCGGCGTCGGCGGTGTAGCCGGTCTTCAGGCCGTCGGTGCCCGGGTAGCTGCGCAGCATCGGGTCATGGTTGCTGATGTAGCGACCATGGAACATGAAGGCCGGCACCGAGAAGTAGTGATACTGGTCCGGGAAGTCGCGGATCAGGCTGCGCGCCAGGATAGCGAAGTCGCGCGCGGTGGAGACCTGTTCCGGGTCGGGCAGGCCGGACGCGTTGCGGAAGGTGGTGTTGCTCATGCCGAGCAGCCGCGCCTGCTGGGTCATGAGCTGGCCAAACCGGCGCTCGTCGCCGGCGCCCATCATCTCGCCCAGCGCACAGGCGGCGTCGTTCGCCGACTTGGTGACCAGCGCCAGGATGGCCTGCTCGACGGTGACGTAGGTCCCCGGCACCAGGCCCAGCTTGGACGGCTCCATCGAGGCGGCATGCATCGAGACCGGCACCGCTTGATCGAGATTGATCCGGTTCGCGCGCAGCGACTGGAACGCGAGATACAGCGTCATCAGCTTGGTGAGGCTCGCGGGGTAGCGCTGCAGGTCCGGGTTGTACTGCTGCAGCACCTGGCCGGTCTGGGCGTCCAGCACGAAGGAGCTGACCTGGCCGACATACTGCGCCTGGGCCGGCCTGGCGCCGAGGCCGGACGCGCAGGCGACGCCTGCCGCCAGCAGCGAAAGCCAGCCGAACCGGCTCGGTCGTGCGGCGCGAAGTCTCGCGGTCTTGCCTGCAGCCATGCGCCGTCCCCCGCCGCCCTGCCGCAAGGCAGGGCACAAAGCCTAGTCCAACCCCACCCGCAACGCCGATCTCCGGCTGCCTCGCATCGGCGTGATGACGTGACGGTAATCTGGCGCAGCGCCACGCGTCCACTGGATTCTCGTCCAATGTTAAGGGCTTGGCCGCATTTTTTAGCCCCCGCCGGCAACGCCCGCCCGCAAGGCCGTTCAAGGGCGCACGCGCGGGTGCTTCCAACGCGGGGCCGATATCCAATATAACGTGACGATGCAGATCATGCCGCCCGCAAGCCGATGCCGCAGTCCGGAGCGCACCACGCTCGCGGCCCCCGTGCTTGCGGCGATTAGGCGTCAGCCCCATCTGCCGCTGAAGATGAGCGACACAGACAAGAACCTGCCGGGCGGCCCTCCGGGTGATAGCCCGAATACCGGGGTGGTGGTGAAGGCCCGGCCGCGGACGCGCAAGCCCGCGATGTACAAGGTCCTGATGCTGAACGACGACTATACTCCGATGGAGTTCGTCGTGCATGTCCTTGAGCGCTTCTTCCAGAAGAACCGGGAGGAGGCAACGCGCATCATGCTGCACGTGCACAAGCGCGGGGTCGGCGTCTGCGGCGTGTTCACCTACGAGGTTGCCGAGACCAAGGTGACCCAGGTCATGGACCTCGCGCGACAGAACCAGCATCCGCTGCAATGCACGATCGAGAAGGACTAGCGGGCGCGAAGGACTGGCGGCCGCAAAGGGAGTGGGGAGCGTTCCGCGCGACCGCGACATCGCGCGCGTGACCTTTGTTTTACCCGGCCGTCGCTGCATCGACCCTTTGCGGAACATGAAGCACTCCCCATTTCGAGTGCAGCGCCGCATCTGTGGCGTTTTCTCTGGCCTTCGTCGTGAAACACTTCAAAGATATCGTCCTGACGACGCGTCAGGACCTTTCCCGGTGCGTTGTCGGCCTGGCCTGATCGGAAGGAGCGTCATCCATGTTGTCTCGAAACCTCGAACAGACGCTCCACCGTGCCCTCTCCCTGGCCGGGGAGCGTCGCCACGAATACGCGACCCTCGAGCATCTGCTGCTGGGACTCGTCGATGACGGCGACGCCGCGACGGTGCTGCGCGCCTGTGGCGTCGACCTCGACAAGCTGCGCAGCGACCTGACCGAATTCCTCGACAAGGACCTCGCCGGGCTCGCATCCGAGCGGGCCAGCGAGCCGAAGCCGACCGCGGCGTTCCAGCGCGTCGTGCAGCGGGCGGCGATCCATGTGCAGTCATCCGGACGCGACGAGGTCACCGGCGCGAACGTGCTGGTCGCGCTGTTCTCCGAGCGCGAGAGCCATGCGGTCTATTTCCTGCAGCTTCAGGACATGACGCGGCTCGACGCCGTCAATTTCATCTCGCACGGCATCGCCAAGGCGCCCGGCCGTTCCTCGCAGCGCCCGGCGACCGGTTCCGGCAACAGCGGCGGCAGCGGCGGAGACGGGCCGGAGGGCGAGCGCGAGGAGCGCGGACGTCCCGGCAAGAACCAGGACGGCCTGTCCGCCTATTGCGTCAACCTCAACAAGAAGGCGCTGGCCGGCAAGATCGACCCGCTGATCGGGCGCGACCAGGAGATCGAGCGCACCATCCAGATCCTGTGCCGCCGCACCAAGAACAATCCGCTCTATGTCGGTGATCCGGGCGTCGGCAAGACCGCCATCGCCGAGGGCCTGGCCAAGCGCATCGTCGAGGGCGACGTGCCGGAAGTGCTGGCGAAGTCGACGATCTATGCGCTCGACATGGGCGCACTGCTGGCCGGCACCCGTTATCGCGGCGACTTCGAGGAGCGGCTGAAGGCGGTCGTCACCGAACTCGAGAACAATCCGGGCGGCATCCTGTTCATCGATGAGATCCACACCGTGATCGGCGCTGGCGCCACCTCGGGTGGTGCAATGGATGCGTCGAACCTGCTCAAGCCTGCCCTGGCGCAGGGCACGCTGCGCTGCATCGGCTCGACCACCTACAAGGAGTTCCGCACCTACTTCGAGAAGGACCGCGCGCTGGTGCGCCGGTTCCAGAAGATCGACGTCAACGAGCCGTCGATCGAGGATGCGGTCAAGATCCTGCGCGGCCTGAAGGCGAACTACGAGAAGCACCACAAGGTCCGCTACACCGAGGAGGCGATCCGTGCCTCGGTCGAGCTGGCCGCGAAATACATCCACGACCGCAAGCTGCCGGACAAGGCGATCGACGTCATCGACGAGGTCGGCGCCTCGCGGATGCTGCTGCCCGAGGGCAAGCGCCGCAAGACCGTGACCCTGCGCGATGTCGAGGAGATCGTCGCCAAGATCGCCCGCATCCCGCCCAAGAGCGTGTCCGCAGACGACAAGGAGACGCTGCGCACGCTGGAGCGTGACCTGAAGGCGATGGTGTTCGGCCAGGATCGCGCGATCGAGGCGCTCTCCGCCGCGATCAAGCTGTCCCGCGCAGGTCTGCGCGATGCCGAGAAGCCGATCGGCAACTACCTGTTCTCGGGCCCCACTGGTGTCGGAAAGACCGAGGTAGCCAAGCAGCTCGCCTCCACACTCGGCATCGAGCTGATCCGGTTCGACATGTCCGAGTACATGGAGCGGCACAGCATCTCGCGGCTGATCGGCGCACCTCCGGGGTATGTCGGTTTCGACCAGGGCGGCCTGCTGACCGACAGCATCGACCAGCATCCGCATGCGGTGCTGCTGCTCGACGAGATCGAGAAGGCGCACCAGGACCTGTACAACATCCTGTTGCAGGTGATGGACCACGGCAAGCTGACCGACCACAACGGCAAGACCGTCGACTTCCGCAACGTCATCCTGATCATGACGACGAATGCGGGCGCTGCCGACCTGACCCGCGAGGCGATCGGCTTCGGCCGCGACAACCGCGCCGGCGAGGACGAGGAAGCGATCAAGCGCATCTTCACCCCCGAGTTCCGCAACCGTCTGGACGCCATCATCCCGTTTGCCGGCCTGACGCCTGAGATCGTGGCGCAGGTGGTCGAGAAGTTCGTGCTCCAGCTCGAGGCGCAGCTCGCCGACCGCAACGTGACCATCGAGCTGTCGTCGTCGGCCAAGGAGTGGCTCGCCGAGCGCGGCTACGACCGGCTGTATGGCGCCCGGCCGCTGGCGCGCGTCATCCAGGAGCACATCAAGAAGCCGCTGGCCGAGGAGCTGCTGTTCGGCCGCCTGGTCAAGGGTGGCTCGGTCAAGGTCAGCCTGCGCGACGGCAAGCTGGCGTTCGACTATGTCGAGGCATCAGCGGCACCGCCTCCCGCCGATCCCGAGGCCGAAGAGGGTGGCGGGTCGGAACGCGAGTCCGAGGCCGCCAACTAGACGCCCGCGCTCACCTGCACGCCGGTGGCCGCCAATGCGGTCGCCGGCGTCGTCATGTCCGGCGTTCAGCCATCCTTCTGCAGCGCGCGCCGCGACTGCTCGAGCACCTTTTCGCTCGCCGGCGTCGGTGGCCGCAGCGACAGCCCCTCCAGGGTATTGATCATCGCCTGCACCACGACCAGGTGGGCGAACCACTTGTGGTCCGCCGGCACCACGAACCACGGCGCCTTCGGGCGCGCGGTCTGCCGGATCGCCTCCTCGTAGGCGTCCTGGTAGCCGTCCCAGAGCGCCCGCTCCTTGATATCGGCCGGCGAGAACTTCCAGTTCTTGCCGGGATCGTCGAGCCGGGCCAGCAGCCGCTGGCGCTGCTCGTCCTTCGAGATGTGCAGGAAGAACTTGAGCACGACCGTGCCCTGCCGGCCCAGATAGCGCTCGAAGGCGCGTATGTCCTGGTAGCGATGCTTCCAGAAGCGGTCGCCGCGCAGGGTCTCGGGGATCTTCTGGCCGTCGACCAGTTCGGGATGCAGCCTGGTGACCAGCACCTCCTCGTAGTGGCTGCGGTTGAAGATGCCGATCTGGCCGCGCAGCGGCAGCGCCTGGTGGATCCGCCAGAGGAAATCGTGGCCAAGCTCGACCGGTCCCGGCTGCTTGAAGGCGTGCACCGCGACTCCCTGCGGGTTCACCCCCGACATCACCTGCCGGATGGTGCCGTCCTTGCCGCCGCCATCCATCGCCTGGAACACCGCGAGAACCGACCAGCGCCCATCGGCATACAGAAGCTGCTGCAGTTCCGACAGCCGCTCCACGCCCAGCGCCAGCAGCGCCTCGCCAGCCTGCTTGCCGAAAATCACCCCGCCCTTGCTGTCGGGATCATGGTCCGCCAGCCGGAAGCCGTCGCCCTTGCCGATGCGGTAGCGCTGGAACAGTGCCTTCAGGTCGTGCTCGGCCACGGTGTCAGGTGGTGCGCTTGATCTGGAACGGACCCGCCGACTGGCAGGTCGGCATCAGCTCCAGACGGTTGATGTTGACATGCGCCGGCAGCCCGACCACCCACGCGACCGCCTCGGCGATATCGTCCGGCGTCAGGGGCTCGGTGCCTTCGTAGACCTTGGCCGCCTTGGCCGCATCGCCACCAAAGCGGACCGTGCTGAACTCGCTGCCACCAACCAGCCCGGGCTCGATGTCGGTCACCCGGACATTGGTGCCGGCCAGGTCGGCTTTCAGGTTCAGGATGAACTGCCGCACGAAGGCCTTGGTCGCGCCATAGACGTTGCCGCCTGGATACGGGTAAGCGCCGGCGACGCTGCCGAGCGTCACGACATGGCCAAGATTGCGCTCGACCATCCCCGGCAACAGCGCGTGGGTGATCTGCACCAGGCCGGTGACGTTGGTCGCGATCATCCGCTCCCAGTCGGCGAGCTTGACCTCCTGCGCCGGGCCCAGCCCGAGCGCCAGCCCGGCATTATTCACCAGCACGTCGATCCGGCGCCATTCGGCCGGCAGGCTGCCGGGCAGCGCCGCCAGCGCTTCGGCATCGTTCATGTCGAGCACCAGCGGATGCAGCGAGCTGCCGAGTTCATCGGCGAGCGCATGCAGGCGGTCCTGCCGGCGACCGGTCGCGATGACCCTGTGGCCATCATGCACGAAGCGCTGCGCGATCGAGCGACCGAAGCCGGCGGTGGCCCCGGTCACGAGGACGGTTCGGTTCATAGGATCTCCAGTTTCGACACGGATGTTGTTGCGTGCAAGCGCCGTGGCACTGGCGTCTCCGCCCACGGCGTCCCTGGCCCTGGAGCAACGCAAGGCCGGCGTCAGGGTTGGGACTTCACCGCCGCGACCAGCCGTTCCAGCGCCGCCTGGTCGGCGATCCGAAGGCCATCCGGCCCGAACAGGCGCAGGTTGCGCCATTGCGGCGCCGGCAACATCTCGACCACCCGCCCGAGGGCCGCTTCGCGGGTGCCGAAATACTCGTGCCGATCCGGCTGCGGATCCAAGCCCTTCCGTCGCTCGTCACCCACGACCGGCGGCGGCGGAATGCCCGGAACAGGCTCGTTCCTGAAAGCAAGGGTGTATGGCATTAGCCCATGATCCGGTCTGGAGGCTGCCTGAAACAGCGTCTCGCGGCACGCGCCGCTTGCACAGCAGACGCATCCTGCCACATCTGACGCATGTTCTCACTGCAGCCAGATCCCGACGCCAGCCTGACCGGCCGCCTGCTGATCGCCATGCCTGCCCTGGTTTCCTCGCCCTTCGCGCAGACCGTGGTGTTCCTCTGTGCCCACTCCGCCGAGGACGGCGCCATGGGGCTGGTGGTCAACCGGCGCCTCGGCCAGCCCGGCTTCGACGACCTGCTGGAGCAGCTTGGCGTCGCTCCGATCCCGCCGCGCCGGCGCATCACGCTATGCGCCGGCGGCCCGGTGGAAAACTCCCGCGGCTTCGTGCTGCACAGCGCGGACTGGACCGGGGACGGCAGCCTGGCCGTCGATGACAGCATCGTGCTGACCGCGAGCCTCGACGTGCTGAAGGTGATCGCCGACGGTGCCGGCCCGCGGCAGGCGCTGCTTGCCCTGGGCCATGCCACCTGGGAGCCGGGCCAGCTCGAGACGGAGATCCAGCAGAATGCCTGGCTCTCGGCGCCGGCCACCGAGGCGATCGTTTTCGGCTCCGAGCATGACAGCAAATGGCGCCGCGCCCTGGCCTCGCTGAAGATCGATCCGATACGGCTGTCCGGCGTAGTCGGCCACGCCTAAGAGGCTGCCTCCTTGGTTCGTCAAATTGCCTACCAGACCAGCGACGGGATCGTGGCAATCGGGCTCAGGCCGGCACTACGCGCTTCGGCTTCGGCAAGGTCGTTGTCGTTGCCGATCAGTTCGGCGTGGATGCCGCCCAGCACCCAGCATGATGCAATGCCGGCGGCTTTGGCGCCGGCGATGTCGGTGGCCAGGGCGTCGCCGATTGCCAGCACGCGGTCCTGCGATATTCCCAGCATCGTGCGCACCTGCTCATAGACTTCCGGATAAGGCTTGCCGATCGAGCGGACGCTGCCGCCGAACTGGGCATAGAGGCTGGCCAGCAGTCCGGCGCAGATGATCCGCTTGCCGCCGCGGACGATCTCCAGGTCCGGATTGGCGCATAGCATCGGCACGCCCGCCGCCACGCACGCGCGCAGCAGCGGCGTGTGCACCTCCAGCACGTCCTCGGCCTGTTCGTCGTCCGGGCCAGTATTGAGCAGCAGGTCGGCATCGGCCGGATCGGTCACGATCTCCAGCGCCAGGCCCCGGTAGAGGTTGGCGTCCTTTTCCGGTCCGAGATGCAGCACCCGCCGTCCGATCGACGCGATCCAGGGGTCGGTCCGGCGCTCCAGCAACGAACGCGTCGCCTCGCCACTGGTCAGGATGCCGTCATAGCTGTTGTCCGACAGGCCCATGCGCCGGAGCCCTTGACGCACCGAATCGATCCGACGCGGCGCATTGGACAGCAGCACCACCTGGCGGCCGGCGTCCCGCAGCCGCTGCAGGCAACTGATCGCACCGGGATACGGGGTCAGGCCGTCATGCACGACGCCCCAGAGATCGACGATATAGGCGTCGAACTCGTCCGCGATTGCCGCGAGATGGTCCAGGTGGCGCATGGTATGCGACGCAATCACAAGGCGGTTCCCTTCGCGTCGGCGAGGCGGCTCAGCCCCTGCTGGCGCAGCAGCGCCGACAGGTCACGCAGCAGGTGCTGTACCAGCGCCGGGCCGTGCAGCACGAGGCCGGTATAGAGCTGCACCAGGTCGGCGCCGGCCCGGACCTTGTCCAGCACATCCTGTGCGCTCGCGATGCCGCCGCAGCCGACCAGCGCCAGGCGGCCGTTCGCGCGCCGAGCCACCGCCGCCAGCAGCGCCGTGCTGCGCGCCCGCAACGGCTCGCCTGACAGGCCGCCCGCCTCGCCCGCACGGCCGGAGCGCAGCCAGTCCGGGCGCGCCAGCGTGGTGTTGGAGACGATCAGCCCGTCGGCCCCGCCTTCGACCACCGCCTCGACGATCTCCGCGAGCGCGCCGGGCTCCAGATCCGGCGACAGCTTGACCAGCAGCGGCCGCCGCGTGCGGCGCGCGGGTGCGACCGCCCGCAGCAGCTCCGCGAGGCGGTCGGCCTGTTGCAGGTCGCGCAGTCCTGGCGTGTTCGGCGAGGACAGGTTGATCACCAGGTAGTCGACCAGCGGCGACGCCGCCTGCACCAGCATCGGATAATCCTCGAGCGGCACCGCACCCGCCTTGTTGATGCCGAGATTGAGCCCGACTGGTACGCCCGGCACCCGTCGCAGCCGGGCCAGCCTGCCAAGCGCGGCATCGATGCCCCGGTTGTTGAAGCCCATCCGGTTGACGATGGCGTGATCCTCGTCCAGCCGGAACAGGCGTGGCCGCGGATTGCCCGGCTGCGGCCGGGGCGTCACCGTGCCGGCCTCGACGAAGCCGAAGCCGAGCCGCGCCAGCGGCCGGATCACCCTCGCGTCCTTGTCGAAGCCGGCCGCGAGACCGATCGGGTTGGCGAAACGCCGGCCCATGGCGTCGACCGCGAGGGCCGGGTCGCGACCGCGTGGCCCATGGCCGCCGAGGCCGAGCAGCAATCCAGCGATCGCCACCTGATGCGCCCGCTCCGGATCGAGCCGGTGCAGCAGAGTCGTGGTAAGCGGGGAGATCAGCATCGCCTCCTCGTGCCGCAAGCCGGCCGAAGATGGAAGGCGCCGCCGGAGATCACGCCCCGCTTTCTCCTGGAAAGCCGGCCCTTGCCTTGGGAAACGATCGGCACGAATGTCCGGCGCATGTGGGACGAGCCCTATCTCGAGACATGCTGCCGGTCCGCGCTGCACCGGCTGACCCTGGTCGGAGCGCCCGGCCGGCCGGCCGACCTCAAGGACGGTCCCTGCCTCGAGCGCCTCACCGGCATGGGGCTCGCGGAGGCCCGGCCGGACGGGCGCTATGTGATCACCGGTTTGGGTGTCCGGCGGCACGCCCGGGAGATCCTGAAGGCGTCTTAGGGGATGGCCGGATGACGCACGAGGATGTCTGGCGCGCGCTCGATACCCTTGCCGCCGAGAAGGGATTGTCGCCGTCCGGACTGGCGCGCGCCGCCGGCCTCGATCCGACCGCGTTCAACCGCTCGAAGCGCACCACCGCGCAGGGCCGGCTGCGCTGGCCGAGCACCGAGAGCCTGAGCCGCGTGCTGGCCGCGACCGGAGCGACGCTGGAGAACTTCACCGCGCTCGTCGGGGGCGCCCGTGCGCTCAGCTCGCAACGTCCGGTGCGCGGCATGCGCCGGCTGCGGCTGCTGAGCTTCTCCGGGTTGGGGATCGACGGCACCGTGCCCGACTATGGCGAGGAGACCACGATCCCGATCCAGGCCGATCCAGGCACCTACGCCATCCGGCTGGACACCGACGCCTTCGAGCCAGCCTTGCGCGAGGGCGCCCTGCTGATCGCCTCGCCGGACCAGCCGCTGGCACCCGGCGACCGCGTGCTGCTCCGGCTGCTGGTCAATATCGGGGAGGACTGGTCGGGCGCCGTGCCGAACAGCACGCATCCTGCGATCCTCGGACTGCTGGCCGCCACCGGCCGCCACCGGATCGAGCTGGTGACGCTCGACCGCGGCGGCCACCACCTGGCGCTGGACGTCGAGAAGGTCGGCTGGATGCACCGGATCGGATGGGTCGGCTTGTGAGCGGACCTAGTCGGCGGCCCGCAGCCGGTCATGGCCCATGCGCACGTCACGCGCCTCGCGTCCGAACGAGACCAGCAGCGTGATCACCAGGGCGGCGAGCCCGACGACGCAGGCCATGGCCGGCCCGATGCCGGTGCCGAGGCGCCCGGCCAGCCAGACCTGGATGTTGGCGTTTGGCGAGGCGAGCAGGTTGCCGAGCTGGTACACCGCACCGGGGAAGGTCGCCCGGATCGCGACCGGCGAGATCTCGTTCAGGTAGGCCGGCACCACGCCCCAGGCGCCCTGCACGCAGACCTGGATCAGGAAGCCGCCGAGCGCGAGCCATGCGAGCCCGTGCGAGAAGACCCAGAGCGGGATCACCGGCAGCGCCAGCATCGCCAGGATGCCGATCGCCCAGCGCCGCCCGATACGCTGCGACAGCAGGCCGGTGGCGAGGCCGCCGACGATCGCGCCCAGGTTAAAGATGATCATGATCAGGGTGATGGCGTTGTGCGACAGATGCTGCTGACGGGCCAGGAACAGCTTGGGATACAGGTCCTGCGAGCCGTGCGAGAAGAAGTTGAAGCCCATCATCAGGCAGATCGCGAACACCGACAGGCCGAGATGCTGGCGCAGCACCGAGAGCAGCGACTGGCGGTGGATGGTCTCGTCGCGGGTCAGCCAGTCCGGGCTCTCCGGGACGCTGCGCCGGATATACAGCACCAGCAGCGCCGGGAAGGCGCCCACGATGAACATGCCACGCCAGCCGATCAGCGGCTCGGCCAGGAACAGCAGCGACGCCAGCAGGTAGCCGGTCGGATAGCCGGTCTGCAGCAGGCCGGAGACCAGGCCGCGCCAGCGCCCGGGGATGCTCTCCATCACCAGCGAGGCGCCAACGCCCCATTCCCCGCCCATCGCGATGCCGTACAGGCCGCGCAGGATCAGGAAGATCGTGAAGCTCGGGGCAAATCCCGACAGCAGCTCGAGCACCGCATAGCAGAGCACGTTGACCATCATGGTGGGTCGGCGTCCGAAGCGGTCGGCCAGCCGGCCGAACAGCAGGGCGCCGAGGAAGCGGCAGGCGAGCGTCAGGGTGATGGCGAAGGCGGTCGCCGAGATCGGCACGCCGAAGCTGCGCGCGACGCTGTCCAGCACGAACGCCATAATGAAGAAGTCGAACGCGTCGAGCATCCAGCCCAGGTAGCAGGCGGTCACGACGTGCCAGGCCTCCCGGTTGGGCGCCCGGCGATCCGGGCCCGGCTGCGCGGCGCCCGCCTGCGTTGCGATAGTCATGCCCGGGCGCTTCCTTCGTGGTTTCGTCTTTAATCGCACCATAGTCATCCTGGACGACCCGGCAATCGCGACCGCCTTGGTCGGGCCTGCCGGGCGCCGGAGGTTTACGCGGCGTTTCGAACCGGCAATCGTGCAGCAGCCTTGAACCACAGGATCACGATGTCCGTTCTGCGATCGGCTCTCCGGCGCCTCCTGGTCCTGGGATCCGTCGTCCTGCTTGCCGCCGCGTCGCCGCCCGCACCGCCCGCGTGGCTTTCCGACGTCAACGGCGAGCAGGCGATGCAGTGGGTGCATGGCGAGAACCGGCGCAGCCTCGGCATCCTGCAGCACGACCCGCGCTATGCCGGCTTCCATGCCCAGGCCCTGGCACTGGCCCAGGCGCGTGACCGCATCCCGACGCCGGAGCCGATCGGCGGGCAGATCTATAATTTCTGGCAGGACGCGTCGCACATACGCGGGATCTGGCGTCGCACCACGCTCGCTTCCTACCGCAGCCCGCAGCCGCACTGGCAGACGGTGATCGATCTCGACGCCCTGGCGCGGAGCGAGCACGCGAACTGGGTGTGGAAAGGCGCGGACTGCGCGGAGCCACAGGAGCGGCTGTGCCTGGTCAGGCTGTCCGACGGCGGCGAGGATGCAGACACCGAGCGCGAGTACGACCTCCAACGCGGGAAGTTCGTGGCGCCCTCGGCCGGCGGCTTCGCCCTGTCGCGCAGCAAGCAGGATGTCGACTGGCAGGACGAGCGCACCCTGCTGGTGGCGCGCGACTGGGGGCCGGGAACCATGACCGACGCCGGCTACCCGTTCGTGGTGAAGCGGCTCGAGCGCGGCCGGCCCACCGACGCGGCGGTCGAGGTCTTTCGCGGCACCAGCCACGATGTCGGGGTTGAGCTGGAGACGTTCGTGGACGGTGACGCCAACCGGGTCTCGCTGGTCGAGCGCGGTATCAGCTTCTTCGAGAAGGAGTTCGTGCAGATCACCAGGAACGGCACCCGACGTCTCGACCTGCCGCCGCGGGCGACCGTCGAGGGGCTGGTCGATGGCCGGCTGGTGGTCAGGATCGGGCAGGCATGGACCCCGGGCAGTGGCACCCCGGTTGCGGCGGGCGCGCTGGTCTCGATCGATCTCGCGCAGCCGAAGCGGCCGCCGGATCTGATCTTCGCCCCGTCGTCGCGCCAGACCATCGACAGCGTCGGCGTGACCGGACATGCGGTGGCGGCCGCGATCTATGACAATGTCCGCGGCCAGGGCTGGGTGTTCACGCCGCCTGGCAAAAGCGGGAGTGCGGGATGGAGCGCACGACGCCTGGCCCTCCCGGGCGATGTCAGTGTCGATGTCGCGGCCGCCTCGATGCGCGACGAGCATGCCTATCTTGCCGTCACCGGCTTCCTCGATCCGAACACGCTCTGGCTGGTCGATGCGGCATCGGCGTCGGCGTCACGGATCAAGGCGCTGCCGGCGCAGTTCGATGCGACGCCGTACATCGTCGAGCAGTTCGAGGCACGGTCCAGCGACGGCACCCGGATCCCCTATTTCGTCGTGCACCGCCGCGACATGAAACGCGACGGCGGCAACCCGACCGAGCTTTATGCCTACGGCGGCTTCCAGATCTCGATCACGCCGAAATATACCCCGGTTCTGGGCAAGCTCTGGCTCGACCATGGCGGGGTCTATGTGATTGCCAACATACGCGGAGGCGGCGAATTCGGGCCGGACTGGCACCAGGCCGCGCTCAAGACCAACCGGCAGCGTGCGTTCGATGATTTCGCGGCGGTCGGGCGCGATCTCGTCACGCGGGGCATCACCTCGGCGCGAAGGCTCGGCATACGCGGCGGCTCGAATGGCGGCCTGCTGATGGGCGTCGAATTCACCCAGCATCCGGAGCTCTGGCACGCCGCGGTCATCGAGGTGCCGCTGCTGGACATGTTGCATTTCGAGACGATGGCGGCAGGCGCATCTTGGGTCGGGGAATATGGCAGCGTCTCGATCCCCGAGCAGCGCGCGTTCCTCGCCCGCATCTCGCCGCTGCAGAACCTGAAGGCCGGCTTAGGCTATCCGGAGCCGTTCATCTTCACCACCACCAAGGATGATCGCGTCGGGCCGGTGCATGCGAGGCGTTTTGCCTGGACGATGCAGCAACTGCAGCTGCCCTTCCTGTATTTCGAACAGACCGAGGGCGGCCATGCGGCGGGCGCCAACCTGCGCGAGGTCGCGACCGAGCAGGCGCTGGAATACATCTACCTGTCACGGAAGCTGATGACCGGGCACTGACGGAGCGCAAGCATGGGCCTACTTGTGGACGGCGTCTGGCAGGACAGGTGGTATGAAACCACCGCAGGCCGCTTCGAGCGCGAGAGCAGCCGCTTTCGAGGCCATGTCACGCCGGATGGTGGCGACGGCTTCAGAGCCGAGCCGCACCGCTACCATCTCTATGTCTCGCTCGCCTGCCCGTGGGCGCATCGCACGCTGATCATGCGTCGCCTGAAGGGTCTCGAGGACATCGTCGGCCTGTCGGTGGTGCACTGGATCATGGGCGAGCAGGGCTGGAGCTTCGAGGCGGGTCCGGGCGTCATTCCCGATCCCGATGGCGCCGCCTTCCTGCACCAGGTCTACACGCGGGCGAAGCCGGACTATACCGGCCGCGTCACCGTGCCGGTGCTCTGGGACCGCCGGCAGCGGACGATCGTGTCGAATGAAAGTTCGGAAATCCTGCGCATGCTCGGCTCGGCCTTCGATGCCGTTGGCGCAAGGCCCGGCGACTACACGCCGGCGGCACTGCTAAACGAGATCGAGGCGTTGAATGCGCGCATCTACGACACCGTCAACAATGGCGTGTACAAGGCCGGCTTCGCGACCCGGCAGGATGTCTATGAAGATGCCGTGCGCGCCCTGTTCGCGACGCTCGACTGGCTGGAGCGCCATCTCCCGGAGCGCAGGTTCCTGCTCGGCGACAGGCTCACCGAAGCCGACATCAGGCTGGTCACCACGCTGTTTCGCTTCGATGCGGTCTATGTCGGCCACTTCAAGTGCAATCTGCGCCGTCTCGCCGACTATCCGGAACTTTGGGACTACGCCCGCACTCTCTACCAGTGGCCCGGCATCCGGGAGACGGTCAGCTTCGACCATATCAAGGGCCACTATTACGGCAGCCACCCCACCATCAACCCGAACCGGATCGTGCCGGCCGGCCCATTGCTGGACTGGGACGCTCCCACCCGGCGCCAGGCCGGCTGAACAAGGGACAGGCCATGGAGCTGCGTAATCTGGGACGATCGGGGCTGCGTGTTTCGGCTGTCGGGCTGGGCTGCAACAATCTCGGCGGCCGTATCGACCTCGCAGCCTCGCGCCGCGTGGTGGAGGCGGCACTCGATGCGGGCATCACGCTGTTCGATGTCGCCGACATTTATGGCCGCGACGCGCATTACGGTGCCTCGGAAGAAGCGCTTGGCGAGATCCTCGGCAGCCGCCGCAACGATATCGTCCTGGCCACCAAGTTCGGCATGAAGATGAACGATGCCGGCACGCTGGCGGGCGCATCGCGGCGCTACGTCATGCAGGCGGTCGAGGCCAGCCTGCGCCGGCTGCGCACCGACCGGATCGACCTGTACCAGCTCCACGTCCCGGATCCGTTGACGCCGATCGAGGAAACGCTGCGGGCCCTCGACGACCTGATCCGGTCGGGAAAGGTGCGCTATATCGGTTGCTCCAACCTCGCGGCGTGGCAGGTGGTCCAGGCAGAGCATGTCGCGCGCGAGATCGGCAGCAACCGGTTCGTATCGTGCCAGGATGAATTCTCGTTGGTCGCCGACGGCCCCAGGCACAGCCTGCTGCCGGCGCTCGAAGCCTACGGTCTGGGGCTGCTGCCATATTTTCCGCTGGCCAGCGGGCTGCTGACCGGAAAATATCGCCGCGATGCCGCTCCTCCTGCGGACAGCCGGTTCGGCCGCTTCGCAAGACTGGGCAATCCCTACCTGACGAACCGGAATTTCGACCGGCTGGAACAACTCGAGGCGGTGGCGCGCGAGCTTGGGCATGGCCTGATCGAGCTGGCATTCGGGTGGCTGCTCGCGCAACGCCCGGTCGCCAGCGTGATCGCCGGCGCCACCCGGCCCGAGCAGGTCCATGCCAATGTCGCGGCTGGCGCGAAGCCGCTCGAGCCGTCCACGCTGGCGGCGATCGAGGCTGTCCTGGCCCGGTGAGCCCGGTTGTCGAACCAGTATTTACGCAACCGTCTCAATATGACAACATCATCTCACAAACGTCGGAACTTTCAGCAATCCATCATGATGGCATGGTTCCCCTGGCAGGTGCTGCGACGATCGTCGGTCCGGCATCCGCTGGCCGCGATGTTGCTCCTGGCTTCCACGCAGGCGGGTGCCGCTGATTATTTTCTCAGTCGGTCATTGGTCACCGGCTGTGTCGATCCCCTGGCGACCCTGGCGCTGAACGGTCATCCGCCGCCGCATGTGCGCGCCTCGGCATGGCGTCACGGGTTGCGAAGGCGGGGTCGCTGCTTTGCCGTGCGATCCGGCGAACGCTGGGAGTGGATCGCAAGCGCCGAGCCGCATCTGCTGTTGCTGCGCCGGGAAAATCCGCGACCGGGCGAGCCGCCGCTCTATTTCAGCTCGAGACTGATGCTGCCTGATATGGGGCCGAGACATGCCTTGTCCCAGTCCGCGCGCCCGCGCCACATCGCGCCCGCGCCGCATCGGCGACACGTCTCGTACGGCGTCGCGCCGGCGCCCGCGCGGGCGCAGACCGGGACGACGAGCGTTGCACCCTTCGCTCCTGCTCCCCAGGCCAGTGCGCCGGCCGCCGAAGCGCCTTTGTCCGCAACGCCGCCACAGGGAGCGCCAACAACTCCCTCGGCGGGCGTGCCTGTCACGGTTCCCCCGCCGTTTCGGGCGCCGGCGATGGCGGCCCCTCTGGTGCCGACCGAAGAAGTTGTTCGCTCCGAGAAGATCGGCCGGGCGATCGGACTGATCCTGTTCTTCGGGTTGCTGTCCGGCATCGGCGCATTGGCCGCCTTCGTCACCTGGCGGCTCCGGGTGCGGGCAAGGGCTGCACGCGCAGCGGCCCTCGATGCGAGCCAGGACATCATCGTAACGCCGACCGCGGCGGGATCGCGCCCCACGCGGGATCGCCGAGCCTTGGCCCATGATGTCGAGCTGCCGGCGGAGCCGCTGGTGGCGGAGCGGGCCGGTATCGACATGCCACCGGTCATGGCCCGGACGGCGCCGGCCGCGGGGGCGCTTGCCGACTACAAGACACGCTGCGCCTCGATGCTTCGACTGGCCGGCTGGGATGCGAGCACGAAATTCCCTGGCGGAACGCGTGAACCCGATGTGATCGCACGGCGCGGAACGCACCTGCTGGCACTGCAATGTCATCTTTCGCCGGACCCGGTCGATGTCCAGGCTGTCGAGGATGCCTGTCTCGCGCGGGAGCGGCAGCGCAGCGACCTCGCCGCCATCGTTTCCCGCAGCCGCTATACCGAGGCTGCGCGCCAGCTCGCCGACCGGACCGGAATCGTGCTCCTGCACGACCACGAGCTCGCCTCTTTCGGCGCCTGAGCCGTCGCGAGCCAGCGCTCTGATCGACGGACTTGCCAGACTGGGACTGCTTCGTTGGAAGCCATTTCCGCCACTACAGACCGCGACCAGGAAATCCGCGGTGTGATGAAGCGCCACATGCCTTTCAAACTCGTTACTTGAATTAGACGATTATGACAGACCAGGAGCAGAGTTTCCTTGCTCTCGGGGCGGATTTCGGCAATGAGACGGTACCGCGTAATTTCCGCGAACCACAAATCGAATCGAGCACCATGGCGCGCGCAGCAGTCAAAAGCAGATCCCCAACCGGCCGCAAAGCCACAGACGCCACGACGCCGAAGCGGCGTCCGGGCCGTCCTCCCGGCGTCAAGAACAAGGTTAAGGCGGTTCCCGCAAAGGCCGCGAAGTCCGGCAAGGCGGCGGCAACGGCCAAGTCCGCGGCTCCGAAGCGCAACAAGGCAGAGCTCGAGACGCATGTCATCAAGCTCGAGCGCACCGTGCTGCGTCTGCGCGAGCAGAACAAGGAGCTGAAGCGGGTGGCTGCGTCTCCCGCCGAAACCGCCGAGTCGCCGGCGCCCGTATCCAAGCCCGTACGTCGCCGCGTCAAGAAGGAAGTCGAGCTTCCCGTCGAGTAGTCTCGTCGCCTGGGCCAGTACGGTACCGGGAACCGTCCCGCAATCACCTCGTTGACGGGCGTGCCGCGGGAGGGCGTTCTTCGGCCGGCAGATCAAGAACGATGTGCCGCTAGGATCACAGGATGAACTAGACGATGCCGCAGCTTCGACCAGTCCGCCTCGCCGCCATGGTGTTCCTGGTTGGCACGATGGCGCCGGTAATCGCAAGTGCAGAACCCGGTGGCTGCCTGAAATACGGCGCGGTAGGGGCCGTCGGCGGCCATCTCGCCCATCACGGCGTCGTCGGCGCCGCCGGTGGTTGTGCGGTCGGCATGTGGAAGCGGCACCAGTACCGAAAGAGCGTGCGCGAGAAGGCACGGCTCTACGACCAGGAGCACCAGGCCGGCGCGGTCGCTCCGGAACCGCAATAGAAGCAGGCTTTCCTGCGGTGCCCCGCGTCCAGATCCGGTCCAAAACGATCATCGGGATTGCCGGGCTGGTTCCGCCGCCTGCCGCATCAGCACGGCGGCATTTGCACTGCGACCGGATCCGTGACCGACGCCTTGAGAGCCGGATGACAGTTGCAGCCGCCGGACTTGAAGCCCTGGCCGGGCGATTGTGCGTCTCGCCATGAGCGCCGCCTTGACGATGCCGCCACGGGCAACTCCGGTCCACGCACAACAGCCCTCTCCAGCGATCGCCGGAGCCGCTCTGCACTGTCCTGCCAGGCCTCGACGCCGAGGCCGTGCTCCGCGATCCTGAGGTGGAAGATCTTGTGCGCGTCACCGAGCGGCGTGTGGTGCAGGTCCTGCAGGTCGAGATACCGACCGATGGCGCAGACATGCGGGTCCTCCAGGGACACCGGCCACGGCAGCCCGATCGCCTGGTTCATCAGCATGTGGCAGGTCTCGACGATGACCAGGTGAGCCGCATAGGCGCCCAGCATGCAATCGGGCTCCCGGCTACCGCGTGTCTCCACAAGCGCCGCGCTCCAGGCCAGCAGCATCGCGGACGGCATAGGCCGGGCGATCTCGTAACCCTGCGCGAGGCCGACGCCCAGGACCTGCAGGGCGTTGGCGATCTCCGCGTTCTCGACGCCCTCGACCACCAGTTTCTTGCGCAGGCCGCGCGCCAGGGAGACCATGCTGGCGACGAATTGGAGGTCGTCCGGCTTCTGCAGGACGCCCCGCACAAAAGCCTGGTCGAGCTTGATGCTGTCCACGGGCAACTCGCGCAGGCGCTTCAACGTCGAATATCCCGAGCCGACATCGTCGAGGGCGATCTCCACGCCGGCGTCGCGCAAGAGGTGAATTTCGTCGAAGGCGGAGCCGAGATCGAGGAATTCATGTCCCTCGAGGATCTCCAGCGTGATGCGTCGCGGGTCCAACCGATGGTCGCGCAAGGCCGCGATCAGCCGGCGGCCAAAGCCGTCATATGTAAGCACGGCGGTGTGGACGTTGACCGAGAGCCTGAGATCGGGATGACGCACGCTGCAATCCAGCAGGGTCGCGATCCCGCCGACCAGCGACTGGAACAGCAGCGTGTCGAGCTCGGCGATGCCGAAACTCGGGAGGAAGTCGCCAGGCGGGATGAGCTGGCTGCCGTTCTGCAACCGGCAAAGGATTTCGACGCCGTCGAGCTTGCCGGTGCCGAGGTTAACGATTGGCTGGTAGAGGTTGACCAGGCCTCCCTGTTTCAGCAGCAGCCGGTGGAACTTCGCACTGACCGGCACGCCGCGCCCGAAACCGAATCCGGCACCCATCAATACGTCTCCGGTCTTCTCCCGATGCCGATGCATCCGGTTCCTGACACAGGCTAGGGGACGCGGCTGAAGATCGGGTTAAGCGGCCGGATGATCCTGTTCCGAACGATCGGACCGGGGCCGCGCTGCCGATGATGCCTGCGGTTCTCCGCATACATGCGGTCGTCGGCACGCGTAACGAGGCATTTCAGCTACTTGTCAGGCCAGCCTTGCACAACGCCGCCCCGTTCCGGAGCCCGCGCGATTGCTCGCGCAGGTCGATGACAGAGCCTGCCGCCTTCACCTGAAGATCGGGTTGATCCGTCGCGGGGTTTAGCCCCGGATCGACTGCAACGGCTGGTAGCCGAAGGTCTGCATCCAGTCGCGCAGCGCCGCCTCGATCCCGCCGACCTGGGCCGGATACAGCATCCTGCGCCAACGCCCGATCTCGCCGGTGCGCCCGGCATGGTGCCGGTGCCAGTGGCTTGACAGGTCGAACACATCGCCGAACCGGTCGACGATGGTGGTGGGCTGCGTCTCCAGTTGGGCGATGAAGGCCTCGATCGCCGGACGGCGAGTCGAGTCGAAGATCTCGTCGCGTCGCTGCAACGACAGCGCGCCGCCCATGTGGCGGGCGATCCCGGTCACTGTCGCCGGATCGTCGATGAAGCCGACTTCGTAATGCAGCGTCACCGCGTTGGGGTGCGCCGCCAGCAGCAGGCACGCCTCGGCGGCGTAGCAGACATTGAGCAGCGCCCGGTAGAACGAGAAACCCTGGTAGAGCATGAGCGACACCACCGCATCGCGCGGATCGCGCAGGGTGACCAGGATCGCATCCGCACGCATCGCGACCAACTCCACCCCACGCCTCGCCTGGTGCGCCTTGACAATGTGGCGGCCGGGTGCGTCGAGCAGGCCCGCGGTATCGGCCATGTCGAACACGAAACGGCCCTGCGGCGCGCGGCCGCCATCGAGATCGGTCGCGACCGCCAGCGCCACGTTGTAGAGCCAGGTGGAGCCGCTCGCGAACATTCCCTGGCACCAGAGCATGCTCATCGCGCGCGCACCGCCTCCCGCCACCTGGTTCTTGCCGCGACCAGCACTGGCGTGTCGCGAGGAGCGACCTGCCGCAACTCAGCCGGCTCGGCCATGGCGCCGAGCAGCAGGCAACGCGCCCCGCCGACGGAGCCGGCGCCATTTTCGCCAAGCAGCACGGTGCAATCCGGACGCAGGCCGGCGAGCAGTTCCGGGTAGAGCGGGTTCTCGGCCAGCGGCCCGTCGATGACGAGGTCGCCGCTCGCTCCGAGCAGATCGAGCGCCACGTCGGTCAGCAGCGCCAAGTAGAAGGTCGCGAGTGCCGCGCGCGCGCTTGCGTCCAGGCCGTCGGCATTCACCAGTTCACCCGACCGGCCCGGAAACTGGCCGCCGACGGCAAAGGCCGGCAGCACAAGGGCACCGGCCGCGAGCGCCCGTTGCAGGCCGGACCAGTCCGGCGCGCCCGCTCCGGCCTCGGCAATTTCAAGATATTCGCGCCCGCCCATGAAGCGCGCGGTGCCGACCAGCGCGCCAAACGCATCGACATTGGCGAGCATGTCACGCTCCTGCCGCAAGGCACCGGCCTCGACATTGCTCGCCAGCAGCACGGTCCAGGTGCCCGACGAGATCACCGCAAAGCGATCCGATGCCGGGCGGTGCATCCGATGGCGCAGATAGGAGGCGCTGGAATCGTGGATGCCGCACAACACCGCGCAATCGCCCGGCAGCCCGCATTGCCGGGTGATTTCCGGCCGCAGCACGCCGAGGGTTTCGCCCGCCCCGCGCACCGATGCGAACAGCCGGTCCCAGCCCGCGTTCCTTGCCAGCTCCGAGAAGCGACCCTGCACCGGCCACCAGAGATCGGTATGGCAGCCAAGCGACGTGACCTCGCTCGCCGCCTCGCCGGACAGCACGAGCGCCCAGTATTGCGCATAAGGGACGATGCAGTCGACGCGCCGGAACAGGTCGGGCAGCCGGCGCTGCACGTGGTGGATCTGCCGCCCGAGATTGAGGCCCAGCGGCAGCGGCGGCGACAGGCTGCGCTCGAACCGATCGCGCAACGTGTCATAGGCATCGGGCTCGCTCGCCAGCGCCGGATCCTCGTAGTCCGGCGCCAGCAGCGCCCTCCCCTCCACATCGAGCATGACGCAGGCGGCACCATGCGCGACCGGCACCATCGCCGCGATCCGGTGCCGCTCGGGCAAGGCCGCCAGCGACGACAGCAGCCAGCCGGTCAGGCCGGCCAGGTCGAGCTGGCGCACCGGACCATCGTTGCGCGACGCATTCGGCCGACGCATCGACGCCAGTTCCACGCCGGTCAGCGGATCGAGCAGCACGATCTTGGCGTTGCTCTTGCCGATATCGAGCACCACCAGCAGATCTCCCGGCTTCCAGGCGCGATCCTGCGGGGCGGACATCGGAAGCCTTCAGTCCAGGTGGAACAGCATCGGCAGCGGCTCCGTGATCGGCGCGCCGGACTGGTCCGTCTGCATGATGTCGGCCATGTGACGCCACCAGAGCCGCATGATCTCGTGCCTGGGCAACGCGTCCATGCCGTGATCGGGCGTGCGACGCAGCACCGCGAGCAGGCTGTCGCTCGGCTCATGCAGGAAGATGCTGGAGTCGCTGATCCCGGCCTCGCGCAGCAGCATCGCCAGCTCCGGCCAGAGCGCGCCGTGGCGGGCCCGATACTCGGCGCGCTTGCCGCAAGCGAGCTGCATGCGAAAGGCGATCTTCTCCGAAGCGGCCTTCATCAACGCCGCTCCGGTCCGAACCGGCGCACCGCCGCCGGCACCGCCACGACGACGATCAGCATGGTTCCGGTCACCACCGACATGACGATGCCGGGCACGTTGAGCAGCCCGAGCCCGAATGTCACCAGCCCCATCAGGATCGCCGCCAGCACCACGCCGGGAATGCTGCCGACGCCGCCCTCGATGGCCACGCCGCCTAGGATCACCATGGTGACGATCTCGAGTTCCCAGCCCTGCGCGATCGAAGGTCGCGTCGAGCCCAGCCGCGAGGTCAGCAGCACCGACGCCAGGCCGGCGGCGGTGCCGACGGCGACGAACAGCCAGAACCGCAGCCGGCCGGTGGCGATACCCGACATGCGCGACGCCTCCGGATTGCTGCCGGTGGCGATCACCCGTCGCCCGAAAGCGGTCGCGTGCAGCAGGATGATCGCGATGGCCGCCAGGACTGCGAACAGCACCAGCTCGAACGAGACCGGACCCGCGACATAGCCCTGCCCGATCCAGGCAAATCCCGGCGGATAGGTTTTCAGCACCCCGTCGCCAAGCACGGCGTAGGCGACGCCGCGGAACAGCGTCATGGTGCCGATGGTGGCGACGATCGATGGCACCCGGCCGACGGTCACCAGCAGACCGTTGACGCCGCCGGCAACACATCCGGTCGCAATGCCGCTTGCCACCACCAGCGGCAGCGGCGATCCGCCCCGCGCGACCAGGCCCATCGCCACCGAGGCCAGCGCGATGATGCCGCCCACCGAGATGTCGATCTCGCCGGCCATCACCAGGAAGGCCATCGCCAGCGCCACCACCGCCTTTTCGACAACGCTGACGGTGACGTCCGACAAGGTCCAGGGATCGAGGAAATACGGCGAGGCGTGCGCGTTGATCGCGAAATCGATCAGGATCGCGAGCACCAGCAGGCTTTCCCACCGGACCAAGGCACGCCACGGCCTTCTTCCGGTTCGCGCTGCGGCGCCCGCCGAGAGGCTGAGATCGCTCATGCCGGCCGCCGTTCCAGGATCCGGAGCGCCGACGCCCGCGAGCCGCGTGCGTTGATGAGCACCGCGCCGGTGATGACGATGCCGCTCACCGCCATCTGGAAGAACGGCGAAACGCCCACCAGCGGCAACGCGTTCTTGATGATGCCGAGGAACAGCGCCCCCAGCACCACCCCGCCCACGCTGCCGACGCCGCCGGAGATTGATACACCGCCGATCACGCACGCGGCAATGACCTGCAGTTCGAAGCCACTGGCGACATCGGTATAGGCGACCGCGTAGCGCGATACCCAGAGATAGCCGCACAGCCCGGCAATGGCGCCCGCGATCAGGAAGGCCGCGCCCTGCATCACGCCGACATCGATGCCGGCATAGGCGGCCGCCGCCGGATTGTTGCCGGCTGCATAGAGGTTGCGCCCGAGTATGCTGCGGCGCAGGAACACCGCGACCAGCGCGGCGCAGACGATCGCGGTCCAGGACAGCATGCTCACGCCGCCCGCATGCCATCGCACCAGGCCGAGGAAAGCCGGCGACATCTGGTTGCTGTTCACCCACTTGCCGCCCGACGCAAGATAGACAGCGCCGCGATAGATCGAGAGCGTGCCGAGCGTCACCACGATCGAGGGGATGCGCAGCAGCCAGACCAGCAGCCCGTTGACCGCGCCGAGTGCTGCTCCCATCAGCACGGACAGCACCAGCACCGGCACCAGCCCGAGGCCGGGGTGGTACTGGTTCAGCAGCGCCACCACCATGCCGGTAAAGGCGAGGTTGGCCGCGATCGAGAGATCCACGCCGCGCGTCAGCAGCACCAGCATCTCGCCCAGCGCCAGCAGGATCAGCAGCGCGGTATCGTCGAACACGCCGGCAAGATTGACCGGCCGCAGGAACGCCGGGAAGAACGGCGCGATCGCCACCAGCAGCAGCAGGTTCAGCCCGAGCAGCCCCGCCTCGCGGGTGCGCAGCGCACGCCCCGACATGATGCCGGCGATCAGCTCACGCATCGGTCGCCAGCCGCACGATGCGCTCCGGGGTCGCCTCGGCGCGCGCCACCACCGCCTGCACCAGCCCCCGGCGCATCACCATGATGCGGTCCGCCATGCCGAGCACTTCCGGCAATTCCGACGACACCATGATGATCGCCACACCCTGCGCCGCCAGTTCGCCCATCAGCCGGTGCACCTGCGCCTTGGCGCCGACATCGATCCCCTTGGTCGGCTCGTCCAGGATCAGCACCCGCGGCGACGTCGCCAGCCACTTGGCGATCACCACCTTCTGCTGGTTGCCGCCGGACAGTTCCTCCACCCGCTGATCCAGCCCCGACATCTTGACGCCGAGGGACTGTGCCAGCGGTCCCGCCTGCGCGCGCTCGCGCCGCCGGCTCAGGAACCCGGCCCGCGTGGTGCGGCCGAGCGACGGCAGCGTGATGTTGTCGCCGATCGCCAGCCGCAGGTGCGCGCCCTGCATCTGCCGGTCCTCCGGCACGAAGCCGATGCCGCGCGCGATCGCGTCGCTCGCGGAGCGGATCGTCACCGTCTCGCCGTCGAGCACGATGCGGCCGGTCTCGGCCGGCGCGGTGCCGAACAGCGCATGCATGACCTCCGAGCGGCCAGCGCCGATCAGCCCGTACACGCCGAGGATCTCGCCCTGCCGCACGTCGAACGAGACGTCCTCGTATTCCTGGCCGCGCCCGAGCGCTTCGACGCGCAGCATCTCCCGTCCGATCGGGACCGTCTGCTTGGGAAACACCTGGTCCACCGGGCGCCCCACCATCAACGTGATCAGCCGCTCGCTGCTGATCCCCTCGATCATTCCCTGCCCGACACCGGCGCCATCGCGGAACACCGCGTAGCGGTCGCACAACGCGAACACCTCCTCGAACTTGTGCGAGATGAACAGGATGGCGCGTCCCTCGTCGCGCAGCCGGCGGGTGATGGCGAACAGTTCCTCCGCCTCGCGATGCGACAGCGCCGCGGTCGGCTCGTCCATGATCACGATGCGCGCATCGTTGGACAGCGCGCGCGCGATCTGCACCAGATGACGCTGCGCCACCGACAGCCGGCCCAGCACCATGTCCGGTTCTATGCCCGGATCGAGCTCGGCCAGGATCTCGCGCGAACGCCGCCTCATTGTCGGCCAGTCCACCACGCCGCGCTTCTGCGGTCGCCCGGTGATGAAGATGTTCTCGGCCACCGTCAGCGCATCGAACACCACCGGCTCCTGGAAGATCGCGCTGATCCCGAGGCTGCGCGCATGCTCGGCGGATGCGATCGAAACCGGCCCGCCGTCGAGCACGATGCGGCCGCCATCGGCGCGCACGATGCCGGTGATGATCTTCACCAGCGTCGACTTGCCGGCGCCGTTCTCGCCGAGCAAGGCGGTCACCTGGCCCGGATAGAGGTCGAGCGCCCCGCTGGTGAGCGCCTTCACGCCGCCATAGGACTTCGCAACGCCTTCCAGGGACAGGATCGGCTGCATCGCGCGGCGCTAGAACAGCTTGGCCGCGGCTGCGATGTCGCTCTTGTCGTACGTGGTCGGCTTGCCGAGCGTGCCGTTGCCGTCGGCATCGAATGCAATCGGCCCGAGCTTGCCGGCGGTGATGCTGCTGCCGGGGCCGCTCTTGCCCGCGACCAGGGCACTCGCGATCTCGACCACCGCATAGCCGATATCGACCGGGTTCCAGATCGCGAAGCTCTTGATGGTACCCTTTTCGACCGCGCCGGCACATTCGCTCGGCAGCCCGAGACCGGTGACGAAAACGCGGCCGCTTTTGCCGGCATCGTCCACCGCCTTGGCGGCGGCGGTGATCGCCACCGTGGACGGCGCGATGATGACCGCGAGGTCGGGATATTTCTGCAGCAGCGCGGTCGCCTCGCGATAGGATTTATCCGAGAGGTCGTCGCCATAGACGATGGTAACCAGGTCGAGGCCCGGATGCTTCGGCAGGTCGGTCTTCATCGCCGCAATCCAGGAATTCTGGTTGGTCGAGGTTGCGGTTGCCGACAGGATCGCCACCTTGCCGTGGCCGTTGCACGCATCCGCCGCGAGGTCGAGGCAGGCATCGCCCGCCTGCTGGTCGGTGGCGTCGGCGAGATAGAGGATACGGCCCTCCCTGGCGACACTGGAGTCATACGACATCACCTTGATGCCGCGCTGCATCGCACGCTTGCAGGACGGCACCAGCGCGTCGGGATCGTTGGCGGAGATCGCGATCGCATCGACATGCTGCGCGATCAACGCGTTCACCACGTCGATCTGGTTCTCGGCGGCAGTGTTGGTCGGTCCGGTGAAGATCACCTCGACCGTCCCGCCGCCGGCGGCTGCGATCGCCGCCGCAGCCTGGTCGCCACCCAGATGCACCGCGTTGAAGAAGCCGTTGCCGAGCGATTTCGCCACGATGGCGATGCGCACCGGGCGTCCGGCGGCATGCGCGATGCCCGGAAGCCCACCCGCCGCGATCGCCCCGAACGCGGACATCCCGGCCAAAACGTCTCTTCTCTTCATATCGCGTCTGCTCCCTGCATGGCCGTTCTTGCGACGGCCTGGTCTCGATTGTAGATCAGGCCACCTGCCTGGTCACCGCATCCTCGACGGTCGCGATGACGACCTCGATGCCCGCGCTGCGGAACGGCTCCAGCTCCTCCGGCTGCGCCTCCCAGTCGGTGATGATGGTGGCGATGCGCGCCAACTGAATCACGATCATCGAAGAGTACTGGCGCAGCTTGCGGCTGTCCGCCAGCACCACCACCCGCTCCGCGCTGGCCAGCAGCTTGTTCTGCGACTGCACGATCAGCGGGTCGTTCTCCATCATGCCGAACCGGTTCAGCCCGTAGCACGAGGTATAGAAGCTGCGGCCCCAGAAATGCTGCGTCACGTCTTCGAACGGGCTCAGCACGATGGACTGCTCGCGATAGATCGTGCCTCCGGGCAGCGTGATGCGGTTGCGGCTATGGCTGACCAGGTGCGCGGCCAGCGGGAAGGAATTGGTCATGATGTCGAGCTCGTGGTCTTCCAGCAGCTCGGCGAGGCAGAAGGTTGTGCTGCCGCCGCCGATGATCACGCTCTCGCCGCGCTGCATGCGGGCCGCCGCCTCGCGCGCCACTGCGCGCTTCTGCGGCGCCTGCACGTCCTGGCTGAACACGAACGGCGTGCCCACCAGATGCGGCTCGTAGCGTGGCTGCAGCGCCTCGACGCCACCGCGCACCCGGCGCACCTCGCCGCGCTCGGCCATGCCCGAGATGTCGCGGCGTATGGTCGCCTCGGAGGCTCCGAGCAGCTCGCACAGGTCCGGCACGCTGACTACCGAGCGCTCTTCCGCCGTCCTGAGGATCAGTCTTTGACGCTCACGCTCGAGCACGATACGGCAACTTCCACTCCGGCTGGGCTCAGAGTGCGGGCGGATGGCGGTCCCGTCAAGCATTCATGATCGGTTCTTGTCGGACTTGATCGAAAATGATCGACGTGGGAGTGTATGCGCCTGATCGCGGGGAACCTCATCATGGACACGGCCTCACCCGACATCGCGTTGCTGCCGAACCGCTGGGACGACGCGCATACCGCGACACTGTCGCCGGAGGCACTGCTGCTCTACCGCTCCAATTTGCTCGGCTCGGACAAGCGCGTCACCAACTATGGCGGCGGCAACACTTCCTCGAAACTGCCGATGACCGATCCGCTGACCGGCGAGACCGTCACCGTGCTGTGGGTGAAGGGGTCGGGCGGCGATATCGGCACCATGAAGCTCGACGGCTTCTCGACGCTGTACATGGACAAGCTGCTGCAGTCGCAGGCGCTGTATAAAGGGCCTGAGCAGGAGGACGAGATGGTCGGGCTCTACCCGCACCTCACCTTCAACCTCAATCCGCGCGCCACCTCGATTGACACGCCACTGCACGGCCTGATCCCCATTGCGCATGTCGATCATGTGCATCCGGATGCAATCATCGCGATCGCCGCCTCCGTCGACAGCCGCCGTCTCACGCGGGAGATTTTCGGCGGTGCGATCGGCTGGGTGCCCTGGCGGCGGCCGGGCTTCGAACTCGGACTCTGGCTGCAGGAATTCGTGGCAGGGAACCCGGATGCCAACGGGGTCGTGCTGGAAGCGCATGGGCTGTTCACCTGGGGCCACACCCAGAAGCAGTGCTACGAGACCACCATCGACACCATCAACCACGCGACCGCCTGGCTGACCCGGCAGTCGGTGGGGCGACCGGCCTTCGGAGGCGAAAAGGTGCAGGCGCTCGCGGCCGCCGAGCGGCGTGCCGTCGCGGCCGCGATCATGCCGGCGATCCGTGGCCTGATCGCCCGGCCCGGCCAGGATGGCGTGACCGCAAGCCGGATCGGACATTTCGACGACAGCCCGGCAGTGCTGGACTTTGTCGGCTCGCACGCGCTCGCGCACCTGGCGCCGCTTGGCACCTCCTGCCCCGACCATTTCCTGCGCACCAAGATCGCGCCGCTGGTGATCGACTTCGATCCCTTGGGTGAGAATGCCGCCGATATCCTGCCTCGGCTGGCGCCGGCGATCGCCGCCTATCGCGAGAGCTATGCCGCCTACTACCAGCGCTGCCGGCGCCCTGATTCGCCCGCGATGCGCGATCCCAATGCGGTGGTCTATCTGGTGCCCGGCATCGGCATGATCACCTTCGCCGCCGACAAGGCGACCGCGCGGATCGCCGCCGAGTTCTACACCAACGCCATCAACGTCATGCGCGGCGCGTCCGCGGTGTCGGAGTATCGCGGCCTACCGGAGCAGGAGGCGTTCGACATCGAGTACTGGCTGCTCGAGGAAGCCAAGCTGCAGCGCCTGGGCAAGCCGAAGCCGCTCGCCGGCAAGGTGGCCCTGATCACCGGCGGCGCCGGCGGCATCGGCATGGCCACCGCGCGCCGACTGGCCGACGAAGGTGCTGCCATCATCATCTGCGACATCGACCGCGGCGTGCTGGCGGAGACCGAAGCCGCACTCCGACGCAGCCACGGTGGCGACGCGGCGGCCGGGCTCTGGGCGGACGTGACCGACGAGGCGGCTGTGCTCGCACTCTATAAGGAGGCTGCACTCGCCTTCGGCGGCATCGACATCTGTGTCTCGAATGCCGGCATTGCCTCGGCGGCACCGATCGAGGACACCAGCCTCGCCTTGTGGGACCGCAACATGTCGATCCTCGCCACTGGATATTTCCTGGTCACCCGCGAGGCATTCCGGCTGCTCAAGGCGCAGGGCACCGGCGGCTCGATCGTGCTGGTCGCGTCCAAGAACGCGATGGTCGCCTCCCCCGGCGCCTCGGCGTATTGCGTCGCCAAGGCGTCCGAAGTGCATCTCTCGCGCTGCCTGGCGCTGGAGGGTGCGCCGCTTGGCATTCGCTCCAACGTGGTCAATCCCGACGCCGTGCTGCGCGGCTCGCGTATCTGGCAGGGCGAGTGGGGCGACCAGCGCGCGGCCTCCAACCGCACCACGCGGGAGGACCTGGAAAAGGTCTATATCGAACGCTCGATGCTCAAGCGCGGCGTCTATCCGGAGGATATCGCGGAAGCGATCGCGTTCTTTGCGAACGAGAGCCGGTCAGGCAAATCCACCGGCAATATCCTCAATGTCGATGCTGGCCATGCGCCGGCCTTCACACGCTGAGTCTTGAGGGATCACTGCACCATGAACCAGATCAGCCACATCCGCCCGGTGGATGGCAGCTTCCGGGCCGACCTCAATCGTGCCCTCGAGGCCGAAAGCGCGCGTGACTTCGAGCATCTCGGCGGCAAGCTCGCCGCACGCGGGATCGATATCGAGCAGGTGACGGCGCAGGTCGCGCGTTTCGCGGTCGCGATCCCGTCCTGGGGCACCGGGACCGGCGGCACCCGCTTCGCCCGCTTCCCGGGCGAGGGCGAACCGGCCGGCGTGTTCGACCGCATCGAGGACTGCGCCGTCATCAACGGCCTGACCGGTGCCACGCCGACCATCTCGCCGCATTTTCCCTGGGACGAGGTGCCGGACTTTGCGGCGCTGCGTGCGCACGCCGAGGCCCTCGGCCTGGGGTTCGACGCGGTGAACTCCAATACCTTCCAGGATCACCCGACGCACGCGGACCATCCGCTCTCGTACAAGTTCGGCTCGCTGTCGCACACCGATCCGGCGGTGCGCGCGCAGGCGATCGCGCACAACATCGCCTGCATCCGTGCCGGCGAGGCGCTCGGCTCGAAGGCGCTCACCATCTGGATCGGCGACGGCTCCAACTTCCCGGGCCAGTCGCACTTCGGCCGGGCCTTCGAGCGCTATATCGACAGCGTGCAGCAAGTCGCGGCCGCCTTGCCCGCGGACTGGACGGTGTTCCTGGAGCACAAGATCTACGAGCCCGCGTTCTACTCGACGGTAATCCAGGACTGGGGCTCGTCGCTGCTGGCGGCGCAGGCGGTCGGGCCGCAGGCGCGCTGCCTGGTGGATCTAGGCCATCACGCCCCGAACGTGAACATCGAGATGATCGTCTCCCGGCTGATCCATGCGGGCAAGCTCGCCGGGTTCCATTTCAACGACTCCAAGTATGGCGACGACGATCTCGATGCCGGCGCCATCGATCCGTTCCGGCTGTTCCTGGTGTTCCACGAGCTGGTGGAGGCCGAGCGGGACGGCAGGCTGGACCGCCCCCCCGCCTACATGATCGACCAGTCGCACAACGTCACCGACCCGATCGAGAGCCTGATCTCGTCGGCGATCGAGATCCAGCGCGCCTACGCCCAGGCACTGCTGATCGATCGCGTTGCCCTGGAGGGCTACCAGGACGGCAACGACGCGATGATGGCCAACCAGGCGCTCAAGCGCGCCTTCACCACGGACGTGGCTCCGATCCTGGCCACCGCGCGGTTCCGCAAGGGGGCGGCGATCGACCCGCTGGCGGCGTACCGCGCCAGTGGATACCGGCAGGCCTGCGCCGGACGTCGCCCGAAGCGCGCGGGCGGCGGCGGCGGCATCGTCTGAGTTGTCCGGCCGGGCCTGAACGACCGCCGCGCTGCCGTCGCGTTAATCCCTCCTTCACCTTGCCGGCGCACTGTGCCGGCAAGGTGGTTGGGGAGCCGTTGCTGCCTCCTGGCTGCCCCCCACAAGGCAGCGGTCAGGAGGAGGCGACATGGCGGCAATTCTGCCGGGGCTGCTCCTCCGGGCCCGTCTCAGACACGGCGCCTCGCGCGTCGCCCTGCTGCTGCTCGTCCTGATCCTGCGGCCGTCGCAGGCGATCGCGATCCCCTCCTTCGCGCAGCAGACCGGCCAGCCCTGCGCCGCCTGCCATGTCGGCGCCTTCGGACCGCAGCTCAAGCAGTACGGCCGCGACTTCAAGCTCAACGGCTACACCGCCGGCGACGGCCATCCGCACGGCCTGCCGATCGCCACCACCGGCTATGTGTCGTTCACCCATACCGATGCCGCCCAGCCGGCCCCGGCAGCGGTGCATTTCGCCGTCAACGACAATTTCGCCATCGACCAGCTCTCGCTGTACTATGGCGGCCGCATCACCAACTCGGTCGGAGCGTTCGCGCAGGTCACCTATGACGGCGTGGCACACCAGCTCCAGATCGACAACACCGATGTCCGCTACGCGCACGACACCGACTTTCTCGGCCAGGACACGGTCTATGGCTTCACCGCCAACAACAACCCGACCGTCTCCGACCTGTGGAATTCCACCCCCGTCTGGGGATTTCCGTACAACAGCTCGGCGCTCGCCCCGACACCGCTTGCGGCATCGCTGATCGATGGCGGCCTCGGCCAGCGCGTGGCCGGCGGCGGCGGCTACGCGATGTGGAACGACCTGGTCTATGTCGAGGCCGACCTGTATCGCGGGCTCGGCTACGACGTGCTGGATGCCACCGGGATCGTGCCGGTCACCGGCACCGATAAGACGCGCGGCCTGATCCCGTACTGGCGCCTGGCGCTGCAGCGAGATTTCGGCCGGCACTATGTCGAGGTGGGCACCTACGGCATCACCGCCAGCGTGCTGCCAGGCGGCATCGATGTCGGGCCGTCCGACCGGTTCACCGACTTCGCCTTCGACGCCAACTACCAGTTCAACGTGAACGCCAAGAGCGTCATCAGCGACATCGTGTCCGCGCACGCGACCTGGATCCACGAGGACGCCTCGCTCGGCGCCAGCCAGTTCCTGAGCGGTGCACTCAAGTCGCATCGGCTCGATACCGCGCGCGCCGACGTGTCCTACAGCTTCTTCGCGACCATCACGCCGACGCTGCAGTATTTCCAGACCAGCGCCACCAACGACGTCGCGTACTGGGCAACGCCGGACGGACGCCCGGACAGCAGCGGCTTCATCGCCGAAGTCGCCTACGTGCCGTGGGGAAAGCCGGACTCGTTCATCTCCTGGGGCAACGTGCGCTTCGCGGTCCAGTACGTCGATTACACCCGTTTCGATGGCTACACGCACGATGCGTCGGCCAACAACGCGCTCTATTTCAGCATCTGGGCGGCGGCGCACTTCTGAGCGCGCTCATTACGGAAGGCGATCAACCATGCGTTCAACACCCCTCCTGCTGGCGGCGAACCTCGCCGTGTGCCTCGCCCTGGCCGCGCCGGACGCCCACGCCGCCTCGGCGACCATCGACCAGTCGGGACAGGTGTTCAGCCAGAAGTCGATCGAGATCGCCCCCGGCGAGACCCTCACCTTTGCCAACCACGACGACGTGACGCACAACATAAGCGTCTTCAACGAGGATGACGACGCCACCGACCTCGGCCTGCAGAAGCCCGGCGTCAGCCTGGTGCACGTGTTCGACAAGGCCGGGCGCTTCAAGGTCCGCTGCAGCATCCACCCCGGCATGAAGATGGTCGTCAATGTCAAGTGACGCGCGGCCGGTCCTCGACCGTCCGGACGGAGGCCCGGCATGTCTGTGCAGCTGAGGATCATGGCGGCCTGCGCCATGTTCGTGCTCATCATCGCGACCCTCGGCCTGCTGGCGCAACGCCAGGCCGCCGAGATGGGCCGCCTGGCGCTGGGCATCTATGACCACTCGTTCACCGGCATGTCGTACGTGGACGACGCCAACGCCACGTTCCTGCGGCTGCAGGCGGCGCATGCGGGCGGCAATCGGGTCACGCACGACGAGGTGCAGCCGATGCTGGACCGCATCAACATAGCGCTCGAGCGCGCCACCACCGACCGGACGCGCGCGGCCGGACACAAGGCGGCGGCGGCGCTCGACTTGCTGCCCGGGGCCGCCTCGGGCGAGTTGCAGCCGCGGCTGGCGGCCGCCGACCATGCACTTGCGAAACTGGTGCGCCGCTTCGCCGCCGACGGCCTCGACGGACGCGATGCGGCAGACGCCCTGGCCTCGCGCAGCGCCCGCACCGTGCTGGTCGAGGTGGCGATCGCGATCGCGCTGGCTCTTGGCGTCGGCCTGCTGGTCGGCCGAAGCCTCGCGCGCCCGCTGGAGAGCCTGGTGCAGGTGATCGGCGCCCTCGCGGCCGGCCACCTGGAGCAGGAGGTGGCACCCAAGCTGCTGCACCGGCATGACGAGATCGGGGCACTCGGCCGCGCGGTCTCGGTGTTCCGCGGCGCGATGCAGCAGAACGTGCAGATGGAGGCCGAGCAGCACGAAAACCAGGAGCGCACCCATCGGGCGCTGCGTACCGTGACCGAAAGCATCGAGCGCGAGACCAGCGGCGTCGCCGAGCGGTCGGGTCGCAGCGGCGCGCAGATGGCGCAGCGGGCCGAGGAGCTCACCGCCTCCGCCGCCCGCGTGCTGCTCAGCGTGGGCGAGGTGACGCAGTCCAGCAACGAGGCGCTGGAACGCAGCCAGGCGGTGGCCGCGGCCGGCGAGGAGCTTTCGGCCTCGGCGCAGGAGATCGCCAAGCAGGTGGGCAGCACGGCGGCCGAGCTCGCCAGCACGTCGCGCATCGGGGAGCGCGCGCGCCAGATCATGGGCCAGCTCTCCAGCGCGGTCAGCGAGATCGGCGCCGTCGCCGGGCTGATCGGCGACATCGCCGGCAAGACCAACCTGCTGGCGCTGAACGCCACCATCGAGGCGGCGCATGCCGGCACCGCCGGACGCGGGTTTGCCGTGGTGGCCAGCGAGGTCAAGGCGCTGGCCGGGCAGACCTCGCGCTCCACCGAGGAGATCGCGCGCAACGCCACCACCATCGAGGCGGCGACACGCGACGTGGTGCAGGCGTTCGAGGACATGATCGAGCGGGTGGCGGCCATCGAGCGCATCACCCAGAGCGTCGCGGTCGCGGCCGAGCAGCAGACCGCGGCCACCGACGAGATCGCGCGCAACGTGTCGGCAACCAGCGAGGCGGTGCGCGCGGTGACGTTCCAGATCGGCGTGGTGACGCAGGAGGCGCGCAACACCGACAGCTCGGCAGCCCAGATGCGCGCGCTGGCCGGCGACGTTGGCGAGCGCATCGGCGAGCTGCGCGAGGTGATGGTACGCATCTCCAAGGCCTCGGCGGATGCCTCGGAGCGCCGGCAGCATGAACGCGTCCAGGCCGAGTGCGCCGCATCCCTGATCGTCGAAGGCCGCGTGCTGCCGGGAATCTGCCTGGATCTCAGCGTCGGGGGCGCCCGGGTCCGGCTCCAGGAATCGCTGGCGCAAGGCAGCATTGCAACCCTCAGGCTGGCCGGACTGCCCGACCTCGCGGGCGAGATCCTCGAGACCGGATCGATGGCCCGGCTGCGTTTCCCGTGGGATGCCGCCGACGCGCCGCCGGAGCTGCACGAACGGCTGCGCGTGCTGGCCGCTGCCTGAACCAGGAGCCGGCACTCGTGCGGCGGCAGCTTCTGCTGGCACCCCTGGCGATGCTCGCGGCTGGCCTGGTGCTCGGGCCGGCGGCGCTGCTGGTGCCGCGCGTCGAGCAGTCCGTGGCCGTCGGACCGGCGACTTTGCCCGGTGAGCTGACCGTCCTGAGGTCACGGCACGGCGTGCTGGAGGTGACGCTGCGGGCGTCTTCGGGTCCTGTGCATCTCGGCGTTCTGACGCTGTCCGGCGCCACCTATAACGGGCTCTATGCTGGTCCGGTGCTGCGCCTGCATCCCGGCGACCTGCTGCGCGTACGCCTGCTCAACCTTCTGTCCCAGCCGACCAACCTGCATTTCCACGGCATGCAGGGTTCGCCGCTCGGCAACGGCGACAACGCCCATCTCGCCGTGCCGCCGGGCGGCAGCTTCCTGTACGAGATCGTCATCGCGCCGACCCAGCCGCCCGGACTGTACTGGTACCACTCGCACCAGCACGGGCAGGCCGAGGCGCAGGTGATGGGCGGCCTCAGCGGCGCCCTGGTGATCGATCCGCTCGCTGCCGGGGCGCCCGCGCTGGTCGGGAAGCCAGGGATGCCCGCCGAGCGCCTGCTTGTCCTCAAGGACATGGAGTTCCAGGACGACACCGGCGATCCCCGCATCGATGACGACCTGCATGGGCTGGTGCAGTCGGTGAACGGCAGGCTCGAGGACGACAGCACGATGCGGCCCGGCGAGACGCAGCTCTGGCGTTTCTCCAACCAGAGCGCGAACCGTGCCTTCCACCTCTCGCTGCAGGCTCACCGTTTCCGCATCGTCGCCGTGGATGGCGGACGCCTGGTTGCGACGCGCGACGCGGACAGGCTCGACATCATGCCGGGCAGCCGGATCGATGCCCTCGTGGACGCGGGTGTGGCGGGGCGCTACCTGCTGCTGTCGGAGGGCGCCATGGCCGGCGTCGGCGCGGCGCGTCGGCTGGACCGCAGCCTCGGGACGCTGCTCGTGGCCGGCGCGACCATGCCGGCGAGCGTTTCGCTACCCGATCCTGCGCCGCCCCGCGACCTGCGTCCGCTGCCACTCGATGCGCGCCGCATCGTTACCTTCTCCCAGCAGGCCGTGCCGCACAGCGAGACGCTGCACTACTTCATCAACCTCCGCATGTTCGATGCCCGCCGGATCGATTTCCGCATACCGCTCGGCAATGTCGAGGAATGGACGATACGCAACGACTCCGACGACATGCACGTCTTCCACATCCACCAGCTCGGCTTCCAGGTCACCGCGATCAACGGGGTTGCGGTGCCGTTCTCCGGCCGCATCGACAACGTGCGCATCCCCGAGCGCGGCGAGGTGACGGTGCGCATGGCGTTCACCGACCCGCTGATCCTGGGTCGCTTCATGTTCCACTGCCACGTCCTCAGGCACGAAGATGGCGGCATGATGGGGCAGGTCGAGGTCTATGATCCGCAGCCAGCGTCACCGGCCAGGCGGCTGCATCTCGCGGCGCTGCGCATCTGGTGGTGGCTGCATGGCGTACCCTGGGAGATGTGCGTCGCACACGGCTGAACGCGCACCATCGATCAGGTGACGCGGCGGCGTTCCTGGTGTCGTGCCTCGCGCCACTCCCCGCTCTGCAGCACCTCCCGCAGCACCGTCACGGCATGCCAGAGATCGACATGGCGCAGGGTCAGGGGCGTGATGCCGAAACGCAGGATGTCCGGCGCCCGGAAATCCCCGATCACACCGCGGCTGATCAATGCCTGCATCACCGGCCAGGCGTGCGGATGCCGGAGCGAGACCTGGCTGCCGCGCCGGGCCGGCTCGCGGGGCGTGATAAGTTCGAGGTCCAGGCAGGGGCATTCCTGCGCCACCAGGTCCATCAGCAGCCCCGACTGCAGCAGCGACTTGGCCCGCACCGCGGGCATCGGCGCGCGCAATGCGATCCTGACACCCACCTGCAGGGCCGCCATGGCCAGGATCGACGGTGTGCCGACCGCCGCCCGGGCGATGCCTGGGGCCGGGCGGTATCCCGGGTGGAAACCGAACGGGTCGGCATGGCCGAACCAGCCGGTAAGCGGAAACCGCGTATCGGCCTGCAGCCGTGGCGCCACATACAGGAACGCCGGCGCTCCCGGGCCGCCATTGAGGAACTTGTAGCCGCAGCCGACCGCGAAATCGGCACCGGTCGCCGCGAGATCGACCGGCACCGCGCCGGCCGAGTGCGCGAGGTCCCACAGCACCAGCGCCCCGGCCTGGTGGGCCGCCGCGATAAGCGCGGCCATGTCGTGCATGGCGCCGGTGCGGTAGTTCACGTGGGTCAGCATCAGCACCGCCACCTCCGGCCCGAGCGCGGCCATCAGCGCGTGCGGCTCGACGCGTCGCAGGGTGTGCCGGCTGCCGAGATGCTCGACCAGCCCTTCGGCCACATAGAGGTCGGTGGGGAAATTGTCGGTCTCGCTCAGGATCACGCTGCGCTCGGGCCGCAGGGCGAGTGCCGCCGCCAGCAGCTTGAACAGGTTGACCGAGGTGGAGTCCGCCACCAGCACGCTGCCGGCCGGCGCACCGACCAGTCGGCCGATCTCGTCGCCGAGCCGTTCCGGGAGCTCGATCCAGCCGGCATCGGTCCAGGACCGTATGAGCCCCCTGCCCCAATCCTGCTCCAGCACCGCGGCGATCCGGTCCGGGGTCGCGCGCGGCATCGGTCCCAGCGAGTTGCCGTCTAGATAAATCACGCCGCCGGGCAGCCGGAACTCGTCGCGGAAGGCCGCGAGAGGATCGGCATCGTCCAGGGCCTGCAGGCGTGAAAGGGTCCATGCGTCTTCCATGGCGCCATTTACCATTGCTTAACCTGCCCGCGACATTTTCGGGCCCACGGGAGAACAACGACACGGCAGCCGGATCCGGCCGGGCCGGCATCTCGGGGTTCAGGCACCCGCCGAACAGCACGGCCCACTGGAGCAGTACATGGCATTACCGAAGCGGTCGCAGATCGTGCATTCCGCTCGCGACGAGCATCTTCCGACCGCCGGCGCCAACGACCGGGGCGCCGGCCATGCCGACGCGCAGCGCCGCAAGGTGCGCACCTTCGCGCGCCAGCAGAAGATCGCCGAGCGTGTTGCCGCCGCATCCAGCGAGATGGCATCCGGGATCACGGAATCCGCATCCGCAGCCGAGCAGTTGCGCCGGTCCATGGAGCAGATCGCAACCGGGGCGGAGGAGGCGTCGGGTGCTGCACAGCTCTCGCTGCGCGCCGTCACCGACATCTCCGCCGCGATCATCCAAGCCAAAGAAAAGGCCGACGTCTCGCGCCAGAAGACGGTGCTGCTGCAGGGCGTGCTGGCGGAGGTCACCGCGCAGATCGGGGTCTCGGTCGCCAACATCGGCACCAGCGCCGACCGCCAGATCGCCTCGGTGCAGATGGTGGTCGAGTTCGAGAAGCAGGCGGCCAACATCGGAGAAATCGTCAAGGCGGTGGCACGCATCGCCGACCAGACCAACCTGCTGGCGTTGAACGCCGCCATCGAGGCCGCCCGGGCCGGCCAGCATGGCAAGGGCTTCGCGGTCGTCGCCGACGAGGTGCGCACCCTCGCCGAGACGTCCGAGAAGAGCGCCCGCGACATCCAGCTCCTGGTCAGCCAGATCCAGAGCGAGGTGAAGACCATCGCCGAGGGCATCAACGGCGCCGCCGAGGCCGCGCGCCAGGAGGTCGAGAAGGGCGTCGTCGTGGCGGCGGAACTCGACCGGGTCGGCACGCTGATGGTCGAGATCATGGCGGGCAGCACGGAGATCGCGGTCGGTGCCCAGCAGGCCGATCACGCCGCGCGCGAGGCGCAGAAGGGCTCCGAGCAGATCGCGTCCGCCGCCACCGAGCAGGCGGCCGCCTGCGAGGAGGTGCTCAAGACCGTCGAGCAGCAGACCCAGGCGCTCGGGCAGAGCCAGACCGCATCCGAGGAACTGTCGAACATCGCCGACGAACTCAAGGACAGCACCGACATTGGCAAGAGCGCCGAGGAGGTCGCCTCGGCGGCCGAGGAGCTGTCGTCGGCCGTGCAGGAGATCAGCAGCGCCGCTACCGAGATCATGGCGGCCATCGAGCAGATCAACAAGGGATCGCAGCAGGCTGCCGCCGCGGCACAGCAGTCCAGCAGCGCCAACACCCAGATCGAGAAGGGAGCCGTGCTGTCGCAGCAGCGCGCCACCGCGGGCATCGAGACCGCCGGCAGGATCGTCGATCTGATGAAGGCAAGCCGCCTTGCGGTCGAGCAGCTCATCAGGGGCGTGTCGATCTCGCTGCAAGAGACCAAGAAGAGCAGCCAGCTCATCACCACGCTCGAGCAGGTCAGCCGCCGTATCGACAAGATCGTGGACTCGATTGCCACCGTCTCGATCCAGACCAACATGCTTGCGGTGAACGGCTCGATCGAGGCCGCGCGCGCCGGGGACTTCGGCCGCGGCTTCATGGTGGTGTCGACCGACATCCGCAACCTGGCGCGCGAATCCGCCGAGAACGCCGACCGCATCAAGGATGTCGTCAAGGCGACCCAGGACCAGATCGTGGCCGTCAGGAGTGATCTGGAACAGATTGCCGCCGCCGCCGAGATCGAGGTGCAGCGCAACAAGGCAATCACCACCAACCTTGCCACCGTCGAGGCAGACATGGCGATCGTGCGCGGTGGCAACAGCGAGATCCTGGCCGGCGCGGATGTCATCCTCGCCGCCGTGCAGGAAGCCCAGAAGGCGACAGACCAGATCGCCGCCGCGGCGGAGCAGGCCAATCGCGGTGCCCTGGAGGCCGCCACAGCCGCCAAGCAGCAGTCCCGCGGCGCCGAGGAGCTGGCAGCCGCCGTCGAGGAGGTCGCGTCTCTCGCCGACGAGCTGCAGAACTCGCAAGGCTGAGGCGGACGACCTGCCATGAACGTCATCGCCCGCCTGCCCGATGCGCCACAGCCCCCGGCCCACATGCCGCACGAGAGTGTCCCGGGCGACAGCCGCCAGTACGTGACCTTCCATGTGCAGGAGGGCACCTACGCCGTGCCGCTGGCCGAGGTGCAGGAGATCATCCGGATGCCGGATGTGGTGCAGGTGCCGCTCGGCCCGTCCAGCATCGCGGGGCTCGCCAACCTGCGCGGCACCGTGATGGCGGTGAGCAGCCTGCGCCGGATCTTCAACTACCCGGACATCGCGCATGACGACGCGACGCGCGTCGTGGTGATCAACCAGGGCATCCCGGTCGGGCTGGTCGTCGACCGCATGGCAGCCGTGGTGACGGCGGATCCGGCGCAGATCGAGACGGTGCGGTCGATCGAGAACACCGTCGATACCGACCTGCTGCGCGGCATGATCAAGTCCGCCGACGGCAGCGGCATGATCATGATCCTGGACTCCGCCAGGCTGGTCGCGAACGACTTCCATACGGAACGTGCCCGCAGCCGGGCCGGCGAGCGCGGTGCCGACGCCCCGGCCGCCGGTCCGCAGGCAGGCGCCGTGCAGGCGGGCCAGGCCGATGAGCTGCAGCTGGTCAGCTTCGAGGTGGCCGGGCAGGAATATGCGCTCGCCATCGAGAACGTGCAGGAGATCGTCCAGGTCGCCGAGCCGATCAACCGCGTTCCCGGGACCGCTCGGCACGTGCTTGGCGTGGTGACGCTGCGTCAGCGGCTGCTGCCGCTGGTCAGCCTGCGCGAGATGTTCGGGCTGGTTTCGGCGCCGCTCAACGAGCGCAACAAGATCGTCGTGGTGCCGCTGCCGGACGGCGCCTCGGTCGGCATCGTCATGGACATGGTCAAGGAAGTCCTGCGGGTGAGCCGCAGCCTGCTCGATCCGGTGCCGGCGCTGATGCAGGCCAATACGCGGGGCGAGATCCAGGGCATCTGCCGGCTCGATGGCGGCCGCCGCCTCGTGCTGGTGCTCTCCGCGGACGCCCTGTTCGACAATGAAACCGTCCGCTGCGCCGCGGCCGCCGGCGGTCCGGAAGGGGAGAGCGCCATGGAGGAGGTCATGGGGTCCGCCGGACCCGCGATCGACGACGAGGAGCAGTTCGTCGTCTTCCGCCTGGGCCAGGAGGATTACGGCGTGCCGATCGCGCTGGTGCAGGAGATCCTGCGCGTGCCCGAGCAGCTCACCCGTGTGCCCCGGGCGCCCGCCTTCATCAAGGGCGTGGTCAACCTGCGCGGCGCCGTGCTGCCGGTGATCGACCAGCGCGCCCGCTTCGAGCTCGAGGAGATGGAGCCCAACGACCGCCAGCGGATCATGGTGTTCACGATCGACGGGATACGCACCGGCTTCATCGTCGATGCCGTCTCCGAGGTCATGAAGATCCCGCGCCTCGCCATCGGCCCGACGCCGGCGATGTCGGCCGAGCAGGCGCGCATCGTCTCGCGCATCGCCAACCTCGAACAGCAGCGCCGCATGATCCTGCTCATCGACCCGGACCAGTTGCTGGAGCGGCACGAGGTCGGCGCCGTCGTCGAGGCGGGAAGCGATGCCGTGCCAGCATGCCCAAGCTGCTGATCGCCGACGACAGCGCCCTGATGCGCAAGTGCCTCGGCGAGATCTTCCGGGCCGAGGGCGACTTCGAGGTCTGCGTCGCGCGGAACGGCGCCGAGGCGCTGGCGCTCGCGCATTCGTTCGCGCCCGACGTGATCACGCTCGATGTCAACATGCCCGAGATGGACGGCATCACCTGCCTGAGCCGGATCATGACGGAGTGCCCGAAACCGGTGGTGATGGTCTCGTCGCTGACCAGCGCCGGAGCCGAGGTGACGCTGGAGGCGCTGGCGCTCGGCGCCGTCGATTTCATCAGCAAGCCGGACGGCACGGTCTCGCTGCACATGGACAAGATCACGGCGGCACTGGTCGCAAAGGTGCGCGGCGCCGCCAGGGCCAGGCTCCGGCAGAGCCGCGGGCTGCTCGACCGGGTCCGGCACGGCAGCCGCATCGCGGCCCTGCACCAATCCGACCGGAGCGCGGAGCAGCCGTCACCGTCCCGACTGCAGCAGCCACGACGGGACGGCGCGGGTGCCACGCCCGACCTGCCGGGCCTGGTGCTGATCGGCGTCTCGACCGGCGGCCCGGGCGCCATCGAGAGCATCCTGCCGCAGCTGTCGCGCGGCTTCGCGTGGCCGATCCTGATCGCGCAGCACATGCCCGAGAGCTTCACCGGCGTGTTCGCCCGACGCATCAACACCATGTGCGACATCGAGGTCGTCGAGGCGACGCGGCCGATGAAGCTGCAGCCGGGCGTTGCCTATGTCGGCCGCGGCGACGCCGACATCGTCGTCGGCCAGCGCGCCGGCGAGATGTGCGCGGTGCCGATGCCGGCCTCGCCGCGCCACATCTGGCATCCGAGCGTCGAGCGCATGGTGAGCAGCGCGATGGAGCAGATCGCGCCGAAGCGCCTGCTCGGGATCATGCTGACCGGCATGGGCGACGACGGGGCGCAGGCGATGGTGGAGCTGCGTGAGCGCGGCGGCCGCACCATCGCCGAATCGGAGGAGACCGCCATCGTCTGAAGCATGCCGGGAGAACTGGTGCGGCGCGGCGGTGCCTCCGTCGTGCTGCCGCTGCAACGCATCGCCGACCAGATGCAACGATGGGCGCACTGAGATGCCATTGCTCCAGGCCGCCACCCTCGCCGTGCAGGACAACGCCGACATCCCGACACCGCGCGAGCTTCTGCTTGAAGCCCTGCATCATCGCGGCGTGGACCAGCGCCGCCGTGCCGCCCGTGCGCTGGCCGGCGATCCGGAGACCGCCTTCGTGCTCGCAGCCTGCCTGCCGGGCGAACCCGATGCCGGCGTGCGCGACGCGCTGTTCGCGGGCCTGATCCAGGTCGGTGGCCTGCCGGCGGCGGAGATCTTCGGGCGCCTGCTCGGGAGCGAGGACGTGAACCTCCGGGTGGGTGCGGTCGAGGCGCTGAAGCATCTGGAAGAGGATGCGATACCCGTGATCGACCGCCTGCTCGGCGATCCCGATCCCGACAGCCGCATGCTGGCGGTCGAGGTGCTCCGGGCCTGGTCGCGGTCTGAGGCGATCCCCCGCCTGCGCCGCGTCATCGAGACCGACCAGCATGTGAACGTCTGCGCGGCGGCGGTGGACGTGGCCGCCGAGATCGGCACGGCGGCCCTGGTCGGCTCGCTCGGCGGGCTGCGGCGGCGCTTCGCCGAGGATCCCTTCCTGATCTTCGCCGTCGATGTCGCCTGCGAACAGTCCGCCTCTCCGCGCGGAGCCAGATGATGCCGGCTGCGATGCGCGAGATCCGCGGCCAGCCGCTCACGATCACCCCTGCCGAGTTCCGCAGGTTCTGCGAATTCTTCTACCGCCGCACCGGCATCTCGTTCGGCGACAACAAGCGCTACTTCGTCGACAAGCGGCTGGTCGAGCGGATCCAGGCCACCGCCTCCTCCAGCTTCGACATCTGGTTCGAAAGCCTGCGCCGGAGGGACGTGACCAGGGAGATCGAACAGCTCATCAACCTGTTCACGGTCAACGAGACCTATTTCTACCGCGAGGACCATCAGCTCGCATGTCTCACCGGCAGCATCCTTCCGGAGATCGTCGCCGGCCGCCGCAAAGGTGCGCGCGTGCGCATCTGGTCGATGCCGTGCTCGACCGGCGAGGAGCCCTATTCGATCGCGCTCTACCTGCTGGAGAACTGGCCCGCGGTCGATGATTTCGACATCGAGATCATGGCGTCGGACATCGACACCGACGTCCTGCGGATGGCGGCGACCGGCGTCTTCGACAGCCGCTCGCTGCACCGCCTGCCCCGCGAGCTGGTGAAGCGCTACTTCACGTCGGCCGGCGCCGATGGCCATCGGCTGATCGATGCGGTGCGGCAGGCGGTGCGGTTCAACCAGGTTAACGCGACCGATGTCGCGGCCATGCGCGCATACGACCGGATCGACGTGATCTTCTGCCGCAACATGCTGATCTATTTCGACGACCTGTCGCGACGCCAGGTGGTCGAGCTGTTCTTCGAGAGTCTCGTCGAAGGTGGCTTCATCTGCCTGGGCCATTCGGAATCGATGAGCCGGATCTCGTCGCTCTTCACGCCGCGGCGCTTCCCGGAGGCGATCGTCTACCAACGGCGCGCGGCAACCCCATGAGCAGCCTTGCAGCGCGGGCAGGCAGCCCGGGGGGCGCGCCGCATGTCCTCGTCGTCGATGATTCCGCGGTCCTGCGGATGTACTACCGGCAGATCCTGGAGACTGCCGGATACCGGGTTTCCGAGGCGATCAACGGCCTCGAGGGGCTCGAGCAGGCGCTGCGGACGTCGTTCGACCTGTGCATCGTCGACGTCAACATGCCGATGATGGATGGCTATGCCATGCTGCGCGAACTCCGCCGCGACACAAGCACGAGATCCATCCCGGTGCTGATGACCAGCACCGAGGCGGCGCCGCACGACCGGAGCCGCGCGATCGAGGCGGGCGCCAACACCTACCTGGTCAAGCCGGTGCCACCGGACCGGCTCACCGGCTACGTCGCCGCCCTCGTCGGCAAGGTCCAGGCATGAACGAGCTGCTGGCCCAGTTCGTGGCCGAGGCGCGCGACCTGCTGCAGGAAGCCGGTCACGACCTGCTGGCGCTCGAGCAGGCACCCGCCGACGAGCCGGCCATCAACCGCCTGTTCCGCTCGGTGCACACGCTGAAGGGGTCGTCCGGACTGTTCGACGCGGCGCCGTTGACGCAGGTGCTGCACGCGGCCGAAGACATCTTCCAGGCGGTGCGCGAGCACGGGCTGGCGCTGACACCGGACATGGTGGACCTGACATTGCAGGCGCTCGACCAGGTCGGGCGCTGGATCGAGCATCTCGATGGCCATGATGCGTTGCCGGACGATGCCGCCTCCCAGGCCCGGGTTCTGGTCACGGAGCTGCGGCGCACCTTCGGACGACGCACCGGCAAGCCGCTGGCCGCTCCGGTCATGGAAGCGGCGGGCGATGCGACGGTGGCGCCGCCGGATGTGCTGCGCTGGTTCAGCCGGCAGGGGCTGCTCGCCGCATCCGAGTGCGCGGCGCGGTCGGGACGCATCCATCTGGTCTCATTCGCGCCGCCGGAGGACTGCTTCTTCCGGGGCGAGGACCCGCTGCACCTCGCCCTGCAGATCCCGCACCTGCTGGCCTTTGCCATCGAGGCCCGCGCGTCATGGCCGAGCCTGGGCAGCCTCGATCCGTTCTGCTGCACAGCCGCCTTCCATGCCTTTTCATCGGCGGAGCGGATCGAGCTCGAGGCGCTGTTTCGCTACGTCCCCGACCAGGTCAGCATCCTCGGCCTGACGGCTGCCGCCCTGGCCGGCCCGGCGTCGGCCCCGGCGGGGAGATCGCACGAGCTGACCACGGTGGCCCGCGCCCTGCTCGAGGAGCAGCTTGCATTGCTGCACGAGGCGGGGCCGCGCGAGGAAACCGCCGGGCGCATCGAGGCCTCGGCGCGGGTGGCGGCCAACGCGCTGCATTGCGCCGGCGCCGCCGAGGCGGCTGCGTGCATCGAGCGGGCCGGCGCGCAGTCGGTGGCAACCTTGACGGTCCAGCCGCTGGCGGAGGCGATCGCGGCCCTGCTGCGGGATGCCGATGACAAGCCGGCGGCCGCTGCAAATCCGGCTACGCCGCGTCCCACTGCCGAGGCCGGCGAGCGCCCGGCGCCGCGCTCGCTCCGGGTCGACCAGGAGAAGGTCGACATGCTGATGAACCTGGTGGGCGAACTGGTCGTCGCCAAGAACAGCCTGCCGTTCCTGGCGCGCCGCGCGGAGGACCAGTACGGCGTGCGCGACCTGGCACTCGAGATCAGGGACCAGTACGGCATCGTCGACCGGATCGCGCAGGAATTGCAGGGCGCGGTGATGGCGATCCGGATGATGCCGGTGGGCCACGTCTTCCAGCGGCTGCCGCGCCTGGTCCGCGACCTGTCCCGCAAGCTCGGCAAGCAGGTCGATCTGGTCATCGAGGGCGAGGCGACCGAGGCCGACAAGAACGTCATCGAGAGCCTGTTCGACCCGCTGCTGCACATGGTGCGCAACAGCCTGGACCACGGCATCGAGACCCCGGCCGAGCGCCTGGCCTGCGGCAAGCCCGGCTGCGCCAGGGTCAGCCTGGCCGCACGCCAGGAGGGCGACCAGGTGGTGATCGAGGTCACCGACGACGGCCGCGGCATCGATTCCGACATCATCAAGCGCCGCGCCTTCGAGCGCGGCCTGATCGACGCGGCACGGCTCTCGACGATCTCCGACGACGAGGCGACGATGCTGGTGTTCGAGGCCGGCTTCTCGACCGCCAAGACCGTGTCGGACGTTTCGGGCCGTGGCGTCGGCATGGACGTGGTGCGCAACGCGGTCCACAAGGCCGGCGGACGCATCGCGATGACCAGCCGCAAGGGCGTTGGCACCACCGTGCGCCTGGATCTGCCGCTAAGCATGGCGGTGAGCCGAGTGATGACGGTGGCGCTGGACGACCGCCTGTTCGGCATCCCGATGGACCTGATCCAGGGCACCCTGAAGATCCAGCGGAGCAGCGTCGTCCGTGTCGGCACCGGCGAGGCCTTCATCCTGCGCGACCGGGTGGTGCCGCTGCTGCGCCTGTCGCGGCTGCTCGATCTGTGCCCGGCGATCGCGGGCGACGAGATCGCGGTGCTGGTGGTCCGCATCGACGGGCAGACGGTCGGTCTGGAGGTGGCGGCCTTCGGCGACGGCATGGAGGTCATCCTCAAGCCGCTGGCCGGCATGCTGGCCCGCGTCGCTGGCTACTCCGGGACGGCACTGCTCGGCGACGGCCGCGTGCTGCTCGTCCTCGACCTCAGGGAGCTGATCCGATGACCGTCCGAAGAGTCGAGGAGCATATCCTGCTCGACGATGTCTGCGCCGTCGAGGATGCGGAGATCCTGCTGCAGGAATTGCAGGCCGGCGCCGCGCTGATCGACTGGAGCACGTGCACGCACCTGCACACCTCCTGCCTGCAGGTGATCCTGGCGGCAGGCGTCGCCGTCAGCGGCACGCCGCTGAACAAGAGCCTGGCGGAGTGGATCGCGCCGCTGCTGGCGAGCGGGCACCCGGCCACCGCCTCCGATCCCCTCCCCAGCCCCGTCGAGGCCTGAGCCATGCCCTCCATCCTCGTGCTCGACGACAGCCCCACCATGGTGATGAGCCTCTCTAGAGTGCTGAAGAATGCGGGCTACCAGGTCGAGACCGGCAGCAACGGGCGCGAAGGGCTGAACCTGCTGAACGGCGGCTCGAAGCCGAACGTCATCCTGACCGACCTCAACATGCCGCAGATGGACGGCATCGCCTTCATCCGCGAGGCGCGACGCACCAGCGCCGGCCGCTTCGTCCCGATCATCGTGCTGACCACCGAGGGGGGCGCTGCCAAGCGCGACGAGGCCCGGGCCGCGGGCGCCTCCGGCTGGCTGACCAAGCCGACCGACCCGAACGAACTGATCGCAACACTCAAGCAGCTGCTGCCGAAGTAGGACCCGGCGTCATGCAGGGTTCCACCGAGGCCAGCGAGCGGCTCGTCTGCGCGGTGCTGGCGGCGCAGGTCGCGGCAATGCGCGACCGCAGCGATATCGAGGCCCTGCTCGATCTGGTCTGGCGGGCTATCGAGACGCTGGCCACGCTGTCCCATCTGGTGACGTCGCTGGCGGCCAGGGTCCCCGGCCTCGGGGATTCCCTGCTCGACCAGAGCAGCACGGGCGTCGCGGATGCGGCCGCGATGCGCGCATCGCTGGAGGCGCTGGCCTTCCTCGAAACCCAGCGGCACGATTTCGGCCGGCAGGTCGCAGACTGCGTGGTGCGCGCGCTCGAAAGTCTCGCCGCCAGCGACCCGCCTCCGGGCGGCCGCCTGACACCGCGCGCACTGTGCGATCTGTATGTCTGCGAGGAACAGCGACGAGTGCATGACAGCGCCATCGGGCGCCTTGCCTGCGGCCGCTGAGCCGATCTGTCAGGCCTGACTGGCTGCGATGCTCAGCAGGCGATGGCTGCCTCCGTGGTACTGGCCGATCGCCGCGTCCGACATCGGCGATCCGGACAGGCAGCCCTGGATCAGGTGGGAGCCGAGCGCCCTCAGGATACGCAACTGCGCCTCGATCTCGACGCCCTCCGCCACGTAGTCGAGGCCGGGATTTGCGGCACGTATCGGCAATCGGTGATCGCCATTAGAACGCGAAATGGAACTGCGCGTAGGCGTTTCCGTACGGGTACGGGCTCAGCGACCAGCCGGTGAAGACCAGGCCGAGCACGGCAGCGAGCCTGACGATGCCGCCTGGTCGCCGGAGGGCTTCGTCCTCGCTGACGGCTGCCCTGGATCTGCGGAGCCAGATCGCGATCCTCGCCGCGCAGGCAAAGCAGGCGACGGACGGGATGATGACGGCGAGCAGCATCGGGGCGCACCGCAGGTGGGTGGCGGCAAGCAGCGCCGTGTTGGCGATCAGGATCCCGTACGAGACGGGGATCTGCTTCGAGAACGGTTCGAGCGCGCCAGGCCGGGATCCCCGCTCGGTCGGGCCAGCAGGCTTCGGAGCATGTCGATCCGCCGCCGGGTCGCGACGCGACCGGGCGTCATGCTCATGTCCGGCATCCGGCTGACGCGCTGGCGCGGCTTGTGCTCAGGCAGCGTCGGCCTGGTGGCGCAGCCGCCCGGAGAGTGCAAGCACCCCGCAGAGCAGATCGTCGCCCTGCCGCGCCACCGTGTCGCTCACCCCGCGCATCGCCACCAACGCGGCACTACTGGTCTCGATCGCCGCGCTGACCTGCCCGGTGGCGGCGGCAACATCGCTGGTTCCCTGCGCCGCCTCGCGCGCCGCCTTGGCGATCTCGCGGGTGGCCGCCCCCTGCTCCTCGACCGCTGCCGCGATCGCCGTCGTGATGCCGCTCATGCCCTCGATGGTGGTGCCGATGTCGCCGATGGCCTTGACCGCGCGTGCGGTCACGTCCTGCATCCGCGTGATCTGGGTGCCGATCTCGCTGGTCGCCCGGGCGGTCTCGTTGGCCAGGGCCTTCACCTCGGATGCGACCACGGCAAACCCCTTTCCGTACTCCCCGGCGCGCGCCGCCTCGATGGTGGCGTTCAGCGCCAGCAGGTTGGTCTGCGTCGCGATGTTGCCGATCAACCGCACGACGTCGCCGATGCGCCCGGCGCCCTCCGCAAGCTCATGCACCGTCACGTTGGTGCCCTGCGCCTCGTGCAGCGCCCGCGCGGCGGCCGAGGCTGCTTCCGCGACGCGCCGGGTGATCTCGTCGATGGTGGCGGACATCTCGACGGTGGCGGCCGCGACCGTCTGCACCCCGGCTTCCGCCGCCTGGCTGCTGCCGGCCGCCAGCGCGGCCTGGCTCGACGCCTGCGCGGTGGACGCGTCCAGGGCGCTCGCGGACGCGTTCAGGCCGGTCGAGGCGGCGACCAGGCTCGACGCGATCGTGCCGATCGTCTGGTCGAGCTCCGTCGCCAGGGCCAGCGTCGTCTGGCGCCGGTGCGACGCCGCGTCGGCCAGGGCCTGCCTCTCGGCGACACCGTGCTGCTCGGCCAGCCTCGACATCTCCTTGACGCCGGCATCGTGGGCGGACATCGCCGAGCTGGCGCGAAACACGAGCCAGGCCAGCGCAGCTGCCTCGATCACGAGGATGACGACGTGGAACAGCACCCGGGAGAGGTCGCCACCGCCGGGAAACACCAAGGCCGGCAGGACCAGGTTGAGGGCGAGATGATGCACGGCCACGATCACCGCGCCGACCAGCACCGCCCTGGTGTCGAGCATGGTGGCGGTGACGGCGAGCACGGCGAAGAACTCCATGTGCGCGTCCGGCTGCCAGGCGCGTCCCGCCAGCTCGAACACCATCAGCGCCGGCATGACGCACAGCCCGGCCGCGACGGTGGTCCGGGTGCCGGCGACACCCGGTCGCGCACGATGCGCCAGCGTGACGGCCGCCGTGATCGCCAGCCAGAGCAGCATCGGCATGACCAGGCTGCCTCCCGCCAGCCAGCCGGCGAGCAGCAGCACCGGCCCGTGCAGCCAGACCAGTCCGACGATGGCCCGCTCGGAGGCGCTGCGCAGGCTGCGCAGCGCCTGGCTGCTGGCCGCGTCCTGCTCGGCCAGGCGTGTCATGAACTGGATGAGCATGGTGCGTTTCCTGGCCAGACAACCGCGAGACCCAGGACGGAGCGGATGCGGGCGGCATTGCCGTGCAGGACGGCGAAACCGGGTGCCGGAATGGCGACCAGGGCGGCACCGGTACCTGCCGCGGCAAGCAGGGGCGCCTCCCGCAGACCCGGGGCCACGCGCACGAGAACGGTGGCCTCCCCCGCCGGCAGCAGCTCCCGTCCGACTGCGCCCGCAAGCACGGCGAGCGCGATCAGGGCGGCGGGAGCAAGCTCGAGGATCTGCATGCAGGCACCCTAGGCTGGTGTTCTTAAGGCCCGGTTAACGGCTCGGCAGGTGTCCGCGGCCTGGGTAGTTTCCGGGGCTTGGCAAGATTGCACGGAACCGCGAGTGTGCTCGCCGCTGGATGACCGGGCGGATATCCCGTTCCCGATCGCAGCAACGGGGCGGCCGCATCGCAGCGGCTTCGCCGTCGTTGGCGCTCGGGGCGCGGCCGCATCGCGGCATCGGCGTCAGGAAGGATCGACACACATGACATTCCGTCCGCTGCACGACCGCGTCGTGGTGCGCAGGATTACTGCCCTGGAGAAGACCGCCGGCGGCATCATCATCCCAGACACGGTGAAGGAGAAGCCGGTCGAGGGCGAGATCGTCGCCGCCGGCCCCGGGGCCCGCAACGAGGCCGGCGCCATCGTCGCACTCGACGTGCAGGCCGGCGACCGCGTGCTGTTCGGCAAATGGTCGGGCACCGAAGTCAAGATCGACGGCGAGGACCTCCTGATCATGAAGGAGAGCGACCTGCTCGGCGTCATCGAGGGGCCGCACGCCCTCGCCAAAGTCGCCTGATCGAAAATAGGGACATCAAGACATGGCAGCCAAAGAAGTACGCTTCGGCGACGACGCACGCAGTCGCATGTTGCGCGGCGTGGATATCCTGGCCGACGCGGTGAAGGTGACGCTGGGGCCGAAGGGCCGCAACGTGGTCATCGACAAGAGCTACGGGGCGCCGCGGATCACCAAGGACGGCGTCGCCGTCGCCAAGGAGATCGAGCTCTCCGACAAATTCGAGAACATGGGCGCGCAGATGGTGCGCGAGGTCGCGAGCAAGACCAACGACGTCGCCGGTGACGGCACCACGTCGGCGATCGTGCTGGCGCAAGCGATCGTGCGCGAGGGCGGCAAGGCGGTGGCCGCCGGCATGGCGCCGATGGACCTCAAACGCGGCGTGGACCGCGCGGTCGCGGCCCTGGTCGAGGAGCTGGCCAAGCGCAGCAAGAAGATCACGACCGAAGCCGAGACGGCCCAGGTCGGCACCATCTCGGCCAACGGCGAGGCCGATATCGGGCGCATGATCGCGCAGGCGATGCAGAAGGTCGGCAACGAGGGTGTCATCACCGTCGAGGAAGCCAAGGGCATGCAGACCGAGCTCGAGGTGGTCGAGGGCATGCAGTTCGACCGCGGCTACCTGAGCCCGTATTTCATTACCAACGCCGAGAAGATGACCGTCGATCTCGACAACCCTTACATCCTGATCCACGAGAAGAAGCTGGCCGGGCTGCAGGTGCTGCTGCCGCTGCTGGAAGCCGTGGTGCAGTCGGGTCGTCCGCTGCTGATCATCGCCGAGGATGTCGAGGGCGAGGCGCTCGCTACCCTTGTGGTCAACAAGCTGCGCGGCGGCCTGAAGATCGCGGCCGTCAAGGCACCCGGCTTCGGCGACCGCCGCAAGGCGATGCTCGAGGACATCGCGATCCTCACCGGCGGCCAGGTGATTTCCGAGGATCTCGGCATCAAGCTGGAGAACGTGACGCTCGACATGCTCGGCCGCGCCAAGCGCGTGCTGATCGAGAAGGAAAACACCACGGTCATCGAGGGCGCAGGATCCAGCGAGCAGATCAAGGGACGCTGCGAGCAGATCCGCGCGCAGGTCGAGGAGACCACGTCGGACTATGACCGCGAGAAGCTGCAGGAGCGGCTGGCGAAGCTTGCAGGCGGGGTCGCGGTGATCCGTGTCGGCGGCTCGACCGAGGTCGAGGTGAAGGAGCGCAAGGACCGCGTGGACGATGCGCTGCATGCGACCCGTGCGGCGGTGGAAGAAGGCGTGGTTCCGGGCGGCGGCGTTGCGCTGGCGCGGGCGAGCGTGATCCTCGCGAGCCTGAAATTCGACAACGAGGACCAGAAGGTCGGCATCGAGATCGTGCGACGCGCGGTGCAGGCGCCATTGCGGCAGATCGCCGCCAATTCCGGCGAGGATGGCGCGGTCATCAGCGGCAAGATCCTCGAGAACGCCGATTACGGCTATGGCTACGACGCGCAGACCGGTCTCTTCAAGGACATGATCTCGGCTGGAATCATCGATCCGACCAAGGTCGTGCGCGTCGCATTGCAGAACGCGGCGTCGGTCGCCGGCCTGCTCATCACCACCGAGGCGATGGTCGCCGAGCGTCCGGAAAAGCGCGCGCCGTCCGCACCGCAGGGCGGCGGCATGGGCGACATGGACTACTGACAACCGTTCCACGCTGACAGGTCCCGGAACGTCCTGCGACGCACATCGCAAGGCGTTCCGGTACGTTTCGCATCCGCCAGGCTCCGGACGTCGTAAATCCGGCATGCGGGCGGGATGCGTCGGTGAAGACAGCGCACACACGACGCAGCCGGCGTGCCTTGCTGCTTGGCGCAATCCCCACGGGCGGCCTGGTCCCCGGCCAGGCGTTCGCGCATGTGAAATGGTTCTGCACCAACGTGGATGTCTTCAGCCCGCCGCTTGGGGTTGCGCCAGGTGGTGTCGCCGTTCTTCCTGCAGATCGGCCTCGGGTTCCTGATCCTCGTCTCTGCGGGCGTGTATGTCGACGGCCTGATCGCGCGGTTCTGGCCACGCTCGCTCTCAGCCGGCACGCGGCTGCAATGGTCCGAAGACCTGCTCGTGCGCGGAGGCATCGCGATGTATTGCGTGTTCCTGTGGAACCGTTCGGCGGTGGTTCCCTGGGGACATGCCGGCGCGATCCTGACACCGGAACTGCTCGACCACGACCGCATCGTCGGCGGCCTGCAGATCGTCATCGCGGCCCTCGTCCTCTGGCGCCGCACCTGTCCGGCCGCGGCAGTGCTGATGGCCCTGCTGTTCGGTCTCGGGATCGAGCGCTACGGCCTGTTCCACATGACGGACTATCTCTATTTCATCGGCTTCATCGCCTATCTGGCGCTTACCGCATCCGACGCGCCGGCGAGAGCCATGCGCCTGCCGATCCTCGCCGCCACGCTCGGCTTCAGCCTGATGTGGACCGCGGTGGAGAAGTTCCTCTATCCGCAATGGACCGCGCAGATCCTGCTCGAGCACCCGGACATCACGGCCGGGCTGCCGGTCGCGAGCGTCATCGTGATCGCGGGGTTCGTGGAGTTCAGCCTCGCCTTCTACCTGGTGACCGGACGCGGCCTGCTGCGCATCGCGGCACTCGCCTTCATGGCGGTGTTCGTCAGCGCCATCCCGGAATTTGGCCGCCTCGACAGCGTCGGCCACGTGCCGATCATCGCGACCCTGCTTGCAATCTTCCTGCGCGGGTCATCGCCGATGCAGGATGCGTTGCGGCTGCGACGCGCGGGCCCCGGGGTCAACACGCTGGCGATCTGTGGCCTCTACCTCGCCACGCTGTCGGCGATGACGGTCATGTACTACACGCTGCAATTCACCGCCGCGCGAAGCTGACATTCCGGCCCGGTGCCCCTCAGGGCGAGGCGACGCTGGCGGACGGGCCGAGATAGGCGGCGAGCCCGGCGATCTCGCGATCATCAAGCTCCGACGCCGGCGTGCGCATCTGGGCCAGGTTGTCGTTGTGGCGGGTGCCGGTGCGGAAGGCGCGCAACTGCGTCGCGATATAAGCTCCGGACTGGCCGAACAACACCGGAGCCCCGACGACGATGCCGTCCGGCCCATGGCATGACGCACACGGGGCAATGTCTCGGCTCGGATCGCCCTGATAGACCAGCTTGACGATCGGATCGAGACGGCCGGCATCGGTGTCGGCGGTTGCGTGCGCCAGGCCCGACTGGCGCTGCCCCTGCGCGTACCAGGCGGCGACATCGGCGATCTGGCCATCGGCCAGCTGCTGCGCCACGCCGTTCATCACCGGAGCCACCCGGCGACCGCTGCGATAATCGACGAGCTGCTTGTAGATCGTCCGGCGGCTGAAGCCGTCCAGGTACGGCACGTTGTCCATTGCGGCGCGCCCGCCAGCGCCGTGGCAGGCGGCGCAGGTGGCATCCGCCAGCGCCTGTCCGCGGCCGCTGTCGCCGGCGTGCAGCAGACTGTCGGTCGCGCGGGTCCAGGTCACCAGGCTGCCGAGTTGCGAGACGGTGCTGAACGGCGCCGGCGGCGGCGGCGCGGTGTTGAGGCCGAGTGCGCCGCAGATGCGCGACCACAGGGTTCCCTGCGGCTGCGACGCCATCGGCAGGATCACGACGCCCACCACGACCGCAAAGACCGCCAGCAGCGCGATGCGCAGGAACACCGTGTCGGGGCGCCGCGCTTCCGCATCCTCGCCGAGCTTCATGGGCGAGAGCAGCATTCGAAACATGGGATCGCTTCGAGATGCCATGCTTCGGATGAAGCTGCCCTTTCAAACGACAAGCAGAGCATGATCAACCGGATCATGCTCTAGCCGCCGCCGGACACGGACGCGACATAGACGCGGCTGCCGGCGCGCAAGGCGACCTGGGCCAGCGGATAGCCGTAGGCGAGCAGCATCAGGCACGCCACCACCCGGTTCCAGACCGAGTAGCCGTTCAGCAGCCGGGGCAACTCGTGCGCCGGCTCCAGCGCCTGGGCGTAGCGGATGCCGCGGGTATAGGCGACGCCGTAGCCGAACGACGAGCGCACCAGCACCCACAGGAACAGCCCGGTGGAGACCACCAGAAGCAGGCCGCCGAGCAGGGAGATGTAGAGCAGCGGGGCGACGGCGCCGAGCATCGGCTCGTTGTAGTCGAACAGCGCCATGCGGCGCGGCACGCCCATCAGCCCGGTCACGTGCCAGGGCAGCGTCAGGGTGAAGATGCCGATGAACCACAGCCAGAGCTGCAGGCAGGCGAGCTTCGGCGTCGCCAGGACCCGGCCGGTGAGCGTCGGCCAGAACTCGTAGGCGATGGCGAAATACATGATCACCGTGGTGCCGGCGAAGATCAGGTGGAAGTGCGCCGGTATGAAGGCGGTGTTGTGCACCAGGGTGTTGAGCGCGTAGCTCATGTTGATGACGCCGCCGAGGCCACCGAGGCCGAGCATCAGCAGCGACAGCACGCCGGCGAGCAGCATCGGCCGGTCCCATGGCAGCGCGCGGATCCAGCCGAGCGTTCCGGCAGCCTGACCGGATCTCGCCGATCGTATCCTCCCTGCGATCTCCAGCGACGCGATGATGGTGAAGATCGTCAGCAGCGTGGGGATGGTGACGGCGGCGGTGAAGATGGTCTGGATGTATTTGAAGGCGCTGGCGTGCTCTGGATCCATCAGCAGGTGGTGCAGCCCGACCGGCAGGCCGAACACCATCAGGAAGATGAACGACCAGCGCCCCATGGTGTCGCTGTACAGCCGTCCTCCCGCCGCGCGCGGCAGCAGGGTGTAGTAGGCGACGTAGGCGGGAGCGAGCCAGAAATAGACGATGCCGTGCAGCGTCCAGGAGAACAGGGTGCGCGCCAGGCCGATATCGATGCTGTCGGTGAGGCCCAGTGACAAGGGCAGCAACTGGAACAGCACCTCGAGGGTCGCACCCACCGAGGTCCAGGCCCAGATGATCGCGCCCCCGGTCATTGCGAACATCGCCAGCGGCACCGGCGCGCGTGGATGCGTGCGTTTCCAGTCCGCCATGCTCCAGACCATCTGGCCGACCCAGAGCCAGGAGCCGACGAACACCAGCACCAGGCCGAGATAGAAGGCCGGCGGCGCCACCAGCGGCGGATAGAAGGTGTACAGCACCGAGGCGTGGCCGCCGAGGATGGTGAGCGCCGTCATCGCGGCACCGCCCAGCACCAGCCCGAAGGCGGTCCAGGCCATCGGACGCAGCGGGATCGGGCGTTCCAGCGCTGTGGCGATCACCGCGTAGCCGAAGCCCATCGCAAACAGCGTGGTCAGCACATAGCCCTCGATCACGCCGTGCGCGGTCAGCGAGAGGTAGTAGTTGGCGGCGTTGGCGAACGGCGCCGGCAGCGGCGAGCGTGTCCACATCTGCCAGAAGCCGAGCGGGATGCCGGCTGCGAAGAACAGGAACGACGCCCAGAAATAGGCCAGCACGAGATGCGCATCGGCACGCGCGAGGCCTTCCCGGACCTCGAACGGGGGCGCGAGCGACCAGGCGGCCGAACCCGGCGCGAGCGGTGTCGCGGCAAGCGCACCGCCGGCGGCCTCGCGCAGCTGGAATCCTGCGAGGGCGCGCTGCTGGTCGTCGAAGGCCCAGTTCAGGACGCCGAAGATGCCGAGCACCGAGGCGACCGCGACCACCAGAGAGGCGGTGCGCACCCCGGCCTCGCCACTACCGGCAGACACGAACAGCGCCAGCAGCGCAATGCCGGCGAGCACCAGGCCGAGCAGCCATTTCGAGCCGTTGTTCATGGGCTGGTGCTCATGCCGGACCCAAGCTCAATGCGCGGAACAGGCGACCGGGCCGGTGCCGGCGCGCGGCCAGTCGGACAGCCGAACCACATGCACGCTGCCCCACATGGCGTGGTGGCCGACGCCGCAGAATTCGTGGCAGGGCATCGCATAGACCCCCGTTGTCTCGAAGCGGGTGGCGATCTGCGAGACGTAGCCGGGGACGATCATCGTATTGGCGTTCGAGCCCTGGATCAGCATGCCGTGGATGACGTCCGGCGTCGTGGTGCGGAAGGTCACCGTGCGGCCGGCCGGCACCATCAGGCAGGATGGCACGAACGCGAACTGCTCGGCGACGAACCGCACGGTGGCCGAGCCGTCGCTGTTCAGCACCGTGCCGAGGTTCTCCTCGACGAACTCGCCCTGCACATGCAGCGTCGCCGGCACGATCGTCTCGACGCTCGACGGTGGACTGAGCGCGAAACGGAAGCTCGTGGCGGTCACGAACAGGATGATGAAACCGACCACCCCCAGGACCAGCAGGTTCCAGCGCCGCTCGGCCTGGTCCGCGTGCCGGAAGGCGTCATGCAGTCCGGGCGTAGGCGCGCCCCGATCGGGAATGGCCTCAGGCAATCGCGCCTCTTGCCACGAACAGGAAGACATAGACCGCTACCCAGGCGAGCAGCAGCGTGGACACGCCGAGGCCGCAGAGCAGCAACGCCCCGCCCGGCACGCGCTGCAACGCGGTCGCCAGCTCGGCCTCGGTCACGCTGTCCGCCTCGAGATGTGGGTGGTCCGCCCCGGACGTACCGGTCGCCTGCATGCCGCCTCCCCGTCTCTCGACCTGGGCCCTGGCTTCGGGATAGTCGGCGCGCCGGGGCAGTGGGCGACGATAGGAGCGCCGGCGCGCCGGACGGCAGGGTCGGAAACTACTCAGGCGGTGCACGAGCCTGTCAAAACTCCGTAGGACATGATGAACCCGAGGAGCATCCGCACGTGAATGCCACCAGGCCCAGGCCGGATCGCGCAGGATCATATGGACGACACGCAGCATCGGACGTCGGAGATCACAGAGCAGGTCGAACCCGGCCGGCCGCCGATGCCGCGCCACGTCTTCGAGGCGGCCTTCCGCAAGACCCGCACGCCGATGGTGCTGGCGGACCCCAACCGCCCGGACTGCCCGATCGTCGAGGCCAATGCGGCGTTCACCGACATGACCGGCTATCCCGCGGAGGCGGTGCTCGGACGCAACTGCCGCTTCCTGCAGGGGCCGGACACCGACCGGCAGGCCATCGAGCGGATCCGCGTCGCGGTGCGCGAGCGGCGCGCGATCACCGAGGAGCTCTACAATTATCGCCGCGACGGCTCCGGGTTCTGGAACGCGCTCTATATCAGCCCGATCTTCGACCAGTATGGCCGGCTGGAATATTTCTTCGCCAGCCAGATCGACATCAGCGAGCATCGCGAGGTGGTGCGCCGCCAGTCGCAGCGCATCGAGAGCATCGGCGCGCTGGCATCCGGAGTCGCGCACGAGTTCAACAACCTGATGACGGTCATCCTGGGCAGCGTCGAGCAGGCCACCGCGCGGGTGTCGGAGCCCGCCCAGCGGCGCCACCTGGAGCGTGCCGGCTGGGGTGCGGAACGCGCCGGACGACTGGCGACGGAACTGCTGTCGCTGTCCCGGCGACAGGCCCGCGATGATCGCATCGTGGATCTCATCCGGGTGCTGCACGATGTCGAGGACACCCTGGCGCAGGTGGGCGCGCCGGCGGTGCAGCTCCGCCTGGATGTGGTCTGCGGCGCGCTGCCGGTCTGGCTGGATCCCGAGCAGCTCGAGCTCGTGCTGCTCAACCTGGTGCGCAACGCGGTCGATGCGATGCCGGCCGGCGGCAGGATCTGCCTGGGCGCGCGCCGTCTCGCCGCCGCGGAAGCCAAGCTGGTCTCCGGAAGCGACGACACGGTCGAGCTCACGGTCGAGGACGATGGCGACGGAATGCCGCCGCAGGTCGCCGAGCGTGCCACCGAGCTGTTCTTCACTACCAAGGATGCCGCCAAGGGCACCGGGCTGGGGCTGTTCCTGGCGCTGGACTTCGTCGAAAAGGCCGGCGGGAAGCTGCTGATCGAGAGCCAGCCCGGCGCCGGCACCCGGATCCGGCTGCTGTTTCCATTCTACCGGTCAGACCGGCATCAGCCGCGTGGGACGCGACCCTCCAGCGGATAGGCCGGATCGTTGTAGCCCGGCGTCGAGGGATGACCCGGCGTCACCAGCCGGTCGACCAGCGCCTCGTCCTCGGGCGTGAAGCGGTAGTCAAGTGCTGCGACATAGTCCTCCCAGTGCGCCAGCGTGCGCGGCCCGGCGATCGCTCCGGTGACCAGCCGGTTGTTCAGCACCCAGGCGGTGGCGAACTGCCCAGGCGTGATGCCGTGCGCCTCGGCGTGCGCCGCAATCTCCTGCGCCGCCAGCAGGCTCTCCTCGCGCCACTCGGTCTCCAGCATGCGCTTGTCCTGGCGTCCGGCGCGACTCCCCTCGTCCGGCGTCGCACCGGGCTTGTACTTGCCGGTCAGCACGCCGCGCGCCAGCGGGCTGTATGGGAACACCCCGAGGCCGAGATGCGCGCAGGCCGGCAGGTGCTCGACCTCGGGCATGCGATTCAGCGCGTTGTAGTACGGCTGGCTCACCACCGGGCGCCCGATCCCGGCCGAGTCGCACAGCCGGGCGATCTCGGCGACGCGCCAGGCGCGATGGTTGGAGACACCGAAATGCCGGATCCGCCCGCTGCGCACCAGGTCGGCCATGACGCCCACCACCTCCTCGAGCGGCGTCGCATGGTCCTCCTTGTGCAGGTAGAGGATGTCGATCACGTCGGTGCCGAGGCGCTTCAGGCTGGCTTCCACCGCCGTGAACGCGTAGCGCCGGGACAGCCCGCGCGCATTCGGCCCCTCGCCGGTCGGATTGGCGAGCTTGGTCGCCAGCACCCACCAGTCGCGGCGGTCCGCGATCGCGCGCCCGACCACCCGCTCGCTCTCGCCCGCATTGTACACGTCGGCGGTGTCGATGAAGTTGACGCCCTGCTCGTGCGCGCGGGCGATGATCCGGACGCTGTCGGCCTCGCAGGTGGCGCCGCCGAACATCATCGTGCCGAGGCACAGCGGCGACACCATCAGGCCGCTGCGGCCGAGATTGCGATACTGCATGGTCATTCTTCTCCCGCAATGGCGTGGCGCCTTAGATCGTCCAGCTCGCAACTGCCGAGTGCCCGCATCTCGGTGGCGGCCAGCACCACCCGCGGCGCCACGCCTGCCAGAAACGCCTCCTGCCAGCGCGGCGCGCAGAGGCACCAGCGGTCGCCCGGCCTGAGGCCGGGGAAGCCGAATTGCGGCATCGGCGTGCTGAGGTCGTTGCCGTGCGAGCGGCTGAAGGCGAGGAACTCCGCGGTCACTACCGCACAGACCGTGTGGCTGCCGAGATCGGCCGGCCCGGTGCTGCAGCAGCCGTCGCGGTGATACCCCGTGAGCGGGTCGAGCGAGCAGGGCTCCAGCGCCCGGCCAAGAACATTGAGTGATCGCGGCCGGTCGCCTCCGGTGCTGTCCAAGGGCATGTTTCTCTCCCTGATGATACGATTATGACGTTGAAGGGCTGGTCCCGGTTGCGACTCGGGGCGCCTGGACTGATGCGGAGAGGCTGGATGCGCGTCGTGCACACATCGGACTGGCAGATCGGCAAGGCCTTCGGGTTCGCCGACGATGCGACGCGGGCGGTGCTGCACGATGAACGGCTGGAGGTCATCGGCCGGCTTGGCCGGCTGGCGCAGGAACACGCGGCATCCGCGGTGCTGGTGGCCGGCGACGTCTACGACATGGCGGACCCCTCCGATCGCACGCTGCGCCAGCCGATCGAGCGCATGCGGCAGTTTCCTGGCCTGGAGTGGCACCTGATCCCGGGCAACCACGATCCGCATACGCCGAACGGCCTGTGGGACCGGCTGCGGCGCGGCAGCCTGCCGGCCAACGTACGCCTGCAGCTGGACGGGCAGGCGCAGGCGATCGGGGATGCCGGCCCAGCCGGAGCAGCGTTCGTGGTGCCGGCGGTGCTGACCCGGCGGCATGCGCTCGGCGACCCGACCGCCGGGATGGACGCCGTCGCGACGCCGGAAGGCGCCATCCGGCTCGGCCTCGCGCACGGCTCGCTGCGCCAGTTCGGCAACGAGGACAGCACCACCCACAACCTGATCGCGTTCGACCGCGCGGATCGCGCCGGGCTCGCCTATCTGGCGCTCGGCGACTGGCACGGCGCCCAATCCATCGGCAGCGGAGGTAGCGGCAGCCGGAGCTGGTATTCCGGCACCCCGGAGACGGATGCGTTCGACACCGGAGGCGGCGGCGGCGGCGAGGCGCTGCTGGTGCAGGTCGATGGGCCGCGCGCGCTGCCGGAGGTCACCCGCCACCGGGTCGGCCGCTTCACCTGGCGGCAGGAGACCGCGACGCTGAACGGGGTGACCGACATCGACCTGCTCGATACCAGGCTGCGCGGCCTGCACGCCGACCTCAGCACGCTGCTGGTCAGCCTGCGCGTCGAGGGGGCGCTGTCGCTGTCGGCGCGCGAGGCCTACGAGCGACGCATCCGTGGCGATGCGGCCAGCGCGTTGCGGGCGCTGCGCCTCGACGATTCCGGGCTGCGGCCGCTGCCGTCGGCCGCCGACCTGGAAGCGATCGACCATGCCGGCTTCGTCCGCGTCGCTGCCGACCGGCTGGCGCGGCTGGCCGCGGACCCGGCGAACCCGCAGCGCGACATCGCGGCGGCGGCGCTGCAGCGGCTGTACGTGCTGCACATGCGCCGCGCCGACCGGGCGGCGAACATTTCGGGGGCCGCGGCATGAAGCTCCGTTCGCTCGAACTGTCGGGGTTCCGCAAGTTCGACCAGCCGGTGCGTCTCGCCGGTCTTGCGGACGGCATCAACGTGCTGTCGGCGCCCAACGAGTTCGGCAAGTCCACCCTGCTCGATGCAATCCGTGGCGTGCTGTTCGAGCGGCACAGCTCGAATGCGCAGGCCGTGAAACGGATGCAGCATTGGCGCGGCCGGATCTCGCCGGTGATCGCGCTCGGCTTCGAGTGGAGCGGCGGCCTGCACCGAATCGAGAAGCGTTTCCTGCATCGCGAGCCCTATGCCCGCCTGACGCTGCCGGACGGCGCCCGGCACGAGGGCGATGCCGCCGAGGAGGCGCTGCAGGCGCTGCTCGGCTTCCGCCCCTCCGGCAAGCAGGGCAGCAGGCCCGAGGATGCCGGCATGTGGGGCGCCCTCTGGGTGGCGCAGCGCGCTTCCGTCGAGCAGCCCGAGCTGCACGAGCTGGCACGGGCGACGATCCATTCCTGCCTCGAGACGGAGCTGGGCGCGCTGACCGGCGGCGCCCGCGGACAGGCGCTGCTGGGCGACGTGCGCGAGGCGCTGGGCCGCCTGCTCGATGGCCGGCAGAACCCGCGCGGGCGCTACCGCGAGGTCGCTGCCCTGCTGACCGAGGCCGAGGACGAGCAACAGGCGCTCGGCGAGCGGCGGCGGCGGCTGGACGACGACCTGGAGGCGCTGCAGCAGCGCCGGCGCGACCTCGCCGCGGCCAGCAACGCCGACGAGGCGGCACGACTGGACACCGATCTCTCGGATGCACGACGACGCCGCGACGAGGTGCTGCGCTACGAGGACATGCGTCGCCAGGCGGTCACCGACCTGCGTCTGGCGGACGGCCGGCACGAGGCGGCGCTCGCCGAGACAGCGCGCCGGCGGCAGCGCGCGCGCGAACTGGAGCAGGCCTCTTCGCTGGCTGCGCGCTCGGAGACCGGCGCGGCGGCGGCGCAGGAAGCGCTGGCCGACGCCGACGCCGCCCTCGCCGCGGCCGCCGCGACACTGGATCTGGCGGCACGCGACGAGGCTGCCGCGAGTGGCCGGCTGCGTGTCGCCCGGGTGGTCGCGGATCTCGCCCGCCAGGCGGACGCGATGACCGCCCTCGATGAGCGCCTGCAGGCGGCGGAGCAGGCGCTGGAGGTCGTGAACGGGCTGGCCGGCGAGCTGGCGGCGATGCGGGTGGATGCGGCGTCGGTGCAGGCGGTGCACGCGGCGGTGCGCGAGGCGCAGCGGGCGCGGGCGGTGCTGGACGCGCAGGCGACCCTGGTCGAGCTCGAACTGGAGCCGGCGGCGGACGTGCTGATCGACGGCGCGCGGCCGCCGCCGGGCGCATCCAGCCGACGCATCGTCACCGCAACCGAGATCGTGATCCCCGGCATCGGCCGGCTGCGCATCAGCCCTGCCATACGCGACCGCGACAGCCTGCGGGAGGCGATCGCCCGCAGCGGCGAGAAGCTGGCGGAGGCGCTGGCGGTGGCCGGCGCCAGCGATGCCGACGATGCCGAGCGGCGGCTGCAACGGCGACAGGCCTGCGAGCAGCGGCTGGCGCAGGCGAGCGGCGAGCTGGCGTTGCAGACCCAGCCCGACCGCGCGCACGGCCTGCCGGCCGGGATCGAGGCGCTGCGCAATCATGTGCAGGCCTCGCGCAGCCAGCTCGCCGCCGAGCTCGCGGACCTCGCTTTGCCCGCGCTTCCGGGAGCGGCCGAGGCGGAAGCCGGGCTGCGGCAGGCGCGGGCGGCGGAGGTGCAGGCGGCCGGCGTCACCCAGGCGGCGCGCGCGGCCCTGGTCGCACCGCAGGCGCGTCGCACGCGCGACTTCGAGGTTGCGACCGGGATCGCGGCTGGCCTTGCGACCGCCCGGGACCTCGTCGCCCGGCTGCAGCGCGAGACCCAGGAGACCGCCGGGCAGGAGACCGACGAGGCGCTGGCAACGCGCCTCGGAGCGGCGATGCAGGCGCTCGGGCGCCAGCGCGAGACCGCGTCGCGGGCGGAGCGCGAGCAGCCGGCGGACACGCTGGAGGCGGTCAATGCGCGCATCCAGCGCTACGACCAGGCGATCGCGCAGCAGCGCGACACGGTGAAGCGGCTGCAGCAGGACATCGCGGTGCTGCAGAGCCGCATCCAGCAGCAGGAAGGGGCGGGCATCGACGAGCAGATCGTCGCCGCCGCAACCCGCCGCGACGACCTGCTCCGCGAATACGAGGCGATGCAGTCGGAGGTGGAGATGCTGACGCTGCTGCAGGGCAGCCTGGCTGCGGCCGAGCGCGAGGCCAGGGAGCGCTACATGGCGCCGGTGGCGGCGCGCATCACCCCCTATCTGCGCAGCCTGTTTCCCGGCGTCGGCCTGACCTGCGACGAGAATTTCCGCGTCACCGGCCTGACCAGGGGCGTCGGTCCGGCCGAGGATTTCGACCGCCTGTCCGACGGCACCCAGGAACAGATCGCGGTACTGTCCCGCCTCGCCTTTGCCGACATGCTGCTCGACCGCGGCAAGCCGGCGATGGTGATCCTCGACGACGCGCTGGCCTATTCGGACCGCGACCGCATGGAGCGTATGTTCGACCTGCTGACCCAGGCGGCGTCGCGCATGCAGATCCTGGTGCTGACCTGCCGCGGCGAGCTGTTCACCCGCCTGGGCGGCCACCGCGTCGAGCTGATGTCGGACGTGCCCGCATCCGCCTGATCGGAGGGTCATCTACCGATCTGAAAACAGGTCGGTGCAGGATGCCCCGGTCATCCCTCGTCCGGTGCCAGATCGTGCCCAGCCCAGTGCCCACTCCAGTCGATCTGCATCTCGCAGCGGTCGCCGATGCGGTGCCGGCTCGCCAACCGGGCCTGCCTGCAATGGTTCGACAGGCCAATCGAGTCGATCCTGGGCTCGCACCTGCGCGACATGCGCGGCGAGACGCAGCGCTTCGAGCGAACGATCCGGCTGACCGACGGCCGCACGCTGCATGCTGACCGACTACACACCGGATTTTAGGCCCGGATGGCGCCGTCGCCGGGTTTTGGCAGGTGAACGACACCTTCGGCCATGACATCGGCGATGCCGTGTTGACGACGGTGGCGCAGCGACTGGCGACGATAGCCGGAGTGCAACCGGTCGCGCGGATGGGCGGCGACGAGTTCGTCATGCTGTTCGGGGACGGCCGGGGTGATGATTCCGCCGCCATCTCCGAACGCATCGTCGCCGATGTGAGCCGGCCGGTGGACTGGAACGGCGTGCAGGCCGAGCTCGGCGTCTCGGTCGGCATCGCCTCGTCTCCGCAGGATGGCGGACGGCCGGTCGAGCCGCTGCGGACCGCCGACAAGGCGATGTATGTCGCCAAGCAGTCCGCCGGCGTCTGGAATGACCGGCGCTCACGAAGTCTCCTCGCGCCCGCGTAGCTTTCGCCCCAGCGCAAGCTCCGTGACCACGCCGTGCAGGGTGCGAAGTTCCTGCTGCGTGACCTCGCCGCGTTCGAACAGGTGGCGCAGGTTGCGCACCATGCCGGGGCGCTTCTGTTCGTTGCGCAGGAAGCCGCACGCGTCGAGCTCTGCGGTCAGGTGCCGGATGAAGTTCCCGAGCTCGGACTTGCTGGCGATCCGGCTCTCGTTGGTCATCAGCGTCCGCGGCGGAGTGCCGTCATCGGCCATCCACCACTCGTAGGCCATGATCATCACCGCCTGCGCCAGGTTGAGCGACATGAAGCCGGGGTTGAGCGGATAGCGGATCAGCGCGTCGGCGCGGGCCATGTCGTCATTGTCGAGCCCGGCGCGCTCCGGGCCGAACAGGATGCCGCAGCCGAGGCCGCGCGCCGCGATCGCCCGCAGCTCGGCGGCTCCCCCGCGCGCGGTCAGCACCGGCTTCACGATATGGCGCGGCCGCGGGCAGGTCGCGAACACATGGTGCAGGTCGGCGACGGCGTCATCGACGCTGCCATGCACCGTGGCCGCGTCCAGCAGGCGATCGGCGCCGGAGGCCGAGCGCCAGGCGCGCTCCTGCGGCCAGCCGTCCCGGGGTGCGACCAGCCGCAGATGGAACAGGCCGCCATTGGCCATCGCGCGCGCCACCGCGCCGATATTCTCGGCAAGCTGCGGCCGCACCAGCACCACCACCGGACTGTTGCCGATGGGCGCCAGATCGGCGCCGCCGTCCCGCCCTGTCACGAGGAGGCCGTCACGTCCGGCGCCAGGTGGTTCCGGAGGCGGTGTCTTCCAGCACGATGCCCTGTCCGATCAGCTCGTTTCGTATGGCGTCGGCGCGTGCGAAGTCGCGACCCTTCCGGGCGGCGATGCGCTCGGCGATGAGGGTTTCGATCGCCGCGTCGGCGTCCTGGCTGCCGCCCTGCCGGAACCAGGCATACGGCTCGGCGCCGAGCAGGCCGACCAGTGCGCCCGCTTCGCGCAGGCCGGCCGCAGCCCCGGCGTCGCCCGCCAGCGCCAAGTCAGCCAGTTCGTGCAGCACCGCGATCGCCAGCGGCGTGTTGAGATCGTCGCAGAGCGCCTGCAGGAACGCCTTCGGCACCTCGGCCCCGGCCGCCGCCGGATCGTGGCGCTCCAGGGCCCGATAGAAGCGGTCGAGCGTCCGGCGTGCCTCGGTCAGGCCCGATCGAGTGAAATTCAGCACCGAGCGGTAGTGCGTGCCGAGCAGCAGCAGCCGCAGCGCCTCGGCGGGTGCCTCGGCGAGGATGTCGCGGACGGTGTGGAAATTGCCCAGGCTCTTGGACATCTTCTCGCCATCGACGAGCAGCATGGCGTTGTGCAGCCAGACCTGCGCGAAGCCGCTGCCGGGATAGCCGCACAGGCTCTGCGCGCGCTCGTTCTCGTGGTGCGGGAACTGCAGGTCGGTGCCGCCGCCATGGATGTCGAAGCTGGCGCCGAGATACTCGTGCGCCATCGCCGAGCATTCGATGTGCCAGCCCGGGCGCCCGCGCCCCCACGGGCTGTCCCAGCCGGGCAGGTCTGGCGTCGACGGCTTCCAGAGCACGAAGTCACCTGGATCGTTCTTGTAGGGAGCCACCTCGACCCGGGCGCCGGCCAGCAGTTCCTCCGGATCGCGGCCGGACAGGCGGCCATAGTCGGCAAAGCTCGCCACCGAGAACAGCACGTGGCCGTCGGCTGCATAGGCATGCCCGGATACGACCAGCCGCTCGATCAGCGCAACCATCCCGCCCACATGCTGCGTCGCGCGCGGCTCGTGATCCGGCGGCAGGTTGCCGATGGCGGCGAGATCGGCGTGGAAATCCGCCGTCGTGCGTATGGTCAGCTCGTCGATCGGGATGCCGCATTCGCGGGCGCGGGCGTTGATCTTGTCGTCCACGTCGGTGATGTTGCGGACGAAGGTGACGCGCGGATAGAGCCGGCGCAGCAGCCGCACCAGGATGTCGGCGGCCACCATGGCGCGCAGGTTGCCGACGTGGGCCAGGTCGTAGACCGTCGGTCCGCAGTAATAGACCCGCACATGCCCCGGATCGAGCGGCGCGAACGGCACCTCGGCGCGGGTCAGGCTGTCATGAAGCACAAGCTTGGACATGCGCGCTTTCTGCTTCACGGCGGACCCGTGTGCAACAGGGCGCGCAACTGGCCTCCAAGCCGATCCCCTGTATCCTGGCCGGATGCACGTCGCCATCACCACCCTGCTGCTGCTGCTGGCCACCACGCTGAGCAGCCTGCTCTCCCGTGCCTCGCGCGTCCCGCTGCCGCTGCCGCTGCTGCAGATCAGCTTCGGGGTGCTGATCGCGCTGTCCGGCCACGGGCTGCAGCTCGAGCCGGACGTCTTCATGCTGCTGTTCATCCCGCCGCTGCTGTTCGCGGACGCCTACACCATCCCGCTGCGCGAGCTGAAGCGCGTGAAGGGGATCGTGCTGACCCTGGCCATCGGCCTGGTGCTGTTCAGCACGCTGGCCTGTGGCTGGTTCATCCACTGGCTGCAGCCGGAGGTGCCGCTGGCGGCGGCCATGGCGCTCGCCGCGGTGCTGTCGCCGACCGATGCGGTGGCGGTCGGCTCGCTGCTCGAGGGTGGCGGCGCACCACGCCGGATGATGCACATCCTGTCCGGCGAGGCGCTGCTGAACGACGCCACCGGCCTGGTCTGCTTCCGGTTCGCTGCCGCCGCCGCGATGGCAGGCGGCTTCTCGGCCTCCCGCGCCGGCCTCACCTTCGTCATGGTCGCGGCCGGCGGGATCGCGGTCGGCCTGCTGCTGGCCTGGATCGCGATGCGCGGCACCGCCTGGCTGATGCAGCGCAGGCTCGACGAGCCGGCAGCCCACGTCACCCTCTTCGTGCTGCTGCCGTTCGCCGCCTACCTCGCCGCCGAGCACCTGCACGTGTCCGGCATCCTCGCCGCCGTCGCCGCCGGGCTGCTGGTCAACCGCCTCGGCACCGGCGGCCTGGACAGCCGGCACCGGATGAGCCACGGCGTCGTGTGGTCGATGATCGGCTTCCTGTTCAACGGCATCATCTTCCTGCTGCTCGGCGTGCAGCTTCCGGGCATCGTGGCCAATGCGCTGGCACTCAGCCACCAGCATGCGCTGCCGCTTTGGCGCCTGCCGGTGACGATCGTGCTGATCACCCTGTCGCTGACCCTGCTGCGCCTGCTCTGGCTGCGCGCGATGCTGGTGGTGCGGGTGTTGCTGTCGCGCCTGAGCGGCGAGGCGTTCGCGATCCCGCAGCTCCGGCTCAGAGTTGCCCTGGCGGTGGCCGGCGTGCGCGGCGCGATTACGCTGGCCGCGGTGCTGTCGCTGCCGGTCGCCGTCGGCTTGACCCCCGGCTTTCCCTATCGCGACCTGTTGGTGACGGAAGCAGCCGGGGTGATCATCTGCTCGCTGCTGCTGGCCAGCCTGCTGCTGCCGCTGCTGCTGCGCAATGCGCAGGCGCCGGCCGCGGATCCGCTGCCGCGCGAGATCGAGGAGGCGCGGGTGACGCTGGCGCAGGCAGCGATCACGGCGGTCGAGCAGTATCGCGATCGCGCCTCGGACGAGGACGAGGAGGCGGCCGGCATCGCGGAGGGCATTCTGGTCGAGCAGCACGAACGGCTGGCCCGGCTGGAGCAGGCGCCCGAGCAGGCAGGCGAGATCGACCGGGAGGGCGTGCTGCGCCGGCATCGGCGCTCGGCGGCGCTGCGGCTGCGGGCGCTGCGCAGCCGGCGCGACGCCCTGCAGGGGCTGTGGCGCAGCCAGGTCATCAACAGCGAGGCGCTGCGCGAGATCCAGCGCGAGCTCGACCATGAGGAAGCGACCCTGCTCGACGAGGCACGCCTGGTTGCGCGCGGGTGAGCGGCGCGAGGGTCCCCGTCGGCGAGCACGCGACGTCGCTGCTGCGTCTCGCGATGCCGATCGCGATCTCGCAACTGTCGCAGATGGCGATGGCGCTGACCGACAGCATCCTGCTCGGTGGCCTCGGCGCCGGCGCACTGGCCGCCGGCGGCTTCGGAGCCGGGCTGTTCTTCACCGTGATGGTGGTGCTGCAGGGCGTGCAGATGGCGGCAAGTGTCTGCATCGCCCAGAATTCGGGGGCCGCGGCCAACGGAGCCGGCAGTGTCGGCACCGGGGCGATCGTCGCCTCCGCACTGCTGCTGGCGCTGCTGATGAGCCTGCCCTCGGTGCTGCTGCTGGGCCAGGTCGGCTGGCTGATGCATCGCCTCGGCGAGCCGCCGGCCCTCGCCCATGATGTCGCCGCCTATCTCGACGTGCTGCGCTGGGGGGCGCCGGGCGCGCTGGCCGGGCTCGGGCTGCTGCGGGCGGTGCTGCCGGCGCTCGGCGCCGCCGGCCTGCTGCTGCGCACGATGCCGGCGATGGCCGTCCTGAACGGCCTGCTGAATTACGGCCTGATCCATGGTTTCTCGGTGCACGGCGTCCCGCTGCTGCCCCGCCTCGGCTTCCTCGGCTCGGCGCTGGCCACCACGCTCACGATGTACTTCACCTCGGCGGTCCTCGTCCTGCTGCTGCTGCGGCGGCCGGGGATGCGTGCGGCACTCGATCCGTTCCGGCCGCTCCTCGCCCAATGCCGCCTGCTGCTGCGTCTCGGCGCCCCGATCGCGCTGACCACCGCCGCAGAGGTGCTGCTGTTCCAGGTGGCCGGGCTGATGGTCGCACTGCTGGGTCCGGCGGCGCTGGCGGCGCACCAGATAGCGCTCAATGTCGCAGCCACCACCTTCATGCTGCCGCTGGCGCTGTCGCAGGCGGCGAATGTACGGGTCGGCTACTGGGTCGGCGCCGGCCGCGCCGGCGAGGCACGCCGCAGCGGCCTGACCGCGATCGGCCTCGCCATCCTGATCATGGGCGTGCTCAGCCTGCTGCTGCTGACGCTGCCGCACCTGATCGCGAGCGCCTATCTCGACCCGGCGCGCCCGGCCAACGGCCCGGCCCTACGCATCGCGGCCACCCTGCTCGGCATCGTGGCGGTGTTCCAGATCGCCGACGGGGTGCAGACGGTGGCCCTCGGCGCCCTGCGTGGCCTGGGCGACACCGCAATACCGATGCTGATCGCGTCCGGCTGCTACTGGCTGGTCGGCTACCCGCTCTGCTCGGTCGTGGGGTTCCGCTATGGCCTCGGCGCGCCAGGGATCTGGGCCGGGCTGGGCGCAGCACTCGGCTGCGTCGCCGTGGTCGCCAGCCTGCGTTTCCTGCACCGGACCCGGCTCGGTGCGCCGGCTTTGGAGAGCGTCGCCTGATGGATGAACCGGCCGCCCCGCAGGACGTCGCGATCCCGCTCAACCTGCGCCTGCTGCCGTTCATCGTGGCGGCGACGTTCTTCATGGAATATCTCGACACCACGATCATCGCGACCGCGCTGCCGAGCATGGCGCACGACTTCCATGTCGGGCCGAACGAGCTCAGCCTGGGTCTCACCGCCTACATGCTGACGCTCGCGGTATTCATCCCGGTCAGCGGCTGGATCGCCGACCGCCTCGGCTCGCGCACAGTCTTTGCGTCGGCGGTCGTGGTGTTCACAGTGGCCTCGGTGCTGTGCGGCTCCGCACCCGGCCTGTACTGGTTCACCGCGGCGCGCGTCGTCCAGGGCATCGGCGGCGCGATGATGGTGCCGGTCGGCCGCATGATCGTGGTCCGCAACACCCCGCGCGCGCGCATGATGCAGGCGATCTCGACCATCACCTGGCCCGGCGTGGTCGCACCCGTGGTGGGCCCCTCGGTCGGCGGCTTCATCACCACCTACTTCTCCTGGCACTGGGTGTTCTTCCTCAACGTGCCGTTCGGGATCGCGGCGCTGGCGGCGGTGGCCGCCTTCGTGCCGGAGCAGCGTGCCGAGGGCCGCCGCCCGCTCGACCTGCCCGGCTTCCTGCTCAGTGGTGCAGCACTCAGCCTGCTGCTGTATGGCACCGAGGCGGCCAGCCATCGCGACCAGTCGCCTGCGCTGGCGCTGCTGCTGGTGCTCGCCGGCCTCGGGCTCGGCGCGCTCACCGTGCGGCACATGCGGCGCGTGCCGCACCCGCTGCTGGCGCTGGATGCGCTGCGGGTGCCGACCTACTCGGCGACCATTCTCTGGGGCTCGGTGACCCGTGCCGCGATCGAGGCCGTGCCCTACCTGTCGCCGCTGCTGTTCCAGATCGGCTTCGGCCTGTCGCCGTTCCGCTCCGGCCTGCTGCTGCTGGCGACCGCGACCGGCAATCTCGGCATGAAGCTGTTCACCACGCCGGTGCTGCGGCGGTTCGGCTTCCGCACCACCCTGCTGGTCAACGGGGCATTCGCGGGCCTCGCCATCATGGCGCTTGGCATGCTGGTCCCGGACACGCCGCTGCCGATCACGCTGGTGCTGCTGTTCGCCTACGGGATCGGACGCTCGATGCAGTTCACCACCGTCAACACGCTCGCCTTCGCCGATGTGAGCGACAGCCAGAAGGGACCAGCCTCGACGCTGCAGAGCGCCATCACCCAGATGATGATCGGCATGGGCATCGCCTTTGGCGCGCTCTGCCTGCGCTCCGCCGCCTGGTTCCGGCACGAGCCAGGGGGCGCTTTCACCATCGCCGATTTCCACTGGGCGTTCGTGGTCGCTGGCTTGCTGATGCTGGCGTCGCTGGTTGGCTATGCCCGCCTGCCGGTCGATGCCGGCGGCGGCATCGGCGGCGCGGTCAGGAGCCGGTCGTGAAGGACCGCGTGCCGGGTGCCTGCTTCAGGAGGGTTCTGACGACCGGCGGGTTCATGCCGGTCTCGTTATAGATGACGAACAGCCAGGATGCGGAGGCGGCGGCGAGCGCAATGCACAGCGGCGTCAGCAGTCCGACCAGGATCGCGGTCGCCGGCTGCACCATCGGCAGCCAGGGCAGCAACGGCCCGAGCAGGCGCGCCAGCAGCACGACCGCGACGACGCCGGCGATGACCGGCAGGCTGGTCACGAACGAGACCGCGCCGATGCGCCAGAACTGCCGCCTGGTCGCCGACCAGCTATGCCCGGCGACGTGATCGGTGGACCCCAGGGCGAGTTCGGGAAAGATCAGGATGAACCGGATCGCGAGCACGACGCCGAGGATCTGCAGCACCGGGATCAGGGCGACCCGTCCCGGCAGGGTGCCAAGCAGGAACAGGCCGGTGTCGGACACCGCGCCGATGGCGGTCAGCCAGACGGCGAAGCGCAGGACACGCCCGAGCGGCCGCAGCGGCAACAGGACCGCCGCTTCCCCGAGCAGCACGAAGCGGTGCATCGCGATGGCGAGCGGGGTGGCGACCAGGTAGCGCGCGAAGCTCACCGCGAACGAGACGAACAGCATCGCGACAGCCGGCCTGCCGATGCCATTTCCCGCTGGCGCCGCGTCGATCCTAGAGAAGAACAAAGCTGTCTCCAGCATCGTGCTAGCCAGCAGCGTGATCAGGAACGCAGCCGGCATACGCTGCAGGCCCGCCAACGCGCTTCGCCAGGTCTGCAACGCCGTCCGGATGATACGGGGGCGCCGGCGCGGCGCCTCCTTCGGCATCCAGTGACTGGTTAGGCGGCCTCTCGGCGGCGCAGGTGCGGCCGGGTGAGTTCCCAAACACGCAGGCCCTGCAGCGCCAGCGACGCCATGCTCGGCAGCAATTTTGGCTGCATGAGCTGCGGGTCGAAGGCGCCCATGCGGCGGGAATTCTCGTTCACGCAATCCTCTACGAACTTCTGGAACGAAAAGCCTTCGAGGAACATGTTGGCCTGGGTGACAGCGAAGTCCTTGCCGTCATTGGGCTCCTGGCCGCGCTGCACCATGCCGAACAGCCGCTTACCGGCGCGGGCGTAGAAGCGCGCCGACTTCAGCGCCCGGCGCGGTCCACCGAGACCGCGCCGCTTCTCGCGCCATGCCATGTAGTTGATGAAGAACACGATGTGCCGCGTCTCCTCGTACATCAGCGTGTCGAAGATCTCGAACATGCCTTCCGGCAGGAACGACGACTCGCGGGCAGTCTTGAAGGCGCCGAAGCCGAGGAAGGCGTCCAGGCATTCGCCGAAGCCGAAATCGATGAAGGCGGTCTCGAGGTCGGCCGGGAACTGCTCCATCTCCTGCTCGTGCGCATCGATGCCGTAGCGGTCGATCATCACCTTGATCAGCTTGGCGTGCCGCGCCTCCTCGACTCCCTGGATGCGCACCGCCTCGCGCACGATCGGGTCGGTGACCTGCGGCGTGAAGGCATCCACGATGGCACCGGCGCGCCGCTCGGTATGGAACACTTCCTGCCAGAACGGCACCCCGCGCAGCCGTCCCAGCTCCGCCTCGTTCAGTTCCGGCCACGGCAGGGTTTCGGGGTCGAAGGTCTGGTGGGTGTCGATGAAATCCTGGCAGAACAGCGTCTTGTGCGCTTCGGAGCCGGCCTGCAACGTCATCGTCCGTCCTCTTGTATATCGCGAGGGGAACATGCGCCCGCGCGGGAAAAGTTCCAAGACGCGGCGTTCAGAACACCATGTTGACCGCGATCTCCGGCGTCACCGAGCGCGTCGTGTTGTGCACGTCGGTGGGCACGATCACGCCGAGGGTCGCCGACCAGTTCTATTCAACCGCCGGCCCGAGGTTCCAGGTGCCGGACGCGCCTTCTTCGGCCTCGGCCCGGGCCAGTGCGAGCGCCACCAGGGCGGCACCGGCACCGGCCAGCGGACGCATCGCCCGCTTCAGTCACGCTTCTCGAGCACGCTCCGGGTCAGGGCGACCGAGGGGATGGTCAGCGGCATCAGGATCGGCGGCGTGCGGCGCAGGCTCCACCAGCCGAGCGCCAGCAGCGCCGCGATCAGCGGGATCGTGGCCACCGTGATGGTGCCGTCCGGGTAGTCGAACGCCATCAGCACCAGCACGGCGGCAAGGAAGCCGAGCGACAACCAGGCGGTGAACGGCGCGCCCGGCATCCGGAACGCCGGCGCCTTCACCTCGCCGCGATGCACCGCGCGCCGGAACATGATCTGGCACACGAGAATGAAACCCCAGGTGCTGATGATGCCGAGTGCGGAGATGTTGAGCACGATCTCGAACACTTGGCTCGGTACCACGTAGTTCAGCCCGACGCCGACCAGGTAGATCGATACCGTCATCAGGATGCCGCCCGCGGGCACCGAATGCCGGTTCATGTAGCCGAGGAAGCGCGGTGCGGAATCGCCGAGTGCCAGCGCGCGCAGCACGCGCCCGGTCGAATACAGCCCGGAATTCAGGCTCGACAACGCCGCCGTCAGCACCACGATGTTCATGATGGTGCCGATGCCCGGCACGCCGAGCGTCTGGAAGAAGGTGACGAACGGGCTGGTGCCGGCCTTGTAGGCGGTCCAGGGCAGCAGCAGCGTCAGCAGCACCACGGCGCCGACATAGAACAGCGCGATTCGCCAGATCACGCTGTTGATCGCGCGCGGCAGCACGCTCTCGTAGTCCTTGCACTCGCCCGCCGCGGTTCCGATCAGCTCGATGCCGGAATAGGCGAACACCACGCCCTGCACCAGCACCAGCGCCGGCAGGATGCCGTGCGGAAAGAGGCCGCCATTGTCGCTGATGAGATGGAATCCGGTGGCGTGGCCGCCGACCGGCGTGCGGACGCCGAGGATGACGGCGCCGACGATCAGGAACAGCGACAGCGCCACCACCTTGATCAGCGAGAACCAGAATTCCATCTCGCCGAAATACTTAACGCCGATCATGTTCATCGTGGTGACGATGAACAGCGCGCACAACGCGAACACCCATTGCGGAACGTCGGCGAACGTTCCCCAGTAGTGCATGTAGAGTGCCACCGCGGTGATATCGACGATGCCGGTCATCGCCCAGTTCAGGAACGACATCCAGCCGGCGACGAACGAAGCCCGCTCGCCGAGGAACTCGCGCGCATAGGAGACGAAGCTGCCGCAGGTCGGCCGGTGCATCACCAGCTCGCCGAGCGCACGCAGGATCAGGAACGAGACGCCGCCGCAGACCAGATAGACGATCGCAAGCGACGGGCCGGCCAGTTGCAGCCGCGACCCGGCGCCGAGGAACAGCCCGGTGCCGATCGCGCCGCCGACGGCGATCATCTGCACCTGCCGGTTGCCGAGGCCCTTGTGGTAGCCGTCGTCCTGTACCGCCACTTCTTCCGGGTCGGCGCCCGAGGCTACGGCTTTATCCATGTGGAATACTTTCCGAGGCGATCAGGCTGCGCGTTGCACGGGACGTGCCACCGGCCGCGTTCAGGCGTCGGAACGCAGCCTAGCCGCCTGCGCCGCCCGGCGCTGGATTTCGGCCACATCCGGTCCCTGGCCGCCGGCCGCCGGGGGGATTAGCCAGGAGCCGCCGACGCAGGCCACGAACGACAGCGCCAGCCATTCCCCGGCTGTCGCCTCGTCCACGCCGCCGGTCGGACAGAAACGCACGCGGCCGAACGGCGCCGCCAGCGCGCGCAGCGCCTTGATGCCGCCGGACGCCACCGCCGGGAAGAACTTGAACCGGTCGAGCCCGAGATCCAGCCCCCGCATGATGTCGCCGCTGTTGGCGATGCCGGGCAGGAACGGCACGCCGCTGGCGATCGCCGCGCGCCCGAGCCGTTCGGTCAGGCCCGGGCTGACGATGAACTGCGAACCCGCCTCGATGCCCGCCTCGAGGTCAGCCGGGTTCAGCACCGTGCCGGCGCCGACCACCGCGCCCTCGACGCTCGCCATCTCGCGTATGACGTCCAGTGCCGCCGCGGTGCGCAGCGTGACCTCGAGCACGCGCAGGCCGCCCGCCACCAGCGCCTCGGCGATCGGCCGGGCATGCGCGGCGTCGTGGATCACCAGCACCGGAATGACCGGCGAGAGCGCCATGATGCGGTCGATCTCGGACAAGGCTGCCCCCGGCGTGGTTGCTGAGATCATGCGGTGCAATGCTCCATCGCGGTCAACATTGCGGACGCACCGCGCTCGGCGCTGTCGACCCCGTTGCGCATGAAGGCGAACAGCTCGCGGCCGGTGCCCTCGCGCATGACCGGGGGCGCCACCGGCGGCCGCAGCGACAGTTCCGGTGCATCGACCAGCACGTCGAGCGTGCCGGTGAGCGCGCACAGCCTGATCACGTCGCCTTCGCGCAGCCGCGCCAGCGGACCGGTCGGCAGCGCCTCGGGCGTGATGTGGATCGCCGCCGGGACCTTGCCGCTCGCCCCCGACATGCGCCCGTCGGTGACCAGCGCCACCCGGTATCCGCGATCCTGCAGCACGCTCAGCGACGGCGTCAGCTTGTGCAGCTCCGGCATGCCGTTGGCGGACGGCCCCTGGAAGCGCACCACCACCACCACGTCGCGGTTGAGCCGGCCTTCGAGGAAGGCGGTCACCACGTCGTCCTGGTCCTCGAAGATCGCTACCTCCGCCTCGATGGTCCAGCGGTCATGCTCGACCGCGCTGGTCTTGATGATGCCGCGCCCGAGATTGCCCTGCAGCAGCCTGATGCCGCCATCCTGGCGGAACGGCTTCTGCGCCGAGGTCAGGATCGTCTCGTCGGTCGACGCCGTGGCGGGCTCGCTCCAGTCCAGCCGGTCCTCGCGCAGCAGCGGCGTGCGTGTGTAGGCGGCAAAGCCGTCTGGCGCCACGGTCATGATGTCGTCGTGCAGCAGGCCGCTCTCGAGCAGCGTCGCGATCACGAACCCCATGCCGCCGGCGGCGTGGAAATTGTTCACGTCGCCGGACCCGTTCGGATAGATGCGCGCCAGCAGCGGCACCGCCGAGGACAGCCGGTCGAGATCCTCCCAGTCGATGACGATCCCGGCGGCGCGCGCGATCGCCGGCAGGTGGATCGCAAGGTTGGTCGAGCCGCCGGTCGCGACCAGCCCGACCGCGGCATTCACAATCGCCTTTTCATCGATGCACAGGCCGAGCGGGCGGTAGTCATTGGTGTCCCAGCCCATGTCCACCAGCCGATGCACCGCCTCGCGGGTGAGCGCCTGGCGCAGCCGGGTGTTCGGATAGACGAAGGCGGCACCCGGAATATGCAGGCCCATCACCTCCATCATCATCTGGTTGGTGTTGGCGGTGCCGTAGAAGGTGCAGGTGCCGGCATCGTGGTAGGACGCGGCCTCGGCCTCGAGCAGCTCCTCCGACCCGACCACGCCTTCCGCATAGAGCTGGCGGACGCGCTGCTTCTCCTTGTTGGCGAGCCCGGACGGCATCGGGCCCGCCGGCACCAGCACCATCGGCAGATGGCCGAAACGAAGTGCCCCGATCAGCAGGCCGGGCACGATCTTGTCGCAGATGCCGAGCAGGGCGACGCCCTCGAACATGCCGTGGCTGAGTGCGACCGCGGTCGAGAGCGCAATCGTGTCGCGGCTGAACAGCGACAGCTCCATGCCGGGCTGTCCCTGCGTGATGCCGTCGCACATGGCGGGAACGCCGCCGGCGACCTGCGCGGTCGCACCTTTCTCACGCGCGAACAGACGCATCTGGTCGGGGGTAGCGGCCATAGGGCTGATGCGCCGACAGCATGTCGTTGTAGGCGGTGACGATACCGATATTCATTGCCGCCCCGCCACGGATCGCGCGCTTATCCTCGCCGGCCGCGGCGAAGCCGTGCGCGAGGTTGCCGCAATGCAGGCGCGGCCGGGTCACGCCGCGCTCGCGCTGCCGGGCGATGAGGTCGAGATAGCGGCGGCGGCTTGGCGCGGAACGCCGGACGATGCGCTCGGTGACGTCGACGAGCACCGGGTTCAGGGACATGATGTACAACGGCGATTGGTTCGCGAGGTCCGCATGCCAGTGCTCCCGGTGATGTTGCCGTCATGCCGCTATTGCGACGCAGTCTCCCGAATTTGGATCCACTTCGTTATATTAGTACGCCGGACCGATCGCCAAGGCTTATCCTTGGCGCTCAGTTGGGGAGCTCGGTTGGGGCGCTCAGCTCGCCGCCATGCGCAGCCGGCCGGCGACGCGCTCGCGACCCATCAGCGGCAGCAGGTCGCGCAGCTCGGGTCCCTTCTCCTCGCCGGTCAGCGCCAGCCGCAGAGGCAGGAACAGCGGCTTGCCGCGGCGGCCAGAGGCCTCGCGCAGGGCACTGGTCCAGGAGTGCCAGGTCTCGTGGTCCCACGGCGCCTCGGGCAGATGGTCGAGCGCCTGGGTGAGGAACGCACCCTCGCCTTCCAGAGGCGGCGGCACGATGCTGCCGCCGACCACGTCCCACCAGTGCCGCGCCTCGTTCAGCATGTCGACATTGCCGCGCACCACCGACCAGAATTCCCGTGTGGCATCGGCCGGAAGCCGCGCCGAGACCGCCTCGAATGGCATCGCGTGCATCGTACGGCGGTTCAGCGCCAGCAACTGCCTGGTGTCGAAGCGCGCCGCGGAGTGCGAGATGTGCCCGAGATCGTAGGTCGAGGCGAGTTCGTCGAGGCTGAGCGGGTGGGGGTCCTCGGAGCTGCCGAGGCGCGCGAGATAGGAGACCAGCGCGCTGGCCTCGATGCCGTCCTGCCGCAGGGCCCGCAGCGAGAGGCCGTCGAAGCGCTTGGACAGCTTGCCGCCGGCCTCGTCGAGCAGCAGCGGCAGGTGCCCGAAGTAAAAGCGGTGCGGCGAAGCGCCCAAAGCCATTGCTATGTCGATCTGCACGCCGGTGTTGGTGACGTGGTCCTCGCCGCGCACGATGTGGGTGATGCCGGTCTCGAGATCGTCCACCACCGAAGCGAAGCTGTAGAGGATGGTGCCGTCGGCGCGGATCAGCACCGGATCGGAGATCGCCGGCAGCTTGACCTGGGTGCGGCCGAGCACGAGGTCGTCCCACAGCACGGTGCCGTCGGTCAGCCGGAAGCGCCAGTACGGCAGCTTGCCGTTGGCCTCGGCCGCCGCCCGCTGCTCGGCCGTCAGCCGCAGCATCGCGCGGTCATAGACCGGCGGCCGGTGCTGGCGGATGCGCTGCTCGCGCTTGGCGCGCAACTCCTCCTCGCTCTCGAAGCACGGATACAGCCGCCCCGAAGCACGCAGCCGGTCGGCCGCCGCCGCGTAGGCCGCGAGCCGCTCGGACTGGCGGAAGCTCTCCTGCCATTCGAGCCCGAGCCAGTTCAGGTCATGCCGGATCGCCTCGACATGCTCCTCCTTCGAGCGCGCGCTGTCGGTATCGTCGATGCGCAGCTGGAAGATGGCCTGGTGGCGGCGCGCGAACAACGCGTTGGCGACCGCCTGGCGCGCATTGCCGACATGCAGCAGGCCGGTCGGGCTGGGCGCGAACCGCAGCTTCACGCCTCACCCTCATGCACGTCGTCACCGGGCTCTTCGTCCTCGAGTTCGTCCGGATCCCCGACCTCCTCGAGACGCGGATCCAGCGCCCGCCAGTCGCGCTCGATGTCGGAGGCCGGATGCGCCGCGAAATCATCGAGCTCGTTGGCCGAACGCCAGCCCTGGTCGGCGGAATCCACCACCTCCGCATCCTCGCCGAACGCGAACCATGCCGCCAGCACCTCGCGGGTCGCGGTGCCCGGCACGCGGCAGCGCTCGACGCTGTCGCGCACATAAGCGCGCGCGAACGCGTTCGCATGCATCATCGTCGGAAAGCCCTTGATCTCCTCGACGATGTTGTCCTCCGATGCGCCGGAGAGGTCGAGGATGCGCACGACGAAGCCACCCTCGGGCGCGAACAGATCACTCATGGCCGGGCGTTCCCCCGTTGGCGCGGGCCTCGGCACTTGCGCTCTCGTCCGCGCGCGCCTCTCGCGCGACGCAGCAGGAACTCCCGTCCGACCTTGACGCTCTGGCGATCGTTGTACGAAACGATGTCGGCGGTGGCATAGGTTTCCGACCAGGTCTCGGGAATGAACGAGCCGGTGCCGACGACGTCGATCGGGGCCGCCGCGTCCGACATCACCTGGCACTTGTCCACGCCGAAGCCAGAGGACGCCACGATGCCCACCCGGTCGAACCCGGCCGCATCCAGCGTCTCGCGCATGCGCCAGATCGCCGCCGCCGAAACGCCGGTGCCGACCAGGTAGCGCAGCTCGGTCTCCGATCGGTAGCGCCGGATCGTGCCCGGTGTGTGCCGCTCCAGCACCGCGTAGCTCTCCTGCGGGTCGAGACCTTCGAGATAGCGGCCGCCATGGGTGTCGAGCCGCACCGCGATGCGTCCGGCGGCAGCCAGCTCCGGGTAGCGCCTGCACACTTCGAGAGAATCGGTGACCTCCCGACCAAAATAGTCCGACAACACGGTGAGCTCGGCGTCCGGAAACGTTTGGTGGAACATCTCGCACGCACGCAGCGTGCTGCCGGCATAGCCGATCAAGGCGTGCGGCATGGTGCCGAGACCGGCAGGGGCGCCGTAATAGCCGGCGGTGGCATCGGTCGCATTGCCGATGAAGCCGAGTGCGCCTTCCTTCTGTGCGGCCATGCTGCCGACGGAGGCTGCATAATCCATCATGTCCTGCATCTCGAAGCCGGCGCAGTGCCGCGCCTGCATCGCCAGGAAGCGCGCCTTCGGCAGGCCCAGGCACATCCGGTAGGCGTTGTGCGCGGCGACGCAGGCCGGCCCGAGCTTCTGCAGCAGCAGGGTCTCCAGGTCCACGAGATGCAGGAAGCTGCCGGTGATGTAGAGGATCGGCTCGCCGGCGCCGACCCACGCGCCCTCCTCGAACATCGTCTCGCAGCGCACCTCGATGCCGCGCGCCGCCGCGACGCGCGCCAGCCAGTCGGTCAGCAGGCGCGGCGCCGACAGCACCGGACGGCGCAGGAACAGCGCGTAGGTGACCGGCACGTCACCGAAGCGGGCGAGGATGGCGCGGGTACGATTGAAGTAGGCATCGGTGCGCGCCGTGATGCTCGCATCGTCGATGGGTCCGATGTCCGACATGCTCAAGTCCGTGACCTGCTCAAACGCCGTTCCCTCCGGCGCGACGGCGCGACGTCAGCTCGTTGGCAATGAGAAAGGCGAGCTCCAGCGACTGCTCGGCGTTCAGCCGCGGATCGCAGAAGGTTTCGTAGCGGTTGGCAAGATCGGCCTCGGTGAGCTGGAAAGCGCCGCCGACGCATTCGGTCACGTCCTGGCCGGTCATCTCGACATGAACGCCGCCGGGGATCACGCCTTCGGCCGCGAACACGTCGAAGAAGCCGCGCACCTCGGACAGGATCGCATCGAACGAGCGCGTCTTGACCTTGGACGAGGTCGAGATGGTGTTGCCGTGCATCGGATCGGACAGCCAGGTGACACGGCGCCCGGCCCGGGTCACCGCGCGCAGCAAAGGCGGCAGGTGGCGGCGCACGCCATCGGCTCCCATGCGGCTGATCAGGGTGATGCGGCCGGGCTCGTCCCAGGGGTTGAGGATGTCGAGCAGGCGCAGCAGGTCGTCCGGGTTGCTGGACGGACCCACCTTGATGCCGATCGGGTTGCGCACGCCGCGCAGGAACTCGACATGCGCGCCGTCCACCTGCCGGGTGCGGTCGCCGATCCACAGGAAGTGCGCCGAGCAGCCGTACCAGTCGCCGGTGGTGGAATCCACACGGGTCAGCGCCTGCTCGTACGGCAGCAGCAGCGCCTCGTGGCTGGTGTAGAACTCGGTCTCGTTGATCTGCGGCGCGGTGGCGAGCCCGCAGGCGCCCATGAAGCCCAGCGTCTCGTCGATGCGTTGCGCGAGGTCCTGGTAGCGGGCGGCCAGCGGCGAGCGCTCGACGAAGCCGAGATTCCAGCGATGCACCTGGTGCAGGTTGGCATAGCCGCCGGAGGCGAAGGCGCGCAGCAGGTTCAGCGTGCCGGCGGACTGGAAGTAGCCGGTCTCCATCCGCACCGGGTCGGGCACACGCGCCTCGGCAGTGAAGTCCGGGCCGTTGATGATGTCGCCGCGATAGGACGGCAGGCTGACGCCGCCGATGCTCTCGGTGTCGGTGGAGCGCGGCTTGGCGAACTGCCCGGCCATGCGGCCAAGCTTCACCACCGGCACCTTGGCGCCAAAGGTGAGCACCACCGCCATCTGCAGCAGCACGCGGAAGGTGTCGCGGATGATGTCGGCGGTGAACTCGCCGAAGCTCTCGGCGCAGGCACCCCCTTGCAGCACGAAGGCACGGCCCTCGGAGGCCAGGGCGAGCTGCTGCTTGAGGCGCCTGGCCTCGCCCGCGAAAACCAGCGGCGGGTAGCGACGCAGCCGCCCCTCGACCGCTTCGAGCGCCGCCGCATCCGGATAGCTCGGCGCCTGCCGGATCGGCGCACCACGCCAGCTCCGCGGTGTCCAGGTGGCGGGGGCGGTCGGCACGGGGAGGATGGTGGCGGGCGACGCGCTCATCGGTCGGGTTCCGGCTGCAAATGAAGTCTTCGGCTGACACCCCGGCCAGCGTCCGGCCGCACGGGGGCGCCTTTATCTCTCCATTCGCGCGGCAGAGCAAAGTGCCACCGTGCGGAACGTCAGGTTGATCCGGCAGGTCCCCGCCAGCCGGTGCTCGCCGGCGGCCAGCGGCGCCACGCCGTGATAGGCGAGCCGCGAGGCGCCGCCCCAGACCACCGCGTCGCCGCTTTCCACCCGCACCTTGAGGGTGGGATCGCTGCGCTGCAGGCCGCCGAACAGGAAGGTCGCGGGCAGGCCGAGCGACACCGAGACGATCGGGGCGCCGAGGTCGAGCTCGTCGCGATCCTGGTGCAGCGAAAGTTTTGTTCGTGCCTCGTAGCGGTTCACCAGGCAGGCAGTCGGGGCGAAGCCGACATATCCGGCCGCCGACGCCGCCCGCTGCGAGACATGTCCAAACAAGGCCGGCATCGCAGGCCAGAGGCGGCCCGTCAAGGGATCGAGGCGGTCGTAGCGGTAGCCGCGTGCATCCGACACCCAGCCCAGGGCGCCGCAATTGGTCATCGCCACCGAGATCATGCCGCCGCCGCGAGTGGCCATGCGGCGGAACGGCGACTGCGCCGCCACCGCCAGCGCCGCCTCCAGCAGCGCACCCTCGGACGAAGCGACGAACCCACGCAGCAGCCAGGCGCCTTCCCCGAGCCGTTCGCGTGCCGGCAGCGTCGAGGCCAGCCCGGCGAGCAGGTCGCTCAGTGATGCACCTTCAGGCCGGCACGTCCCCGGGGGCGGTGCGGGAGACGGCTCCGACGACGCGGGTGCGGGTGCGCAGGGTCACGAACTCCTCGGCGGAGCTGGGATGGATGCCGATGGTGCGGTCGAAGTCGGACTTCTTCAGCCCCGCCGTCACCGCGATCGCCAACCCCTGCATGATCTCGGGCGCTTCCTCGCCGAGCATGTGCGCGCCGAGCACGACCTGGCTCGCCTGGTCCACCACCAGCTTGATGGTGGTGTGGCGGTTGCGGCCGGTCAGGACGTGCCGCATCGAGCGGTATCGCGCGAGGTAGATGTCGGCCGGACCTCGCCCGGCCGCCTCGTCCTCGGTCAGGCCGACGCTAGCCAGCGGCGGCGTGAAGAACACCGCCTTGGGCACGGTGTCGAACCGCCACTCCCGCATGCTGGCCGAGAACAGCCGGTCGGCCAGGATGTGGCCCTCGGCGATCGCCACCGGAGTCAGGTTCTGGTGGTTGGTGACGTCGCCGATGGCGAAGATGCCGGGCTCGTCGGTCGCCGCACCTTCGTGGGTGATGACGCGGCCGGTGTCGGTGACGCGCACGCGTGTCCGGTCCAGCCGAAGCCCGGCGACGTTCGGCTGCCGCCCGACCGCGAAGAACACCATGTCGGTCGCCATTTCGCCTCCGTCGGCGAGGGTCAGCTTCAGGGCCGAGCGGTCGCGCTCGATCTTGTGCAGCAGGGCGCCGGCATGACGGATGATGCCGCGCTCGCCCATCGCCTCATCGAGCGCCTGGCGCATGTCCATGTCGAAGCCGCGCAACGGCAGGTGCTGGCGGTAGAGCATGGTCGCCTGCGACCCCAGCCCCGAGAAGATCCCGGCGAACTCGACGCCGATATAGCCGCTGCCGACGATGGTGATGCGGTCCGGACGTGCCTTGAGGTGGAAGGCGTCGTCCGACACGATGCCGAGCTGCTGGCCCTCGATATGCGGCTGCACCATCGGCTTGCCGCCGGTCGCGATCACGATCCGCTCCGCCGTCACCCGCTTCGGCTCGGCGTCGGGGTTGAGCGGCCCCAAGCCGATCACCAGCGTGTGGGCGTCCTCGAAGCGGGCATGGCCGGTGAACAGGGTGACGCCTGCATTCTCCAGCAGACGGACATAGATGCCGTTCAGCCGCTCGATCTCGTGGTCCTTGCGGCCGATGAAGCTTGCCCAGTCATGCGGGCCGGGCGTGATGTCCCAGCCGAAGCCGCGGCTGTCCTCCGTCCACTCGCCATATTCGGTGGCCTGCACCATCAGCTTCTTGGGCACACAGCCGAGGTTGACGCAGGTGCCGCCCCAGTGCCGCGCTTCCGCCACCGCCACCCGGGCGCCATGGCCGGCGGCAATGCGCGCGCAGCGCACGCCACCCGAACCACCGCCGATCACGAACAGGTCGAAATCATAGCTCATGCGCCCTCCTGCCAAACCCGCTCATCCCAGAAGCCGCTCAAGAATGCGCTACGCCGAGTGAGAGTGCCGCGTGCGGCACGGCCGGCGTGATGTTTCAAGCAGCGAAGCGGAGCGGCCTCCCATGCTTTGAGGATTGGGCCGTGAGCATCGGAGCACAGAAAAGGCGCGTCGGATCGCCAGCGAAGTAGCGTAATCGAACGGGGTCAGCGCTCGGCGAACGCCTTTTCGACCACGTAGGCGCCGGGGGCTGCGTTGTTGCCCTCGTCGAAGCCGCGCGCGACCAGCAGGCGCTCGGTGTCGGCCAGCATCTCGGTGCTGCCGCAGATCATCACCCGGTCGAACGCGGGATCGAGCGGCTGCAGGTCGAGGTCGGTGAAGATCCTGCCGCTCTCGATCAGGCTGGTGATGCGGCCGGTGGTCTGGAATTCCTCGCGGGTCACCGTCGGATAGTAGGTGAGCTTGGCCGCCACCTCCTCGCCGAGAAACTCGTGCTGCGGCAGCTCGTGCCGGATGTGGTTGCAGTAGGCGAGCTCGCCGGAATGCCGGACGGTATGGGTCAGGATCACCCGCTCGAAGCGATCGTACACTGCCGGGTCCTTGATCAGCGCCATGAACGGTGCCAGCCCGGTGCCGGTAGCGAGCAGATAGAGGTTGCGGCCCGGACGCAGGTTGTCGACCAGCAGGGTGCCGGTCGGCTTGCGGCCAACCAGGATGATGTCGCCTTCATGCAGGTGGGCGAGATGCGAGGTCAGCGGACCACCCGGCACCTTGATGCTGAGGAATTCGAGATGGTCCTCGTAGTTGGCGCTTGCCACGCTGTACGCCCGCAGCAGCGGCTTGCCGTCCACCTCCAGGCCGATCATCGCGAACTGGCCGTTCTCGAAGCGCAGGCCGGCATCGCGGGTGCAGGTAAAGGAGAACAGCCGATCGGTCCAGTGATGCACCGACAGCACCCGCTCCGGGCTCAGATGGCCGTAGGTCTTCGTGGGCGGGCTGACCACAGGCACGCTTTGCGTGACCCCGTCCGGGTGGCCGGCCGCCATGCCATCCGGTGCGAGAACCGCACGCGCATGCACGTGATGGGCTGGCAACATCGGGTTGGCCATAAACGGGATCGCTCCGGATCGTGACAGGTGGGGCTGATTTATGCGCGGGCCTGCCGTCATTCCAGAGCTAACTGCTCATGGCAGATGTGGAAATGCCGGGAGGGTTGCAGTGCAGCATAGACGCAACTGCTGCCCCGGCGCGCGGATTGCCGCGGCGCGGCCCAGCGCCTTATGGTCCCGCGGCATGACATCCAGAACCATCCTGTGCATCCGGCACGGCCAGTCGACCGCCAACGTGGCCTGGGAGGCAGGCGGCGACGACCCGCTGCAAATCGACGCGAGGCTGACCGAGAAGGGCCAGGCGCAGGTCCGGGCGGCGCGAGCGCGCCTGCGGTCGGAACCGGTCGATCTCGTCATCACCTCGCCGCTGACCCGGGCGCTGCAGACCAGCACCGCCATCTTCGCCGACCATCCGAGCCAGCCGCCGATCCTGGTCGAGCCGCTGCACCGCGAGTACCAGGAGAACAGCGGCGATGTCGGCCGGCCCGCCTCGCTGCTGGCCGAGGAGTTCCCGCATCTGTCGCTGTCGCACCTGCCGGAGGTGTGGTGGCACGCCGAGGGCGAGCCCGACCATCGCGGCATCCATGTCGAGCCGCCGGACGTGCTCGCCAACCGTCTCGCACTGTTCCGCGCCCTGCTCGCGGCCCGTACCGAGCGGACCATCGCGGTGGTCGGCCATGCGACCTTCTTCTGGCACCTGACCGGCGAGCTGCTGGATAATTGCGGCGTCGCGCGGCTGGATCTGGATGCGGAAAAAGCCTTCCTGATGGGATGACCGAGCCTGCGCACAGCAGCCCGGCCCATGCCGATGCGGTGCGGCTGCTGCTCGGGTCGAACTGCCCGCTGCTGCTGCCGGGGCATGTCTGGCTGGCCGGCGCCGGGCCGGGCGATCGCGGGCACCTTACCCTGCATGCGCTGTGCGGGCTGATCCAGGCCGACGTCATCGTCTATGACGCGCTGGTCGATCCCGGCGTGCTGGATCTCGCCCCCGCCCACGCCGTTCGCGAGTTTGCCGGCAAACGCGGCGGCCGCCCGTCGATCCACCAGAAGGACATCACCGGCCGCCTGATCGCGCTCGCCCTGGAGGGCCAGCGGGTGCTGCGGCTGAAGGGCGGCGACCCGTACGTGTTCGGCCGCGGCGCCGAGGAGGCTTTGGCGCTGGCGGATGCCGGCATCCCATACCGGGTGGTGCCGGGCCTCACCTCGGGTCTCGCCGGCCTCGCCGCCGCCGGCATCCCGGCAACCGTGCGCGGCATCAACCAGGCGATCGTGCTGGCGACCGGACATAGCGCCGAGGGCGAGGCCGACGCGATCGCCTCGCTCGACTGGGAGGCGCTCGCCCGGCTCGACCAGCCGATCGTTCTCTACATGGCCACCCGCACGCTGGACGAGATCGCGCGCCGCCTGATCGCGGCCGGGATGCCAGCCGACATGCCGGCGGCGGCGATTGCCCAGGCGGCAAGCCAGTACCAGCAGCTTCGGGTGGCGACGCTTGCAAGCCTCTCGGCCTCGCTGAAGGCGACACCGCTGCCGACGCCGGCGCTGATCGTGATCGGCCGGATCGTCACGATGCGCGACGTGCTGGCCGAACTCGTCGGGAGCCTGGACTGAGAGCAGGAAACTACAGCTGCGTCATCACCGCCATCCGCCGCAAGCAACCCCGGGCCTCGGACCTGCGCACGGTGACCTTCGTGTGGGCCGGGATGACCGTCGGCTGGCGGATGCGGCTGATCAGATCGTCGAACCGGGAGAAGAACCCCTCGAAGCCATAGCCGACGTGAGCTCATCCTGGATCTCGGTATTTATCCTACCTGCCGATGCGCGCTCATCCGGGCTCCAGTCGGCGGACCTTTTGTTCGCAGTCGTCGCTAGAACAGCATCCGATCACTTGGGATCGCTGCGCGATGCCAAGTGTCGGATAAAGCTGCCCTATTAAACGACAAGCGGAGCATGATTGATCGGATCATGCTCTAGAAGTCGAACGCCGCTCCCCGCTGCCAGAGTACATCCGCCCGACCGTTGTCGTTGAGGTGCCGTGCCAGCACGAACAGGTAGTCGGACAGCCGGTTGAGCAGCCGGATGACGGCGCCGTTCACATCCTCGGCGGCGGCCAGCGACACCACCCGGCGCTCGGCCCGGCGCATCACCGTTCGCGCCACATGCGCCTGCGCCGCCGCCATGCTGCCAGCGGGCAGCACGAAGCTGTCGAGCGGCGACTGGTGTTCAAGCAGCGCGGTGATCTGCGCCTCGATCAAGGCGAGAGGCCGGTCGTCCAGACGCAGGGTCGCCCCCATCGCACCAGGCACGCACAGGTCGGCGCCAACATCGAACAGCAGGCTCTGGATACGCACCAGAACCGCGTCCTGCGGATGCTGGGTGCCGAGCGAGGCGCGCAATACCCCAAGGCAGGCGTTCGCCTCGTCCACGGTGCCATAGGCTTCGACGCGCAGGCTGTCCTTGGGCCGACGGCTACCGTCGCCGAGCGAGGTCTGCCCGGCATCGCCGCCGCGGGTGACGACGCTGTCGATACGCAGGCCGCGGGCTGGCGAGGTCATGGCTTGTCGACGGTCTGCAGCACCTCGAAACCCTCGAATTGCGGCGGCCCGAGATAGGAGGGCCGGTTGACGGTCTGTCCAGCATCGCGATGCGCCTGGCGGAACGCGTCCGACTGCGTCCAGTCCTCGAATTGTGCCTTGGAGGACCAGACCGTGTGGGAGGCATAGAGCACGTGGTCGTCGGCGGCCGGGCCGCGCAGCAGGTGGAACACCTCGAAGCCCGGCACGTCACGCAGCCGGGAATCCCGGCTCAGCCACATCTCCTCGAAGGCGCCCTCCGACCCCAGGGCCACGCGGAACCGGTTCATCGCGATATACATGACGCTGCTCTCCTGCTGCCTGAACACGAACGGCCGCTGCACGAGGCAGCGGCCGCCGAGGTCGAGACGTTTACGGCCTACGAAGCGCTGGTGTGGTGGTGGTGCATCATGTGGTGGTGCATGCCGCCCATGCCGGCGAGCGCCTTGGCGCGGTCCAGGTGCATCTGCACGACCGGGATGGTCTGCGTCGCGAAGTTCTTGAGATCCGGATCGGTGCCGCTGGAGGCCTCGGTCTGGAACGCGCTCAGCATCGCCTCGTGGCCCTTGATCTGGCCCTGCAGGTAGTCATGGTCGAACTTGTGACCGTGCTCGCCCTGCAGCTTGGTCAGCATCGCCTGCTGCTCGTCGCTGAGGGTGGTCGGCAGCGTACCGCCCTTGGTGGTGACGAGCTGCTTGAGTTGGTCGTCGTTGGCGGTGTGGTCGGAGACCATCTTCTCGGCGAAGGTCTTGATCCCCTTGCTGTGCGAGGTGGTGTCGGCGAGCTGCCCCATCTGCACCTCTGCCATCCCGCCCTGCGCCGCGGTCTGGATGAAGCTGGCATCGTTGGCGGCGATCGGCGGCGGCGCCGGCGGCGGCGGCGGAGGAGCCGGCGGCTTGGTGTCGGCACAGGCGGCGAGTGGCAGGAGCGCGAGGGCAAGGCCCCAGCGGACGGTGCGGTTCATGAAGCGGCGTTCCTTTTGGAAGAGACGTATCCGTGGCTGCGTTGCAACGTCATAACGTGCACGCCGTTCTGTCCGCCGCGGACAAAACTCGCTTTGTCGCGTAATCGAACCGAAATCAACCGTTTTCGCGCATGCGCTCCACTGCCTGCACCAGGGCACGGCGGATTCCGGGCTCCAGCGCCGAGTGCCCGGCATCCGCCACCACGTTCAGCTTCGCCGCGCCCCAGCATTGCGCGATCTGGAAGGCGCTGCGGGCCGGGCAGATCATGTCGTAGCGGCCCTGCACGATCTCGCCGGGCACCTGCGCGATCCGGTCCATGCCGGCCAGCAGCCCCGCCGGCGGCAGGAACAGCCGGTTGGCGAAGTAGTGCGCCTCTATGCGCGCGAGACCGAGCGCCGCCCGATCGCGGGCGAAGCCGAGCACGGTGGCCGGCGTCGGCAGCAGCGTCGAGCAGGTGCCCTCGTACATCGACCAGGCGCGCGAGGCCGGAAGATGCACCGACGGGTCTGGATCGGTCAGGCGCGACAGGTAGCCGCCGAGCAGGTCGCCGCGCTCCTCCTCCGGCAGGTGACCGGCAAAGGCCGCGTGCGCGTCCGGGAAGATCTGTTCCAGGCCGTACAGGAACCAGGCCAGTTCCTCCGGGCGACCGAGGAAGATGCCGCGCAGCACCAGCCCGCTCACCCGGTCGGGATGCGCCTGCGCGTACGACAGGCCGAGCGTCGAGCCCCAGGAGCCGCCGAACAGCAGCCATTTCCCGATGCCGAGCAGATCACGAAGCTGTTCGATGTCGCGCAGCAGGGCGGGCGTGGTGTTCGCGGCGATGCTGCCCTGCGGACGCGAACGCCCGGCGCCGCGCTGGTCGAACAGCACCACGCGCCAGTACGCCGGGTCGAAGAAGCGGCGATGCACCGCGCCCGCGCCGGCGCCGGGGCCGCCATGCAGGAACAAAGCGGGCCTGCCATGCGGGGAGCCGACCTGCTCCCAGTAGATCGAGTGTCCGCCTTCCACCGCAAGGTAGCCGGTCTCGTAGGGTTCGATTTCCGGGAACAGTTCGGCACGCGCCATGCCGCAACTATACGCATCCCTGCCGGGGCAGCTAGAAGCGCCGCGATGCACCCCTCCCCGGCACCGTCCCGTATCTGGTTTGCCGCGGGAGCCCTGCTCGGCCTGCTGACCGTGGCAGGCGCCGCGCTGTCGGCGCACCTGCCCGACCGGCTGCTGGCACCAGGCGGGCGGGAGAGCCTGCGCGCGGCGGTGCAGATCCTCGGCTGGCATGCGGCTGCCCTGCTTGCCGCTTCGCTCTGGATGCGCGACGCGGCCTGGCGCCGGATGGTACATGCCGCTTGCCTGTGCCTGCTGGCCGGCACCGCCTGCTTCTGCATCGGCGTCTGCGTGCCCGCCCTGCGGGGACCGCATCTCGGACCTCTCGCGCCCACTGGCGGGATCCTGCAGATGGCCGGCTGGCTGCTGCTGGCGATCTTGGCGTTCGGCGGTTTGCGCCGGAACACCGGCTGATGCAGCCGATCCGCGCCGCCTACCTTGCCGACGAGGTGACGCAGCCGGTGCTGGCGGAGGAGCTGGCCCGGCTCGGAGTCACGGTGCAGGACTGGCACGGGCTGCTCGCGCTGTCGCCCGATCCGCCGCACGCCTCGGTCTGGGCGCTCGATGTTTGGACCGGGCCTGAACTGGTCGGGTGCGGCTCGATCGGCCTCGCGGCGACGGCGCTGCGCGACCGGCAGCGCAACTGGAGCCTGTATGCGGCCACCCACCACCGTCGCTGTGCGCTGATCGAGGCGCGCCTGCCGCCGGTGAAGGCGGCGCCGCTGCGCTTCCCGGCGCCGATGCCGACCGCGCCGTTGGGGGCATGGACCCTGCTCGCCCCAGACCGGCTGCTGCTGAGCCCGCGCAAGACCAGTCCGTTCGTGAACGGCGCCTGCCACTTCGTTGAGGACCGCACCGGACCGCCGTCGCGCGCATACCTCAAGCTGTGGGAGGCCTGCACCCGCCTGGGCACGCATCCCGCCCGGGGTGACCGCTGCCTCGATCTCGGGGCGGCTCCCGGTGGCTGGAGCTGGGCGCTGGCGCAGCTCGGGGCCGAGGTGATCGCGATCGACAAGGCGGATCTCGCGCCCGAGGTGACTGCGTTGCCGAACGTGACGCTCCGGCGCGGGAGCGCGTTCGGCCTGGACCCGCAACAGGAACCCGAGGCCGACTGGCTGTTCAGCGACGTGATCGCCTATCCGGAGCGCCTGCTGGGCCTGGTGACGCGCTGGATCGAAGCGGGGCGCACCCGGCGCATCGTCTGCAGCATCAAGTTCCAGGGCAGCACTGATTTTGCCGTCTCCGATCGCTTCGCGGCGATCCCGGGTGCCACGCTCATGCATCTGGCGCACAACAAGCACGAGCTGACCTTCATGTGGTCGCGGCCGCGGTCCGGAGCCGCTTCATAGGCCGCGCGCGACGGTCGATCATCGCCTCGACGGCGCGCCTGATGCGCCCGGCGGCCCCGGGCGTGCACGGGTCGGGCCCGCTGCGCCGGTCATGCACGATCATGCCGGTCTCGACCTCGAAGACCAGCAGCCTGCCATCAGGCATCAGACCGCAATCAAGACCGAAGTAATCGAGCCCGATCCGGTGCGCGAGGGCGTGCAGGGCGTGTCGTGCCGCCGCCGGAAAGACGGTGTCGAGCGCGTGCAGGAAACGGTTCTCTTCCTGCCGCTTGAGCGGGTCGAGCTCCATGCCGGCATTGTAGTACCAGACCGCCCAGTCGTGGTGGATGCCGAGATGCAGCGGATAGGGCACGCCGTCCACGAAGACGATGCGATATTTGCGGAACTGCCCGTCCGCACTGCGATAATCGATGAACGGCGACACGGTGAAGCCCGGCGGGTCGCGATGCCGGCGGTCGTAATCCGCCAGCGCATCCGGATCCGCGATCCGCTCCAGCCCCTGCCCTGCATGCGAGCGCTGCGGCCGGATGATCAGCGGATACTCGATCGGCGCGGGATGGAAATGCAGCCGCGCGACATGCTCCGGCACGAGAGCATCGGGCAGGTCGCGCAGTAGCGCGGCGACCCCGGCACGGCCGAGGCAGGCGATGCGCGCGCCGTCGTTGATCATCGGCGCGCCGATGATCCGGGCGAGCGCATCGGCGGCGCGCAGGGCTGCCCGGTGCTGCTCGTCCTGGGCGATGGCGATGAACACGCAATCGAACGGCATCGCGCGCACCAGTTCCGGAGGCAGCGCAGCCTTCGGATCGGCCAGCACCAGCGCCGGGTCGGTGATCCAGAGCGTGTGCAGCAGCGTGCCGTCGTCGAACAGCCGGTCGAGCGGCAGGTTGGCCTGGAAGTCGCCTGGCACGCACAGCATCAGCACGGTTCGGACGCAAGGACCGGCGACCGCGTGGGGCCGGGTGAAGAACGCGCCCTCGGCGAGTGCGGCGTCGAGATGCGCCAGCGCCGCGTTGCGGTCACCGAGCGCCTGGCAGGTCTCCCAGAGCATGCGGTGCGCGTCGCGGCGCAACCCGGGATCGAGCGTCGCCGCTTCCAGCAGCAGGCGCGACCGGTCCCAGTGGGCGCGCTCGTCCGTCGACACCGGCATGCCTCACCCTCCGCCCAGGAGGGGATAATGGGCGACGAGGGTTAAGCGGGCATGAACACCGGGCTCAGGTGCGGGCGTTCCACTTCCCGAGCAGGTCGACCACCGCCTGCGACGACATGGTGCGCGCATTGCCCAACGTCAGCGTGCCGTCGGCGTTGAGCAGCTTGCCGTCCGGAGTGATGATCAGCACGGTCGGGATCGCCTTGACGACGACGCCGTAGCGCCGGGCGATGTCCATGTTGACGTTGAAATGATCGACATTCACAGAGACCGGTACGAAATTCTGCGCCACCCAAGGCTGCACCGGCGCCTCCCGCAGCACGCCCGCGAGCATGCGGCAATCCGGACACCAGTTCGCGCCGAAATCGATCAGGACACGGCGGCCGCTCTGCTTCGCCTGGCGCACCGCCGCATCCACGGCGTCGTGCGCGGCCGCGGGCGTATCATAGGGATGCGTCACCGGCTGCGGCTGTCCCGGCGGCACCTGCGGCGGCGCGGTCAGCGCCAGGGCAGGACTGGTCAAAGACACCGCCAGGGCCGCCACGGCAAGCAAGGGGGCCAGGAGAGAGGCAGGCTGCATGGGTTGCTCCGGGTTCATGTTGGCGCGTGCCAGACCGCGCGGCTGACGTCCAGCGGCGCCGGGATGAGATGCTGGGCGGCGAAGGTATCGGCGATCTGCTGCTGCTCGGCGACAACCTCCGGCGTCATCGGCGAGACGCCGAAGCTGAGCCGGTCGATCGCGCGCGCCACCACGCCCGGCGGCAGGCCGGTGTCGGCGGCGAGATACTGCACCACGCTGCCCTGGTGGGCGCCGGCCCATATGTCGGACCGGTTCAGCTGCCGCAAGGTCTCCTGCACCAGGTCCGGATGCGCCGTGGTGAAGGCGCGGTCGGCCAGCAGGAACTGCCGGTTCTGCACCAGGCCCTGCGCGGTGGTCAGGATGCGCGGGCTGGAGCCGACCTCGACCGAGGACAGGTAGGGGTCCCAGATCGCCCAGGCATCGACACTGCCGGTATCGAAGGCGGGACGTCCGGCGGCGGGCGGCAGATAGACCGGATTGATGTCGGCCGAGGTCAGCCCGGCATGCTGCAGGGCGCGCAGCAGCAGCCAGTGTACGTTCGAGCCGCGGTTCAGCGCCACCGACTTGCCCTTGAGGTCAGCGAGGCTGGTGATCGGGCTGCCCTTGGGCACGATCACCGCCTCGCCATGCGGTGCCGGCGGCTCGTGCGCGACATAGACGATGCGGTTGCTGGCGGCCTGCGCGAAGATCGGCGGGGTGTCGCCGGTGATGCCGAAATCCAGCGCGCCGGATCCCATCGCCTGCAGCATCTGCGGCCCGGCCGGATGCTCGCTCCACTCGACCCGGTCACCGGTGCTGGCGAGCGCCGCTTCCAGGTAGCCGGTATGCTTGAGGATGATCAGCGTGCCGTAGCGCTGGTAGCCGATGCGTATGGTGCGTCCGCCGGCGGCCCGGGCACGCTGCACGAAGGGCGCAGCCAGACCGGCGCCGATGAGCGCGGTCAAGACGGCGCGTCTGTCCGGACTGTGGATCGACCGGCGCGGCGGGGCATTGTATTGATCCACTGGTCGATACACCTTCAGGCGCGAGATACACGTGTCTGGGTCGTGATTGGCTCGAAACCGCAACCGATGCAAGGGAACTCCGTCTTGTCCCAGCCCCCCGGCTCCCCGTACGCAGCCGACGCCGCCGATGTGCTGTGGTTCCTCCCGACCCACGGCGATGGCCGCTACCTGGGCTCGCAGACGGGTGCCCGCCATGTCACGCTGAGCTACCTGAGCCAGATCGCGCAGGCCGCCGACGATCTTGGCTATTTCGGCATGCTGCTGCCGACCGGGAAGTCCTGCGAGGATAGCTGGGTGGTGGCGTCGGCGATGATCCCGCTGACCAAGCGGGTGCGCTTCCTGGTCGCGGTGCGGCCGGGGCTGTCGGAGCCGTCGATGACCGCCCGCATGGCGGCGACCTTCGACCGCCTTTCGGGCGGGCGGCTGCTGGTCAACGTAGTGACCGGCGGCGATCCGACGGAGCTGCAGGGCGACGGCGTGTTCCTCGACCACACTGCCCGCTACGAGGCCACCGACGAGTACCTGACTGTCTGGCGTCGGATGCTGTCGGGCGAGACCGTGCAGTTCGAGGGAAAGCACCTGAGCAGCAAGGGCGGCAAATTGCTGTATCCGCCGGTGCAGGCGCCGCATCCGCCGCTGTACTTCGGCGGCTCCTCGGAAATCGGCCAGCGCGTCGCCGCCGACCATGTCGATGTCTATCTGACCTGGGGCGAACCGCCGGCGGCCGTGGGCGAGAAGATCGAACAGGTCCGGCGCCTCGCCGCCGAGCGCGGCCGCACCCTGTCGTTCGGCATCCGGCTGCATGTGATCGTGCGCGAGACCGAGCAGGAGGCCTGGGACGAGGCCACCCGGCTGATCAGCCATGTCAGCGACGAGGACATCGCGAAGGCCCAGAAGGCGTTCGGGGGCTTCGACAGCGTCGGCCAGACACGCATGGCGAAGCTGCATGGCGGCTCGCGGGACAATCTCGTTGTCAGTCCCAACCTGTGGGCCGGCGTCGGGCTGGTGCGTGGCGGCGCCGGCACCGCTCTGGTGGGATCACCCAAGCAGATCGCCGACCGCATGAAGGAATACATGCAGCTCGGCATCGACCGCTTCATCCTCTCGGGCTATCCGCACCTCGAGGAATGCTACCGCTTCGCCGAACTGGTGTTCCCGCTGCTGCCGCTGAAGGCCACTACCGGCATCGATCGCGGCGTCGCCCGGAATGCCGGACCATTCGGCGAGGTCATCGCCAATGTCGCGGCACCCTCGCACCGGGTGGCGGCGAGCTAGCGGACGGTCAGTCCGCGAGCTTGCGCGCCTCGTCGGGCAGCATGATCGGGATGCCGTCGCGGATCGGGTAGGCGAGCCCGGCCTTGCGGCTGATCAACTCGCCGGCGTCTCGGTCATAGGTCAGCTCGGTCTTGGTCACCGGGCAGACCAGGATCTCCAGCAGCCTCGGATCGACCGGCGCGGGGCGCGCGACCTGGACAGGATCGGTCACTTCATCCGGCATAGCTTGCTGATCCATTGCTCTGGGTCTTGTGCCGTAGGTCTGTGACCCATCACACAGGGTGCGGCTTGTGGCCGCGATCCGTCTCGTGCCCCGCCATCTCCAACAACGCCTGCAAGGTCGCGGCCCGCTCCGGCAGGGCGACCGCCTCGAGCAGCGCCTGCTTCTCCGGGGGCGGAAATGGACAGATCATGCTCAGGGTGGTGATGAGGGTCTCGTCATCCATCTGCTCGATCGCCTCCCAGCGCGCCTCGAAGCCGCGCAGGGTGAAATACTGGCGCAGCGACTGCAGCAACTGGTCGCGATCGAACTCGAACGGCCCGGGCTCGACCAGGTCGGCCGCGAACGGGCGGAAATCCGGGCGCACCTGCCGGTAGCCGTTGCGGACATCGACCTCCTGCCAGACCCGGAAGCGGGCGATGCCGAGCAGGCTGATCGAGAAGGCGCCATCCTCGCGCTCCGCGAACGAGGTCAGGCGTCCGACGCAACCGACCCGGTACAAGGCCGGTGGCCGCTCGAGACCTGCGATCGAAGCGCCGGCGGAGGTCGCGGGCGGATCCTCGTCGTCGTCATCGTCGATCTCGAAGCTGACGCCCTGCGGCTGGATCATGCCGATCAGCCGGCGCTCGCGCAGGGCATCGTCCACCATCGCGACGTAGCGCGGCTCGAAGATGTTCAACGGCAGCCGGCCGCGCGGCAACAGCAGCGCGCCGGCGAGCGGGAACACCGCAAGCTCGCCCTCGAGGTCAGCCAGGCCGATCTCGGCGAGGCGTGGCAGCCTGCGGCGGCCGGATGCCTGGGCCATCTGCGCTAGCTGAACAGCAGCGCAGACATGCGGCGCCGCGAGCTCAGGGTGACCGGATCATCGAAACCCCAGGCCTCGAAGAACCGGATCAGTTGCAGCCGCGCGGCGCCCTCGTTCCAGTTCCGGTCGCGCCGCATGATCTCGAGCAGGGCGTCGGCTGCTTCCTGGCGCTGCCCGGCGCCGTTCAGGCCGGTCGCCAGTTCGTACCGCGCGGCATGGTCGTCGGCATCGGCCAGCACACGCCGCCGGACCCCGTCGAGGCCATCCGCCGCGCGACGGCCTTCGGCGGCAAGCGCAATGGCGCTGCGGGCTCCGGTGATCTCGGCATGGTTCGCGACCTTGGGGGGCACCTGCTCGAGCACCGCCAGCGCCTGCTCCTCGTCGCCCATCGCCAGCAGCGCGCGGGCCAGGCCGCCCCATGCCTCGGGGCTCTCGGGCTCCTGCTCCAGGGTCGCGCTGAACAGCGACGCGGCTTCCTCGGCCTCGCCGGCCTCCAGTGCCGCGCGCGCCTCGCCGAGCGTATCGGCGGATGGCATGGTCCCGCCGGCGGCCTTCAGCAGCGCCTCGACGAAGCGCTTGATCTCGCTCTCCGGCAGGGCGCCCTGGAACAGGTCCAGGATCTGGCCCTGCCAGAACGCTGCCACCGTCGGCACCGATTGAAGCGGCAGGCCGACCTGGGTGAGTTGCTGCACGAGGGCGCGGTTCTGGTCGATGTCGATCTTGACCAGCTTGATGCGACCGCCGGCGGCGCGGGTGACCTTCTCCAGCGCCGGGGTGAGCTGCTTGCAGGGCCCGCACCAGGTCGCCCAGAAATCGACGAGCACGGGGACCGAGCGGGAGGCCTCGATGACCTCGGCCATGAAGCTGTTCTGGTCGCCATCGACGATCATGGCCTCGATGGAGCCCGCGGCCGGTCTCCCGCCCGCCGGTGCGCCCCGGCCGATGATCTCCGGGTCCGGCGCGCCACGCGGAGCGGCGCCCTGGGCGGGTGCCGGACGACGCGCGGGAGCGGTTCCGCCTGGAGCAGCCTTGTTCTGGCCGATGATGTAATCCATGGGCACAACCGATCCTGGTCTGACTGCGATCGCTTCGAGAACGCGCCTTAAGATTGGCCTGCGCCGGCCGTCCCGCAAGCGTCTTTGCCGCCCGATTTTCCGGCAGGCTGCCTCTTGCGCCTGTCCCCTGGACGGCATAAAAGCCCGCACCGTTCGGAGCGCGGGCGTAGCTCAGGGGTAGAGCACAACCTTGCCAAGGTTGGGGTCGAGGGTTCGAATCCCTTCGCCCGCTCCAGATTCATCCCGGTTGCCGTTTCGCCCTTCACGGCACGACCTGGCGCTTATGCTCCGCAACCGTCCGCCAGGCAGCGTCTGCGAGCGCGGTCATGCAGCAATCCCGCAGTCTGCGCCGTTCGGGTCGACGGGGCTAGCGTCTTGTGGCGCATTCCGCGATTGCGGGTCGGCCCACTCGACGCTGCCGAGGGGCGTAGCCGATCGCAATCCACGCCGCACGGACATCGCCTTGACCGAGCGCGACCGGCTCGGATTACGTTGGACGGGACTGTTGCACGGCGATCTGGCCTACGCCCAGCGCAGGGTTCTTGGCGATGATCAGGAATGCCGTGGCGCCCGACGGCTTCACGCGCACTCCAAACCCCTCAAATCGATGTCGCGGGCGAATACCAGATGGTGACCGGGCGGCTCGGCCGGCCTGCCTTGCAGTGTCCCGTCCCGCTCCCTCCACTGTAACGCTCAAGTGACAGTGTTGCCACGCGACTTCTCCGCCCCCTATGCTGCCTACCAATAAGAAAAGCACAGGGAGGAAGTGGATGGGCGCTGATCCCATAGTGCAGGCGGATCCGGACGAACTTCTGCGGCTGGTCAATATCGGCAAGGATTTCGGCGCGATCCGGGCGCTGTCCAACTTCGCGCTGACCGTAAGGCCGGGTGATGTCGTCGGGTTGATGGGCGACAACGGCGCGGGCAAGTCCACCCTGGTCAAGATCATCGCCGGCAACTTTCATCCGACCCATGGAATCATCCATTTCGACGGCCAGGAGCACCGGTTCGACCGGCCGCTCGATGCACGGTCGGTGGGCATCGAGGTCGTCTATCAGGACCTGGCGCTGGCCGATAACGTGACGGCGGCGGCGAACGTCTTCCTGGGCCGCGAGCTGGTGCGCCGGATCGGGCCGTTCTCGTTCCTGGACCACAAGGCGATGAACACCCGCGCCCGCGCCCTGTTCGACGAGCTGCAATCGGAAACCCGTCCGCGCGATCTCGTCAAGCAGATGTCGGGTGGCCAACGCCAGGCGGTCGCCATCGCCCGCACCCGGCTGGCGAACGCCAAGCTCGTGCTGATGGACGAACCCACCGCGGCGATCTCGGTGCGCCAGGTCGCCCAGGTGCTCGACCTCATTCGCCGGCTGCGGGACTCCGGGATCGCCGTCATCCTGATCTCGCACCGCATGCCCGACGTCTTCTCGGTCTGCGACCGGGTCGTGGTACTGCGGCGTGGCGAGAAGCGGGCCGATAAGCCGATCGTCCAGTCGAGCCCGGAAGAGGTCACCGCGCTGATCACCGGCGCCAAGGAATTTGCCTGATGTCGGAGGATGTCGGGCAGGCGGTGAACTTCGACAATATCGGCAGCGTGCGGTGGTATCGCCGCGGCGCGTTGGCGACGCAGACGGCCTATGTCGGCATCGCCTTCATCATTATCACCCTGCTCGTCGCGGTCTTCACGCACCGGTTCCTCTCATACGGAAACCTGCTGAATACCTCGAAGAACTTCAGCTATATCGGCATCGTGGCCCTCGGATCGACCCTGGTGATCATCACCGGCGGCATCGATCTCTCGGTGGGCTCGGTGATGGGCCTGGTGGCTGTCATGACCGCCATCCTGATGAAGGTGCTGTCGGGCACGATGCTCGCCGGCATTCCCTACGCCGTCATGATCGTGGCCGCGGCCGGCGGCATGGCGATCGCAGGCATCGTCGGGCTGATCAACGGCCTGCTGATCGCGAAGGTCAGGCTGTCGCCCTTCGTCACCACTTTGGGCATGCTCTCGATCTGCCGTGGCATGACCTACGTCATCACGCAGGGCCGCGGGCAGGCGCCGACCGGACCGTATGTCGACACGTTCTACTCTCTGTCCGACGGCAAGATGTTCGGCATACCGGTTTCGGTGGTCTATCTCGTGCTGCTCGCGGTGCTGATGGGCGTGGCACTCCGCCACACGCGCTGGGGGCGGTATGTCTTCGTGCTGGGTAACAACGAGCGGGCCGCGCAACTGACCGGGGTGGCGGTCTCGCGCGTCAAGATGTCGGTCTATGTGCTGTGCGCCCTGAGCGCCGGATTATCCGGGATCCTGATCACCGGCTGGCTGGGCTCGGCGCCGGCCAACCTTGCAACCGGATACGAGCTCAAGATCATCGCCGCGTCGGTGATCGGAGGTGCGGATCTGGCCGGCGGCGTCGGCGGCCCGGTGGGCGCGATCCTGGGCGCCGCCCTGATCGAGGTGATACGCAACGGGCTCGCGCTATTCGGCGCCGACACCTACTGGGAACAGACCTTCGTCGGCTCGATCATCATCCTGGCGGTCCTGGTCGACAAGATCCGGACACGGCAGCCCGAATAAAACCCGACAAAGAAAACATCAACTGGGGGACTTCCAAATGAAAACGCTGCTTCTCGGAACTGTTGCCGCCGTCTCGATGATGGCGACCGCGCACGCCGCGGACGCCTACAAGTTCGCCCTGATCCCGAAGGGAATGGACAATCCGTATTTCGACCTCTCGCGCAACGGCTGCATGGCGGAGGCCAAGAAGCTCGGCGACGTCACCTGCATCTACAAGGGCCCGGCGACGCACGAGCCCGCGACCGAGGTCCAGATCATGCAGGACTTCGTCACCCAGGGCGTCGATGGCATTGCCGTCTCGGTCGCGGACGCGGATTCCGTGATCCGCGTCATCAAGCAGGCGCGTGACGCCGGCATCCCGGTGATCACGTTCGACGCCGATGCCGACAAGTCGGAACGCCAGGCCTATGTCGGCACCGACAACAAGGAGATGGGCCGCGAGCTTGGCCGCCAGCTCATCAAGCTGCATCCGCAGCCCAGCACCTTCGCTACCCAGTCGGGCGGCCCGGCTGCCGCCAACCTCAATGACCGCCTCGCCGGGCTATACGAGGTCCTGAAGGGCGCGGGCTGGAAAGAGGTGAAGGGCTCGCCCTCCTTCTGCAATGACGACGCCGCCCTGGCGGACCAGCAGCTTTCGGACTTCGCCACCGCCAATCCGGATATCGGCGCCATCATCCCGGTCGGCGGCTGGGCGCTGTTCGCACCAAAAGCCTACAAGGCGTTCATCGATTCCAACATGGACCGCGTCAAGGCCGGCAAGTTCCCGCTGGTCATGGCCGATACCCTGCCGGTCGAGCTCCAGTTGCTGAAGGACGGCTACGTCCAGACGCTGGTCGGCCAGCGCCCCGCCGAAATGGGCCAGAAGGCGATGGACATCCTGCTGGCCCTGAAGAAGGGCGAGAAGGTGGCACCCGTCAACATGGTCGGCCTCGATGTGGTCACCAAGGCCAATGTCGACAGCTTCCTGTCCACGTCGCAATAAGATCAGACATCGAGACCCGACAGATGCCCGCTTGAGACCGCGGCAAAGGCGCCGAAGAGCGGGTCCCACTCGATGACGGTGAGCGTCTCGATCAGGCCCTCGATCGCGAACGGTTCGCGGTCCACCAGCGTCTGCATCGCGGCGCGATCGGGCGCTGTGAAGATCAGGAACCCGGAGCGAAGCTGCTTGCGCTTGAGCGGTCCGGAGGCGAGCAGCCGTCCGGTCGCCACGAGGTCGCGCAGGTAGCGGACACGCGCCGCGAGGTGCCGGTTCCGGCCGTCGCCATCGGGGTGCGCCATCGTGACGATGAAAAAGCGCATCGGTCCCTGCTCCAGGATGCACGCTCTCGGGCGCCTTCCGGCTTAAGATCGCCGCTCGCGATCTGGTGGATAAGCCACCCGCTGCTGGGAGGATTTCCAACTCCGGTTAAGAACCCCGAACGGCTCAGAAGACGGCGTGATCGCCGCGTTCGGGCGCCGGCGCGCCGGCCATGAGCGTTGCGTAGAACCCGGCCAATGTCTCACTCCCGGTCGAGGGCGTGGCGGCCGCGTCGTAGTGCCCATCGGAATTCAGAACCAGCATCGACTCGGTCGCGTAGTAGCGTCCGATCCGCGCCAGCTCCGCCTTGTCCGCCAGCGCCGGCAGCAGGCGTCCTGCGACGCCGAGGCCGCGGATGATCACGTCGAGCAGAGCCACCGGCACCTGCCGGAACCGCGGCTCGCGGGCCGCCAGCGCGAACAGCAGCGCGCCCTGCTCGCGCGGGGTGATCGCCGCTCCGGGTCCGCCGATCGGCAGCACACGGTTCCAGCGGCGATCATCGTCGAGACAGTCGGCGAGATAGGACGCGACATCGCCGTCGCTGATCGGCTTGCATGCGGTGAGTGCGCCGTCCCCGAACAGCAGGAACGGCCGGCCACGGCGGACGCGCTCGACCTGGCCCGACAGCGACTTGAAGAACGCGGTCGGCCGGACGATCGACCAGGTCAGGCCGGACGCCATCAAGGTCGCCTCGAACGCCAGCTTGGCCTGCTGGAACGCCAGCAGCGGCTTCTGCACGCAGATTGCCGACAGCAGCACGAACTGCCCGACGCCGGCGTTCCGCGCCGCTTGCAGCATATCGACATGCGCCTGGTGATCGACCGCCCAGGCATCCCGAGGCGTTCCGGTGCGCGACGCCATGCAGGAGACCACCGCGTCGAAGCGTTCAGCACGGAAACCGTCCCTGGCGATCATGGCAGGCCCCGAGAGGTCGACGATGCGGACCTCGGCGCCATCGACCATGCGCAGGCCGCCTGGACGCGGCCGTACGAAGCACACCACCTCGTGCCCGCGCAGCAGCAGTGCCCGCGCGGTCGCCTTGCCGATGGTGCCGGTGGCGCCGAGCAGGCAGACCCGGACCGGCATGCTGCGCCCCAACTCGAGACTCTGGTTCCGTGCGGCTACGCGCTGCGCTGCAGCTTGAACGCCGCCCACTCCTCGCCGACCGCACTGGCCAGGTGCGCGACGTCGGCCTCGCTGTGCAGCGGCGTCGGCGTCAGGCGCAGGCGCTCGCTGCCGCGCGGCACCGTCGGGTAGTTGATCGGCTGCACATAGATGCCGTGCCGCGACAGCAGCCGCTCCGACATCATCCGGGTCGCGACCGGATCGCCCACGATCACCGGGACGATGTGCGACGGATTATCGAGATGCGGCACCCCCTCACGTTCCAGCGCCCGGCGCACCTGCGACACCCGCAGCTTGTGCAAGGCGCGCAGGTCGTCGGCGTCGCGCAAGGCACGGATGCTGGCGATGGCGCCCGCGGTGAGCGCCGGCGGCGGCGCTGTGGTGAAGATGTAGCCCGACGCGAACGAGCGCACGTAGTCGCACATCGCGGCGGATCCGGCGATATAGCCGCCGACGATGCCGAAGCCCTTGGCCAGCGTGCCCTCGATGATGGTGATGCGGTCGGCAACACCGTCGCGCGCCGCGATGCCGGCGCCATGCGGACCGTACAGGCCGACCGCGTGCACCTCGTCGAGATAGGTCATCGCACCATGGCGGTCGGCGACGTCGCACAATTCGGAAATCGGCGCGATGTCGCCATCCATCGAATAGACGCTCTCGAACACCACGAACTTCGGCGCATCCGGCGGCAGGTCGCACAGACGGCGCTCCAGGTCGCGCGGGTCGTTATGGACAAAAATCTGCCGCTCGGCGCGGCTGTGCCGGATGCCCTCGATCATGGACGCATGGTTGCCGGCATCCGACAGCACGATGCAGCCGGGCACCCGCGCCGCGATGGTGCCCAGCGTTGCCCAGTTCGACATGTAGCCCGAACCGAACAGCAGACCGGCCTCCTTGCCGTGCAGCCGGGCCAGTTCCTGTTCCAGCAGCACATGCTGGCTCGAGGTGCCGGAGATGTTGCGGGTGCCGCCCGCGCCGGCGCCGAGCCGGTCGATCGCCTCGTGCATCGCGGCCAGCACGGACGGGTTCTGGCCCATGCCGAGATAGTCGTTCGAGCACCAGATGGTGACTTCGCGGGTGTCGGACTGCGCGCCGTGCGCCCGCGCGTTCAGCAGCGTGGCGCGCGGAAAATCGCCGACATGGCGTTCGAGTTCGGCGAAGACGCGGTAGTTGCCCTCGGCGCGCAGCCGGTCGAGCTGACGGCGAAAGAAGGCTTCATGGTCCATCGAACGCAGGTCCCTGTCCGGAGCGCGACCCAAATCTGATCATGACCCTGCGTCCGCGCAAGCGGTGCCGGCCGGGGCCCGCATGCTGCCTGCGACATAGCAGCCGATCATGCGATGCGCCTCCGCCAGGGTCGCCTGCCGGTCCAGGCCCTCACGCAGCAGGAACGGCACCGCCTTCATCGCCTGCAGCACCATCGGCGCCATGCGTGCGGCCTGCGCGTCGGGCATCCCGGTCGCGGCCAGGACGTGGCCGACCTTGTCGCGGATCGAGGCCCGCAGGCGCAGGCGCAGCATCGGACCGTCGTCGCGCTCGTCGGCCAGGGCCGCCGCCGCGTCGCGATACGGCCGCTCCTGCATCATGCAGGCCACCAGCGCCTCGGCCAGCGCGGCCGGATCGAGCCGCGGCGCCCGTTCCGCCAGGGCGTCGAGCGCGAGCAGCATCCCATCGGCGTAGCGGCCGAACACCGCATCGGCCAGCAGCTCCTTGGTGGGGAAGAACCGATACAGCGAGCCGATCGCGGTGCGGGCGACCTCGGCGATCTCGGTCATCGTGGCCGCATGGAAGCCGCGGCCGGCGAACACATGGGCGCCGGCCTCGATGATCGCCTCCACGCGATCCCGGCCACGCTGCCGTGTCGGAACGATGCCGGTCTTGGGCTGCCGCGACGGCACCACAACGGTCCTGGCCGTTGACATTTGCGAGGATATCCTCAACTTATAAAGGCGAGCCTAGCCTCGCATATCACATCACCCCGGAGATGCCGATGCCCAACCTCGATCCCGCCGCCACCGCCCTTGTGCTGATCGACCTGCAGAACGGCATCATCGGCATGGACACGAAGCCGCGCACCGGTCCGCAGGCCCTGGCTGCCGGGCAGGCGCTTGCGGCGCGCTTCCGGGCAGCCGGCGCGCCGGTGGTGCTGGTGCGTGTGGCCTTTGCGCCGGATTTCTCGGACGCACCGCCGGGACACGTCGACCAGCCCCTGACCAGCCGCTTCGGCGAACTGCCGGCCGGCTGGTCGGACCTCGCAGATGGCCTGGCGCGACCCGGCGACCTGCTGGTCACCAAGCGGCAATGGGGCGCCTTCACCGGCACCGAGCTCGACTTGCTGCTGCGCCGGCGCCGCATCGGGGGCGTGGTGATCGGCGGCATCGCCACCAATTTCGGCGTCGAGTCCACTGCCCGGCACGCCTGGGAGCTCGGCTACAATGTTGTCATTGCGGAGGATGCCTGCAGCAGCGTGTCCGCTGAGGCGCACAGCTTCGCGATCACCCAGGTGCTTCCGCGCGTGGCCCGGGTGGTGCAGAGCGCGGACATCACCCTGTCGCGCCGCCCATGATGCGGCTCCCGGCATTGCAGGACCGGTCGCGCCTCGTGCAGGCGACGCTGCTGATCGCGCTGTCGTTGCTGCTGGTGCTGCCGCTGGAGGCATTGCGGGTTCCGGCGGCGCTGCTGCTCGGCCCGATGGCCGCCGCCGCCATCCTGGCCGGCGCCGGCACCTCGCTGCGGGTGCCGTCGCTGCCGTTCGTCGCCGCCCAGGCCACGGTCGGCTGCATGATCGCGCGCATCCTGCCGCCTTCGCTCGGCCCCGAGATCGTGCATCACTGGCCGGTGTTCGCAGGCGGCGTGGTCTCGGTGGTGCTGGCGGCAGTGTTGCTCGGCACCCTGCTGATGCGCTGGCGGGTGCTGCCCGGCACCACCGCGGTCTGGGGCTCGATACCGGGTGCTGCCATGGTGATGACGCTGATGGCGGAAGCGTACGGGGCGGACATGCGCCTTGTCGCCGTCATGCAGTATCTGCGGGTGGTGTTCGCGGCCCTGACCGCCTCGCTCGTCGCCCGCCTCTGGATGCCGGCCGGACCGGCGGCGCACGCGGCCGGCCCGCACTGGCTGGCGGCGGTGCCCGTCACCGGGTTCGCCGAGACGATCCTGCTGGGCGCCGTCGGCGTCTGGCTCGGCCGTCTCCTGCGCATCCCGGCCGGCGCGCTGCTGGTGCCGATGTTCCTGGGCATGCTGCTGCAGGGCACCGGTCTGATGTCCATCGTGCTGCCGATGCCGTTGCTGGCCGCGGCCTATGCGCTGCTCGGCTGGACCATCGGCCTGCGCTTCAATGCGGAGATGCTGCGCAACGCCGCCGGTGCCCTGCCCCGGATCATCGCCTCGATCCTGGCGCTCATCGCGCTGTGCGCCGGCTTCGCCTTCATCCTGCATCGCGTCGCCGGCGTGTCGCCGCTGACCGCCTATCTCGCAACCAGCCCGGGTGGTGCGGATTCCGTCGCCATCATCGCTTCCGGAACCCCTGTCGACGTGCCGTTCGTCATGGCGATGCAGGTGCTGCGCTTCCTCCTGGTCCTGCTGGTCGGGCCGACCCTGGCCCGCCTGGTGTCCGGCCTGCACACGGTCCCCGCCGCTGCGGCCGTCCCTACGACGTAGCGCGGCCCAGCGCGCGCACGCCGATATCGCGCCGCCAGATGCCGTCCGACCACTCGATCCGGGCAACACCCGCATAGGCGGCGTCACGCGCGTCGGCAAGGGTGTCGGCGGTGGCGCACACGCTCAGCACCCGGCCGCCGGATCCGCGCAGGACCCCTGCCGCATCCAGCACCGTCGCCGCCTGGAACACCCGCACCCCGGCGATCGCCTCTGCCGCCTCGATGCCGGTGATCGCGCCGCCGGTGGCGGGCTGGCCGGGATAGCCGCGTCCGGCCAGCACCACCGCGATCGAGGCCTGCGCGGAAAATCGCAAGCCACTCTCCGCCAGCCGCCCCCCGCACAGCGCCAGCAGTGCCGCCAGCAGGTCGCTCTCCAGCCGCAGCAGCAGTGCCTGGGCCTCCGGGTCGCCGAACCGCACGTTGTATTCGATCAGCTTCGGCCCCTGCGTGGTCAGCATCAGGCCAGCGAAGATCACGCCGCGGAACGGCGTGCCGCGCCGCGCCAGCACCGCCAGCGCCGGCCGTACCAGCAGCTCCAGCGCCCGCTCCTGCGCCTCCGGGCCGAAGCCGGGCGGCGGCGAGATGGCGCCCATGCCGCCGGTGTTCGGGCCGGTGTCGCCCTCGCCGATCCGCTTGTGGTCCTGCGCCGCGCCGATCAGCACCGCATCGGTGCCGTCGCAGAAGGCAAACAGCGAGACCTCCTCCCCCTCCAGGCACTCCTCGATGACCGACGCGCCAGCGCCGCCGCGAGACGTATCCTGCATCATGTCGGCGATCGCCGCCTCCGCCTCGGCCACGCTCTGCGCCACCACCACCCCCTTGCCGGCGGCCAGCCCGTCCGCCTTGATCACGATCGGGGCACCGCGCCTACGCACGAAGGCACGCGCGCTCGCCGCATCGGTGAAGCGTTCCCAGCGCGCGGTCGGGATGCCGGCCTCGTCGCAGATCTCCTTGGTGAAGCTCTTGCTGCCTTCGAGCCGGGCGGCGGCGGCGCTCGGCCCGGCGCAGGCGATGCCGGCCGCGGCGCAGGCGTCGGCGAGCCCGGCCACCAGCGGCGCCTCCGGTCCCGGCACCACCAGGTCGATGCGTTCGGCGCGCGCGAATGCCACCAGGTGGGCCACGTCGTCCGCCACGATCGCCACGTTGGTTCCGAGCGAGGCGGTGCCGGGATTGCCGGGTGCGGTGAACAGGCCAGTCAGCAGCGGCGAACGCGCCAGCGCCACCGCCACCGCATGCTCGCGGCCTCCGGACCCGACCAGCAGAACACGCATCGCCAATTCCAACCCCCGCAGAAGGCGCGATACTACCCCGGGGCAATCCCGCAGGCTAACCTGCGCCGATGGATACGCCCGCGCCGCTCTCCAACCTGCCCGAGTTCTCGGTCTCGGAAATCTCGGGCGCCATCAAGCGGGTGCTGGAAGGCTCGTTCGGCCGGGTGCGGGTGCGCGGCGAGATCACCGAGTTCAAGCGCTACCCGTCCGGCCATCTCTATTTCTCGCTCAAGGACGCGGGCGGCAAGATCTCCGGCGTGTGCTGGAAAGGCACCGTCTCGCGGCTCGGGCTGGTGCCGGAGAACGGGCTGGAGGTGGTGGCGACCGGACGGGTGTCGTCGTACGGCGAGCGCTCCTCGTACCAGCTCATCGTCGAGCGGATGGAATATGCCGGCGAGGGCGCGCTGCTGGCCCGGATCGAGCGGCTGCGCGTCAGGCTCGCCGCCGAAGGCCTGTTCGACGCCGAGCGCAAGCAGGCGCTGCCGGTGCTGCCTGCGGTGATCGGGATCGTCACCTCGGCCCAGGGCGCGGTGCTGCAGGACATCCGCACGACGCTCGCGCGCCGCTTCCCGCGCCGGCTGCTGGTCTGGTCGGTGCCGGTGCAGGGCGAAGGCGCCGCCGCGCGGATCGCCGCCGCCATCGCCGGCTTCGACCGCATCGACGGCACCGGCACCATCCCAAGGCCGGACCTGCTGATCGTCGCCCGCGGCGGCGGCAGCCTCGAGGACCTGATGGCGTTCAACGACGAGGCCGTGCTGCGCGCCGTCGCCGCCTGCCGCATCCCGCTGATCTCGGCGGTGGGACACGAGACCGACACCACCCTGATCGACTATGTCTCCGACCGCCGCGCGCCGACCCCGACCGCGGCGGCAGAGCTCGCGGTGCCGGCCCGCGCCGACCTCGCCGCCGATCTGGCGCATCGCGCCGCGCGGCTGATCAGCGCCCTGAACCACCTGGTGCAGGGCCGCCGCCGCCGCCTCGATGTGGCGGCGCACGCGCTGCCCGACCTGCCGACGCTGCTCGGCGCGGTGCGCCAGCGGCTCGACGACCGCGGCTACCGGCTGTCGATGGCGCTGCCCAACCTCGTCGCCACCCGTCGCAATGCCCTGATCCTGGCCGAGCGGCACATGCCGTCGCCGGTCTCCCTGATCGCCATCCGCCGCACTCCGGTGGTGCTGGCGGCGCGCGGGCTGGCGACGGCACTGCCCCGCCTCGTCGGCCTGCGCCGCACCGGCCTGATCGGCGCCGAGCGTCACCTGCATCCGCCGCGCGCCCGCATCGCCGCCGGCCGCGGCCGCATCGGCCTCGCCGGCAACCAGCTCGACGCGGCGCTGCGCCGGGCCATCGCCCTCAGCCAGGCCCGGATGGCGGCCCGGCCGGTCGCCGCCTCGCCCCTGCTGGCCCTGCTGCGCCAGCGCCGCACCCAGATCGAGGGCCTGGAGGCGCGGCTGGACGGCGCCAACCCGCTGGCGCTGCTGGCACGCGGCTATGTGCTGGTGCGCGACGGCGCCGGTCGCGCGGTGACCCAGGCGGCCGGGCTGGGTGCCGGCATGCGGCTCGGGCTGGTGTTCGCCGACGGCGAAGTCCGGGTGAAGGTCGAGCCGGAGCGCGGCGGCCAGGGGGCGCTGGAAATATAGTTCTTCACCAGCCTGTCAGATCGGCATCGTGAACACGAAGCAGGTCTCCTGCACCGTCGAACTCGCGGTCTGCGTACCATGGTGGCCGATGCGATCTGCGATGCGATGTAGAGGCCGAGGCCCGCGTCGCTGTCGAGCCGTCCGCGGTCGAACGGCAGGAACAGCTTCGCCTGGGCCGCTCGGGATCTGCTCGCCATGGTTCAGGACCGACAACCGGAACACGCCGCCCGACGCGGTGGCTTCCATCCTGATCGGCCTCTCGCCATCGCCGTGCGTCAGCGTTGTCTGCCTGGGGAGCGGCCGGAGGCTCTCAGCCTGTCATCGGCTGCAGTGCGGCGAACAGCGCCCGCTCGCTGAGCGGCTTCTCGCAGCGCGGATAGTCGCGGTAGGCAGCATCGACCGCATCGACATTGTAGCCGGTCGTGAACACGAACGGGACGCCGCGGCCGGCGAGGACATCCGCGATTGCGTAGGATTTCTCGCCGTGCAGATCGACATCGAGCACGGCGATGTCGATCGCGGCATTCTCCTGACCGAGAAAGCCGACCGCATCCTGCACGCTGCCGAGCGGCCCGATGATCAGGGCGCCGGCGGCTTCGAGCGACCCGCACAGGGCGTCCGCGATCATGTAGTCGTCCTCGACGACTAGGATGCGCAGGCCTTCGAGCGAGCGGGTCTGTGCCAAAGCCGGTCCAATCAAGATTGCGTCGCCTCGGCAACGCGGGACTCCGCATTCGGTCGCAGGGCGAGCGGCATCTCGATATGGCAGACCACGCCTTCGGCGCCGAAGCTGAGCCGGGTGCGTGCCCTGAGAGTGAAGCTGAGCGCGCGCTCGATCAGTTCGCGCCCATAGCCACGCGGCACCTCGCCGGGCGGCAGCACCACGCCGGTCTCGCGCCAGTCCAGCACCAGCACGCGGTCGCTCGCATCGGCCTGCACCGACCAGGTGATGTCGAGCCGGGCGGCGCTGTCAGGCGTTCCCGTCTTCAGGGCCCCGTGCTTAACCGCATTGGTTGCCAGCTCATGCAGGGCGAGTGCAAAGGTCTGCACCCGCTCCAGGGTGAGCGCCACCGGCGGCCCGTGGATGGTGATGGACCCACCCTCGGTGGCACCGTGCGCCTGCAGTTCCAGGCGCACCAGTTCGGCGAGGTCCACCTGCTCGTCGGTGGCGTGGCTGATCAGGCCCTGCACCCGGCCGAGCGCCGACAGCCGGGCGGTGAAACTCTCGAGCGAGCCGCCCTTTCCCAGGGTCTGGTGCGCGATCGCCTGCACCATGGCCAGCAGGTTGCGGGTCCGGTGCTGCAGCTCGGCGACCAGCACGCGCTGCCGTGCCTCCGCCTGGGTCACGCTGGTGACGTCGATGAAGCTGATGACCACCCCCTCGGTGACCTGCTGGATGTCGCGATATGGCGCCAGCCGCACCAGGTAGTGCGCAGCCGGTTCCGCGTGGCTCGCCGAGCGCTCGATCGGTTCGCCGCGGGCGAAGACGGCAGCGATGTCCCCGACGAAGCCGGGCAGCTCGAGGCGCGCCGACAGGTCGGTGATCGGCCGCCCGCGATCGCCGGGCAGGATATTGAACACCTTGGTGACCGCCGGGGTGAAGCTGCGAATGACCAGCTCGCGGTCGAGGAACACGGTCGCGACATCGGTGCTCTCGAACAGGTTCTGCAGGTCGCCATTGGCACGATCCAGCGCCTCCAGCTTGCCGTGCAGCTCGGCATTGACCGTCTGCAGCTCCTCGTTGAGCGAGACCAGCTCCTCCTTCGAGGCCTCGAGCTCCTCGTTGGTGGATTGCATCTCCTCGTTCACCGAGACGAGCTCCTCGTTGGAGGATTTGAGCTCCTCCAGAGCGGTCTCGTACTCCTCGATCAGGGACTGCAGGCGCTCACGGGTGTCGCGCAGCTCGTGCTCGAGCTGCACCGTGGCCCCGTCGCGGCTGGACCTGGCGCGGTCGGCGGCCTCTGACCGGCTCAGAACCGGGCCAACATCGATGAACAGCACCAGGTAGAGCTGTTCCTCGCCATTCCGGTGCGGCAGCGGGTCCACCGTCAGGGTGAGCGACTGGATCCGGCCGTCATCGTCCTCGACCGCGACCCCCTCGCAGGTCGCGGCATGGTTGGCGTCAACCGCTTCGCGCAGCACCGAGCGCAGGTCGAAACGCAGGCCCTTGCGCGCCATGGTCAGCAACTGGCGGGTCGGCAGCCCGGGGGCCGCCTCGAGATACTTCCCGGTGCGTGCGGAGTAATGCACGACGTCGCCTTCGCCGTTGACCACGACGTGCGGCGGGGCAAAGCGGTCGAGCACCTGGCTCTCGATCGCCTGGCGCATCGCCAACCCGGACCGCGCCTGGGCCGCACCCCCGCCCCCGAGCGCCAGCCTGCCACGCAGTCCCTTCATCACCATCGGCAGGCTGCGCGCGACACGGCTGTCCTCGCGGCGGCGGAAGATGCGCTGGTTCTTCTCGACCGGCGTGAACAGCTCACCGAACTGGGTCACGTTCTCCGAGGAGCCTAGGAACAGGTAGCCACCCTGCCGCAGCGCATAGTGGAAGATCGGGATGACCTGGGCCTGCATGTCGGCACCGAAATAGATCAGCAGGTTCCGGCAGGAGATGAGGTCGATGCGCGAGAATGGCGGGTCGCGGATCACGCTGTGCGGCGAGAAGATGCAAAGGTCGCGCACCTCGCGGCCGACCAGGTAGCTGCCGCCTTCCGGCACGAAGAAGCGCCTCCTGCGCCCGCCCGAGACGCTGTCCAGCAGCGCCTCCGGGTAGCGCCCGCTCCGCGCGACCGCGAGCGCATGCTCGTCGATGTCGGTCGCGAAGATCTGCACCAACGGCCGCGCCGTGAGCGTCTCCAGGTGCTCGCAGACCAGGATGGCGATCGAGTAGACCTCCTCCCCGGTTGCGCATCCCGGCACCCAGACCCGTATCGTGGCGTCCGCGCCGCGGCCCTCGAACAGCCGGGGGATCACATCGCTCCCGAGGGCCGAGAACGCATCGGCATCGCGAAAGAAGTTGGTCACGTTGATCAGCAGGTCACGGAACAGGGACGCGACCTCCTGCGGGTCCTGCCGCAGCCGCTCGACATAGGCATCGATGGTCGCGACCTGCTGCACCTGCATCCTGCGATGGACCCGCCGCAAAAAGGTCTTCGGCTTGTAGCCGCCGAAATCGTGGCCCACCTGGTTGCGCACGATGGTGCAGATCTCCTGTCGCACCGTATCGACCGCATCCGGCGGCGCGGCGCCACCGAACCCCAGCCCCGCGTCGGAGAGGCTGCGCGCGAAGGCATGGAGCCGGGTGCCCATCGCATCCGCGGGCAGGGCGAAATCGACCAGGCCGGTCGAGATCGCGGTATCAGGCATGCTGGGAAATTGCGGGCCGGAGCCATCGGCAACCTGGGCCATGGTCAGGCCGCCACGCTCCTTGATCACCTTGATGCCGAGCGCGCCGTCGCCATCGCCGCCCGACAGTACCACGCCTGCCGCAAGCTCGCCCTGGTCCAGCGCCAGGGACGTGAAGAAGATGTCGATCGGATGGCGCTCGCGGCGAACCGGGTTCGGCTTGCGTATCGCAAGGCGCCCCTGCTCGATGCTGAGGATCGCATCCGCCGGCAGCACATAGACACGGTTGGCCTCGACCCGGACCCCGTCGGCCGCCACCTCGACCGTCATCGTCGTGTAGCGGGCGACGATCTGGTGCAGCAGGCTTTCCCGCTGCGTGTTGAGGTGGGTCACGATCACAAAGGCGAGACCCGGAGCCTCGGGCATGCCGCCGAAGAAACCCTCTATGGCTTCCAGTCCGCCAGCCGACGCACCGATGCCGACAATCGGCAGCGGATCGGGTTGCTCGCCGGGTGAGCTGTCGAGGTCCATCGCGATGGCCTCAATGCCCGCGGCGCGACACGCTGCCGGAGTTCCGGTCGTTTGCGGGCCTCTCGGTCACCATACAGCCCAGATCCAGCACGTTCGGATCTCCAGACATGGTCGCGCTAAGGAGATCAGGTCTAAGCGACGATCCGGCCTCGCGTTTCACTCATCCTACATGAAAACGGCTCAAGGCCACGTATCTGTTCGCGTATTTTGCAAGGTTCCCGTTTTCGAGACGCCGCCCTCACACTGTCAGCGGGTTCCTTAGCAGGTGCTCGGCCGCCAGGCCGTCCGGGCCGAACACATGCGCATGCGGCGCCGAGATCGACAGCCGCACCGGCTCATGCAGCCGGGTCGCATCCGCACCGTCGGTCTGCACCACCAGCAGGGTGCCGTCCTGCAGCTCGACATGCAGCAGGGTGAGGCCGCCAAGCCGCTCGGCGATCAGGGCGCGGCCATTGAGCGTCCCGTTCGGATCGACGGTCAGGTGCTCCGGCCGGATGCCGAAGGTGACCTTGGTGCCGGCCCGCAGGCTGCCGGGCTCGACCGGCACGACGACGCTGATGCCGCCCGGACCCGAGATGGCGACGCCGTTCGCATCCACGCCGGTCACCGTCGCCGGGATCAGGTTCATCCGCGGCGAGCCCATGAAGCCGGCCACGAACACGTTGGCCGGATGGTGATACAGCTCGAGCGGCGAGCCGACCTGCTCGACCACGCCGGCCTGCAGCACCACGATCTTGTCGGCCATGGTCATCGCCTCGACCTGGTCGTGCGTCACATAGATCATGGTGGCGTTGAGCTGCTCGTGCAGGCGGGCGAGCTCGATGCGCATCTGGCCGCGCAGCGCCGCGTCGAGGTTGGACAGCGGCTCGTCGAACAGGAACACCTTGGGGTTGCGCACGATCGAGCGCCCGATCGCCACCCGCTGGCGCTGGCCGCCGGAAAGCTGGCCCGGCTTGCGCGCAAGATACGGTTCGAGCTGCAGGATGCGCGCCGCCTCGGCGACCTTGGCGTTGCGCTCCTCGGACTTCACGCCGGCGAGCTTGAGCGCGAAGCCCATGTTGTCGGCGACCGTCATGTGCGGATAGAGCGCGTAGGACTGGAACACCATGGCCAGCTCGCGCTGGGCCGGCCCCACGTCGTTGACCCGCTTGCCGTCGATCATCAGGTCACCGCTGCTGATCTCCTCGAGGCCCGCGATCATGCGCAGCAGGGTCGATTTGCCGCAGCCCGACGGGCCGACGAACACCACGAACTCGCGATCCTCGACGTCCAGGGTGACGCCCTTGATCGCCTCGTGGTTCGCATAGGATTTGCGCAGGTCGCGCAGGGCCACAGTCGCCATTGGAGTTTCCCCGGCCTTCGGCCGGCCTTCTTATGCCGTGGTGGAAAAAAGGATTGCATGTGGCCAGCTGCCCGCTCGCACTGCGCCGCCCGCTCACTTCACCGCGCCAAACGTCAGGCCGCGCACGAGCTGGCGCTGGCTGAGCCAGCCGAAGATCAGGATCGGCGCCACCGCCAGCGTCGAAGCCGCCGACAGCTTGGCGAAGAACAACCCCTCCGGCGACGAGAACGAGGCGATGAAGGCGGTCAGCGGCGCCGCCTTCGACGATGTCAGGTTGAGCGACCAGAACGCCTCGTTCCAGCATAGGATCAGCGACAGCAGCCCGGTCGAAGCGATGCCGGGAAGCGAGAGCGGCATCAGCACATGGCGCAGCTCGCCCATGCGTCCGGCGCCGTCCATGCGCCCGGCCTCCAGGATCTCGCGCGGCACTTCCTTGAAGAAGGTGAACAGCATCCAGACCACGATCGGCAGGTTCATCAGCATGTAGATCAGCACGAGGCCGGTGCGGGTGTCGAGCAGGCCGACGGCGCGCAGGATCAGGTAGATCGGGATCAGCACGCCGACCGGCGGCAGCATCTTGGTCGAAAGCATCCATAGCAGGGTGCCGCGGGTGCGGTGCGTCGGGAAGAACGCCATCACGTAGGCCGCCGGGATCGCCAGCAGCAGGGCGAGCACGGTGCCGCCCACCGAGATGATCACGCTGTTCAGCGCGAACAGCCAGTAGTTGGCCCGCTGCTGCACCTCGACATAGCTCTGCAGGGTCGGATGGAAGAACAGGTGCGGCGGCGTCGAGACCGCGTCCACCTCGGTCTTGAAGCCGGTGATGAACATCCAGAAGATCGGAAAGAACATGATGATCGCGATGCCCCAGCCGAGCCCGGCGATGGCGATCTTCTTGGCAATCGAAGGGCGCATGGCTCAGACCTCCAGGTTCCGTGCGAACGAGCGCACGAGAAAGAAGGCCACGATATTGGCCAGGATGATGGCGATCACGCCGCCGGCGGAGCCGCCGCCGACATCGAACTGCAGCAGCGCGCGGGCGTAGATCAAAAAGGCGAGGTTGGTGGTGGCGACCCCGGGGCCGCCTGACGTGGTGACGAAGATCTCGGCGAAGATGGTCAGCAGGAAGATCATCTCGATCATCACCACCACGCCGATGGCGCGCCGCAGGTGCGGCAGGGTGATGTAGAAGAACGAGGCGATCGGGCCGGCGCCGTCCATGCGCGCGGCCTCCCGCTGCTCGTGGTCGAGCGACTGCACTGCGGTCAGCAGGATCAGCACCGCGAACGGCAGCCACTCCCACGACACGATGCCGATCACGGTGAGCAGCGGCACCTGCGAGAACCAGTCCACCGGCGCGATGCCGATGCCGCGCAGCAGGTTCGATACCACCCCGTAGATCGGGTGCAGCATCAGGTTCTTCCACACCAGGGCGGCGACCGTCGGCATGACGAAGAATGGAGCGATCACGAACAGGCGGGCAACGCCGCGGCCGACGAACTCCTGGTCGTAGAGCACGGCGAGCAGGGTGCCGCCGCAGATGGTGATGATCAGGACGCCGCCGAGCAGCAGCAGGGTGTTGATCAGCGACGACCAGAAATCCGGGTCAGTCAGCAGGTACTGGTAGTTGTCGAAGCCGGCAAAGCCGGTCTGGGTCGGATCGACCAGGTTGTAGTGCTGAAACGAGTACCACAGGGTCATGACCAGCGGTATGATCGACCAGATCAGCAGGATCACGACGGCCGGCGCGATCAGCGGCAGGGTGACGCCGGTGCGGCGGCTCTTGCGCCCGAAGCGGCGGCCGGGCACCTCGGTGGCTACGGTTGTCGACATCTCGGACGCGCTCCCCGGCTTCTTTGAAGCCCCGTTTCTTTATGACCAACGCTCCGGCCGGCAGTCCGGATCGCCGGCCGTCACTTCAGACCGCCGCCCGTCACTTCAGGTAGCCAGACTGGCGCATCGTCCGGGTCGTGCTGGCCTGCGCCGAGTGCAGGGCGACGTCCACACTCTGCTGCCCGCTCAGGGTTCCCGCAAGGGTCTGCCCGACCTGGGTGCCGATCGCCTGGAATTGCGGGATGTCGACGAACTGCGCGCCGTGATAGGGCCGCGGGCTCGCGGTCTGGCCGTTCGGGTCGGCGGTCTCTATCGCCTTTTCGACGAACGCCGCGAACGGCGCCGCCTTCTGGTAGAGGGCATTGGCATAGGTCGAGCTGCGCGTGCCGGGCGGCACCGCCACCCAGCCATTCTGCTTGGCCACCAGGGCGATGTATTCCTTCGAGGTCGCCCAGGTCACGAAGCTCTCGGCGGCGTCGATCTGCTTGGACGACGCCGGGATGGCGAGGTTCCAGCTCCACAGCCAGGTCGGGCCACGCCCATACGGACCCTTCGGGATCGGCGCGAAACCGACCGTGTCCGACACCTGTGACTGCTTCTTGTCGTAGAGCAGGCCCGAGGCCACCGTGCTGTCGATCCACATGCCGCAATGGCCCGACGCGAACAAAGCGAGGTTCTCGTTGAAGCCGTTCGAGGTGGCACCCGGCGGACCATCGGCCTTGAGGATGCCGTCATAGTAGTCAACCGCCGCGTGCCAGGGCTTGCTGTCCAGCGCCGGATGCCAGGACATGTCGAACCACTGACCGCCGAAGGTGTTCAGCAGAGAGGTGAAATAGGCGACGTTCTCGCCCCAGCCCGGCTTGCCGCGCAGGCACATGCCGTAGATCTGGTGCGACGGGTCGGTGACCTTGTCTGCGTAGTCACGGATCTGCTTGTAGGTCGGCGCATCCGGCATGGTTATGCCGGCCTTCTTGAACAGGTCGGTGCGGTAGTACGTCATCGCACTCTCCGCATAGAACGGCAGCGCGTAGAGGTGGCCCTTGTAGGTCAGGCCCTGGCGCACCGGCTTGATCAGGTCGTCGACGTCGTAGCTCGCCGCCGGCGTGATCGGGTGCAGCCAGTTCTGCTTCGACCAGATCGGAACTTCGTAGTTGCCAATCGTCATGATGTCGAACTGGCCCGCGCGGGTGGCGATGTCGGTGGTGACGCGCTGGCGCAGCACGTTCTCCTCCAGCACCACCCAGTTCAGGTGTATGCCTGGATGCGTGCGCTCGAACTCCGGCGACAGGTGCTGCATGACGACCATGTCGCCATTGTTCACCGTCGCGATGGTCAGCGTCGTGTCGGCCAGGGCGGGTGCTGCTGCCGCGAGGACGAGAGCGACCATGCCGCAGGCATTCAGGTGCATCAGGCGATCTCCGGATCCCGGGAAAAGAAAAGCCGGACAGGTACGAGTACCTGTCCGGCTGGAAGTAAGACTTGATCGGTCTGCCTTAGAACAGTTCGATGACGCTCTTAAATCCGAACAGAGCGGCATCCGGCAGGCTCTTTTCCGCGTTCGGCCGGATGAAGTACTGGAAATCCGGGGCGAACGTGATGCCACGATACACGTGGATCTGGTAGTTGAGTTCGATGTTCATCGCGTGGGTCTGGACACCGTTGGGAAGATACGGGTTGTTGTTGTTCACGTAGCTTCCGCCGGTGCCGATGACCGGCTCGCCGAGTTCCTGCTGCAGTGCCTCGAGCTTGCCGAGCGATCCGGATACCGCGGTGTAGGCGAACAGCAGGCCGACGGTGTCGAACGGACGCGCCTTCCAGAAGCCGCGATCGAGACCGGTGAAGATGGCCTCGTCCGCGCGTGTCGAGTAGCGCGGATCGTTATGGACGTAGTCGCCCTTCACGATGATGCCGTCGGTGGCGCCGGGGCCATTCCGCAGGACCATCTGGTCGGCGGACACCCAGGCCTGCGAGCCGCCCTTGCGCTGCTGGTTCGGCAACCCGGTATAGGCAACCGGAGCGCCGTTCTCGTCCAGGTAGTTCGAGGCGTGGTTGTTGTTGTCGAAGCCGAAGCCGATCTTGTAGTGGCCGGGCAGCTTGTCGGGACCGAAGGCCGGCTCGAAGCCGATTTCGACCGGGAAGTACTCGCCGTTGATGTGCGAGCTGTCCAGGTGGAAGCCGGACCGCATGCCGTCGCCGGCGTTGTAGATGTTGTTCTCGGTGAAGTAGATGCCGGCCTGGATGTAGACCGGCGCGATCGGGCGGACGCGCAGGCGGAATGCCCAGTTCGCATCGGGGTAGGACGAGTTCGAGACGTTGTCGCCGACTGCCTTCGGATTGCCGCAGAGCGAGTTCTGCTGGAAGTTGCAGTTCAGCGGCGAGGCATCGAAGTCGTTCTGCGACGGGAATCGACCAAAGGCCAGGTTGAACCGGCCATGCGCCATCGTCTCTTCACCGTAGAAGAACACGAGATGGATCGCGACGTTGCCGCCGGCGCCGTAGATCTCCTGGCTGGGGTTCAGGTTGTCACCGAAGATCCGGCTTTCCGGAAGGCCGTAGCGGCCGACCGCGACCGCATGGGTCTGGAAGCCGTGGATGCCTGCGAGGATATCCCAGTCCTGGTCCCATTCCAGGCCGTACTGGCCGGCATTCGCCGAACCTGTCTTGATGCCCGTCACGTTCGCGTCGAACTCGTCGACGTTGCTGAGCAGCACGGCGGCGCCGTATTGCTTCAGATACTGGTTGAACTGAGGAACCAGCGCCTCTGGCGCCGGCAACGCAGGGGCGCCGTAATCCTCACCCGGTACGTTGGAGAGCTTCTGGCTCGCGAACGTTCCCTGACCAGTGTCGGGAGTCTGCGCGAGAGCAGGCGCTGAGGCGACACCGATTATCGCCCCTGCGGCGAGAAGCAGATCGCGGCGCGAACGCCACCCGAAGCGGGACTTCGCCCCGTTGTAGCCCGACATATTGTTTCCTCCAAAACTTCTTCTTGACGTCTTTTTCTCTACTACACGGGCGATCAGATTGCTGTGATGTTCCCGCCACACTGGGCCGAATAAGCAACGAAACCAGCTTGACCCCAACTCCCTGGGAACGATGATGCCGCGGTCCCTCACGACAGCGCAGTGAATTCGCCCGTGCGGCCCTCACTCCCATGCGCCGCACATGACGTCAAGTTAACTAATTCACCGAGAGTTAAGAATTCGTCTTTCCTTGCCGGAGGCGAGGTGCGATCAGGACTGATGATGGCCGGCGGCAAGATCGGCGAGCGAGCGTCCTGATGCGTAGAGTGGATCATCCCGGCAGCGATGCGGGCCCGGCCCCCGAGCCGAGCGTCACCCGGCAGGGCAGCAACTCCAGCGCCGTGCGGCGCTTCAACGAGCGCCGCCTGCTGACCTGGCTGCGCCGGCTGGGCGAGGCCTCGAAGGCGGACCTCGCACGCCACCTCAACCTGACCCAGAACACCGTCGGCCAGATCGTGCTGGAGCTCGCCGGGCAGGGCCTGGTCAGCAGCCGCGGCCGGCGCATGGGCCAGCGCGGCCAGCCGGCGACGCTGCTGCGCCTGGAGCCAGGCGGCGCCTACTCGATCGGCATCAAGCTGGGCCGCCGCTCGGTGGATGCGCTGCTGGTCGACCTCACCGGCGCGGTGCTGAAAGTTCGCCGCTATGACTGCCTGTTTCCCGAACCCGCGCAGGCGCTCGAGCTTGCGATGCGCGGCATCGGCGAGATCAGGCGATCGGTGCCGAAGGACCGCCGCGACCGCCTGGTCGGCGTCGGCGTCGCCCTGCCGTTCAACATCGGCACCTGGCAGAGCGCCGAACCCGATCGCGGGCGACCTGAGCACGCCGGCACAGGCCCGATCCAGGAAGGCGCTGACGCCGCGGCATGGCTCGGCTACGACCTGGCGACGAGCCTGCAGCCGCTGCTCGACCTGCCGCTGCTGGTCGAGAGCGAGGGGGCGGCGGTCGCGATCGCTGAGCTGTTCCACGGCCACGGCCGGCAGCTCGACGATTTCGCCTGCATCTATATCAACAGCTCGATCGGCGGCGGCGCGGTGCTGGACGGCGAATATCGACGCGGGGTCACCGGCAATGCCGGCGATATCGGCCTGATCCCGGTGCAGCGCTCGTCGCTGCCGGTCAACCGCCCGGCCCGGGGCCGGGCGACCACCCTGCAGGACCGCGCCTCCGGCTCCGCCCTCATCCGTCACCTGCAGGCGAACGGCGTCACCATCACCAAGGCCGTCGAGCTGCACGCCGTCCTGCGCGAGCATCCGCACCTGGTCGATGCGTGGCTGCAGGATTGCGCCGACGCCCTGGTGATGCCGATGCTGTCGATGGCGATGGTGCTGGACGTGCAGGCGATCATCCTGGACGGCAACCTGCCGCGCGCCATCATCGAGGCGCTGCTGGCCCGCCTCGCCCCGCTGCTGCAGGCGGCCACACCCCGGTCACGGCGGGCCGCCGCCCTGCTGCACGGCAGCAGCGGCGACCACGCGGCGGCCTTGGGAGCGGCCCTGCTGCCGCTGCATGATCGTCACGGCCAGACCGGAATCGCCGCCGTCGCCGCCGCGTAGGTGGGCGCCTCGGCGGCGCTCCAGCCAGACGCGCTCACCGCAGAGGGCCGAGCAGCGCCAGCAGCTCGAGCACGATCCCGATCAGGGCGGCGAACCACGCGAGGCCGCGCAGGACCGGCAGGTTCCATGCGTAGAGCGGCACATAGACCGCGCGCGCGACGACATAGAGCCAGGCGCCCGCCAGCGTCGTCGCCCCGGTGCGACCGAGAGCAACCGCGGCGAGCACCGAGGCGGCAAAAAGCGGGAAGGTCTCGAGGAAGTTCGCCATCGCGCGCCGCAGACGCGCCGCCGCGCCATAGAGCACCTGCGGCTCGTTCTGGTGGCTCGCCGCCCAGGCAAGCTGCAACAGGCCGATCACCACGGCGACCCCGAGCAGCCGCAGCTCGGTCAGGCCTTCTACCAGGGACTTCGAGATCATGGTCACGCACTCGGTCAGTCGATGCCGGGACATGGCTGGAGCAACCGGCCCCGGAATGCAAACATCCGCAATGCGTTCCGAGTCGCGACAGCCATGATCTCATTTCCGGCCCGCCTCCCCGGCATTGTCCCAGGCCGCGGGCGCGCGCCGCGGGCCTTGTCCCTCCTGCTCGCGCTGGCGGGATGCGCCGCTCCGACACCGCCGCCAACCCTTCCGGTCGCAGTGGCACCTCCGGTCGCCGCAGCAACCGCCCGGCCGGCGCAGGGCACCATGGCGCCGGCGCCGGCACAGACCATCATGCCGGCTGCAGCCGTGGCGGCGGTGCCGCTCGACGAGAACGGCAAGCCGGTGCTGTTCAACGACCCGCCGACCTCCCCCGAAACGCCGCTCTGCGGCCGCGAGGCGCGCGAGCTCAATTCCATCGGCAGCGAGATCCAGGGCACCCGGGTCGCCTCGAGCGGCATCTGCGCGAGCTTCGCCTGCTACGATCCGCTGACCGCGACCTATATCGGCGCCGACGGCTACAGGCATGTGTGCCGATAGGTTGATCGGCCGATCGAGCCGGCCGGCATGGCGAGGCTATTGATGCGGCGGGGCAGCCCATCCACTTCAGAGACTGTCAATTCGGCACGTTGGACTGGCACCTAGAAGGACCTGCGCATGGCCCGCACCTACGACGGCAAGTTCGAGGAGTTCCTGCGCGGCGGCGCGGCACCTGGCCGCGCCACCGGCAACTCCGCCGCCGAGACCGCCCGCCGGCTGGCGCGGCTGCGGCGCATCGCCTGGCTGATGGATGGCGCGTTCCGCCTGCCCGGCGGCCGTTTCCGGTTCGGCCTCAACAGCATCATCGGTCTGCCGCCGGGTGTCGGCGACGCCGCCCTCGCCGCGATCTCGCTCTACATCGTATACGAGGCCTGGCAGCTCGGCATCCCGGGCCTCGCGATCACGCGCATGCTCGGCAACATCGCCATCGAGACGGCGATCGGCAGCATCCCGATCGCCGGCGACCTGTTCGATGTCGCCTTCAAGGCCAACCTGCGCAACATGGACATCATCGACCGGCACGTTCGCAGCGGCGCCTGATCCGTCCCATCGCCTCAGGGACCGGGCGCCTCAAGCGGCGAAGGCTGCCAATTCGTCGGCGTGCAGCAGGACGATGCCGGTCTGCAGCGCCAGCCGCTTCGCCGCCGGGGTGAACGAGGCGTCCGAGACGATCGCCGCTTGATCGGCCTGCTGGCGTTCGCGCGCCATGCAGGTGCAGTCGATGGCGTCCTCGTCCACCGCCGGCTCGACCGGCAGGCACTGCAGCGCCAGCACCCGGCCATCGCGCTCGGCCACCACGTCCGGCATCGCCTGGCTGTCCACCGTGCGCACGCTGGTCTGCCACCCGGCGGCGTCGAGCAGGGCGATGCAAAGGTTGCGGAACTCCGCCGCGTCCGCGGGCGGCGGCGGCGGCACCGGCGGCAGGTGTGGGAGCGCCGGCTCGGGACGCTGGAGTTCGAAGAGTGCCGGCGGGGGCGGCCTCATCGCCGGCTCGGTGGCGGACCGGTCGTCGGTCAGCACGATGCGTCGCGCCGGTGCACCCGGATTCGCGCCGAGGGCGAACACCGGCATCAACCCGGAGGCGGCCTGGGTCCCGAAGCTTGACAGGCCGGCTTCGCGCGTCAGCCGGGCGTTGCGCAGGATCGCCCAGACGATGCCGGCGATCACCGCCAGCAGCAACGCGATCAGCAGCATGGCGGCGACGAAGCCGATCACGTAGCCCTGCTGCATGGCGCGTTCGAGATTGGCCGAGTTGGTGGTGACGTCCATCAGCGACGTGTCGGCATCGCCTTGGGGTGCGGGCATCGGAGGGGTCTCTGATTGAGTCGAGGGGAGAGTGGCGCTGGCCGGCGCCGGCAGCGCCTCGGTGGTGATCGGGCTGTCGTTTCCGGCAGCGGGTCCGGGGGCAGCGGCCGGGAGCGCCCGGTCCGGGGCACCACCGGCGCCGAGGCTGCCGGGATCGACCGCCGCCACGCGCCGGTCGTCGGCCGCCAAGTCAGCGTTGCCTGCGGGAAAATACAGCGGCGGCAGGCCCGGCAGCGGCGGCGTCCGGCGCAGCAGCATCGACGCGCCATTGGCGAGGATGCGCTCCCATCGCGCACCGGGCCGGATTACGACGCAGTGGCCCTGGCGCTGTGTCGCCGCCTGCCACGCCGAGGAATGTTGCGAGACAAGCGCCGCATCGCCGAGCGCGAGGGCGGCCTTCGGGTCGATGCAGGCGTTGACCGCCGACACGATCCGATAGCTCGCCGCATGGGCGGCGTGCCCGGCAAGTAGCAGGACAACGATGCCCGGCATGGCCCGCCGCATCCTTCACTCCATACGACAGGTCTATGCGTAATCATAATGAAGCCGGTGACGCTCCGCCATCGCAATTCGTTGTTGGATCAACACGGTTTTGCAGGGAGCCGGCGCAGGGCATGCGGCCGCATCCGGATCAGCTCACCGAGCCCTATTCATTCAGCCGGCCATCCCGTTCAGGACGTTGAGCCCGGCAGCGCCGGGTCCACAAGATCGAAGAACGGCTGCCGCTCGACCGTGAAGAACGGGCTGTAGAACGGGTCGTGCCGGAACATCGGCACGTCGCCCCAGCGCTGGAGCATCACCTGGGTCTCGCGGAAGAAGCGGGCCTCGTGCGCGGGCTGGTCGTCGCTGCCGCGCGACAGGCTCTCGTGATGGGCGGCGACGAACTCAGCGCACCAGATTATCCGGTGGCCCGCCATGCGCACCTTCAGGCACAGGTCGATGTCGTTATAGGCGATCTTGAGATGCTCCTCGTCGAAGCCGCCGACCTCGCGGAACACCGCCGCGCGGATCAGCATGCCGGCTGCGGTCACCGCGCTGACCTCATGGCTGAGCATCGCGCGTCCGATATAGCCGTAATCGGTGTCCGGCAGCCCGCGATGGGCGTGTGCCGCCACCCCGTCCGGGCCCACCACCACACCTGCATGCTGGATGGTCTCGTTCGGATACAGGAACTTGCCGCCGACGATCGCGACTTCGGGCGAGGCCTGCGCCTCGGCCACGATGGTGGCGAGCCAGGACGGGTCGCTCACGAACACGTCGTTGTTCATGAAGAACAGGAAGTCCGCCTGCGTCTCGCGCGCCGCGATGTTGTTCAGGCGCGAGAAGTTGAATTCCTCCTGCACGGTCACGAACTTCACCCGGCTGCGCCGCGCCAGCCGCTTGCGGAAATCGAGCGCCTCGCTGGTCACCGACCAGTTATCCACCAGGATGATGTCGAAATTCTTATACTGGGTGTTGGCCAGCAGCGCGTCGAGGCAGCGCTGCGTGGTCTGGATCTGGTCCTTGAACGGAATGATGATGGTGACCGAGGGCTGCGCCTGCTCGAGCCACTTGATGCCGTACAGCGTGAGGCCGCGGATCGGCGTGACCTTGGCTCGGATGCCGCGACGGCGCAGATGGTCCGAAACGCAGCGCACGCCGGCGCCGATGGCGTAGCCCTTCTTGGAGACATCCACCGCCGTCGAATTCGGCGTCTTGCGCCAGTGATAGAGCACTTCGGGGACGTGGTGGATCGCGGATGCCGGCACCGCCTCGGCGAGCCGCAGGATCATGTCGTGGTCCTGCGCGCCATCATATTCCGGACGCAACGGTCCCACCTCCGCGAGCGTCGCGGCTGCGACGAACAGCAGGTGGCAGACATAGTTGCAGCCCAGGACGTAGCGGTAGTTCCAGTCGGGCTTCAGGTTCGGCTCCAGGAAGTAGCCGACCTGGTCGATCTTGTCCTCGTCCGAATACAGCACCCGCGCGCCGGTCGCCCGGGCCGCCGCAACCATCACCTCGATCGCGACATCGACCAGCAGGTCATCATGGTCGAAGAAGGCGACATACTCGCCGCGTATCGCCTCCAGACCGGCATTGGTCGCACCGCTGATGCCGATATTCCGGTCCAGCGTGATACAGCGGATGCGCGGATCGGTCGCAGCATAGGCCTCGATGCGCGCCGTGATCTCCGGTGCGCGGCCGCCATCGTCGATGATGATCAGCTCCCAGTTGCGGTAGGTCTGCGACAGCACGGAGTCCACCGCGGCCTGGAAGTCGGACAGCATCGGCCGCCAGGTCGGGCACAGGATGCTGACCAGCGGCTCGACGCCTCCGGGGTCACCCTCCGGGCCGCGCTGGCCACGGGCACCGGCGACACGCGCGCGCAGGCGGTCGTAATAGCGCCGCGCCCAGCGGTCGTAGTCGCCCAGCGAGTAGGTCGGCGTCGGCATGACGTTGGCGATGCTGGTGCGCAGGTGCGTGATGTCGCCGTATAGCCGGTCCACCATGTCCTGCATGTCGAGCAGGCGCGCCTCCAGCGCATCGTCCACCAGCAGGGTGGTGAGCGGACTGCCCGAGAGCTCGTGGTTGTCCGGCGTCACCACGAAACGCAGGGTCTGGGCGCCGCCGCGCCGGTACTGCTGCGGCAGGATGATCTCGAAGCCGCAATTCGGGTCGCCGCCGAGGGCCGCCGCGACATCGCCGCGATAGCGATCCGCCTTGACCTGGGCGATGCGCGCGCCGTTCGAGGTGAGCAGGATGTGGCAGCCGCCGGTGCGCTCGCGGGTGTCGACATCGATGCGCTGCACCCAGCCGCGCAGCGCGCCCTGCTTCATGCCGTCGATGAAGCTCGAGAACTCGTAGGCCCGGTGCAGGACGAACTCGTGTTCCTCGGCGAAATCGTCCGGGTGTGCCGGATCGATGAACGGCACCACGCTGCGGTCGGTGAAGCGGAATGCGAGCGCGTGCAACTCGCCGTCCACGAAGCGGTCCGGTACCGTGAACGAGAAGCCGAGCAGCCCGGTCGGATGACCGAGTGCTGCCTGCACGTCATCGCGCCTCCTGTCGCACAGGATTGTCGCGACTTCCTGGTGGTCGACCAGCACATGCAGCCGTACCGCCTCGGCGGAGGGACGCGCATCGACCGCCCAGCCGCGCGCCTCGCGGTCGGAGAAGCCGTCGAAATAGCCCAGGAACGGCCGGGCCGCGCCTTGCCGCGCCGCGATCGACTTCGCCATGTCCAGCGGTGGTCCTATCTGCGTCGGGCATGATCGGGAGGGCCTTGCCCGTCTTGTCGATAAGGCGTCTCGTCGCGTGAAGCTGCGGGTCCGGGCATCGCCGGACTGCCGGTACCGATCGTAGCACGTTACAACGGCGATAATGGGCGAAACGATCCGCCGGTCCCGAAAGCGTTGCCTCAGGCGAGCCTTATCCGGGGGATACGCCCGACCAGCGCGCGGCGCGCCATCGAGGCGTGGCTGGCGAGGCCGACGAGTGCCGGCACCTGTTGCGGCCGGCGCAGCAGGGAGGCGAGGATCGAGCGCGGCCGCAGCCGGCCATCGGCACCCAACGCCACCAGCGCCACCGGCGGCAACCCGGAGCCTGCCGGGTCGCAGACAGCGCGCAGCGCCGCGAACGGCAACCCGGCCTCGGTGGCGGCCGCCGCCAGGATGCCGCTCTCCATGTCGAGGGCGACGCACTGGCTGGACGCAAACAGTTTGCCCTTTGCCTCCGGGGCGGTCACCGCGACGTCGCTGTGCAGCAGGGCGCCCGAGGTCATGCCGCCGAGGCGCGCACACAGTGCGAGGTCGGTGAAGTAGTCACGGGACCCGCCTTTGCTGGTCACGACGATACGGGACGGGACCAGCAGGTCGCCCGGGCGCGCGTCCGGATCCAGGCCGGCGGCGATCCCCAGGCTGACCAGCGCTCTCGCACCGCTGGCGATGAGACGCGCCACCGCTGCCCGCGCGCCGTCCGCGGTGGCGCCGCTCACCTCGACCAGGATACCCGTGCCGAGCGGACGCAGCAGCCTTGCCTCGGCCTGCAGGCCGACCAGGAAGCCGACGCTGTCAGAAGCCGTATGCGACACGCCGGCTGTTGCCCTGGCCCAGGTTGCGGTAGCGCGCCAGAGCCATCAGCGGGAAGAACATCCGGTAGCCGTGGTAGCGCAGGTAGAACACCTTCGGGAACCCGACGGCGTTGTAGGGCAGTTCGCGCCACTCGCCGCCGCGGTCCTGCGCCTTCGTCAGCCAGGCGATGCCGCGCGCCACCGCCGGGTGGTCGCGCTCGCCGGCGGCCATCAGCCCGAGCAGCGCCCAGGCGGTCTGCGACGGCAGGCTCTGGTCGTAGCGCCCGGGTGCCGCACCCTCGAAGCTGGCGCAATCCTCGCCCCAGCCGCCCTCGTCGCGCTGCACCGACAGCAGCCAGGCCACGGCGCGTCGCACCATCGGGTCGGATTGCGGCACGCCGGCTGCGTTCAGGGCGCACAGCACCGACCAGGTGCCGTAGATGTAGTTGGTGCCCCAGCGGCCGAACCAGCTGCCGTCGCGCTCCTGCTGGCACTTGAGGAAGGCGATGCCGCGCTCGATCACCGGACGGTCGGCGGCATGGCCGAGTTGGGCCAGGAACGAGATGCAGCGCGCAGCCACGTCCGCGGTGGGCGGGTCGAGCAGCGCGCCATGGTCGGCGAACGGAATGTGGTTGAGGATGTCGTGGTCGTTATCGACGTCAAAGGCGCCCCAGCCGCCATTGCCGCTCTGCATGCCGACCACCCAGGCGCGCGCCCGCTCGATCGCCTGCTCGTTGGCGGCGTCGCCCTGCCGGTGCAGCAGCATGCCGACCACCGCGGTGTCGTCCACGTCCGGGTAGTAGTCGTTACGATACTGGAAGGCCCAGCCACCCGGCGCCAGGTGCGGCCGCTGCACCGCCCAGTCGCCCTTCACGTCGAGCACCTGCCGGTCGCGCAGCCACGCTCCGGCCGCTGCCATACGCTCGCCCGTGGCGTCGGGGCTCTCGCCGCGCGGCAGGTCGGCAAGCCCGCTTGCCGCCTCGATCATCGCGTGTCCGGCGAGACCGGTGTCCCAGATCGGCGAGACGCATGGCTGGCAGTAGCTCTCCTCGCCATGATGGACCAGCAGGTTTCGCACTGAGCGCCAGGCGATCGCCGCCCCCGGATGATCGGCCGAGACGCCGAGAACGTCGTACATCATCACCGAGTTGGCCATCGCCGGGTAGATCGCACCGAGCCCGTCCTCGCCGTTCAGACGCTGCTCGACGAAGGCTACGGCGCGCCTGATCGCATGGCGTCGCAGCATGCGCGGCGTCAGCGGATCGACCAGCCGCAACGCGTCGTCGACGCGCCTGAACACCCGGCCCCAGACCGAACGATACGGTCCTCGGGTCCAGCGCCGCACCGTCTCCGGCGGCTGCCGGAACAGCTCGCTTATGTGGATGCCGCGCGGGTTGCGCGCGCGTGGACGCAGCGCCGCCAGCACCAGCAGCGGACAGGTCACGGTGCGCGACCAATACGACATGTTCCAGATGTTGAAGAAGAACCAGCGCGGCAGCAGCATCAGCTCGACCGGCATCATCGGCGTGCCGCGCCAGGGGATCTGCCCGAACAGGGCGAGCTGGAAGCGGCAGAACACGTTGGCGCGCTCGGCGCCTCCGAGGGCCAGGATCGCATCCCGCGCGGCGCGCATGTGCGGCGCCTCGGGATCGTCGCCGATCGCCTTGAGCGCGAAATAAGCCTTTACGCTGACCGAGAGGTCGATGCGGCCATTATGGTAGAGCGGCCAGCCGCCATGCGCGCCCTGGATCCGGCGCAGGTAGCGGCCGATGCGGTCCTGCAGCGGCGCGTCGATGCGATCGAGAAAGTGCTCGAGCAGCACGTATTCGGCGGGAATGGTGGCGTCCGCCTCGAGTTCGAACACCCAGTGCCCGTCGGCGCTCTGCATGCCGGCCAGGGCGCCCTGCGCCGACGCGATCGCGCGGTCCAGCGCTGCATCCGAGAGTGCGGCGTCCGGCGTCGTCAGCATGGCCCGGTCAAGGAAAATTGGGGCGCACCGCAAGAAGAGAAACGCGGCCTGGACAAATGCATTCGCTCCGATTCTCTCTAGGGCCCGGCGAGAGCAAGGAAAGCAGCCTTGCCGGACCTGATTGCACCTTCGATGGTTGCGGGCAACCCTGTGTCGGTCCAGTCGCCGGCCAGGACAAGATTCCTCAAATCGGTGCGACTTCCGGGCCGCAGCTTCTGCTGCGCGATGGTGGCCGCGAATGTGGCACGCTTTTCCCGCAGCACCCGATGCGGCGGCGGCTCGCGCGGCAGCGTCGCGGCCGCGCCGCCGGCATGACGCCCCGGACGCAGCGCCGGTTGCAGCACCCGGCTGATCTCGCTCCACACCTGTGCCGCAACCGCGACGTTGTCGTGCCCGGCCAGGTGGTTGGCCGCGCTGATGGTGACCGACACCACCTCGGGCTTGACGAACACCCACTCGGCGATGCCGCCGACGATGCCGGCGAATCCCGCACGTCCCAGTTCGCCGCCGAGCCGGTCCTGCAGCGCGATCCGGTAGTGCAGGTTGAGGATGCTCTCGAAGCTGTCCGGCACGGCAAGGCCGGGCAGCGGGCCGGCCAGCAGCTCGGCCGCGACCGGCGCGGTCACCGCCAGCACCACCTGATCGCTGTCGCCGAGCGCCTGCTCGCCGTCCGGCAGCAGCAGCCGCGTGACCCTGCCGCCGCCGGTGCCGAGCCCCGAGACACGGCAGCCGGTGCGCACGATGACGCCCTCCGCCTGCAGTCGCGCCAGCGCCGGATCGACCAGGCTCTCAGACAGGCCGAGACGCGGAAACCACGGCACGCAGGCCGCGCCGCCGAGTGCCAGGCTCTCGCGCAGCATGGCGGCCATCAGCATGGCGCTGCCGACCTCCGGACGGGTATTCAGCACCGAGACCGACAACGGCACCAGCAGGCGGTCGGCCAGCATCCCCGGTGCGAGACAGTCGGACACGGTGACGCCCTCGCCGGCGCGCAGCATCCGCCCCAGCGACAGCAACTCGCGCAGCCGCATGCCGGGAACCCGGCGCGCGCGGTCGAACACCCACCACGGGATGCGTCCGCGCGACAGCCGCAGCGTCCAGTGCAGGTCGGCTCCGGTTGCCGACGAGATGTCCGCGAACGGGAACAGCGGCACGCCCGGGCCCGCCAGAGTTTCGCGCGCGCCGATGCGGTCGAGATAGTCGAAGGTGGCGTGGTTGGCCGACAGCAGCAGGTGGTTGCCGTTGTCGATGCGGCAGCCGAGCTGGCGGTCCTCGTACGAGCGCGCGCGCCCGCCGCAGGCCGGTCCGGCCTCGTACAGCAGCACCCGACGCCCGGCGCGTGCGGCCTCGAGCGCCGCCGAAAGCCCCGCGAGGCCGCCGCCGACGACGTGCAGGCGGCTACTCACACGGGCGCCAGGGCTCGCGCCGCGATCAGCGCCTTGCGCCAGCGCGCCACCTTGATCCGGCGGCGCGGCGACTGCCAGCCGGCCCGCTCCTGGGTCGCCAGGATCGCCGCGTAGCTGGCCGCCATCAGCCGGGCCGGACGCATCGCCCGCCGGTTGCAGCGCCGCATCGCGGCCCGTGCCTGCGAGAAATGATAATGCGCCAGCGCCGCCATGCCCCGGCACGCCTCCTCCAGTCCATGCGCCGTCAAGGCACCGGGGAGCGACGCGGGAACGCCGGCGGCCTGCAGCCGCTCGCGCGGCAGGTAGAGCCGCCCGCGCGCGGCGTCCTCGTCAAGGTCGCGCAGGATGTTGGTGATCTGCAGCGCGCGGCCGAGATGGTGCGCCACCTGGTCGGCCGCCGGCGAGCTGTCGCCGAATGCGCGCACCGAGAGCCGGCCGACGGCACTCGCGACGCGGTCGATGTAGAGGTCGAGCTCGGCTTCGGTGGGAGCCACGATCACCTGCTCGGCATCCATCTGCATGCCGTCGATGATGGCCTCGAAATCGGCCTCGCACAGCCGGTAGCGGCCGATGGCGGCCAGCAGCACGCGGTCGAGCGCGTCGTCGGCGCAGCCCTCGTAGAGCCCGGCGATGCGTCCGCGCCACTCGCGAAGCCGTGGCAGCTTGTCCTCGAACCGGCTCTCCTCGTCGGCGACATCGTCGACCAGCCGGCAGAAGGCGTAGATCGCGAACATGGCGTAGCGCCGGTCCGGCGGCAGCACCCGCATGCCGCGCACGAACGAAGTGCCGGAACGTACGACGATCGCCTCCACCAGCGCGAGGTCGGCCGGATCGCAGCCGAGCGCCGAACGTGACCGGGGCATCACCGCCGCCACGCGCTGGCTGCGCCGAGCAGGCTGCGTGCCACGTCGGTCCGGTGCAGCTTCACCCGTCCGACGAGCGGGTCCTCGCGACGCAGCCGTGCAGCCAGCCGGTGCGACAGCCGCACGATGACCGCCGCCTCCAGGCGCATCCGACGGTCCGCGACCAGGCCGGGCAGAAGCGCGGCGGCACGGTTCAGGACGTCCACCTCGTCGAGCAGCCGGTCGATCACCCGGCGCAGGGCAGGCGGGGTGGCGCGGGCGCGCAGCACCGTCTCGTCCAGGCCGGCCTCGGCGAGCCAGGACAGCGGAATGTAGCAGCGGTCGAGCGAAGACAGATCGTCCGCACAATCCTGCAGGTGGTTGAGCACCTGCAGCGCGGTGCACAGCGCATCCGACGCCGGCAGGCTGTCCTGGTTCTCGCCGTGCAGGGCCAGCAGGTAGCGCCCGACCGGGTTGGCGGAATACCGGCAATACCGGGCGAGCTGGTCCCAGCTGTCGTAGCGCGGCTGCACCGCATCCTGCCGGAACGCCACGATCAGGTCGGTCGCGGTCGCGGCATCCACGCCGGTCAGCGCCAGCGAGGCGCGCAGCCGCACCGCATGCGCCAGCTCCCCCGGATGGGCCGCCTCAGTCGCCGCACCACTGGCAGAACGGCCAAGCACCGCCGCCTGCATCGCATCGAGGCGCGCGATCTTGTCGTCGGCCGTGAGCAGGGCGTTGTCGGCGATGTCGTCGATGGCGCGCGCGAAGCCGTAGTACGCATGCACGTGCGGCCGGTGGCGACGGTCGATCAGCAGCGAGCCGACCGGGAAGTTCTCGTCCTTCCGACCCTTGCCGGACGCCACTTCCGGGGCCGCCACTTCCGGGGCAGTCGGGCCGATCTGGTTCATGGCGGTGTCGAGATCCTCTCGCGGTAGGCACGCTGCTTCCAGACGACGCCGCGTCCGCGATGATGGTCCACCGCCGAGCCGATCGTGGCCAGGGTGTAGAATGCCGCGACCGCCGGCAGCAACAGCGCCCAGAACGGCACCAGCTCGAACCGGCGCAGCGTCGGCAGGAACGAGATCGTGGCGATCGCCCAGGCCAGCAGCCCGGCCAGCCTGGCATAGCCGTCACCGAACAGCATGGCGGCCGGAGGCACCAGCCAGACCAGCGCCATGCCGAGCACCGTCGCCAGCAGCAGCAGCGGCGAGTAGCGCAGCTGCACGTAGGCGGTGCGCGCCACCATGCGCCAGATGTCGGCCGGTCCCGGATACGGCCGCACCGAGCGGGCCAGCAGGCTGTGCCCGAGCCAGATGCCGCCGCCGCTGCGCTTGACCAGGCGCGCCAGGGCGACGTCGTCGATCAGCGCGCCGCGCAGGCTCTCGATGCCGCCGATGCGCGCGAGTGCTGCGCGCCGGATCAGGATGGTGCCGCCGGCCGCCGCCGCGGTGCGGCTGGAGCGCCGGTTCACCCGCGCGAACGGGTACAGCAACTGGAAGAAATAGACGAAGGCCGGCACCAGCGCCCGCTCGGCCCGGCTTTCGGTGCTGAGCTCCACCATCTCGGAGACCATGTCGAGGTCGTCGCGCAGCGCCTTCATCACCAGGGTCGCGACATGCGCCGGCTCGTGGATGATGTCGGCGTCGGCGAGCAGGATGTAGCCGTCATGGTCGGGCATCAGCCGCTCGACCTCGGAAGCGCCCTGCGCTACCGCCCACAGCTTGCCGCTCCAGCCGGCCGGCGGCTCCTCGCCATCCACCACATGCAGGTGCGGCGAGGCGAGCCCGCGCGCCAGCGCCCCGGTGCCGTCGTCGCTGCGGTCGTCCACCAGCACCACGCCGTAGGGACCGGGATAGTCTTGCGCCAGCAACGAGCCGATGCTGTCCTCGACGGTCTGCGCCTCGTTGCGCGCCGGCACCACGACGCAGACCGCGGGCCAGGTGCCGGCGACCGGCCGCACCGCCTTGGCCACCGGCCCCAGCATCGGGCCGGCCTGCCAGAAGCGGCCATGCCCGAACGCCAGCCCCAGCCAGACCAGCAGCGACAGCGTGGCCAGCACCAGCATCAGGCGGCGGTGTCCCGGCGGCCTTGAGCCGACGTGGTGCTGGCCTGGAACCAGGCGACCGCATCCCCGACCGCGTCCCGTGCCGGCCTCGGCGCATAGCCCAGTTCGCGGCTCGCCTTGGCCGACGAGAAGAACATCTTCTTGCGCGACATCGCCAGCATCTCCCGGGTCACGCGCGGCTCGATGCCGAAGCCGCGCGACGCCCATTCCGAGGCCACCGCGACCGGCCACAGCACCGACTGCGACAGCCGCAGCCGCGGCGGCCGGCGCCCCGCTACTTCGGAGACCAGCGCGAACAGCTCGCGCAGCCCCATGTCCTCGCCGCCGAGGATGTAGCGCTCGCCCACCACGCCGCGCTCGAAGGCCAGCGCATGCCCCTCGGCGACGTCGTCGACATGCACGATGTTCAGCCCGGTCTCGACGTAGGCCGGCATGCGGCCGGCGGCGGCGTCCGCGATCATCAACCCGGTCGGCGTCGGCTTGATGTCGCGCGGCCCGACCGGGGTCGACGGGTTGACGATCACAGCCGGCAGGCCTCGCTCGCGCACCAGCCGCAGCACCTCCTGCTCGGCGCGGTATTTCGACTTCTTGTAGATGCCGATCACCGCATGCTCGTGCACCGGGGTGGTCTCGTCGGCGATGCTGCCGTCGCCTTCCAGCCCGAGGGCCGCGACCGACGAGCAATAGACGATGCGCGCGACGCCGGCTTTCTGCGCCGCCAGCATCAGCAGCCGGGTGCCCTCGACATTGGCCTGCATCATCGCGGCGGGATCGGGCACCCAGAGCCGGTAGTCGGCGGCGACATGGAACAGCGCCGCGCAGCCGGCCAGCGCCGGGGCGAAGGTCTCCGGCCGGCTCAGGTCACCCTCGACCAGCTCGGCCTCGAGTCCATCGAGGTTGCGCCGGTCGCTGCCCCGACGCACCAGCAGGCGCAGCCGATGGCCACGCGCGGCCAGGGTACGCGCCACCGCCGAGCCGACGAAGCCGGTGGCGCCGGTGACCAGGGTCGGTGATGTGCTCATGCGCCGCGGCCCGCTCCGAGTCCTGCCCGAACGGGAGCCCGTTCGAACGCGAGGCGGCTTATAGCCTTGCGATCCGCGCTGGTGTAGAGCCAGCGCCCCTTCGGCGTTCCGGCAGGGCGATCTCCCACCAGGCAGGTGCGCGTTGAAAACAGCCTCGATCCTGCTCGCCCTGGTCGGGATCGGCCTGATGACCGGGGTAGCGCTCTGGCTCGGCGCCGGCTCGGTGTTCAGGGCGACGCTGTCAGTGGGCTTCGGCGGCTTCGCGCTGCTGGTCGGCTGGCAACTGCTGTGCGACGGCGTGCTGGCCCTGGCCTGGCGCACCTCCTGCCCGCGCTCGCTGCTCGATATCGGCCTCGGCCGGTTGCTGCTCGCTCGCATGGTGCGCGAGGGCGCGATGACCTGCCTGCCGTTCTCGCAGGTCGGCGGCATCCTGATCGGCATGCGCGCCACCGGCTTCGGGCGCAGGGTGCCGTGGCCGCTCGCGGTCGGCGCCAACGTGGTCGACCTCACCACCGAGGTGATCGGCCAGATCGCGTTCGTATTGCTCGGGCTGCTGTTCCTGGTCGATCGCAGGCCGGACACCGATCTTGCGGGACCGCTCGTCCTGGGCATGCTGCTCGCGGTGGCGGCAATCGCGGGCTTCATCTGGGCGCAGCGCGGCGCCGGCGGCCGGTTCCGCCGGCTGGCCCGCGGGATGCGCGACCGCGTTGCGGGGGGTGCGGCGTTCCGGCGCTCGCTGCTGGCCGGCATCGACGACCTGCAGAGCGATCTCGATGCCTTCTATGCCCGGCCCGGTCGGATCGCCGGCGCCTGCCTGATCCACCTGGCCGGCTGGCTGGGCAGCGCCGCCTGGGTCTGGATGGCCTACCGGCTGCTCGGCGCACCGGTGCAGATCGGCACCGCGCTCGCCATCGAGGGCGCCGCCAGCGGCGTCATGGCGGTCTCGTTCCTGGTCCCCGGCGCGCTCGGCGTGCAGGAAGCGGCCTATGTGGCGCTCGGCAGCCTGTTCGGCCTGGATCCCCACCTCTCCTTCGGCCTCTCCCTGCTCAGGCGGGCGAGGGACCTCGCGATCGGCGCGCCGATCCTGCTGCTCTGGCAATGGGTCGAGCTGGTCCGCCTGCGTCGCGGCACCAAGCCGGTGAGCCAGGCGGCCTGACAGGTCAGTCCGAAAGCCCTGCGATCGCCGGGGCGTCAAGCCTGCGATGCGACACGACGAGCTCCATGGCGGCATTGGCCGAAAGCGGCGGCGCGAAGAAGAAGCCCTGGACCACGTCGGCTCCGGCCCTGCGGGCGATGTCCTGCTGGGACTGGGTCTCGATCCCCTCGAACACCACCGGCTTGCCGGCGGCATGGGCGAGCGCGATGACGGCGACCAGGAACTCCTCGCCGCCCGAACCGCCGCCCACATCCTCCAGGAAGCTCCGGTCCAGCTTGACCACATCGACCGGAAGCCGGCGCAGGTAGGACAGCGACGAATAGCCGATCCCGAAATCGTCGATCGCCACCTGCACCCCCAGCGCACGCGCCGCGGCCAGCACCGAGGACGCGCCGGCCCCGGTCAGCATGCTCTCCGTGATCTCCAGGCAAAGCTGCCCGGCGGCAAGTCCCTCGGCATCGACGACGCCGGCAAGCCCCGAACAGAAGCCCGGCTGCGCAAGTTGCAGGGCTGACACATTGACGTTCATCACCAGCCCGGCTTCCGGAAATTCCGAGTGGAACATCCGGCCCTGGTTCAGCGCGCGCGCCATGACCCACTCGCCCAGCGGCAGGATCAGTTCCGACTTCTCCGCGACCGGGATGAACAGCCCGGGCGACAACCAGCCGCGAACCGGATGCCGCCAGCGCAGCAGCGCCTCGAACCCGGCGAGCGTGCGCCGGCCGGCGCCGAGCCGGAACAGCGGCTGGTAGAGCATCACCAACTGGTCACCGTCGCGCAGCGCCTCGCGCATGTCGCCTTCGAGTTCGAACTGCTGTGCCGCGCGGTCGAACAGCGAAGACTCGAACACCACGTTGCGGTTGCCGCCGGCCTGCTTGGCCGAATACATCGCCATGTCGGCCGCCCGGACCAGGTCGAGGCCGCCCGCATGATCGGCGAGCACGATCCCGAGGCTGGCCGAAATGTGGCAGAGCCGTCCCATGATCTCGAACGGCGTCACCATCGCCTGCCGCACCCGCTCCGCCAGGTGGACCACCGCCTCCTGCCGCAGCCCGTAGCAGAGCACGACGAACTCGTCGCCGCCGAGACGGGTGACGAGATGGGCCGGTCCGCTGATCGCGAGCAGGCGCGCGGCCACCTCGATCAGGAGCGCGTCCCCGGCATCGTGTCCCAGGGTGTCGTTGACCGTCTTGAAGCGGTCGAGGTCGAGGAACACCAGCGCGGTCGCCGGGCGGCCTTCGCGGTTCGGAGCATCCAGCCGCTCCTGCAACAGGCTCCGGTTCGCAAGATGGGTCAGCGGATCGTAATACCGCAGCAGGGCCAGTTCCGCCTCCGTGCGCCGCGCCGAGGCCGCCTCGACCACTACGCCGACCTGCTTCGCCGCAGCCAGGTCGGCGTCGCTCCAGCTCTGGGAGTGGCCCCGGACGATCTCCTTCCAGGCGGCGAACGAGCCGCGCGGGGACAGCCGCCCGGTCTGCGGGTCGCGGTAGGCATGCACCGCGGGATCACCGGCCCAGACCACATCTTGCAGCACCTCGGGGCGCAGCCACAGGATGGCGTCCTCCGACGCATGGCCCAGCGGCAGCAGCAGCGCTCCGGCGGCGGCCGCGGTGCCATGCGGGAATTCGCCCTGCCGGTGGCCAAGGTCGTCATGCGCCAGCACCTCGCCGCCGGCATCGGACAGCAGCTTCGACAGCATCAGCCCGGCTGCGCCCGGGTTCGGCACCACGCCGACGCACATCGTCTTGCCGGCTATCCTCACCAGCGCGCCGGACGCGCCGACCGAGTGCAGCAGTTCCGCCTGCGACTCCGCCAGCGCCTGCAGCAGCGTCGTCCCGGCCTCCAGCCGCACCGCGAGCGCAGCCAGAAGGTCGTGGCGCTGCAGCCGATCGGCATGGGCCTCCGCCTCGCCCATGCTTCCCAGCAGCAGCGAGACGACCTTGCCGATCATGTCGACGGCCACACGCATCTCGGGTCCCACGGCCCGCGGCGTTGCATGCTGGCAGACCAGCATTCCCCAGAGCTGGTCGCGATGCACCAGCGCCACCGTGAGACACGCGCCGACCTGCATGTTGCGCAGGTATTCGCAGTGGATCGGCGACACGCTCCTCAGCGCGCTGTGGGTCAGGTCGAGCGGCCCCGCATCGGACAATGCCGGGTCTACCAGCAGCGCGACCGGCCGGTAGCCGGTGTCGGCGATCATGCTCACGCGCTTGAGCATGATCAGCCGCCGGGCCTGCGCGGGAATATCCGACGCCGGATACCGCAGCCCCAGATAGGGCTCGTCGCCGGGCCGGTGCAGTTCGGCGATGACCTCGCCGTTGCCGTTGGCGCCGAAGCGATACGCCATCACGCGGTCGTAGCCGCTGATCGCTCTCAACTCGCGCACGGCAAGCGTACAGACCTCGCTCCGGCTGGCAGCCGACTTGAAGGTCTCCAGGGCCGGGAGCACCGCCAAGATCGCCGGCAGGCCGCCGGCGGTCTGGGCCAACGGCTCGATGCTCACGCAGAGCTGCGTCCCGGTGCGGTGCCCGTGCAGAAGCACCAGGACTCCATCAGGGCGGGTCAGCGTGTCGAGATGACCGAAGCTGGTCTCATCGTGAGCCATGGAGTCGTTCGAGGCGGCGGACAATGCTCCGAACGCCATCTCCCCGATCGCGTCGCGGAGTGGACGCCCGAGCACGGCTCGCGCGTCCAGACCCAGGATCTCCAGAAGGTTGGCGCTCGCATGGCTGATGCGCCAGTCCGGGGTGCCTGCCGCGATCAAGGCGCCATGCGGCTGGATCGCCCCGGGAATATGGATCGGCTCCTGCTCGCAGACGGCGAGATCAGCCTCCGTGGCCGGGCTTTTGAAGCGCTCCGCAACAGGTGTGATCGGCACACAGCGCTCCTCTCGTGGCGGGCGGAGTATGTCGGGCAATGCTTAAGGACAGGTTCACGTTTCGGCTCGGGTGTTCAGCCGTCCGGGGTTCGTCTAGAGCAGCACGCGATCGCTTCGCCACGGGACCAGGACATGACCGAGCCGATCTTCGAGCGGCTGACCTTGATCGGGATGGGGCTGATCGGCAGCTCGCTGGCCCGGCGGGCGATGCAGTCCGGCGCGATCGCGCGCGAGGTTGTCGCCTGCGACCTGTCCGAGGACGTCTGCGCGCGGGTCCGCCTGCTCGGGATCACCCACCGCGTCGAAGCCGATGCGACGGTGGCGGTGCAGGGTGCGGATTGCGTCGTGTTGTGCGTTCCGGTCGGCGCGCTCGGCGAGGTGGCGGCCCGGATCATGCCGCATCTGGCGCCCGGCGCCATCCTCAGCGATGTCGGCTCGACCAAGCAGTCCATGCTGCGCGAGATCGAGCCGATCCTGCGCCCCGACATCGCCCTGGTGCCGGGCCATCCGCTCGCCGGCACCGAATACTCCGGACCGGATGCGGGCTTTTCGACGTTGTTTGAAAACCGCTGGTGCCTGCTGACACCGCCCGCCGGCACCGATCCCGCCGCGACCTCGCGTGTCAGCGCACTCTGGGTCGCGTGCGGTTCCCGGGTGCGCGAGATGGATGCGCCGCATCACGACCGGGTGCTGGCGATCGTCAGCCACCTGCCACACCTGCTCGCCTTTACCATCTGCGGCACTGCCGACGACCTCGCCGACGAGACCCGCGGCGAGGTGCTGGAGTTCGCGGCGTCCGGGTTCCGCGACTTCACCCGGATCGCGGCGTCCGACCCGGTGATGTGGCGGGACATCTTTCTCCATAACCGCGAGGCGCTGCTGGAGATGCTGGCCCGCTTCACCGAGGACGCGCAGGCGATGGCGCGCGCCATCCGCTGGGGCGACGACGCCTTCATCGTCGACAGGATCGAGCGCGGCCGCGCCATCCGGCGCAGCCTGATCGAGCTGAAGCAGGCCTGAAGCCGGCGCCCGGCCCTATCGCTGGCCGATCTGGTCGCGGCGATAGGCGCCCTGGCGCTCGAACATCCAACCCGGATATTCCGGCGGCAGCCGGCTCGCCTCGTCGAGCGTCGCCATTTGCTCGGCAGTCAGCCGCACCTCGGTCGCCGCCAGGTTGTCCTCCAGCTGCTCCGGCCGCTTGGCGCCGATGATCACGCTGGTCACCACATCCTGGTGCAGCAGCCAGGCGAGCGCGATCCGCGCCACCGAGACGCCGTGCGCCTCTGCGATCGGCCGCATCGCGTCGATGACCCGGTAGCCGCGCTCGGCATCGACCGGCGGAAAGTCGAAATCGACGCGCCGGCTGCCCTGCTCGGCGCGGCCATCGCGGTCGTATTTGCCCGAGAGCAGCCCGCCGGCGAGCGGGCTCCAGACCAGCAGCCCGATGCGCTCGGCCTTGAGCATCGGCACGATCTCGCGCTCGAGGTCGCGGCCGGCAAGCGTGTAGTACGCCTGCAGGCTCTGGAACCGCGCGAGGCCCCGATGCTGCGCGATGCCCTGCGCTTTGACGATCTGCCAGGCGGCCCAGTTCGACACGCCGGCGTAGCGGACATGCCCGTGCCGGACGAGCACGTCGAGCGCCTCGACCGTCTCCTCGATCGGGGTCGCCGGATCGAAGCCATGGATCTGGTACAGGTCGATATGGTCGAGCTGCAGCCGCTTTAGGCTTGCCTTGACGCCGTCGATGATGTGGCTGCGGGTGTTGCCGCGCGCGTTGGGCCCCTTGCCGGTCGGCCCGAACACCTTGGTCGCGACCACTATCTCGTCGCGCGGCAGCTTGAGGTTGCGTATGACGTGGCCGGTGATCTGCTCGGACAGGCCCTCGGCATAGACGTCGGCGGTGTCGAGGAAGTTGACGCCGCCATCGACCGCTGTGCCGACCAGGCGTTCGGCCTCGTTCTGCTGCAGGGCGCCGATCTTCTGCCACATCCCCTCGCCGCCGCCGAATGTCATGGTGCCGAGACAGATTTCCGAAACATAGAGGCCGGTGCGGCCGAGTGCCCGATTGCGCATGGTTCTTCGCCCTTCGTCAGCTTGCCTTTGCCTGTATGAACGACGTGACAACCGGAAGGATGCCTGGCGCCTCTTTTGTGCGCTGCGCCATTACGCCTCAACAACATGACTCACGCAGGCGTGCGGGTTGCAGCCGGCCGGATGGATTGACCAGTGCTGAAACCGACGTACATCTGCGCCCAACCAATAATCAGACTGGACAGGCCAGGTACAGGGCCGGAAGCACGGGATGGACATTCAGACACGGTCGCATCGTTACCAGTCCTCGCGGGACACTATCCTGGCCACCTCTCGCGAGATATTTATGCGCAACGGCTACGTTGAAGCCAGCATGGACACCATCGCGCAGCATTCCGGCGTCTCCAAGACCACGCTGTATGCGCATTTCGACAGCAAGGAGGCGCTGTTCAACCAGGTGGTGGCGCGCGTGGTCGAGGAACGTGCCAGCCAGGAACTCGATGCCCTGCTCGACGTCGGCTCGGGACAGACGCTGCGGCAGCGACTGGTGACGATCGGCTGCCACATCCTGGAGCGCCTGCTCGATTCGGAAACCAGCGCGCTGATGCGGCTGTGCGTGATCGAAGGCGCCCGCATGCCGCGCCAGACCTATGACGGGTTGGGCGAGTCGCATCGGCGACTGCTCGCGACGCTGGCCCGCTTCTTCCGCGATCACGCCCAGGGCGAAGGGCTGCGGATTGAGAATGCCGACGAGGCGGCCGACCTGTTCGTGGTGCTGACGATGCGCGACTTCATGCTCGAGGCCATGCTGCCTTGGTCGGAGGTGAACACGACGAGCGCGCACCGGCAGAATGCCGAGCGGGTCGCCGATACCATCCTAAGGCTCTACGGCTCGCCCGGCGGCAACGCGGTGACGCCGTTGGTCCGGCTGGACAGCGCATAGGGCAAACGGTCGCGCTGCCAGCCCCCACCGACGCTGATTGTCGTACCGTCGAGGAACTGCTTCTCGATCCCGATGCTGCCGCCCTGCGAAGAGATCCGAGGCGCGCTGCCCGACCGGTCCGGCAGGTCGGTGCGCGCCTGTCCCAGTGTCACGAACGCGCGGGTTCCGGTATTCCCGAGCAGTCCGCTCTCCAGCTCGATCGAGCTGGTCTGGGTATTGCGCGAGCCGTAGCCGACGCTCGCGACACCGCCCGGCGCCGGGCTCAAGGAGCCGGGCTCAACCGGAGCAAGACTGTAGGAGCCGGGCGAAGCCAGGAGGTCCGCTTGCCGCGCCGACGCGGTGCCGAATGCCAACGCGGCCGCGAAAGCTGCAAAGGGAGCGACAAGAGCCAGCGGAGCCTGTCTCAAAACGCCTGATGCTGGGCCGGCGCGTCTTTCCGAACACCGAAGCGCAGCGGCCGTCCGGCCGTAAGCACCGGAGCGCAGGAAAGGCGCCCAACCCTGAAAGGCGGGGGATCGCCAGCAGCAGATGTGTTGAAGCAGGCTCAAGGAACCCGGACAATGCGCAGCGAGTTCGTGCTCCCCGCCTTGCCGAACGGCACGCCGGCCACCACCACCACCGCATCGCCGGTCGCAGCCAGGCCGTTCTCGCGGGCGAGGACGGCGGCGACCTGCACCACATGGCCGAAGGTCACGTCGTCGGAGCCCTGGTCGGCCACGCACGAGCGCACGCCCCAGACCAGCGACAGCCGGCGCGCGGCTTCCGCATTGCCGGCAAGTCCCAGCACCGGGCATTCCGGCCGCTCGCGCGCGATGCGCAGCGCGCTGCGCCCCGACAGGGTGTAGGCGACGATCACCTTGGCGGCCACCGTCTGCGCCACCTGCTGCGCCGCCGCCGCGATGGCGTCCGCCGCATAATGCTCCGGCGCCGGACGCGACGCCTGCATCAGCGCCTGCCAGCCGGCGTCGCGCTCCACCCGGGTCACGATGCGGCCCATGATCTCGACCGCCTCCTCGGGATACTGGCCGGCCGCCGTCTCGGCCGACAGCATCACCGCGTCGGCGCCGTCGAATACTGCGGTCGCCACGTCGGAGGCCTCGGCGCGGGTCGGCGCCGGCGAGGAGATCATGCTCTCCAGCATCTGGGTCGCCACCACCACCGGCTTGCCGAGCAGGCGCGCCTCGCGGACGATGCGCTTCTGCACCAGCGGCACCTCCTCGGGCGGCAGCTCCACGCCGAGGTCGCCGCGCGCCACCATCACGCAATCCGACAGCGCCAGGATCTCGCCGAGATTGTCGAGCGCCTGCGGTTTCTCGATCTTGGTCATGATCCAGGCGCGGTTGCCGATGATCGCGCGCGCCTCCTGCACGTCGGCGGGGCGTTGCACGAAAGAAAGCCCTACATAGTCGACGCCGTGCGCCAGCGCGAAATCGAGGTCGATGCGGTCCTTGGTGGTCAGCGCCGGGATCGGCAGCACCACGTCGGGCACGTTGACACCCTTGCGGTCGGACAGGATGCCGCCGGTGATCACCTCGGTGACCAGGTAGTCGGCCCCCTTCTCCAGCACCCGCAGCCGCAGCTTGCCGTCATCGAGCAGCAGCAGCGAGCCGACCTGCGCCGCCTCGATGATCTCCGGATGCGGCAGGTTGACCCGGTCGGCGGTGCCGAGCGCCGGGTCGAGGTCGAGGCGGAAGCGGGTGCCGTGCGCGAGTGCGGCGCGTCCCGCCTCGAACTGGCCGACCCTGAGCTTGGGGCCCTGCACGTCGGCGAGGATGCCGATCGGGCGGCCGCTGCGTGCCTCCAGGTCGCGGATCATCGAGATCCGGCTGGCATGGTCCTCGTGGCTGCCGTGCGAGAAGTTCAGCCTGAACACGTCGACGCCTGCATCGAACAGGCGCTCGATCATCGCCGCCGTCGAACTGGCCGGCCCGAGTGTGGAGACGATCTTGGTGCGGCGCTGCTGGCCCGGCTTGGTGGTTGGCATTCTCGAGGCCTTTGCTTCTAAAGTCAGGGCGGCGTGTCAGGGCGGCGTAATCGTCTCGTTCGGCAGGAGCCCGAAGAGCGCGGATCGCTGCAACCAGCCGCTGTAGTTGTGCACGGAGACCCGACACCACGCCGAACCGGCCGGGCAGGCACGCAACCGGCCTATTACCCCCGGTCGCAGTATCGCCACAACACCCGCGTCCTCCTGGGGGTCGTCGCGCATGACCGCGCCGGGACCGCGATCGGTGCTGTCCGACGTGGTGACGACGAAGCTGCGGTTGCCGACCAGGGTGGCCTGGTGCACCCAGCCGCGCACCCCGTCGGCGTCCTCGACCAGCCGCCAGACGTCGAACTCGCGCACGATCTCAACCGGCAGTTCGCGCCGCTTGTAGAGCCACAGGATCGGGTAGCGGGTGCCGGGGCCGGACCGCATGTTGACCTCATCGGCACGCAAGGACGCAAAGCGCGGCAGCGGCAGGTTGGTGCTGGTGCCGCGGTTGACCGGCACCGGCGGCGGTGGCGCCGCGGGCGGCGGTACCGGTGCCGGCAGCGGGACCACCACCGGCGGGGGCGGTGGACGAACGGGATGCACCGGGTGGTGGACCGCATGGCCATGCACGACCCGATGGTGCCGGTGCCGCTCGCGCGGATGCGCGGGATGATGCCCGGCCGCATTCTGCCGAGGGCCTCCCTGTTGCGCGCCGGTCTGTTGCGCGCCTTCCTGCCGGGCCGAGGCATGGGCGGCGGCCAGCGCGCAGCATCCAGACAGCAGCACGACCCGCAACAGGTGCGCCGCAACCCTCGATGACCCGCGGCAGGTTGGCATCAGCATCGGGGCATCCGTGCCAACACCGCACCGGTTGGGCAAGAGGCAGCCCCGGAGTCGTGCAGCCCGTCGTGTGACAACACGTCTCAAAACGAGACGATCTGACCGCCGGCCACCGCTTCAAGGAAGCTCGCGATGCCCGACATCTCGGCGGCGGCCAGCAGCAGCGCAGGATCGAGCGCCTGTCCGCGCAACCCCGCCTCGCAGGCGAGCAGGCGGACGTCGAGGGCCAGCGCGGCGTCCCGCAGCGCGTCCAGCCCGGCCACCCCGCGACCGGTCAGCACAGCATCGTGCGCGGCATCCGCGAGCCCGCTCCAGTCGCGACACAGAGCATGCAGCCCGGCGCCGCTGGCGAACAGGATGACGGTGCGATCCATCGCCGCCGCGCCGGCTGCCATCGAAAAGGCGAAGTGCGCCCCCGCGTGGCTGCCATCGAGCAGCACCACCCCGAGGCTCGCCCCCGGCCTCATGCGGGGACTCACGAGGAGGGCTCCGCATGGCCCAGTGGGCAGTGCGGATCGGCCGGCACCCTGATCATGGTGAAGCGCATCGAGAGCGCGTCCCACAGCAGCAGCCGCCCGGCCATGCTCTCGCCGATGCCGACGATCTCCTTGACTGCCTCGCTGGCCTGCATCGTGCCCAGCACGCCGGTGATCGCGCCCAGCACCCCGGCCTCGGCGCAGGACGGCACCAGTCCGGGTTCGGGCGCCTCCGGATACAGGCAGCGGTAGCAGGGGCCACCACGATGCGGCCGGAAGGTCGAAAGCTGGCCCTCGAAGCGCAGCACCGAGGCCGAGATGAGGGTGCGGCCGGCTCGCACGCAGGCGTCCGCCACGAGGTAGCGGCTGGCGAAGTTGTCGGTGCCGTCGCAGACGAGATCGTAGGCGCCGACCAGCGAATGGACATTGCCGGCATCGAGACGCACCGCATGCGCCTGCACAAGTATTTCCGGGTTGAGCGCCAGCATCGCTTCCCTGGCGGAGGCGACCTTGGCGGCGCCGATACGCGCGTGACTGTGCGCGATCTGGCGCTGCAGGTTCGACAGCTCGACGACGTCGTCATCGACCAGCCCGATGGTGCCGACGCCGGCGGCCGCCAGGTAGAGGGCGAGCGGCGAGCCGAGGCCGCCGGCGCCCACCACCAGCACGCGGGCGGCGCGCAGCCTGGCCTGGCCGACGCCGCCAATCTCGCCGAGCAGGATGTGCCTGGAGTAGCGCTGCACTTCCGCTTCCGAGAAGGTCAGGTCCATCCGGCTCCCGCTGGGCTGCGCCCCGTTATCGTCATGATAAATGTGGGTGACCGGGCAAAAATTCATACAGTCTCAACATCTGGTGAGTCATAGTCGGTTCGACCGGGCTTCATCCGGTTGACGCCCGAAGGACGCCTACGATGCCTCGACCAGGATCAATGCCGCCGGTCGCACGCAGCCGCAGGAGCCGTCGCGCGCGGCGGGTCGCGATCTCAACCCTGGCGCTGTCCGGCATGATGTTCGCGTCGTCCCCCTATGTCGCGCTCTGGTCGGCCGGCTATGCCGTCAGCCACCATGACCGATCGGCGCTGCGCGGCTCGCTTGACTGGCAGCAGGTCCGGCTCAGCCTCAAGCATTCTTTCGGTCTGGCGTCTCCGGTGCGTCAGGTGGCGCAGCAGGACGAGCTTCCGGACTTCGGCGAGAGCTTCGCGACCAACGTCGCCTCCGGGATGATCGACGACGACATCACCCCCGAGCGGCTGGACGGCATGCTGAGCCGGATCCCCGCCGGCACCCGCGCCGCCCGCATGCCGCACGGCTTCTTCACCGGCCCGGCCAGCTTCACCGCCGACATCCCGGTCGCGAACTCGGCACCGGTGCAGATCTCCATGCGCATCGAGCAGTGGCACTGGAAGATCACCGCGATCGACCTGCCGGCATCCCTGCTGGCGCCCCCCGCGCAGACCCGGTTCGCCCAGCGCAGCTGACCCTTATCAGCCGGCCCAATGGAGCAGGCCGCTGAAGAACTCCCGCTGCTGGATGAGATCGATCCGCAGGACCACGGCCGGCGCGTCTTTCCGAGCACCGGAGCGGAGCGGCCGCCCATTGCTTGAGAAGGGGGGCCGTGAGCACCGGAGCACAGGACAGCCGTGTCGGATCGCCGGCAGCGGAAGTTCTTCAGCAGCCTGTCAGCCGTCCGCGATGCGCAGCAGGTCCTCGAACGCCACAATCAGGTGATAGAGCGTGCTGGCCGGCACCACCTCGGCGCGCGCTTCGCCCTCGGCGTCGAACTGGTCGATCCAAAGGCCCGGCACGCGCGTGCCGAGATAGGTCTGCAGCACCGCATCGGTGACCCGGGCAGCATCGTCATAGGCGCCGTTGGCGAGATGCGCCTTGATCAGCTCGGTCTGCGGCCAGGTGCGTCGCGTCCGGCGAAGCTGCTGCCCGGATTTGCGGCACTCGTCGATGGCGAAGCCGTCCGCGCCGAGGCCGTGCCGCAGGCCGAAGCGGTAGAGCGCATCGGCCTGCTGGCGGAAGTTGCGGCCGCCCAGGTCGCTGAGCCTGTGCAGCAGCCAGGACCACTCGAAATGATGCCCCGGCTCGACGCTGTCGCCCGCCTCGCCTTCCGCCAGTCTGAGGTCGGGCGAGAAATACTCGCCCAGTGTGCCGGCGGCGTGGTCGAAGAAGCGGGTCTCGAACAGGGTCGCTATGGTGTCGGCGCGATCCAGCCAACCGCGCTCGCCGGTGGCGAGATGCCAGACCAGCATCGCCTCCATCAGGTGCATGTGCGGGTTGGACCGGCGCGGCAGCGACGCCGGCAGCCCCTCGAAATAGCCGCCCGCCTTCCTGTCGGCGACGTCGCGATCCAGGAACGCCATCGTGCGCTCTGCGAGACCCAGCGCCTCGCCGAAGCCGACCTGGTAGGCGGCCGCCAGCCCGAACAGCATGAAGGCCTGGTCGTAGGTGTCACGCAGCGTGTCCAGGGTCTGGCCGTCCGGCGTCAGCATGTGGATCCAGCCCGGCTTGGCGTCCGGACCCCAGCAGCGCGCCTCGACCGTCGCCAGCCCCCGCTTCAGTCCGATGCGCGCCGATTCATGGCCGGAGCCGAGGGCCTGGGCGAAACAGAAAAGCTGGCGCCCCTGCACGCGCACCCGGCGCCGTGCCGAGAGGTCCGGATGGCCGGCGAAATCGAGCTGCTCGTAGAACAGGCCGTCGCCGTCGATGCCGCGCTCGATCCAGAGCGGCCAGGCGGCCTCGTTCAGCCAGCGCCGCACCCGACCCGCGGTGTCGCGCAGCCGGGTCTTGTCCGGCAGGCTGCTCGTCTCGGTCGACATCAACCCGTCTCCACCCGCGGCCTCCGGCCGGCGCACCAGGCAACGGCCGATCGGCTCTCACGTTTCCGGCAGTATCTCTAACGGGACCGGAGCCGCTGTCGAGAGAAACCCGGCGCGTGCCGGCACTGGCGGACGCATCCTGGAGTTGTGATGATCCGCCGCCACATCCGCTCTTGCCTGCTTACGAACAATTCGGGAACATGATCCCGTGGAACTGCTCAGCAAGCTAGAGATACTGGCGGATGCCGCGAAATACGACGCGTCCTGCGCCTCCAGCGGCACCGAGAAGCGCGACAGCCGCGGCGCAAAGGGGGGCGTCGGCTCGACCGAGGGCATGGGGATCTGCCACGCCTACGCGCCGGACGGCCGCTGCATCTCGCTGCTGAAGATCCTGCTGACCAACTCCTGCCTGTTCGAATGCGCGTACTGCATCAACCGCGCCTCGTCGAACGTGCGGCGCGCGCGCTTCACCGTGGACGAGGTGGTCCGGCTCACGCTCGGCTTCTACCGCCGCAACTGCATCGAGGGGCTGTTCCTGTCCTCGGGGATCATCCGCTCGCCGGACTACACCATGGAGCAGGTGATCGGGGTGGCCCGCACGCTGCGCGAGACGCACGGCTTCCGAGGCTACATCCACCTCAAGACGATCCCGGACGCTGATCCGCTGCTGCTCGAGGAAGCCGGTCGCTGGGCCGACCGGTTGTCGATCAATGTCGAGTTGCCGACCGAGAGCGCGCTTGCGGAGTACGCGCCGGAAAAGGACATGGGCGGCATACGGCGCTCGATGGGGCGGATCCGGCTCGGCATCGACGCCGCACGCGAGAAGACCCCGCCGGGCCGGGCAAAGCCGCGCCGGTTCGCTCCGGCCGGGCAGTCCACCCAGATGATCATCGGCGCCGATGCGAGCTCGGACCGCACCATCCTGCGCACCAGCACCAACCTGTACGGCTCGTACGGCCTGAAACGGGTGTACTACTCCGCCTTTTCACCGATCCCGGACGCGGCCGCAGCGCTGCCTTTGCAGCCGGCGCCGCTGCTGCGCGAGCACCGGCTCTATCAGGCGGACTGGCTGCTGCGGTTCTACGGCTTCGGCGTGGAGGAACTGACCACCGACCTTGCCGGCAATCTCGATCTCGAGCGCGACCCGAAGCTCGCCTGGGCGCTGGTGCATCGCGAGTTGTTCCCGGTCGACGTCAACCGCGCCGACCGCGAGGCGCTGCTGCGGGTACCCGGTTTCGGGGTGAAATCCGTCGGACGCATCCTGACCGCGCGACGTCACCGCCGGCTGCGCATGGACGACCTCGCCCGGCTGCGCATCTCGATCGCCGCCATCGCACCCTTTGTGGTGGCGGCCGATCACACGCCGCGGGCGGAGCTGGACAGCCTCCGCCTGTCGGCACGGATCAGCAGGAAACCGGCGCAGCTCAGCCTGCTTTGAAGCCGGCATGCGCAGTGTCGTCCTCGCCCATGAAGTGGATTTCGCGGGTTGGCGCGCGGCCGCCCGGGACCTCGCCGTCGAGGGCGTGCCACCGGAGGCGGTGATCTGGTCGGTCGGCGCTCCCAGCGACCTGTTCGCAGGCTCGGAGCAGCCGCCACAGCCGGCGACCACTGCCGCCTTCAGCGTGCCGCGGCCGCTGGTCGAGCTGGCCCAGACGGTGATCCAGGCGCGTGACCCCGAGCGGTTCGCGCTGCTATACGGCCTGATCTGGCGCACCAGCCGCGGCGAGAAGCGGGTGGTCGAGGACGTCACCGACCCGCAGGTCGCGCGCACCATCCGGCTCGCCCAGTCGGTGCGGCGCGACACCCACAAGATGCGCGCCTTCGTGCGCTTCCGGGCGGTGGAGGAAGCTGGCCTCGCCCGCTACGTGGCCTGGTTCGAGCCCGAGCATTATATCGTCGAGGCCAACGGCGACTTCTTCGTGCGCCGCTTCGCCACCATGGTGTTCTCGATCCTGACGCCCTATCGCAGCCTGCACTGGACCGGCACGCAGCTCGATTTCGGCCCTGGTGCCGACCCGTCGCAGGTGCCGGACGACGACGCGCTCGAGCGCTACTGGCGTGCCTATTTCAGTTCGATCTTCAATCCGGCCCGGCTGAAGGTCTCGGCGATGACCTCGGAGATGCCGCGCAAATATTGGCGCAACCTGCCGGAAGCCGCCGCCATTCCCGAACTCGTCCGTTCCGCGCAGGAGCGCACCCGGACCATGCTGGAGACCGCACCGATGCCGCGCAATGCACCGCGCCCGAAGGCTGCGCTGATCGAACCGGCAGCTCCCGCGATCGGCGACCTGCTGGCCGCGGAAACACCCGCGACGATCGCCGGCCTGGCCCGCGATGCAGCCGGCTGCCGCCGCTGCCCGCTCTGGCAGCCGGCGACGCAGACGGTGTTCGGCGAAGGGCCGCAGGACGCGGCGATGATGATGGTTGGCGAGCAGCCCGGCGATCAGGAGGACCTCGCCGGCCGGCCGTTCGTGGGTCCCGCCGGGCAACTGCTCGACCGCGCCATCAGCGAGGCCGGGATCGACCGGCAGGCGGTCTACGTCACCAATGCCGTGAAGCACTTCAAGTTCGAGCCGCGCGGCAAGCGGCGCATCCACCAGAAGCCGGACCAAAGCGAGATCACCGCCTGCGGCCCGTGGCTTGCGGAGGAGCGTCGGCTGGTGCGCCCGGCGCTGCTGCTGATGCTGGGGGCCACCGCGGCGCGCGCGGTGCTGGGACGCGCGGTCACCATCTCACGCGAGCGCGGCCGGCCGATCCCGCTGGAGGGCAATACGCATGGCTTCGTGACCGTGCATCCGTCCTATCTGCTGCGCCTGCCGGACGAGGAGGCGAAGCAGCGCGAGTATGCCGCCTTCGTTGCCGATCTCCGGCACGCTCAGGAATTGCTGGCGACGCTGGCGCGCTGATCCAGGGCGGGCGCCGACAGCCGAGGCGGCTGGGCAAAGATGTCGATCGGCACGCCACTGAACGATTGCAGCGGCAGCGCCTCGCCCGCCGGCAGGCCCGGCGCCTGCGCCGCCGCACCTTCGACCGCCGTGACCGTGGTGGCCGCCACGGTGGCCGGCGTGCCGGACAGCAAGGTGATGCTGCCCTGGTATTGCGAGGCCGAGGTCGAGCTGCTCAGGGTGGCGATCTCCTGGCTGAGATACCCGTCGATACCGACATAGTCCTTGAGCGTCTGCTCGAGGTCGGGCTGCGACGGCAGCAGGATCAGCGCCTCGCAGATCGCAAGCTGCTGCAGGTCCAGGCCGCGGATGCGGTCGGAGATCGCCTGGGTGCTGTCGCTGAACGAGACCCCGCCGACCTGCGCCTTGACCACCGCGCCGAACGGCAGCGTGATGCCGCTGAGGCTGAAGGTGTCGGAGCGCGGGTCGTAGAGCTGCCGGCAGACCAGGCGGACCTTCTGCACGGCGCCGCCGGGCTCCGGCACGTCGACATAGCCGCGCATGACGACGTTCGGGTCGCAGGCGGCGAGGCACAGCAGCAGGATCGCGGCAATCCGGGTCACGCACATGTCCTGGCCTCGCCCCGCCGCAGGCCGGCGTGCTTCCAGCCAAGGCTAGCCTGACCCAAGGCGTCGTTGAGCGGTCACGGCATCTCCCAGCGCGGCGGCGGTCTGCCGTGCGTCGGGCAGCGCGAAGAACAGCCCGCCGCCGCAGCATCGCTCTCGGTCCGAACCGGCCGCCAGGCCGTGCCAGGCGCCAGGGTCGTCGAGGGCGCGGCACGAGATTCGCCCGGTATCGAACTGAGCGGCGTCGTCGATCCCGTGATCGTACGCGAACTGGCGAAGCGCGTCCGCTGGCCTCGCGTCCAACTCGCCGTCCTGCCCCAGGCGCCGCAGCTTGCGAACCTCGACATAGCTGCCGCCCTGCGCCCATTCCGGCTCACCCGGCGGCAGCGGCACTGGCGCTCCCGCCCCGGCACCGGCACCCGCACCTGGGGACTGGAACCCGTTCAGCTTCCAGCGTGGCGCCAGCAGGTCATGCGTGTCCCGGACGAGGTCGTGCAGCGCCGACACCACCGCCACCTGCGACCCGGCCTCGATCAGCAGCAACAGGTCGCCGTGCCATGGACCTGGAGCCGCGCCGACGGGATCGCCCATGGCGGGACCGGCGAGATGACGCGGCCGCAGCGGCTCAAGCCCGAAGCGGCGGTCGAACAAGGTGGCGCCGACCGCAAGGGTGGTGTCGGCGGCAACCGCCGTGCGATCCGCCAGCAGGTGCAACAGCCGCCGCAGCTCCGGCCTACCATCGGCCAGCACATCGAAGGCCACGAACATCGCCACCGCCGCGCCGCCGCCGGACGGCGCTGCCCTCGCAGGCCGCAGCAGCCCCGCCAGGCCCGCGGCAGCCGGAGCCAGCCCGCCCAGCAACGACCGACGCGCGAAGACCGGGTGCACAGCCATGCGGATGGCCTATCACGGGTCCGACGCGACGTCAGCCGCACCGGAACGATGGCCATGCTGCGACGCTGACAGGATGACCGCGCACACGGCGACTGCGCACAAGACGGGGGACGGCATGACCGAGGGCGAGAAGACCACCAGCAACACGCCGGTGTCGGAGACCGATCCGGGCGGCACACGCCCGGCGCCGCCGAAATCGACACCGGACAAGCCGCCGGTGCAGAGCGGCGACCAGAACGCCAACCCCCGGCGTGGCACGGATCGCTGATGTCCCTGCCAGGCGCATGACCGGTCGATGATGCACATCCACCTCGATGCGATCGGCGGCCTGGCCGGCGACATGTTCGCAGCCTGCCTGCTCGATGCCTTCCCGGAGCATGCCGAAGCGGTGATCGTTGGCGTGCAGCGGCTGTCGCCGGTCTCCTGCTCGCTCGTCCGACACGATGACGGCATCCTGACCGGCAGGCGCTTCGTGGTGACGGACACGCAGCCGGGGGCGCCGGTGCATCGTCACGACCATGAGCACGGCGACGAGCACGGGCACGTCCATTGGCGCGACATCCGGGCGACGCTGCTCGCATCGGAGCTGCCGTCCGCGGTTGCGAACCACGCGGTCGGCATCTTCGGGCGGCTCGCCGCGGCCGAGGGCCGGGTGCACGGGGTGCCGGCAGACGAGGTCGAGTTCCACGAGGTCGGCGCCGCTGACTCCATTGCCGACATCGTGGCGGCCGCGTCGCTGGTCGCGGCCCTCGGCGACAAGACCGGCTGGAGCGTGTCTTCGTTGCCGCTCGGATCGGGCCGGATACGCACCGCGCACGGCGTCATGCCGGTGCCGGCGCCGGCCACCACCCTGCTGCTCGACGGCTTCGAGGTCATCGATGACGGCGTGGCCGGCGAGCGCGTCACGCCGACCGGTGCCGCGATCCTAGACTGGCTGCGCACGACCGGCCGCCTGCAGCCGCGCCCCGGAGGCCGGCTCGGGGTCACCGGGATCGGCTTCGGCACCAGGCGGCTGCCCGGCATGAGCAATTGCCTGCGCGCCCTCGTGCTGCATGCCGACCGCTCGCCGGGCACGGCGACGCAGCCGGCGCACCGCTCGCTCGGCGTGGTGGCGTTCGAGGTCGACGACCAGTCCGGCGAGGACCTAGCCGCCGGGCTCGAACGGCTGCGCGCCATGCCGGAGGTGCACGACGTCGTGCAGTGGCCGACGATCGGCAAGAAGGGGCGCCTCTCGGTGCATGTTCAGGTGCTGGCGGCGCCGGACGGCATGGACGAGGTGGTCGAGGCCTGCTTCTCCGAGACCACCACGATCGGGCTGCGCACGCATCTGGTCGAAGGCCGCGTGCTGCGCCGGCAGATGCGCCAGGTTTCGGTCGACGGCCTGCCGGTGCAGGTCAAGCTGGTGGACCGGCCCGGCCGTCGCACCGGCAAGGCGGAGGCGGACCATCTCGGCTCGGCTCTGGGCCATGCCGGGCGGCAGGCGCTGAGGCGGCGCGCGGAGCATGCCGCCGAAGGAGACGACGATGACCGCTGAAGCGATGGCAAGAGACGCCCTGGCGCAGCTGCGGCAGGTCCTGTCCGGTTGGCAAGGATCGGGTGCGGCGGTGGCGGTAAGCGGCGGCATCGACAGCCTCACCCTGTCGACGGCCGCCCATGCGGTGCTGGGTGCTGACGTGGTCATGCACCATGCGACCTCGCCTGCGGTGCCGCCGGAAGCCACCGAGCGGATACGGGCGCTGGCGGCGGCGCGCGGCTGGCGCCTGGAGATCTTCGATGCCGGCGAGTTCGCCGACGCCGCTTACCGCGCCAACCCGGTCAATCGTTGCTTCTTCTGCAAGACCAGCCTGTACGGCAGCATCGTCGAGCGCCTGAGCGCTGCGGGCATCATGGTGCTGTCTGGCACCAACACGGACGATCTCGGCGAGTACCGCCCGGGCCTGGACGCTGCCCGCCTGCACGGCGTGCGGCACCCTTTCGTCGAGGCCGGGATCGACAAGGCGACGGTCCGGCGCATCGCCCGCCTGCTCGGGCTGGGCACGCTCGCGGAACTGCCGTCGGCGCCGTGCCTGTCGAGCCGGATCGAGACCGGCATCTCCATCGACCCGGCGACGCTTGCCCTGGTGCACGATGTCGAGCGCACCGTCACCCGGCGCCTGCAACCCGTCACGGTGCGCTGCCGCATACGAGCCGATGGCATGGTGGTGGAGCTTGACGCGGACGCCCTTGAAGCCCTGCCGGCCGCCCGGGCCGACCTGCTGCAGGAGATAGAGGCGATGGCTCGTCGCGCCGGCGAACTGCGTCCGGTGCGGTTCGCGGCCTACCGCACCGGCAGCGCGTTCCTGACGGCATCCGCGCCATGAGCGAGTTCAAGCTCGATCTCGAGCGCGGCGCACGCATCGGTCTCGGCGAGGCGGTCTATTGCGCCGGCAAGTCGGTCGATCAGATCGCGGCGATCCTGGACTCCGACCCCGGGCGCGCGCTGCTGCTGACCCGCCTGGAGCCGGAAAAACTGGCTGGCCTGCCTGACGCGGTGCGCAAGCGCCTGGACTGGGACCCGGTCTCGCACACCGCCTGGCAGGGCGAGCCGCAGCCGCTGGCGGAAATCACCGGGCCGCGCATCGCGATCGTGACCGCCGGCACTTCGGATGTTCCGGTGGCACGCGAAGCGGCGCGCACGCTGCGCTTTTCCGGCCATGCGAGCACCGAGATCGTCGATGTCGGCGTCGCCGGCCTGTGGCGGCTGCTCGACCGGGTCGCGGACCTGCGCCGGCACCAGGTGGTGATCGTGGTGGCCGGCATGGATGCGGCGTTGCCCAGCGTGATCGGCGGGCTGGTGCCGGGCGTGGTCATCGCGGTGCCGACCTCGGTCGGCTACGGCGTCGCCGCCGGGGGCCGCGCCGGGCTCGACGCCATTCTCGCGAGCTGCTCGCCCGGCATCACGGTCGTGAACATCGACAACGGATATGGCGGCGCCTGCGCCGCGTTGCGCGTCCTGAACGCCCTGACGCCGTATGAGGAGTTTTCATCATGAACCGACGCGACTTCATCAGGACCACCGCCGTCGGTGTCGGCGCGACCGCGGCGCTGGACGCGATGCCGGTCCTCGCCGCCACCGCGATCGACAATGCGGCCAGGCCGGCGACCGGCACCGTCACTGCCGCGATCCCGCAGCATCCCGACATGAAATACCGCCAGCTCGGCCGCACCGGCGAGGCGATCTCCCTGGTCGGCATGGGCGGGTTCCATCTTGCCAAGCCGGGCGGCATGACCAATCCCGAGGCGATCCGGGTGGTGCATGCCGGCCTCGATGCCGGCATCAACTTCTGCGACAACTGCTGGGATTATAATGGCGGCGAGAGCGAGGTCCGGCTCGGACGCGCGCTGTCGCAGGAAGGCTACCGCAACAAGACCTTCCTGATGACCAAGATCGACGGCCGCACCGCCAAGGCGGCGATGGGCCAGATCGAGACCTCGCTGACCCGGCTGCAGACCGACCATCTCGACCTGCTGCAGTTCCACGAGATCATCCGCATGGACGATCCCGAGCGGGTGTTCGCCGATCGCGGCGCGCTCGAGGCGGTGCTGCGCGCCCGCGAACAGGGCAAGCTGCGCTATATCGGCTTTACCGGCCACAAGAGCCCGCAGATCCACGCCCACATGTTCGCGGTCGCGGATACGCACAACTTCCACTTCGACACCGTGCAGATGCCGCTGAACGTCATGGACGCGCACTATGACAGCTTCGAGCAGATGGTGGTGCCGATCGCGCTGGCGCACGGCACCGGCATCATCGGCATGAAGGCGTTCGGCGATGACTTCATCCTGAAGTCCAGGGTGATGCCGCCGATCCAGATGCTGCAATATCCGATGGGGTTGCCGATCAGCCTGCAGGTCACCGGCATCGACAGCATGCCGATCCTGCGGCAGGCGCTTGAAGCGGTGCGCAGCTTCACGCCGCCGACACCCGAGTTTCGCGAAGCAGTGCTCGCGCGCAGCGCCGAGATCGGCCGCACCGGCTCGACCGAGCACTACAAGATCTCGCCGCATTTCGACGGCACCGGCCGCAACCCGCACTGGCTGACCGAGGCTTAGGGGGTAGCCTCTCTCGGCCGCCGGGGGAGGCGCTCACCGGCGTCCCGAAAGTGCCATTGCCTCAGCCAACGGGCTTGCACCGGTAGAAGCCCGCCACGCCGTGCGCTCCGCGTGTCGTTTTTGTGCGGCGCCCTCCCATCCAGCTCGGCAGGCAAAAAAAGGCTGACGTAACACCTAGACTAGGATGCCGGCCAATTACTCCCTCCGCAGGGGCCGCCCCTCAACATTGCGTAGCCGTTCCTCCCGCAACTTCAGGCAGTGGTCGAAGAGATGGATGTTGACCCCGGTCAGTTCGACTTCGAATTGAGCGAGATGATTCTCATGGCTGATGATTTGCCGAGCTAGGACGCCCTGGCGTCGTCGCGGACGATCGGCTTCCGCCTCGTGCTGGACAATTTCGGCATCGGCAATTCCATCCTGAGCTACCTCCGCCGGCATCCGATAGACAAGATCAAGATTGATCGCTCGTTCGTGGCGGGATTGCCGCAGGACAAGGTGTCGGCGGCCTTGATCCAGGCCGTCATCCGCCTGGCCCGCGTCCTGCGCCTGGAGATCGCCGCCGAGGGGGTCGACACCGAGGCGCAGAAGAACCGACTGGCCATGAACGGGTGCCGTTCGATCCAGGGGTTTCTCACAGGTGGATCGGCTTCGCGCGCAGGCATCGATGGCAGACCGTTTGCCTGCCAGGATCTGGGCCACGTGCGGGCCGATGCGGCTGAGCATCATGGTTGCGCACCATGACAGCGTCGAGCAGATGGTGGTGCCGACCGCACTGGCGCACGGCTCCGGAATCATCGGCATGAAGCGTCCGGTGACGATTTCATCCTGAAGTCAGGGGCGATGCCGCCCGCGACGCACTGCTCGCGCGCAGCGCCGAGATCGGCCGCACCGGCTCGACCGAGGCGAAACCCCGACTTCAGCCCTCGGACGGGCTGAAGAGCGGTCCGGTTATGCCGACCAGCCAGTCGACGAACACCCTGAGCCGCGGTGAGACCTGCCGGTTGCTTGGATACAGGATGGAAACCGGGGTCGGTGTCGGCGGGAACCCGGCCAGCACCTCGACCAGGACGCCCGATGCGAGGTCCTCCTCGAAACGGGAGCGCGGGGCCTGCACCAGGCCCAGTCCGAGCCGCGCCGCGGCGGCACTCGTATCCGCGCCCCCGACCAGCACGCGCGCCGGCAGCATCACCTCGACCATCCTGCCATCAACCGTGAATTCCAGCGGCAGCGGCCGGTTGGTCCGTGACGAGACGAAGCCGACCATCGCATGTCCGTCGAGGCGATCCGGCGATTGCGGAACGCCGTGCACCGCAAGATAGTCCGGACTGGCGCAGGTGATCTCCTTCATCACCCCCAGCCGCCGCACCACCATGTCACTGTCCGGGAGCTGGCCCGCGCGCACCACGCAGTCCACGCCCTCCCGCACCAGGTCGACGAAGCGCTCGCCTTCACCGAGATGCAGGATTAGTGCCGGGTGCTGCGCCAGGAACGCGGGCAGCGCCGGCAGCAGCATGGTGCGCGCCAGATAGCCGGCGACATCGACACGCAGCAAACCGGCCACGGCGCCGCTGGCACCCTGGTCGGCATCCTCCAGGTCGGCGAGCACCGCCAGGCAGCGCCGGTAGTAGATCTCGCCTTCGAAGGTCGGTTGGACGTGACGCGTCGAGCGCTGCAGCAGCCGGGTGCCGAGCCGACGCTCCAGCGCCTTGATTGTGGCGGTCGCGACCGGGCGCGAGACTCCGAGGTCGGCGGCCGCGGCGCTGAAGCTGCCTCGTTCGACGATCCGGATGAGCAATTCGATGCTGGCCAGACGATCCACTGGATTATTCTGCTCAGCAAAACAAAGCTGGTTTCAGACGCGACCTAATTCGCGGCTCAGGGAATGTCCAGATCGAAAACTTCACCTGACGGAGCATTACCATGCCTGCACGATCCCGCATCGCCATCGTCACCGGCGGCAGCCGTGGCCTCGGCCGCTCCACGGTCGAGGCGTTGGCCCGCCGGGGCATCGGCTCGATCTTCACCTACAACAGCAACCGCGCCGCCGCCGACGAGGTGGTCGCACAGGCGGAGCAGGCGGGCGTCCGAGTGGCGGCACTCGGGCTTGATACCGGCGACACCGCCGCGTTCGCCGGCTTCACTCAGGAAGTCCGCCGTACGCTGGGCGATTGGGGTGCCGAGCGGTTTGATTATCTCGTCAACAATGCCGGCACGTCGCACCATGCACCGATCTCCGAGGTGACCGAGGCGGATTTCGACGCGCTCTATCGCGTCCATTTCAAGGGCGTGTTTTTCCTGACCCAGGCGCTGCTGCCGCTGATCGCCGACGGCGGTCGGATCGTGAACGTCTCGTCCGGGCTGACCCGCTTCGCCTATCCCGGCAGCGCCGCCTACGCCTCGATGAAGGGAGCGGTCGAGGTGCTGACCCGGTACCTGGCGAGGGAGCTTGGCACGCGGGGGATTGCCGTCAACACGGTGGCGCCCGGGGCCGTGCAGACCGACTTCAGCGGCGGCATGGTGCGTGACAATCCGGAGATCAACCGGCGCATCTCGGATGCGACTGCGCTCGGCCGGCCGGGGCTGCCCGACGATATCGGCCCGATGATCGCGTCGCTGCTGTCGGAGGATAATCGCTGGATCAACGCCCAGCGGATCGAGGTCTCCGGCGGTATGATGATCTAGCAGCCTGTCGGATTGGGGTACCCGCTTTTCCTTGTGGCGACTAACCTGGCGCCATGGCGACGTTCATTCCGTTCAACCGTGACCAGGGGTTTCTCCTGCCGCCCGACCTGAAGGCGTGGCTGCCGGAGGACGACCTGGCGCGTTTCGTGGTGGCAGCCGTCGAGCGTGTTCCGCTTGCTGCGTTCGAGGTGGCGGCCCGGCCGGGTGGCAAGCCGCGATACCATCCACGGCTGATGCTGGCGCTGCTGATCCACAGCCATGCCAACGGTTCGCCAAGGACCCGCAGGCATTGCCCGAGGAACTGGCCCGGCGCGAAGCGCTGCATGCCACCGACCCCGACAGCGCGCTGATGCGGGCCTACAACGCCCAGGCCGTCGTCTGTGCCAATGGCACGCAACCACGGCCGATGCGCCGAGCTTCGCCGCCACCATCCTGGCCATGCGGGACACCATCGGCCTGCCACAACGCGTGCTGGCCGACACCGGATACGCGAGCGGTAGCGGCTGCAGCGCTGCAGGCCCACGACATCGAGCCGCTGGTAGCGATCGGACGCACCCAGCCGCACCGCCCCTACGACTTCAGGCCGCCACCTGAACCCAAGCCAGGCCGCCGGATCACCCAACCTCGGCGCATCGCGATGAAGGCCAGGCTGGAGACCGCGGATGCCAAAGCCGACTGCAAGACACGCAAGCAGGCCGTCGAACCGGTGTTCGGCATCGTCAAGAGTGCCATCGGCTTCACCCGCTTCCGCCTGCGCAGCATCGCCAAAGCCAAGGCCAAAGCCAAGGCCAAGGCCAAGGCCAAGGCCAAGGCCAAGGCCAAGGCCAAGGCCAAGGCCAAGGCCGAGTGGACCTTGATCGCTCTCGCCTGCAACTGCAGGCGGAGACACCGCCTGCAGCCAGCATGACCAGCCAAGTGGGTCCGCTCCGCCCGTCCAACCAACACGCAACCCGACAGGCTGCCAGCAGCCTCTGTCAGGCGGCGGCCTTGCCTTGCGCAAAGGCCGCCGCCGCCGCGATCTGCTCTGTCGTCGGGGTCTGTCCCGTATAGAGGATGAACTGCTCGACCGCCTGCACGGTCTGGATTTCGGCACCGGTCACGATCCGCTTGCCGAGCGCCCGCGCAGCACGGATCGTCGGGGTCTCCGACGGCAGCGCCACCACGTCAACCACGACCCGGGCCGCCTCCAGCGCCGCCTGCGGAAAGGCGAGGTCCACGGCCTCCGGGCCGCCCTCCATGCCGATCGGCGTCACGTTGATCAGCATCCCGGCCTGCAGATCGCCGAGTTCGGACGCCCAGTTGTAGCCGCAGGCCGTCGCCAGCGCGCTGCCGGTGGCCTGGTTGCGCGCGACGATGGTCCCGTTGGCGAAGCCATGGTCGCGCAGCGCGGAGGCCACCGCCCTGGCCATGCCGCCGCTGCCGGTGAGAAGAAACGGGATCTCGGGGTCGATCGGCGTCTCGGCGATGAGCCGGACGATGGCGATATAGTCGGTGTTGTAGGCGTGCAGGTGGCCGTCGGTGTTGACGATGGTGTTCACCGAACCGATCGCCTGCGCCGACGGATCGAGGCTGTCCAGAAGCGGGATGACGGCTTCCTTGAACGGCATCGACACCGCGCAGCCCCGGATGCCGAGGGCCCGGATGCCTGCGATCGCACTCTCCAGGTCGCGGGTGCTGAACGCCTTGTAGAGGTAGTCGAGGCCCAGCGCCTCGTAGAGATGGTTGTGGAACCGGGTGCCGAAATTCCCCGGCCGCGCCGAGAGCGACATGCACAGCCGCGTCGTGCGGTTGATCGACAGCTTGCTCATGCCCGCTACCGCCCGTCAGACCCGCGCCAGCCGGGGCTGTGCGGATCGGCCAGGTTGAAATGGATCGCGCCGATCCCGGAGATCGCCAGGATCGCCGGACCGGTTGCGTGGCGCTTCACCCCGTCATAATGCGGCGTGCCGCCGACTCGCCGGACGAAGCCTCCGGCCTCGACTGGCACAGCGGCGTCCGGCGCGAAATCGGTGCCGCTGGCGACCCACCAGGTGCCGGAGAGGACGATGCAGAGCCGGTCGGTCTCGTAGGAGTGCGGCGCGCTCATTTAGCCGCGATGCCAGCGGATCAGGACGAAGTACTGGCCTGGTTGATGCAGCCCGCCATGCAGGATGGCCTGCTCGGCGGTGCCGGGCAGAAAATTGTAGAGCTGCCGCCAGGAGATGGCGCCGGCCTGGACGACCCGCGTCATCGCCGGGTCCGCGCCCGCCGCGTCGGCGTCGCGCGACGTGAGCGACGCACCGGCCATTAGCACCGATGCCGCCAGCAGGTCAGGGCGCATCAACATGTCCATCATGGCGGTCCCCCGGATCATCATGCCGCCCGACCGTATGCGCCGCAATCGAGCTTCGGCGGCCATGGATGCGCAAACCCGCTTGACCTGCCCGGGCATTATGACAATCTCACCCAGTGAGACGAGTCTCAGCCGGAGGCTAGAGTGGTTGTTGCGGAATTCAGATGCGTCGAATGCGGAGCCGACATCACCGCATGTGCGCCGCATGTCGGGCTCGGCAGTCGATGCGGCATCTGCCAGTGGCTGGACGCGATGCCGGATGCACGGGATCGCGACGGATTGCGTCGGCAGATGCTCGGGATTGGACTGATCGGCCCGACGCGCTGAGGCCCTCGCCCCCGGGTTGAAGGCCCGCGGACATCCAGGGCGCCACCGAAGCCCGACCCGGAGTGGCCGGTATTACTGACTGGACGCTCGCCGGGCTGGCGCCGCTGCCCGCGCTGCTGATCGCGGTGCCGCGGCGGCACGGCGTATTGGCTGGTCGCCGTCCGATTGGCTCCGGCGTCGCCGTCCTCTGCCTCGAGCTGATAACGTTCGCCTGCGACCAGAGCGCGTTCATCGACCTGCCACTCCGCCTCGCCTTGCTGACGCTGCCGGGCACCTTCCTGCTGGCGCTGTTCCTGGAGCGCTGGCTGTGACGAAGGCCGCCATCGACGTGCTGCTGGCAGCAGTCGTGCTCGCCTCCTGGCTTGGCTGCCTCGGCTTCGCGCCGCTGCGCAGCCCACTCGACCGGCTGCAGTGCTCCAGCTTCGTCGATGCGGTCGCCGGCAGCATGATGGCGATCATCGGCTTTCTCGCCGATGGCCTCTCCACGCGCTCGGGCAAGATGCTGGTGATCGGGGCGCTCGGCATCCTGGTCGGCGCCGCCGTCTCGCATGCCGCCGCCCGGGCCATGGTGCAGCGAAGCGCAAGTCCGATGACGCCAGCCGATGACGCTCATGCCGGCGCTGCTGCTGCTGCTCGCAGCCGTTTCAGGCGCTGGCGTGGTGTTCTCGCGCACGCCGCGCCGTCAGGTGATGGCGTTGTCGGCCAACGGTCTGGTGCTGTCGCTGCTGTTCATGGTGCTGCAGGCGCCCGACGTCGCCTTTGCCGAGAGCGCTGTCGGCACGGTCGCCACGCCGCTGCTGTTCCTGGTCGTCATCGCCAGCGTTCGGATGGATCGCAGGCCCCGAAGGATGCGCAGAAATGCGTCCGCGCACGCGGCTCGCGCTCTTCGCCCTGGGCTGCCTCTGCGTGCTGCCCAGGATCGCCTGGGTCGCCCTGCACATCCCGACCTTCGGCGCCCACCCGCTGCCCTATGGCGACGCGGTTTCCGCGTGAGACCAAGGCCAAGACCGAGTGGACCTTGATCGCTCTCGCCTACAACTGCAGGCGGTTACACCGCCTGCAGCCAGCATGACCAGCCAAGTGGGTTCGCTCCGCCCGCCCAACCAACACGCAGACCCGACAGGCTGCCAGCCAGCTTCCCCTGTCGAGCGGGCGGGAGGCAGATCAGTTCTTCTTGCCGCCTTGCGCCGGCACGATGCCATGGGTCGCGAGAAGCGCCTGCAGGCAGGACAAGGCCACGGTGTAGTCGCCGAAGGTCGTCAGGTGGCGCTCCAGCAGGATCGCGACATCCGACGCCGGGCGGGTCTCGAGAGCTGCCAATTCCGGAGGGATCTCATCGGTCGTCGCCTGCAGCCGCTCGGTTGCGTGCTGCAGGTTGACCACGCACCGACGCCAGTTCTCTGCGGTCTTCATGTCGGATCGATCTTTCGGATTGGATGCCCGTCCTGCAAGTTGCGCAGGATCCATGGCATTGCCGGCGTGCAGTGCACGTCGATGATGCAACCGGGAGCTGTGTCACCGATCTCCAGCCTGAAGCCGTGCAGTGCCATCACCGATGCAACCAGGCTCAGGCCCAGCCCGCTGCCCGGCACGCTGCGGCTGCGTTCGGATCGGTAGAACCGCTGCAGCACGCGGTCGCGCTCGCCCGGCAGGATGCCGGGCCCGCGATCCTCTATGCGTATGCGCAAACCGTATACCTCGGCGGTCAGCGACAGCTTCACCGCCGTATGCACCGGCGCGAACTTGATGGCGTTGTCCAGCAGGTTGCCGACTGCCTCGAGCAGCATGTCATGGTCGCCGATTACGATAGCCCCGGAGTGGATGTCGGGCCGCAGGGTCACGCCCTTCTCCTCGGCCAGTGGCTCGTAAAGCTCGACCGCCTCCGTCAGCACCTCGGCGAGGTCGAGGCGCGCGAAGGCCTCGCGCCGGCGCCCGTGATCGATGGCGCTGATGCGCAGCACGCTCGACACCACCGCCAGTGCCTGATCCACCGACGCGATGGCTCGGTCGGCGGCACTCTGGAAGTCATCCCGCGTCATGGCTTCTTCTCGCGAGCGCTCGAGGCGGTTGCGTACGCGTGTCAGCGGCGTCCGGAGGTCGTGCGCAATGCTGTCGCTGACGCCGCGGACGCCTTCAATCAGGCGCTCGATCTCGTCGAGCATGCCATTCACCGCGATCGACAGGCGGTCCAGGTCATCACCAGTGCCCTGCACCGGCAGGCGCCCGCTCAGATGACCCTGCATGATCCGTGCAATCGCCCCATGCACGGACGCCACCCGGCTCTGCGCCCGCCAGGCGAGCCAGGTGCCCCCGGCCAGGGAGAGCAGCAGGGTCGGCGCCAGGCCAAGCATCAGCGCCCGGCGGATGATGTCCTGCACGTCCTCGAGCTCGTCGATGTCGTAGCCGATGACCAGCACCCGCGACGCGTCCACCGGCACGGCCACCGCTCGCACCACCTCGGGATCATCGCCGTCATGGTCGCGGTCGATCCCCTTGAACACCGCCCGGTGCGCACGCCCGTCGATCGGAAGTCGCTTCGGAAACCCTTGCAGGTTGCCGGAGAGGTGACCGCCATCGAGCCGGAACAGCCCGGCATAGCGAACGCCATGCGGATCGTCGGCGAGCCACGCCGCAAGCTGCGACACGACCTCGGCCGTCGGCGCCTGCATCAGCGCGTGCGCCTCGAGCACGACCGTCCTGTCGATCTTCTGGCGTTCGTGCACGGCGGTCTGCCAATAGATGAAACCGAACAGCAGAAGGGCCATCGCCGTGAAACCGGCCGCAATCGAAAGCGTCCACCGGAACACCGAGGTGGAAGCTGCCCGACGCAGGCGGCGCATCAGGCTGGCCTCCGGACCGGCGCCCGGCGAGGCAGCAGCCCGCGGCGACGCGCTACGGTTCGACACCGTCCGTGTTCCGGCGCTTCAGGACGGCGACTTCAGGACGAACCCCACGCCACGCACGTTCGAGATCAGTTCCTCCTCGCAGTTCCAATCGAGCTTGCGGCGCAGGCGGCCCATATGGACATCCACCAGATTGGAGCGGGGCGGAAAGTTGTAGCTCCAGACATCCTCGAACAGCATCGTCCGGGTCACGGTCTGGCCGACGCGCCGCATCATGTATTCGAGCAGCCGCAACTCGCGCGGCAGCAACTCGAGGATGCGGCCGCCACGTCGCGCCGTGTGAGTGATCAGGTTGAGTTCCAGCGGTCCGACGCGGAGCAACGTCTGTGCGCTGCTGACCGGCCGGCGCAGGAGAGCCTCGATGCGGGCAGCAAGCTCGCTGAGCGCGAACGGCTTGCCGAGATAGTCGTCGCCGCCGGCGCGCAATCCGCGGACGCGATCGTCGATTTCGGACAGGGCGCTCAGCACCAGTGCCGGGGTGTGGATCTCGTTGCGTCGCAGCGTGCCCAGGATCGCCAGGCCATCAAGCCCTGGGAGCATCCGGTCGACCACCAGCACGTCGGCACGTCCGACCGAAGCCTGGGTGAGGCCGTCGGGACCGTTGGTCACGCACTCGACCTCGTAGCCGCGGCTGCGGAAATATCCCGCCACCTCGTCGACCGTTTCCACATCATCCTCGATCAGCAGCATGCGGCTCATGGACTTCCTGCGTCGTGCCGTCGGGGAAGATGGGCCAGGATGCCCCGTTTAGGCGAAGTGTCGCGGATCCAGGCATACAGTCATGGCACCGCAAGCGCCGACTGCCAGTAAATTCGCGTTCAGAGTCTCGCCGGTCTACCGGCCGGGACTATGGTCGCGATAGCGGCTCCAGTGCGTCGCGAGTGCGATCACCACCGGGCTCGCAACGCGGTAGGCGCTGTCCAGCGACGGCACGTAGGCGGAATATCCGGTGCCACCGCCTTCCTCCTGCGCCAGCAGCGCGTCCGGTGTCTGGCCGGGCGGGGGCATGTCGTAGTTGCTCGCAGTGCGCAGCACCAAGACGCGCGAGAGATCCACCCTGTGCGCCTGCGACAGGAAGGTCAGCGCCTGCATCATGCCGCCATCCTCCTCGGCGGTGGTGGCAAAGACGCCCTGCCCGTGGGTCCAGTAGCGCACCCACTGCTCGGCCCAGTCATTCATGCGACCGCCGACCCAGAAGATGCCGGAGGCGAGCGTGTCGCCCTCCAGCACGAACGGCGGCCGCTGCGCCGCCGCATCCGCGGTGTAGCGGGAGCGGATCGCCTGCAGCGGCGCGCTATCCGGCAACGCGATGTCGCGGGTCAGACTGTAGGCCCAATCCACCAGGCCGCCATCGAGCGTGTACATCGAGGTGCCCCAGATCCCGGACGCATCCGGTGCGGGCTGCTGGAACGGGATGCTGCGGGTCAGCGGTACGTAGCCGGTGCTCCAGCCGGAAGGTATCTCGCGCGCGTCGATCTCATGCGCCTCGCCGGTGACCACATGCTTCGCCCAGGCCGCGGACGCCACCGATCCGACCGCAGGATCGATCCCCGCGATTCCCGCCAGCACGAAATAGGCATGGGTCAGGTCGAACCGCGGATCATCCCCGAGTGCCGTGATCGAAGCCGCCATCCGCGCCGGCCCCTCGCCGCTCACCATCCCGAGCACCCCGAGCCGCGCATTGAAGCGCAGCGGATGATACCCCTGCGGAAAAGCCATTACGGTGCGCAACGGCAACCGCTCGACCCAATCCTGAAACTCGCCGGGTATGTCCCCGGTATCAGCGCCCGACTCGAACGTGGTCACCACCACCACGCGCACCGGAATACGCCCCGCCGCCTGCGCCGCACCGCCCAGAAGCAGCGAGACGGCGAAGCCGGCAAGCAGCGAGCCGCGCATCACGCGACGAGACCGTCCGAGAATGTGCTATGCTGAGACACACTTGCGTCTTTGGCGCCGCCCGTCGTGTCGTCCGAGAACCGGAGCGGAGCGGCCCTCCGGACATGGGCACCGGAAGCCGCGTCGGATGACCAGCGTAGTAGCATTATCGGATGGTCTCCCTAGTGGGGGTCCTGACGGCGGCGTGGTAACAGCGCCGGCTCGAAAACCAAGGTTGCAAGAAGCGTGCAGGCGAGGCTCATCAGCAGCAGCCGGCCCATGCTGGCGGTGCCCGGATGGTGCGACAGCGCCAGCGAGCCGAACGCCGTGCCGGTGGTCAGCGCCGAGAACAGCACCGCCTTGGCCGTGGGCGACGCCAGCGGGTCGCGCATGCCGGCGCGCCAGTTCATCATGAAATAGATGTTGAAGCTGACGCCGACGCCGAGCAGCAGCGGCAGCGCGATGATGTTGGCGAAGTTGAGCGGCTGGCGCAGCACCAGGCACAGGATCACCGTCAGCATCGCCGACAGCAGCAGCGGCGCCAGCACCAGCGCCACGTCGCGCAACCGGCGCAGCGCGATCAGCAGGATCAGCGCGATCATCGCCAGCGCGGACAGCGCCGCGATCTTGAACGCCGACACGATGGTGCTGGCGCTGGCCACGATGGTGACCACCGATCCCGACACGTTCGGATAGACGCCACGCACCTCGCGCAGGAACCGGTTCAGCGTGGCGCTGTCGGAGAGGCCATTGCGGATGTGCACTTCCATGTGCGCCTGCCCGTCCGGCAGGATCCAGTCGCGTGCCAGCGCCGGAGGCACAGCCTTGAGGGTTGTGGGCTTGGCCTGCAGCACCGTGCGCAACTGGTCGAGCGTCACCGGCAGGTATCGCACCAGCGCATGGTTGGCGGCGAGCAGGTCCGCGTCCGGCTGCTTCGACAGGGTCTGCAGGGCGGCGGTGATGGTGCGGAGCGGATCGTCGGGCGGCAGCTTGCCGAGCACCGGCGTCAGGCTGGCGACGGTCTTGACCATCGACGCGCGGATCGCCGCCGCATCAGGAGGCGGCGCCACCTGGTACGGCAGCAGCGTCGGCAGCAGGATCGAGGCGGCATCCTCGACCAGCGGCAGCTTCTGGTCCTGGTCCGCGGGCACGAAGCTGTCCAGCGTGCGCACGTCGCTGACCAGCGGCAGCTTCTCCAGGCGGGCGGCGAGTGACCGCGCGGTGGCAAGGTCCGGCACCAGCATCTCGGCGCTGTACGGGCTGGTCTGCGGGTTGTTCATCAGCAGGTGCAGGGCCCGCATGCCCGGCCAGTTCGGGTTCTTGGTGTGGAGCGGGTCGCCGTCGAAGCGCAGCAGCGGCAGCAGCGCCGCGCCCACCAGTCCCAGCACCGCGAAGCCCGCGATCAGCCGGCGGCGGTTGCGGCGGAACAGCCGGTCGTAGCGTCTCGCCCAGCCGAAGCCCTCATCGACACCGGTCGGCCGGTATCCGAACAGCATCAGCAGCGCCGGCAGTATGGTCAGCGTGCACGCGAACGCGATCAGCATGCCGACGCCCGCGATCAGCCCGAGCTGGGCCACGCCCCGGAATGCTGTCGGCGTAAAGGCGAGGAAGCCGGCCGCCGTCGCCGACGCCGCGATCAGGATCTGCACACCCGTCTCGCGCCCGGTCTCGGACAGCGACAGCAGCAGCGGCAGCGGCTGGCCGGTGCCGTGGCGCTGGGCCCGGAAGCGCACCGAGAACTGGATCGCGAAATCCACCGCGATGCCGACGAACAGCACTGCGAACGCCACCGACACCAGGTTGAGAGTGCCGACCGCGATTGCCGCGAACCCGGTGGTGAGCAGCAGGCCGAGCAGCAGCACGACGACGATCGGGATGATGATCCGCCAGCTCCGCACCGCGAGGAACAGCCACAGCGTCACCAGCACCAGGGAGGCGATCAGCTCCTTGACGGCGCCGTCGGCGACCGAGGCGAACTCCTCGTCGTCGAGCGCCACCTGGCCGGTGATGTAGACCTGCGCATGCCCGGCGCGCACCTCGGGCAGCGTCGCGATTGCCGCCCGCATGGCGTCGGTGGCGACCCCGCCGGGCGCGAACGAGCCGTAGTTCAGCCGGGGCTGGGTCTCGACGAACTGGTACTGGCCGCCGAGATCGCTCAGCGAGCCGGTCAGCAGGCGCTGCCAGGAGAGCGGCGTCGGATGGCCGGCGGCGGCATCGGCGAGGTTGCCGGCAAAGGCGCGCAGTGGCGCCTGGAAGTTGGCGAGGTTGGCCTGCCCGCTCGCGATCCCCTGCCCGATCAGCCCGAGCGCCTCGAACAGGCCGCGCGACGAGGGATCGGCGGCGAGCTGGCCCAGGAAGGGCTGCGCGTCGATGGTCGCATTCAGCAACGCCTCGAGCGGTTCCGGATCGAGGAACAGCAGGGCATTGCGTTGCAGGTAGGGGTCCGCGTCCGGCCGCCGCACCGACTTGAAGCGGCTGGTCTGCGCCGACAGCGCCGCCGCCAGCTCGCGGGCGGTCTGCTGGCCTTCCTCGGGGATGTCGGCGCGGATCACCGCGACCAGCAGGTCCTCGTTCTGCGGGAAGTCCTTCTTCAGGAGGTTGGCGCGCTGCTTCCAGGGCAGCGAGGCGGAGAACAGGTTGCCGGTATCGGTCGAGACGCCGAGGCGGGCGCGGGTGACCGTGAGCGCGCCGGCCGCGAGCACCGCCGCCAGCACCACCACCAGGAGCGCCCGGCGCGCGCAGAAGGCGACCAGGCGCCCGAGTATCGTTCTCAGCATGGGCGGCTCAGCGTGTCGCGGCGGTGGAGGACGACGCCCTCGGCATGCGGTCCCCATGCTGGACGCCTTCCTGTCTACGGATCAGCAGCCGCAGCCGCACCAGGATCACCACGGCCATCACGCTGATCGCGACCGCGGACGCCACCAGGATCGGCAGCAGCCAGCCGAGCCACGCCGCAGGGCCAAGCAGGTAGAGGGCGTCGTCCGGATGGAAGCCCCAGGCGCCCGACCACGTCCGCTCGCCCGGCACGCGCTGCTCGTAGCGCTCGGACATCCAGTTGCAGAGCAGCAGTGCCGTGCTGGCGACGACGCCCATCGCGATGGTCCAGAGGCCGAGGTCGTACCCGAACAGGCTGGCGCCGCGCATCCCGACGCCGATCGCCAGGAAGAACAGGCAGTTGACGCCGTTATCCACCAGGTAGTCGTAACGATGGCCGCCTAGGCTCATCATGTTGCCGATGCGCGCCAACTCGCCGTCCATGCGGTCGAGGAACGCCGACAGCATCCAGAGCAGGCCGCCCCAGAGGATCGCGCCATGCACCGTGGGGCCGGCCGCGAGGGCCGCGCAGGCGGCGACCCCGGTCAGCAGCCGCAGGGTGGTCAGGTGGTTCGGCGTGATGCCGGTGCCGACCATCGGACGGACCACGCCGCGCGCCATGGCGTGGGTCCAGGTGTCATTGCTCAAGGCGCGTCTCCGTAATCCAGGGCGGCCTCGATGCGGCCACCCCGCTCCGGCGTTGATCCCGGTACTTCAGGCGCGGCGGGCGCCGCGTTCCAATGATGCTCCAGCCACTGCCAGGCTGCCAGCGCCGGCAGCCCGAGCCCGATCTCGCGCAGCCGCTTGACCAAGGACAGCGCGATCGAGACCTGCGGCGACAGGCCGAACAACCCGCCCACCACGATGTAGCCGCCTTCCGAGACGCCGAGCGCGCCGGGCACCACGAAGCCGGCCGCCTTGACCGCCTGCCCCAGGCTCTCGATTACCAGCCCGGTGCCGAGCGAGACGTCGTGGCCGAGGAAGTGCAAGGCGAGGCAGACCTCGATCGCGCCGAGCAGCCAGGAGATCGACTGGTGCAGCAGCGCCCAGGACAGCGGGCCGGGTGCCCGATACAGCGAGCGTATGGCCTGGTGCAGCCCGGCGATGTCCTGCATGCCCTGCCAACCGAACTGCCCGGCGAGGCGCATCAGCCCGCGCTCGAACAGGCTGGCGAGGCCGAACCACTGGCCGCCGACGAACCCGAGCGCCGCGAGGCAGGCGACGCCGATCGCGCCGACCACCTCGTCGGTGACATGGCTGCGGCCGAGCAGGGTGAGCAGGGTCAGCAGCCCGGTGATGGTGAAGGCGATCTGGGTCACCATCTCGGTGGTCAGGTCGCAGACGGTGCAGGCGGTGGCACTGGCGAGGCTCATGCCGCGCCGGCGCAACAGGCGGGCGGAGACGAACTCGCCGCCGATCTGCGCCACCGGCAGCAGGTTGTTCACGCCCTCGCGCACCCAGCGCAGGATCACGAAGTCGCCGAGCCCGGGCCTGCCCCGGCTTGCGCCGGCGATCGAGCGCCAGCCAAGGGCGGAGAACAGCACCTGGGCCAGGTGGAACGCCATCACCAGCACGACGCCCCAGCCGGCCTGGTGCAGCAGCCCGAGCACGTGGCCGAGACCGAAGCGGGCCAGCAGCCAGACGGCCAGGCCGGCACCGAGCGCGCCAGCGATGAGGGTCAACAGCTTCATGCGCGCTTTTGCATCTCCGCCGGCTCGGGCAAGCTTGGATCGGGCAAGCTGCCCCGCCGGAAGTCGGCCGTCCCGGATCGAAGCGGACACATAGTGGACACGCCATACCTTGAGAACCCTGCTCCTGACCCCGGGCCCATTGACCACTTCCGAGGCAACGCGTGCCGCGCTCGGCCGGGACTGGGGCTCGCGCGATCCGGCCTTCGTGGGCCTGACCGACCGGCTGCGCACGCGCCTCGCCGCTATCGTGCACGGCGCGGCGACGCACGAGGCGGTGCTGCTGGCCGGCTCCGGCACCTTTGCCGTCGAGGCGGCGATCGGCACGCTGGTGCCGTGCGCCGGCAGGCTGCTGGTACTGGCGAACGGCGCCTATGGCGAGCGCATGGCGGCGATCGCGCGCCAGATCGGGCGGCCGCACGTGGTCGAAAGCTGGCCGGAGACCGCGCCGGTCGATCCTGAACGGGTCCGGGCGATCCTGCGCGAGGATGCCTCGATCACCGACGTCGCGTTGGTCCAGTGCGAGACCACCACCGGCCTGCTGAACCCGGTCGAGGCGGTCGCGGATATCGTGGCCGTTGCCGGACGCAGGCTGCTGATCGACGCCATGAGCGGCTTCGGCGCACTGCCGCTCGACCTGCGCCGCATCCGGGCGAGCGCGGTCATGGCGTCCTCGAACAAGTGCCTGGAGGGCGTGCCGGGCATTGCCTTCGTGGTGGCCGACCGCGCGCACCTGGCCGCGTCGTCCGGCCGGTCGCACAGCCTCGGGCTCGACCTGCACGCGCAATGGCAGGGCTTCGCCGCCAACGGGCAATGGCGGTTCACGCCGCCGGTGCAGGTCGCAGCCGCGCTCGATGCGGCGCTGGACCAGCTCGACGCCGAGGGCGGTCCGGCGGCGCGCATCGCCCGCTACACGCGCAACCACGCGATGCTGATTGCCGGCATGGCGCGCCTCGGCTACCGCGCGACCCTGCCCGCGGCGCTGCAGGCCCCGATCATCGTGACCTTCGACGAGCCCGATTCGGCGTTCGACTTCACCCGGTTCTACGCGGCGCTGCAGGCCGACGGCATCGTGATCTATCCGGGCAAACTCACCCGGGCACCGTCATTTCGCATCGGCTGCATCGGCGCGATCGACGAACACGACATCGCGCGTGCCCTGGATACCATCGCCCGGATCACGGTACGACAGGCGGAGGCGGCTGGGTCATCCTGAATGGGTCACCCTAGACTGCCGCCGGATCACGTCCAGCACAGGATCATGACGCATGAGTTCGACGACAGAAGGCGCCGCACCGCTCGAACTGCCCGGCAGCCAGCATGCCGCCCCGGCCGGCGCGCGCCTGGTCGGGCCGGCGCCGCGTGACCAGCAGGTCGCGGTGAGCATCTACCTCAAGCCGCGCGATGCGCACCAGACCACCGAGACCGCGCTCACCGGCAGCGTGCAGGAGCGCCGCGAGCACCTGGCCCGGCACCGCAGGACCGCCCATCGCGACGACATCCACCGCATCGAGACGTTCGCAACCGACCATGGCCTGACCGTGCTGGAGGCCGATCCGTCCCGCCGGCTGGTGCGCATCGGCGGCACCGCCGCGAAGATGGAGGCGGCGTTCGGCACCAGCCTCTCCACCTATGAGCAGGACGGCAGCACCTTCCGTGGCCGCACCGGCGGGGTGATGCTCCCCCGCCACCTGCACGGCATCGTCGAGAGCGTGCTCGGACTCGACGAGCGTCCGGTGGCGCAGGCGCGGATCGTGCGCCCCCGGGCGGCGCAGCCGCAGAGCATCCTGCCGAACCAGATCTCCGCGTTGTATGACTTCCCGACCGGCGTCGACGGCAGCGGTGTCACCATCGCCCTGATCGAACTGGGCGGCGGATTCAAGCCGACCGACACCGAGCAGGCCTTCAAGGCGATGGGCCTGAAGCCTCCCAAGGTGGTGGCGGTGGCGGTCGACGGCGCCAAGAACGATGCATCCGGCTCGGATGCCGACGGCGAGGTGGCGCTCGACATCCAGGTCGCCGGCGGGGTCGCCCCGGGGACGGAGATCGCGGTCTATTTCACCCCGAACACCAATGCCGGGTTCGCCGATGCGATCTCTCAGGCGGCGCACGACACCACCAACAAGCCCTCGGTGATCTCGATCTCCTGGGGCGGCCCGGAATCGACCTGGGATCGGCAGTCGGTCACCACGATGAACTCGGTGCTGCGGGAGGCGGCGGCGCTGGGCATCTCGGTCTATGTCGCCTCGGGCGACAGCCTGGCCACCGACGGCGTCAGCGATGGCCGCGCGCACGTCGATTTCCCGGCCTCCTCGGTCTATGCGACCGGCTGCGGCGGCACCCACATCACCGACAAGGGCAGCAAGATCACCAGGGAGGTGGTCTGGAACGACGGCGACAGCGGCACCGGCGGCGGCATCAGCGACCTGTTCGACGTGCCCGCGTTCCAGTCCGGCGTGACCCTGCCGCCGAGTGTCAATGCCGGCCGCAAGGGGCGCGGCGTACCGGACGTGGCCGGCGATGCGGCGCCGGCCAGCGGCTACAGCATCGTGGTGGACGGCCAGGCGGAGGTGGTCGGTGGCACCAGCGGCGTGGCGCCGCTCTGGGCCGGGCTGACCGCGCTGATCAACCAGAAGGCGGCCAACCCCGTGGGCTTCCTGCCGACCTGGCTCTACGCCAATATCGGGGCCAACCCGGAGCTGACCATGCAGATCACCAGCGGCGACAACAAGCCGACCGGCAGTGAGCTCGGCTACAATGCCGGCGCCGGGTGGAACGCCTGCACCGGGCTGGGCCGTCCAAACGGCCAAGCATTGTTCGACGCATTGACCGGTGGTGCCAAAGCCTGATCGACTGGACTGGCGCATCAACTCTGACGCCCGATAACCATACCCTGGTATGCCGACAGGAGCTGATATGAAGTTTGCAGCGATCATCGAATACCAGTGCGACAAGGAGGTCCTGAAGGCCAATCATCCCGCGCACCGGACCTACCTCCGGACGTTCCTTGCCAACGGCCGGTTGAGGGCCGCCGGACCCTTCGCGGATGATGAAGGAGCCTTGTGGGTGCTGGATGCCGAGAATGCAGACGCGGCGGAGGCAATCGTCAAGGGAGACCCGCTCGTCGATGCCGGGATCATCACGAGTTGGAAGCTACGTCCACTCGAGTACTGGTCGGCGCAAGAGGCGAAAGGCGCGCGCTAGGAGATGAGGATCGGTGTCTTCATCCCCATCGGCAACAATGGCTGGCTGATCTCGAGGAACGCGCCGCAATACATGCCGAGTTTCGACCTCAACCGCGAGGTCGTGCAGCGCGCCGAGACGCACGGGTTGGATTTCGCGCTGTCGATGATCAAGCTGCGCGGCTTCGGCGGCGAGACCGAGTTCTGGAACCACAACCTCGACAGCTTCACCCTGATGGCCGGCCTCGCCGCGGTGACCAGCAGGATCCAGCTTTTCGCCACGGTGGCCACGCTGACCATCCCGCCGGCGATCGCGGCGCGGATGGCGGCCACCATCGACTCGATCTCGCACGGGCGCTTCGGGCTGAACGTCATCACCGGCTGGCAGAAACCGGAGTACTCCCAGATGGGCCTGTGGCCCGGCGACGAATATTTCTCCCGCCGTTACGACTTCGTGGCCGAATACGTCCAGATCCTGCGCGAACTGTGGGAGACCGGCCGCTGCGACCGCCGCGGAGAGTTCTTCCAGATGGACGACTGCCGGGTCAGCCCACGCCCGCAGGCCGACATGAAGCTGATCTGCGCCGGCCAGAGCGACGCCGGCATGATGTTCTCGGCGACCTACGCGGACTACAACTTCTGCTTCGGCAAGGGCGTGAACACGCCGACCGCTTTTGCGCCCGCCGCGCGCAAGCTGCAGGACGCCACCGCGATCACCGGCCGGCATGTCACCACCTATGCGCTGTTCATGATCATCGCCGACGAGACCGACGCGGCGGCGTTCGCGAAGTGGGAGCACTACAAGGCGGGCGCCGATCACGCCGCCCTGGCCTGGCTGACTACCCAGAGCGCCGTCGACACCCGGTCCGGCGCCGACACCAACGTACGCCAGATGGCCAACCCGACCTCGGCGGTGAACATCAACATGGGCACGCTGGTGGGATCGTACGCGACGGTCGCCGCCCTGCTCGACGAGGTCGCGACCGTGCCCGGCACCGAGGGCGTGCTGCTCACCTTCGACGAGTTCATCGAGGGCGTCGATCGGTTCGGCACCCGCATCCAGCCGCTGATGCGCTCGCGATCACATCTAACCGCCGCGGTGGAGGCTGCCTGAGTCAAGGACAGGCCCGCAAGCCATATGTCATGGATTAGAAACGTATGGGATGCGGCACATGGCAGATCAGCTTTCGGCGAGACTACGCGACCCCGGGGGGGAGCCTCTACGGAGCAATGCTTTCCATCTCGGGGCGATCCTGTGGGTCGTCTTTATCGTGATCAGTCTAGAACTCGAACGGACTGCTGAACGCGTTCGCCCGGCGGATGTTCGGCAGGCGCTTCGTGTTGCTGACTTCCGCCTTGATCGAGGTTGATACCGATGCGCAGGGCAGGTCCGTGATCGGTCACGAACTGGGCCATCACGCGGCCGGGCACCTCGGTTTCTACAGGAACCTCTTGCGCCTGCCGGGCCACTTCGTCCCATTCCTGGGTCGCGCATATTCCCGGCGACGAAAGCTGACCTGTGAGCGTTTCGGTGCCCACCTGTCCGAAGACCTGCAAGCCTGCCGATCCGCGCTGAACATGCTGGCCTGTGGCTGCAAGCGCTTGAACGCGTCGCTAAACTGTGATGCTTTCGAGGCGCAGGAGACCCTGGTTCCCGGGTTCACGGGTTGGGTGAACCTGATCTTCTCCCGCTATCCGCGCACGACGCAGCGCGTGTGCGCGCTATCGAAGTTCTTCCGAACGGCCGCTGCGTGACGGAAAGCCTGTTGCCGAACGCGGCCAGAGCCAATGCATCATGTCTCGACGGTTGGACAATGATCGAGGAGATTGCGTCGATGACCATAGTAACCCCCGGAACGGGCCCGTTGGAGGGCAGCGGTCGCCGCGTTACCCTGCCCGCACGCCCGGAGGCGCTGTCGCTCGATCCGAGCCAGTCGGCGCTGATCGTGGTGGACATGCAGAACGCCTATGCCAGCAAGGGCGGCTATCTCGACCTCGCCGGCTTCGACATCAGCGGTGCGCAGGCGGCAATCGACAGCATCGTGGTTGCGGTGCGCGCGGCCCGGGACGCCGGAATGACTGTGGTGTGGTTCCAGAACGGCTGGGACCCGGACTACATCGAAGCCGGTGGCCCCGGTTCGCCGAATTTCCACAAATCGAACGCGCTCAAGACCATGCGCCAGCGCCCGGAACTCGGCGGCACGCTGCTGGCCAAGGGCGGCTGGGATTATGCGCTCGTCGATGCGCTGGTACCGCAGCCGGGCGACATCGTGATCGCCAAGCCGCGCTACAGCGCCTTCTACAACACCCAGCTCGACACCCTGCTGCGCGCGCGCGGCATCCGTACGCTGGTGTTCACCGGGATTGCCACCAACGTCTGCGTCGAGAGCACGCTGCGCGACGGCTTCTTCCTGGAGTATTTCGGCATCGTGCTTGAGGATGCGACGCACCAGGCCGGGCCGGACTACGTGCAGAAGGCGGCGTTGTACAACATCGAGACCTTCTTCGGCTGGGTCTCGAACGTTGCCGATTTCTGCGGCGCGGTCAGACAGGCGGCATCTGGAGGGTCATCGTGATGCCGATGCAGGCGATCATTCCGCACGGCACCGGCGTGCCGATCGCGCCGTTCTCGCCCGGCACACTGGCCGACGGGGTGGTCTACGTGTCGGGCACGCTGCCGTTCGATGCGTCCAACAACGTGGTGTATCCGGGCGACGCGGCGGCGCAGACCCGGCATGTGCTGGAAACCATCAAGGGCGTCATCGCGGCTGCCGGCGGCAGCATGGCGGACGTCACCTTCAACATGATCTTCCTGACCGACTGGGCCAACTATGCGGCGCTGAACGGCGTCTATGCGGAGTATTTCCCGGGCGACAAGCCGGCGCGCTACTGCATCCAGTGCGGCCTGGTGAAGCCGGAGGCGCTGGTCGAGATCGCCAGCATCGCGCACGTGGGCAAGCCGGCGCCGGGGTGATCCATTTCGACTGCAGCGGTCCCGAGGATGGCGAGGTGCTGCTGCTGTCCTCCGGGCTCGGTGGCACGGGCGGCTACTGGTCCGCCAATGTTCCGTCGCTCGCTCAGCGCTACCGGGTTGTCACCTATGACCATCGCGGCACCGGCCGCAGTGGCGCAACGCTTGCCCCTCGCTATGGCATTGCCGACATGGCCGATGAGGCAGCCTGGGTTCTCGACGCCATCGGCGCGCGTTCCTGCCGGTGCATCGGCCATGCGCTGGGCGGCCTGATCGGCCTCGCACTCGCGGCCCGGGCACCGCACCTGGTCAGCCATCTGGTGGTGGTGAACGGCTGGATGCAGGCCGATCCGCACACCGTGCGCTGTTTCGATGTGCGTCGCGACCTGCTCCTGCGCGCCGGCGTCAAGCCATACCTCCGCGCGCAGCCGCTGTTCCTGTATCCGTCCTCCTGGATGGCCGCCAATGCGACCCGACTGGCCGCCGACGAGGCGCATGCGGCGGCGCATTTTCCTGGGGTCGGAAACACGCTGCTGCGCATTGCGGCCCTGCTGGATTTCGATGCCGCGCCGCTACTGTCCGCTCTGGCCTGCCGAACCCTTCTGATTGTGTCGCATGACGACCTGCTGGTGCCGCCGGTCTGTTCCGAGCGCCTGCATTCGGCGCTGCCCGGCGCGCGGCTGGCGCGCCTGGATGGTGGCCACGCCTGCAACGTTACCGACGCCTCCGGCTTCGACGCCCTCTGCCTGGAATTCCTGGCCGTCCGGTAGGATCGAAACATCAAATGGCGAGTTGCGCGAAGTACTGCCTTGCCGGCTCGATGTACTCGCTGTGGTCCCAAGTTGCGTACCTGGCCCGCAAGCGCTGGTCGAGCTCGATGCTTGGCACGCCTTCAATACCGAAGACTGCCCGGGCGTCCTTGAAGAAGCCCAGGAGGTTCGTTGCGATCTCCGGCCCGCCAAGGTTGCCGTGGCCAGGCACGATCAGGTGCGGCTGGAGCGCCAGCACGTCGTTCAGGGCTACTTCCCAGCGTGCGACGTCGATGTCGTTCGCGAGGATCATCGGTGGGAAGAACGGCACGATCGGGAACATGCGCTCCTCGATCAGGTCCCCGATGAACACGATCCGCTCCTCCGGCAGGTGTACGATCTGGTCACCCGGGCTGTGCGCAGTACCCCACGTGCGGAACTCGACCTGCCGCCCGCCCAGGTCAAGCGTCGCGCGGTTGCCGTTGTAGATTTGATCGGGCGGGGTGAAAACGACTCCATCGAGGACATGCTTGTGTTCCGGCGGCAGCACGGTGCGGAAACCGTGCAGCAGCGTCGGACCGGATCGTGCAAAATAATCGCGCTGCGCGGCGTTGTAGTAGATCCGCGCTTCGGGCTTGAACGCTTGCGCGCCGAAGCCATGCTCCGGGTGGGCATGCGTCACCGTCAGCACGACACCCCTGCCCGGTGCGAGTTGGCGGGCTAGCTTGATGACGCTCTCCCCGCTCTCAGGCCCAAGACCGCAATCGACCACGAGCACCAGGTCCCGGCCGACGACGATGCCGATGTTCGGCACGAGCGGGATCCGCCTGTCGGGCAGGACGAAGACGCCGGGAGCCATCTCGGCCGGAAAGCGCGCATCCACGACGGGCAAGGCGGGAGTGGGCACGGTTGGACCCATCCGCGCCCGCGCCTTGACCGGCTCATCGGCCCTCGCAACGGCTGCTGTCGTCAAGGCAGCGAGACCACCGCACAAAGACAGCTTGATGAGCCCCCGCCGATTGGCGGCAGGAGCTTCGGGAAGCTGTGGAGAGCCCGTCGCGAAGAAGGCCATCGTGCCACCCCTTTCGTTCCAGGCTTGCCGAGCCTCGAGACGACTGTGGCTCTTGTAGGGCGCAAGAGCAACAAAGGCCCGAGATGACAAGATGGCGCTGCCCCGGCGACGCAGACCCTCCACGCCTAGCTGCCGGACCCGACCAGACGCGGCAAGGACCAGACCCGGGTCGTCCGGTCGTGGGCGAGAGCCTGAACGATCACATGTCGTCTTCCGGGGCTACTCTCCCCCTGCGCATGGTCCTAGCATGTTTCGCAGGAGGTGCATGATGGACCAGGCCCAAACCCTCATAAGCCCGGCGCTGCCGGTGACGCGCGTGGATGACCCGGCCGAGCTGCCGCTCGTCACCGATGCCGGCGAGCGGCGCGGCGACATGCTGTATCGCCGCTTCGGGCGATCGAGCGAGATGATCTCGGCCATCGGCATCGGCGGCTTCCATCTCGGCAAGAAATCGGTGACCGACGAGCAAGCCGTGCGGCTGGTGCACGAGGCGGTTGATCGCGGCATCAACTTCGTCGATAACTGCTGGGACTATAACGAGGGACAGTCCGAACTGCGCGTCGGCGTAGCCCTCGACCAGGGCGGCTATCGCGACCGCGTGTTCCTGATGTCCAAGATGGACGGCCGCTCGAAGGCGGAGGCGGCGAAGCAGATCGACACCTCGCTCAAGCGCATGCGTACCGACTGCATCGACCTGGTGCAGCACCACGAGATCCTGCGCTACGACGACCCCGATCGCATCTTTGCCGAGGGCGGCGCGATGGAAGCGTTCGTCGAGGCGAAGCAGGCCGGCAAGCTGCGGTATATCGGCTTCACCGGCCACAAGGACCCGCGCATCCACCTGCAGATGCTGGCGGTGGCCGCCGAGCGCGGCTTCCATTTCGACGCCGTGCAGATGCCGCTGAACGTGATGGACGCGCATTTCCGCAGCTTCGCGCATCTGGTGCTGCCGTATCTGGTCGAGCATGGCATCGCGGTGCTCGGCATGAAGGCGTTTGCCGACAGCGTGCTGCTCAAGAGCGGCGCGCCGATCAGGCCGGTCGAATATCTGCAGTACCAGCTCAACCTGCCGACCTCGGTGGTGATCACCGGCATCCAGAGCCAGCGCGACCTCGACCAGGCGTTCGAGGCGGTGCGTACGTTCAGCCCGATGGACAAGGCAGCAGTGTCCGAGCTGCTGGCGCGCAGCCGTCCGTACGCGCTGGAAGGCAAGTACGAGCTGTTCAAGACCAGCAGCACGTTCGACGGTACGGCGAAGAATCATGCCTGGCTCGGGGATGATGTCGAATCTGTCAACGCGCTGGCGCCAGTAATGGAATAGTGCGGACCGACACCAAGACGGCGGCACGGCTGCTTCGTCGTGCCGATATCTTGTCCGAGCGCGGCCGGTTGCAGGCGGCGTTTGCGGCCTGCCAACAGGCACTGGCGGCCGATCCCGGCATGGTCGAGATCTACCGCCGCATCGGCGCCCTCGCCCTGCTGCTGCACGAGCCGCAGGCGTCGGTGGACGCGCTCGACATCGCGCTGACCCTGGAGCCCGGCGATGCGACCGCGCTGTCCAACATGGGCGCGGCCCTGCGCGCGCTCGGCCGCCCGCAGGAGGCCGTGCGGCGGCTGCGTGCTTGCCTGCAGATCAGCCAGACGCCTGCGGCCTGGTTCAATCTCGGCATTGCCTATGCCGACCTGTCCCGCTGGGAGGATGCGATCGGGTGCCACCGGCGCGTCCTGGAGAAGGTGCCCGGTCACCAGAAGGCGGTCGCCGCGCTGGCGCTGGCACTGCTGGCGATGGGTCGCGCGACGGAAGCATCCGACCTGCTCGAACAGGCCCTGGTCCGTTTTCCGCAAGCCGCGCAACTGCACACCGCGCTGGCGCAGGCCCTGCTGATGCAGGGCGATTTCGCGCGCGGCTGGCGTGAGTTCGAGTGGCGCTGGTCGGTGCCCGAGAATGCTCCGAACCGCCGCCATGCCGGGCACCCGCTCTGGCTCGGCGAGCCTCTCGACGGCCGCACGCTGCTGATCCACGCCGAGCAGGGCCTCGGCGACAGCCTGCAGATGTGCCGGTACGTGCCGACGATCCCGGGCGCCCTGCACGTCGTGCTGGAAGTGCAGCCGGGCCTGGTGCGGCTGCTGGGAACCCTGGCCGCGCCATCCGGCGCCACCTTGCAGGTGGTGCCGCGCGGCGCCCCGCTTCCGCATTTCGATCTGCAATGCCCGATGATGAGCCTGCCGCTCGCCGGTGGCAGTCTTCGACCGGAGGATCTCCCGCGCGACGTGCCTTATCTTCATGCGGCGGAAGCGGATCTGGCGCGATGGGAACGCGAACTGACGGCGCGACCCGGCCGCAGGATCGGCCTGTGCTGGTCGAGTGGCGTACGCCCCGATCTCGTCAGCCGCATCATCCAATCCCGCAAGTCGGTCCCGCTTGCGCTGCTGGCGCCGCTCGGTGTGGTCAAGTTATGCGGTTTCGTCTCGCTGCAGAAAGGCGAGGCCGCCGACGACCTGCGCACGCCGCCGTTCGAGATCCTCGACCGCACCGACCTGATGACCGACTTCGCCCAGACAGCGGCAGCGATTTGCGCCCTCGACCTGGTCATCACCGTCGATACCGCGGTAGTACACCTCGCCGGCGCCCTCGGCGTACCGGTCTGGCTGCTCAACCGCTACGACGCCGACTGGCGCTGGTCGTACGCGCATCGCGATGCCCCCTGGTATCCGACGCTGCGCCAGTTCCGGCAGCCGGAGCTCGGCGACTGGGCGAGCGCGGTGCGGCAGGTGGCTGAGGCACTCATGGCACTTTCAACATCAGAGACTTCGAGCCGCGCGGGCGGGGGCTAATGTCCGCAGAGCGTCAGGGCGCCCCTGAATTGCGCCTGCGTGATCGGGATCATCCTGATTGCCAGGGCCTTGAGCTTTCTGTTGTCCCCGAGCAGCATGTAGTCGGCATAGAGGGTCAGGGCGTTGGAGTGCACCTCCACCTGATCGGCGACATAGGCGTCGTCGAAACTCTTGCCGTGCTTCCCATCCAATGCGGTCATGCTCGCCTGATGATCCGGGTCCAGCCTGTTCAGGGCAACTGCGCCGGAACCCTGAGCTGCCACCTGGAGCGCCGCTTCCGCCGCCTCTTGAGCCTCGACCAGCCGAGCCGCAAAGGCTTTCACTTCAGGGCTGCTTGCCCGGCTGAGGGCGAGACGGGATTCGGAGGTCGCGGCGAGGTTGCCTGACGAGGCTCTGGTCACGAAATCGATCTCATCCTTGGCGTCCCTGGCGACGGCGGAAGCCCGTGAGAGGACAAGGCAAACACAGCTTGTCAAAACGACCTGTGTCAGGCTTTCGATCTTCAGGAAGGTGATGGTTTTCTTTGGCGACTTCATTGCTGGCAATCCCCTGCCGCCTGCGCGCCATCAACGGGAATCAGCCACCACAAGAGCACCGCACTGACGCCTGCCGCCGCGCTCAGAACACAAAGTCTGGGCTGCGGACTTTTCACGACCGGAAGCACAATCGTGACCAGGCTCAGTGCGAGATTGAGGCCGTTATGGATCAGAAGGTTGGAGAGAATGCTCCGGCCGCCACGATGATAGGTCCAGGAGAACAGGAACCTCAGGGCCACGGCCATGAAGACGAAGACCGGAAACGGGATGTACTTCTGCTCCAACCCGGGTATCGCGAGAAAGAACAGCGGGAGATGCCACACGGCCCAGACCAGCCCCAGCACGAGGGTAGAGAACAGCGGTGACAGGCGCAGGTCCAGCCGGTCGGACAGGTAGGACCAGCCAAACTCCTCAGCCAGCGGCCCTCCCAGAATGAAGAGCCACACGAAGACCAATGGCAGTTCCGTCCAGCTTGTCAGGAACTGCAGCCTCCGGTGCTCTGATAGATCGAACAGCGCAGCCGTCCCGATCCCCAGGGTGGGTAGCAGCAGGAGAGACACCAGGAAGACTGCCCAGCCCATTCGCCATTCGAGACCGCGACGGTAGAAGTCCAGCGTTCCAGAGAGTGTGCCGGCCCTGTATGTCGAGACACCGCTGGCGACGAACGGTCCGAACGACCCGGCAATGACCAGAGGTATCAGCGTAGTCGCGCTCACGCCCTCGGCGGAGGCAATCCAACTGCCGATCCATGCGACCCACGCCAGACCGAAGCTGATTACGATATATGTGGCCGTTCCGTCCCGTAGGCGGAGACCCCCTTCGGCACTGAAACTGTCGGACGAGCCGGTCAAATCCAACGTCCTTGCGGCGCGAGTGGCGTCCCCGATAACGCGTAGCAGACGTCACGCCGAGCATGATCGATCGGATCAGGCGGCTCCCCGGCGGCGATCTACCGCTACAAGACGGCAGCGCTACTCCCGCCCGGGCCTGCCATCGACCATGCGCGGCAGCCCGAGCAAGTTGCCGTCGCGCAGTGTCTCCGGCAGCAGGCCCTGCGGCAGGTCCTGGTAGCTGACCGGGCGCAGGAACCGGCGGATCGCCAGCGTGCCGACCGAGGTGCTGCGGCCGTCCGAGGTGGCCGGGAACGGGCCGCCATGCACCATCGCGTGGCTGACCTCGACGCCGGTGCCGAAGCCGTTGACCAGGATGCGGCCGACCTTGCTTTCGAGCAGCGGCAGCAGGCTGCGCGCCGCCTCGTGATCGGCCTCTGCGATGTGCAGCGCCGCGGTGAGCTGTCCCTCCAGCGCCTCGATGACCTGGCGCAGCGATGCCAGATCCGGGCAGCGCACCACAAGACCGCTGGCGCCGAACACTTCTTCCTGCAGCTCATGCTGCGCCAGGAAACCGGCGGCGGTGGTCTCGAACAGGGCTGCCTGGCCGGCCGTGGCGCCACCCGGCTTGCCGCGCGCCAGCGTTTGCACGCCGGCGAGTCCGGCAAGCTTTGCGACCGCGCCGTCATAGGCGGCGTGAATGCCGGGCGTCAGCATGGTGGCGGCCGCCGAGGCTGCGATTGCCTCCGAGGCGGCGGCGATGAAGCCGTCCAGCCCCTCACCTTCCACGGCGAGGATCAGCCCCGGATTGGTGCAGAACTGGCCCGACCCGAGCGTGAGCGAGGCCGCAAAGGCGGTGCCGATCGCGGCTCCGCGTGCCGCCAGCGCGCCATGCAGCAGGATCACCGGATTGATGCTGCTCATCTCGGCATAGACCGGGATTGGCTCCGGACGGCCCTGGGCCACCTTCATCAAGGCAGTGCCGCCGGCGCGCGAGCCGGTGAAGCCGACCGCCTTGATGCGCGCATCCGCGACCAGCGCCTGCGCGGCTCCGGTGCCCTCGGTGAAGATCAGCGAGAACACGCCCCCGGGCAGCCCGGCATCGGCGACCGCCTTGGCCACCGCCTGTCCGACCAGTTCCGAGGTGCCGGGATGCGCCTGGTGCGCCTTGGCAACCACCGGGCAGCCGGCGGCCAGCGCCGAGGCGGTGTCGCCGCCGGCGACCGAAAAGGCGAGCGGGAAATTGCTGGCGCCGAACACCGCCACCGGCCCGAGCGGCACGTTGCGCAGCCGCAGGTCGACGCGCGGCAGCGGCTTGCGGTCAGGCAGCGCCGGATCGATGCGCAGGTCGAGGAACGAGCCCTCGCGCAGCACCGAAGCGAACAGGCGCAGCTGGCCGGCGGTGCGGGCGCGCTCGCCTTCGAGGCGCGGGCGCGGCAGGCCGGTCTCCAGCATGCAGCGCTCGATCAGCGCGTCGCCAAGGCCCTCGATGTTGCCGGCGATCGCCTCGAGAAAGGCGGCGCGCTGCCCGAGACTCGTCTCCCGGTAGGTCTCGAAGGCGTCATGGGCGGCGGCACAGGCTGCCTCGACCTGCGACGGGCTCGCGCCGCCGAAGGCCGGCTCGAGTGCCGTACCGGTCGCCGCCTCGATCCCGCGCGCGGTGCCCTGGGTACCCTGTACGAAGCGGCCGGCAATCAGCAGGTTGCCGGTGATGGATCCAGACATGCGGCATCGTCCCTGTCGGTTGATGCCGTTGAATGCGCCCGTGGGTCCGGCCGCGCAAGGTCGGCCGGAGCCTTTACGCGCTACTGGAAGGGCAGATAGCGGAAGCTGAAGAACACCATGTTGTCGTCGGTGCTCGGACTGCCGCCGACACCGTCGAAAGCGGTCTTGCGCGTGTAGGAATACTGCACGCCGGTCTGCATGGTGCCGAAGTCGCCCTTGAGGAAGCGCCACCAGGCGCCGACCGTCCCCTGCACCACGCCGGACGTGTTGGCCGTGCACGGGATCGCCAGCGGGCTGGTGATCGGCTGCTCGGTGTTGCAGCCGAGATTGCTGTAGAGCGGGCTGCCGTAGCCGTAGCCCTTCTTGCCCTCGGTGTAGCTCTCGCGATGAGTGATCTGCTCGGTGCCGACATAGCTGTACAGATCCACGCTCTTCGCCGGATGCGCGACGAGCCCGACCATGGCGATGATCTCCGGCAGCGGCAGAGGTGCGCCAGTGCGCGAGAAGGTCGCGTCCGGCAGGCCCACCGAGCCGTAGCGTCCGATGCCCTCGCCGGCCAGGACGTTGCCCTGCAGGTCGAGCCTGCCCTTGACCACCGGCAGGATCACGCCGGCGCCGCCACCGCCTGCCAGTACGGTGTGGTTGTTCCCGTTGCCCACGACGCTGGTGCGGTCATGCAGGAAGCGGGCAAGGCCGAAGGCCTCATAGTGGCCCCAGCCGGGATCGGCGGTGCCCTTCAGGATCACGTCGGGCGCGATGTCGTCGGAGTAGCTGGTGTCCGGGTTCAGCGTGCCGCTGCCGGTGTTGGTGGCGTCCACCGTGCCCTCAAGCGAGCCGGTGCCGTTGCCGCCGGTGAAGTAGCTCGCCTGCGGGCTCTCGAACGACAGGCCGAGATCGAACCGGTCGTTGTCGAACCCCTTGACGAAGCGGAGCTGCGGGTTGCGGGTCCAGGCGAAGCCCGGCACGTACTGCGCATCGATGGTGAGCGGGATGTCTTCGAGGCGCGGCGTGATGCCGGTCTTGTTCATGGTCAGCAGCGACCAGGCGGTGCCCCCGAGCACGTAGAAGTCCCAGTCCTTCCGGGCGAAGGTCGCATAGAGCTGGCGCTCGCGGAACACGTAGCTGTTGCTCTCGACCGAATTCGAGCCGGAGCCGGAGCCCAGGAAGTCCGCCTCGTAATAGGCGCTCAGCTTGGTAACGCTGTCCGGATTGCCCTCGACAAGCAGCGAAAGGCGGCTCTGGCGCCCGGTCTCGCGGAACTCGGGGGTGTGGTAGTTCGGGCTGCTCGCGTATGGAATGCTGTTGTTGAAGTTACTGCCGATGTCGAGGGTCTCGTTGCGCGAACGCACGACACTTTCCGCCGCGATGAAGCCGCCGAGCGTGATGCGGACGCCGGCGAGTTCGAACTGCCCCTGCTTGAGCTTCGGACCCGGATACAGCACCGGGGTCGGCACGCCGTCGACATAGACGTACGGGCCGTATTTCGGAATCGTGCCGGCGCCGGCGAGGTTGACGCTGTAACCCGGCGGCGCCGACAGCGACTGCGGCGCCAGCGGCTGGCCCAGGGCATTGGTGCGACGCTCGGACAGCGACATCGCCTGCTGGTTGGCGGCCGCGGCTTCGGCGCGGGCGGCGCGCACGTCGGCGTCGCGCTGCACCAGGCCGTGCTTCATGCGGCCGAGTTCTTCCTTCAACTGGCGGATCTGCCTCTCGATCGAGCTGATCTGGGAGCCGGTATCGTCCGCCCGCGCCGGTATGGCGCTTGCGACGGCGGCACCTGTGAGCGCCGTAGCCGCCATCAATCCAGCTTTCGGGAAGCGTCTCATGTTCATGATATTTTTCCGTGCCCGGCAGGAACCCCCCCCACCGTTCGGGCGCGCTCTCAATAATGTTTTGCGTTCCTAACGTATCGCGATGATTTGCTTACGGTTGGAAGACAGTTTTATGACGAAGCTGCCGGTAGCCAGACACTGAACAGGCTGCCGCTTCCCAGCGTGCTCTCGACCAGCAACCGACCGGCGTGCCGTCCGACGATGTGCTTGACGATGGCAAGCCCGAGACCGCTGCCGACCCGGCCTGCCTGGCCTTCCTCGACCCGGTAGAACCGCTCGGTCAGCCGCGGCAGGTGATGCTCGGCGATGCCCTGCCCGTCGTCGCGCACCGACAGCACCACGCCGGGCGCTGCCGGCCAGACACCCCCCTGCACGGTGCGCGCCGTCAGCGTGATCTCCCGCGAGGCGTATTTTAGCGCATTGTCGAGGAGGTTCTGCAACACCTGCGCGATCTGGTCGGCATCGCCGCGCAGCGGCGGCAGGCTCGCCGCGAGATCGAGCCGGAGTGCCACCTGCCGCCCGGCGACCAGCGGCTCGAAGCCGTCCGTCACCGTGGCGATCAGCAGCGGCAGGTCCACCCGGCTGCGCGGCCGTTCGTGCTCCATGAGCTGGATGCGCGACAGGCTCATCAGGTTGTCGATCAGCCGGCGCATGCGCGCCGCCTGCGCCTGCATGATGGGAAGGAAGCGTCGCTGCGCCTGCAGGTCGTCGGAAGCGGGGCCGAGCAGCGTGTCGATGAAGCCGACCAGGCTGGCGAGCGGCGTGCGCAGCTCATGGCTGGCGTTGGCGATGAAGTCGGCACGCATGCGCTCGACCGCCTCCTGCTGGCTGTGGTCGGACAGTGCGAGAACCAGCAGGTCCGGGCCGATGCCCGGCAGCGCGCGGATCGAGACCCGCAGCACGCGTGCCACCGGGACATCCATCCTGACGGTCGCGCTGATGATCTCGCCGCCCTCGAGGCGCGCCAGGGTGTCGTCGAGCACCGGGTGGCGCAACAGCGCCGGGACCACGTCGCCGAAGGTCTCCCGCACCGCCTGGTTGGCACGGATCAGCGAGCCCGCGCGGTCGATCAGCAGCATCGGGCAGGGCAGCGGCTCGATCACGTCGCCGAGCCAGGCGAACGGCTCGAAGCCTGGCCCCGGCTCGGGCGGATGGATGCGCGGTTCGGCCGCCGGCGCGCCAGCCGCGCGGGCCCACACCAGCCGCACGCAATAGCCGCCGATGAAAGCCGCCGCCGCGACCGGCAGGTCGATCTGCAGCAACCGGTCGATGGTCAGGTCTGCTCGACGTCCAGCGCGTAGCCTGCGGACCGCACCGTGCGCACCAGGTCCGCCTCGCCCGGCGCATTCAGCGCCTTGCGCAGGCGCCTTATATGCACGTCGACGGTGCGCACCTCGACATGGATGTCGGCACCCCAGACCGCATCGAGTAGGTCCTCGCGCGAGAACACCCGGCGCGGATGGCGCAGCATGAATTCCAGCAGGCGGTATTCCGTCGGCCCCAGATGCACGGGGCGCCCGTTGCGCTGCACCCGGTGCTCGCCGGGATCCATGACGATGTCGTGGAACTGCATCACCCGGCCGGCCGGCTGCGGCTGCGCGCGACGCAGCAGCGCCCGCATGCGCGCGGTCAGCGCCTCGATGGAGAACGGCTTGGTGATGTAGTCGTCGGCACCGGTATTGAGGCCGCGTATGGAATCCTGCTCCTCCATGCGCGCGGTGATCATGATGACCGGCAGGTCGCGTGTCTGCGGGCGCCGGCGTATCTGCCGGCAGACCTCCAGCCCGGACAGGCTGGGCAGCATCCAGTCGAGCAGCACGATGTCGGGCGAGAACTCCACCACGCGCAGCAGAGCCTCCTGGCCGTCGCCCGCCTCGTCCACCAGATAGCCCTGCTTCTCGAGGTTGTAGCGCAGCATGACTGCCAGCGCCGGATCATCCTCGACCATCAGCACGCGAGGCTTCTGCGCGTCGTCACGTGAGGTCGCCACGTCGCCCCTGTACAGGCTGTCGGTTCCGGACTGCATCGCCTATCCCTCCAGGCCTTCCTCGGTCGCGTCCGGCTCCGTGCCGTACGCGCGGTCCTGCGCCGGGGCGCCACGTGGCCGCGCCGCGGGCAGCAATTCGCCGGTCACCGAATAATGCACCTGCTCGGCGATGTTGGTGCAGTGGTCGCCGATGCGCTCCAGGTTCTTGGCGATGAACAGCAGGTGCGTGCAGGAGGTGATGTTGCGCGGATCCTCCATCATGTAGGTGATGAGTTCGCGGAACATCGAGTTGTACAGCTCGTCCACCGCCTTGTCGGAATGCCAGACCTCGATCGCCTTGGCCTCGTCGTTCTGGCTCAGCGCGTCGATCGCTAGGCGCAGGCCTTCCTGCACCAGCCGCCCCATGTTGCGCAGCGCCCCGAGCGAGAGCCCGGCATCGCCGGTGCCGATGCGCAGCGAGCGCTTGGCGATGTTCGCCGCGTAGTCGCCGATCCGCTCGAGGTCGCTGGTGACCTTAAGCGCGGAGACGATCTCGCGCAGGTCCTGCGCCATCGGCGCGCGCAGCGCCAGCATGCGGATCGCACGCCCCTCGACCTCGCGTTCCACCGCATCGACGTCCGGATCCTGCTCCATCGCAAGCTGCGCCGCCTCGCCATCACGGTTCAGCACGCCGGCGAGCGCATTCGCGGTCTGGCTCTCCACCATGCCACCCATGCGCGCCATCATCGCGCGCAACTGGTTAAGCTCCTGCTCGTAGCTGCGGACAATGCGGCGTGGATCGTTGCTGCTCATGACGAGAACCTTCGATTAACCGAAGCGGCCGGTTATGTAGTCCTGCGTCCGCTTCTCGCGGGGCGCGGTGAATAGCCGGTCGGCGGACGCGACCTCGACCAACTCGCCCATATAGAAGAACGCCACCTGGTCGGCGCAGCGCGCCGCCTGCTGCAGGTTGTGGGTGACGATGGCGATGGTGAATTCGACCTTCAGTTCGTCGAGCAGTTCCTCGATGCGCGCGGTGCTGATCGGGTCCAGCGCCGAGGTCGGCTCGTCGAGCAGGATCACCTCCGGACGGGTGGCGATCGTGCGCGCGATGCACAGGCGCTGCTGCTGGCCGCCGGACAGCGCCGCCGCCGGAGCGCGCAGCCGGTCCTTGACCTCCGCCCACAGCGCCACCCGTCGCAGGCTGTCCTCGACGCGTGTCTCCATCGCCGCGCGGTCCAGGTTCTCATGCAGCTTGACCCCGAACGCCACGTTCTCGAACACCGACATCGGGAACGGCGTCGGCTTCTGGAACACCATGCCGACCCGCGAGCGCAGCACGTTGGTGTCGGTGCCGGGGGCGATGATGTTCTGGCCGTCCAGCAGCACCTCGCCGGTGGCGCGCTGGCCGGGATAGAGGTCGTACATGCGGTTCAGCACTCGCAGCAGCGTCGACTTACCGCAGCCGGACGGCCCGATCAGCCCGGTAACGCGCCGCTCCGGCAGGTCGATCGAGATGTTCTTCAGGGCGTGGTTGCTGCCGTAGTAGAAGTCCAGGCCACGCATGCTGATCATCGCCCTCGATGCAGCCAGCGCCTGGCCGTTGCCGCGCGCCTGCGTGAAGGAGACGCCGCCCTGCTGTTGTCGGGCGGTCGTCGTGCCGTTCGGATGCTGCTCGTTCATGTGCTGTCCCGTCCGCCAAGTCCGATGCGCGCAATGATGTTTATGATCAGGACACCGGCCGTGATCAGCAGCGCCGCCGTCCAGGCGAGCTGCACCCAGTCGTCATAAGCCGAGCCCGCATACTGGTAGATCGTTACCGGCAGGCTCGCCATCGGCGCACGCAGGTCCACCGACCAGGACAGGTTGCCGAGCGAGGTGAACAGCAGCGGCGCGGTCTCGCCGGACACCCTGGCGACGGCCAGCAGGATGCCGGTGGCGATGCCGCGGCGGGCGGCGCGCACGCAGATCAGCATCACCACTTTCCAGCGCGGCGCGCCCAGCGCCGAGGCGGCCTCGCGCATCGAGGTCGGCACCAGCCGCAGCATGTCCTCGGTGGTGCGCACCACGATTGGGATCACCAGGATGGCGAGCGACATGGCGCCCGCGAAGCCGGAGAAGTGCCCGACCGGGCCGACCAGGATCAGATAGACGAACAGCCCGACCAGGATCGATGGCGCCGAGAGCAGCATGTCGGAGACGAAGCGCACGACATCGGCAACCCACGACCCGGTGCCGAACTCGGCCAGGAACACGCCGGCCAGCAGTCCGACCGGGGCGCCGAACAGGACCGCGAGCAGGGTCTGGATGATCGAGCCGACGATCGGGTTGAGGAGTCCGCCACCCGAGCCGGGCGGCGACGTCATGCGCGTGAAGGTCGAGAGGTGCAGCCCGCCGATGCCGCGCGACACTAGCGTCGCCAGGATCGAGATCAGCGCCGCCAGCACGATCGCGGTCGCCACCGCACACAGCAAGGTTGCCGAAAGGTTCGCCAGCCGGCGACGGCGCGCGCGTCCGGCGTCCGTTGCAACCCGGCGGGTCGAGGCGGCCTGGGTGACGGTGGCGGACACCGGGTTCAGACCCTCAGCTCGCGCAGCAGCAGCCGCGAGCAGGCGAGCGTGATGAACGAGATCACCATCAGGATCAGTCCCAGCGCCAGCAGCGCCGACAGCTTCAGGCTGCCGGCGGGGCTTTCGGGGAATTCAAGCGCGATCAGCGAGGCGATGGTGTTCCCGGGCGAGAACAGGCTGGCGCCGATCCGGTTGGAGTTGCCGATGACGAAGGTGATCGCCATGGTCTCGCCGAGCGCCCGCCCGAGCCCCAGCATGATGCCGCCGCTGACGGCGACGCGCGACCACGGCAGCACGACCTTGCGCATCACCTCCCAGCGGGTCGAGCCGAGCCCGTAGGCGCTCTCCTTGAGCACCGCTGGCATCGAGTTGAACACGTCGCGCATCACGGCGGCGATGAACGGTGTGATCATGACGGCCAGGATCAAGCCGCCGGTCAGCAGGCCGGTGCCGAACGGTGCGCCGGAGAACAGCCGGCCGATGATGGGCGCGTGGCCGATGCTGTCGATCAGCGCCGGCTGCACATCCTGCGCCATCACCGGCACGATCACGAAGAAGCCCCACATGCCGAAGATGATCGACGGCACCGCGGCGAGCAGCTCGACCGCGGTGCCGATCGGGTTCGACAGCCAGTCGGGCGCCATCTCGGTCAGAAAGAACGCGACCCCGAAGGCGAGCGGCACCGCCACCAGCAGGCCGATGAACGAGGTCACCAGGGTGCCGAAGACCGGAGCGGCGGCACCGTAATGGTTGACCACCGGGTTCCAGACCGCGTGCACCAGGAAGCCCGGGCCGAACACCTGCAGGGCGTGGCTGCCACCGAGCGCCATCACCGCGATGATGCCCAGGATCAGCAGCAGCACGATGATGCCGCAGCCCCAGGCAATGCCGGCGAACAGCCAGTCGCCGAGCTTGCCGCTTGGCTGCGCGGTCTCCAAAGTGGGACTACCTGACAGCGGCGGGCGCTCCCGAGACATGGCTCCAGGCCTGCCGGACACTGGCCTGGACCGCCGGCGGCAGCACAACGTACTGGAGCTGCTTGGCGATGTCGCCGCCATTGGTGAAGGCCCAGTCGAAGAACTTGATCACCGCGGCGCCGCGGGCCGGGTCCTTCGGGTTGATCGGCAGCAGCACGAAGGTGGTGGAGACGATCGGCCAGGCGCCGGCGCCGGCAGTGTCGAGCATGTCGACCGCGAACTCATGCGCGCTGCCCCAGTCGGCGGCGGCGGCGGCCTTGCTGAAGCTTTCGAGGTCGGGTGCCACGAAGGCGCCCGCGGCATCCTTCAGCTCGACCGTCGTCAGATGGTTCTTGTCGGCGAACGCATACTCGACATAGCCGAGGCCGCCACGCGTGTTGCGTACCACCGCGGCCACGCCGTCATTGCCGCGCGCGCCGGCGCCGGACGGCCAGGAGATCGAGGTCGCGGCGCCGACGTTGGACTTCCAGCCGGGGCTGACCTTGGACAGGTACGAGGTGAACACGAAGGTGGTGCCCGACCCATCGGCGCGATGCACCGGGGCCACCGCGATGTCCGGCAGCGCCACGCCCGGGTTCAGGGCGGCGATCTGGCGATCGTTCCAGGTGGCGATGTCGCCATCGAACAGCCCGGCCAGCACCGTGCCGGTCAGGTGCAGCTGGTTCGGCGCGATGCCGGGCAGGTTGATGATCGGCACCACGCCGCCGATGACCGTCGGGAACTGCAGCAGCGCGTTGGAGGCGAGCTTGGCGCTGGCAACCGGCGCGTCGGAGGCGCCGAAATCCACCGTGCGCGCCATCACCTGGTTCTGGCCGGCGCCCGATCCGAGCGCCTGGTAGTTCAGCGCGATCCCGAGCGTGCTCTTCGCGGCCGCGCCCCAGGCGCCATAGATCGGGGCGGCAAAGGTCGAGCCGGCGCCGGTGATGTCGACGGCGTGGGCCGTGCCCGGCACGAGTGGCAGGAGACCGGCGATGCCGGCGGACAGGGCGAACAGTGCAGCGCGCATGCGGAGAGCCTTCCGTTGTTGCGGCGGGCTTTACAAGCCGGCGGTGGCGCCCGTGTTTCAGTTTCGTGACGGTTGCATGACACTCGGTGCTGGAGGCGCCGGAGGGGCCGCGACCAGCTCGATGCGCTGGTTCAGCGCCCGTCCCGCCGCATCGTTGCCAGAGGTCAGCGGCGCTGCCGGACCGATACCGATCGCGGTCAGCCGGTCGGCCGGGATCTTCCAGCCGGCGAGCAGCGCCTGCATCACGGCGTGCGCCCGCGCGCCGGACAGCGCCACGGCATCCGCCAGCGGTGCCGCGTCGTCCGTGTGCCCAACGATCATCAGCCGCATGTCCGGGTGCGCCTGCATCAGTTCCGCCGCCTGTTCCAGCACCGGCCGCCAGCCGGCCGACAACGTTGCCTTGCCGGGCGCAAAATGCAGTTCGGGCAGGGCGATCCGCCCCTGCATGCGCAGCGCAGCCTCGATCAGCGCCATGCTGGCCGCCGGCGGATGCGAGGGCAGCGGCTCGCACACCGTCTCGATGAAGATGCCGGGGTCGCGTCCGACATGGCGCGCTACCGCGAGCCCCAGGGTGACCCTGCCCTCGGGCCGGTCGGAGGTCGCCAGCACGTAGCGGACATCGTCGCCCACGGGATGCAGGAAATCGATGATCAGGCCGCCCGCGTCGCCGGCATGCGCCTCGACCATCGGCTGGGTCAGCAGCTCGCCGAAGTCGAAGCCGCCGCAGCCGTCCGGGGGACCGGCGCCGGCGCAGGAGAACACCGTCGTGAAGCCGGCGCCGCTTAGCGCATCGCGGAAGAACCGCATGACCTCGAGCGAGGACACCATGCGCGGCACGACGTAGGCGAGCCGGGTGACCTCGCCATCGATCGTGCGTACGCCGGTGAAGCCGAAGTCGCGGAACGGCCCGCTGGGCAGCGTCGCCTGCTCGTCGCCGAGCGTGTCGTAGGCGAGCAGCCGGGCGTCGTCATAGCGCGGCAGGTAGCGGCTGTCCGATCCGCCGGCCACGTCGGCGGCCGGTATCTGCGGATTGGCCCGAATCGGCGCGGCCGTCATGCAGAGCAGCAATGCGATCAGGCCGTTTCTGAGGACCAACGACACTGGGCAATGTCCCACCTGTGACCACCAATGTTACAACATCGGCGGCCGCAGGCAGAGCGACACGCCTCAGTAGCGGTAAAGGTCGTGCTTGAACGGCCCCGAGGCGCCGACGTCGATATAGGCCGCCTGCTTCTCGGTCAGCTTGGTCAGTTCAGCCCCGACCTTGGCGAGATGCAGCGCCGCCACCTTTTCGTCGAGATGCTTGGGCAGCGTGTATACCTTCCGCTCGTACTTGCCGGCAGGCGCGGTCCACAGCTCGATCTGCGCCAGCGTCTGGTTGGTGAACGAGGCCGACATCACGAAGGAGGGGTGGCCGGTCGCGTTGCCGAGGTTCACCAGGCGGCCTTCCGACAGCACGATCAGCCGGCGGCCGTTCGGGAACTCGACCTCGTCCACCTGGGGCTTGACGTTGTCCCACTTGTGGTTGCGCAGCGCATCGATCTGGATCTCGCTGTCGAAGTGGCCGATGTTGCAGACGATGGCGCGGTGCTTCATCTCGCGCATGTGCTCGATGCGGATGACATCCACGTTGCCGGTGGCGGTCACGAAGATGTCGCCACGCGGGGCGGCGGTCTCCATCGTCACCACCTCGTAGCCCTCCATCGCCGCCTGCAGCGCACAGATCGGATCGACCTCGGTCACCAGCACGCGGCAGCCGGCATTCTTCAGCGAGGCCGCCGAACCCTTGCCGACATCGCCGTAGCCGGCGACGACCGCGACTTTGCCGGCCATCATCACGTCGGTGCCGCGACGGATCGCATCCACCAGGCTCTCGCGGCAGCCGTACAGGTTGTCGAACTTCGACTTGGTGACGCTGTCGTTGACGTTGATCGCCGGCACCGCCAGCGTGCCCTTCTTGGCCATCTCCCACAGCCGGTGCACGCCGGTGGTGGTCTCCTCGGAGATGCCGCGCACCTCCTTCAGCAGGTCGGGATACTTGTCGTGCATCAGCACGGTCAGGTCGCCGCCATCATCGAGGATCATGTTCGGGGTCCAGCCGTCCGGCCCGCGCACGGTCTGCTCGATGCACCACCAGAACTCGTCCTCGGTCAGGCCCTTCCAGGCGAATACCGGGATGTTGGCCGCCGCGATCGCGGCGGCGGCCTGGTCCTGGGTCGAGAAGATGTTGCACGACGACCAGCGCACCGTGGCGCCGAGCACCATGAGCGTCTCGATCAGCACCGCGGTCTGGATCGTCATGTGCAGGCAGCCGGCGATGCGGGCGCCGGCGAGCGGCTTGCTGGTGCCGAACTCGTCCCGCAGCGCCATCAGGCCGGGCATCTCGCCCTCGGCGATGGAGATCTCCTTGCGGCCCCACTCCGCGAGGCTGAGATCCTTCACCTTGTAGTCGGCCGAGGTGGCGGCGCTGCTGATGACGTTCATGGGGTTCCTGATGCTGGTCCGGCGATTTCGCCACCGCCTATACAGTCTGGCGCAGGCGGATGGAACCGGAAGCTAGCAGGCTGGACTCTGGGCTGTGAGCGCCAGGACCGCGAAGCTGGCCAGCCAGTGCTCGCCCATGTAGTCGCCGGTGACATGCGGCAGGCTGGCCGCGAGATGCGCCTCGGCCGCGTCCAGCATCAGCGCGCATCTCGGATCCGTGCCTTCGAGGGACGTGGCCAGCCGGCGCAGGCACCAGGCGCGGCTGAGGTTGAGGCCGTCGAGATGCGCGATCTTGCCGTCGCTGCGGTCGCTCACCATGGCCGGCTCGAACAGCGTGGCAGGTAGCCGGTCGGCCAGGCCGGGCAGGAAGGCGTCGAACCAGGACGCGAACCGGGCCGGCGGCAACAGCCGGCGCATGCACTCGGCCTCGATCAGCGCCGGCGAGAGGAAGTCGTCGCCGCCGGGCTCCCAGGCCTGGATATCCCGGTCCTCGCCGTACCAGCGCCACGCGGTGTCGGCGAGCAGCGGATCGAGGCCTCCGTGCTCCGCGGCCAGGGCAAGCGCGAAGGCGGTATTGAAGTGGGTGCCGGCGCGGATCGGGTAGGTCGCCTTCGGCAGGAAGGCGCGGAACCGCTCGACGATCATCGCCTCGAGCGGCGCCAGCGCCGTGCCCCATCGCTCGAAGCCGGGCTGGCGCAGCTCGGCCGCCAACTTCAGCAGCCACGCCCAGCCATACGGCCGCTCGAACGAGCCGCTCCCGGGCCGCGCGAAGTAGTCGCATTCGCCGGCGACGTTCGCCTCGACCAGGTGCTCGTTGAAGACCGCCCGGATCAGGATCGCCGACGGCAGCCCGGGATAAAGCCGCAGCAGGTGCGCCAGCATCCAGTACGAATGCACGCAGGAGTGCCAGTCGAGGCTGCCGTAGAACACCGGATGCAGCGCACGCGGCTTGAGCGCGTCGTCCTGTCCGTGCAGCAGATGCGCGAGGTGGTTGGGATATTCCCGGGTCACATGCCCGAGCGCCACCCGCGCCAGCCGGTCGGCGATCCCGGCGTCGAGCCGTGTGCGCGGCTTCAGCACACCCGCCTGCCTTCCACCCAGACCCCGGCGATGTTGGCCCTTGTCGCGCCGAACAGCGCCTGCAGCCGGTCGTCGTCGCTCTCGCCCGGATGCAGCCTGATGTTCGAGCCTGGTGCCTCGGCGTCGAGCAGGACGGCATCGAACCGGCTGCCCGGCGTGAAGCGTCCGACCGGCAGCCCGAGTGCCTCGCCGCCGCCCGCCGTCGCCAGCCAGAACGCCTCGCGGAAGCCGATGCGGGCCTGCTCGCCCTGGCCACGCGCCGACGCCTCGCGATCCGGATCGACGCCGGACGCCAGCAGGCGGGCCGACAGCACCGCCTGGCGCGCATTGTCCAGCACCGACGGGCTGTAGCCGCCGGCGAGATCGGTGCCGAGCCCGACCTGCACGCCGCGCTGCAGCGCCTTGCGCAGCGGGAACACCGAGTCCGAGAAGAACACGTTGGAGATCGGGCAGTGCGCGATCGCCGCCCCCCGATCGGCGATCAGGTCCATGTCGTCGTCGCCGATGAAGTTGCCGTGCGCCAGGATGCTGTGCCGGCGCAGCAGCCCGAAGCCGTCGAGGCTCGCGGTGTCCGAGCGCCCGGTGCGCGCAGCGACGTGGCCATGCTCCCAGTCGCTTTCGGAGCAGTGCGTCTGCACCAGGCAGCCGGTCTCCCGCGCAAGCCGGCCGAGGCCGTGCAGCAGGGCGTCGGTGCAGGCCGGGACGAAGCGCGGGGTCACGATCGGACGCACCTGCCCGGTCTCGTTGCCGGGCAGGCCGCGCACGTCGTCGATGAACCGGCGGGTCGCCGCGATGGCCTGCGCCGCATCCTCGTTGCGATAGAAGTCGGGGCACTGGGTGGGGTCGTCCATCGCCACCAGCCCGACAAAGGCGCGCTGACCTTTCCGCAGGCACACCCGCGCCAGCTCCAGGCTGGCCGCCGCGTGGATGGTGGCGAAATAGGTGGCGGTGGTGGTGCCGTTGGCGAGCAGGCAGCCGACCAGGTCGTCATAGACCGCGCGTGCGAAGTCGAGGTCGGCATACCGGCTCTCGAGCGGGAAGGTGTGCTCCTGCAGCCAGCGCTCGAGCGGCAGGTCCAGCGCGCGTCCGGCCTGCGGCCATTGCGGCGCATGCACGTGCAGGTCGACGAAGCCCGGCACCAGGGTCTGGGACGGGGTCAGCGTCAGCAGGGTTCGCGCCTGTCCCGCCAGCGCCAACGCAGCGGCGTGCCCCTCGCTGCCGGCGGGATGCAACGCCGCGATCGCGCCATCGGCCGCCACCTCGAGCGCCGCGTCCGCGTGCCGCTCCAGGCCGCCGAGGCATGGCGTGTGCATCATGGCGCCCCGGATCGTGAAGGGGGCCGCACTCCCGAGCGACAACGGAGATCTCCTGCCCATGATGGATGGCGGCGCGAGGCCGGATGCGCGCGCCGGTCTGGCGCAGACCGCCATCCTCGGAGTGCAGCATGCGCTGGCGATGGATGTCTATGTCGTGCCGTTCCTGGTCGGTGTACTGCTCGGGCTGCCGGCCGCCATCACCTCGGGGCTGATCGGCGCCGGCTTCATCGCCGCCGGCCTCGCCACCCTGGTCCAGTCGCAGGTCTGCCTGCGCATGCCGGTCGTGCAGGGCCCATCCTACGTGCCGATCGGCGCAGTGGTGGCGATCGCGCACGATGCCGGGATCGGGGCCGGCGGCAGCCCGTTGGCGGCACTGGGCCACGTCTTCGGCGCGCTGATCCCGGGCGCCCTGCTGATGATCCTGCTCGGCTGGCCGCTGCGGCTGTTCCACCGGATCGTCTCGCGGCTGGTCCCGCCGCTGGTCGGCGGCGCGATCATCGTCGTGGTCGGCATCACCCTGATGCCGGCCGGCCTGCAGGGCGACGTGCTGGGTGGCGACCATGCGGCCCTCGGGAGCAGCATCCTGCTGGCGCTGGCCGCAGGCGCGATCGTCGTCGTCGCCAGCCTGGCCGGGGTGGCGCTGGGATCGCGCGGCCGGTGGCTGCGGGTGGGTTCGGTGCTGCTGGCGCTGGCCGGAGGCAGCCTGCTCGCCGCGTGCGACGGACGGCTGGACCTGTCCGGCGTCGCCGCCGCTCCCTGGATCGCGCCGCCGTTGCTGGCCGGACTGGACGTGCCGCTGGAGTTCTCGCCGAACGCGATCCTGACCATGCTCGCGGTCTATGCGGTGGTGCTCGCCGAGACCACCGGCACCTGGCTCGCGGTCGCCGCCGTCACCGGCGAGCGGCTGCGGCCCGAGCAGTACGATCGCGGCGCCGCCGGCGAGGGCCTCGGCTGCCTGGTCTCGGCCTTGCTGTGCAGCCTGCCGGTGACCGGCTACGCCTCGAACGCCGGCATCGTGGCGCTGACCGGTGTTGCCGAGCGCCGCGTGTTCGCCGCCGCCGGCATCGCCCTGGTCTGCTTCGGGTTGTGCGGCAAGCTCGCCGCCGCCATCGCCGCGGTGCCGGCGCCGGTGATCGGCGGCGTGTTCGGCGTGCTGTGCGTGGTGATCGTCATGAACGGCCTGCGCATCCTGGCGGCGTTGCGCCTGGACGAGCGCGACATGATGGTGGCCGGGCTGCCGATCCTGCTCGGCCTGGGGGCCGCGCTGCTGCCGCAGGACTATCTCGCCACCCTGCCCCGGCTCGCACGTTGCCTGCTGGGCTCGGCCACCGCCGTCGGCGCGGCGGCGGCCATCGCCCTGAACCTCATCCTGCCGCGCAGGCGGACCATCCGAGGCTAGAGCATCATCCGATCGACCTTGCTCCTCGATCGGAAATAGATGCTCGCCGAAACAGAGAAGTAGAGACTTTCACCGATCCACTTCGATCGGAAAAAGCTCTAGTCGTCGCTCTTCGTGGGCGCTTCTGCTCGGTAACCACTTGGCAATGTCTCTGCCTCACCCTGCGGGCGAAGACGCAGGTCTGCCCCGAGACAAGGTTCGTGCCCGAAGCCGCCGGACGAGGCGCCCGGCCCGGCTCTCAACACCTCTGAAAGGCGCGCTCTCCGCATGAGCTTCCTCACCAACCTGTCGATCCGGAACAAGATCCTTCTGGCATTCTCCGTCGTGCTCGTCGGCACGATTGGATTGGGAGTCTTCTCGCTGACGAGCCTGCATGCCCTGGACTCCGCTGCGGCGGAGATGCGGAACAAGTCGTTGCCGTCGACACGGTATCTTGGGCGCATGGCCCAGGCCGCGGAGCGCCTTCGGCTTGACCAGAACATTGCGGCGACCACGCAATCCATGAAGCGTCGGCAGGCGATGATCGAAGGCAGCGCGGCACAGGGCAAGCTGGTCGACGCTGCCCTCGACGCCTACCGGCCCCTCGCGGCGCCTGGCTCGGAGCAGGCTTTGCTGGCTTCGATCGACAGGTCATGGAAACAGTACGAGACGCTCAGTGTCGGCCTGGCTGCCCTGCTGGCTGAAGGCAACTACGTCCGGGCGGTGGCGGTGCTGGACGAGAGCAATCCGGCGATGAACGCATTCCGCAAAGACCTGCAGGACGACATCGTCTTCAACGTCGTCGCTGGTGGAAGGACCGGTGCCCGCAGCGCGGCCCTGGCGCTTGCCGCCGACACCTGGATCACCGTCGGACTCTGCGCGATGGTGCTGCTCTGCGGCCTGATCGGATGGGCGATGGTGAGCACCTTGTCCGTGCCGCTCTCCGCCATGACAGCGTCCATGCGCCGTCTCGCAGACAGGGACATCGCCGCGACCATTCCCGGTGTCGGCCGCGGCGACGAGATCGGTGCGATGGCCACAGCCGTGCAGACGTTCAAGGAGAAAATGATCAAGGGCGACGCTCTAGCCGCAGAGCAGGATGCCGATCGTGCCTTGAAGGAGCAGCGCACGCTCAGGCTCGAGGGGTTGATCCACGGCTTCGAGGAACAGGCCCGCCAGATGGTGGGGCTCCTCGCCTCCGGCTCGACGGAACTGGAGGCCACAGCGAAATCGATGACCCGGACGGCGGCGCGGAGCGACCGTCAGGCGGGGACCGTCGCTGCCGCCGCCAAGGAAGCGAGCAGCGGTGTGCAGACGGTTGCCGCCGCGGCCGAGGAGCTTGCCGCGTCGATCGCGGAGATCAACCGCCAGGTCGCCCAGTCGGCCGAGATCACCGGAAGGGCCGTCCGTGACGCCCAGCGGACGGACAAGATTGTAAAGGCCTTGGCTGTTGCCGCCGACAGGATCGGCCACGTGATGGGATTGATCGCCAACATTGCTGGACAGACCAATCTTCTGGCGCTGAACGCGACCATAGAGGCGGCGCGGGCGGGCGACGCTGGAAAGGGTTTTGCGGTCGTCGCCTCCGAGGTCAAGAGCCTGGCGACGCAGACGGCACGCGCCACCGACGAGATCGGCGTGCAGATCACCCAGATCCAGGCAGCAACGAAGGAAGCCGTCGACGCCATCCACGGCATCACGATGACCATCGAGGAAGTGAGCACGATTGCCACCAGCATTTCCGTGGCAGTCGGGGAACAGGGAGCGGCGACGGCCGAGATCGCGCGGAACGTGCAGCATACGGCTCAGGCGACGCAGGAGGTGACCGTCAACATCGGCGGCGTCAGTCTTGCGTCGAGTGAAACCGGCGCCGCAGCCGGTCAGGTCCTGGTCGCGGCCGCGGGTCTGTCGCAACAGGCGGAACACCTGTCGGCCAAGGTCATCAGCTTCCTGGCAAGCGTCAGGGCCGCCTAGGTGCCCTGCGATCTGGTGGGCGTCCGCTAGTCTGCGGCGTTACGCGAGGTCCAGCCGGTGCGTGCCAGCGCCTGGTTGCGTCCGTTGGTAACACGGGCGTAGTCCAGGCTCGCCGTGGTCTGGCCCAGCGCGGCGCGCGCTTCGGCAAGGCTCGCCTGGTAGTCCTTGTCGTCGATCCGGTAAAGCAACGTGCCGGCGGGAACGAAGGCGCCGTCCGGCGCATCCTGCTCGGTCAGGTAGCCGGTGACCCTGGCCTGGATGGTCACCATCCGGACCGCCTGGGTCATCGCCGGAAAGCTGCGATAGATCGGCACGGTGTGCGCGGTCGCGACGATGTACGGCACCTGCATTGCCATGACTGGCGCCGGTTGCGGTCGGGGGCGGTCGGCGAACCACCATCCCACGCTGCCCGCCACCGCCAGCACCAGCAGGACCGGCATCAGGATCCAGACCGCGCGGCGACGCCCGACGCCCGCATCCGGGCCGTGACCCGCTTGAGTGGCAGATCGCCCCGGCGCCGGCTCGGTGCTGTTGCTGTCGGGCATGTTGCCGTCGTTGGCACTCACCGACGACATGTAGGCCATGCCCTCGACGCCGTTGATCTGCTGCTCGAGCGGCGTGGTGACGCCGCCGGCGACGATTTGTGCGCTCGCGCCCGGATACGCGGAGGAGACCACCACCTGCGGTGGGGTGATGTTGGGAAACTGCGCGACCGGCAGTTCGAGATATCCGACGATCCCGGCCAGCACCATGACGATGGCAACGACGGACGCCAAGATCGGCCGCGTGATGAAGAAGTCGATCAAGCCTGTGGCAGACGTCTGACAACCATGTTCCGCATCGACCACCTGACTGCCTTCGAAGATTGGCGCCCCTTCCTGACGGGATCGCGAGGTTCGGAATCTACCCAGTGAGACGAGTCAGGCCCGGCGCCTGGCGGGCGCCTTTGGTGGCGGCGCACTCTTGGCGGCAGCCTTGCCGGGCTTCGACTTGGTCGGCGCAGGCTTGACCGCTCCAGACTTGGCCTTGCCTCTGGCGCCGGACGCAGATTTCGCCGCAGCGCCGCCCGTGGTCTTCGCGGAACTCTCGCCCAGGCTCTGCCGCAACGCCGCCATCAGGTCGACGACGTTGCCGCGCTCCTCCTGCTCCGGCTCCGGCTCCGGCTTCACGCCCTTGAGCTTGGCCTCGATGACCGCGCGCAGGCGGCTCTCGTAACGATCCTCCATGTCCGCGGGTTCGAAGCGGGTGGTCTGGCGGTCGATCAGTTGCGTGGCGAGCCCGACCATCTCCTTGTCGCCCCCGGCATTCGGCAGGTCGGCGAACAGGTCGTCCGGATCGGCGATTTCGCGCATGTCGTGCAGCGTGTGCAGCACCAGCCCGTTCCGCATCGGCATAATCGCCACCGCACGCTCGCGCCGCGCGATCACCAGGCGCGACAGCGCGACGCGGCCGGTTCGCCCGATCGCCTCGCGCAGCACCACATAGACATCGTCCTGCCGGTCGCGCGCATTGCCGTCCGGAACGACATAATAGCTTGCATCGTAATAGATCGGATCGATGCTGTCGGCCTCGACGAACTTGTCGATCTTGAGCACGCCGGAACTCTCGATTTTGGCGCTCTCGAAATCCTCGTCGTCGAGCACGACGTAGCGATCCTTTTCGAACTCGTAGCCGCGCTTGAGGTCACGGCGCGACAGCTCCTGGTCGGTCTCGGCATCGAGGGTCACCGTGCGCACGCGGTTGTTCGTATCCGGATTGATGAAGTGAAAATGCAGCGTCTCGCTCGGCTGGCGCACGCTGTACAGCGCCACCGGACATGAGACGAGCGCCAGCCGAAGCAGGCCGCGCCAGATCGGACGTTCAGCCATCGCCGGTTTCCCTCATTTCTTCTTGGGTTTGAGTTCGCGCCGGTCGCGGTCGAAGTCGCGCCAGGGATCGGCTTTGCGTACACGCTCCGGCACCGTGCGGATCGTGAACGCCCTGATGTCCAGGGCCGGCGTCACCTCGCGCCACGCGAGCGGCGTCGCCACCGTGGCGCCGGGGCGCGCACGCGGCGAGTACGACGCGACCGCCGTCGAGCCGAGGCCGTTGCGCAGCCAGTCGATCAGGATGCGCCCGGTGCGCCGGCTCTTGCGCGTGCTCGACACGTACAGCTCGGGCGCATCGCGCTCCATGCTCTCGGCAAAGCTTCGGGTCCAGGCGCGCACCGCGTCCCAGTCCATGCGGGTGCTGATCGGCGCCACCACGTGCAGCCCCTTGCCGCCGCTGGTGCGCGGGTAGCAGGCAAGTCCGGTCGCCTTCAGCCGCCGCCGGACCTCGAGCGCCGCCTCCACAGTGCGGGCGAACGGCAGATCCTCGGCCGGGTCGAGGTCGAACACCAGCCGGTCGGCATGCGCCGGATCCGACCCCGGGCTGCCCCAGCCATGCAGCTCGATCGCCGCGATCTGAGCGGCCGCAACAAGACCGGCGTCATCGGACAGGGCCAGGAACGGCGCTCCGTCCTGGCTGCCCTCGCGCAGCGCGTCGGGCATGCCGCGGGTCTTGTGCTTCTGGAAGAAATGCTCGCCCTCGATGCCGTCCGGGCAGCGCACCATGGCAAGCGGCCGGTCCGCCATCTCCGGCAGCGCCCGCGCCGCCACCGCCTGCCAGTAGGCGGCGAGATCCGCCTTGGTCACTCCGGCATCGCCGCCGTGGCGAGGCCAGAGCAGCCGGTCCGGGTGGGTCAGGCGCTGGCCCGCTACCTCGCGCACGTCGCGACTACCCGGCTTCGAGGCGGTAACGATGCGGCTGGACCTGGGCTGTTCCGGCATGATCTCGGCCACCACCTCGTTCGCCGGCTTGTCCTCGCGCAACCCGAGGAAGCTCGCGTGCCGGAACATGCCGTCGTCGGTGATCCCGGCGAAACGCAGCTCGGCCACCAGCTCCGGTGTCACCCAGCGTGCATCGCGTGGCGCCGCCTCGCGGTTCTGCAGGCCCTTCGGCGCGGCCTTCGACGCCAGCGCGCTCAGCTTCTCGTCCAGCATGCGTAAGGTCGCTGCAGAAAAGCCGGTGCCGACGCCGCCGGCGAAGCGCAGCCTGCCGTCGGGGTCGTGTCGCGCCAGCAGCAGGGCGCCGAGATGCGCGCGGCTGCCCTTCGGCGGCGTCGAACCGATGATCACCGCCTCCTCGCGGTTCTCGCATTTGAGCTTCAGCCAGTCCCGCCCGCGCCCCGCCTTGTAGGGCGCGTCGAGCCGCTTGCAGACGATGCCCTCCAGCCCGACCTTGCAGGCTTCGCTGCGCACCTGCGCCGCCTCGGACGCCAGGTGCTCGCTGAGCCGGATCAGGCCGCCGCCTGCCTCCAGCAAGGCCGCGAGCGCCTGCTTGCGCTCCGACAGCGGCAGCGGGCGGAGGTCGCGTCCATCCAGGTGCAGCAGGTCGAAGGCGTAGTAGGCCAGTGCCGTGGTGCGCCCGCTCGACAGCGCGTCCTGCAGCGCGCCGAACGACGACCGGCCGTCACGGTCGAGCGCCACCAGCTCGCCGTCGAGCAGCAGGGTCGCTGCCGGAAGCGCTTGGACCGCAGCCGCCAGGGCCGGCACCCGATCGGTCCAGTCGAGGCCGTTGCGGGTGAACAGCCGCACCGCATCGCCGTCCCGCCGGCACAGCATGCGGTAGCCGTCGAACTTGATCTCGCTGATCCAGCCGTCGCCGGTGGGCGCCTCGGTCACCAGCATGGCGAGCTGCGGCGCCTGGGTCTCCGGCGGCGGGTCGCCGCCAGGCTTCGGCTTCGGCTTGGGCTTTTGCTTCGGTTCCGCAGCCAGGGTGGTCCTCGCATTGGCCGTCTCGCGAGGCAGGCGACGCTCCAGCGCCTCGGCATCCGCCCCGGGCACGACGGCGGCGTCCTTCTCCTTGATCAGCAGCCAGCTCTCGGCCTTTTCCGGCACCCCGGTCTTCGAGACGCGCGGCTTCAGCCGGACCAGCACGAAGCCGCCATGCAGCCGGCGGCCCTCCAGGACGAACTTCAGCTCGCCGTCGCGCAGGGCTGCCTCCGGGTCCTCGGCCAACGGGCGCCAGTAACCCTGGTCCCACAGCTCGACGGTGCCGGCGCCGTAGTTGCCCGCCGGGATGGTGCCCTCGAAGCCGGCATAGTCGAGCGGATGATCCTCGACATGCATCGCCAGGCGCTTGTCCTTCGGATCGAGCGACGGCCCTTTGGGGACCGCCCAGCTCCACAGCACCCCGCCATGCTCGAGCCGGAAGTCCCAGTGCAGCCGGCTGGCGTCATGCTTCTGCACGACGAAGACGGGCTTGCCCCCGGCCTGCCCGGCGCCCCCACGTGGCTCAGGCGTGCGGGAGAAGTCCCGCTTGTCGTCGTAGGAGCGGGGGGCCTTGCCGGGGGATACTGCGCTTGTTCGGGCCATAACGGCGGAGCAACGTCCTGCACACTGGCCGGTTGCCGCCGCTTCGGTTAACCCTGCCGCCAACGCAGAACCGGCTGCCGGGCCATGGCAGACGGGCCAGCGCGAGAACAGGAGCCGCCTTTTGGACACCCGGCCGGACGCCAGCCAGACCGCCACCCCCGCTCCCACCGCGCCGTCCGCGGCGGCGATCCAGTCGGTGCCGAACGCCTACGTGGTCGGCGCCACGGCGCAGATCTCCGAACGCGGCCAGCATACGCTCAAGCACGGCGACCTGTTCGGGGTGTTCGACCATAGCGGCAACATCCTGTTCGGCCCGGGCATCGCCGACGGCCTCTACTACCTGGACACCAGGCATCTCTCCGCGCTGTCGCTCAGCCTGTGCGGCGTGCGTCCGATCCTGCTGTCGTCCACGCTGCGCGAGAACAACGCGACGCTGTCCTGCGACCTGACCAACCCGGAACTGCAGATCGAGCCGAAAGATGCGAAGGGACAGTGCGAGACGCTGTCGCACGACCTCATCCACCTGCGCCGCACCCGCTTCCTGTGGGACCGCTCCTGCTACGAGCGGCTGCTGCTGCGCAATTTCGACGTGCAGGCGCGCGACGCCAACATCGAGATCGAGTTCTTCGCCGATTTCGCCGACCTGTTCGAGGCTCGCGGCACTCCGCGCGCCAGGCACGGCACGCTGGCGCCGGCCGTGGTCGACCAGGACAGCGTGCTGCTGTCCTATACCGGGCTCGACGGCCGGGTGCGGCGCACGCAGTTGCGGTTCGAGCCGCGCCCGGACCGGCTGACCGCGACCAGTGCCCGCTTCGACCTGTCGCTCAGGCCCGGCGGCCGGCTGCTGGTGCATGTGGTGATCGAGTGCGATCCGGATCTCGGCCCGAACCGCGGGGACCTGCCGCGGCCGCCCGACCACGCGCGCCCTGCCGAGCAGTTCCTGTTCTCGATGGTCGAGGCGCGGCGGGCGCTGCGCATCTCGTCGGCCCGCGCGGCTGCCATCGCCACCTCGAACGAGATCTTCAACGAGGCGATCAGGCGCTGCATCTCCGACATCTACATGCTGGTGACGGACAAGCCGACCGGGCCGTATCCCTATGCCGGCGTGCCCTGGTACAGCACCGCCTTCGGGCGCGACGCGCTGATCACGGCGATGCAGATGCTCTGGCTCGACCCGGCGATCGCCCGCGGCGTGCTCGCCTTCCTCGCCGAGAACCAGGCGCACGAGATCGACCACATCGCCGACGCCGAGCCCGGCAAGATCCTGCACGAGACACGTCGCGGCGAGATGGCGGAGCTCGGCGAGGTGCCGTTCCGGCATTACTACGGCAGCGTCGATTCCACGCCGCTGTTCATCATGCTGGCCGGGCAATATCTGGAGCGCACCGGCGACGTCGCCGGCATCGCCATCCTGTGGCCCAACATCGAGCGCGCCATCGAGTGGATCGACAAGTACGGCGACCGGGACGGCGACGGCTTCGTCGAGTACGGCCGACGCAACGAGAACGGCCTCGCCAACCAGGGCTGGAAGGACAGCTTCGACTCCGTCTACCACGCCGACGGCGCGCTGGCGGACGGCCCGATCGCGCTCTGCGAGGTGCAGGGCTACGTCTACGCCGCCAAGCTGGCCGCGGCGGCGATCGGGCGCCGGCTCGGGCACACCGCGCCGGCGCAGCGGCTGGAAACCGAAGCGGCCGCGCTTCGGGTCGCCTTCAACGTGAAGTTCTGGCTCGAGGACCTCGGCACCTATGCGATCGCGCTCGATGGCCGCAAGCAGCCCTGCCGGGTGCGCTCCTCGAATGCCGGCCACACGCTGCTGAGCGGGATCGTGCCGCCCGAACGCGCCGCGCGCATCGTCTCCGGCCTGATGAGCCGCACCTTCTTCTCTGGCTGGGGCATACGCACGATCCCGGTCGGCGAGACCCGGTTCAATCCGATGGCGTATCATAACGGCTCGGTCTGGCCGCACGACAACTCCCTGATCGCGCTCGGCCTTGCGCGCTACGGCTTCAAGGACGAGGCCGCCCGGCTGTTCGGCGCCCTGTTCGACGCGGCGCTGTATGCCGATCTGCGCCGGCTGCCGGAACTGTTCTGCGGCTTTGCCCGCCAAAGAGGGGAGGGACCGGTGCGCTATCCGGTGGCCTGCTCGCCGCAGGCCTGGGCCGCCGCCACACTGCCCTCGATGGTGCAGGCCTGTCTCGGCCTGCGCTTCGACCCGGCGACGGTGACGGTGCATTTCGACACGCCGCGCCTGCCCGCCTTCCTCGACGAGATGACGCTCTACAACCTGGCCATCGGCGGGGCTCGGGTCAGTGTGCATCTCTCGCGCCTCGGCGGCGAGGTGGCGATCAACGTCCTGGAGCGCGAGGGTCCCATCAGGGTGCAGATCACCAGTTGATCGTCCGGCCAGGCAACGATCGCCCGCGCGTCGGATAAATCTGCTCCGACCTACAAAAGAAGCGCATGATGGAGAGGACGATCCGCGGCCGGTATCACGATCCCGTCATATTCATATGCATGCGATCCCGGAACGATATATTCTGATCAATCCGAGGCGTGACAGCGAGGCAATGCGTGGCGCGTGCAGATCCGGACGTACCACCGTCCCTTGTGCTTGGTCTGCCGTCGTTGTCGTCGGACCCGCAGGTGGCCAGGACGCCACCGGCGGCCACACGGGCCAGTAGGCTGCCCTCACCCGCGGCGCACGACCTGGCGGGGCCGCAGCCGGTTGCGTCGCATGACGTGGACTCGACTTGGATCGCGTCGCATAACGCAGGGCAGGTCGCGCTGCATGATGCGGGTTCGATGCAGGTCGAGCCGCAGGTCGCCGGGCAGATGCTGGAGGTGGCGCTTTCGGCCGCCGATCTCGGAAGCTGGTGGTGGGATGTCGCGAGCGATGTCGCGATCTTCGACGATCGCCTCGCGGCGATGACCGGTCATGCGGCCGACGCGCTGCGCCAGCGCGACTGGCGCGAACTCCTGCATCCCGATGACCGTCCGCACCTCTACGAGAGCATGCGGGCGCACGTGGAGGGTCGCACCGAGGAATACCATGCGGAGTTCCGCCTGCGGCACCGGGACGGCCACTGGATCTGGCTGCTGTCGCGCGGCCGGCTGATGTCGCAGGCCGTGCGGTCGAACCTGGTGTTCGGCATCCTGCTCGACCTGACCCGGCGCAAGCGTGACGAGCTTGCCCTGGCCGAGGCGCGCGACCTGCTCGAGGGCGTGCTCGACGGTGCGCAACTCGCCTCCTGGCGGCACGACTGCCGCACCGGCCGCACCACGCGCAACCGCCGCTGGAGCAGCCTGTTCGGCTATGCCCGCGGCGAGATCGACGAAAGCGGCTCCGGCTGGCGGTCGCTGATCCACCCCGAGGACCGCGCCGGCGCCGAGCAGGCGGTCCGGAACAACCGGGTTGGCCTGAGCGAGGGCATGCGCCACGAATATCGCCTGCGTTGCGCCGACGGCAGCTATCGCTGGGTGCTGGACTGGGGCCGCACCATCCTGCGCGACGCCGAGGGCGAGCCACTGGTGATTGCCGGCACGCTGATGGACATTAATGCCGACCACCGGGCCAAGGAGCAGATCGAGGCCAGCCGCCGGGCGCTGGCGCAGAGCGAGGCGCGCGCCCGCTATGCCGCGCTGCATGACAGCCTGACCGGGCTCGCAAACCGCGCCGGCTTCAATGCGGCGCTGCTCGAGCGGATCGCGAGCCTCGGCGCCAGTGGCTCGCTGGGCGTGCTGTATCTGGACCTCGACGACTTCAAGCTGGTCAATGACGGCTCCGGCCACCAGGCGGGAGATCATGTCCTGGTGGAGGTCGCCCGCCGCCTGCGCGCGACCTGTTCGCACAAGAGCCTGGTGGCGCGCATCGGCGGCGACGAGTTCGCAGTCCTGGTGCCGGACATGCATACGGGGGAGCTGCGCACCCTCGCCCAGGCGCTGGTCAGCGTGATCGCGGGCACGCTCAGCCTGCCGGCCGGACGGGTGCGCCTCGGCGCCTCGATCGGCGCCACCCTGCTGACCAGCCCGGCGGCGAGGCGCGTCACCGTGCAGGCGCCCGGCCTGGAGGGATCCGCCGACGGCGCGCCGCCACAGGGAGCACCGGCGGACGCGGCACTCTACGAAGCCGACCTCGCTCTCTATCACGCCAAGAAGAACGGCCGCGGCCGCTACTGCATCTATCGTCCCGAAATGGGCGAGGAGCTGCGACGCCGCCGGGCCCTGGAGATGGACCTGCGCGGCGCGCTGCCGGCCGGCGGCCTCGAGCTGTTCTACCAGCCGCAGCGCAGCGGCAGCGGCCGGCTGATCGGGGTCGAGGCGCTGGCCCGCTGGACCCATCCGGACTACGGCGCCGTCGCACCCGACCAGTTCATTCCGATCGCCGAGCAGGGCGGCCTGATCGAGGATCTCGGGCTTTGGGCGATCCGACGCGCGATCCGCGACACCCAGGCGCTGGGCGAACTCCGGGTCGCGGTGAATGTCTCGCCGCTGCAGTTGCGCGCGCCGGGCTTCGTCGATGCGGTGCGCGCCCTGCTGGCCGAAACCGGCTTCGCAGCCGAACGGCTCGAGATGGAGATCACCGAGAGCGTCCTGATGACGCGTGACGCCCAGACCAGGACCAATCTGCTCGAGCTGCAGCAGGCCGGGATCCTGCTGGCGCTGGACGATTTCGGCAACGGCTATTCGAGCCTCAGCTACATCGCAGACATGCCGATCAGCCGCATCAAGATCGATCGTTCCTTCACCAGCCAGCTCGAGACCAAGCCGGCCATGCCGGCGATCATGCGCGCCTTCCGCGACCTCGGCGCCGGGCTCGGCATCGCGGTGATGGCGGAGGGCATCGAGACCGTCAGCCAGCAGCAGAAACTCGAGGCGCTCGGCATCAGCGAGTTCCAGGGCTGGCTGCATGGCCGCCCGATGCCGGTCGCGCAACTCGCCGAGCTGGTGGCGAGCGAGAGCCGGCGGCAGGGGTTGCGGGCGATCGTCGCCTGAGGCGGCGGTTCAACCGGGATCCAGGGCACGCCGGGCCTGATCGATCGGTTCGGACGCGAACCGGCAACATGCACGTTATCGTTTCGCAACAGCGCAGGGCTGTGTTCCGAAATTGAGCCGGTGGGCTTTAGTATTATCCGCACAGCACAATTAAGACTTCAACCTGAATACATGCGCCGTGCGGCCGCATTGACGGCCTAGTGGATCAAGGAAACGTTAATTGGCCTGACCTCTGTCTGCTGCAAGACTGAAACAGCTGATGAGACTACAGGTAGAGCCATGACTGCCAAGCCGGTTATCCTGATCGTTGAAGACGATGAACTGATCCGAATGCTGGTTGCGGAAATCCTGCGCGAGAACGAGTTCGATGTCCTCGAGGCCGCCAATGGCGGTGCCGCGATGGTCTCCGTGCTCAAGCGACCGGAGATCGGCTGCGTGTTCACCGATGTCAGGATGCCCGGCGAGCTGGACGGCTTCACGCTCGCCAAGTATGTGCGGATGATCCGTCCGGACTGCCCGATCGTGCTGACCTCCGGCCATGCGCGCCCGCAGCCCGAGGACCTCGACCAGGGCACCTGTTTCGTCAGCAAGCCGTACAGCGGCACGCAACTGCTCACACTCATCAACAGCGTGATGGCTGGCGCGACGGTCTCAAAGCCGGTCGCCTATGTTCAGTGATCGTCGCCGCCCAGGGCGCTACTCGTCCTCGTGCGGGATCTGAGCCAGTTCGGCTATACCGCTGACGGAGTAAGCGACGAATTCCTCCTCGCCGATCCGGAGCCGGACCTGCCGCTTGGCATGCGCAGTGACATAGCGGCTCAGTACTGCCGCCGTCCGCGGCCCGAACACCATCTCCGACCGGGCCCCCTGCTGCTCGACCCCGCTTTGCTGCTCGACAAAAAACAGACCGACCTGCTTGAGATCCCCGGTCCGGCGCCCGCGCGAGATGCGCAGCCCCTGCGCCTCCAACTCCTGCACGACCCGGCCGACCTCTGCCTGGAACAGGTGGCTATGACGTTCCTCGTCTTCGGCTGGCTCTAGGACAAGCTGGTAATTGCAGCTCATGGTGTGGACGATCCGTTCAGGGATTTTCGACGACCTTAGTCAGTGGACGCTGTCGCTTCCAGGTAATATCTCGTGTTGGCGCACCGAATTCCGATCGGCCGCCAAGGTGGCATCCATACCGCTTTGCAAACATAGTCCGCGCCTGCCAAGCTGGCGTCGAAGCGGCACCCAAAGAATTGCCGCCACGGGAGAAAACTTCATGCTGGACCGGATCGCGGTCGCCGCGTTGCGACGCGACAGCCATTTTCTGGCCTTGGCCGAAGCCCGGGCGAAGGTCGGCTGGACCCTGGCCGGGGCGATGATCGTGCTCTATTTCGGTTTCGTCTTCCTGGTTGCCTTCGCGCCCTCGGTTTTGGCGACGCCGGTCTGGGGTGTCATCACCCTCGGCTTCCCGCTTGGACTGTTGGTGATCGTGTCGGCGGTGGTGCTGACCGCCGTGTATGTCTCGATCGCCAATGCACGCTTCGACCCGATGCAGCGCGAGATCCTGCAGCGCGGGTTCGGGACCGGCGAAGCCGGGGTGCGCAAGCTTGGGGACCGCCAGCCATGACGTCGGCGCCACTCGCCCATCACGGCGCCAACTGGACCGCGATTCTGCTGTTCAGCGCCTTCGTGCTGCTGACCCTGCTGATCACCGGCTGGGCCTCGCGCCGCACCCGGTCGGCGGCGGATTTCTACGCCGCCGGCGGCGGCATCAGCGGCGCGCAGAACGGCGTCGCCATCGCCGGCGACTTCATGTCGGCCGCGTCCTTCCTCGGCATCTCGGCGCTGGTCTACGCCAGCGGCTTCGACGGCCTGCTCTATTCGATCGGCTTCCTGGTCGGCTGGCCGATCATCATGTTCCTGATTGCCGAAAGGCTGCGCAACCTCGGGCGGTACACCCTCTCCGACGTGGTCTCGTACCGCCTCGCCGAGACGCCGGTGCGCTGCCTGGCCGCGGTCAGCTCCCTGGTGGTGATCGCCTTCTACCTGATCGCGCAGATGGTCGGCGCCGGACAGCTCATCCAGTTGCTGTTCGGGCTGCCCTACATCTATGCCGAGATCATCGTGGGCGGCCTGATGATCCTGTACGTGACCCTCGGCGGCATGCTGGCCACGACCTGGGTCCAGATCATCAAGGCGGTGCTGCTGCTGGCCGGCGCCACCTGGATGGCGTTCCTGGTGCTGTACCAGTTCGGTTTCAGCCTGCCCGCCTTGTTCGCGCGCGCCGTCGCGGTGCATCCGAGGCATCTCGGCATCCTGCGGCCGGCGGCGCTGGCAAAGGACCCGGTCTCGGCGATCTCGCTCGGTGTCGCGCTGATGTTCGGCACCGGCGGCCTGCCGCATATCCTGATGCGGTTCTTCACCGTCCGCGACGCACGCGAGGCGCGCAAGTCGGTGCTCTGGGCCACCGGGCTGATCGGCTATTTCTACGTGCTGACCTTCATCATCGGCTTCGGGGCGATCGTCCTGGTCTCGACCGACAGCGCCTATGTGACACCGGCGCACCTGCTGCGCGGCGGCAACAACATGGCGGCGGTATTCCTGGCCCAGGCGGTCGGCGGCGACTGGCTGCTCGGCTTCATCTCCGCGGTCGCCTTCGCCACCATCCTCGCGGTGGTGTCCGGCCTCACGCTCGCGGGCGCCGCCGCAGTCAGCCACGACCTCTATGCGCGGGTGATCGCGCGCGGCCGCAGCACCGAGGCGAGCGAGGTGCGGGTCTCGCGCTACGCGACCGTGGCGCTCGGCATCGTCGCCATCCTGCTGGGCATCCTGTTCGAGAAGCAGAATGTCGCCTACATGGTCGGCCTCGCCTTTGCGGTGGCGGCGAGTGCGAATTTCCCGCTGGTGCTGCTGTCGATGTACTGGCGCGGCCTGACCACCCGCGGCGCCCTGCTCGGCGGCTGGATCGGCCTGACTACCGCCTTCGTGCTTACCGTCCTCAGCCCGGGCATCTGGGTAAAGGTGCTGGGCCATGCGCACGCGATCTTCCCGTACGACTCCCCGGCGCTGTTCTCGATGCCGCTCGCGTTCCTGTTCTGCTGGCTCGGCTCCAGGCTGCGCAGCGCGCGCGATGCCGGCGAGGCCGCCGCCTTTGACGAGCAATATGTGCGCAGCCAGACCGGCCTCGGCGCCACCGGCGCCGAGGCGCACTAGGAAGCGTAGTGTCCTGGAGCAGATCGATGCCAACCCAAAAGCATGATCCGATCGATCATGCTCAGCTTGTCGCAGCGGAGGGTCTCATCCGACACCAGGACCCGACCTACCTGATCGCGCCGTTCAGTTGTTTTGGAAAGAAGCCGTACAGTCCGGCCGGGCCGCCGAGATAGACGATGTTCAGCACTTCCTGCGGCGTGCGTGCGAAGGCGATGCTGTTACTGTCGGTCGGAACGATGTTTGCGCGGCCGTTGACCGTGATGCCCTGATCGTCACCGGCCATCGGTCCACCGATCGCCTCCGAGGCGGCCGCGCGGAGCGCGGAGATCTTGTTCGCCGGTGCGCTCAGGCCGAGCCCGAGCAATAGCGTCCGAATGGCCCCCGCATGGTATGCCTCCACGGCCAGGATGCCGGATGCCGCGGCGAGATAGTCCTTGTTCTTTATGTAGGGCGCGGCGCCGTGATACGCGGTGACGCCGACATCCTCGAAGATGAACGCGGCCAGCAGAAAGCTGTTCTCGTCCAGGAACGGGTTGAACAGGGCGCTCGGACCGATGACGCCGGCAGCGCGCGCCGCGGTGGTGAAGCTATCCAGCAGGTCGATCGTCGGTCGCGCCACCGCCTGCTTTCCCAACGTCGCCCGGATCGCCCGCACGTGGTTCTGCTCGTCGAGCGCGATCTCCTGCGCGTACTGCTGGAAGAGCGGTGTCGCGAACGGAACTTTCGAGCCGCCCCAGACCGGTCCGGTCGCACCGACGCCGCCGACATCCTGGCTCTCGAGCCCGGTTCCGAAGGCCGCCCGAAGGTAGAATTCGGCTTCGAGATATTCGAGGTTCAGCGCGAAGTTGAAGATGTTCAGGTCGGTGAGCGGAGGCGTCGCGTACGGATCCGACGCAGCGGCCGCCGTGCCAGCGAACAGCGAACCGGAACCCGCGACCATGGTGGCGGTTGCGACCGCGCCGAGGGCCGCCTGCTTGAACAGGCGTCGGCGTTCCAAACGTCTCGTGGTGATCGCAGGCGAAGCGCTCTTGTCGAGAATGTCAGCCGTCGCGTCGGACATGGGAATGTGGCCCCGAAATAGGTTGCGTCCACAGGCCTCATGTCTCGAACCATCGAGCGTCTGAGTATCGGGACGGCGGCTCTCCGCTTCCGACATACTCCGGGCGTTGTAACGTGGATGCGGATTTTGAGACGTTTCATGAAAAGGCAACATGCCAGATGATCGATGAGATCATCGCGTCCGCTCAGGTCATTCCGATTGCGAGCCGGATCAGGTCGGCCATCCGTGTGGTGCCGAGCTTTGCCCGCATCAGGCTCGCGGTGTTGGCGATGGTCTTGTAGCTGACCGACAGGGCGGTGGCGATCTCGGTCAGGCTGCGCCCCTCGGCCAGCAGGCGCAGGATCTCGAGCTCGCGTCCGGTGAGCTGGTCCAGCCGGCCGCCGGCCGAGACCTTCCGCAGCGCCAGGTCCTGCGCCACCGCCGGCTCGATGAAGCGCCGTCCCTGCGACGCGCTGCGCAGGGCTTCGAGCAGCAGTTCCGGCGACGCGTTCTTGGTCACGTAGCCGAACGCGCCGGCCTCGAGCGCCCGCTGCGCATGCAGCGACTCGGTGTAGGCGCTGAGCACCACGACATGCACGCCCAGCTCACACAGAGCGGGAATGATGGTCAGGCCGCTGCGTCCCGGCAGCCCGAGATCGAGAACCGCCACCTGCGGGCGGAACGACGCCGCCTCCGACAGGGCCGCCTCGGCGGTGTCGGCCTCGCGCAGCTCCGCGCCGAGTGCGGCCTGCAGAACCTGGCGCAGGCCGGCACGCAGGACCGCGTGATCGTCGATGATGAGGATCCTCATGGCGCGCCGGCATCCTGACGCAGCCGTGCGGTCGGCACCGAGCCGGTGATCCGCCATCCGGTCCCGGCGCGGATCTCGCCCGGCCCTATCTCCAGCATCCCGCCCAGGGCCTGCAGCCGTTCCTCAAGCCCGACCAGCCCGAGCCGGTGCCGGGCGCCGGATCGGCGGCGCCGTCATCCTGGACGCTGAGCACGGCGGCGTCCGGTCGAAGCATCGCCGCCACGGTGATGCGCGCCGGCCGGCCATGCCGCACCGCGTTCGAGACGCCCTCCTGCGCCACCCTGAACAGCGCCGCGCGCACCGGCTCGGACAGCGCCTCGAGCGCGCCCGGGATGTCGGCGGAAAACTCCGTCTGCGGCCGGACCCCGCGCCAGAACTCGATCAGCCCGTCCACCGCGCCGCCAAGCCGGACCGGCGCGGGGGCGGGGTCGCGCAGCCGGCGCAGCATGTCGCGCACCGCCGATTGCAGCGAGTTCGCACTGCTGCGCAATGATCGCAGCGACTCGGATGCGCCAATCCGGTCGCCGTTCCGCTGCTGCATCTCGGCGGCCGTCGCCCCAGGCGGTCAGCGCGAACAGCAGCGGGCCGACCTCGTCGTGCAGGTCGCGCGCAAGCTCGGTGCGCTCCTCGTCGGCCAGCCGCTCGAGCTGCGCCGACAGCCGCCGGTTCTCCGCCGCCGCGCAAGCCAGCGCCGCCTGCATGCGGTTGAACGAGGCGGCGAGATGGGCGATTTCCGGCGGCCCGGTCTCGGCGACCGGGTCGCCTCGCCGCCCCTGTTCGAGGCGCTGCAGCGCCGCGGCCAGCGGGCGCAGCCGTCGCAGGCTGACGGCGGTGGTCGCGAGGCAGAACACGGCCGACAGCAGAGACGACAGCAGCAGCAACCCGATCAGCCGCTTCGCCTCGCTCCAGCGTTCGGCGATCTCGTTGCGCGGCACCGACACCAGCCACAGCATCGCCCCATGCGCCCGGAGCTCGACCGGCGGGAGGACCGGCGTCGCCAGGGCGGCGAACCAGGCAGGCGGCACCTGCTTCGACAGCAGCGGCTGGGAATGCTGCAAGGCAACCCCGCCCTCGACCAGCTCGGCCCTGAAATGGCGGCTGCCGTCGAACCCGGAAACCAGGCGATCCAGGGCGGTGCGGTCGGGCGCCGGGCCGAGATCCTGCAGCGTCGACGACGCCGCCTGCGCGCCGGTCCGCAGCGCCGCCGACAGTTCGGCCCGCACCATGTGGGCGGACTGCACGGCGGTGACCCAGGCCCCGGCCAGGAAGCTCGCGAACAGGGCCGCCGCCACAGCCGGGAGCAGACGTTGCCGCAGGGACATGAGATCGCAACCATGCCAGGCGGCATGACCTGTCAAGCAAGGGCGGCCGGCCATCCGGCGGTTCGGGAAGAATTCCCGGCCAGCCTGGGAAAATCGCCCATTGCGCTCGTTTCGCAATGAGGGGCTCCTGGCCTCGCCTGATGCCTTCGCCTGCTCACTGCGCCTGTTGGAAGACCTCGCCTCGCCATGCGTGCCGCTCGTGCCCTGTCCCTTGGCCTCGTCTCCAGCCTCCTGGCGCATCCGGTCCATGCACAGACGCCCCCGCCGTCGCAGGTGTCCCCACCGCCGCAGCAGGTCATGGTCATCGGCACCTCCCCTCTGCTCGGCTCGGGCATCGACCGCGACAGCGTGCCGGCCGAGACCAGCTTGCTGAGCCGCGCCGGCATCGCGCGCGACGGCACGCCCGACCTGCTCGGCGCCCTCAACGATCAGGTACCGGGGGTCAGCCTGGATTCCTCATCCGGCAATCCCTACCAGCCGGCGCTGCAGTATCACGGCTTCCAGGCGTCGCCGCTGCAGGGCACCGAGCAGGGGCTCGCGGTCTATGTGGACGGCGCGCGCTTCAACCAGCCGTTCGGCGACACCATCAACTGGGAGGTGCTGCCGTCGATTGCCATCGACCGGCTCGACGTCGAGGGCTCCAACCCGGTGTTCGGGCTGAACGCGCTCGGCGGCTCGCTCAACGTGCGGATGAAGAACGGCTTCACCTATGACGGCGGCGAGGCGGACGCCTCCGGCGGCTCGTTCGACACGGAGCAGGGCGAGCTGCAATACGGGGCGCAGCGCGGCGACTTCGCGATCTACCTCGCCGGCAACGTGCTGCACCAGGATGGCTGGCGCGACCTGCAGAGCTCGGAGATCCAGAACTTCTACGGCGACCTGGGCTGGAAGCGCGATGCGGCGGAACTGCATTTCAACCTGACGCTGGCGAACTCGGTCCTGAACGGCCCCGGCACCTCGCCGGTCGAACTGCTGGCAGCCGACCCGTCGGTGCAGTTCACCGCGCCCAACGCGATCTCCAACAACTATGTCGCGGCCAACGTCAACGGCACCTACGCGCTGTCGGACGACACCTCGCTGCAGGCGGTGGCCTACTACCAGTACCTGCTGCAGCGGGTGGTGAACGGCAACTCGCCCAACGATACGCCTTGCGACGCCGGCTCCGGCCTGCTGTGCAGCGATCCGGGCACGCCGTCGACGACGCGCGGCGGCGCCGCCATTGCCGACTTCCTGAATGGCGGGCCGTATTCCGAACTCGACGAGCAGACCACCAACACCAACGGCTACGGGGTGTCGGCGCAGGTCACCAACACCAGCAGCATCCTTGGGCTGCGCAACCATATCGTCGCCGGCGGCAGCTTCGACGGCGCGCAGACGATGTTCAGCGCCGACGGCTATATCGGCGGCCTGACCCCGGTCACCCGCGCGTTCATCGGCCCCGGCATCCTGATCGACGAGCCGGGCAACGATATCCCGGTGCGTGTCGCGGTCAGTGACGCCTACTCCGGCGCGTTCCTTGCCGACACGCTGAACCTGACACCCACGATCGCCATCACCGCGTCGGGGCGCTTCAACAATGCCAATATCGACCTCTCCGACCAGGAAGGCGGCGACCTCACCGGGCAGCACAGCTACAGCCGCTTCAACCCGGCGATCGGCGCCACCTGGAAGGCGAGGCCGTGGCTCACCGCCTATGCCGGCTATTCGGAGGCCAACCGCGCGCCGACACCGGCCGAACTCTCCTGCGCCAGTCCCGCAGACTCGTGCAGCCTCGCCAATTTCTTCACCGGCGACCCGGACCTCAGGCAGGTGGTGGCGCACACCGCCGAGGCCGGGCTGCGCGGCCGGTTGCAGACAACCGACCACATCCGGACCACCTATGACCTGAGTTTGTACCGCACCGAACTCGACGACGATATCGGCTTCGTCAACAGCTTGACGCTGGGCCGCGCGTTCTTCCAGAATATCGGCAGCACGCGACGGCAAGGCATCAATGCGAGCCTGACGGTGCAGGGCGAGCGCTGGCAGCTCTATGTCGCCTATAGCTATACCGATGCGACCTACCGCAGCGGCTATGTGGAGAGCGCCGGCAGCAATCCGGACGCTGATGCGAACGGCAACCTCACCATCATGGCCGGCGACCGGCTGCCCGGCGTGGCTCCGAACCAGATCAAGTTCGGCGCCAGCCTGCAGGTCACCGACGCCTGGCTGATCGGCGGCAGCGGGCTGTACCAGAGCGGGCAGTATCTGTTCGGCGACGAGGCCAACCTGACGCCGCGCCTGCCGAGCTTCGTCTCCGCCGACCTCTACACCCGCTACCAGGTCACCAAGCGGATCCAGTTGTTCGGCCAGATCCAGAACCTCGGCAACGCGCGCTACTACACCTATGGCACGTTCTCGCCGACCGGCTCGGTGTTCCTGGCGCAGGCACCGAACGCCACCAACCCGCGCAGCTACTCGCCGGCCGCGCCGATCGGCGGCTTCGGCGGCGTCCGGGTCACGTTCTGAGCACGATCCGGGTCTTGGGCGCTGCCGCGGTTCCGCACCGGATCGATCCTGTCATCGAACACAAGCCGGGCTCGCTCGACCTCGCCCCTGTGGATCATCGCCCACCGTCCCAGCGCCTGGACGGCGGCAGCGAGGGAGTGGCCGAGCTCCGACAGCTCGTAATCCACCCGCGGCGGAGTGCATGGCGTGACCGTACGCAGCACCAGCCCGTCGCGCTCGAGCCCGCGCAGCGTGACGGTCAGCATGCGCTGCGAGATCCCGCCGATCCGGCGCTTGATCTCGTTGAACCGCAGCGTCTCGGCCTCGAGCAGCATCACGACCAGCATGGTCCATTTGTCACCGACCCGGGCCAGGATGGCGTTCACCATCCCGCACTCGCCAGCCACCTGGGTTACTCGGATGTGCCTTCGTTCAGCTGAAGTGCCTTCTTGCGCGGGATGAACTGCGGTCATTTATTCAGCCCTGGTTACCAACCGGAACTGCGAGGATACGCCTGTCATGAAGCTTCTCCACATCGATTCCAGCATCCTGGGCGACAATTCGGTCAGCCGGGCGATCTCGGCCGCAGTGGTGGCGCGGATGCGGGAGGTGCACGGCAACGACCTCGAGGTGACGACGCGCGACCTCGCGATGACGCCGATCCCGCATCTGACCGGCGCCTACCTCGCGGGACAGGGCGCCGACGTGAAGCACGACCAGGCCATGCAGGAGAATCTCGATCTCGGCGGCGCGGCGCTGGCCGAATTCCAGGCAGCCGACATCGTGGTGATCGGGTCTCCCCTGTATAACTTCACGATTCCCACCCAGTTGAAGGCCTGGATCGACCGGATCGTCATCGCCGGGCAGACCTTCCACTACGCCGAGACCGGACCGGTCGGTCTCGCCACCGGCAAGCGGGTTGTGCTCGCGCTGTCGCGCGGCGGCTTCTACGGCGCCGGCACGCCCCATTCTGGGTTGGATCATGGCGAGAGCTACCTGCGGACGGTGTTCGGCTTCCTCGGCGTCGCCGAAGTCACGTCGATCATCGCCGAAGGCGTCGCCACGGGGCCGGAGCAGCGCAGGACGGCGCTGGATGCGGCGCTGGCGACCGCGACGGCACTGGGCTGATCGCTCAACACGGCATGGCAGCCGATCGTCCGGCCGATCAGCGTGCGGCAGCTCTCCGGCCCGCCGTCTCGCCCTGCAAGACCGGCGCCTCAGGCAGGAACCCGCCGGACTGGCGCGCCCACAGGGCAGCATAGGCGCCGCGCCGCTCCAGCAGCGCCGCATGGGTGCCGTGCTCTATGATGCGGCCGGCATCGATGACCGCAAGCCGGTCCATGCGCGCAATGGTGGAGAGCCGGTGCGCGATCGCGATCACCGTGCGGCCCTGCATCAGCGCGTCGAGCTGTTCCTGGATCGCCGCCTCGACCTCCGAGTCGAGCGCCGACGTCGCCTCGTCCAGCACCAGGATCGGCGCGTTCTTCAGCACCACCCGGGCGATCGCGATGCGCTGGCGCTGGCCGCCGGACAGCTTGACGCCGCGCTCGCCGACATGCGCCTCGAAGCCGCGACGCCCCTGCCAGTCCTCGAGCTGCTCGATGAACTCGAGCGCGTGCGCCTGCCGCGCGGCATCGACGATCTCCGCCTCGCTTGCCTGCGGACGGCCGTAGCGCAGGTTGTCGCGGATCGAGCGGTGCAGCAGCGAGGTGTCCTGCGTCACCATGCCGATCTCGGCGCGCAGGCTCTCCTGGGTGACGCAGGCGATGTCCTGGCCGTCGATCAGGATGCGGCCCGAGGCGGGATCGTGGAACTTCAGCAGCAGGTTGACCAGGGTGGACTTGCCGGCGCCCGAGCGCCCGACCAGCCCGACCCGCTCGCCGGCGCCGATCGCGAGGTCGAGGTCGTGCAGCACGCCGCCGCGCCGGCTCGTGGCACCCTGTTCCTGCGGTCCCGGGGCGATGCGGCCATAGTCGAAGCCGACATGCTCGAAGCGGATTGCGCCGCGGGTCAGGCGCAGCGGCACCGCCTCGTCGGGATCGGGCATCTGCCGCGGCACCGCGATCGAGCGCATGCCGTCCTGCACGACGCCGACATTCTCGAAGATGCCGGTGATGTTCTGCGCCACCCAGCCGGCCATGTTGGAGATCTGCCAGGCCAGCGGCAACGCGGTCGCCACCGTGCCGACCGGCACCCGTCCCGCGCGCCAGGCCAGCATCGCCAGCAGCCCGGTGCCGACCACCATGGTGGCGTTCATCAAAGCAAGGGTCACGCTCCACAGCGTGATCAGCCGGAGCTGCCGGTGGAACGCGCCGGTATGCTGGTCCACCGCCTCGCGCACGAAGGCATCCTCGTCGGAGGAGCGGGCGAACAGCTTGACGGTCAGGATGTTGGTGTAGCTGTCGACGATGCGCCCCGTGAGGTTCGAGCGCACCTCCGACATGTGCCGCGAGCGCTCGCGCATGCGCGGCACGAACACCCGCAGCAGGGTCCCATACGCCACGAACCACAGCACGATCGGGATCGCCAGCCGCCAGTCGGCGCGCGCCAGCAGGACGATGGCGCTGCCGCCATAGACCATGATGTACCAGACCGCATTGGTGCCGGCGACGACGCTTTCCCGCAGGGCAGGGCCGGTCTGCATGACGCGGTTGGCGATCCGGCCGGCGAAATCGTTCTGGAAGAAGGTCCAGCTCTGCCGCACCACGTGCCAGTGGTTCTGCCAGCGGATCAGGTTCGACATGCCGGGCGCGATCGCCTGGTTGGTGATGAGGTATTGCGCCAGCAGCGCCGCCGGTCGCACCAGCAGCAGCACCGCCGCCATGCCGAGCAGTTGCCGCCCGACGGCCGGGAACAGGCGGGCGGGCGCCACCGACGAGACCATGCTCACCACGCGGCCGATGAAGACCGGGATCATGGTGTCGAGCAGCGCCACCGCAAGGCCCGCCGCGAACAGCGCCGCCACCAGGCCCGGCGCCTGGCGGACGAAGTGCCAGTAGAACCGCGACAGCGCGCGTGGACTGTCCACCGGCGGCGGCGGCTGGTCGGGCGGCAGGGCGGTGGGCGACAGCAGTCGTTCGAAGAAGCGGAGCATGCCACCGGCGATGCCCTGCCGCAGCCCGTCCGTCAACGGGCGCGGCGGTCCCGACCCAGGCTAGGGTGCTGCGATCTGCGTGACCTGCTCTAGCAGGCTGCTGAAGAACTCCCGCTGCCGGATGAGGGCGATCCGCAGGACCGCGGCCGGCGCGACTTTCCGAGCACCGGAGCGGAGCGGCCGTCTGGCCGTGAGCACCGGAGCGCAAGATAGGCGTGTCGGATCGCCAGCAGCGGGAGTTCTTCAGCAGCCTGCTAGAATGCCTTTACGAACCTCAGGGTAAAGCCGATCTCGTTCTTGAAGCCGCCGACCACGTTGATGTCGTGATAGACCTTGGCCAGCAACCGGACCGTCGGCGTCGGCCGGAACGCGTACTTGCCGCGGATCTCCTGGAACTCGGTCTTGTTGCCGTTCGGCACGCCGTAGATGGTCTGCGTGCCGCCGAACTCGCCCAGCCAGCCTGCCGCCAAGAACGAGGTCGCGGCGATGTCGTAGTTGAGCCACGCCTCGGCCTGGTAGCTGCTCTTCTGCTTCAGCGTCTGGCCAAGCGCGTTGGCGTTGGTGTTGTCGCCATAGTAGATATAGTTGAGATCGCTAGCGGTCCCGAACCCCTGTCACCAGTGCTGTGTGTAGTTCGCCTCGATGTCCTCGGACCAGCTATTGGTGCCGATCGACAGCGCCCGGGTCGAGCTGTAGCTGCCGATCGGCAGCGAGGTGTAGCTGAACAACGTCACATACTGTTTCTTTGCCACGTTGGAGATGCCCCACAATCCGACGCTGAGGATCGGCTCTGCCGCGCCGAAGGTGTTGTTCAGGTGCGCGCCATTGATGTCGGCATCGTTCAGGCTGGCGACCGGGATACCGGTCGTGGTGCCTTCATATTCGTTGGCGTGCGAGAAGCCGTATTATTCAATACGACGCTGGTGCCGTCGGGCGCGTCGACATAGTCGTTGGCCTCGACGTCGCTTGCATATGATCTGTTTGCGCAGACAAATGTCAGTCCCAGCGCAACGATGGTCGACGCAGTTATCCTTTCCAATCACCGAGACATTGATTCTATCGCGCGATCGGCAAGTCGCTGGGGGGGCGGGGACAAAATCCAGGGCGGAGTCGGGAGCGAAGGCGTTGCAGTAGCGGCTCATTGCTGCAGCAGGCACACCAGGGTGAACAGCCGGCGGGCGGTCTCGAAGTCGATCTCGATCTTGCCGGCCAGACGCTCGACCATCATGCCGGCGCCCTCGTTGTGCAGCCCGCGCCGGCCCATGTCGATCGCCTGCACCCGGAACGCGTTGCTGTCGGCGAGTGCTGCGTCGTAGGCGTCGATCAGCAGCCGGTAGTCCTTGATGATGCGCCGGAACGGCCCCAGCGCCAGGCCGATCACCCGCACCGGCCCGCCGGCCTCGTTGCGGACATCCAGCGCCAGGCTGCGCCCCTGCACGGACAGATAGAGGACGTACGGCCCGACATGGCCGACCATGGCGAAGAAGCTGTCGCGCTGCAGGTCGGTGATCGCCTGCTGCAGGTCGTCCTGCCGGCTCGTGGTGGGCGCGCGGCTGCCGACGCCTTCCGGCAGCACGACATGGACAAGCCTGTCGGTCAAGCCCGGCGACTGCGTGCGAGCCGCCCCGTCATCGTCCTCCATCATGGCGAAGCTGTATGGACTTCCCCCGGGTCGCACAAGCCGAAAGGCCGCCGGGTTCGGCGCGCCACGGACGGCTTCCGCGACCATTTGTTAATGTTGTAAAGCATCCGGCCATGAACCGTCCGCTGATCGGCCGCACGATCCGTCGCCTGCGGCAGGAACGCAGCCTGACCCAGGCCGGCCTCGCCTCCCGGCTCGGCATCTCGGCCAGCTACCTGAACCTGATCGAGCATGACGAGCGTCCGGTCACCGCGTCGCTGCTGATCAAGCTGACCCGCCTGCTCGACGTCGATCTCGAGGCGCTCGCCGGCAACGAGGAGCGCGGTCTCGCGGTCGGGTTGCGCGAGGCGCTGACCGATCCGCTGCTGGGCGCCGACACGATCAGCGACGAAGCGTTCGCCGCGATCGCCGCCTACCCCACCGCCGCGCGCGCCGTGCTGGCGTTGTCGCGCGCCTGGGCCGCCGCCCGCGAGGACGCCTCCGGCATGGCGCTGCCGTCCGGGCATCGGATCAAGCTGCCGCATACCGAGGCGCGGGCGCTGTTCGACGAGAATGCCAACCATTTTCCCGCGCTGGAGCAGGCCGCCGACACGGTGCGGCAGGCGCTGGAGCAGGACGGCCTGCCGGCGGGGCTTGCCGGCCAGTCGGAACTCAACCACGCCGTCGCCGAGCGGCTGCGCCGGCGGCACGGGGTGGTGGTGCGGGTCGCCCCGCTGGCCGGCGCGCTGCGTTCATACGATCCGCGGGCGGGTCTGCTGGTGCTGTCCGACCTGCTGCGGCGCGAGAGCCGCGGCTTCCACATGGCGTTCCAGCTCGTGCTGATCGAGGCGCACGACGTCATGGAGGCGCTGGTGGCCGAGGCCGCGCCCTCCTCGCCGGAAGCCGCCTCGGTGATCCGGATCGGGCTGCTGAACTATGCGGCGGCCGCCCTGCTGATGCCGTACGCCGCCATCCTCGAGGCGGCGACCGCGCTGCGCTACGACGTCGAGATCCTGGCGTCGCGCTTCGCCGTCTCCTTCGAGCAGGCGGCGCAACGGCTCTCGACGCTGCAGCGGCCCGGTGCCCGAGGCGTGCCGCTGTTCTTCCTGCGCATGGATGCCGCCAGCAACATCACCAAGGCGTTCGCCGGCGCCGGCTTCCACCTGACCCAGGCCGGCGGCTCCTGTCCGCTCTGGGTCGCCAACACCGCCTTCGGCAATCCCGGACGCATCAACGTCCAGGTCGGCAAGCTTCCTGATGGCGCCACCTATCTCTGTTTCGCACGCATGGTGACCGGCACCTCGACGAGCTGGCACGAGCCGCCGCCGACCCATGTGATCGCCATGGGCTGCGAGGTCTCGCATGCTAGCGAGCTGGTCTATTCCGACGGCATCGACCGCGACGGCGCGATCACCCGGATCGGCCTGTCCTGCCGGCTCTGCGACTGGCACGACTGCCGCAGCCGCGCCTTCCCGCCGCTCGACCACCGCCTTTCGCTGGATGTGAACCGGCGATCGAGCGCGCCGATGATCACCCCCGGGTCGGGATCAGGTCGGTAGCATCGATCCGGTGTCGCAATAACGCTGGTGGAACGACAGCCCCTCGTCGAGCAGCATCGGCGATTGCAGCCCGTAGGACCCCTTCAGCGCTCGCGCGTAATAATCCTGCAGCAGCGGGCGGTAGGTCGGGTGCGCGCAGGTGTCGATGATCACGCGGGCGCGGCGCCGCGGCGACAGCCCGCGCAGGTCGGCGAGCTCCTGCTCGGTGACAATGACCTGCACGTCCTGGGTGATGTGGTCGACATGCGACGCGTGCGGCACGATGGCGGAGATCGCGGCACCCTTGGCAGTGGAGGGCGTCATGAAGATCGAGATTAAGGTGTTGCGGGCGAAGTCGCCGGAGCCGCCGATGCCGTTCTGGATCCGCGAGCCCATGATGTGGGTGGAATTGACGTTGCCGTAGATGTCCGCCTCGATCAGCCCGTTCATCGCGAGACGATGGGCCAGCGCCACCGGGACCGATTTCGGATAACCCGAGCCGGTGAAGCCGCTCATGCCGACGGTGCTGCCCGGCTCGATGAGGGCCGCCGCTGCCTCGGCCGGCATCACCCGGCCGAGCAGGGCCTGGTTGCGTATGCGGCCTGCGGCCTTGCTCATCCTGGATCGCCTCACTGGTTTTGTCTAAGTAATTACCTATGATTCTCGCAGGTGAACACGCTTGCGGGCGGTGATCCATTGGGTAGCGGTTGCATGAAGGATGATCACATTCCGGCTTGGTCCGGATACGAATGCTGGTCTAGAAATGGACCCGGCATGTCAAGTCGGGCCGATGACGACGCCCGGGACCTGCATGTTGTGCGCGGTGAAGAAACAGCGTCTTGCGGGAAGCGAACATGTCCACGACGAAATGGGTCTACAGCTTCGGGTCGGGTCACAACGAGGGCCGCGCCGAGTTGCGCGACCTGCTCGGCGGCAAGGGTGCCAACCTCGCCGAGATGGCCGGCATCGGCCTGCCGGTGCCCCCCGGCTTCACCATCACCACCGAGGTCTGCACGGCGTTCTACGATAATGGCCGCCGCTACCCCGACGAACTGGACGCACAGGTTCAGGAGGCGCTGGCGCGGATCGAGCAGGCGGTCGGGCTCGGCTTCGGCGATGCCACGAAGCCGCTGCTGGTCTCGGTGCGCTCCGGCGCGCGGGTCTCGATGCCCGGCATGATGGACACCGTGCTCAATCTTGGCCTGAACGACGACACCGTCGAGGGTCTGGCAAAATCGTCCGGCGATGCGCGCTTCGCCTGGGACAGCTATCGCCGCTTCATCCAGATGTACGGCTCGGTGGTGCTCGGCGTCGGCCACCATCATTTCGAAGAGATCATCGAGGACGTCAAGAACGAGCTGAACACTCTCGAGGATACCGACCTCGATGCCGGCGCCTGGCAGCAGGTGGTGCTGTCCTACAAGGACCTCGTCGAGCGCGAGACCCACGCCCCCTTCCCGCAGGACCCGAAGGCGCAGCTCTGGGGCGCGATCGGCGCGGTGTTCGGCTCCTGGATGAACCCGCGCGCCAACACCTATCGCCGGCTGAACGACATCCCGGCCAACTGGGGCACCGCGGTCAACGTGCAGGCGATGGTGTTCGGCAACATGGGCGAGGACTGCGCCACCGGCGTCTGCTTCACCCGCGACCCGTCCACCGGCGAGAACACGTTCTACGGCGAATACCTGGTGAACGCGCAGGGCGAGGACGTGGTCGCCGGCATACGCACGCCGCAGCCGATGTCGGAGGCTCGCGCCAAGCCCGGCGAGTTGTCGATGGAGGCGGTGCTGCCGGACGCCTATCGCGACCTGCTTGCGGTGCGCGACACGCTGGAGCGGCACTATCGCGACATGCAGGACATCGAGTTCACCGTGCAGCAGAACAAGCTGTACATGCTGCAGACCCGCTCCGGGAAGCGCACCGCGGCCGCGGCGCTCCGCATCGCCATCGAGATGGCGCAGGAGGGCCGGATCAGCCACGAGGAGGCGATCGGCCGCATCACCCCCTCCTCGCTCGACCAGTTGCTGCACCCGACGCTGGACCCGAAGGCCGAGCGGACCGTGATCTCGCGCGGGTTGCCCGCTTCACCGGGGGCTGCGGCCGGCGCCATCGTGTTCACCGCCGACGAAGTGGAGCAGCGTGCGTCCAAGGGGGAAGCGGTCATTCTGGTGCGCATCGAGACCAGCCCCGAGGACGTGCACGGCATGCATGCCGCCCGCGGCGTGCTCACAACGCGCGGCGGCATGACCAGCCACGCCGCGGTGGTGGCGCGCGGCATGGGCCGGGTGTGTGTGGCCGGTTGCGGCGGCATACGGGTGGACTACAAGGCGCAGACGGTGACCGCCGGCAGCCATGTGCTCAAGGCCGGTGACTGGATCACGCTCGACGGCTCCACCGGAGAGGTGTTCGCCGGCCGCGTCGCCACCATCGAGCCGACCTTGTCTGGCGATTTCGCGACCCTGATGGGCTGGGCAGACAACCTGCGCCGCATGAAGGTGCGGGCCAACGCCGAGACTCCCGACGATGCCGAGACCGCGCGCCGCTTCGGCGCCGAGGGCATCGGGCTGTGCCGCACCGAGCACATGTTCTTCGCCCCCGAGCGCATCGGCATCGTGCGGCAGATGATCATGGCCGGCAGTGCGGCGGCGCGTGCCAAGGCACTCGAGCAGTTGCTGCCGTTCCAGCGCGATGATTTCGCGGCTTTGTTCCGGATCATGGCCGGCCTGCCGGTGACCATCCGGCTGCTCGACCCGCCGCTGCACGAGTTCCTGCCGCATACCGACGCCGACCTGCTCGCGGTCGCCGAGGGGCTCGGGCAGAGCCTGGATGCGCTGCATGAGCGCAAGGCTGCACTGCAGGAGAGCAACCCGATGCTGGGCCATCGCGGCTGCCGGCTCGGCATCACCTTCCCCGAGATCTACGCCATGCAGGCGCGTGCGATCTTCGAGGCGGCGCTCCTGGTCGCGGGCGAGACCGGCTCACCGGTGGTGCCGGAGGTGATGATCCCGCTGGTCGGCACCGCGCGCGAGCTGGAGCTGACCCGGGCCGAGGTCGACCGGGTGGCGCGCGAGGTGATCGCCAAGGCCGGGGTGAAGCTGGACTACCAGGTCGGCACGATGATCGAGCTGCCGCGTGCGGCGCTGACCGCCGATCAGATCGCCCAGCATGCCGACTTCTTCTCGTTCGGCACCAACGACCTGACCCAGACCACCTTCGGACTGTCGCGCGATGATGCCGGCGGCTTCCTGCCGCACTACGTGGAACGCGAGATCTGGCCGCGCGACCCGTTCGTGACCATCGACCGCGACGGCGTCGGCGCGCTGGTCGAGATCGCGGTCACCAAGGGGCGCGGCCGCAAGCCTGGGCTGAAGCTCGGGGTCTGCGGCGAGCATGGCGGCGATCCGGCCTCGATCGCCTTCTGCGAGGAGGCCGGGCTCGACTACGTGTCGTGCTCGCCGTTCCGGGTGCCGATCGCGCGGCTGGCGGCGGCGCAGGCGGCAATGGCTGCGGCGATGGCGCGTGCCAAGGCTCCGGCGGCCTGATGCCGGAGGCCGACGCGCCGCAGGAAGGCGGGGACGAGCATCGCATCAGCCTGCATCTGGTCTCGGATGCGACCGGCGAGACGCTGAACGCGATCGCGCGGGCCAGCGTCGCGCAGTTCCAGCACACCCACGTGGTGTATCGTCGCTGGAACCTGATACGCACCCGCCTGCACCTGCACCGGGTGCTGGAGGGCATCGAGGCCGATCCCGGCCCGGTGCTGTCCTCGGTGATCGACCAGAAGCTGCGCAGCGCGCTCGACCTGGCCTGCAAGCATCTGCAGCTCCAGGTGGTCAACGTGCTCGACCCGGTATTGTCGATGCTGCAGGAGACCCTCGGCGAGGCGGTGCAGGGGCGCCCCGGCATCCAGTACGTGCTCGATGACGAGTACTACAAGCGGATCGACGCGATGCATTATGTGCTGGCGCATGATGACGGCCAGGCGGTAGCCGGGCTGCGCGAGGCCGACGTGGTGCTGGTCGGCGTGTCGCGTGCCTCCAAGACCCCGACCTCGTTCTATCTCGCCAACCGCGGCGTCAAGGCGGCCAACGTGCCGCTGGTCCCCGGCGTGCCGGTGGCACCCGAATTGCTCGCGCTGCACCGTCCGGTGGTCGGGCTGACCATCGACCCACGCACGCTGATAGAGATCCGCCGCCACCGGCTGCGTGCCATCACACCCGGAGGAACCATGGGCGGCATCAAGGAGGACGACAACATCTATGTCGATCCGGAGGCGGTGCGCGACGAGGTGGTGTGGGCACGCCGGCTGTGCGCACGCAACGGCTGGCCGGTGATCGATGTCAGCCGGCGCTCGATCGAGGAGACCTCGGCCGCGGTAATCGAACTCGCCGAGGCCTGGAACCTTCGCCAGGCTGTCGAGCCGGTTCGATGAGCGCCGATCTGAGCCCGCCGGCCACGCTGTTCATGCAGCGGCGCGAGATCAGCCCGCAGGACACCGATGCAGCCGGGATCGTCTATACGCCGCGCATCGCGAGCTTCAGCGTCGAGACGGTCGAGCTGTGGTTCGCCGAGCGGGTGCAGGCGGACGCCGCCTCCACCGGCCTGCAGATCGTGTTCGCGTCGTTGTCGTGCACCTTCCTGTCGCCGATGCGCGCCGGCGAGATCCTCGAGATCAGCATCGCCTTGCGCCGCGTCGGCCGCTCGTCGCTGGGTTTCGAGCTGGTCGGCCATGCAGGATCCGACGACCGGCTGTGCTGGATGGCCGAGACCGTGTGCGTCTGCGTCGATCCGGCGACGCTGCGCAGCCGGCCGATCCCCCCGGCCCTGCACGGGGTCCTGCATGCGGAAGCCGCCCTCGCGGACCGGATGCCGTTCGGCGACCGCAGCGGGGCCTGAGATCACCAGCTTGGGACTGGCCCGATGATCGAGGTCCTGGTGCTCGGCGCCGGCGCCGGCGGCGGCTTCCCGCAATGGAACTCGAACGCGCCCGGCTGCCGGCGAGCGCGTGCCGGCGATCCGCTGGCACCGTCCGCGACCCAGGCCTCGGTCGCGGTGAGCGGCGACGGGCGGCACTGGTTCCTGCTCAATGCCGCGCCCGAGCTGCGCATCCAGATCGAGCGCACTCCTGCGCTGCATCCGCAGGGGGGCCTGCGATCGAGCCCGATCTGCGGCGTGGTGCTGACCGGGTCGGAGGTCGATACGGTCACCGGGCTGCTCACCCTGCGCGAGCGGCAGGCGTTCAGCATCCTGGCGACGGCACCGGTGCTCACCCGGCTGGATGAGAACCCGATCTTCGAGGTGCTGGCTCGCGATGTCGTGGCGCGCATCGCCATCGAGCCCGGCACTCGCACGCCATTGTTCCTGACCGATGGCAATCCCTCCGGCCTCGCGGTCACGCCGTTCACGGTGCCGGGCAAGGTGCCGCTCTACGCCGAGGGCGTTGTCGCGGAGCCGGACGCTGCAATCGAGGATGGCGAGACCATCGGTCTCGAGATCGGCGACGGTCGCAGCCGGCTGCTGTATATCCCCGGCTGCGCCATGATGACGCCAGCGCTGCGGTCTCGTCTCGACGGGGTAGACTGTTTGTTCTTCGATGCGACGCTATGGCGGGACGACGAGATGATCCGCGCAGGACTGGGTGCGAAGACCGGCCGGCGCATGGGTCACATGTCGGTCAGCGGCCCGGGCGGCGTGATCGAGAGTCTTCGTGACCTCGCGGTGCGGAGAAAGATCCTTATCCACCTGAACAACTCCAACCCGCTGCTGCTAGCCGACAGCGAGGAGCGCCGGATCGCGGCCGCGTTCGGCTGGACCGCGGCCCATGACGGCATGCAGGTGACGCTGTGAGCGTGATGACTCCGGCCCCGCTTTCTCCCGATGCCCTGGAGGACGCGCTGCGCGGCATCGGCGCCGAGCGCTACCACCATCTGCATCCGTTCCACCGCGCCCTGCATGACGGCAAGCTTTCGCGCGGCCAGGTGCAGGCCTGGGCGCTGAACCGCTACTACTACCAGAGCCGCATTCCGGCGAAGGACGCGACCCTGCTCGCCCGGCTGCCCACCGCCGAACTGCGCCGCGAATGGCGCTCGCGTCTGGTCGACCATGACGGCGATGCGCCCGGCACCGGCGGCGTCGCCCGCTGGCTGGTGCTGACCGACGGACTCGGCCTCGACCGCGACTACGTGACCTCGCTGGAAGGCCTGCTGCCGGCGACCCGGTTCTCGGTGGATGCCTATGTGGAATTCGTGCGCGACCGCACCGTGCTGGAAGCGGTGGCATCGTCGCTGACCGAACTGTTCTCGCCGCTGATCATCGGCGAGCGCGTCGCCGGCATGCTGCGGCACTACGAGTTCGTCACCCAGGAGACGCTGGCCTATTTCACCCCGAGGCTGACCCAAGCGCCGAAGGACTCCGACTTCGCCCTGGCCTATGTGCGCGAGCACGCCCGCACCGCGGAGCAGCAGCAGGGCGCGTTGAACGCCTTGAAGTTCAAGTGCTCGCTGCTGTGGACCATGCTGGACGCGCTCGACTACAGCTATGTCTCGCCCGGACGCATCCCGCCCGGCGCGTTCCGGCCGGCCTGAAGGATCGCATCCGGTGGAGGAGACGAGCATTCCGTCCTTCCCGCGCGGCGTTCGCCTGCGTCACGACGACGCGCGTGGGCAATGGGTAGTGCTGGCGCCGGAGCGCGCCTTCGTGCCGGACGAGATCGCGGTCGAGATTCTCAAGCTGGTCAACGGCGAGACTGCACTCGGCGGCATCATCGACCGGCTTGCTGAACGCTATGCGGCGCCGCGCAAGGAGATCGCCACCGACGTGGTGGCGATGGTGAACGAACTCGCCGCCAAGGGCGTGCTACGCGGCTAGCTGGCTGGAGGCGAGTTGTGCGGTTTCCTCGGGCGTAAAAGTGCGCCCGCGCGTCAGGAAGCGCTTCTCGGTGCCGTTATCGAGCGAGAACATGCCACCGCGGCCCGGGATCACGTCGATGATGAGCTGGGTGTGGCTCCACAGCTCGAACTGCTCGGCGCCGATGAAAACCGGGACGCCACCGATCTCGCCGAGATTGACGTCGCGGTCACCGACGATGAAGTCGGATTTCGGGTAGCACATCGGTGACGATCCGTCGCAGCAACCGCCGGACTGGTGGAACAGCACCGGACCGTGCTGTTGCTGGATGGTCGCGAGCAGATCGAGTGCTGCCGGCGTCGCGGTGACCCTCGACGGCTGGGATGGCATCAGGCTCTCCTCTGTTCATCTGGCCTGGGCTCGTTGAGCCTTAGCGATTGCAGACCAAGGCGGTTCATCTTGCGATGCAGCGTGGCCCGGCTGATGTTGAGCGCCTTCGCGGCGGCGGACACGTTGCCCTGCGCGCGGGCCAGCGAACGCTGCACCAGGCCGCGCTCCGCCTGCTCGAAATCCTCGTGCCGGTCGGCGAAGCTGTCCAACACGGTGCCGGCCGGCAGCGGCCGCGCCAGGCGCGCGCTGGTGATGCCGTAGGCAGCGCGCGCGGACCGGGTGGCGCCGATGATGAGATCGTCGGCATCGACCGCGAGCAGGGCGGTGGTGCAGCGGTTGGTGTCGGGTGCCAGGATGATGCGGGCCTGCGGGAAGGCCAGCTTGAAGTTCTGCGCCTCGATACGGCGTGTGGCGTCGGCGACCGCGGCGGCGATCAGGCCGACGAAGGCGCCGGTCAGGTCGGAGCGGCAGGACGAGACATCGAGCGCCGCCGCCAGCTTGCCCTCGTGGTCGTAGATCGGCGCCACCGTGCAGCTCAGGCCGATATTGCGCGAATGGAAATGCTCGTCGCGATGGATGGTCAGCGCGCGCTCCTCGGCGAGGCAGGTGCCGATGCCGTTGGTGCCCTCGTGCTCCTCGCTCCAGATCGCGCCGGTCCAGAGACCCCAGCGATGGAAGGTCTCGTTGTCGGCCTCGGCGCCGCGCCGGTCGACCGGGACGCCATGGCGGTCGGTGAACAGCACGCAGCAGCCGGTGCCGCCTACAGCATGGAACAGGTGGTCCAGGCTGGCCTGCGCCGCCCGCAGCAGCGGCTCGACCCGCTCGCGCGCCTCGCGCAGCTCGGCGTTGGTAAGGGTCAGAGGTGGCCTGGTATCGGTCGGATCGAGGCCGTAGCGGGTCAGCGACCGCGCCCAGGACGCAGCGACCGCCGAGCGGGCGGAGGCGGAACTGTCCTCGGCGGTTGCCAGGATGCGGCCGGCGTGGCCCGTCTTGTCATGGCCGGTCCTGTCATCCGCACGGTCGGCCCGGGCCCGCGTCGCGCCGCAGCCGGACAGGGCGATCATTTCACCAGCTCGGGGATTGTGGAAGCGATCGGCATCATGCGCTGGCCACCCGGGCGACGATACCTGAAGCCGGGCGCGCCGAAGCCTGCGTCATCGACCCCCGCCATCTCCACCAACGCCTGCATCGCCGCGTGATGCGGCGACAGGGCGCAGGCCGGATCGGTGTTGGCGGCGTCCCCTGTCAGCAGCAGCGCCTGGCAGCGGCAGCCGCCCCAGTCGATCTCGCGGCGGTCGCAGCTCCGGCACGGCTCGGGCATCCAGTGGGTGCCACGGAACTTCTCGAACGCCGGATCATGGCTCCAGATCTCGGCCAGGCTGTGCTCGCGGACGGACGGATAGACCATGCCGGGCAGGATCTCGGCGGCATGGCAGGGCAGCGCCTTGCCGATCGGGGAGATGTTGAGAAACCGGCGCGCCCAGCCGCCCATGCAGGCCTTCGGCTGCGCCGCGTGATAGTCCACGGTCACGTAGTCGATCACCATGCGGCCATGGTAGTGCACCAGTGCCGCCTCGACCTGCCGGTTGGCAAGCTCGGACTGTTCGCGGGTCGGCAGCAGGGCATCGCGGTTCAGCAGGCCCCAGCCATAATATTGCGTGTTGGCGATCTCGATTCGGGCCGCGCCGAGCCGTTCGGCCAGCAGCAGCATGTCCGGCACGCGCTCGAGGTTCTGACGGTGCACGACGAAGTTGACCGTGAAGGCGATGCCGCTGTCGCGGATCAGCCGGGCCGCTTCGAGCTTGAGCGCCTGCGCGCCCTTCATGCCGCCGATACGCTCGGCGCTCGCAGTCTCGGTGTCCTGGAAGCTGAGCTGGATATGGTCGAGGCCGGCTGCGTCGAGTTCGCCGAGCCGCGCCGGGGTCAGCATGACGCCGGAAGTGATCAGGTTGCTGTAGAGGCCGCGCCCGGCCGCATGGCGCACCAGTTCCGGCAAATCGCGGCGCACCATCGGCTCACCGCCGGAAAAATGCACCTGCAGCACCCCAAGGGCAGCGGCCTGGTCGAACACCAGGCACCATTCCTTGGTCGTGAGCTCGGCGGACGCAGCCTCGAGCTCAAGGGGATTGGAGCAGTAGGGACATTGCAGCGGGCAACGGTGGGTCAGTTCTGCCAGCATCCCCATGGGCGGGGGCGGCAGCGGGGCCGGTTGCGTCACCGGGGGATCGGGACGAGCCCGCCCAGGTCGCATCGCCCCCGGCCACATCGCCCCCTGCCACATGACATGGGCTGCCGGCCGGGGGAACGCGACAGGCGCATCAGCTTGGTCTGCAAAAGCCGACTGCCCGCAAGCCGTCTACTTGGAGACGGCGCTGGCGTAGGAGTTGATCTCGGCACCGAGCACAATCTCAACGACCTTGGGGCGGTTCCACTGCATGCTTTCTCTCCGTTGCTGAGCTCGGGTCGAAGACCACGGCGATTGCATTTGCGTCCGGAAACCTGACCGGGTCAAGATAAGAAATCTGAAGTAACGACAAAGGCTGTTGCCGTCCGGCCAGTCCTCCGGCACCCTCTTGGGGACGCTACCGAACTGTCGTTCCGGCAGACAGGGTCCTGTTGCGATGCAACATTATTGTCGTCGTCTTGGCCTTTACTGTGCTGCAATATGACGACCCTCTGTATGACGGATCGTTTTAGCTACGGATCTGTAGCAGGTTTGCGACAGGTCGCCACGCGTCATGCAGACAGGAGGGGTGACAGCCGGAACATTGCGGAGGAAACCTTCCGCATCGACACAGCGGAAGGCGCGCAGCCGCCGATGCTTTCCGGAACTGCGCTTTTCCAGGGCTGCAGACGGTCTGCAAACATCACAACGAGGGACATGCTCCAATGAACAAGCCGATCACCGACGCCAACCTGCTTCGGCGAGTCCAGCCGAACTTCAAACCGCGTTACGGAAATTATATCGGCGGCGAATGGGTCGAGCCGATCAGCGGCCGCTACTTCGAGAACACCTCGCCGGTGAACGGCCGGGTGCTGTGCGAGATCGCACGCTCCGATGCCGCCGACGTCGAGCGCGCCCTCGATGCCGCCCACGCCGCCAAGGATGCCTGGGGCAGCACCAGCCCGGCGGCCCGCGCGCAGATCCTGAACGAGATCGCCGACCGGATGCAGCAGAACCTCTCGGTGCTGGCCGAGGCGGAGAGCTGGGATAACGGCAAGCCGATCCGCGAGAGCACCGCGGCCGACGTGCCGCTGGCGATCGATCATTTCCGCTACTTCGCCGGCGCCATACGCGCCCAGGAAGGCGGCATCTCGGAGATCGACGCCGACACCGTCGCCTATCATTTCCACGAGCCGCTCGGCGTCGTCGGTCAGATCATTCCCTGGAACTTTCCGCTGCTGATGGCATGCTGGAAGCTCGCGCCCGCCTTTGCCGCCGGCAACTGCGTGGTGATCAAGCCCGCCGAGCAGACCCCGGCCTCGCTGCTGGTCTGGGCCGAGATCATCGGCGACCTGCTGCCGCCGGGCGTGCTCAACATCGTCAACGGATTTGGCCTCGAATGCGGCAAGCCGCTGGCCTCCAGCCCGCGCATCGCCAAGATCGCCTTCACCGGCGAGACCACCACCGGCCGGCTGATCATGCAGTACGCCAGCCAAAACCTGATCCCGGTCACGCTGGAGCTCGGCGGCAAGTCGCCGAACATCTTCTTCGCCGACGTGATGGCCGAGGATGACGGCTTCCTCGACAAGGCGATCGAGGGCTTCGTGATGTTCGCGCTCAACCAGGGCGAGGTGTGCACCTGCCCGAGTCGCGCGCTCATCCACGAGAGCATCTACGACCGCTTCATGGAAAAGGCGCTTGCCCGCGTCGCCGCCATCAAGCAGGGCGACCCGCTCGACATGCAGACCATGATCGGCGCGCAAGCCTCGTCGGAGCAGATGGAGAAGATCCTCAGCTACTTCGATATCGGCCGCCAGGAAGGCGCCGAGGTGCTGGCCGGCGGCGAGCAGAACCATCTCGAGGGAGATCTGTCGGGCGGCTACTATGTGAAGCCGACCGTGCTGCGCGGCCACAACAAGATGCGCGTGTTCCAGGAGGAGATCTTCGGCCCGGTGGTCTCGGTGACCACCTTCAAGGACGATGCCGAGGCGCTGTCGATCGCAAATGACACGCTCTACGGCCTCGGCTCGGGAGTCTGGAGCCGTGACGCCAACCGCTGCTACCGCTTCGGCCGCGCGATCAAGGCTGGCCGCGTCTGGACCAACTGCTACCACGCCTATCCGGCGCATGCGGCGTTCGGCGGCTACAAGCAGTCCGGCATCGGGCGCGAGAACCACAAGATGATGCTCGACCACTACCAGCAGACCAAGAACATGCTGGTGAGCTACAGCACCAGCAAGCTCGGCTTTTTCTGAGCACCGGCGCCGGGCTGGTTCGCGCCAGCCTGGCATCTGCTCGAAGCCCTTCAGCGCTGATCCGCAAGATCAAGAAACGACTATTCAGGAACACGCCCATGCACTGCTCCCAGAAGGCCTCGCGGCGGGGATCACTCCGACGCACAATGCGATATTCGCTGCCGCTGGCTCTCACCTGTGTCGCCGGCCTTGCCGCACAGCCTGCGGCGCTGGCCGTGGAGCCGGCCGGTTCGAGCGATGCCTACAACCCGGTGACCGACGCGCGCCTGACCGGCGCGGCCAACGATGATAGCTGGCTGATGTATCGCCACGATTATGGCAGCACCGGCTATGTCCAGTTCAACCAGATCAACACCTCCAACGTCGCGCAGCTCAAGCCGGCCTGGGACTTCGTGACCGGCTTCAAGAGCGGGCACGAGGCGCCGCCGGTGGTGAACGGCAACTACATGTTCATTACCACCCCGAAGGACGAGCTGCTCGCCTTCGAGGCCAGCACCGGCAAGCAACTCTGGAAATATCAGCACGATCTTTCCAAGGTCGGTTTCAAGACGATCTGCTGCGACGTCGTCAATCGCGGCGTGGCGCTGTATGGCGACAACGTATACATGGCGACGCTCGACAACCATGTCGTGGCGCTGGATGCCAAGACCGGCTCCCTGGTCTGGAACAAGTCGCTTGGCGAGCCCGACCTGGGCGAGGCGATGACTGCCGCACCCCTGATCGTCAAGGGCATGGTCGTGGTCGGCGTGGCTGGCGGCGAATATGGCGCGCGCGGCTATGTCGCGGCGCTGAACTCCAAGACCGGCGATGTGATCTGGCAACAATCCACCATTCCGGCGCCGAACGAGCCGGGCGGCAAGACCTGGCCGAAGGGCGCCTACAAGACCGGCGGCGGCGGCACCTGGCTGACCGGCAGCTATGATGTCGCGACCAACACGATCCTGTGGGGCGTCGGCAATCCCGGCCCGTGGCTCGCGACCATGCGTCCGGGCGACAATCTCTATACCGACAGCCTGATCGCGCTGAACCCGGCCACCGGAAAGATCAAGTGGCACTACCAGTACACTCCGCACGACACCTGGGACTATGACGGCGTCAACGAGCCGGTGCTGACCAGCCTCGACTACAAGGGCCACACCTACAAGGCGGTGGTCAGCGCCAGCCGCAACGGCTGGTTCTACGCAATCAACCGCGAGAACGGCCACCTGATCTACGCGCAGCCGTTCGCCCACGCGACCTCGGTCACCGGCATGTCGAAGAACGGCACGCCGATCACCGACATCGCCATGCGGCCGACGATCGACAAGGAAGTGTTCACCTGCCCGAGCTTCCTGGGCGGCAAGAACTGGTGGCCGATCGCCGTCGACCCGCAGACGCACTATGCCTATGTGCCGACCCTGCATACCTGCATGAGCATGAAGGGCGCCACCGTCAGCTACAAGGCGGGGCTGCCGTTCCTCGGCGAGACCTTCAAGGTGCAGCATGATCCGGACAACCCGGACATCTGGGGCTCGGTGCAGGCGATCGACCTCAATACCGGCCACCGCGCCTGGATCTTCAAGTCTGCATTGCCCTGGAACGGCGGCATGCTCGCCACCGCGGGCGGGCTGGTGTTCTCCGGCAGTGCCGATGGCTACCTCTACGGCTTCGACGCCAAGACCGGCGCGGTGGCTTGGAAGAGCCCGAAGATGTCGTCGGGCGTACTGGGCGTACCAAGCACCTGGCAGGTCAACGGCAAGCAGTATGTCGGCGTCTATGCCGGCTGGGGCGGCGGCGTGCCGATCTGGGGTGGCGACATGGCCAAGGATCCGCGGGTACGCGGCATTCCCCAGGGTGGCCACCTGTACGTGTTCGCACTGTAAGGGACTCGCGCCGATGCCTTCGATGATGCCGCACCCGCTCCGCCGGCACTTAATGGTCTGCTCGGCTCTAGGCTGCGCAGCCATCGGGGGGGCCACACTCTGGCACGGCCCCGCCACCGCCGCGACCGCGCCGGTCAGCCCGACCGGGCTGCGCGTGTGCATCGACACCTCGAGCCCGGTCGCCTCGGTCGACCGCAAACTCGCGCAGGCGGTGGCGGACGCCCAGCATGTGCCGCTCGCGGTGCATGAGTTCGATGGCAGCGGCGACGATGACGGCTACGACTACAAGAACTTCCGGCAACTGGCCGCCGAACAGTGCCAGATCATTCTCGGTTTTCCCGTCGATGCGACCAAGACCACGGTGCCTGAAGGCCTGGCGGCGACCGCGGCCTATGGCCGGATCGGCTTTGTGCTGGTGACGCCGCGCTCGAGCCGGGCCAACAGCCTGGCATCGCTGCCGAGGGGTACGGATGTCGCGGTCACCAACGAGACGATGCCGAACCTGTATTTCGAGGCCCACCCGAACATCGCGGCCGACATCTACCAGAAGGACGCCGATACCATCGCGTCGCTGACCCAGCATCGTGATCGCGCCGCGATGGTGTGGCGCCCGACGATCATCAGCTACCTGATGGCGCACAACCTCACCGCGAAATACAAGTGGAACGAGCTGAACGAACCGCATGCGCGCTGGAACCTGGTCGGGCTGCATGCCCCTGGCGGCGCGGATGCCGCAGCGGCGTTCGACCGCAGCGTGGCCTCCCTGCGCAGCAGCGGCAGTCTCGGAGCTTTGCTCTCGCCCTTCGCGGCGGAGGTGCCCGAGGCGACGCATGCCGCAGACCGGTCCGATGCGTCACCGGCCGCCGCGTTCCGCGATGACGCGACCGACGCGCCGGCTGCTCCGATCGTGCTGGTGTCGGCGGAGGCCGCAATGATGCCGCCGGCGGCCGGCGGCGGCTCCGGGGATGCGGCGCCGGCGCTCTATACAGCCGACCAGGCGACGGCGGGCAAGCAGAAGTTCGCCGACAACTGCTCGCAGTGCCACGGCGATAATCTGGAGGGCATGGCGGGGCCGGCCCTCAAGGGCGACCTGTTCGCCTCCGCAAAGGCCAATTTTCAGGTTGGCGACATCTTCAACATCGTGGTCAAGAACATGCCCTCGACGCAGCCGGGCAGCCTGTCGCACGACGACTACACCCAGATCATGTCCTTCATTCTGCAGCAGAACGGCTTTCCGGCCGGCTCCTCGCCGCTGGTGTTCGATACGGCCCTGGCGTCGAGGATACCCCTGATCTACCGCGGCAAGTAGACGGAGACGCGCTCCCCAAGGGGCGCGTCTCAGGTGATCAGGCCGGAGATCGGCAAGGACGGCATGATCATGTGGCTGGCATCCAGATAGCCCTCCTGCCAGATGAAATGGTCGTCGCTGCCATCCTTGTAGGGGCATTCCTCGTAGAGCGGCTGACCCGGCTTCCACTCGCGATTGCGGTCGAGTTGCCCCGCCCGCACCCCCTCAGCATAGCGCATGCGGGCCATCCCCACCCGGACCGTCCGCTGCACCCTGCGCCGCTGCAGAAGCAGGACCGACAGCACCGCGACAAGCATGACGCAGGCGGCGACGGCCTTCAGGTTCGGGAGGGCAGCAAGGTCGAGCATGGGCCGGTGCATCTCATCCACTTTATGAGATAAGTTTACCTGGACGGTCCCCCGCTTCAACGCTTTTCGAGCGCAGCAAAGCTTCCATCGGCCGCGGCCGCGGCCGCCGGCGTCAGAACGCCTTGAAGATCAGGATCATCGCCAGGGTGTAGAGCATCATCGCGCCGATCAGGATCGGGATCGGCGCCGATCCGCTGCGCATCGTCTCGCCGGCCTTGGCGCGCAGCGAGCCCAGCAGCTCCGGCCAAGTGTAGGAGACAAAATCGCCCTGGGACAGCACGTTGATCAGCCGCCCCTCTTCGTCGACCACCGGCAGATGCCGAAACCGCTCGTTGGACATCTGCCGCAGCCAGTCGATGATCTCGTCGTCCTGCCGTGCGGTCCGGACCTCCGACGTCATGATCTCGGACAGCCGTGTCGTGTCCTGGTCCATGTGGTTGCCCAGCAGGCGGCGCAGCAGGTCCCGCTCGGTGACGATACCCTTCACCTTGCTCGCCTCGTCGATGATGATGACGGAGCCGATATTGCGTTTCGCCATGACCTGCACGGCGGCCGCGACGAAATCCGTCGCCGCCAGGACCACCGGGGCAGGCTTGTTGTTGAATTCCGGCCGATCCTTGATCTGCATCTGGTGCGTCCATGAGCGGTGCCGCGCCGTGCATCATCGGGGGTGACCCGGTGCGAGGCAAGCCGCAACCAGGACTTCAGGGCGCTACCGGGATTACTTCAGTTTGATTGCGATTTATTACCGTGTGCCGCCGCGATTGGCCGAGCGGTCGAAACCCTGGCGGCTCCGTCGCCACTTCCAGCAAAGCCATTTTCGGATCAGAATTCTGGATCGGCCTAGGGATCGTCGAGGAAGGGTTCTCGCAACCGTGTCCGCCATGTTCGAGAATAGGCGCATCTGATCGCACGAAGAGATAGTTCTAAGAGTAGTCAGCGTTGAAGCTGTGTAATAACAAGTCAGCATGACACCATGAACATATCAGCGACTATCCAATACAAGGTCGTCCTGAAGGATGACTTTCTTGAATTGCTGGAGCAGATCCGCAAGGAGACCCCGATACCTGAAGGGACGCTGCCGGTTGCCGGGCAGCGCCACTACCAGGCTGTACTCTATTCCTATCTCGAGGACCTGCTGGCCTGACAGGCCAGGTTTGGGATGACAGGATCGCGCGTACTCGTTACGATAACGTTATCGCAGCGACGAACGGGGCCGCATGCTCGGTCAGATCATTACGCACGCCGCCGTGTGGCACGCCTGCCTCGCAGGGCATCGCCTCCTCGATGCGTCGCTGGACGGCGTCGTAGTCTGTTGCGTGGCCTGGCGCGGTCACTGCACGCTGCAGCGCGACAACGGCAATTTCAGCATCCTCGCCGGCTGCATGATACTTGCCAGCATCTTCTTCATGTTTGATGGCGTGCTCAAGGTCATGCCGCCTTCCGACAAGGCAACACCGATACAGGTGAACTCGATCTCGTGACCGGGCAGCAGCCTGCCACTTCGAGCCAACCAGGTGCAGCAGGACAGTCGCAGCGCGCGTCGGCGCCAGCAGATCGAAGGTTGCCTAGAGCAGCATCCGATCACTTGGAATTGCTGCGCGATGCCAAGCGTCGGATAAAGCTGCTCTATTAAACGACAAGCGGAGCATGATCGATTGGATCATGCTCTAGCAGGCTGCTGAAGAACTCCCGCTGCCGGATGAGAGCAGTCCGCAGGACCGCGGCCGACGTGACTTTCCGAGCACCGGAGCAGAGCGGCCGTCTGGCCGTGAGCACCGGAGCGCAAGATAGGCATGTCGGATCGCCAGCAGCGGGAGTTCTTCAGCAGCCTGCTCGTCGAGCATGATGACGCCCAGGCCCCATAGATAGGCCGGATTGGATGTGCCGGCGCAGCACGAGGCCGATGGCCTCGGCCACATCTGCCGAGCAGAGGGGCCGGCGGGTCGCGCTCCAGGCCCGCGACGATGACGGTGATCGAGGCGCAGAGCATCGATCGCTTGTGCCACCCAGTACCAGCGCCATGATCACGTAGAGCGCTGGCCGATCCTGGCGGGCGGCGCTCAAACAAACTTCAACCTTATTGTCAGGAAAAGACGGGATCATTCGTTCCATGCGCTGGCAGGTCCCGCTGGTGCTTCAACGCACCTTCAGGCGGGCACGGAAGCATCCGCTCGCGACCGGCCGGCGCGCGTCTGCTCATCGCTCGATTAGTAGCTATAACCTAGTGGACAGGCTCGGGGGCTAGCGCAGGGACCGGCTCCGGATCCGGGACGGCGTCGGGCAACGTGGTGTCGAGCAACTCAACGAGGCAGGAGAACTCCCGGAAAATCTCGTTCCACAGGCTCACGATTTCCAGATCCCGGTCCAGCATCTGCGGCTCCTGGTCAGGCGGCGGAGAGGCACAGGCCGATCTCTCGAAGCCGCATTCGTTGTTATTACGGGCTGCGTGCGCAGGCAGTCTTACGGGAGCGGCTGTTTCGGCGGAAGCCTGAATCGAACTAAAGACCAGTATCAAGAATCGGAACGCTGTCCAAATATTCAAATGGGTCGCACCGGCCGTTCTATCGGGCCGGTCCCGAATACCAGCGATCGGGGCACCCCTGCATCCGGTTACGAATTATCGCCGTAAACCTGACAAAATCAGGAGCGAGAGCCATGGCGATCGTGGGACAGCGCCGCCTGCAATTTTCCGAGCGCATCATCTCGGCGGCAGACGTGGCGTGCCTTCAGGGCCAGTTCGAGGCGGCGAAGCAGTTGCTGCTCGCCGCCGAGCGTGCCCTCAGCAAGACCTTGTTCGACCGGTCGCGCAAATTCCGTGACGTGCATGAAGGCCTGGCCTCTGCGCATGCCAGGCTCTGGGAGGCGCAGCATGCGGCGCAGTTCGGCGCGGCGGAGCCTGAGGCGGCAGGGTCAACGCAGGCGCCAGCCGATGCGGTTGCGCCCGCGTCGGAGCGGCGCCGGCACGATCTCGGGTAGCGCCAGGCCGGGCTGTCAGTCCGGCGGCCGGGAGCCTCCCGGCCTCGGGAGCTTGCCCGCATGCGTCAGGCGACCGCGCAGCCACTCCAGGTCGGGTGTGGGATGGCCCTGGGCTGCCCAACGCTCGGTCGCCGCAATCGCGGCCCGCCAGTAATCCATCGCAGCCGCGACGTTCCCGAACGCCTCGCTCGCCAGCGCCTGGTCACGCAGCTTGGAAATCTCATCGGGCGGGACGGTCATCCGCCACATGAGACACCATCCGCCTTCCGGATTGCCATCGTTTCGCTGAGAACAGGCTCTGCTCACGAACTGTTCACAGCACAGCCCTGAGTTCCCCGGGACTCAGTGCAGGACCGCCGGCGCCGTGTTAGCGTCGGCCAGTTCCTCGACCGACCTGGCGCGTGCCAATCGGCTATGCAGCCATCTCAGGTCGGCCGGTGTTCCCAGATGGGCAGGCTGCCGCCGGGCCGCGGCGATTGCGGCCTGCCAGTAGAGAACCGCGCCGGAGACATCACCGGCTGCCTCATGCCCGCGCGCCTGGTCGCGCCAGAAGGCCGGGTCATCGAACACGAGCAGCTTGCATTGCGCCGGCACGTCCTCTCAACCTGCGTTCAGGGGCGGCGTGTCGAGCACACACCCGGCATCGCTACCGCTGCAATCTGCTGAGAACATTTCAGGCATATCAATATCCCGATGAGGTCGCCAACGGCCTGAAACGTTGATGTCAATGAGAGTTGTAATTGCTCGCCTTATCGTGATCCTCGTAGACATCTGAGTGTTCCGGTCCCGGTTCATCGGCGCCGGTGTTGTCTTGGTTTCTTTTCGGATTGAGTGGGCAACGGATGTGACTCTGCTCGAGCAACGGCCGCCTCAAGGGGCCGACGAGCGATACAAGTACGCACCGCCCAGCAGCGGTGCCGGCAATGGCTGCGCCACGAGAGAGCCGGCCACGACGACTGCGGTGATTGCCGCCGCCAGTGTGACGAGGAAATGGCGGAGCAGCTTTCTTGCTTCCCGGTCCCACTTCTCGACTTCGGATGCGGGATCCGGCGCGGCGGCCTGCGTGTACCGGATCCTGACAGGATGACCCGGCATATCCAGCGTCCTGCCCAAAGTCAGACGTCGTCAGCCGACAGCATCGGCGTCGAGTTGTAGAGCACCGCGCAGGCTGCCCAGAACACCCCGAACAAGATGAAGCTTAGAAGCATGATGACCATCTCGAGCATGTCGGTAAATCCTGAGCATTCCGTTACGATAACGGTATGGACCGCTTTCTGTTTATGCCGATGTGTTGCGTAGTCGTAATGAAAAGCCCGTTAATGCATGGTTTGCTCACAGCCCGGTTCCCGGGGGCTGGGGCCTGAGGGGGGCCACGCGTTGCGACCTGGATGTGGTGGATGAGGCCACGCTGGGGGCTGCCCTGGAGGCGGCGCACCGGCTGGCTGCCCCGAAAATCAGTGACCGCCGGAGCCGTCGTAGCCGCACGCAGCGTTAACCGTCCCGCTGCAGCCGCTGCTCCGAACGCTCGGTGCGGGCTTCGAGTCGTTCGAGACTGCGGACGGTGCGGGCAACGGCAGCCTCGAGCCCGGCCACCCCGCTCCTTAGATCGGCCATGGCGTCGGCCAACCGGTCGATCTTCGCGTCGAGACGCTCGACCAGGGCGGCGATCGTATGCGCCTGCACTGAAGCCGTGATGTCAGGCTGATCGGTCATGGAGTGCTGTGCCGTCCACCGTGTTCAGGGTCTTACTAAAGCGCAATCCGCAGGCGGCGAAGCCGGGACCGGGGAGGCACGGATAGTGCCACACTGGTAGCTGGAGATGGCCACCAGAGTCTGCGGCCGCGAAAGATTGAGGTCGTCAAATTCGTGGCCGTAGGCAACGCCCAGGTGAGGCTGGTCATCTATGGGAATGGAATGTCCGCTGCTGCTGCCTGGCGCGGTCGATCAGGCAGCATAGTCCGGTGGCAACAAGTGCCGTCGTGGCGAGCCAGGCGCCGGCGGTGTAGGCGATCGTGTCGAGCATCATCCGGGTCCTCTGGCTGGCATGATTTCGCAGCCATCGTCCTGGTTCCCGATCACGGGCGCAGTCCCAGGCCAGCGTGACCGGCCAGAGCTTGCCTTGTCCACTGGCACTTGACCGCCGGGATGGCATGGTGTCCAGCCAGACCCCTCCGGAGCCGCCCATGCCGCCTCGCTGCCTCATCGCCACTGCCGGACTGCTTGCCGGCTTCACCTCCGGTGTCGCCCAGGCAGCGCCCCTGGTCCCGGGCGACGACTTCCAGCGGCAGCAGCACGACTACAGGACAGCCATCGATGGCCAGGTCGGCGGATGGCTCGCCGGCCGCCTCCTGGACGACCTTGGCCGTACGATGCTGTGCGTGGCGACGAGCGACCGCCGACGGCTCACACTCACCGCAAGCAGCGATGCCCTGGAGGTTCGGATCAATGATCCGTCCCTGGCGCTGTCGCAGGGCGAAATCTACCCGCTGACGCTGACGGTCGGCGCGCTGAAGCAGAGCTTCGAGATGGAAACGGACGGCCCGACCACGGTGCGGACCGATCAGCTCGAGCCCAGCGACATGATCACGCTGCTGGACGCCATGGGCCGCGCGTCACGCGTCAGCTTCGACCAGAGCGGCGAGCCCGATCGAACAGTGGCACTCGCCGGCAGCACGAAGGTTTTTGGCCTGTTCAGGGCCTGCGCCACCAATGCCGGGTTCGCCAAGCTGGCAGAGTGAGTGGCGAAGGTCGGGGAACTGCCATGGCGGACCCGAAAGGATTCGAACCTTCGGCCTTCGCCTTCGGAGGGCGACGCTCTATCCAGCTGAGCTACGGGTCCCGCCGGGGCTGCATAGCCTGATCGCCCCGCCCTGCCAAGCCTTCAGCCGCCTCCGGCCAGGCCGTCCAGGTCGGCCGGCAGGAACACCGGCACGCTGGTTTCCCAGCTCGCTCCGGCACTCCATGCCGACGCCGCCACATCCGCTCCGGACGGCAATGGCCGGTCGGGATCGCGCATCCAGGAGACGATGTCGGCGATCACTGCCTCGCGGCCGCGGTCGCGCATCAGCAGGTGATAGCCACGCGGGTAGTACGCGCGCCGCACCTCGCGCGGCAGCCGGGCCCAGGTGGCTGCCATGGCGCCGGACGGCACCAGGTCGTCATGCGCGCCATAGGCGACCAGCACGTTGCCGCCGGCCCGGGAGGCGCTCGCGGCCGCCTGGGTCATGAGCTGCACCAGGCCGCGCAGGGTCGCCGTCCGGCTACCGGTCAGCGTCAGCGGATCGTACGACAGGCGGTAGAGGGCGGCGAGATTGTCGCTCGCCACCACATGCAGCGCGACTTCGCGTCCGGTCAGGCGCCAATCGGGCGTGAAGGTGGCGGCGGCCCAGAGCGAGGCGGTCAGCAGCGGGCTCATCTGCGTGCTGCTCCACACCGCCGGCGCCAGCAGGATCACCCCGGCCAGCGGCGGATGGCCGGGCCGCGCCGCCAGGCACAGCGCCACCGCGCCGCCCATGCTCTCGCCCATCACGTAGAGCGGCAGGCCCGCGTGGGTCGAGGCGGCGAGGCGCGCCATCTGCGCCGCATCGTCGACCAGACGCCCGGTGCCGGGCCAGCGTCCACGATCCGGGGCCTGCCCGAAGCCGCGCTGGTCCGGCGCATAGACGGCGATCCCCTGTGCCGCCAGGGCTGGCCCGGACAACTCCCAGGCGTCGCGGCTGTCGTTGAAGCCGTGCAGCGCCAGCACGACGGCGCGTACGCGACCCGGCGGCGGCTGCCAGATCCGGACCGGCATGCGGGCGCGATCGGAGAGCGTCCAGGTCAGGTCCGGCGGCACCAGCCGGCGGTCGGCGTCGAGGGCCTGGCGCGGGATCGCGGGCGTGGCCGAGGCATCATGCGCGGCACTCGTGGCACAACCGGCAAGTGCGAGCAGGGGAAGCAGCAGCAGGGCGGGCAGCGGGAGACGGAGGTTTGTAAGCACGGGCTTCCTGCGTATCATCGGCGCACGATACCGGCCACAGACGAGGCGCATCCATGCCGTTCGGCGCATCCACGCCTACCCCGCAGCTCGGCGAGATCGAGACACTGGTCGTCGAAAGCCGGGTGCTGGCGTGCGATGGCGGCGACGGACCGCTGGGCCACCCGCGGGTCTGGCTGCGCATCGTCGAGACCCAGACCTTCTGCCCGTACTGCTCGCGGGTCTACGTGCTCGACCAGAACGCGGCCGATGCCGGCGATACCGGCCACTGATCGCCGGGACCGGACGTGCCAGAGCCTCGCGTGCAGGACAATATCGAGATCGAGGCCGAGATCCAGCCCGATACGCTGACCGACGCGCATCTCGTGCTGATCGACGGCTCCGGCTTCATCTTCCGCGCCTTCCATGCCCTGCCGCCGATGAACCGGGCCGACGGCACGCCGGTGAACGCGGTGTACGGCTTCACCAACATGCTGGCGCGGTTCCTGCGGGACCATGTCGGCAGCCACCTCGCGGTGATCTTCGATGCCGGGCGGCTCACCTTCCGCAACGAGATGTATGCGGCCTACAAGGCGCACCGGCCGGAGCCGCCCGAGGAGCTGATCCCGCAATTCGCGCTGGTGCGCGAGGCCACCGCAGCGTTCGGCATTCCCGCCATCGAGCTGGCCGGCTGGGAAGCGGACGACCTGATCGCCGCCTACGCAAAGGCGATGTCGGACGCCGGCGGACGCTGCACCATCGTCTCGTCCGACAAGGACCTGATGCAGCTGATCCGACCCGGCGTCGACATGCTGGACCCAATCAAGCAGAAGCCGATCGGCGAGACCGAGGTGCGCGACCGCTTCGGCGTCGGCCCCGACAAGGTGATCGAGGTGCAGGCACTGATGGGCGACAGCGTTGACAACGTGCCGGGCGTACCGGGCATCGGGCCGAAGATCGCGAGCACCCTGGTGGCGGAGTTCGGCGACCTCGAGGCGATCCTGGCGGCGGCGCCGGCGATGAAGCCGTCCAAGCGGCGCGACATGCTGATCGAGCATGCCGAGGCGGCGCGCATCTCCCGCCGGCTGGTGATCCTGCGTGACGACGCGCCGCTGCCGCTGCCGATCCGCGAGCTGGGCTTTGCGCAACCCGATCCGCCGCGTCTCGCGACCTGGCTGGACGGCATGGGCTTCCGCTCGATCAGCCAGCGGCTCGGCCTGGACGGGCAGGCGGTGGCAGCACCACCGGCACCCGTTGCCGGGGCTGCCGGCGCCACGCCGGAGAGCGCGCCGTTCGCCGGCTACGAGACCGTCACCGATCTTGCGGTGCTGCAGGCCTGGATTTCCGAGGCGCAGGCCGCCGGGCTGTGCGCCATCGACACCGAGACCGACGGGCTGGACCCGATGCGGGCGGCACTGGTCGGCTTCTCGCTGGCTACGGCACCCGGGCGCGCCTGCTACGTGCCGCTGCTGCATGACGGCGACCTCGAGAACCCGGTCGGCGCCCAGATCGCGACCGGTCCCGCGCTGGCCGCGCTGGCGCCGCTGCTGACCGATCCGGGCACGCTGAAGGTGTTCCAGAACGCCAAGTTCGACCTGCTGGTGCTGGAGCATGCAGGCGCCCCGCGGGCCACCCCGATCGACGACACCATGCTGATCTCGTACGCGCAGGAGGCCGGCAGCCACGGGCACGGCATGGACGAGCTGTCGGCGCGTCATCTCGGCCACACGCCCGTCACCTACGACCAGGTCACCGGCACCGGCCGCAACCGCATCGCGTTCGCCCGCGTCGACCTGCAGCGCGCCACCGCCTATGCCGCCGAGGATGCCGATGTCACCCTGCGGCTGTGGCACGTCCTGCGCCCCCTGCTGCGGCCGAACCGCTCGCTGGCGCTGTACGAGCAGCTCGAGCGGCCGCTGATACGCATCCTGGCCGACATGGAGCAGGCCGGGATCAGCGTCGATGCTGCCCTGCTGCGCCGGCTGTCGGAGGATTTCGCCCGGCGCATGGCGGTGATGGAGAGCGAGATCCACCGCCTTGCCGGGCGCTCGTTCAATCTCGGCAGCGCCAAGCAGCTCGGCGAGATCCTGTTCGACGAGATGGCGCTGCCCGGCGGCAAGCGCATGAAGACCGGCGCCTGGGGCACGGATTCCGCGGTGCTGCAGGCGCTCGCCGAGCAGGGCCACGACCTGCCGGCGCGCATCCTGGAATGGCGCCAGCTCGCCAAGCTGAAATCCACCTATGCCGATGCGCTGGTCGAGGAGATCAACCCCTCCACCCACCGCGTGCACACCTCGTTCCAGATGGCGATCACCTCGACCGGGCGGCTGTCCTCGAACGAGCCCAACCTGCAGAACATCCCGATCCGCACCGAGGAGGGCGGCCGCATCCGCCGCGCCTTCATCGCAGCGCCCGGGCATGTGCTGGTCTCGGCCGACTACTCGCAGATCGAGCTGCGCCTGCTCGCCCACGTGGCCTCCATCCCGGCTCTGAAGGAGGCGTTTGCCGAGGGCCAGGACATCCACGCGCGCACCGCCAGCGAGGTGTTCGGGGTGCCGATGCAGGGCATGGATGCGGCCACGCGCCGGCGCGCCAAGGCGATCAATTTCGGCATCATCTACGGCATCAGCGCATTCGGGCTCGGCCGCCAGCTCGGCATCCCGCCGGGCGAGGCGCGCTCCTACATCGACGCCTATTTCGCGCGCTATCCAGGCATCCGCGACTTCATGGAGAGCACCCGCGAGGAGGCGCGCCGGCACGGCTACGTGCTGACCCCGTTCGGGCGGCGCTGCTGGATCCCGGGGATCGCCGAGAAGAACCCGGCGCGTCGCGGCTATGCCGAACGCCAGGCCAGCAATGCCCCCCTGCAGGGCGGTGCGGCGGACATCATCAAGCGCGCGATGGTGCGGCTGCCGGCAGCGCTTGCCGAAGCGGGCCTGGCTTCGCGCCTGTTGCTGCAGGTGCATGACGAATTGCTGTTCGAGGCGCCGGAGAGCGAGGCCGGGGCGTTGCAGGCGCTGGCCAAGCGCGTGATGGAAGGGGCCGCCAGCCTGTCGGTGCCGCTGGTGGTCGAGACCGGGCACGGCCAAAGCTGGGGCGACGCGCATTGAACCGTGCCGCCGCCGCGTTGTCCGGTATCGGGGGCGCACTGCTGCTGGCCGTCGGCGGCGTTGCCATCCTCGATCCGTCAATCCTGCACCCGTTCGCGCCGTTGGCAAGCGCTGGCCAGTCGAGCCTGGATATCGGCGGCCCGTTCACCCTTACCGCGCCCGACGGCCGCACCGTCACCGATGCCGATTTTCGCGGCAAGTGGATGCTGGTCTATTTCGGCTACACTCATTGCCCCGACGCCTGCCCGACCGCGCTGAACAACATCGCCAATGCGCTCGACATGCTCGAGCAGCGCCAGCACGACATGGCGCCGGTGTTCATCACCGTCGATCCGGCACGCGACACGCCGGACGTGATGGGGAAATATGTCGGGCTGTTCGACAAGCAGATCACCGGCCTGACCGGGACGCAGGCGCAGCTCGATATCGCCGAGCAGGAATACCGCGTCTATGCCGCACGGCACCAGGAAAAGAACGGCGGCTATTCGATGGACCACAGCTCGATCATCTACGTGATGGACAAGTCCGGCCGTTTCTCGACCTTCATCGACGGCGCGGCGAGTGCCGGGGACATCGCAGCCAGGCTGCGGAAGCTGGACAGATAGGTGCGGCCGCCGCTACTGCTGTTCCTGCTTTGTGCCGCCCTGTCCGCACCCGCCGGCGCATCGGCCATCGAACCGGCTGCCGCACCCTACCAGCCGGAACATCGCGGCGGCACGCTGCGGCTCACGGCGGATGCCAGCGGCGGCACGCTGGATCCGCAGATCAACTATGTCAGCACCAACGCGCAGATCTTCGCCGTCACCAATGACGGCCTGACCAGCTTTGCCAAGGTAGACGGCCCCGGCAGCGCCACCATCGTTCCCGATCTCGCCGATAGCCTGCCGGCTCCCACCGATGGCGGCCGGACCTACCTGTTCCACCTGCATCCCGGCATCCGCTTCTCCACCGGACAGGCCCTGGAACCGTCGGACGTGCTCGCCACCATGCGGCGCATCTTCAAGGTCGGCAGCCCGACCGCGGGCAGCTTCTATGGCGGCATCGTCGGCGCCGCGCAGTGTCTCGAGGACGCGCCACATTGCACGCTGGCCGGCGGCGTCGAGGCCGACGATGCCGCCGATACCGTCACCTTCCACCTGACCCGGCCGGACGGCGAGTTCTTCGACAAGCTGGCGATGACGCATGCCTCGGTGGTCCCGGCCGACACGCCGCTGCATGACCTCGGCAATACGCCGGCCGCCGCCACCGGCCCGTACATGATCACCGCGTTCGACTCCAACCACGGCATGACCCTGGAGCGGAACCCATATTTCCGGGTCTGGAACGCCGTCGCCCAGCCCGAAGGCTATGCCGACCGGATCCAATACGATTTCGGTCTCACCGACGAGGCGCAGGTCACGGCAGTCGAGAATGGCCAGTACGACTGGATGTTCAACAACAAGCCACTCGATCGTCTCGCCGAGCTTGGCGACCGGTTTTCCTCGCGTGTCCACATTCAGAACATGTTCGCGATTTACTACGTGCCAATGAACATGAACCTGCCGCCGTTCAACAACATCAAGGCGAGACAAGCGGTCAACTACGCGATCAGCCGCGATGCCATGGCGATCTTCTACGGCGGTAATGCGGTTGCGGAGCCGCTATGCGAAATGGTCCCGACGGGAATTTCAGGTCGGATCGGCAGTTGCGTGTACAGCAAGGATGCCGACGTCGATCATCCCGCCCCGCAATGGCAGAAACCCGATCTCGCCCGTGCCCGTGCCCTGGTCCAGGAGAGCGGCACCAAGGGTTCCAAGGTCACCCTGCTGGTCTTCAACCGGGCGGTCGATGCGGCGATGGGCATCTACCTGCAAAACACGCTGCGGCAGATCGGTTATGATGCGTCGGTCAAGTTCGTGAACGACTCGATCGGGTTCACCTATATCCAGAACACCAACAACAAGGTCCAGATCAGTCTCACCGACTGGTATGCGGATTATCCCGCTGCCTCGAACTTCCTCGACGACTTGTTCGGCTGCGAGAACTTCCACCCCGGGTCGGACGCGTCGATCAACATCTCCGGCATGTGCGACCGCGGCATCCAGGCCAAGATGGAGCAGGCCGGACAGGTTTCGGCCACCGATCCGCAGGCGGGAGCGGCCCTCTGGTCGCAGGCGGGGCGGCAGATCATGCAGATCTCGGCGGCGGCGCCGCTGATCCAATTCAAGTATGTAGACCTGATCTCGAAGCGCTTGGGGCACTACACCTACACGTTGCTGTTCCACATGCTGTTTTCCCAGGTCTGGGTACGGTGATCCGGCTCGCCCTAGCGCTTGCGATCGCGACCCCGGCCACCGCCTCTGCGTTCGACATCCATCGTGGTGGCACGCTCCGCCTCACCGCCAGCAGCGGGGTCGACACGCTCGACCCGCAGGTCTCGTACAACAGCCAGAGCACGGAGTTGTTTGCCTCGGTCTATGACGGGCTGGCGACCTTTCCCAAACAGGCGGGTCGCGACCAGCCGGTTGCCGACCTCGCCGAAGCGCTGCCGGTGCCGACGGATGACGGCCGCACCTACCGCTTCGTCCTGCGGCCCGGCATCCATTTCTCCAACGGACAACTCCTCACGGTGGATGACGTCGCGGCCTCGCTGCGCCGGATCTTCAGGGTCGGTAGCCCAACCGCTGGCAGCTTCTACGGCGACATCGTCGGCGCGCAGGCATGCCTGCGATCACCGGCGACGTGCACGCTAGCCGGCGGCGTGATGGCCGACGCCACCGCCCGCAGCATCACGATACGGCTGGAGCACGCCGATCCCGACTTCCTGGACAAGCTCGCCTGGACCCACGCCACCATCCTGCCAGCCGATACCTCGCCGCACGATGCCGGCGACACCGCCCTGCCCGGCACCGGTGCATACCGGATCGTCTCCTATGACCCGCGGCACGGCATGGTGCTCGATCGCAACCCGTTCTTCCGCCGGTGGGACGCGGTGGCGCAGCCGGACGGCCATGTCGATCATATCCGGCTCGACTACGGCCTCGACGAGGAGGCCGAGATCACCGCGATCGAGAACGGCCAGTACGACTGGATGTACGAGAACAAGCCGCTCGACCGGCTCGGCGAGATCGCCGGGCGCTATACCGGCCAAGTGCATGTGTTCGACCTGCCCAGCCTGTACTACCTGGCGATGAACACGCGCCAGCCGCCGTTCGACCGGCTCGCCGCGCGACAGGCGGTCAACCTCGCGGTCGACCGGCGCGCCGCGGTGCTGTTCATGGGCGGCCCGGGCGCGATGCTGCCGGCCTGCACCATGCTGCCGCGCGGCATCGCCGGCCATGTCAAGGATTGTCCGTCGATGGGCAGCGACAGCCCGGATCACCTGTATCCCGACATCGCGCGCGCCCGTGCGCTGGTCACTGCCAGCGGCACGCAGGGGATGCGCGTGGTCCTGGTGGTGAATGCCAGCCGCAACGAAGACGCACTCGGCGAGCACATCCGCGAGACGCTGTCGCGGATCGGCTGGGACGCGCAGGTGCGCAGCATCACGCCGGCGGTGCAGTTCGGCTACATCCAGAACAGCGCCAACAAGGTGCAGATCAGCCTGACCGGATGGGATGCGGACTATCCGGGACCCGCCGACTATCTGCAGGTGCTGTTCGACTGCCGCAACATCCATCCGGGATCGAATTCGTCGATCAATATCTCCGGGTTCTGCGATCCCGTCGCGCAGGCCCTGTTCGACCGCGCCGGAACGACGGCGGACCCGACGGCGCGCACCGCGCTCTGGCGCGCCGCCGATCGCCGCATCATGGACCAATCACCCGCCGCCCCCCTGGTGCAGCGACGCTATGTCGATTTCGTGTCCAGGCGCCTCGGCCACTACGTCTATGCCGGTATCTACCATATGCTGTTCTCGCAGGTCTGGGTTCAATGAGTGCCATACTCCTAATTCCGCGTCGCAGCGCGCGCCGCTCGGGTCCCTGGTCGACCGCCGCCGCGACGCTCCTGCGCGACCGCGCCGCGATGATAGCGCTGGTGGGGCTGCTGCTGATCATCGCCGCCTGCATCCTGGCGCCGGTCTATGCGCATGACATCGCGCATACCGATCCGTTCGACAGCGACGTCGCCGCCACCGTGACGCTGAATGGCCGTGAACTCGCGGTCATGCAAGCCAACGACAATCCGCTGCATCTTGGCCTCAGCCCGCTCGGGCCGACCTGGCATCCGTCCGCCTACCTGCTCGGCTCCGACAGCCAGGGCCGCGACGTGATGGCAAGGCTGCTGTATGGCGGCCGCAACTCGCTGCTGGTCAGCGCCGCCGCGACACTGCTCTGCATCGTCATGGCGGCAGCAGTGGGCATCGTGTCCGGCTTCTTCGGCGGCCTCATTGATGCGTTGCTGTCGCGAATGATGGACATCATGTGGGCGGTGCCGGTCTACCTGTTCGCGATCTCGCTCTCCATCGTCACCATCAGCCAGGGCCTGCGGTTCGGTCCTTTCACCATCGAGAGCGACAATCTGCTGCTGCCGATCGGCATCATCGCCCTGGTCTATGTGCCGTATGCCGCGCGCCCGATCCGTGGCCGCGTGCTGTCTCTGCGCAACAGCGAATTCGTGCTCGCCGCACGCGGGCTGGGCGTGCCGCAAGCGCGGATCCTGCTGCGCGACATCCTGCCTAACGTCAGCTCCACGCTGATCGTGCTGGCGCCGCTGCTGATGGCGCTGGCGATGCTGGCTGAGAGTGCGCTGTCGTTCCTGTCGATCGGCGTGCAGGCGCCGAAGGCGAGCTGGGGCACCATCATCCAGGACGGCCAGGGCCTGATCTACACCCGCCCGATGGTGGCGATCGCCCCCGGGCTCGCCATCGTGCTCACCGTGCTGGCACTCAACATCCTCGGCGACGGGCTGCGCGACGCGCTCGACGTGCGCGAGACCAGCCGGAGGCGCGGCTGATGGCGCTCGCCTTCTTTGCCCGCCTCGGCCAGACCGTGTTCGTGCTGTTCGGCATCAGCGTGCTGGTGTTCCTGGTGTTCTTTGCAACGCCCGGCGCCGATCCGACCGCGCGCATCGCCGGCCGCAACGCCTCGCCCGAGACGATGGCGCTGATCCGGCACCAATACGGCTTCGACCGCTCGCTGCCGGTGCAGTACGAGCGCATGATGGGCCGCCTGTTCATCACCCGCGACCTGACCTCGTTCGTCGATCACGGCGAGCGGGTGGTGCCGGAGGTCTTGCGGGCAGCACCCGTCACGCTCTCGCTGGTGTTCGGCGCCGCGATCATCTGGGTGCTGGCCTCGATCGGAATGGGCACGCTCGCGACCGCCTTGCGCGGCAGCCTAGTGGATCGCGGGCTGATGATCCTGGGACTGATCGGCATCTCGATGCCGGTGTTCTGGCTCGGCGAGGTGGTCAACCTGATCACCCAGAGCCGGCTGCACGATACCTGGATGTTCTCCTGGGTGCCGGGCCTCGGCTACGTGCCGCTGACGCAGGACCCGGTCGGCTGGTTCAAGGTGCTGGTGATCCCGTGGATCACCTTGGCGATCCTGTTCATCGGCATCTACGGCCGGGTGCTGCGCGCCGACCTCGTCGCCGCCTACAGCGAGGATTTCATGCGCACCGCCCAGGCCAAGGGGCTGTCCGCCAGCCGGGTGCTGTTCCGGCACGGCCTGCGCACCTCGATGATCACCTTCGTCTCGCTGTTCGGGCTGGATTTCGCGCAGCTGGTCGGCGGCGGCGCGCTGCTCACCGAAGTGGTGTTCGGCCTGCAGGGGGTCGGCCGGCTGACCTACCAGGCGCTGAACAATCTCGACCTGCCGCTGATCATGGCGACCGTGATGTATTCCGCGGTGTTCGTCGTGCTGGCCAACGCGCTGGTCGATATCCTCTACGTGCTGCTCGACCCGAGGGTGCGCGATGCACGATGAGCTGTTCACGGCCCGCGATCTGAGCATCGCGCTGCCGGGCGCGCATGGCAGCATGATACGCATCGTCGAGGATCTCAGCTTCGCGCTGGCGCCGCGCGAGATCCTCGGCATCGTCGGCGAATCCGGCTCCGGCAAGAGCATGACGGCGCTTGCCATCATGGGGCTGATCGACGTGCCTGGAGCCCGCATCACCGGCTCGATGCGTTACAAGGGCCGGGAGCTGGTCGGGCTGGGAGCCCGTGCGCTGCGCGAACTGCGCGGACGCGAGATCGCGATGATCTTCCAGGACCCGATGACGGCGCTGACGCCGGTGCTGACCATCGGCTGGCAGATCGACGAGCAGATCCGCGCGCATGAGAGCCTGAGCCGGCGCGGCGCCCGCGCGCGCACCATCGACCTGCTCGGCGAGATGGGCGTGCCGGACCCGAAGCGGGCCGCCGACCGCTACCCGCACCAGCTTTCCGGCGGCCTGCGGCAGCGCGCGATGATCGCCATGGCGCTGTCCTGCAACCCGTCGCTGCTGATCGCCGACGAGCCGACGACGGCGCTCGACGTCACGGTGCAGGCGCAGATCCTCGACCTGCTGCGCCGGCTGAAGCGCGACTTCGGCTCCTCGGTGCTGCTGATCACGCACGACATGGGGGTGGTCGCCGAGACCTGCGACCGCACGCTGGTGCTGTACGCCGGCAACGCCGCCGAGCGCGGCCCGACCGGCGAGATCTTCGCCGATCCCGGACATCCTTACACGCGCGCGCTGCTCGCCTCGATCCCGCCGCTGCACGGCGTGCGTCCGAGCCGCCTGCTCTCCATCCCGGGCCAGCCGCCAAGCCCTGCCGAACGCCCGAGTGGCTGCCCGTTCCGGCCGCGCTGCCCGCTCGCGCATGCCGCCTGCGAACAGCCGCCGCCGATGGTCCGGCGCGGCGGCCAGGACATCGCCTGCGTGCTCGCCGCATGAGTTCGTCGCAGGGCCTGATCCCAGCCGTCCCGATTATCGAAGCATGCAACCTTGGCAAGCACTATCACGTCGGCGGCGGATTGTTCGGGCGGAAGCGGCGCACGCTGCGCGCACTCGACGGCGTGTCGCTTGCGGTCATGCCGAGGGAGACGCTCGGCATCGTCGGCGAGTCCGGCTGCGGCAAATCCACCCTCGGGCGCTGCCTGCTGCGTCTTTCCGACAGCAGCTCCGGCCGCGTGCTGTTCGAGGGTCAGGACATTACCACGCGCAGCGAGCGCGCCATGCGCCGGCTGCGGCCGCGCATGCAGATGGTGTTCCAGGATTCCTACGCCTCGCTGAACCCGCGCCGCCGTATCGACGACCTGCTGGCCGAACCCATGCGGGTGCATGCGCGACCGGACGGCAAGCCGCATGGCCGCGACTTCATCAGGCGCCGGTTGCATGACCTGCTCGACCTGACCGGACTGCCGGCCAGCGCGCTCGACCGTTACCCTCACGAATTCTCCGGCGGTCAGCGCCAGCGCATCAACATCGCGCGCGCGCTCGCCCTGCAGCCGAGCCTGATCGTCGCCGACGAGCCGGTCTCCGCATTGGACGTCTCGATCCAGGCGCAGATCATCAACCTGTTCACCGACCTGCGCGAGACGCTCGGGCTGACCTACATCTTCATCGCGCACGACCTCAGCGTGGTCCGCCAGATCGCATTCAGGGTGGCGGTGATGTATCTCGGCGCCATCGTCGAGCGTGGCGAGACCGACAGCGTCCTGCACGCACCGGCGCATCCCTATACCGCGGCGCTGATCACCGCCATTCCGGAGCCGGTGGTGGGCCCGCACGGCGGCACCCGAGTCATCCTGAAGGGCGACGTGCCCAGCCCGACCGCGCCGCCGCCGGGCTGCCGGTTTCACACCCGTTGCCCGCAGGCCGCGGCGCGCTGCCGCGTCGAAATCCCGTCATTGCGGCCGGTGCTGCCCGGCCCCGATGGCGAGCCGCACGATGTCGCCTGCCATTTTCCGCTAGTGCCGGCGCTCGACGCCGTCTGAACAGCTTCGAACCCGTCAGGCCGCTGCCTCGATCGCCGGTCTGTCGGCCTGCCGCTCGAGAGCCAGTTGCAGATGCCGCCTCGCGGCCGCATCCAGCACGAAGCGCACCCGGAGCTGCTCGCCATCCTGCCCGACGAGCTCGGCGGCGAGCGGCTCTGGCTGAAGGACGGGCACGAGCAGCGCGAGCCGTCCCTGCGGCCTCAGCTCGGGCGCGATCGCCATGCGCGCGCCGCTTATCGAGATATCGATCAGCCGGACATCGGCGGCCCCGGCTCCAAGCCCGGAACCGCTCAGCGTGGCCGCCCGGCTGAGCGAATGGCGGGGGTCGTCCCGCCGGTCGAGCTCCGGCGCCGAGGCACGGATCGCCCGCACCAGGTCGCCGCGCAGCACCGTCACCGCAATGCGTGCCTTCGCCGCCTCTTCGAGAACATCGGCCGCCCGCGCCCCAGTGGTTACGGCGCCCGCAGAGGCGGTCGTGAGGCGGCTCGACATCGTCTTCGTGCCATGCGCCGTCATCGAGACCGCCTGGGCGATGTCGGTCGCCGCCGCGGCCTGGCGTTCCATCGCGCCTGCGATCGCCGCGGCGACGCGGTCCACTTCCGCCACCATCCCCGCGATCCCGTTCACCCGGTTGATCGCCTCGGCCATCGCGCTGCCGATCACGCCGACCTGGCCGTTGATCTCGTCCGTGGCCCGCGCCGTCTGCGTCGCCAGGGATTTTACCTCGCTCGCCACCACCGCGAAGCCACGCCCGGCTTCCCCGGCGCGAGCCGCCTCGATGGTCGCGTTCAACGCCAGCAGATTGGTGCGGCTCGCGATGTCGGAGACCAGCTTCGTGATGTCGCCGATGCGCGCAATCGTCTTCGACAGCGCCTGGATCGCGCTGCTGCTGGCGACACTCTCGCTGACCACCTTTGCCGTCGCGGTGCTGGCCGAGCCGACCTGGACCGCAACCTCGCGCATCGAGGACGAGAGGTCCTGCACCGCCGTCGTGATGACCTGGCTTTCCTCCAGCATCTGCAGGGCTTCGGTGGAAACCTTCTCGCTTTCGCGTCCGACCGCTGCCGCCGACTGCACCATGTCGTCCGCCGCGGCACTGACCCGTTGCATGCCGGCGGCCACCTGGTCCACTGCGGCGCCGGCCTCGTCCTCGATCTGCCGCGCGAGGTCTCGCATCCCTTCGATGCGCGCCGTCTCGGACGCGTTGCGCTGGCGCGTCGCCTCCAGTTCGAGCATGCGCGAGGCCACCGCGCCGTCGCGCAGGGCGACCAGGGCGCGCGCGAGATCACCGAGCTGGTCATGCCTGACGGTGCCGGGCACACGCGTCTCAAGGTTTCCTGCGGCCAGGGCGCGCGTTGTGACGGCCAGCCGGACCAGCGGCCGCAGCGCGAGATGCAGCGCCAGCCAGCTCACCAGGCCGGCCACGGCGGCGAGGATGACGGTACCCCAGATCGCGGTGCGGACGAGCCGAGTGATCGGCGCATAGAGCTCCACCAGCGGCATGCCGACGAACAGGATGCCGACGATTTTGCCGCCGGCGTCGCGCAACGGCTCGTAGATCGCAAGATGCGGCCGTCCGAGGATCATGGCGACGCCCTGGTAGGTCTCGCCACGCTGGAAGATGGCATCGTGCACCGGTCCTGGCGCCAGCCGGGTGCCGGTGGCGCGGTGCCCGTTCGGTGCGATCACGTTGCTTGCAACCCGCAGGTCGCCGGCGAACAGGGTCGCCGCTCCGCCCCCCGTCCGACGCAGCGCGTCGATGATATCCTCTCGGCCGTTGACCGGATGGCCACCAAGGGAGAGCGCGCCATTCTCCATCTGCCACCCCGTCCCGAGCGGGCGCAGCAGCTCCTTCAGCAGCGTGACGTTGGTCGCGAGCTGGCGGTGCGCGGCTTCCGTCAGGGCCGAGCGAGACTGGCGCAGGGTCCAGGATTCCACTGCGGTGACCGCGAGGATCATCATCAGCAGCGACAACAGCACGAGTTGCGGCGCGAGGCCGACGCGCGCCAGCGATCGCCGCAGCGGGGCAAGCAAGTCGGGCACTGCTGGACCCCTCAGGGAATGACAGCGCCAGTATCGGCCAAACTCGTTACCGAATGCTTTACGCCCTGCGATCAGCTTCCGCCGACGGTCACGGTGCCGACCCCGGAGATGTTCTTGGTCAGTTGCCCGGTGAGCCTGGCGATCCCGACCGAACCCAGGCCGGACAGGTCCGCCTTGGCGTCGCCGACCGTGCCGTCGACCTGCACACGCCCCGCCCCGCTCAGGTCGGGGCTGCAAAGTTCAGCCGCGGGCGGGGCCCGCGGCGGGCGCGCGTGACCGCGACATCGAGCGCCGACAGGAAGGCCGACCGGTTTCTGGCTTAGAACGGCCGCGGTCCGCCGGTGACCTGGCCCGCCGAGCGCAGGTCGTCCATCAGGTTGCGGGTCGCCAGCGCCATGCCGATCGCGGTTTCGTCGAACAGCTTGCCGGTGGGCGCCAACACCGTCGCGTTCATCTTCACGCAGCGGGCGGCCAGCGGCACGTCCGACGTAACCACCACATCCCGCGCGCCGACGCGTTCGGCGATCCAATCATCAGCGACATCCGGGCCGCTTCCGACAACAACACGCTCGATCAGCAGCGACGGCGGCACGTTGATCATGCTGTTCGACACCACGAGTACCTTCACGCCATGGCGCGCGGCGACCCGATAGATCTCGTCCTTCACCGGACAGGCATCGGCATCCACGAAGATGCGCGTGGCATCGTCAAGTAATTGGTCGGACTCCAAGAGACGCCCCTAGCGTTCCTGCGCGTCGAGGCGCCGCAGCACCGCGATCACGTCCGAGGCAGTGTCGTCGACAGTCTGCTCGACCGGCACCACCAGGGCCGGCTCGTCGGCGGCGGGTTCCTCAAGCGTGCGCAACTGGCTCGGCAGCAGCGACGGCGGCATGTAGTGCCCGCGCCGCTGTGCCAGACGGGCGCGCAACACCTCCTCGGGCACTTTCAGATAGAGGAAATGCAGCCCCGGCAGTCCCTCGCCGAGGCGCTGGCGATAGACGCGCCGAAGCGCCGAGCAGGTCAGCAGGCCACCGGTGCCGGCCTCGAGGCGCTCGCGTATCCAGCCTGCGCAGATATCGAGCCACGGAGCGCGATCGTCGTCGGTCAGCGGCGTGCCGGCGGCCATCTTGGCGACGTTCTCCTTCGGGTGCAGTTCGTCACCTTCCTGGAACGGCCAGCCGAGTTCGTCGCGCAGGCGCAGCGCGATACTGCTCTTGCCGGAGCCGGAAACGCCCATCACCACCAGGACGCGGGGCCGCACGTTTGGGCTGGTATCGGAATGGCTCATGCGGGTTCGAATCGTGTGACGCCACCTGCGCCTGCGACCAGCACGAGGGCGGCGCGGCCGATGAACAGGCCGCTTTCGATCACGCCGACGATTTCGCCGATGCGGTGCTCGAGCGTTGCCGGATTCTCGATCACGCCGAAGTTGCAATCCAGGATCAGGTTGCCGCCGTCGGTCACGAACAGCCGCCCGTCACGATCGTGGCGCGGCGAGACCCGGGCGCCGAGGCTGCCGAGGCGGCGCGCGGTGGCTTCCCAGCCGAACGGGGTGACCTCGACCGGGACCGCCGTATGTTCGCCCAGATGGCGCACCAGCTTGCGCTCGTCGGCGATGATCACCAGCCTGCGGCTCGCTGCCGCCACGATCTTCTCGCGCAGCAGGGCGCCCCCGAGGCCCTTGATCAGGTTGAGCGACTTGCGCTCGATCTCGTCGGCGCCGTCGATGGTCAGGTCGATGCTGTTGTGATGGCCGAAATCGGACAGGGTGATCCCGAGCTTGCGCGCCAGGTCGGCACTTTTCTCCGAAGTCGAGATGGCGGTGAAATTCAATCCCTCGTGGATACGCCTGCCGAGCGCTGCGATCACGAAAGCCGCCGTCGAGCCGGTGCCGAGGCCGACCACCATGCCCTCATCGACCAGCAGCGCCGCCTGCTCGCCGGCTTCGCGCTTCAGCGCTGCCGCGGGATCATCCATTGGAGGAGCCGGCTTGCGGGTGTCCGGCCGCCGCTTCATCCAACACCCAGACCAGTTCGCCCTCGCTGGTGATTTGCGACGAGGGCTGCGCCGGATCGCGATCGCGCACCTTCCCCAGCACCTCGGCCTTTCCGGCTCCGGTCACCAGGAACAGCACGTAGGCACTGCTATGGATCGCGGGGTAGGTCAGGGTCAGGCGGCGGTGCGGCGCGTCGTGCGGCGTGCAGCTCGACACCCAGGCGTTGCGCTCCTCCAGGACCGCGGTGCCGGGAAACAGCGAGGCGGTGTGGCCGTTCTCGCCCAGCCCCAGCAGCACGACATCGAACAGCGGCCGCCCGGGCTTCAGCGTCTCGCTGCCATAGACCGCCTGCAGGTCGCGCTGGTATGTCCGGGCCGCCTCCGCCGGGTCGCCCTCGGTCGGCATGCGATGCACCCGCTCCGACGGCACCGGCACATGCGACAACAGCGCCCGGTTCACCATGTTGTAGTTGCTGTCGGCATCATCGGCCGGCACGAAGCGCTCGTCGCCGAAGAACAGTTCCACGCGCGACCACGGGAATCCGGATGCGAATGGCGCGGCCGCCAGGATCTCGTAGAGCCGCTTCGGCGTCGAGCCACCCGACAGCGCGATCACATAGGGAGCCTCGCCTACCGCTTCTTTGGCGCGAGCCTGCTCGAACAGGAACTCGGCCACCCGGCGCGCCACCGCAGGTGCGTCTGGCAGGATCCATTCCTGGCCTTCGGCAACGTCGGTCATCAGGCGGCTCCCTCTTCACCCAGAACCCAGCGCTCGAGGCCACGAGCGAAACCTTCCTCCTCGGAGGAACTGCTCACATGCGTCGCCGCCTGCTGCACCTCGTCGCTGGCCTGGCCCATCGCGATCGACAGGCCGCTCTTGCGGAACATCAGGACGTCGTTCGGCTGGTCACCGAGGGTCGCAATTTCGTCGGCCGGGATGCCGAGCATCGCAACCAGGCTCTCGACCACGCCGCCCTTGTTGGCCTGCGGATGCGTCACGTCGAGATAATAGGGTTGCGAGCGCGCCGCCGAGGCGCTGTCGCCAAGTGCCTCCTGCACGTCCTTCTCGCAGCGGGACATCAGTTCGAGATCGTCGCTCACGCCGACGATCTTGACCGCGCTGTCGAGTGCCTTGCCGAAATCCTTCAGGACCTTCGGCGGGAACTTCACGGTCCATTGCTCGCGAGCGACATGCGGGCCTTCCGCATCCGGCACGATCCAGTCCTCGCCCGAATACAGCCAGACATCGACCTTGTGCTCGCGCAGGATACCGATGGTGCGCTCGGCCACTTCGCGTGACAGCGTCTTAGCCTCGATGATGGTCATGTCGGGCTTGACGAACAGGCCGCCATTGAAGCCCGCCACCGGCTCGGTGATCGCCAGTGGCTTGATCACCATCTCCATGCCCTTGGGCGGCCGGCCGCTGGTGATCGCGAACCGGATGCCGCGCTTCTTGAGTTCGTGCACCGCGCGGATCGCCCGCTCCGTCAGCAGCTTCTCCTTGGTCACCAGCGTACCGTCGACATCCGCCAGCACCAGGCTGATCTTCTTCACGCTTTCGCTTGCTGCACTCATGCTGCTTCTCCGGGCTGACCGAGCGGACTGCGCGGCAGGACGAACCGCTCCATCGCTTTCGCCCAGCCATCCTGCTCGTTGCTGTCGGTGACGAAATGCGCCGCCGCCGCGACCTCCTCGGTGGCATTGCCCATCGCGATCGCGACGCCGGCGACCTGCAGCATCGAGATGTCGTTGCTCATGTCGCCAATACAGGCCATTTCCGAGCGCGGAACCCCGAGCAGGTCCGCAAGACGCAACGCAGCGCTGCCCTTGTTGGCATCCGGATGGGTCACGTCGAGATAGTATGACTGCGAGCGATGCGCATTGACCCGGTCGCCGAGCAGCGTCTGCACGATCGTCTCGACCCGTTCGAGCAGATGATAGTCGGCGCTCGATCCCATGATCTTGCCGATCCTATGGTAGTGGTCCGCGAAACTCTCCACCACCACCGGCTCCAGCCGGACCGCCTTGCATTCCTGCGGCACATACGGACCATCGGGCCGGCGTATCAGCCACTTGCCCTCGGCGAACAGCCAGCTATCGACGTCGTGCTCGTCCAGCGTCTCGACCACGATCCGTGCCACTTCGGGATCGAGCGCCATCGCCGCGAGCAGCCGGCCGTCCGGCGCCAGGATCTCGCCGCCGTTCAGGCCGGCGCGCGGCGTGTCGATACCGAGCGGCTGCAGGAACATGTCCATGCCACGCGCCGGACGGCTGCTGACCAAAGCAAGGCGCACTCCCGCCTCGCGCAGCCTCGGGGCCATCTTCAGGACCGCCGGCGTCAGCTCCTTGGTGCGGGTGACCAGGGTGCCGTCGATATCGGAGACCAGCAGCCGTATGCGACCGGACGGATCGTGCCGGCCCGCCTGCAATATCGAGGTCGGAAGCATGCTCATGCGGTCAACCTCAACCAGTGCCGCCCGTCGCGCGCGAGCAGTTCGTCGGCCTGCACCGGGCCGGGGCGCCCGGCATCATACGCGCAGACATCGCCCACCCCCGCCTGCCACGCCTCGAGGATCGGCTGCACCACGCGCCAGCCCATCTCGACATTGTCGGCACGCTGGAACAGGGTCGCGTCACCGATCAGGCAGTCATAGATCAGGGTCTCGTAGCCGGTGCTCGGCCCTTCCTGAAACCAGTCCGCATAGTCGAACTTCATCCGCACACCGCCGAGCTTGACCACCGGCCCGGGCAGCTTGGCCGAGAACTGCATCGTCACGCCCTCGCTCGGCTGGATCTGCAGCACCATGATGTTCGGCGTCAGCTTCTCGACCGGGGTGTCGCGGAACAACGCATACGGCGCCTGCTTGAAATGCACCGCGATCTCGGTCTTGCGCAGGGTCAGCCGCTTGCCGGTGCGCAGGTAGAACGGCACGCCGGCCCAGCGCCAGTTGTCGATGTTCAGCTTCATCGCCACGAAGGTTTCGGTCTGGCTGTCGGGTGCCACGTCCGGTTCCTCGTGGTATCCCGGGATCGGCCTCCCTGCGATCGTGCCCTTGGCATATTGTCCGCGTACCGCGTCGCGATAGGTGGTCTCGTGAATCGCCGCCAGCACCTTGGTCTTTTCGTCGCGCACCGCATCGGCGTCGAACGAGGCCGGCGCTTCCATGGCCACCATCGCGAGAAGCTGCATGATGTGGTTCGGCACCATGTCGCGCATCGCGCCGGTGCCTTCGTAGAAGCGGCCGCGCTTCTCGACGCCGACTGTCTCGGCTGCGGTGATCTGCACGTGGTCGATGTTCTGGCGGTTCCAGAGTGGCTCGAAGAAGCCGTTGGAGAAACGCAGTGCCAGGATGTTCTGCACCGTCTCCTTGCCGAGATAATGATCGATCCGGTAGATCTGGCTTTCTTCCAGGCTGGCCAGCAGCTTGGTGTTGAGCGCACGCGCCGATCCCAGGTCGGAACCGAACGGCTTCTCGACCACCACGCGTCGGTAGCTTCCCTCGATCTCGTTGGTGAGGCCCGCGGCATCCAGTTGCGAGACGATGGTGCCGAAGAACCTCGCAGCCACCGCCAGGTAGAACACGCAGTTGCCGGCGCCGCAGATCTCGCCGAGCCGCTGGTAGGTGGCCGGATCGTCGAAGCTGCCGCGCACGTAGGAGACGCGCTGGCACAGCCAGAGCCACTCATCCTCCTGCAGTGTCACCGCGGTCGCGCGACGCTGCGCCACGAACTGCCGGATCGTACTTTCGAGATGCGCGCGCAGTTGGTCGGTGTCCGTCTCCGCCCAGTCGACCGCGACGATGGAGAAGTCCTGGTTGAGCAGCCCGGCGCAGGTGAGATTGTAGATCGCCGGGATCAGCAGGCGGCGGGTCAGGTCTCCGCCGCCGCCGAAGATGACCATCGTGCAGGGCGGTGCAGGCATCGGACGGCCGCTATCGTCGTCGGACTGGTCGCTCAGGACAGGATCGGACGGGGCATCCATGCCGCTTACTGCTTGACCTCCGTCACGTCGCCGCCATGCTTCTTCTCGGTCAGATGCTGCTCGACATGGCCGCCGAACTGGAACCGCATCGCCGACAGCAGCTTCTCGGCGTAGTTGTTGTCGGTGCGGCTGCGGAAGCGCGTGAACAGCGATGCCGTCAGCACCGGCGCCGGCACCGCCTCCTCGATCGCCGCCTCGATGGTCCAGCGTCCCTCGCCGGAATCCGCGACCTGCCCGGTATAGTCCGAGAGGCTTTCGTTCTTGGCGAGCGCCGAGGCGCAGAGATCGAGCAGCCAGGACGACACCACGCTGCCGCGACGCCAGACCTCGGCAATATCGGCCATGTTCAGGTCGAAGCGCTCGTCCTCGGGCAGGTCATGCGAGCTCTTGTTGCGCATGATGTCGAAGCCTTCCGCGTAGGCCTCCATCATTCCGTACTCGATGCCGTTATGCACCATCTTGACGAAGTGGCCGGAGCCGGCCGGGCCGCAATGCAGGTAGCCCTGCTCGGCGCGCGGATCGAGCTTTGTGCTGTCGTCGCGCCCGTGCGTACGCTCGACGTCGCCCAGGCCGGGCGCCAGCGCCGACAGGATCGGGTCGATCACATCGACCGCCTTCTTCGCCCCGCCGATCATCATGCAGTAGCCGCGTTCAAGGCCCCAGACGCCACCGGAAGTGCCGACATCGACGTAGTGGATGCCCTTCTCGCGCAGCGCCTTTGCGCGCCGGATGTCGTCCTTGTAGAAGCTGTTGCCGCCGTCGATGATGATGTCGCCGCTCGCCAGCAGGCCGCTGAGCGTGGTGATCGCTTCCTCGGTGATCTTGCCGGCCGGCAGCATCACCCAGATCACCCGGGGTGCCGCAAGCTTGCCGACCATGTCGGTGAGGCCGTGCGCCTCGGCGCTTCCCTGCGCACGCTCATGCACCTTGGTCACCACATTCGGGTCGTGGTCGTACAGCACGACCTCGTGTCCATGCCGGGACAGTCGGACCGAGATGTTGCCGCCCATGCGGCCAAGACCAATGACGCCGATCTGCATGAGGATCTCCGTGTCGCGGGTGATGTTGCAAGGCAGGAAGCAACGCCCGGCGACGATGCGCCGGGCGTTGCTGGATGCGTCAGCCGGCGGCGGCGGCCTTGATGGCGCCGCCGAGCCGGTCGAGGCCGGCAGCAAGGTTGCCATGGATGTGCACGCGCAGCGCGCGCCGGCCGCGCTCGGCCAGCACGTCGAAATCACCCCGCGCCTGCGCCGCCTTCACCACCCCGAACGAGAACTTCTCGCCAGGCACTGGCAGGTCGGCCACATCGTCGGCGGTGATCTGCAGGAACACCCCGCTTGCCGGGCCGCCTTTGTAGGCCTGGCCGGTGGAGTGCAGGAAACGCGGCCCGAACTCGGCGGCGGTCGCCACATTCTTCTCGTCGCGTATGGCAAGCCGTGCCGACTGGATCCATTCGCGCGTCTCGGCGTCGCGCTGGATGTAGGCCAGCAGCGCCACGTAGTCCCCTGCCTTGACGCGATCGAAATGCGCCTTCAGCACCGCGTCCAGCGAGCCGCCACCGTCCGCCTTCGCATCAAGCGCCTTCGCATTCGCCGGGTCCGCGAAGAAGCTGAAATCGCCATCCTTGCCGAACGGCGTCTCCTCGGGCAGCGAGCCGGTCTTGCTGTAGGCATCGGTCAGCTTGCGCGTCTCGATCTTGCTGGCCTCCACGTCCGGCTGGTCGAACGCGTTGATGCCGATGATCGCACCCGCCACCGCGGTGGCGAACTCCCAGCGGAAGAACTCCTGTACGATCTGCACCGGTGTGGCGACCGAGATCGACACCACCGGCTGCCCGGCCTGCTTCAGCGCCTCGATCGCGCGGTCCTGGGTTGCGTCCGGCGCGTCGGCGAGGCGCAGATACGCGAACACGCGATCCTTGCCGTAGTGCTCGGGCGAGGCCAGCGTCTCGTCGTCGATCGGGATCAGGCCGAGCCCGTTCTTGCCGGTGCTCTCCGCCATCAACTGCTCGAGCCAGGCACCCAGGTCGAAGATCCCGGGCGAGGCAACAATCGTCACCTTGTCCCGGCCGTGCTTGGCAGCCACCCCTAGGACGGTGCCAAGCTGCACGCCCGGGTTCTGCAGCGGCGGCGTCCCCGAGCCGCAGGCATAGGCCATCCGCTGGCCGCTCTCGAGGAACTCGTGCAGGTCGAGGCCCATGGCGGCGGCCGGCACCAGGCCGAAGTTCGACAGCACCGAATAGCGTCCGCCGATCTGCTTCTCGCCGTGGAAGATCTTCCAGAAGCGGTCCGCGCGGGCGACCTCCTCCATGTGCGAGCCGGGATCGGTGACCGCAACGAAATGGCTGCCGACCTTGTCCGCGCCGACGACCTTCGAAGCTGCATCGAAGAAATACGCCTTGAGGATGTTCGGCTCCAGGGTGCCGCCGGACTTCGAGCTGACGATGAACAGCGTGTTCGCAACGTCGATCTTGCTCTCGAACGCCTTCACCTGCTGCGGATCGGTGCTGTCCAGCACATGCAGCATCGGATAGCCGCCCCGGTGGCCGAAGGTCTCCGCGAGAACTTCCGGGCCGAGGCTCGATCCGCCCATGCCGAGCAGGAGGACGTCCCTGAAGCCGCGCTCACGCACCTCCTTCTGGAAGCTGGTGAGCTCGGCGAGATGGGCGATGCGCTCGTCGATGATGTCGAGCCAGACCAGCCAGCTCGCCTCGTCCTTTCCGGTCCAGACCGAGGCGTCGCGCTCCCAGATCCGGCGCACGGTGCCGTCCTTGCGCCAGGCCTCCAGGCTCGCCTTGACCGCCTCGTCGAGATCGGGCGGCAGGCTGTAGGAGGCGCCGTCCAGCTTGTCACCGGAGAGCGCCACCTGCTTGGCCGCCACTGCGCCGAGCAGCTGGTCGAAGCTGTCGGCGAACGACGACACCCCGTCCGCCACCAGCTTGGCGGTGACACCCGGCAGGTCGAGCCCGAGCCGGTCCGCCTCGGCCAGCACCTGGCGCGCACCCTCGACATCCTCGACGAGTGAGTTGCGGGCGACGCCGTGGTCGCGGAAGGCGTCCATCGTCGACGGCGGCATGGTGTTCACCGTGTCGGCACCGATCAGCTCCTCGACATACAAGACGTCGCTGTAAGCCTTGTCCTTGGTGCCGGTGCTGGCCCACAGCAGGCGCTGCGGGTTGGCCTTCGCGCGCACCAGCGTCTGCCAGCGCTCGCTCTTCGAGACCTCGAGATAATGCTGGTAGGCGAGCTTGGCGTTGGCGATCGCCACCTTGCCGCGCACCGCCTTCAATGCCGCGGCTTCCGGGTCGCCCTTTGCCAGCCGGTCGTCGATCTTCTTGTCGATCAGGCCGTCGATGCGGCTGACGAAGAACGAGGCGACGCTGGCGATGTGGCTGATGTCGAGCCCCTTCGCGTGCCGCTCCTCGAGGCCGGAGATATAGGCCTCCAGAACCTTCCTGTAGGCGTCGAGCGAGAACAGCAGGGTGACGTTGACGTTGATGCCATCCGCGATCGCCGCGCGCACGGCGGGCACGCCCGGCTCGGTGCCCGGGATCTTCACCATCAGGTTCGGACGGTCGACCGTCTTCCACAGCCGCTTCGCCTCGGCGATGGTCTCGTCGGTGCGCATGCCGAGATAGGGCGAAACCTCCAGGCTGACATAGCCGTCCAGCCCCTCGGTCTCGTCCCAGACCGGCTTCAGGACCCCGGTCGCCTCGCGTATGTCGTCAATCGCCATCGTCTCGTAGATGTCGCTCGCGGTGGCGTTGCCGGCATCGGCAAGCTGCTTGAATTGCGGGTCGTAGTCGGTGCCGTGCCCCATCGCCTTTTCGAAGATGGCGGGATTGGAGGTGACGCCCTTCAGCCTGTCCTTCTGCACCAGCCCGGCGAGGCTGCCATTCTGCACGAAGGATCGCTGGATGAAGTCGAGCCAGGGCGACTGCCCGAACTTCTCCAGGGTCTGCAACGGATTGCCCGTCTCCTGGGCGCCCGGCGTCTTCTGTACCACGTTCATGAGTGCTCCTGTTGGTTGGCTCTCAGATTGAACCGTCGCAGCGGCTCAAGATGCGTCCACTGTCGGAAGCTGGCAAGCAAAGCCCGGGCGCTGCCCTGGGCCCGCCGGGGCCTGGGGCCCCTGGCTGTCGATCGTTACAATGAAGCTGACACAAAACGCGCCGGGCTTGCATGAAGCGCGCACCAAATCCGCCGGAGGATGATCACGAAAACTCGATCCCGATTACCGGGCCGGCGGGACATGCGCCGGCCGCGCCCCGCCGATGCCGAGCTTGCGATGGAACCACTCGCGCAGGGTCTGGAACGTCACGTACAGCATCGGGATGATGAAGATGCCGACGCCGCTCGCCGCCAGCATGCCGGCGAATACCGGGGTGCCGACGTCGCGCCGGCTGATCTGCGCCGCACCCGTCGCGACCACCAGCGGCAGCAGGCCGAGGACGAAGGCGAACGAGGTCATCATCACGGCGCGGAACCGCATGTGCGCGCCCTGCTTGGCGGCCTCCACGATGCTGTCGCCCGCCTCGCGGCGCTCCTTGGCGAATTCCACGATCAGGATGCCGTTCTTGGCGGACAGCGCGATCAGCACCACCAGGCCGATCTGGGCGTACAGGTCGAGCGCCAGCCCGGCCACCACGATGCCGATCATCGCCCCCAGCACGCCGACCGCCACCGACATCAGCACCGGGATCGGGATGATCCAGCTCTCGTACAGCGCGGTCAGGAACAGGTAGGCGAACAGCAGCGACATCGCGAGGATGATGCCGGTCTTGCCGCTGGCCTGGACCTCCTGGTAGGCGGTGCTGGTCCACTCGTAGTCGTAGCCGGTCTGCAGCGTCTGCTTCGAGATCGAGGCCATCGCGTCGAGCGCGGTGCCGGATGACACGCCGGGTGCGGGTCCGCCATTCACCGTGATCGCGCGGTAGTTGTTGTAGCGGGTGATCGCCTGCGGCCCGGTGATGATGCTGGCGGTCGCGAGCGAGCGCAGCGGCACCGTGCCGCCGCTGCTGTTGCGCACATAGATCGACCACAGATCGTCGATCTTGGAGCGGTTGCGCGCCTCGGCCTGCACGTTGACCTGCCAGACGCGCCCGAACAGGTTGAAGTCGTTGACATAGACGCTCCCGAGCGTGTCCTGCAGGGCGGTGAAGATGTCGTTCACGCTGACGCCGAGCGCCTGCGCCTTGGCGCGGTCGATGTTCAGGTAGATCGACGGGTTGCTCGCGGTGAACGTGGAGAACACCCGCGCCAGCCGGTGGTCGGCATTCGCCGCCGCCAGCAGGCCGTTCATGGCGCTGCCAAGCTGCACCGGGTCCTGCCCCTCGAGGCCTTCGAGCTCGTATTCGAAGCCGCCCCCCGGCGACAGGCCGATGATCGGCGGCAGGTTGAACGGGAAGATCGTCGCCTGCCGGATGTTCTGCGACTGCATGAACACGTCGCGCAGCAGCGACTGCACGTTGGTTGCGGCCGTGGTGCGCTCTGCGAACGGCTTGAGCTTGGTGAACACGAAGCCCGCGTTGGGCTCCTGCACGGTGTCGAGGAACGAGTAGCCGATCACGCCGAATACGTGCTGTGCGCCGGGCAACCCGGCATCCATCTTCTCGGCCTGTGCGACCACGCCGCTGGTGCGCGCGACCGAGGCGCCGTCCGGAAGCTGGATGTTGGTGAAGAAGCCGCCCTGGTCCTCCTCGGGCAGGAAGCCGAGCGGCAGGTGGCCCTGGATCAGGAAGATGCCGAAGGCGCATAGCGCCACCACCAGCACGCCGCCCAGCGCGAAGCGCAGCAGCCGGGCGACGATGCGCGAATAGCCGTTCCGCGTGCGGTCGATACCGTTCAGTACCCGGCCCATGATGCCCCGGCGTGGCCCGGTATGGCGCAGGAACACCCCGCACAGCGCCGGCGACAGGGTCAGCGCGTTCAGCGCCGAGATCAGCATGGCAATGCAGATGGTGACCGCGAACTGCTGGAACAGCACGCCGGACAGGCCCGGGATGAAGGCAAGCGGAACGAACACCGACAGCAGCACCAGGGTGATGGCGATGATCGGACCGGTGATCTGGGTCATCGCCTTGCGCGCCGCCTCGGCGGGCGGCAGCTCCGGCTCCTCCTCCATGACGCGCTCGACATTCTCCACCACGACGATGGCGTCATCCACGACGATGCCGATCGCCAGCACCATCGCCAGCAGCGAGACGGTGTTGGCCGAGAAACCCAGCGCCGTCATGCCGGCGAAGGCGCCGATCAGGCTGACCGGCACCGCGCAGGTCGGGATGATGGTGGCGCGCACGCTGCCCAGGAACAGGAACACCACGATGACGACGAGGATGAAGGCCTCGAACACCGTCTTGAGGACTTCATGCACGGTGTCGCGGACGAAGTCGGTGCTGTCATAGGTCACGTTGTAGGCGAGGCCGGCCGGGAAGCGTCCCGAGAGCCGGGTCAGCAGCGCCTTGATGCTGCCGGCGGTGTTGAGCGCGTTGGCGCCGGGAGCAAGGTAGATCGCCAGCGCCACCGACGGCTTCTGGTCGAACCGCGATTCGGAATCCAGTGTCTGCGCGCCGAGTTCGAGCCGCGCCACGTCCTTGAGCTTGAGCGACGAGCCGTCCGGATTGGCGCGAATGACGATCTGGCCGAACTGGTCGGTGGTCACCAGCCGTCCCTGGGTCTGCACGTTGAGCTGGTACTGCTGGTCGGGGCCCGCCGGCCGCGCGCCGATGCGGCCGACGGCCGCCACCTGGCTCTGCGACGAGATCGCGGTGGTGATGTCGGTCGGCGACAGGCCGAGCTGCACCAGCCGGTTGTTGTCGAACCAGACCCGCATCGAATACTTCTGCCGCGACAGCAGCGAGGCCTGGCCGACACCGGTGGTGCGCGAGACCTCGTCGATGATGTTGATCGTCATGTAGTTTGCGATGAACAGCGGCTTGAACACGCCGCTCGGGCTGTAGAAATTCACGAACATCAGGATCGCCGACGAGCGCTTCTGCACCGTCAGGCCCTCGGCATCCACCGTGGCCGGCAACTCGGCTTCCGCCGTCTGCACGCGGTTCAGCACGTTGACGGTGTCGATGTCGGGATTGGTGCCGAGCAGGAAGCTGACGGTCAGGTTGTACGAGCCGTCATTGCCGCTGACCGAGCGCATGTAGATCATCTTGTCGACGCCGACGACCTGCGCCTCGATCGGCTGCGCCACGCTCTCCTCGACGACGGCGGCCGAGGCGCCCGGATAGGTCGCCGCCACCTGCACCTGCGGTGGCACGATGTCCGGGAACTGCGCGACCGGGATGCGGGTCAGGCCGACCACGCCAGCCAGCGTGATGACGATCGCGATGACGATGGCCAGGCGCGGCCGGTCGATGAAGACTCCGGAGATCATGCGGGCCGGCCCTTACTGGCGGCTCGGCGTGGTGCCGGGTGTCGAAGGCGGCGCCGACTGGCCGTTCTGGGTGGCTGCCGCCTTCTGCTGCGGTGTCGCGGATGCCGGCGCAGGTTGGGCAGCGCCCGGATCCGCCACCACCGCCTGCGGCGCCTCGGGCTGCACCTGGATGCCGGCATGCACACGCTGGACACCGTCCACGATCACGCGGTCGCCATCCCTCAGGCCGCTCTCGACCACCTGCTGCGCGCCGTGAAGCGTGCCGATCTTGATGTTCGACCGGCGCGCCTTGTTCTGGGCATCCACGGTGAAGACGTAGTCGCCCTGCTGGTCGGAGAGCACCGCGCTGGCGGGCACGACCATCGAGTTGATCGGCTGCGGGTCGATGATCTGCACCGTCACGAATTCGCCGTTGACCAGTTGCCTTGTGCCGACGCCACCCTGGTCGCCGCCGTCCCGCTCCGGATTTGCGATGGTGGCGCGCAGCGTGATGGTGTCGGTATTGGCCGAGACGGTCGGCGACACGTAGTCGAGCTTGCCATCCTTGTCGTAGGTGTCGCCGTTGGTGAGCATCAGATGCACTTTCGCCGCCCCCAGGCCGCCCAGCGACGCATACTTCTTCTGCAGGGTCACCACGTCGCGGGTCGCCACCGGGAACTCGACATACATCGGGTCCTGCGTGACGATGGTCGCCAGCGTACCGCTGGTCGGGCTGACCACGTTGCCCTCGTTGACCGCGGTCTCGGTGATGCGGCCGTCGACCGGAGCCCGGATCTCGGTGTAAGCTAGGTTAATCTGGGCCGCCTGTAGATTGCCCTGCGCCGTCAGCACGTTGCCGGCATTGCCGCGCGCCGTGGCAAGCGCGTTGTCGAACGCCTGCTTCTGGCCGGCGGGGGTGTTGAGCAGCGCCTTCTGGCGCTGGAAGTTCACCGAGGCGTTGGTGACGTTAGCCTGCGCCTCGGCGAGGTTGCCCTGCTGCGCCAGCACCTGCGCCTGGAACGGCCCCTGCTCCAATACGTAGAGCAACTGCCCCTTTTTGACGTCGGCCCCCTCGGTGAACAGCCGCTGCTCCAGGTAGGCGGTCACGCGGGCGACCAGAGCCACGCTGTCCACCGCCTGGATGCGGCCGACATACTGGTTCACAGAGGTGACCGGCTGCGACCTGACCTCGGTGACGCCGACCGCGGGGGCCGGCGGCGCGCCCTGGGCCATCGCCTGTCCCGCGGTGCAGCCAAACGCCGCGCAGGCGAGAAGAATCGCCGGTGCAGCGCGGGAGAGGATATGCATGGGTCGTCCTCGTCAGATGCCGCCACGGTCGCTGACAACGGGCGTCGGCTTCGGGAGCGGCGCGGCAGTCGCGAACCCGTTGCGACTGACCGCTCGGTCACCTGGTGATCTACACGACCGGGGCGCCGCTCTGCAACCTGCCCTCCCGCGCAGCCGTTCCCAGCGTCGTTCCCGCGATGGGTCCGAACAGCGCGAAAGGAACACCGGTGCAGCCTGATCCCAAGCATGTGCTCGTCAGCAAGCCGACCGAACCGGGCAAAATCCCGCACCGGGTCGTGATAGTAGGTGGCGGGTTCGGAGGCATGAATGCGGCCCGAGCCCTGAAGCACGCCGACGCCGAGATCGTGCTGATCGACCGCACCAACCACAACCTGTTCCAGCCGCTGCTGTACCAGGTCGGTACCGCTGCGTTGTCCGGCAACGACATCGCCCTGCCGATCCGCTCGATCTTCCGACGCCAGCGCAACGTGACGGTGGTGATGGACGAGCTGACCGGTCTCTCCCGCGCCGACCGCGATGTGCAGCTCGCCTCCGGCAACCGCCTCGCCTACGACACGCTCGTGCTGGCAACCGGCTCGGTCTATTCCTGGTTCGGCCATGACGACTGGAAGCGGCACAGCACCGCGCTCAAGACGCTCGACGAGGCCGACCTGCTGCGCAACCGGCTGCTGGACGCCTTCGAGCGGGCGGAGATCGCGAGTGACCCCGACGAGATCGCCCGGCTGCTGACCTTCGTGGTGATCGGCGCCGGCCCGACCGGGGTGGAGCTGGCCGGCGCCATCGCCGAGCTGTCGCGCCACACGCTCTCCCGCGACTTCCGCCGCATCCACGCGCCGGACGCCCGCATCATCCTGTGCGACGCCGGCCCTCGCGTGCTGGCGCAGTTCCCGCAGCGCCTGTCGGACTATGCGGCGAAGCGCCTGCAGTCGCTCGGCATCGAGCTCCGGCTGTCCTGCCAGGTCGGGGCGGTGGATGCCGACGGCGTGGAAGCCGGGGGCAGCGGGGCCGGTGGCTCGCGCATTGCGTCGGCGACCGTGTTCTGGGCCGCCGGCACCGAGGCGACCCCGGTGGCGCACTGGCTCGACGTGGAGCCGGTAAAGCACGGGCTGGTCGAGGTGAACGCCGACTGCTCCCTTCCCGGCCAACCGAACATCTTCGTCATCGGCGACGCCGCCTCCTGCAAGGGCGCCGACGGCAAGCCGTTGCCCGGGCTCGGTTCAGTCGCCAAGCAGGAGGGGCAGTATGTCGGACGCGTCATCGCGCTCCGGCTGGCCGGGCGCTCTGCTCCGGGACCGTTCCGCTACCGGGACTACGGTCAGCTCGCGATGATCGGCGCCTCCTCGGCGGTGGCCGACTTCGGCTGGATCCGGCTGACCGGGTTTCCGGCCTGGGTGGTGTGGAGCGCGGTCCACCTGCTGCTGCTGGTCAGCGCGCGCAACCGCGTGGTGGTCTATATCAACTGGGTCTGGGCATGGCTGACCTACAGCCGCGGCGCCCGCGTCATCACCCGGCCGCTTTCCGATCTCGTGCCGGAGCATGGTCCAGGAGCAGGCGACGCTTGACCGATCTCAGCCACCACACCGCCGAGGGGTACCGCAACCCGCCCTGGATCACCCCGCCGCGCGACGAGGCGGAGCCGCCGCCTGCTGTCCCGACACAGCCCGCGCCGCGCCGGTCCGGCAGCCGCGCACTGGCGATCCTGCGCGGGCGGATGCGGCGGTCAGGCTCTCCTTGGCCGGACTGGATCGAGGACCCGCCGCCGTCGGGCGACCCGCTGGAGGCCGTGCCGCAGGGGCAGGCCAGCGTCACCTTCATCGGCCATAGCTGCTTCCTGATCCGCCTCCCCGGCCTCACCATGCTGACCGATCCGATGTTCAGCCACCGGGCCTCGCCGGTGGGCTGGGCCGGACCGGCGCGGGTGCGGGCACCGGGGCGCCGGCTCGACGAATTGCCGCCGATCGACCTCGTGTTGCAGTCGCACAACCATTACGACCATCTCGATCTGCCATCGCTTCGAGCGCTGTATCGCCGCTGGGCGCCACGCGTGATCACGCCGCTCGGCAACGCCGCACTGATCCACAAGGCCGGCCGGTTCAGGGTCGAGGAGTTGGACTGGTGGCAAACCTGGGAGAGCGACCATCCGGTGCCGGTGCGCGTCACCGCGGTGCCGGCGCGACACTTCTCCGCCCGCACCCTGCGCGACACCGGACGCGCGCTCTGGTCGGGCTTCATGCTGGATTGCGCCGGCGTGCGCATCCTGTTTGCCGGCGACACCGGAGACGGCACGCACTGGCCGCTGATACGCGAGCGGCTGGGCGCGCCGGACCTCGCGCTGCTGCCGATTGGCGCCTATGAGCCACGCTCGATCATGCGCAGCGTGCACATGAATCCGGCGGAAGCCGTGGGCGCGCACCGTCAGCTCGGCGCACGCCAGTCGATCGGAATGCATTTTGGCACCTTCCGCCTGACCGACGAGGCCGTCGATGCACCGCAGCGCGCGCTTGCCGACGAGTGCCCGCGCCAAGGCGTTGACCCTGCGGCTTTCGTAACGCTGGGGTTCGGGGAGGCCCGCAGCTTCTTGTTCCCGACGCCCTGACCCGACGGAACCGCGCGCGTTGCGCCGGGTTGTTGCGGCGCACAGAAACAGGAGCCTGGCACGGTGGCGAGCAATCTGAAGAGTGGCCTCCGCGAAGGCTTTCCCTCCCCGCGTGGTGTCCTGTGGGACGGCAAGGGCGTCAACTTCGCGCTGTTCTCGGCGAACGCGACCAAGGTCGAGGTCTGCCTGTTCGACCAGAACGGCACCACCGAGCTCGAGCGGATCGCGCTGCCGGAATATACCGACCAGATCTTCCATGGCTGGATCCCCGACATCGGTCCGGGCCAGGTCTATGGCTATCGCGTGCATGGCCCATACGCGCCGGATGCCGGCCATCGCTTCAACCCGAACAAGCTGCTGCTCGACCCCTATGCGCGCGCCCATGTCGGCGAGCTGCAGTGGAACCCGGCGATCTTCGGCTACACCATCGGCCACGACGACGAGGACCTGTCGTTCGACGAGCGCGACAGCGCCGCGTTCATGCCGAAATCGGTCGTGGTGGACCAGAATTTCGATTGGCACGGCCAGCCGCACCGCAACCCGATCGCCTGGGACCGCACGGTGCTGTACGAGACGCACGTACGCGGATACACCAAGCAGCACCCCAGGGTCGACGAGAACCTGCGCGGTACCTATGCCGGCTTCGGCACCAAGGCGGTGCTCGACCACATCAAGGGGATCGGCGTCACCTCGGTCGAGCTGCTGCCGGTGCACAGCTTCATCAACGACAGCCAGCTGCTGGAGAAGGGCCTCACCAACTACTGGGGCTATAACAGCATCGGCTTCTTCGCGCCCGATCCACGCTACGCCGCCGATCGCGCTAACTCGTTGCGCGAGTTCAAGGAGATGGTCTCGAAGGTGCACGAGGCCGGCCTCGAGCTGATCCTGGACGTGGTCTACAACCACACCGCCGAGGGCAACGAGCGCGGCCCGACGCTGTCGTTCAAGGGCATCGACAATGCCTCGTACTACCGGCTGCTGGCCAACAAGCCGCGGTTCTACGTCAACGACACCGGCACCGGGAACACGGTCGATCTGAGCCACCCGCGCGTGATCCAGATGGTCACCGACAGCCTGCGCTACTGGGCCGAGGAGATGCATGTCGACGGCTTCCGCTTCGATCTCGGCACCATCCTGGCGCGCGAGCCGAACGGTTTCGACAACCAGTCCGGCTTCCTCAAGGCGTGCTGCCAGGATCCGACGCTGGAAACCGTGAAGCTGATCGCCGAACCGTGGGATTGCGGTCCCGGCGGCTACCAGGTCGGCGAGTTCCCGCCCGGTTGGGCCGAGTGGAACGACAAGTTCCGCGACACCGTGCGTGATTTCTGGAAGGGCGCCTCAAGTGTCGCCGAACTGGCGCCGCGGCTGCTCGCGTCGCCCGAGCAGTTCGACCACCAGGGCCGCAAGCCGTGGGCGTCGGTGAACTTCATCACCGCGCATGACGGCTTCACGCTGAACGACATCGTCACCTACGACGAGAAGCACAACGAGGCCAACGGCGAGGACGGCAAGGACGGCTCGTCGGACAACCGCTCCAGCAACTACGGCGTCGAGGGCCCGACCGACGATCCCGAGATCAACCGCGTACGTGCCCGGCAGATCCGCAACCTGCTCGCGACGCTCCTGCTGAGCCAGGGCACGCCGATGCTGGTGGCGGGCGACGAATTCGGCCGCACCCAGAACGGCAACAACAACGCCTACTGCCAGGACAGCGAGATCTCCTGGGTGAACTGGAACATCGAGGAGAAAGGGCAGGCGCTGATCGACTTCGTGACGCGCGTCAACAGCCTGCGGGCGCGCTTCCCGATCCTGCGCCGAAACCGCTTCCTGACCCAGGCCTACAACGAGGAGCTCGACATCAAGGAGCTCACCTGGATCAATGCCGGCGGCGGCGAGATGATGCCGGGCGACTGGGAAGAGGCGGCGCAGAGCATCGGGCTGGTGCTGGACGGGCGTGCGCAGCCGACCGGCATACGCAAGCGTGGCGAGGACGCGACGATCCTGCTGATCTACAACGCCTGGCACGACCTGGTGGAGTTCACGCTGCCGAGCCATGGCGGGGCGGACCAGCACTGGACCCTGCTGATCGACACCAATATCTCGGAGGATGAGGAAAAGAAGGAAGACAAGACCTTCAAGTCGGGCGGCGTCTATGGCGTCACCGGCCGCTCGTTCCTGATGTTCGCCCTGGTGCCGGACAACGCCTGATGAGCATTCGCCAGCACGGCATCCCGGCCGGCGCCACCCTCGTCGGCGGGTCGCCCGGGTCTCGGCACACGGAATTCCGGCTATGGGCGCCGGGTGTCGAGCAGGTTAGATTGCGGCTCGAGGCCGACGGCTCGACGCGGCCGATGCAGGCGCTGGCGGATGGTTGGCACGCGCTCACCGTGCCGGGAGCGGGCGCCGGCACGCTATACAGGTTCGAGTTGCCGGACGGCATGCTGGTGCCGGACCCGGCTTCGCGGTTCCAGCCGCAGGACGTGCACGGGCCGAGCGAGGTGATCGACCCCGCCGCCTATGACTGGTCGGTGAAATGGCAGGGGCGTCCCTGGGACGAGATCGTGCTTTACGAGCTGCATGTCGGCACCTTCACCCCGGAGGGCACCTTCCGCGCCGCCATCGGCAAGCTCGACCACCTCGCGCAACTCGGCGTCACCGGCATCGAGATCATGCCGGTCTGGGATTTTCCCGGACGGCGCAACTGGGGCTATGACGGCGTGCTGCCGTACGCGCCGGACTCCACCTACGGTCGCCCGGAGGATTTCAAGGCGCTGATCGAGGCGGCGCATGCACACGGCATCGCCGTGCTGCTCGACGTCGTCTATAATCATTTCGGTCCCGATGGGAACTACCTGCCGGTCTATGCGCCGCAATTCTTCACCGAGCGGCATCACACGCCTTGGGGAGCCGCGGTGAACTACGACGGCGAGGGCAGCAAGGCGGTGCGCGAGTTCGTCATCCACAATGCGCTGTACTGGCTCGAGGAATACGACCTCGACGGGCTCCGTTTCGATGCGGTGCATGCGATCATCGACGATGGCCCCAGGCATCTTCTCGACGAACTTTCGGAGCGGGCGCGGGCGGATGTCAGGCGTCCGGTGCATCTGCTGCTGGAAAACGAGGACAACGAACCCAGGCGCCTGACGCGCCGCGGACGCGAACCGGTGCACTACACCGCACAGTGGAACGACGACATCCACCATGTCCTGCATGTGGCCGCCACCGGCGAAAAGACCGGCTACTATGCCGACTACGAGGGCAACACCGGCCTGCTGGCCAAGGCGCTGGCGGAGGGTTTCGCCTACCAGGGCCAGATGATGCCGTATCGCGGTTCGCCACGTGGCGCGCCGGCCGCCAACCTGCCGCCCGGCGCGTTCGTGGCGTTCATCCAGAACCACGACCAGGTCGGCAACCGCGCCTTCGGCGACCGGCTGAACACCATCGCCAGCCATGATGCGATGCGCGCGCTGGCGGCCACCTACCTGCTGCTGCCGCAGACGCCGATGATCTTCATGGGCGAGGAGTGGGGGGCAATACAGCCGTTCCCGTTCTTCTGCGACTTCGAGGGCGACCTTGCGGATGCGGTGCGCAAGGGACGTCGGGAAGAGTTCTCGCGCTTCCCGGAATTCCAGGACCCGGAGCAGCGCGACCGCATCCCGGATCCGCTGGCAGAGAACACCTTCACATCCGCCAAGCTCGACTGGAACGCGATCGACCAGAAGCGGCTCGCGCTCTACCGGGCGCTGCTGGCGGTGCGCCGGCGCAAGATCGTGCCGCTGCTGCCGCACATCGTGCGCGGCGGCAGCGCAATCGAGTTCGGCCCGGGTGCCGTGCAGGTGCGCTGGCAGATCGGTCTCGACCGGGTGCTGGCGCTGTCGGCCAACTTGTCAAACGTCAAGGTCGAGTTTCCCCATCCCACCGGCCACACGATCTGGAACGAGGGCGAGATCGATCCGGGGATGGGCCCCTGGTCGGTCCGCTGGTCCATGGAGGCTGCATGACCACGCCACGCGCCACCTACCGGCTGCAGTTCCATGCCGGCTTCGGCTTCCGGGATGCCACTGCGGTCGCTCCCTACCTGGCGCGGCTCGGGGTGAGCCACGTCTATGCGTCGTCGTACCTGAAGGCGCGGCCGGGCAGCACGCACGGCTACGACATCACCGACCATCTGGCGCTTAACCCGGAACTCGGCACTCAGGCGGATTTCGAAGCCATGGTCGCGGCCTTCAAGGCGAACGGTCTCGGCCAGATCCTGGATTTCGTGCCGAACCACATGGGCGTCGGCGGCGCCGACAACCCGCTGTGGCTCGACGTGCTGGAATGGGGACCGCAATCGGATCATGCCGGCTGGTTCGACATCGACTGGGATCCGGACCGGCGCTACCTCAAGGACAAGCTGCTGGTGCCGTTCCTCGGCGACCAGTATGGCGTCGAGCTCGAGGGCGGCAAGCTGCAGGTCAGGTTCGACGAGCAGGATGGCAGCCTTGCCGTTTGGGCCTATGACAGTCACAAGTTGCCGATCTGCCCGCTGCAATACGACATCGTGCTCGGCCATGACGATCCCGAGCTGGACCGGCTGAGCGACTTCTTCTCCGACCTGACGCAGTGGCGGCCGCAGATGGCAGAGCGTGCGGCCACGCTGAAGCTGGAACTCGCGCGTGCCGTCGGCTCGAACCCTGCGGCGCGATCGGCACTCGATACCAGTATCGCGGCGCTGAATGCCGACTGGCGCGCGCTCGACGCGCTGATCCAGCAGCAGAACTGGAGGATTGCATATTTCGGCGTTGCCGGCGACGACATCAACTATCGACGGTTCTTCAACATCAACGATCTTGCCGGCATACGCATGGAGCTGCCGGCGGTGTTCCGCCACGCGCACGGCCTGATCCTGCCGCTGATCGAGGACGGCACCATCGACGGGCTGCGGATCGACCATATCGACGGGCTGCTCGATCCGAAGGCGTATATCGAGGAGCTGCGTCGCGCCACCGACCGGCCGTTCTACCTGGTGATCGAGAAGATCCTGGCGGCGCACGAGGCGTTGCGCGAGGACTGGAAGGTCGAGGGCACCACCGGCTACGACTTCACCAACCTGGTGCTCGGCGTGCTAGTCAATCCCGCCGCCGAGGAGGCCTTCACCGCTACCTATCACGAGTTCACCGGCCTGCGCACGCCGTTTTCGCGCATCGTCTATGACTGCAAGATACGCATCATGGAAAACGAAATGGCGAGCGAGCTGAACGCGCTCGGCCGCGATGCGGGCCGGGTGGCGCGGCAGAATCCGATGACCGCGGATTTCACCAAGACCGTGCTGCAGCGGGCGATCAAGCAGATCGTCGCCTGCTTTCCGGTCTATCGCACCTATATCGAGTTCGAATCCGACAGCGACAGCGCCGACAAGCGCGACCTTGACTGGGCGATCACCCAGGCGCGCCGCTACGATCCGGCGCTCGATCCCTCGGTGTTCAAGTTCCTGCACGACCTGCTCTCGGGACGGCTCACGGCGCACCCGAAGAGCGGCTTCAACCGCACCAGCGTGCTGCGGCTGGCGATGAAGCTGCAGCAGTATAGCGGCCCGGTCATGGCCAAGGGTCTCGAGGACACTGCGTTCTATCGCTACAACCGGTTCGTGGCATTGAACGAGGTCGGCGGCGAGCCCGAGCGGTTCGGCATTTCCGCCGGAGCCTTCCACAAGGCCAACGCGCAACGCGCAAAAAACTGGCCGCACGCCATGCTGGGCACCTCGACGCACGACACCAAGCGTGGGGAGGATGTCCGGGCCCGGCTCGCCGTGCTGGCGGATGTCCCGGAGGAGTGGACGCGCCAGGTGCAGACCTGGAGCCGTCTGCTGCGTGCGCGTCGCGGCGATGTCGAGGGCAATGCGCCGCCGGATCGCAATGATGAATACCTGCTCTACCAGCTTCTGGTCGGCTCCTGGCCGGTAGAGATGCTGCAGGGCGCCGATGCGGATGGGCTGAAGGCCTACGGCGAACGCATCAAGGCGACCCTCGAGAAGTCGATGCGAGAGGGCAAGCTGCACTCGAACTGGTCGTCGCCGGATGTTGCCTACGAGGATGCGATGCAAGGCTTTGCGCGCGACGCGCTGGACCCGAACCGCGACAGCTTCCTGGCAACGTTCCTGCCGTTCGTGCAGAAGGTCGCGCGCCTGGGTGTCGAGAACAGCCTGGCGCAGGCGGTGCTCAAGCTGACGGTGCCGGGCATGCCCGATTTCTACCAGGGCAGCGAGATGTGGGACCTCAGCCTGGTCGATCCCGACAACCGCCGGCCGGTCGATTACGATGTCAGGCGCCATGCCCTGGAGGCAATCGATCCGGGACTCGCCGAGCGTCCGGCGGCGACGCTCGGCGACCTTCGCGATGCCTGGCCCGACGGCCGCATCAAGCTTGCGGTCACGACCATGCTGCTGCGACTGCGCGCGGAGCAGCCGGCCTTGTTCAGCGATGGCGGCTACGAGCCGATCGCGATCGCCGGCGATCGGTCGGACCAGGCGCTGGGCTTCGCGCGGTCGCACGAGGATCGCCGCCTGGCGGTGCTGGTCTCGCGCTATCCCGGACTGCGCGACGCCGAGCCGGGCTGGCAGGGCAGTTCCGCCGCCCTGCCTGAGGGCGAGTGGGTCGACCTGTTCAGCCAGCGCCGCTACCACGGCGGTGACGTCGGACTGGCCGACCTGTTCGAACTGTTGCCGGTGGCCGTGCTGGTCAGGTCGTAGCGCCAGGGATAGGCTTGCGGGAGGTGGCTTCACCCCGCAACCCAGGAGCCTGCTGCGATGGCGTCCGATATCGACCCGCATACGGCTCCGGTCCCGGCGCCGCCGGCCGGCTTCACCCACGAGCAGGTCGAGGCGCTGTTCTTCGGCGCCGCGCGGGACGGCCAGACCGACCTGCTGGAAGCGTTCCTCGATGCCGGCGCGGATGCCAACCGCACCGACCTGCGCGGCTACACCTCGCTGATCCTGGCCTCCTATAACGGCCACCTCGAGGCGACGAGGCTGCTGCTGTCGCGCGGCGCGGTGCCGGACGGGCGCGACGCCAAGGGCAGCACGGCGCTCGGCGGCGTTGCCTTCAAGGGCGATGTCGAGATCGCGCGGCATCTGGTCGAGGCGGGCGCTGCCGTCGATGCGCCGAACCATGTCGGCCGCACGCCGCTGATGTTCGCGGTGATGTTCGGCCGCGAGCAGATGGCGCGCTACCTGCTCGCGGTCGGCGCCGACCCGCGCCGGCGCGACGGCGAGGGCAACAGCGCCCTCAGCCTGGCCGAGCGGCAGGGCCACCAGGACCTGATCGGGCTGCTCGGCGCGACCAGGACCGATTAGCTCCGCAGCGCCTGTGGGCCGATCATTCGGCCAGCATCGCGGCCATCGTCGCGAGCAGCAGGATCGCCATCGAGACGTTGAAGATGCGCAGCCGGACCGGGTGGTGCAGGAGCCGGCCGCCGCTCGCGCCGATCAAGCCCCAGCTGCCGACGCAGGGGAGGCTGACGAGGGTGAAGACCAGGCCGAACAGCGGCCCGAACACCAGTGCGTTGCCGCCGGGCGGCAGGAAGGTGGCGGTCGCGGCGACGGCCATGATCCAGCCCTTGGGGTTGATCCACTGGAAGGCGCAGGCGCCCCAGAAGCTCAGCGTCCGCGCGGCCGGGAGATCGCCCTGCACCGGGGCGGTGCCGATCTTCCAGGCGAGCCAGCTCATCCAGACAGCGCCCGCGACCTGCAGCACCCGCTGCAGCATCCGGCTGTGCGCCAGCGGCACGCCGAGGCCGCAGGCGACGAGCGCCACCATCACGCCGAAACCGATCGCGACGCCGGCGAGCTGCGGCAGCGTTCGTCGGAAGCCGTGTGTGGCGGCGGCGCTAAGCATCATGATGTTGTTCGGGCCGGGTGTCGCCGAGGCGCTGAAGGCGAAGCTCAGCAGCGGCAACAACGGAAAGCTGGGATCTGCGGGTCCTGGCACGTTCGGTTCCTGTTCGGAGCCGGTGGCCGGGATGGCGCTGGAACGAAACCCCGGCCGGTCCGGCGGGGTTTCGGGGAATGTTTCAGGCCGTCAGGCCCTGGCGCACATCTCCCCGTCCCCACCAGAGGCGATAATCCAAACGACTACGGCGAGGGCGGCGCGCATGCCCACAGGCTTACAGCAGATCGCGCCGTCGTAACAAGCGGGCCCGCCCTGCCAGCGCGCGCGGACTTCAACTGATGGTCAGCGGATGCCCTCCGAGGCGAGATCCTCCAGGAACCGGGTTATGACCTTGACCGCGAGCTCCGCGTCCTGCGCGGTGATCGACTCCGCCGGGTTGTGGCTGATCCCGCCGCGGCAGCGCACGAACAGCATCGCGATCGGGCACAGTCTCGCCATTGCCATCGCATCATGGCCGGCGCCGCTCGGCAGGCGCTTCGTCTCCAGGCCGCAGGCGATGGCGGCGCGCTCCAGCCGGGTCTGCCAGTCCTCGGCGCAGGGCGCGCCCGACGCCGAGAACCCCGGCTCGATGCCATGGGTGACGCCGTGCTCGGCGGTGATTGCGTCCCATTCATGGAACAGGGCGGCGCAGGCCTTGTCGCGCAGCACGTCGCTCGACGCCCGCACGTCGAGGCTGAACTCGACCTCGCCGGCGATCACGTTGATCCCGCCGGGCCAGGCCCGGATCTGGCCCACCGTCGCGGTGACGCCCGGCCAGGCCATGCCGGCGCCGCGCGTCGCCACGATCATCTCGGCGGCGGTCGCCAGCGCGTCGCGCCTGCCATCCATCGGCACCGTGCCGGCATGGCCCGCCTCGCCGTGCACCCTGACAATGAACCGGCTGGCGGCGTTGATCGCGGTGACCACGCCCAGCGCCAGGCCCGCCTGCTCCAGCACCGGGCCCTGCTCGATATGCGGTTCGAGGTAGGCAATGACGCGTCCCGGCTCGTAGGCGGCATCGGCGAGCCGGTCGGGATCGCCGCCGAACGAGGACAGCGCGTCGCGCAGCGTCGTGCCATCCGCGTCATGGCAAGCGAGCTGCGCCGGAGCGTCCAGCGTTCCGGCGCAGGCGCGCGAGCCGGTCAGGGTCAGCGGGAAGCGCACGCCCTCCTCGTCCCCGAACGCCAGCAGCTCGATCGTGAACGGCAGCCGGATGCCGCGGTCGCGCAGGCGTTCCAGTGCCGCCAGCCCGGCGAGGATGCCGAAGGCGCCGTCGTAGCGCCCCGCGTCGCGCACGCTGTCGAGATGCGAGCCGATCAGCAGCGTGCGTGCCGCGGGATCGCTGCCCTCGAGACGCCCGATCAGGGTTGCCGCCTGATCCAGCCGGGTCGAGAGGCCGGCATCCTGCATCCAGCCGCGCACCGTCTCGATCGCCGTCCGGTGCGCCGGCGTGAGGTAGAGCCGAGTCAGGACCGCGGCGCCGTCGGTGCAGCCCGCCAGCGTGTCGAGCCGTGCCATCAGGTTCGCGGCATCTCCTGTGGCCGGCCCGGAACCCAATTTGCCTGCTGCATCCTGCATCCACCCACCATCCTCGCCCGCCCGCCGCAGCGCAGAGCAAGTCCCGGGCCGGGATGTCAGCCCCGGCTGTAGGTGCCGATCAGCACGCCCTTGGCGATGACGTGCCCGCGCAGGGCCGCAACCAGCGCCGACCGGCCCGGCGTCTTGTGGAAGGTCGGCGGCTCGTCGAGGGCGAACATCTGGAAGGCGTAGCGGTGCAGACCGTGCCCACGCGGCGGGTCGGGCGGCAGCCAGCCGTGCGACAGGAACGAGTTGCGACCCATGCCGAAGCGCTCACTGCCCAACCCGGAAGCAGGCAGGTCGCCCTCGGCCACGCCGCCATCATGCGGCGGCAGGTCACCCAGGATCGCGTGCACCAGCGGCCGGAAGGTCGGGCTGTCGGCATCCTCGACCAGCAGCACCAGCGCCTGCGCCTCGGTCGGCACGCCGATCCACTCCAGCGGCGGCGACAGCTTCTCGCCGTCCTCGGTGTAGCGCGACGGGATCGCACCGTCGGGCGGGAAGGCCGTCGAGGTGATGGCGATCACGTCCGGCACGTCGGCGAAGCTGGCATCCTGGGTCACCAGCGCCTCGGTGCCGGGACGCAGGGATTTCAGCGCGCGGCCGACGCCGGCAGGCAGTTTCTCGAGCATGCGAGGCTCCCAACTTGACGTCAGAGCGACGTTCCGGGAATGCACAAGGTTGCCTGCAAGGCTTGCATCCTCGCGTGAGCGTGCACACACCGTGCCCGATCGAATGACAGGACCACGACTGATGAGCCGCTTCTGGAGCGACCTGGTGCACGGACTGACGCCGTACGTGCCGGGCGAGCAGCCGCGCGGGGCCGACCTGGTGAAGCTCAACACCAACGAGAGCCCGCTCGGGCCGTCGCCACGCGTCCTGGAGGCGATCCGCGCCGAGGCCGCCGACACGCTGCGCCTGTATCCGGACCCGGAAGCCAACGCGCTGCGCCAGGCGCTGGCGCGCCATCACGGGGTCGAACCTGAGCAGGTGTTCGTCGGCAACGGCTCCGACGAGGTGCTGGCGCATGTCTTCGTCGCGCTGCTGCGGCACGAGGCGCCGCTGCTGTTCCCGGACATCACCTACAGTTTCTATCCGGTCTATTGCCGGCTGTTCGGCGTTCATCACGAGACGGTGCCGCTGGACGACGACATGCGCGTGCGGATCGCCGACTACCGGCGCCGGTGCGGTGCGATCATCCTGGCCAACCCGAACGCGCCGACCGGCGTCGCCTTGTCGCGCGACGAGGTCGCCACCCTGCTGTCGGAGCATCCGGATCAGCCGGTGGTGATCGACGAGGCCTATATCGATTTTGGCGCCGAGACATCCATTCCGCTGGTGGCCAGCCACCCCAACCTGCTGGTGGTGCACACGATGTCGAAGTCGCGTGCCCTGGCCGGGCTGCGCGTGGGCTATGCGATCGGGGATGCCGCGCTGATCCAGGCGCTGACCCGGGTCAAGGACAGCTTCAATTCGTATCCGCTCGGCCGGCCGGCGCAGGCCGGGGCACTCGCCTCGGTCGAGGACGACGCCTATTTCCAGGCCAGCCGGGAGACGGTGATCGAGAGCCGCGAGCGTCTGGCCGAGGGGTTGCGGCGGCTCGGCTTCGTCGTGCTGCCATCGTCCGCGAACTTCGTGTTCGTGCGGCATCCGCATCGCGACGGTACCGGGCTCGCGGTGGCGCTGCGGGAGCGGGCCGTGCTGGTGCGGCACTTCGCCAAGCCGCGGATCTCGCCCTACCTGCGCATCACCGTCGGCACCGATCAGCAGTCCAACCGGCTGCTGGCGGCACTCGCCGACATCCTGTCGCGCAACGCCGCACCCGCCTGAGGCAGCCCGCTCGCGCAGGCGCTTCCCACTCCCTCCCGGGCGTCGTAATCCTGCGGCGCACGACGACAGGATACTCCGCCATGCGCGCTTTCGACGGACAGCACTCCGACAACCAGCCGATCCGGCGCAACACCGCCGAGAAGCAGAAGCAGTTGCGCGAGCTCAAGGAGACGCTGGCCGCGATGAAGCCGCACGTGTCCGCGACCCTGCGCGACAGCGTCCGGAAGCGCATCATCGAGCTCGAGGCCGAGCTGAAGACGCGCTGATCCCGGGCACGGGCGAAGGGGCATGACCGCGTCCCTGACGCGCCGCGTGGACGATCTGCTGGCCGGCGCCTTCGTTGCTGCCGGGCTGCCGCCGGACACTGCGCGGGCGTCGCGGGCGTCGCGGCCGGAGCTCGCCGACCTGCAATGCAACGGCGTGATGCCGCTCGCCAAGACCACCGGCCGCAACCCGCGCGAACTCGCCGCCGGCATCGCGGCACTACTCGGAGCGCGTCCGGAGTTCGACGAGGTCAGCGTCGCCGGTCCTGGCTTCCTCAACCTGCGCCTCTCGGGCGGCTTCCTGGCGGACTGCGCGCAGGCGCAGGCGGCGGACCCGGCCCGGCTCGGCATCGAGCCGGTCGAAAGCGGGCTGGTGATGCTCGATTTCGGCGGCCCGAATGTCGCCAAGCCCCTGCATGTCGGGCACCTGCGCACCCTGGTGATCGGCGAGAGCCTGCGCCGTATCCTGGGCGCGCAGGGGATACGGACCTTGTCGGACACCCATCTCGGCGACTGGGGCCTGCAGATGGGCATGCTGCTGTCCGAGATCCGCCGGCGCTGGCCTGATCTCGCACCCGGCACCCTGCCGCCGCTGACCGAGGCCGACCTGCAGGTGCTCTACCCGGAAGCCGCCGCCGCCTGCCGGGCCGACCCCGCCCGCATGGACGAGGCACGGGCCGCCACCGCCGCCTTGCAGGGCGGCGACCCGGAAGCGCGCCACGTCTGGTCCGAGCTGCGGCGGATTTCGCTCGACGCGCAGACGCGGGATTTCGCGCTGCTGGATGCGCATTTCGACCTGCTGCTGGGCGAGAGCGACGTGCAGCCGCTGATCCCGGACATGATCGCCGACCTGCGCGCGCGCGGCATCGCCATCGAGAGCGAGGGCGCGCTGATCGTCGAGGTGGCGACCCCCGGGGACGCCAAGCCGATGCCGCCGCTGCTGCTGGCGAAGTCGGACGGCGCCGCGCTGTACGCCACCACGGATCTCGCGACGTTGCTGTCGCGCCGACGCGAGTACGATCCGGCCCGCATCATCTATGTCGTGGACCAGCGCCAGGCGCTGCATTTCGAGCAGGTGTTCCGCGCCGCCCGCCGCGCCGGCTATGTGGGCGGCATCGAGCTGATCCATGCCGGCTACGGCACCGTGAACGGGCCGGACGGCAAGCCGTACAAAACTCGCGAGGGCACCGTGGCGCAGCTCGCCGACCTGCTCGCGGACGCCGTCGGGCGCGCTGCCGAGCGCCTGCCGGAGACGCCGCCGGGCCTGGATCGCGAGCAGCTCGCGCGGCTGGTCGGCATCGCGGCGGTGAAGTTCGCCGACCTGTCCTCGTTCCGCACCTCCGGCTACATCTTCGATGCCGAGCGGATGGTCTCGTTCGAGGGGCGCACCGGGCCGTACGTCCAATATGCCTGCGTGCGCATCGGCTCGATCCTGGCCAAGGCCAAGGCACAGGGAGCAGGCCCGGGTCCGATCGCCGTGGCAGCACCCGCCGAGCGCGCGCTGGTGCTGGAATCCGCGAGGCTGCCGGACGTGGTGGCGTCCGCCAGCCGCAACCTCGCGCCGAACGAGATCGCCGACTTCGTGTTCGCGCTGGCGCAGGCCTTCAGCCGCTTCTACAGCGAATGCCCGGTGCTCGCCGCCGATGAGGATGCCGAGCGCGGCTCGCGGCTCGCGCTGTGCGCGCTCACCCGGGCGGTGCTGGAAAAGGGCCTCTGGCTGCTGGGCATTGCGGTACCCGAGCGGATGGGGAGGACGCGCTCGTCAGAAGTCACCTGAGCGCCAGCGACGCCAGCAGCGCCAGGGCCAGCAACGCGCTGACGATCTGCCAGCTTCTGAGCGGGTTGCGGGCGAACAGTGGCACCCGGCCGAACGGCTCGGCCCGCAGGCCGGCCTCGCCGTGTTCGAGGGCGAACAGCAGCTCGATCGCGTCGGCATGGCGCTGTCCTGGATCGACGGCCACCGCCTGCATGACCACCCGGTCGAGCCAGGCCGGCAGGTCCGGCCGGTGCCTGAGCAGCGGTTGTGACGCCCCGAGGCGCGGATGCGCGAACGGCTCGATCTCGCCATAGGGATAGGCGTCGGTGAACGCGCGGTACAGCGTTACCCCCAGCGCGTAGATGTCGGTGGCGACGCTGCCTGGATCCTGGCCTGCCAGCATCTCCGGCGCCCGGAAGCTGGCGGTGCCCGGAGCCGCGGCAGGCGCCTGCGCCTCGGCTTGCAGACGCGGCAGTCGGGCGACGCCGAAATCGATCAGCCGCAGGCCGCCGCCCTCGGTCAGCACGATGTTCTCCGGCTTGATGTCGCAGTGGATCACCCCGGCCCGATGCAGGGAGGCCACCGCCTTGCACAGCCGCACCCCGATCGCGATGCCCTCCGGCGCCGAGACGCGCGGCGGGCGGCGCAGCCGGCGCTCCAGCGTCTCGCCGGCGTAGAAAGGCATCGCCAGGTAGAACGCGGTGCGGCGCTCGGCGGGAAGGTCGATCACCTCGCCCAGCCAGGGGCTGCGCACCGCGGTGCCGATCCAGGCTTCGCGGGCCAGGGCCGACAGCAGCACCGGGTCGGCCTGCCGTGGCAGCTTGAGCACCACCCGCTCGTCCGTCCTGGTGTCCAGTGCCACGAACACCCGGGTATCGCGTCCCGCCGGCAGCGTCCGTTCGAGCCTGAAGCCGTCGATGGACTGGCCTTCCCGCGGTTCCGGGAGGCAGGGAAGCTCCGCGAGCCCGGCCGCGAGGTCGTCCTGTCCGGCCGGCGGTAGCGACAGCAGGTCAAGCACGCAGGCGGTGAGGTTGTCGGTGCTGCCCGCCCTGGATGCCGCCCGGACGAGCAGCGCCGCTGCCTGCCCGGGCGTTCCCGACGCCAGCAGCCGGGCGATGTCGCGGTCGCGGAGCGCGCCATGCACGCCGTCGCTGCACAGCAGGTAGCGGTCGCCTTCCTGCGCCGGCGCCGCCTCGCAGCCGACGGCGAGGTCCGGCTGCAGGCCGATCGCGCGCGTCAGGACATGCGAGCGCCCGGCGCCGGGCAGCACGTCGTCGCTGGTCAGCCGCTGCAGGCTCGCCGCCCGGAAGCGATACAGCCGGCTGTCGCCGACATGCACCACGAAGGCCTGCTGCCCGCGCAGCACCAGCGCGGTAAAGGTGCAGGCCATGCCTTCCAGTTCGGCATCGACACGGCCGATGGCGTGGATCCAGCGGTTCACCGGGTCGATCGCGCGCCCGACCGCATGGCGGACGCCGAGTGCCGGGTTCTGCGAGCCGAAGCCGTCGAGGAACAGGGGCACCGCCAACTCGGCGGCGACGCGTCCGCCGCGATGGCCGCCCAGCCCATCGGCGACGACCGCAACCGCGATCGCCGGATCGGGCCCGGCCGGCTGGCTCGTATCCTGCAGCAGGCTCGCAGGCGACACCGCAACGTAATCCTCGTTGCGGGTTCGCTTGCCCGTCTCGGTCCGAAATGCTGCCTGCAACTTCATCAACATGCCCAGTCCATAGGCAGATTCTGTTTTGCGAGAAGTGTCTTGTCAATTCTGCAAGACGAAGGTGCAATGGCGGCGTTCTGGTACCGCAACCGGATGTCACCAGCGAGGCCAACTGATGATCAACCGGGCGTTCCTGAAAGCGGGCCACACCCCGACCCTGCTCTGCGCCTTCTTCTATTTCGACATGGCGTTCATGGTGTGGGCGCTGCTCGGCCCGCTCGGCGTGCAGTTGTCCAAGCTGCTGCATCTCACCGCCAGCCAGAAAGGGCTGATGGTGGCTTTGCCGATCCTGTCCGGCGCGCTGCTGCGGGTGTTGTTCGGCGTCCTGGTGGACCGCCTCAAGCCGCGCCTGACTGGCATCATCACCCAGTGCATCGTGCTCGCCACCCTGATCGGCATCTGGCTGGTCGGCATCCATTCCTACAGCGAGATGCTGATCCTGGGTCTGCTGCTCGGGGTCGCCGGCGCCTCGTTCGCGGTCGCCCTGCCGCTGGCCTCGCGTTGGTACCCGCCGGAGCACCAGGGCATCGTGCTCGGCATCGCAGGCGCCGGCAATTCCGGCACCGTGCTCGCCGCGCTGTTCGCGCCGACGCTGGCGGCGCATTTCGGCATCGGCGCGGTGTTCGCGATCGCCGCGGTGCCGGTGGCGATCGCCTTCGTGACCTACCTCGCATTCGCGCGCAACGCGCCGTCGCAGCCGCCGCCCAAGCATCTCGCGGAATATGCCGCCGTGCTCGGCCTTGGCGACGCCTGGTGGTTCATGCTGTTCTACGGTGTGACGTTCGGCGGCTTCTCCGGCCTCGCCTCGTCGCTCACCATCTATTTCAACGGCCAGTACGGGCTGAGCGCGATTGCCGCCGGCTACTGCACCGCGGCCTGCGTGTTCGCGGGCAGCATGGTGCGTCCCGTGGGTGGCGCGCTGGCGGACCGCATCGGCGGCATACGCGCGTTGACCATCATGTACATGATCGCAGCGGCGGCGCTGATCGTCGTCTCGATCGGATTGCCGCTGTTCTGGATGGCGCTCGCGGTGTTCGTGATCAGCATGCTGGCGTTCGGCATGGGCAACGGCGCGGTGTTCCAGTTGGTGCCGCAGCGCTTCCGGCGCGAGATCGGCGTGATGACCGGCCTGGTCGGCATGACCGGCGGCGTCGGCGGCTTCTTCCTGGCCTCGTCGCTCGGCTTTGCGCGCCAGCATACCGGCTCGTATGGGGCGGGCTTCCTGATCTTTGCCGGGCTCGCCCTACTGGCGTTGCTGGGTCTCACCAGCGTGAAGTCGCGCTGGCGCACCACATGGGGCGCCGGCGCGGATGTGGCCCGCGTGTAGCCCCCCGCTTCTGGGAAGGATCATGGACGCACTCACCGTCACCCGCACCGAGACGCACTGCCCGTACTGCGCCCTGCAATGCGGCATGACGCTCGAGCGCGGCGGCGACGGTTTGTTCACCGCACAATCGCGCGACTTCCCGACCAACAAGGGCGGCATGTGCCGCAAGGGCTGGACCGCGGGCAGCCTGCTCACCCATCCGGACCGGCTCACCACGCCGATGCTGCGCTACGGCAAGGGATCGGCCTTGCGTCCGGCATCGTGGGACGAGGCGCTGGACCGGATCGCATCCGAAATCCAGCGGCTGCAGGGTGCCTATGGCCGCGACAGCATCGCGGTGTTCGGCGGCGGCGGCCTGACCAATGAAAAGGCTTATTTGCTCGGCAAGTTCGCGCGCGTCGTCCTCGGCACCGCGCATATCGACTATAATGGCCGCTTCTGCATGGCCTCCGCCGCCGTCGCCGGGCTGCGTGCGTTCGGAATGGATCGCGGACTGCCGTTCCCGCTCGAGGATATCCCGGGCGCCGAGGCGGTCCTGATCGCCGGCGGCAACCCGGCCGAGACGATGCCGCCGATCATGCAGTATTTCGAGGCGCAGCGGGAGCGCGGCGGCAAGCTGATCGTGAGCGACCCGCGCCGCACCGCGACCGCGAAACTTGCAGACCTGCACCTGCAACTCACGCCCGGCACAGATGCGTCGCTCGCCAACGGGCTGCTGCATGTGGCGGTGCGCGACAAGCTGATCGACGCGCATTTCATCGCCGGGCGCACCAATGGCTGGGAGGCGGTCCGCCGCGCCGTTGCGTCCTACTGGCCGGACCGGGTGGAGCGCGAGACCGGCGTGCCGGCGCTGCAGATCGAGCGCGCCGCGCACATGCTCGGCGAGGCGGCGACCGCGATCATCCTGTCCGGACGCGGCGCCGAGCAGCAGAGCCAGGGCGTTCAAAATGCGCTGGCGTTCATCAACCTTGCCCTAGCCCTCGGACAAGCCGGGCGGATGCATTGCGGCTGGGGCTGTCTCACCGGTCAGGGCAACGGACAGGGCGGTCGCGAGCACGGCCAGAAGAACGACCAGCTCCCGGGCTACCGGCAGCTCGCCGATCCGCGGCATCGAGCCGAGGTGGCAGCCGTGTGGGGCGTGTCGCCGGAGAGCCTGCCGCAGCCGGGGCTGCCTGCCGTCGGCATCCTCGATGCGCTCGGCCGGGAGGGCGGCATCCAGGGTTTCCTGCTGATGGCCTGCAACCTGCTGGTCTCGGCGCCAGATGCCGGCACGCTGGCGAAGCGGCTTTCCGACCTGCCGCTGTTCGTCGCCTGCGACCAGTTCCTGGGCGAAACCTCGTCGCTTGCCGACGTCGTGCTGCCGGTGACGCAATGGGCCGAGGAGAGCGGCACCATGACCAACCTGGAAGGCCGGGTGCTGCACCGGCGCCAGGCCAGCGCGCCGCCGCCGGGCGTGCGCAGCGACCTCGACATCATGGCCGACCTCGCCGCACGGCTCGGCAAACGCGACCATATCCCGTCGAGCGATCCGGGCGTGGTGTTCGACGAGTTGCGTCGGGCGTCCAGCGGCGGCCCGGCGGATTATGCCGGCATCAGCCTGGAGCGCATCGACCGCGAGCACGGCGTGTTCTGGCCGTGTCCGGACGAGGCGCGTCCCGACAGCCGCCGGCCCTTCCTGCAGCGGTTCGCGCATCCCGACGGGCGCGCGGTGTTCCATGCGGTCCAGCGACGCGCATCCGCCGAGGAGCCCGATGCGCGCTATCCGCTCTATCTCACCACCGGCCGCGTGCTGAGCCACTACCAGACCGGAGCGCAGACACGCCGGGTGCCGGAACTGCTCGCCGCCGAGCCGGAAGCGTTCGCCGAGATCCATCCGGACACCGCGCGGCAGGCCGGTATTGCGCAGGGCGGCATGGCGCTGCTCTCCACCCGTCGCGGCGAGGCGCGGTTCCGCGCGCGGCTGACACCGGACATCAGGCGCGACACCATCTTCGTGCCGTTCCACTGGGGCGGGGCGTCGAACGCCAACCTGCTGACCAACGACGCCGTCGACCCGGTATCGAAGATCCCCGAGTACAAGATCTGCGCCGTGCATCTGGCACCCGCGTGACCAACCATCGTGAGGACAACACGACCATGATAGAGAGTATCCCCAGGATCATTACCGGCATCTTCGCCTTCACCGGCGCGGGCTTCGGCAACCCGGTGGCGCTTGCAGGGCTGGGGTCCTATCGCGTGCCTGACGACAAGCGCTCGCAACTGGTCTATCTGCGCGCCGGCAATTCCGCGAACGAGATGGTGACTCTGGTGCTGCTGCGGGACGGCAAGCCGATGCGGCTGTTTCCGCTCGGTGCCAAATCCGGCCAGCACGTGCCGCTCGCGGTGGTCGAGGACCTCTTCCCGGAGACGGTGCTGGAGATGCGCGTCGCGGCACCCGAGGGCGTCACCGGGACCGTAGTGCTTGACATGGGCCTGATGGAAATTTGATGGGGGATCGTCCGGTGGAGAATGCGGCGATGACGCGACAGAGGCTGGTTGTCATCGGCAACGGCATGGCCGGTGCCCGCGCGGTCGAGGAGGTGCTGGCGCGCGGCGGCGCCGACATGTTCGAGATCACCATGTTCGGTGACGAACCATACGGCAACTACAACCGCATCATGCTGTCGAACGTGCTCAGCGGGGTGCAGGACAGCAGCGAGATCTACATCAACCCGCTCGACTGGTATGCCGACAACGCCATCACCCTGCATACCGGCTCGCCGGTCACCGGGATCGACCGTGCGGCACGCGTGGTGATGTCGGCCGCCGGGGTGAAGGCGCATTACGACGTGCTGCTGATCGCCACCGGCAGCCGTGCCTTTATCCCGCCGATCGATAACATCCGCGATGCGACGGGCGAGCTTCGCGAGGGCGTGTTCGGGTTCCGCTCGATCGACGATTGCAACGGCATCATGCAGACCGCCAGGCGCAGCAAGGTGGCGGCCGTGATCGGCGGCGGATTGCTCGGGCTGGAAGCCGCACGCGGGCTGCTCAACCATGGCTGCGAGGTGCATGTCGTGCACCAGTCGAAGCACCTGATGAACGCCCAGCTCGACACCCACGGCGGCGCCATCCTGTGCCGCCAGATGGAGGCGATGGGGATCACCATCCATCTCGGCAAAAGCACCGAGGCGGTTCTCGGCGACGGCAGAATTGCAGGCCTGCGCTTCAAGGACGGCGGCACGCTGGCCTGCGACATGCTGGTGGTGTCGGCCGGCATCCGCCCGAACATCGAGGTCGCGCAGCGCGCCGGGCTGACGGTGGAGCGCGCCATCGTGGTCGACAACCACATGCGCTGCCTGGACGACCGCCGCATCTTCGTGGTCGGCGAATGCGCGCAGCATCGCGGCATGGTGTACGGGCTGGTGGCGCCGCTTTGGGACCAGGCCAAGGTGTTCGCCGACCACGTCACCGATCGCAACCTGGACGCCGCCTATCACGGCTCCAAGCTCGCCACCAAGCTCAAGGTGATGGGCGTGGAGCTGGCCTCGATGGGCATCACCGAGCCGGCCGATGCGCGCGACGAGGTGATCCAGTTCAGCGAGCCCGGGCGTGGCACCTACAAGAAGCTGATCGTGCGCGACGGACGCCTGGTCGGCGGCATCCTGATGGGCGACATCTCCAAGGCCGCCTATTTGATGCAGGCGTTCGACCGCGACAGCGCGCTGCCGGACGAGCGCCTCGGGCTGCTGTTCGACCTCGGCACGCCGTCGCAGAAGGTGACGCTCGACGAGATGCCGGGCGACCAGCAGGTCTGCAACTGCAACGGCGTCACCAAGGAGGCGATCGGCGCCTGCGTGAAGTCCGGCCGCAACACCACCAAGGCGGTGATGGATGCGACCCGCGCCGGCATGGGCTGCGGCTCCTGCAAGAGCCTGGTCGGCGAGGTGGTGGCATGGTTCGCAGGCGGCGTTCTCGAAGAGGACCCGTCGATCCACTACTACGTGCCCTGCATCCCGATGACCAAGCCGGACCTGGTGGCGGCGGTGCGCGAGCAGGGCCTGCGTTCGGTCTCCTCGGTGTTCGCGGCCCTCGCCGGCGGCATCGAGGATGCAGCCAGCAAGCCGGCGCTGGCCTCGCTGCTGGTCACGCTGTGGGCCGGCGAATACCAGGACGAGCGCGACGCGCGCTTCATCAACGACCGCGTGCACGCCAACATCCAGAAGGACGGCACCTTCTCGGTGATACCGGAAATGCCAGGCGGGATCACCACGCCGGACGACCTGATCCGCATCGCCACGGTTGCCAAGAAATACAACGTGCCGCTGGTCAAGCTTACCGGCGGCCAGCGCATCGACCTGGTTGGGGTGTCGAAGGAGGACCTGCCGAAGATGTGGGCGGATCTCGGGATGCCGTCCGGGCACGCCTATGGCAAGAGCTACCGCACCTGCAAGAGCTGCATCGGCACCGAGTTCTGCCGCTTCGGGCTCGGCGACAGCATGGGGCTGGCGACCAAGATCGAGAAGCGTTTCAGGGGCGTCGACAGCCCCGCCAAGCTGAAGCTTGCCACCGCCGGCTGCCCGCGCAACTGCTCGGAGGCGATGGTGAAGGATATCGGCGCGGTCGCGGTCGGCAACGACAAGTGGGAGATCTATGTCGGCGGCGCGGCCGGCGCGCATATCCGCAAGGGCGACGTGCTGTGCACCGTCGATGGCGAGGATGCCGTCATGCAGATCACCGCGCGCTTCATGCAGTACTACCGCGAGAACGCGAAGTGGAAGGAGCGCACCTACACCTTCGTCGAGCGCGTCGGTATCGAGCGGCTGCGTGCGGTGGTGGTGGACGATAGCGACGGCATCGTGGAGGCGCTCGACGCGGCGATGCAGCGTTCCGTCGATGCCGCGTACGACCCGTGGAGGGAGGCGGTGCATCCGCGCACCGCGAACCAGTTCAGCGACCTGCTGGTCGCGGACGGAGCCTAGTGATGCCAGCGCCGATCAGGATCGCCCACCTTTCCGACATCCCCGAGGGCGAAGGCCGGCTGGTCGAGGCGGCGGGGATGCATATCGCGGTGTTCCGCACCAGGGCTGGCGTGTTCGCGACCCAGCCGGACTGCCCGCACCGCCAGGGCCCGCTCGCCGATGGGCTGACCGGCACCCACACGGTGATGTGCCCGCTGCACGACCGCACCTACGACCTGCGCACCGGCGCCGGGGTCAACACCGAGTGCAGCATCACCACCTATCCGCTGACGGTGGACCAGGACGGGGCGATCCTGCTGGAGATGGCGACGGCCTGAAGCCAGCCGGTCTCGATGCGTCCTGCGGCGGCTCGCCTCCTCAGGAGATCGGGCTGGCTGGCTGCCGGAATATTGTCCGTGCTTTGTGTCTGCCTGCTGGTGCTCGCACCACATTCGGACATCCTCACCACAATTGCAGTTGACGCACCGCCGGCATCGGTCTGGGCGGTGCTGACGGACGCGGACGATTTCCCCGCATGGAACCCGATGATCGCCGGGCTGAGGGGCCGGCTGGAGAAGGGTGCGGTGATCGAGAACATCGAGGGCTACGGAGCCGACCGCGCCATCTTCTGGCCGAGGGTCCTGGTCGCCGACCAGGAGCGGGAGCTCCGTTGGCGCGGACGTCTCTGGGGTATGCCGGGCCTGTTCGTCGGCGAGCATTATTTCCTGCTGCGTCCCACCGCCCACGGCACGATGTTCACCCAGGGCGAGCATTTCAGCGGTGTCCTGCTCTGGCTGTTCGACCCTCGGGACCTGGTGCCTGCATTCGAGGCGATGAACGTGGCGCTGGCGGCGCGAGCAGCATCGCACCAGCAGGGAGCTGGGGGCGATCTGGCCCCATCCGCGATCATCCGCTAGGAGACGGGCTCCCGGAGGTCGAGCCTTGAACCGAAAGCTGCGCCGTATCGACGCCCGTTCGCGCAAGGCCGTCCCGGCCGCCGGTCCGAGTGCGGCTGCGCTGCTTGACCTTGCGAAGGCGCACCTTTCCAATGGTCGCCCAGGCGAGGCCGACGCGCTCTGTGCCCAGCATCTCGAGAAGAAGCCGGGCGATGTCGTCGCACTGCATCTGCGTGGGCAGATCGCGCTCCTGCAGCAGCGACCGGCGGATGCGGTGGAGCAGTTCACCGCGGCGCTCGCTGCAGCGCCGGACGCGCCGGCGCTGCATGCCGGCCTGGCGCAGGCCTACCGGGCGGCGGGGCAGCCGGTCGAGGCCGAAATCCAGTACCGGCGCGTCGCCCGTCTGCAGCCGGGCGCGGTGACGCACATGAACCTTGCCAACGCCCTGATGGAGCTGCAGCGTCCGGTCGACGCCGTGCCGGCCTATCGGCTGGCCCTGCGTTTCGATGCGCAGCTTCCGGAGGCTCATCACGGGCTTGGCCTCGCCCTGAGGGCGCTCGGCAGCCACCACGCGCCCGACGCATTCCGCCAGGCCATCGCGCTGCGACCGGACTTCGCCGCCGCGCATGAAGGCCTCGTCGAAGCCCTGCTGGCGCTCAACGCCGACGCGGCGGCATTGCTGGCCGCGGCGCAGGCGCTCGCTTATGCCGACACGCCGGGACTGCGGCTGCTGTTCGTCGATTGCACCCGCGACGCGGCCTCGGCCCTGGACACGCCGGACGTGCGGGAGGCTCTGCGACGCGCGGTCGAGGGGCTCTGGACCAGGCCGCAGGACCTGGCACCGGCGATCTGCGCGGTGGCCGCACAGGGATCGATCGACGCGCTGGAAGAACCGCTTGGCACCCTGCTGACCCTGGCGCCGGTTCGTCATCGAGAGGTCGAGCTGGCTCTAACCCGACGGCGCCGGGAGCTTCTCGACGCCGCGCTGTCCGGCCGCGCGTTCTCAGCCCCCGATTTGGGGTCGGCCTGCAGACTGGCGCGCCAGTGCTTCATCAACGAATATTCCTGGCACCTCTCGGCGGAAGAGGCCGCAGAGGTCGAAATGCTGCGCGACCGGGTCCAGACGACGCTCGACCGACATCAGGCGTGGTCCGAGGGGCTGCTTGTCGCGCTCGCGATGTATGTGTCGTTGGCATCTTTGGCTGGCGCCTCGGATCTCCTCGTCGGCGAGGCTTCGCCGGATCTTGTCGCCCTGCTCGATCAGCAGGTGCGCGAGCCGGCGGAGGAACGCCGGCTGCAGGACACCATCCGTCAGGGAACGCCGATCGATGACGAGGTCTCGGTGGCAGTTCGCGGGCAGTACGAGAGCAACCCGTATCCTCGATGGGTCGCCACACTGGCGGCGTCGCCACCGCTGGAGCTCGGAGACTGGCTGCAGGCGCGTTTCGGCACTTCCCCGGCATTGCCCCCGGAAAAGACCATGGATGTTCTGATTGCGGGCTGCGGCACCGGCCAGCACGCGGTGGAAACAGTCCATAGCCTGGGCCACGTCAACCTGCTCGCCATCGACCTGAGCGTGGCCAGCCTGGCCTACGCGTCACGGATGACGGCAAGCCTCGGTATTGTCGGCATCGAATACATGCAGGCCGACCTGCTCAAGGCGGCGCAGCTCGGCCGGTCGTTCGACATGATCGGCGTCGGCGGCGTGCTGCACCATCTCGCCGACCCATATGCCGGCTGGCGCGCCCTGCGGGCGGTGCTGCGGCCACGCGGCGTGATGAACGTCCTGCTCTACACCGAGCGTGGCCGTAGCGACGTGCAATCGGCACGGGACTGGATCGCCGCGAACGGATACGAGGCCACGGCCGACGGCATCCGGGCCTGCCGCCACGAACTGATGACGCTGGATGAAGACTGGGCGATCCGGCTGGTCAAGAGCCCGGACTTCGCCTCGGTCAGCGGATGCCGGGATCTCCTGTTCCATGTCCAGGAGCGGCCGGTGACCTTGCCCGAGGTCGCACGGTTCCTGGCCGAGGCGGCGCTCGAGCTCCTCGGCGTGGAGGTGCCGGGTGCCACCGAGCAGGCATTCAGGGCTTGGAACAGCGACGGGCGAAGCGATCCGTTGCGTAACCTTCTGCTCTGGGACCGGTTCGAGGCGGAGCATCCGAGATGCTTTGCAGGAATGCTGAACCTCTGGGTCCAGGCGCGGTGATCGAAAGGCCTCTGCTTCGCTCTCAAGGCCCGCGATTAAGCGCGACCATCTGGCCGCTATGCGGGTGCGGCGCCTCACCCTCCCGCCGCAGCCGGTGCCGCTCGTAGAACGGCCGCGCCACATGGTTGCCGGCATCCGTTTGCAGCCAGAAGTCGCCCGGCAGCGCGCGCCGCACATCGTCGAGCGTCGAGATCGTCCGGCTTGAAGTCGCGGACGCGGACCGTGTCTTTTCGGCATTGCACGGCTCAGTCGAATTCGGTCGCCAGCGCCGGGTCGCGGTGGTGGGCGAACAGCCGGGCGATCTGGTGCGGCAAAGTCCGGCCGGTGGAGAGGTCGGCGGGGACCTCAGGCTCGGCGAAGAAGCGCACCTCGCTGGTCTCCAGGCTGCCCCTCGCCTCGCCGCCGGTGAGTGCGCAGAGGAAGAACAGCTTGTAGATGGAGTGCAGCTCGACCGGCTGATGACCCTGCCTCGCGCGATCATGCAGCAAGGCGAGCTTCACGATCCGGGCCTCGTAGCCGCTCTCCTCGCGTATCTCGCGCAACACGCACTCGGAAGCGGTCTGGTTCACGTCGGCCCAGCCGCCGGGCAGCGTCCAGCGGCCGGAATCGGCGGTCTCGCGCACCATCAGCAGGCGGTGGCTGTCGTCGAACACCGCGCCGCGCACATCCACCTTGGGCGTGGCATAGCCCCGCTCGTTCGCGAACAGATCACGCAGCCCTGCCGCGTCGGCGCCGACCCGGTCCGCGAGCATGGCAGCGGCAAGGCTGCGCAAGGCTTCGTAGCGGTCGCGGTCGTACGGGTCCCGCGTGAAGGCAAGCCCGGTCTGCGCGATCGCCTGCAGCTCGCGCACCTGACGCAGCCATTCGGGCTCAGCCTGCATTCCGGTCTCCTTCGCTCCCTGGCGCCATGGACGGCCGACGCCGGCCGGACGATACAGGCTTCGCGCCACCATACCCATCCGGCCGGAGATCGTGCGTCCGATGCAACTGCCCGCAATCGAACCGACCGCTGCCACCATCGGCACGCTGCTGACCACGCTGCGGGCGCGCACGCCGCTGATCCACAACATCACCAACCTGGTCGTGACCAACAGCACCGCCAACGCGCTGCTGGCGCTGGGCGCATCGCCGGCGATGGTGGAGGGCGTGGAGGAGGTGGCCGAGTTTGCCTCGGTCGCCGGCGCGCTGGTGATCAATCTCGGCACCATGGATGCCGCCCGGGCGCAGGCCATGCGTCTCGCCGCCGAAGCCGCGCGATCAGCCGGGACGCCCTGGGTCCTGGACCCGGTCGCGGTCGGCGCCCTGACCTTCCGGTCGCAGGTGGCCTTGGATCTGCTCGCCTTTTCGCCCAAGGTGATGCGCGGCAACGCCTCGGAGATCATCGCGCTCGCGCGCCTCTCCGGGGCGGCTCGGGGGAGCGACGCCGCCGGCGGGCGCGGCGTCGACAGCCTGGTCCGGGCCGAGGCGGCGCTCGACGCGGCGAAGGCGCTGGCAGTTGCCCTGCGATGCGTCGTGGTGGTCAGCGGCGCCACCGACTACGTGACCGACGGGCAGCGCACGATCGGGGTGAGCAACGGTCACCCGATGATGACCCGTGTCACCGGCCTCGGCTGTACCGCCACGGCGCTGATCGGGGCCTGCCTCGCGGTCACGCCGGATGCGCTGACGGCCGCCGTCGGGGGCATGGTGTTCGCCGGACTGGCCGGCGAGATGGCGGCCGAGCTCGCGCCTGGTCCGGGCAGCCTGCAGGCTGGCCTACTCGACGCGCTCTACCTGATGGACGCGGACCTTGTCACCCGGCGCGCGCATCTGGTCACGACCGGCACCTGAGCCGGCCCCGAAATTACCGCCTGAAGATTGTCAGCAGCAGCACGAACAACAGGATGGCGGTCGCCTGCAGGATCACCCGCCAGCGCATCAGCCGGTTCGAGCGCTGCGGATCGCCGCCGCCGCGCACGAACCCCACCACGCCGGCCGCCAGGACGCCGACCGTGCCGATCATCGCGAAAACCATCAGGAACGTCAGCAGGACCCGCATCGCCCACACATAGGCCACTCCGTAGCATTTGACAGCCGCTGCTCACGCGTGGTTGCACACGCGCCTGAGTTGTCGGGGACGAACCGGATGCACGCGAACGGCAATGATCGGATCCGTGGGCGGCTGGCGCTGGCCGCACTGCTCGCCTGCCTCCTCATGCCGATGCTGCCCAGCGGGTCGCGCGCCCAATCCGGCGTCGCCCCGCACGCCACCACCCAGGCGGCGACGGCGGCCCCGATCACTGCCGCCCAGGCCCAGCAGGTGCTCGACGTGCTGAACGACCCGCGCAAGCGGGCCGCGTTCACCAGCATCCTGACGGCGATCGCCCGCAGCCTGCCGGTCACGGTCCCGGCTCCGGCCAAGCCGGCAGCACCGGCCAAGGTCACGCTGGCGCCCAACAGCCTCGGCAGCGAGTTGCTCGGAGAAGTCGGGGCGGCGCAGCTGCTGGTGCTGACGCAGGCGCGTGCCTTCGGACGGATGTTCGGCGACGCGGTGCTGGCGACCCGCTGGGTGAGCCACGAGCTGAGCGACCCGGCGAGCCGCGCGGTGCTGTTCGATGCCGCCTGGCGGGCGACGCTCGTCATCGCCGGCGGCCTCATCGTCGAGCGGCTGCTGACCCTGCTGCTGGGACGGCCGCTGCGGGCACTGGCGCGGGATGCGCGCGTCGCACAGGAGGATATCCCCCATGATCGGGTGCCTCCCGATGACGGGCCGGAGATCGCCTCCGTCGGACCGGGCACCGCCGAGGAGCCTCCGCCTGTCACCGCGGCGGAGCACCGGCAGCGCGACGCGCAGCATCGCTGGCACACGCTGCGCGTCCTCAAGCGGGTGCCGTTCGCGCTGCTTCGCCTGATACTCAAGCTGATCCCGCTCGGCGCGCTGCTCGCGATCGGCAACGTCGCCGGCACCGGCTGGGCGCAGCAGCCGGTCAGCCAACTGGTGATCATGACCGTCACCAACTTGTACGGCTTCGGCCGCGGGCTGTATCTGCTGCTCGACATGCTGCTGGCACCCGGGGCACCCGGCGTGCGCCTGCTCGGGGTCACCGACGAGACCGCGTCGCTGCTGTGCCGCTGGTGGGCCTGGCTGATCGCTGTGCCGGTGGTCGCGGTGGCCTTCACCGATATCGGCGGCCTGATCGAGCTGCCGCAGCGGGCGGCGCAATCCATCATCCGGGCGATCGTGCTGATCGAGCATATCCTGCTCGCCGGCCTGATCTGGCGGACGCGCGTGCGGGTCGCCAACGCGCTGCGCCCGCCGCGGCGGATTCGCGAGACCAGCACCGGCGCGATCCTGGGCCGGCTCGCCCAGCACTGGTGGATCCCCGCTTTGTTCTTCGACTTCGCGCTCTGGCTGGTGTGGGCGGCGCAGGTGCAGAACGGCTACCAGCAGATCTGGCGCATCTTCGTGCTCACCGTCACCATCGTCGTCGTCTGCCGCTTCGCAGCACTCAGCCTGCTCGGGCTGCTGGACCGGCTGTTCCGCATCAGCCCCGAGCTGGAGCAGCATTATCCCGGCCTGGAGCTGCGGGCGAACCGCTGGTACCCGCTGCTGCGCCGGGTAGTGAACGCCATCATGCTGGCCGCCGGCGCGGTGCTGCTGCTGCAGAGCTGGGGTCTGCCGGCGCTGTCCTGGTTCGCCACCGGCCATCTCGGCACCCGCATGGTCTCGGCGCTGCTGTCGATCCTGGTGGCGCTGATGCTCGGCGTCGTTGCCTGGGAGGGTGTCAATGCTGCCCTCGACCGCCAGGTCTCCAACTTCGGCCGCACCTCGCAGACGGCGCGCGCGGTGCGGCTGCAGACGCTGCTGCCGATCCTGCGCACGGTGCTGCTGATCACGCTCGGCGCCATCGTGCTGCTGACCATCCTGAGCGAGATCGGTATCAATGTCGGGCCCCTGCTAGCCGGCGCCGGCATCCTCGGCGTCGCCATTGGCTTCGGCTCGCAGAAGCTGGTGCAGGACTTCATCACCGGCATCTTCCTGCTGGTGGAGAACGCGATGCAGGTCGGCGACACCGTCACCGCCGCAGGCGTCACCGGCACCGTCGAGCACCTGTCGATCCGCACCCTGCGGCTGCGCGGCGGCGACGGCTCGGTGCAGATCATCCCGTTCTCGTCGGTCAGCACGGTCACCAACCTGTCGCGCGACTTCGCGGTGGCGGCGATCGCGATCAACATCGCCGTCGCCGAGGATACTGACCGGGTGTGTTCGATCCTGCACGAGGTCGGCGCCGGGTTACGCGCGGATGCGGCGTTCGGTGATTTCGCGATCGCCGACTTCGCGCTCAACGGCGTGGACAGCATCGGTGACTACTCGGTGGCGATCAGCGGCACGATGAAATGCACGGTCGGCGGCCGCTGGCCGATCCAGCGCGAGTTTTACCGGCGACTGCGCATCGCGCTGCAGGATGCGAAGGTGGCGCTGCCGGCGCGGCCGCTGGCGATCCCGAACCTGCATCTGGCACCCGAGCCGGCCCCGGAGTCCGCATGACAGGCCTTCCGTCGCTCTGGGGGATCCTGCGCGAGAATGGGTTCGCACTGGTGCGTGCCGCCTCGATGCGGGCGCTGCTCGAGCCATACGGCCTGCGCGACTGGGACGGCTTCGCCGCGAGCTGGAGTGATCTCGGCATGGACCGCTACATGGCCGATGGCGGCCGCTACCGTCGCCGCCGGCATGCCAACTTCTCGATGACCGATGGCGAAATCCAGCGCAAGCCGCACCAGCCGCACTACCAGAGCCGCGACTACAACCTGCTGAATGGCGGGCTGGAGCGCTGGTTCAGCCCGGTGACCGACGGGATCGGCACCCATCCGGCGCTGCTCGCCGTCCTGCGCCTGTGCGACGCCACCTTCACCGCGCTGACCCCGGTCGTGGTGCGTCCGCAGACCTGGCATGTCGAGCTGCACCAGTTCCGCATCGAGGCGAATGCCGAAGAGGCCGGCCAGCCGACGCCGGAGGGGCTGCACCGCGACGGCGTCGACTGGGTGCTGGTGCTGCTGGTCGCGCGTCGCAACATCGCCAGCGGCGACACCAGCATCCACGACTTGCAACGCCAGCCGCTCGGCAGATTCACCCTCACAGAACCGCTCGACGCCGCCTTCGTCGATGACAGCCGCGTCTATCACGGCGTCACCGCGGTTATGGCGCTGGACCTGGCCGGGTTGGCCTATCGCGATGTGCTGGTGGTGACCTTCAGGCGGTAGCGAGAGGTTCAACGCCTGATGCTGGATGAGAGCGCCTCCTGACTTCCAAACATGGAAGTCACGCCGGACTGCCAGCAGCCGGTGATTGCAAGCAGCCTCTATTGTACTAGCGTCCAGGCGCCGTTGACCTCCTTGAACGAAAGCTGTGCCGTGTTCGTCTTGTTCTTGGTGATCGCGGTCACCGCGCAGCTATAGACGCCGTTTTCCTTGGCGGTGCAGTCGGCGTTGGTGACGTCGAAATCATGCACGTCGTACGGGCCGCTGAAGATCCCCAGCGTATTCGCCGAGGTCTGGGCGTTGGCCGCCTGCATGCGGCTCTGGATGACCTGCTTGATGTCGGCCTTGGTGGGCGCGCCGGCCTGGCTGCAGGCGCCCAGCAGCAGGAGCGTGGCACCTACCGAACTCATGATTGAAACACGCACCGCCGGTCCCCCTTGAAGCTGTTGGCATGCGGTAACGAGGCAGCACGACTTTTGTTCAATCTCCCGGAGAGCGAAACGATGAGCTGGTCTGGCGCAGTACACTCGGTTCGAGACCGAGCGGAACCGGCAGATCCGCGAGCTGCTGGCCCAGGTGCCCCGGACCGCCGTCGCCGCCGCGGCCGATTTGGCTGCGGTCCGGGCAACTCGACCGAGCTGCTGCGGCAATGCTATCCGCAGGCTGCAATCGTCGGGCTGGACAGATCGGACGACATGATCGCCGCCGCGCGCGCCCGCCTGCCGGCGAGCAGGCCGACTTCCTCGAACGCTACCGGGACGCCGTCGCAAGTGCCTGTCCGGCGTTGCCCGACGGCACCGTGCTAATGCCGATCCCGAGGCTGTTCTTCGTCGCGACCCGATGACCGTTCATGCGTTGCGGTATGCGGCGCTGACAGCGACAGGCGGCGCGAGCAGCGGGGCGATGGCCATGATCGAGCACATCCACGTCAAGGTGAACGGGGCAAGCCTGCACGTGGCGCGGACCGGACAGGGCCGGCCGCTGGTGCTGCTGCATGGCTGGCCGGAGTTCTGGCTGACCTGGCAGCCGGTGATGACCCGGCTCGCCGACCGGTTCGAGCTGATCGCGCCGGACCTGCGCGGCTACGGCGACAGCGACAAGCCGGATGGCCCGTTCGGCGCTGCCGAGCAGGCCGCCGACATGCTCGCTTTGTTCGATGCACTGGGCCTCGGGCCGGTCGGACTGGTCGGGCACGATATCGGCGCCGGGGTGATGCAGGCGCTGGCCCGGCTGGCGCCGGAGCGCGTGACCGGGCTGTTCTTCTTTGACTTCATGTATCCGGGCATCGGGCCGCGCATGGCGACGCCCGATCGCCTCTCCGAAATCTGGTACACCTCGTTCCACCTGACCGATCTCGCACCGGCCCTGATCGGCGCCTCGCCCGAGACGATCCGGATCTACTTCACGCATTTCCTGCGGCACTGGGCCTATCGCCAGGAGGCCTTCGACGACGTGATGGAGGCGTTCGTCGCCAACTTCCAGAAGCCGGGCAACCTCGCCGGCGGCTTTGCGTCCTACCGCGCCACCGCCACCAGCAGGATCGCCATGTTGAAGGGCGAGGCACCGGCCCTGCCGCCGATCCCACTGCCGACCTGCGTGCGCTGGGCCGAGCATGACCCGCTGTTCCCGTATGCCTGGACCGACCGCCTCGGCGAGACCTTCCCCGACCTTGATCTCGCGATGTTTCCGGGCGTCGGGCACTTTCCGCATCGCGAGGATCCAGATCGCGCGGCCGCCGAGATCGCGGCCTTCTTCGGCGGGAGGTGACCGTCATGCTGACCGGGTCATGCCACTGCAGCGCGGTGCGTATCGAGGTCGAGCACACGCCGACCTACCTGAACCAGTGCCTGTGCTCGGTCTGCCGGCGCTACGGCGTGCTCTGGGCGTACTACCGGCCGGACCAGGTACGGGTGGTAGGTGCGCTGGAAGCCTACTCGCGGGGTGAGAGACACCTGGCATTCAACCGCTGGGGGACCTGCGGCTGCGTGACCCACTGGAGCGTCCTCGACGGCGAGCCTGATCGCCTCGGGATCAACGCCCGCCTGTTGGATCCCTCCGATATCGCCGACGTGCCGATCCGGCAGTCGTCTGGGCCGCCATAGCCGGAGTCACTGCGTGTAGCTCCCCGCTGGCGCCCGGTTGCGCAGGGAGCCGCGCTCGACCAGGAAGCGCTGGAAAGTCTCGTAGCGGACGCGATCGAGACGCGCCGGGTTGCGTGCGAGCGCCGCCAGGCTCACCCACCACGCCGCCTTGTTCAGCCTGGTATCGAGTTCCGGCCGCGCCCGGATGGTCTTCTCCCACACCGCATCGGGATCGTGCAGCAGGCAGGCGGTGCCCTCCTTCAGCGCCGTCATGAAACGGGCGATCCTCGCATCGGCGGCATGATCGCGACGCGCCACCAGGATCAGCTCGTCGTACGGCGGCACGCCGTGCTGCTCCGGCCGGAACGCCAGCGGCTCCAGGCCCTTCTGTTGCAGGTCGATCAACTCGTAGTTGCGCATGCCGAGCACCGCATCGACCCGGTGCGTCATCAGCGCCTGCTCGATCTGGAAACTGACGTCGGTGCGGACGATGTCGCCCGGCCTGAGCCCGGCCGAGGCCAGCATGCCGTTCAGCATCGCCTCGTCGCCCGGCCCGACCGAGACCCCGACGCGACGCCCCTTGAGGTCGGCAAGGCTGTGGATCCCCATGCCGGGCAGCGTCATCAACACGTTCAGCGGCTGGTCCATCAGCGTGCCGACGCGCACCACCGGCAACCCTCGCGCCGCCATGAAGGCGAGTTCGGTCTGGTAGCTGACCGCGAGATCCGCCTGCCGGCCGCCACCAGGCGCGGCGGCGAACTGGTATCGGCGGGCGCAATCAGGGTCACCTGCAGACCGTGGCGGGCGAACGCACCGCAATATTCGGCGGCGAGGATCTGCTCGTGGTCCGCATTGACGAACCGGTCAAGGATCATGCTTACCCGGTCGGTGGCGCGCGCCGCCAACGGAGCGACCGCCAGCAGGAGAAACAGGAGTACGGCGAGGCGCATCCTCAGAATCCCGCGCTTGCGGTGAGCAGCGCCGCAAAGCCACCGCCCACAAGGTAGCTCGGCGACGTTCCGGCAATGACCGTGCCCCTGCGACCGATGGTGTTCTGTGCATTGGTGGTCGGGTTGGCGACGCCGGAAAGAAACGCGCTGTCGGTCAGGTTGATGAAGTTGAGCCGCAATCCGGGATGCTGCGCGTGCGCGACGCTGGGCAGGCGCACGCCGAGCGTCATGTCGGCCTGGGTGTGGTCGCTGATCCGCTCGTCGTCCATGAAGGTCGAGTATTGCCGGCCGGTATATTTGACGTCGACGACGCCGAACAGCATGCCGTCGTCATAGGTCAGGCCCAGCGCCCCCGACAGGCGCGGGCTGCTGACCGCGATCTTTCCCGCCGTCGGCAGCAGGTCGCCACCGGACTGAATATCGTTGTCGATGGTCGCATACAGTTATTCCCCGGACACGTACAGGCTGAGATGATGCCAGGGCCGCAGCCCGAACTCGGTATCGACCGGCGCGAGGTCTGGCCTCCCGCGTTGATCGTGCCGCCGATCAGAGCGCCGTTGAGGTCGAGCACGGTGCTGATCCGCCGATTGGTGAAGTTGTAGTTGAACAAGGTGACGCTGCCGATCAGCCGGTCACCGGCATAGCGCCAGCCGACCTCTTCGGCGATGCTGTATTCCGGTCGCAGGTCGGTGTTGGCGGCACTCGCGACCTGCCCGCTCGACGGGTCGTAGGTGGCGAACAGCGTGCTCTGCGCCAGTGCGAGGAAGTTGGTCGTCACGTTCGCAAAGACCTGGTGATACGCGTTGATTCGATATCGAAGTGCCATGCGTGGCAACGGCTCGGCCTCGTTGAACCCGGTGCGATAGGTCGAGCCGGGCAGTCCGTTCCAGCCCTCGCGACTGACCATCGCCTCCTTGAGGCCGAGATCGAGCGTGAGCCGGTCGGACAGGAAACTGATCCGATCGCTCACGAACACCGCGTTGGTCTGCGCGATCATGTGCGTGTCCGACGCCAGCAATTGTTGTCCGTTGGCGAGCCGATGGTGCTGCCCGGCAGGTCCAGCCAGATGTCGGCCAGCGTGCCGTCGGCACTCAGCGCGCTGAACGGCTGGCTGTCGTGCTCGTCCACAGATTCGTACCAGGTGCCGAGCGTCAGGTGCTGCGGGCCGGTATCCCAGGTGATGGACGGCACAACGCCGCTGCGCCAGGTCTGTCCGACATAGTCCGCCATCACCGCGGCGCTGCCGTCGACGGCGCCCGGCAGCGAGAGCGTGCCCGGCACTGGCTGGGTGCCCTCGAACAGGCCGGAGGTGGACAGGTCGCTGCCGCCCGGGGTGTTGCCGTAGCCATATTGCGCATAGGCGGTCACCGAGAGATGCAGGTGCTGCGTCAGCGTGAAGCGGAACGGCAGCGCGCCATAGACCAGCCGATATGGCGCCTGGTACAGCCGCCAGTAGTTGGCGTCGCCCGGGGAAAAGGTGCCGTCATAGTTGTTCGAGAACCCATAGGCGTGCCAGTCCGCGAGATCGGGGTCGGGATAGGCGGTGGTGACCGCATCGTGCCAGGTCACCAGCAGCGCGCCCGAGTTGCCGTCGCCCCAGTCGCGCACCAGCTTGAAGTCGACATGCTGGCGCTTGTCGCGGCCCGACCCGCGCGCGTTGCCGGCCGCCGCATGCGAGTAGGACAGGTATGCTCGCGGGCCGCTGGCGCCGAGGCTGCCGCTCTCCAGGCGGATGAACTCGCGGTTGCTGTGGTAGGAGCAGTACGACGCATCGACCAGGCCGCCGGCATGCTCGGATGGATCCCGCGACGTGAGGGACAGCACCCCGCCGGCCGCGTTCAGCAGCGGCGCATCGCGATCGGCCGAGCCCTGCGCCAGAGAGATGCTGTCGAGGTTCTCGGTGTCGAGGAATTGCGACGGATAGGTAGGCGGCATCGTTCAGCGGCATGCCGTCCAGCAGCGTGCCGATCTCGGTCTGGCCCAGTCCGCGAACGGTGAGGCCGACCTGGGTGGAGAGGCCGAGCGGATCGGCGGTCGAGATATTGGCGCCAGGCACCAGGCTGATGAGCTGGATCGCAGTCGCACTCGGCGCCTGCTTCTGGATGAAGTCGGCACTCACCTTGCTCGTTGATTGCGGCCCGGTCTGCACCGAGATCAGGCCGCCGCCAGGCGCCACTCCGTGCACGCCATCGGCGCTGTCGAAGCCGCCCTGCCCATCGACGGTGATCTGCTCGGGACTGCCCTGCGCCGCCGCGGTCAGTGACCCCCGGAGCAGCAATGCCGCAACCGAGCAGGCGCACGCCGGCGCCGACGCATTGGATCCATCGCATGCCTCCCTTCGCTGGAATGACCCAGATCAGGTTCGACGGGTGTGATCTCAGTCCGCCAGTCGCGGACACCCCGGTCATGCGCCTCTCATGGAACCTATGCGGCTGCCCCGTCAAGCCGCCAGGCGACCCCCGATGCTTTCGGCGACGCGCAAAGCATTGGCCACGATGGTCAGGGTCGGGTTCACCGCGCCGATCGAGGGGAAGAAGCTCGCATCGGTGACGTAGAGATTGTCCAGCTCGTGCGCCTTGCAGTCGGTGTCGAGCACCGAGGTCGCCGGATCGGTGCCGAACCGCAACGTGCCGGCCTGGTGGGCGGTGCCGCCGATCGGCGTGTCCTTGCCGAGATACAGGCTGCGGTCGAACAGATGCGGATGGATGTCGACCTCGCCGGCTAACTCCTCGAGCTTGTGCTTCAGACGGTGGTGCCCCTCCATGTTGGTCTCCTTGAGATCGAGATAGACCCGGCCATCCTGGTAGTGCACCCGGTTCTCGGGCAGCGGGATGTCCTCCGACGTCAGCCAGAAATCGATCGAGTGCTTGGCCATGTAGTCGAACGGCATCTCGGGCAGCCATTGCAGGAATTTCGGCAATCCCTCGCCATGTACCTGCACCCCGTCCGACTTGCCGACCATCTGGATATGGCCGAGCGGATAGTCCCAGTCGTCCGACCGGAAATAGAAGTCGTTCAGGCCGAGGGTCTTCTGGAACCGGGTCGGGTTCGGCGTCTTCGAGACTGCCAGCACGGTGCTGTTGTTGTGCCGCATGTAGTTGCGGCCGACCTGGTCCGAACCATTGGCGAGCCCGCGCGGATGCGTGTCGCTCGCCGAGCGCAACAGCAGCAAAGCCGAGGACAGCGCGCCGCACGCCACCACGACGATGTCCGACGTCAGCGTGATCCGCTCTCCGGCGTCAGTCACCGCCAGCACGCCGGTCACCGTATGGCCGGAGGCGTCGGTGGTCAGCTTCTCGACATAGGTGCGCGTCATCAGGGTCAGGTTGTCGTGTGCCGCCAGCGCCGGGTCGACCACCATGATCTGGCTGTCAGCCTTGCCGTTGGTCGGGCACGGATAGCCGTCGAAGGCGTCGCAGCGCACGCACGGCGAGTGCGGCAGCGCGTCGCCGTTCCGGTCCTCGTCGAGCAGCACGCCGACCGGCAGGTGGAACGGGTGGTGGCCGATGCGCTTGAGGTTGTCGTACAGCTCCTGGATGCGCGGCTCGTGGCTGACCGGCGGCTTCGAGTAGGGTTTCGTGCTCGGCGGCTCGGTCGGATCCTCGCCGCGCAGGCCATGCACCGAGAACAGCTCCTCGGCGGCCTGGTAGTGTGGCTCGAAGCTGTCGTAGCCGACCGGCCAGGCGGGTGCGATGCCATCGGGATGCTGGATCTCGCCGAAATCTCGTTCGCGCAGGCGGAACATCACCGCGCCGTAGAATTTGCTGTTGCCGCCGACATTATAGTGCAGGCCGGGATGGAAGCTGGAGCCGTCCGAGCTGTACCAGGTCTCCGACGCCTGGTATTTCGCATCCACGAACACCGCCTTGCTGTCCCACATGTCGCGACCGCGCCGCAGGTAGTCGCCACGCTCGATCAGCAGGATGCGCTTGCCGGTCTGGGCCAACTTCCAGGCCATGGTCCCCCCACCAGGGCCGGAGCCGATGATGATCACGTCGTAATGGTCGCTGGCCATCGCCATCTTCACTCCGCAGGGAACCTCGCGGACCAACGCCGCCTTTCCCGCCTTGTTCCGCCGCCCTGATCCGGGCGCCGGAACCGGCTGGCCGCCTGGCGCGCTAGCCCTGTGGCGAACACCGCCGAAGATGACCGCCAGGAGCACTGCATGACGGGTCTCGACTTCATCGCGGTGCTCGGCGTGCGCTACCTGCTGGTCGTGTTGTTCTTTCCGTTCAGCGCCCTCGACAAGATCGTCGGCTTCAAGGGCGCGGTCGGCCAGGCCCGCGAGGTGGTGAATTCGGCGCCGCTGGCGACCCTGCTGCTGCTGGCGGGGCTTGGGGTCGAGATCTTCATGCCGATCCTGATCCTGACCGGCATCGCGGATCGGCTCGCCGGCTTCATCATGGCCGGCTACTGCATGGTCACCGCCCTGCTCTGGAAGCGCTTCTGGCAGCCTGGGGATTTCTGGCGCGGCCCGGACAGCAAGGGCCGCGGCCTGTTCTGGGACTTCCTGAAGAATTTTTCACTGGCCGGCGGCTTCCTGCTGATCACCTTCGGCGGCATGAGCGCCACCAGCTTCATCGAGCACCCGCTCTCCTCCACCCACCCGTATGCCGCGCACCCCGCCACCGAGGAGGCCTCCCCATGAGCGAGGACCAGAAGCCGAACATCCCCTACTGGCATCTCTGGACCGACAGCGAGGGGGTCAGCCACCAGACGCGCTGCGCCCTTACCGACTTCCAGATGAAGGCGATGGGCCAGGGGACTGACCCGCAATGGCAGGGACGCAGGACCAGCGGCGAGATGACGGTGATGGTGACGGTGCAGCCGGTGGGCTGGGTCGGCCAATGGCACGAGAACCCGGCGGCGCAGTGGATCATCCCGCTGTCCGGCCGCTGGTTCGTGGAGAGCATGGACGGCACCCGGATCGAGATGGGACCGGGGCAGATCTCCTTTGGCGAGGACCAGAACACACGCGAGACCGACGGCCGCCGCGGTCACCGCTCGGGCACGGTCGGCGACGAGCCTGCGGTGCTGATGGTGGTCCAGCTCGCAGACGAGCCCACCATCGGCCAGGCCTGCCGGTTCAGCTAGCGAGCGTCCGATGGACGGGTTCGACAGTCGCGATCCGAAGTTCGACTCTTATATCCTGGGCAATGCGCCACTCGAGGAACTCGCCTCCGGTTTCCGCTGGATCGAGGGCCCGGTCTGGATGGGGGACTGGAACTGCCTGCTGTTCCAGGACCTGCCTCGCAATCGGACCATGCGATGGAGCGAGAGCGAGGGGCTGTCGGTCTGGCGATCGCCCTCGAACTACGCCAACGGCCAGACGCGCGACCGCCAGGGACGGCTGGTCGCATGCTCGCATCGCGGGCGCTGCATCTATCGAACGGAATATGACGGCAGCGTCACCACCCTGGCGGATCGCCATGCGGGGCGCCGGCTGAATGCGCCGAACGATATCGTGGCGAAGTCGGACGGCTCGATCTGGTTCACCGATCCGCTGTACGGCCTGCTGAACGACTACGAGGGCGGCCGGCAGCAATCGGAGCAGCCGCCGGCCGTCTACCGGCTGGACCCGGACAGCCGGGGGCTGAACGTCGTCGCGAGTGATTTCGATGGCCCGAACGGCCTCGCCTTTTCACCCGACGAGCGCCGTCTCTACATTGCCGAGACCGGGGACCAGGCACAGCCGGACCCGAAGCAGTATCTCAGGGTGTTCGATGTCGCGGCGGACGGGCGCAGCCTGAGCGGCGGCGGCATCTTCCACAAGGTGGAGCCGGGCTATAGCGACGGCTTCAAGGTCGACGAGGACGGCAACATCTGGAGCAGCGCAGCCGATGGGGTGCATTGCATCTCTCCCGATGGCAAGCTGCTCGGCAAGATCCTGGTGCCGCATGCGGTCTCCAACCTGGCGTTCGGAGACCGGGAGGCGAGCCGGCTGTTCATCGGCGGCTCGCACAGCCTGTATTCGATCTTCCTGAACCGCCGCGGTGCGGGCATCTGCGAGGCGAAATGACCGTCAACGCAGTCGAGCGTATCAGCCTCACCACCGGCGACGCCGCCGGGCTCGCGGCGTTCTACCGCGAGGCATTCGGATTCCAGGAGGTCGGGCGGCAGGCGATCGACGCCGCCTGCTACGGTGCGACCGGAAGCGCCATCAGGCTGCGGCTCGGCGTACAGGAGATCGAGCTGGTGCAATTCGATAGACCGGGCGCACCCTACCCGATTGTTAGGACAAGCCACGACCGGTTCTTCCAGCACATCGCCCTGGTCACCACCGATGTACGACAGGCGCTGGCGCGGCTGCCGGGGCAGGCGACGATGATCAGCCGGGAGGCTCCGGTGACCCTGCCGGCCTCGTCGGGAGGCGTGACGGCGGCCAAGTTCCGCGACCCGGACGGCCACCCGCTCGAGCTGCTGCAGTTCCCGCCGGACGCGATGCCGGAGCGGTGGCGTGGCGTCACCGACCGGTCGAACCCCTGCATCGGGATCGACCATTCGGCGCTGGTGGTCGAAGATACATCTCGTAGCATCGAGTACTACGGCAGTATCGGCCTCAATGTTATGACGCGCAGCCTGAATCACGGAGTGCAACAGGATCGGCTGGACCATGTCGAGGCGGCGCGGGTGGCCGTCGTCGGGCTGGCGCCCCGCCAGCCGACGCCGCACGTCGAACTGCTGTGCTACCACTCCCCGGCGACAAGGTCAGCCGCCCCGGTCGCTGACGCGGACGTTGCCGCTACTAGGTTGATTTTACGCGACTCTGGCGCTGCGACGCAGGGCCGCCTGATCGATCCGGATGGCCATCGGCTGGTTCGGCTGTCGGCCTGAAACCGGGCCGCGCCGCCTACGCCGGGATGCCCAAAAAGCCGCTTGAGCTTCACGATGATGTGTGTTTCCTTGCCCTGCCGGAATGTTACCCTTTACTTGACAAACCAAGAACATACCTCAGGCCCCTATCGTATTTAGATCGTTAAACTCGCATACGCTTTGAATAGTTGATACAGGTCCATTTAACGCTAAAATAACGGATGGAAGCTTCTAGTGCGACATATCCTGGCTTCTCCTGCTCGGCCTCTCCTGCTCGTCGGATCCGCACGCCATGACTGACCTCGACACCACATCCTCGCATCGGCCCGAGCCGCGCGCGCCCCTGGTCAGCATCGGGCTGCCGGTGTTCAACGGCGAGGCATACGTCGCCCGAGCAATCGAGTCTGTGCTGTCGCAGACCCTGTCCGACCTCGAGCTGCTGATCTGCGACAACTGCTCCACCGACGGCACCCAGGTGATCTGCGAGTCCTACGCGGAGGCCGATCCGCGGGTGCGCTATATTCGCAACCCGCGTAACCTCGGTGCCGGGCCGAACTATGATCGCTGCTTCCATCTCGCGCGCGGCACCTTCTTCAAGTGGGCAGCGCATGACGACATGATGGCGCCGAAGTATCTGGAGCGGGCGGTCGCCGCCCTCGAGGCGCAGCCCGATGCGGTGCTGTGCACGGTCGGCATTCGCGAGATCGGCCCGAACGAGGAGACCTTCCGGGTCTTCGCCAACGAGTTCCCGCGTGCCGGTTCGCGGTCGACCGCAACCCGGTTCGGCGGCCTGATCCACACCCGCCACCAGTGCGAGGATTTCTTCGGCCTGTACCGGCGCCAGGCGCTGATCGGCTCCGGCCTGCACGACAACTATAGCGGCTCGGACCGGGTGCTGCTGGCCGAGATGGCACTGCGCGGCCCCTGGGTCAGCGCGCCGGAGCCGCTGTTCCTGCATCGCGAGCACGACAAGCGCTACACCCGCGCCGTGCTGCTGGTCGACCCCAAGCAGGCGGCGCTATGGCAGGACACCAGCGGACGCGCCAAGCAGCGCAACACGATGTTCTATTGGGGCATCTATCGCCGCTACTGGCAGCTGGTGAACAAGAACGTGGCATCCCCGGCGGCGCGCCTGGGATGCTACGCCCAACTCATCGTCTGGTGGGGCACCGACGGACATGGCGGCGACGTCGCTCGCGACATCATGCGGACGATCAGCCCGGCGATGTTCCAGCGGATCCGGGTCGCCAAGCACGCCTTGCTGGGTATGAGCCGCACCGTCAGGCGTGGCAGCCTGCCGCCTACCGTCGCCGGATCAGGGGCGCCAGTCGGCGAATAAGGTCCTTCGGGGCCAGAACATACAGCGCGACCGGATAGACGATCAGCCCGGTCGCAATCTTTGCGAGCAGAAGACCAGTGAACGACAACCCGGCCAACATGACCCCGGTGAGGAGAGTCGCGCCCGCCATGGCCAGCACCGCTCCGAGTGCCGGCAGCGAGGCCGTGACCACGACCCGGCCGACGCCCGGGATCTGCTCGCGCACGAAGGCGATCACCAGCGGCGCCGACAGGCTGGTCACCACCAGGTTCGCCCAGGCGATCGCAAGCAGGCCGCCGAGCCAGGCCGCGGGCAGGCTGCACAACAGGCGCGCCACCATGATGACAACGCTGTACCGCACCGGGATGTCCGGCCGGCCGCGCGCATTGATCGCCGCCGTGAGCAGGTAGTTCGACGAATGCGCGATCCCGGACAGCGACACGATGGCCAGCAGCGGCGCCGATGCCGCCCAGCGCGCGTTGAGCAGCGTACCGACAATCTCGCGGCTGGTCACCGCCAGCCCGACAAATACCGGCAGCGCCACGACCGCCACCCCGCTCAGGAAGTCGCCAAGCGTCTCGCGGAACGCCTGCATGTCGCCCTGGCGGGCGGAAAAGACCGGGAACGCTACCCGCCCCACCACACCCGAGAAGCCGTTGATCATGGCGCTGCTGATGCGTTCCGCCAGCGAGTAGATGCCGACCGCGGCCGTGCTCAGGAACAGTCCGGCCGAGAAACGGTCGACCTGCATGACCACGAAGCCGAGCAACTGGTTGCCGACGCGATGCCGGCCGAACTCGAAGATGCCGGCGGCGGCCTCGCGGCTGACCTGCAGGCCGGGCCAGATGCCGCTCACCGGCATGACCAGGAGCGCCTCGAAGATACGCGCGACCAGGTAGTATCCGACCAGGCTGTCGGCGCCGAACCCGCGATAGGCGAGGAAGACCGCCACCCCGAACCCGCTCACCTGCGAGATCACCGTCCGGATCGCCAGGGTGCGGAACTGCAGCTCGCGTTGCAGCAGGCCGTGATAGGTCGCGGTAACGCCCACGAACGGCAGGCAGATCGCCAGCAGCGGCATGACATGGTGCAGGGCCGGCGCCGCGAACAAGGCGGCGAGCGGCCAGGCGCTGGCGGCCAGCACCAGGCCGGCGACGGCGCCGAGTGCCAGCAGCATCCAGAAGGTGGTGTCGAAATGCTCGGCGTCGATCGTCTCGCGCTGGATCAGCGCGTCCGAGAAGCCGTCCAGCAGCAGCGTCATCATCAGCGTCATGGCCAGCAGGCCCATGGTCATGACGCCGACCGCCGCCGGTCCGATGATGTTGCCGACCACGATGAAGACGAGCAGGGCCGCGATCTGCTGGGTCCAGTAGTCAACCGCCGACCAGCCCGCGCTGCTCAGGGTTCCCTGTCGTTTCATGTTTTTTCACACGTGTTTCCTGTGGTAGCAACACATGCAGCAAGACCCAGGGGGCCGCAAGTTTCTGTGTCGGGACGCCGAAAGGCGCGGCCTGTGCCTGGGTCCCGGACCGTTGTCGTTTCGCGTAGCCTCGCCGTTTTCCACAGAATGAGACAGCGCGGTTGCGGCCGTTGCGATGTCTCAACAATCAGAAGTTGGACAAGACCATGAAAGTAGCGATCCTGGCCGGCGGCAAGGGAACCCGCATCGTCGAGGAGACGGAGATCCGTCCCAAGCCGATGGTGGAGATCGGCGGCATGCCGATCATTTGGCATATCATGCGCCACTATGCCGGCTTCGGCCACAACGAGTTCGTCATAGCACTCGGCTACAAGGGCCAGTACATCAAGGATTACATCCTTAAATACAGCTCGCTGCATTCCGACCTGCATGTCAGCCTGCGCAGCGGCGAGGTCACGCGCCGCAATGGACTCGCGCCGGACTGGGAGGTCAGCCTGGTCGATACCGGCCTGGAGACGCAGACCGGTGGACGCATCAAGCGGCTGCAGTCGCAGATCGGCAACGAGCCGTTCATGCTGACTTGGGGCGACGGCGTGTCGAACGTCGATCTCGACAAGCTGCTGGCCTTCCACAAGGCGCACGGCAAGCTCGCGACGATCACCGCGGTGCGGCCGCCGGCGCGCTACGGCCATCTCGACTTCGATGGCGACCGGGTCTGCGAGTTCAACGAGAAGCCGCAGGCGGCGGAAGGCTGGATCAACGGCGCGTTCTTCGTGCTGCAGCCCGAGGTCTTCAACTACATCGACGACGACACCACGCAGTGGGAGAAAGAGCCGCTGCAGAACCTGGCGCGCGACAACCAGCTCATGGCCTACAAGCACGATGATTTCTGGCAGTGCATGGATACGTTGCGCGACAAGTACGTGCTGGAGAGCCTCTGGCAGTCCGGCAAGGCGCCCTGGAAAACCTGGACTGAAGCCTGAAATACGATCGTGAAGTTGAGGGGCGTGTCATGAAGGTTCTTGTTACCGGTCATCGCGGCTATATCGGCTGTGCGCTGGTGCCGTTGCTGCAGCAGGCCGGCCACGAGGTGGTGGGACTGGACAGCGATCTCTACCGTCGCTGCACCTTCTCCGGCGCAATGGCGGATGTCGTCTCCATCGACCGCGACATACGCGACGTGGTCGCCGCCGATCTCGAGGGCGGCTACGACGCGGTGCTGCATCTGGCGGGGCTGTCGAACGACCCGCTTGGCAACCTCGATCCGGACCTCACCATCGCGATCAACCACGAGGCAACGGTCAGGCTGGCGCGGCTCGCGCGCGATGCCGGCATCCCGCGCTTCGTGTTCTCGTCCTCGTGCAGCCTGTACGGCGCCGCCGGTGACAACTTCGTCGACGAGGCCGCCGAAGCCAATCCGGTGACGCCGTATGGCGCGGCGAAGATCATGTCGGAGCACGCGCTGACGGAGCTTGCCACCGACGGGTTCAGCCCGACCTTCCTGCGCAACGCCACCGCCTACGGTTTCTCGCAGCGGGTGCGCTTCGACCTCGTGGTCAACAACCTGACTGCCTGGGCGCTGACCACCGGCCGCGTGCTGATGAAGAGCGACGGCACGCCCTGGCGCCCGATCGTGCATATCGAGGACATCTCGCGCGCCTTCCTGTCGGTCATGGAGGCGCCGCGCGAGGTGGTCCACCTGCAGGCGTTCAATGTCGGACGCAACGACGAGAACTACCGCATCAGCGAGATCGCGGACGCGGTGCGTGAGCTGGTGCCCGGCTGCCGGATCGATTTCGAGGACGGCGCCGGACCGGATGCGCGCTGCTATCGGGTCGATTGCAGCAAGATCGCCCGCATGGTTCCGGCCTTCCAGCCGCAATGGACGGTGCGCGCCGGCATCGTGCAGTTGCGCGACGCCTACATCGCCGCCGGCCTGAAGCAGGAATGGTTCGAGGGGCCGAAGTTCAGCCGCATCGCGCATCTCCGCTCGCTGCTGGCCGAGCATGATCTCGACGCCAAGCTGCGCTGGTCGGATGCCGCCCATGCGCATCGCCCGCTGGCCGAGAGGATCCCGGCATGATCACCCGTCTCGAAGGGTGCCTGTCCTGCGGCTGCGAGGACCTGCACGAGATCATGTCGTTCGGCGAGACGGCGCTTGCCGACCGCTTGATGAGCGAGAAGCAGCTCTCCGAGCCGGAGCCGAAGGCGCCGCTGGAGCTGGTGTTCTGTCCGCACTGCGCGCTGGTGCAGATACGCCACACGGTCGATCCGGAAGTGCTGTTCTGCAACGACTACCCGTATTTCTCGTCGGTCTCGCCGATGCTGATGAAGCATTTCCGCGGCAGTGCCGAGGAGATCATCGCGTCCCGCCATCTCGGCCCGAACAGCCTGGTCGTCGAAGCCGCCAGCAATGACGGCTACATGCTCAAGCCGTTCATGGAGGCCGGCATCAAGGTGCTCGGCATCGATCCGGCGGACGGTCCGGCGGCGGCGGCGACCAAAGCGGGCGTGCATACGCTCAATACCTTCTTCAGCCTGGAACTCGCGCAGAAGCTGGCGTCCGAAGGCGTTGCCGCCGACGTGTTCCTCGCCAACAACGTGCTGGCGCATGTGCCGAACCTCAACGAGTTCGTCACCGGCATCCATACGCTGCTGAAGCCGGACGGCATCGCGGTGATCGAGTGCCCGTACCTGCTCGACCTGATCGAGCACAACGAGTTCGACACCATCTACCACCAGCACCTCTGCTACTATTCGGCGACCGCGCTCGACGCGCTGTTCCGGCGCAACGGCCTCTTTCTGAACGACGTCCGCCATCTCGCCATCCATGGCGGCTCGCTGCGGCTGTTCGTCGGCAGAGTCGAGAATGTCGGCCCGGCCGTGACGGAGATGCTCGAGGCCGAGCGGCAGGCGGGCGTCAGCACCTTCGCCTACTACGAGAGCTTCGCCGGCAAGGTGCGCGAGCTGCGCGAGCGGCTGATGGGGATCCTCTCCGACATCAAGGCAAGCGGCAAGCGCATCGTCGGCTATGGGGCGGCTGCCAAGGCGAACACGCTGATGGCCTATTGCGGCATCGGGGCTGATCAGCTCGACTATCTGGTCGATCTGAACCCGAACAAGCATGGCCGGTACTACAGCGGCAACCACCTGCCGATCTATCCGCCGAGCAAGCTCGTCGAGAACCCGCCCGACTATCTGCTGATCCTGGCCTGGAACTTCGCCGCCGAGATCATGCAGCAGCAGCAGGCCTTCCGGGACGCCGGTGGCAAGTTCATCGTGCCGGTTCCCGATCCGGTCGTCATCTAGAGCGGGTACGCCAGCCATGAGCAATCCCACCTGCCCCTGCTGCTTCCAGCCGGCGAGCGAGCCGCTATACGAGGTCCGTAACGTGCCGGTGCACAGCGTCACCGTGCTGCGCACGCCCGAGGATGCCCGCGCGATCACCACCGGCGAGATCGCGCTGTCGCTCTGCGAGCATTGCGGCTTCGTGTTCAACTCGGCGTTCGACGGCGCCAAGCAGGATTACTTCCACGACTATGTCTCGACGCAGGCGATGTCGCCGGTCTTCAACAGCTTCCACAAGCGGCTGGCGCAGGACCTGATCGACCGGCACGACCTGCACGAGCGCAACGTGGTCGAGATCGGCTGCGGCCAGGGGGAGTTCCTGGAGCTGCTCTGCACGCTCAGCAACAACCACGGCACCGGCTTCGACCCGGCCTACGAGGCGGGCCGGACGCTGCCGGAGGGGGTACGCATCATCAAGGACATCTATTCCAAGCGACATGCCGAGGCGGCCGGTGACTTCATCGCCTGCAAGATGACGCTGGAGCATATCGGCGATGTCGGCGACTTCGTCGTCGGCGTGCGCGAGGCGGCCGGCGACGATGCCAGGCGGATCGTGTTCTTCCAGGTGCCGGATGCTGGGCATGTGCTGGCCGAGAACGGCTTCTGGGATGTGTACTACGAGCATTGCTCGTATTTCTTTGCCAGCACGCTGGGCTACCTGTTCACCCGTGCCGGATTTACCGTCACCAAGCTGCGCTCGGACTATGACGGGCAATATCTGATGGTCGAGGGCCATCCGGCAGCGGGCGACCCGCCGGGTGACGCAGCGCGGCCGCCGGCGGACTTGGCGCGAACGGTCGCGGAAGTGCGGCGCTTCGCGCGCGAGGTGCCGCAGATCCTCGCTGACTGGTCGCACGACCTGAAGCGGCACAAGGCAGCCGGCAAGCGGACGGTGCTCTGGGGCGGCGGCTCCAAGGCGGTGGCGTTCCTCACCACGCTGGGCGTGACCGACGAGATCGAGGCGGCGGTGGACATCAATCCCGAGAAGCATGGCAGCTTCCTCGCCGTGACGGCGCATCCGGTGATCAGCCCGGAAGCGCTGCGCGGCCAAGCAATCGACCGTGTCATTGTCATGAACCCGATCTATTGTGACGAGATCGCCGCACAACTCCGGGCCCTCGGCGTCAGCGCCGAGCTGGTGCCGGTGACCGCCGTGCTGGCGCGGTTGGCCGCCTGACAGGAGCACCCGCCATGAATGTGAGCCTCGCCTCCCCGCCCAACGCCTCTCCGCAGATCACCGCCACGCAGACCTTCGATGTCGTCGTCGAGCGCATGATCCCGATCGACCGCCTGATGGCGGCCAAGGACGAGTTCCGCGCGCAGTTCCAGGCCGGCCGCCCGTATCCGCACGTGGTGATCGATGATTTCTTCGACCCCGAGATCCTGCGCCGCATCACGTCGGAATTCCCGAGCCAGGGGGGCCGCGACTGGATCAAGTACGACACCGAGAACGAGATCAAGCAGACCTCGCGCGGCATTGCCGATCTGTCGCTGTTCACGCAGGCCTTCTTCCTGCAGATCTGCGCCGAGCCGATGATGGACTGGCTGCGCTACGTCACCGGCCATGCCGACCTGGTGGCCGACCCGCTGTTCCATGGCGGTGGGCTGCACGAAAGCCCGCGCGGCGGCTGGCTGAACGTGCATGTCGACTGGACCCAGCATCCGGTGCTGCCGCTGGCCCGCCGGCTGAACCTCATCATCTACCTCAACGAAGGCTGGGACCCGGCCTGGGGCGGGGCGCTCGACCTCGTCGACCACGTCACCAAGCAGCCCGGCGCCAGCGTGGCACCCATCTTCAACCGCGCGGTGATCTTCGAGACCAACGACGCGACGCTGCACGGCTTCCCGGACCCGATGACCTGCCCGGTCGACGTGACCCGCAAGTCGGTGTCGCTGTTCTACTGGAGCCCCGATCCGGAGGCGATCAAGAAGGCCAGCTTCATCACCTTCCTGCCCGGCAAGAAGCATACCCGCCTGAAGGCCCTCGCACGCTCGTTCGTGCCTCCGATCACCTACGTGGCGCGCGACAAGCTGGCGGCCCTGGTGCGCAGCAAGCTGCGGCGACGCAAGACTGCCTGATCCGGTCGGGTCGAGGCAGCAAAATCGAGGCGGTCGGAATGACGCAGCGCACCTACTTCATTTCGCTGGGCCTGCTCGTGCTGGTGGCGCTGGCCGCCCAGCTCGGCCTGTTTGGTGCCGGCCTCTACCGGATCACCTCGGACGAGAGTGCGAGGATCCTGACCGCGTGGCACATGGGGTGGTCGAACGTACTCGAGCCGTTCCTCTGGCCGCCATTCTACAAGCTGTTCGTCGGCTCGGCGATGCGTATCTATCCGGACATCTTCATCACGCCGCGGGTGCTGGTCTGCGTGACCGGACTGGTGTGCCTGCTTGCGCTGGCCAGGCTCGCCACCGCGCTGTTCCTGGATCGCAGGATCAGCCTGATTGCCGTGGCGCTGGCCGTGCTGGCGCCGCAGCGGCTGATCTTCAGCGTGGCGCCGCTGTCGGACATCTATTATTTCGTGTTCGTCATCACCGCCGCCGCCTGCACAGCGGAGTGGCTGCGCACCGAGCGCGCGCGATCGTTGCTGCTGGGATGCGGCTGCATCCTGCTGGCGGAGTCCGTGCGCTTCGAGAGCGGCCTGTTCGCGGCGTTCCTCGAACTGCTGCTGCTCTACCGCACCTTCATCAGCCGTGACCTGCGCTTCTCGACGTGGGTCGCCGCCTCGGTGGTGCTCTTCATCTTCCCCGCCTTCTGGGCGGCGAACTCCTATGTCTGGTACGGCTCGTTGAGCAATCTCGGCGTGGTGACCCAGCAATTCGTCGGCATGTTCGGGCACGACTATATCCAGGCGCTGAAATGGGCGCCGCTGCGCTGGTTCATCCAGGATACGATCTGGAACCCGCTGACCATCGGCGGCATGCTGGTCGTGCTCTGGCTCTCGATGCGCGAGCGTGTCGTGCTGCTCTGGTCGCTGGTGTTCCTGCTGCCGCTGCTGGTGTTCAGCGTAACCACCGTGGTCAGCCTGAGCACGCCGACGGCGGCGACATGGCGGACCAGCGGCGTCTGGACCCTGATGATGCTGCCGTTCGATGCGGTGGCCGCCGTGTGGGTCGGCCAGTATCTCGCGACGTCGGTTCGCCTGCCGCGTGCGGCACTTGCCGGACTGCTGATCCTCGCGATGGTGCCGAACGGCATACGCAGCCTCTGGTACACCCATGACGGGCTCACCAACAACGAGACGCACCGCGCCCATCAGGAACGGGCGCTCGACCGCTTTGTCGACAAGAAGCTTTCGCGTACCAGGGCAGGCGAGGCGCTGATCGACAGTTCCAACAACCTCGACTACCTCGACGTGCTGGCCTTTGCAAAGAATCCGGATCGCATGCTCCTGACCGGCGGTGGCGATCCGGTGCGGATCGGCTTCTACGAGCCGATGGAGGGAGCTTACGCCGGCAAGCCGGAGGCCGATTTCTACCTCAGGGACCGTTTCAGCCTCGACCATGGTGGTGACCGGCAGGCGCTGAACGCGCACCATGTCAGCCTGATCGTGGTGCGCAACCCGGTCTTCATCGCGGCCCTGAGCACGAGCCCGCTCGCCACCCGGGTGCGCTCGTTCAACGATTGGACGGTCTTTGCAGTCAGCCCGACCGTGTCGGCCGAGCCCTGGCACGGTGCCGTCCTCAAGAGCCCGGCGCAGGCGCCGCACGCGGGCTGACCATGCGCGCGGACGGAACGACGGTCCGGGACCGGGACCGCCTCCGCCTACCCCGACTGGCCGGCACGCCGCTTGCCCGCTGGGGCGCCTGGATGGCGCTCGGACTGGTCCTGGTCTGGGTCAGCGGCCATGCTCTCGATCACCGTGTCGCCCGCTACGTGCACGAGCGACTGGCTTTCTCGCGCACCGCGCGACGCCTCGTGCATATCCCGGAAGTGGTCATCCTGGCCGGCCTAGCGGGCGTCGTCGTGCTCGGGGCGTCGTCGGCGCTGGTGGGACGGCTGAGCGGCGTGTGGCGGCAATTGCTGCTGGCCTCGATCAGCGTGTGCATCGCGATGGCGCTGACCGACGCATTGAAGATCTGGTTCGGCCGCATCCCGCCGCTACGTTGGTACGACCAGCAATGGCGGAGCTTCTACGCGTATCTGCCCGGCTCGTTCCCGTCCGGCCACATGACCGCGCTCAGTTCGGTGGTGCCGATCCTGTGGCCGGTGTCGCGCTGGATCATCGTGGCCCTGGTGTTCGCGGGTGCTGCCGGCTGCTACGGCCTGGTCCGCATGCAGGCGCATTTCATCTCCGACCTGTTCGGCGGGATGATGGTCGGCGGCACGGTTGGATATGCGGTGCTGTGCGCGGACCGGCGGAAGTGATCAGCTCAAACCTTCCGACATACGGAACCGGGCGATCTCGCGAACGCAGGCGAGTTTGATCTTCGGCAGGCGGGCGCCGTCGAACATCTTTGCGTAGCGCCTGCGGTTCCTGCGAGTCGCCGCCGCGATATGGCGGATCATCGACCATTTCACGCTATCCCGGCCGCCTGCGAGGCCGCCGCTGCGTTCGGACTCGAAGCACGATCGGCGCACATAGCGGAACAGGCTGACTGCGGTCGACGTATCCAGCAGAATCAAGCCGGTTGCCCGTTCCAGGCGCTGCGGCAGGCAGGTCGAATAATTGCCGTCCATCACCCAATTCTCGTCGAGGATCGCCGCATCGTGCAGGGACGCAAATTCCCAGGCCGGACCGGGCTGCCAGTTGGTGCCCGGCCGATGATAGAGCCGGTCCAGGTGGATCGGGCACAGTCCTCGGGCTCGCCCGATCGCGTCCGCAAGCGTGGACTTGCCGCTGTTCGACGGCCCCATGATACAGATGCGTGACCCAAGCCCTTCGAGGTTCATCAAGCGGAACATGCATCCGTTCAGACGTTGCCGGGTACGATAGCTGGAAGAGCGTCGACCCGCCGGCGTCGCCCGAGCGAGGCGTGTCCCGCAACATGGCAAGAACCGCCGTGTCGTAGGGCCGCCGGGTTGGCACGTCGGCTGACCGCTTTCGGGCTCGCGCTCGACCAGCAATAGCTGCATGGTCGTTCATCAGTGTGCTCGTCGGAAATGGAGGCTTCAGTGAGTATGTGTTGGTTGGGCCAATGATGCTAATGCTTCGATAGGCTTACCCTTTCGAGCAACGTAGAGTAATATGCTTACATGCCATTGGATCCAAACGAAAAGCGGTCACAAGGCTCCGTCCATATGGACGCTATTCGCGGTCTGGCGGCTATCATGGTGATGCTCGGGCATTCACGCGACCTTTTCTTTTCATCACTGAATACGACGCCCAGTTCTGTCTTGGCACCAGCTGACGCCGTTGCAGATCACAACGCGCAGCACAGCCAGATTGAGCTCGGGAACGAAGCTGTGATGATCTTCTTTATCCTGAGCGGTTATCTGGTCGGCGGGAGCGTCCTTCGCGCGGTCCAGCGGAGCCGCTGGTCGTGGAGGGAGTATCTTACAAAGCGGCTCACTCGTCTTTGGGTGGTTCTTCTGCCCGCGCTGGTCTTGTCGGTGACACTCGATTCCGTCGGTCTCCACCTCTTTCCGGAGGCGACCAGCATCTATCAAGGTCCAAGTGGTCAAGCCGAGGTTTCCGCACATCTCGTGCAGACACTCGCGCCGGGTATCATCGCGGGCAACGCCGTTTTTCTCCAGACGATCGTCGTCCCATTGCTAGGCACCAACGTTGCCCTGTGGAGCCTTTCAAACGAGTTCTGGTATTACCTTATTTTCCCTCTGCTCGTGCTGGCATTGTGGCCGGACCGCAGCGTACGCGTTCGCATCCTGTGCCTTCTTCTTGCTGGCGGCCTGCTCTTCTTTGTCGGAGCTTCGATAGCGGCGCTCTTTCCAACTTGGCTTCTCGGAGCGGCCATCGCGCTGGTGCCGCTTCGCCTTCCGTCCCGCGTCTCTTCAGTGATGTCGGTAGTTCTGAGCTTGCTGTTGCTGCCCGTTATGGTTCTGATCCGCCGTCTTCCGCTTGATTTGGTCGTGGCTCAAACCTGCATCGCACTCTACTTCGGAGTGTTGCTTTATGTTCTATTGAACCGTACAAAGCCGGCTCGGCCCGGTATATATCCTCGGATCGCGACCGCCCTGTCGAACCTGTCCTACCCGCTTTATCTGGTCCACCTCCCTATCCTAGTATTTCTTTGCGCTTTCGTGAACAGGCCCTGGCAGCACTGGACGAAAACGCCGAGGCACTTCGAAATAATGTTTGCCCTTGATTTCATTACAATCATCGTTGCCTATACATTCCATCTGGCGTTCCAGCGGCATACCGAGACGATTCGTCGATATCTCGCCGGAAAAGTGCAACATCAACAGCACGTTCCGATCGCCGCATCATCCATCATGGAACCTTGACCCGCCAGCTTGCGGGGACGTCCAAACGACCCTGTGATGTACGCTACAGGTCTGGAAACATTGAATTGCACTTCACCTGTCTAGAGCTACTGTCTTAACTTGAGTCGGTCTTGCTCCAAGACCAGAGACCGTAAATCCGGTCTGGATCCAGCTCATCTCTTTGAGGCTCTGGCGCACGAAGCCCGCTGCTTGCTTCATCCTCTGGAGATGTCTCCGCTTTCTCGCTCATCGTCCGCACCCGGCGCTATCGCGCTTTGCTCGGCGTGAAGGTGAAACCAGAGGTGTCAGCGGAGCGTGGCGCAAAATCATTCATCTCATCATCCCGATGGCTACTGCCGGGCCTTGAACAGAGCGAGGTCGAGGTGCCTGCCGGTAGAGTAGTTGACGCCGTCGAGCCGGCCGAGTTGGCGCACCGTGATGCCGTCCTTCGCCAGGCTGGCCTGGAAGACCGCCGCGTCGCGTGACCCGACCAGCGCCATGGCGCACCGTCGGTCCGTGGCCAGCAGGTCGGCGGCTGCAACCGGGCCGATCAGGCGCGTTGCGGGACCGACCAGGAACACCAGGCTCGGCTCGCTGAAGGAGGTCGATGCCAGCACGCTGTCCGGGCACGGCCTGACCTGCTCCACCATGGCAGCGATGCGCGGACTGAGCCAGATCGTGCGGAGCGCGGGCAGCACAACGATGAACAGGCTGGCATAGGTCGCAAGTGCTGCGGCCGCCACGAAGCCCAGCGCCCGGCGCGGCTCGCGCAGCGGCCAGAGCAGCCAGGCCGATGCCAGCACCAGGGCCACCGCCAGCACCGACACGAAACTCGCTACCGGGGAGACTACATGCTGCAGGCGCCAGAGCAGCAGCGGGCCGGCGCCCGCGATGCCGACGCCGACCACCAGCCAGACCAGGCCGTACGCCGCGAGCAGGACGCGCCCCGCGAGCCGGCGCGGGGGCTCCCACCCTTGCGGGGTGACCAGGGCCGCCGCCGCCAGAACGGCGATCGCCGGATAGGTCGGCAGCACGTAGTGCGGCAGCTTGGTGGCGATCAGCTCGAACACCACCCAGTGCGGGATGATCCAGCACAGCAGGAACCGCACCGGATCCTGCCGGCGCCGCAGCCACGCGAACGGGATGGCGCAGGCGGCGAACAGCGAGCCGGGCCAGAAGGCGATCGCGAACACCAGCAGGTGGTAGCCGGGCGGCAGCCCGTGCGCCTGCTGGCCGGAGGCCACCTTGCCCAGCAAGTTGGTGCCGACCGCGCGCGAGAAGAACGTGCCGTGGCTGACCAGCCAGATCGCGATGCACCAGGGCAGCACGATGGCCAGCATCAGCGGCACGCCCCAGACGGGCCGCAGGCGCTTCCACCAACCTGCATCGCGCTCGGTCAGGGCGAGCGCGATCGGCGTGCCGAAGCCGGGGATCAGCGCCACCGGTCCCTTCAGCATCAGCCCGAAGCCCAGCGACGCCCAATACAACCCCACGGTCCAACCTGGCGCGGGCCCGGGATCGTGCCGGCTGCTCCAGATCCGCAGCAGCGCGAACTCCGTCAGCAGGATGCTCAGTAGCAGCGTGCTGTCGATCGTCGCCATGCGGCCCTCTGCCGTCATCAGCACCGACACCGTCAGCAGCAGGGCCGCGAACAACCCGGCCTCGGGGCCGAAGAGGCTGGCGCCGATCGACGCCGTCAGCAGCGTGGACCCAACCACGGCAATCAGCGAGGGGATGCGCCAGCCCCAGACCTGGCGATGCTCCAGGGTTCCGGTGAGCGCCACCGTTGCCGCTTCGAGCCAGTAGATGCCGGCCGGCTGCAGGTAGCGCGGCTGGTCCTGGAACCGTACATCGACATAGTTGCCGGATTGGAGCATCTGCGCCGACGCTTCCATGTAGCGCGGCTCGTCGCGGTCGAGCGGTGGCAGCGAGGCACGGCCGGGCAGGAAGATCGCCAGCACGAAGGCAGTCAGCAGCGCTTGGTGCCGGACGGTCAGTCGGGAGGCCATCAGCTCAGGCTTCGGTGACGTGTTCCGGCCGCACCGTTCGCTTCTGCAGCCAGATCACGCCGATCATGTCGCGCAGCCCGACCAGGGCCCGATTCCAGTTGGTGTATTTCGACTGGCCGTGCAGCCGCGCGCGGTGCCGGACCGAGTAGCACAGCAGCGGATGGCCATAGGTGCCGAGCAGCGCCGGCAGGAACCGGTGCAGGCCCTCGAACTGCGGCAGCCGCAGGAAGGCGTCGCGCTCGAACAGCTTCATCGGTGCGCCGGTGTCCGGGCAGCCATCGGCGAGCAGGCGCCGGCGCAGGCCGTTGGCGAATTTGGTCGCAAAGCGCCGCGAGAAGGTGTCGTTGCGCTTGAGCCGGACGCCGACGACCAGCGGCGCCGCACCGTTGGCACCTTCCGCAAGCGCCAGCATCGGCGCGATCTCGCGCGGGTCGTCCTGGCCGTCGCCGTCGATGGTGGCCACCCACCGGCTGCGCGCCGCCTGGATGCCGGTATGCAGGGCCGCCGACTTGCCGCAGCGACGGTCATGGCTGAGCACGCGCAGTTCCGGCAGCACCTCGCGACAGGCCACCAGCTCGGCGAGCGTCGCGTCGGTGCTGCCGTCATCGACGAAGATCACCTCGAACGGCTGCAGCTCCTGCAATGCTGCGGCGATTTCGCTGATGACCGGACGGATGTTCTCCGCCTCGTTGAGCACCGCCGCCACCACGGAGATGCGGAGCGGCGTGGAACCCTGCTGCGGCTCGCTCACGCCGCCCTGCGGCCCGCGAGCGAGGACGGCAGCGCCGCGATGGCGCGATCGATCAGCGCCGCATCGCTGGCCGGCGTGAGGATCTCGCCGATCACCGCGCGAGCCGCCTCGCTGGCGATGTCGGCGGCTCTCGCGCGCACCTCGTCGATTGCGGCACGCTCGGCGGCATGGATGCGGTCCTGCGCCATGCGCTCGCGCCGCCGGGCGGTGGCATCGGCATCCTGCCGGGCTTGATCGGCGATCCGCAGCGCTTCCTGGCGCGACCGCTCGACCAGCGCCGCCGCCTCGGCCAGCGCGGCCTCGCGCTCGCGCTGCGCGTCGGCGAGCATGAGCTCGGCCTCGCGCTTCAGCCGGGCCGCCTCGTCGAGGTCCTGGCGCACCTGGGCTGCCCGGTTATCGAGGATCGCCAGCAGCGGCCGTACGATCCGGCGTCCGAGCAGGGCGAAGAACAGCACGAAGGCGACGCTGTACCAGAACCGCGGCTCATGCAGCAGGGTGTTGAACATGGGCTGTCCTAGATGCCGGTCAGGCCGCGCGGCCGGCCAGAGCGTGCCGATCCAGTGCCGTGTCCACATGGGTCTGCACCAGTCCGGGGCCGGCCGGCTGCCCGGTCACACGCTCGACCAGCAACAGCGCGGTCTCGGCGGCCACGGTGCGCAGCGCTCCCATGGCGCGGTTGCGCTCCCTGGCGAGCTGCGCCTCGGCAGCGGCGATCTCGGCCTCGAGCCGGTCGTTCATCTCGCGTGTGCGCGACGCCGCCTCTTCGCGGGCGTCGTGCAGCACGCGGTCGATGTTCGCCTGGGCTTCGGCCGCTGCCTTGCGACGCGCACGACGCATCTCGTCGATCGCACGATCGGCACCGTTCTTGGCGGAGCGCGCCGCCTCGAGATCGCCCTCGATGCGGCTGCGGCGCGCATCCAGCACCGAGGCCACGCGCGGCAAGGCCGAACGGCTCAGTACCAGGTAGAGCAGCAGGAAGATCGCGGCGCCCCACACCACCTGCCAGAGCGTCAGCGGGTTGCGGAAGTCGAGCTGCGGCATGCCAGCAGCGCGGGCCGGCGACGCGGTCGCGGCCAGCCAGGCGCCCACCAGCAGCAGCGGCGCGACCGCCCCTGCCGTGAGCATCCTTATCGAACCGGTCGCACCGCGCCCGGACCTGGCTGCGCACATGGATCAGCCGAACAGGACGAGAAAGGCGATCAGCAGCGCGTAGAGGGCGACCGCTTCCGTCAGCGCGAAGCCCAGGATGCCGATGCCGAACACATGCGGGCGGGCCGCCGGGTTGCGCGCGATCGAGGTCACCAGGGCTGCGAAGATGTTGCCGATGCCAACGCCGACGCCGGCGAGCGCGATGACGGCGAGGCCTGCGCCGATGTCCTTGGCAGCTGCGAGATCCATGGAGTTGTCCTTATGTCGTATGGGATGGGTAGAGGGTCTGGCCGGAAGCGCGTCAATGCGCCGTGGCTTCGCGCAGGTAGATGCACGTCAGAATCGCGAACACGTAGGCCTGCAGCGCGCCGACCAGCAGCTCGAGCGCCATCAGGGCCATGTTGACGACCAGCGGCGCCACGCCGAGCACCGGGCCGATCAGGTGCAGCCCGCCCAGCATGATGGTGAAGGCCGCGAACATCTCGAACATCACGTGGCCCGCAACCATGTTGGCGAACAACCGGATCGAGAGGCTGACCGGGCGCGACAGGAAGGTCAGGATCTCGATCGGCACCAGCAGCGGCGCCATCGCGATCGGCGCCCCCTCGGGCATGAAGTGGCCGAAGAACTTCAGGCGCTGGGTCAGCAGCGCCACGATCAGCGCCACGAAGAACACCAGCAGCGCCAGCGCCGCGGTGACGGCGATATGGCTGGTGTAGGTGAAGCTGCCCGGGATCAGGCCGACATAGTTTCCGACCAGGATGAAGAAGAACAGCGTGAAGATGAACGGGAAGAAGCGCGCGCCGGCATGGCCGATCTGGTCCGACGCCATGCTGTAGATGAATTCATACGCGAGTTCGGCGGCCGACTGCAGCCGGCCGGGCACCACCGCACGCGGCCGCATGCCGACATAGAGGAACAGCAGGATCAGCACCGAGCTCAGAAGCATGTAGAGGACGGACTGGCTCAGATGCATTTGCGCGCCCAGCGGCCCCAGCACCGGGTGCAGCTCGAACTGCCCGAGCGCGTCGATCTTGTTGTCTGCGGCCGCCACCCTCGTCTTCCCCCAGCTCCGGTTCCACGGCCGGGAACCTGACGCCTCGTTCTGCGCCCGGCGCTTCGATGCGCGCCCATTCGTCTCGCGACCCGTTGTCTATCGCGTTCCCGGATCCGGCGCCACCAGCCGCCAGACATTGACGATTCCCGCAACACCACCCAGCAGCACGAACAGGATCAGGAACAACGGCCGCATGCCGAGCCAGCGGTCCAGCCCCCAGCCAATCGCGGCACCGACCACCACCGCCGACACCAGCTCCACGCCCACGCGCATGACCAGCCCGAGCGAGTTTCGGTCGATCGAGGATTCCGGGACCGGGTCCGGATCCAAGCCCGACTTCGCGCGCGCCTCGCCGAGCCTCTGCTCGAAGGATTTTGCGGCGGCCGTTTCGCCCGGTCGCGTTTCCTCACCCATGTTCTTCTTGCACCTCCTGGCGGGCGCAGGCGCTAGCTAATGGTGGTGCAATGTCGTGTCAAGCAAGCAGCAGGTCATTGATGTAGAAAGGATCCCGCGGATCAGAAGGTGATGCCGGTGCGCAGGCCGACGATGGCTTCGTTGGCGATGCGAACGATGTCCCCGGTGCTGGCGGCATCGGGGTTGGCGATGCCGCCGCCCGGCGTGAACACGTACTGGAAGTCCGGCTGCACCGACCACCAGGGCGTCACCTGCGCCTGGTAGGTGACCTCGATGAAGCTTTCCGTCGAGCGGATCGGCCTGGCCTGGCCGGAGAACTGCCTGGTGTCCTGGTCGAGCGCGCTCGCCGCACTGCTCACCCGGGCGAGGCCGTAGCCGATGCCGAAACTGTCGTTCGGCCGTGACACCAGTGGCGCCTTGAGCGAGAGGCCGAGGTTGGTGCTGAAGCTGATCAGGTTGCGATCGCCGGGTGCCCCCATCAGGCGGGCGAAGACACCGATCGAGCGCACGCCGGCGACGTCGTGCCAGACCTGCTGGTCGTCGCTGGTATAGATGGCGAAGTCGTGCCGCAGCAGGCGGGTCTGGCCGTTGCCCAGCGGGTTCGCCAGCGACAGCCCGTCGGTGCCGAAGCGCTGGTCCGGGAACGCCCCGCTATCATACCAGGCGCCGATCCGGTACGTGCCCGGCAGGCCGGGGGACGAGGCCCCCGGCGATACGTTCTGTCCGGTGGCCGGCTGGTTGAGGGCGAACTGCAACTCGCCGATCACCAGCGCGCCGGTGTTGAAGTTGAAGTCCACGCCCTCGCGCTCGGCGCCGCGCAACTGGTCGTCATCGGCGAAGCTGCCGCCCGGCGGATTGTCGTCGAACACGCCGACCAGCGCGGTGAGCGGGCCGCTGGTGCCGCGCAGCCTGACCCCCAGGGAGGAGAGCGGATAGGCCGGGCCGCCGGCGTACATGTCGTATGAGGGCAGCGCCGGCCAGCCCATCATCGTGTTGATGAACAGCGTCGTGTAGGTGCTGGTGATGAACTCCTGGTCGAGGCTCTGCTGGCCGATCTTGATGTCGGCATTGCCCTCCGCGGTGGCCTGGTCGAACCAGGCTTCCCACAGCCGGAAAGTGCGCTCTGCCTCGATGCCGCTCGGGGTCTGGATGACGCCGCCGGCGCTCTGGCCCAGGTTGTCCTGGCTGAGGTTGCGGCCGTGGATCCACAGCGCGCTTACATTGAAGGTGCCGCCGTGCCAGCCGAAGGCGCGATCAGTGTCGAGCCCGACGCTGAGCAGCGTCAGCCCGTCATAGTCGGGACCGGACTTCACCCCACCGGTCACGTTGGCGAGGACCTCGCTGGTCTCGTTGATGCCGTAGCTGATGCCCAACGCAGCCAGGCCGGCGCGTAGCCCGCCCATGTCGCCGAGCAGGTTGTTGCGTGTCTCCAGCGCATCCAGCAGCCCGGGCGCCGGATGGCTCGACGCACCCGGCGTGGGCGCAGAGGCGATCGGCGAGGACTGCGCGCCACCCGGTGCGGTCTGCGCAAGAGCGGGCCGGACCAGCGCGATGCAGGCGGCCATGCCTGCAGACAGCACGAGACGCGCCATCTCGGGCCCGGCGGATCGGATACTCCCTTCCGCTCGTCGCAAATGTCGCATGTCATGCTCCCTCATCTGCGCATCCAATATCGCGATTGATAGTCATTCGCAATACGGGCAAACGATGCCGTGTGTTAGAGCTCATCGCAGGAGGCCGGGATGATAAATTCGCTCTGGCACCGGGTTGCGACCCTGGACGACCTGGCTCCGCTGGAGGCCGTCATGGCTGCCGCGATCGACAAGCTCCAGCGTGGCTTCCTGGACGCGCGCCAGATCGCGGCCAGCCGGATGGTCATGGGCATGGACCGCCAGTTGATCCTGGACGGAAGCTACTTCGTGGCACTGCGAGGCGGCGCGATCGCCGGCTGCGGCGGATGGAGCCGGCGCGCCACCCTGTTCGGCGGCGACCATACCAGCGGGCGCAACGCCGCGCTGCTCGATCCGGCAACGGATGCGGCGCGCATCCGGGCCATGTACACCCATCCCGACCATGCCCGCCGTGGGGTCGGGCGGTTCATCCTGTCGCTCTGCGAGACGCAAGCGCGCGCGGCCGGGTTCGGGCGCGTCGAGCTCGCCGGCACCCTGGCCGGCGAGCCGCTCTACCGCGCCTGCGGCTACGCGGTGATCGAGCGATTCACCGCCGGCGACGGTGTGCCGCTGCTTCGCATGGGCAAGGAACTGTCCTGATCAGCTCTTCACTTCGCTGCCGTCCTGCGACCAGCGAATGTGGTAGCTGCCCTCCTTGTCGGTGCGGCGATAGGTGTGCGCCCCGAAATAGTCGCGCAGGCCCTGCAGCAGGTTGGCCGGCCCGCGCGCCCGTCGCAGCCCATCATAGTAGGCGAGCGACGAGGCGAAGGCCGGCACCGCGACACCGCTCTGCACGGCCAGGACCACCACGTCGCGCCACGACTGCTCGGCCTTCAGCACCGCATCGCGGAAATAGTCCTGCAGCAGCAGGCTCGGCGCGTCCGGATGGCTCTCGTAGCCCTCGCGGATGCGGTCGAGGAAGGCGGCCCGGATGATGCAGCCACCGCGCCAGATCGTGGCGATCAGCCCGGGGTCGAGGTTCCAGTCGTACTGCTTCGAGGCAACCGCGAGCTGCTCGAAGCCCTGGGCGTAGGCAACGATCTTCGAGGCGTAGAGGGCGTCGCGTATCTTGTCGATCTCGGCCTGGCCGGCCTGCCGCGGCTCGATCCTGAGGCCGCCCAGCGCCGTTTCGGCAGCCCGCCGCTGCGCCGGCCGGCCCGACAACGCGCGCGCGAACACCGCCTCGGTAATGGCGGTGATCGGCACGCCGAGCTCGAGTGCCGATTGCGCCGTCCAGCGGCCGGTGCCCTTCTGCTCGGCCTCGTCGACGATCATGTCGACCAGCGCGGCGCTGCTGCCCGGATCCTGCTTGGCCAGCACGGCCGCGGTGATCTCGATCAGGTAGCTGTCCAGGTCGCCGCTCTTCCAGCCGGCGAAGATCTCGCCGATCTCGGCGGCGCTGCGGCCATAGACGGTACGCAGCAGGTCATACGCCTCGGTGATGAGCTGCATGTCGGCATATTCGATGCCGTTATGAACCATCTTGACGTAGTGCCCGGCACCGTCGGGACCCATGTAGGCGCAGCACGGCGTGCCATCGACGCTGACCGCCATGCGGGTCACCATCGGCGCGATCCGCTCCCAGGCTTCCTTCGAGCCGCCCGGCATCATCGAGGGGCCCTCGAGCGCCCCTTCCTCGCCGCCGGAGATGCCCATGCCGACGAAGTGCAGCTTGCGCTCCTCGAGTGCCGCCGCCCGCCGGCGGGTATCCTCGAACAGCGAGTTGCCGCCATCGACGATGATGTCGCCGGGCTGCATGTGCTGGACCAGCTCGTCGATCACGGCGTCGACCGGGGAGCCCGCCTTGACCATGATGATGACCACGCGCGGCGTCGCCAAGCTGGCAACGAACTCGGCGACGCCGTGCGCCGGCCGGAAGTCGCCTTCGCTGCCATGCTCGGCGACCAGTCGGTCGGTCTTCTCGTCGGTGCGGTTGTGCAGGGCGACGCGCAGGCCGCGATGAGCGGCGTTGCGCGCGAGATTGGCGCCCATCACCGCGAGTCCGGTCACGCCCAGATCTGCCAGTTCCGTCATGTCTTCCTCCGGTTGCAGCAAGCGCGACGCGCAACACCCGATGCCGGGGCCGATCGTGCCTCTCTCTGCCTCAATAGGAGCCCGCACGCAGGTTGGCCAGATAGCAACGGGTCTGTGACCCGCCCCGCCATATCGACAACAAATCCCACGTGAAGTGCGCTATCTCTAATTTTCTACTCCGGATGTTTCGAGAAAGCGCCCTGCAACAATATCAATTCGCTCACCATTAGCCCTCGACATGTAGTAGCGATGCGATGTTGTTGATGATCATCTCGTCGAAACCTGTCTAAGGTGCGACGCGTGAGCGACGGAAGCGGCATGGAATCGGAAGCATCCCTGGCCTCGATGGAACCGGAAGAGAACGTGGGCAAGGTGTCCCGCACCTCGTTCAGTCCTGACGGTTTGGCTGCGGCGATGATCCCCGCACGCCGGCCGAGCGTTTCCGTCGTGGTGTGCAGCCATGACCGGCTGACCTACGTCACCGCGTGCATGGAGTCGCTGTCGCGGCAGACAGTCGGCAGCGACGGCTTCGAGATCGTGCTGGTCGATAGCGGCTCGCCGCCCGCGGTGGCGGCGGAGATGCGCAGGCTGGCCGAGGCGGCGCCCAACGCGAGAATCATCCGCGTCGATGCGTCCGGGGTGAGCCGCGCGCGCAACGAGGGCGCCCGCGCCGCTTCCGGGGACTATGTCGCCTACATCGACGACGACGCCACCGCGGCGCCAGACTGGATCGAGCAGATCCAGACGGTTGCCGCCGACTATCAGGGGCAGCCCGCGGTCATCGGCGGCAAGGTGCTGCCGGAATGGGAGGCGCCGCTGCCCGGCTGGTGGCCGCCTTCGCTGCGCGGCGTGCTGTCGATCATCGAGTACGAGGGCGCCGGCGAGTACCGGTCCGGCGAGGTCCCCGATACGCTGGAGCCCTATGGCGTCAACATGATCCTGCGCCGGGACGCGATGTTCGAGGTCGGCGGCTTCGAGGAGGCGCTCGGGCGGCTCGGCCTGGTGCTGCAGTCCGACGAGGAGGTGCAGCTTGCCTGGCGTCTGCAGGATGCCGGCTATTCCGCCCGCTACGACAGCCGCATCGAGGTCAGGCACTCGATCCAGGCACGCCGCTTCAACCCTGAATGGCTGCTGGCGCGGTTGTACTGGCAGGGCGCCTCTACGGTTCGGACTCGACGCCTGCTGGGCCATCCCGAGCTGGTGCGGCGCGAGTTCCTGCGCCGGCTGTTCGTCGAGGCGATCACCCTCCCCTTCACTTGGCTGCTGCCGCGCGACAGCACCCGGATGATGGAACTGCGCTGGCGGCACGCCTACGCCAGCGGCTTCACCCGCGAGACCACCGGATGCGGCGCCGGCAAGCGGGCGACCCTGTTCGGGCGGGCCAGGCGTCGCCCGTGCTAGACCCGGACCGGCCGCAGCGCCGCCTTACCGTCCTGTTCTCGACGCGCAATCGCGGCGGCGCCCTGGCACCGGTGCTGGAGTGCTTGACAGCCCTAGAGGCACCCGCCGGCGGCTGGAAGCTGATCATCGTCGACAATGGCAGCACCGACAACACGGCCGGTCTGTTGCACTCCTACCTCGACCGCCTGCCCCTCACCATCATGCGCGAGCCCCGCCCCGGCAAGAACCGGGCGCTGAACGCGGCGCTGCCGCAACTCGAGGGCAGCCTCATCGTGCTGACCGATGACGACGTGCTGCCGCGCCCGGACTGGCTGGTGCAACTCTGCCGCGCCGCCGACGAGCATCCGGACGCTTCACTGTTCGGCGGTTGCGTGCTCCCGCACTGGAGCTGCCCGCGTCCACCCTGGCTGCTGGAGAGCGCGGTGCCGTTCAGCGTCCTGTACGCCCAGCAGCGCCGCGACGCCGGCCCCTGCTCGTACGCCTCGATCTTCGGACCCAACATGGCGGTGCGCGCAGGCATCTTCGCCGCCGGATACCGTTTCTCGGAATCGGTGGGCCCGGACGAGACACGCCGGATGTACGCCATGGGCGGCGAGACCGAGTTCCTGCGGCGCCTGGATGCGGCCGGCTACAAGGGTCGCTTCGTCCAGGACGCAGTGGTCGGCCACATCATCCGACCGGAACAGCTCGGCGAGCAGTGGATTTTGCACCGCGGCTACCGCTACGGCATCGGCGAGGGGCGGCACTACGCCTCGCGCGCCTTCCAGCTCCATATCCGGTCGCTGGTCTATGGGGTCGCGGCGCGCCTCGCGGCCCTGCTGCCGCCGTCGCCGCTGCGCCTGAAGATCCGCTACAAGGCGAGCACCCTGGCGGGGATCATGGCCGGGCTGCGCAACGAAAAGGCGATTGCCGCGGCGCGCCCTGCCCCGGCGACTGCCGTTGACGGCGCCGGCCGCAAGATTCAGGTCCCGGGTCTGCTGTCGGCCGGCGAGCCGGCAGCGGATCAGGGTGGTGCGAGGCGAATGGCGCCCTGAGGGGCTTGCAGATAGCCGGGCGGGGGCGATTGTGCATCCGGGATGTCCGAGGACGGCGCTGGGAGCCCCGACTCCTGGGCCGGCGCCGCACGCGGCGCACGCCCGTGATGTGGCTCCACCGAGACGAGCCGTACTGCCTCGATCCGGCGGCCAGCCGAGCCGTCATCCGCGATCCTGCCATCCACGACCAGGTCCAGATTGCCTTCGCGCAGCCGCTGCACGGTCACCTGCGACAGGCCGAGACGGGCCGGATTGAATCCGGCGAAGGTGCGTGACTGTCGGTTCAGGTCCAGCACCGCCCAGCGTGGACAGATGCCATGGTGACAGGCGCCGACATTGTAGAGCCGGTAGCGGGTGACGTCCGCCTCGGACGCCGCAAACCTAGGAGGCGCGACCGACGCCGGGACCACTGCAGGCGGCGACACGGCAGCGAGCGCCGGACCGGAAGCGGGTGCGGCAGGGGGCTTGGTCTGCGCCGTCTGGGCCGTCGGGGCCGGATTTGGCCCAGCTTGTGTCGCCGGAGCCGGCAACGTCTGGGTCATGATGGGCGGGCTGTGGTCCGACCCGGGCGGGGCATTGGCAGCAGGCGCGGTGTAACGCGGCGGCGCGACCGGGGTCGCCTGGGCCGTCACAGGTGCGGTTGAGGTCACAGGTGCGGGGGCGCTGGCCGGCGGCATGGCAGCCGGCGGGATCGACGGCGCCGAGCGCGCCACAATCGGGTTCGATGTGGCCGGAACCGGCGTCGGCGGGTTCGGCACGGTCGCCTGCGCCAAGCGCGGTGTCGGGGATGCCGGCGAGGTGGCCGTTGCAGCCTGGGACGCCACAGCTTGGGACGCCACAGCGTGGCGCAACGCCGGCGGCGAGGTCGCGGCCTGCTCCGCGCGTTCGGCAGTCCAGCGGTGGTGCATGACCCCGTAGCCTGCCACCAGCACCGCGATCAGCGCGGGCAGCGCCATCCAGGCCTGCAGCCGCAGGCGCGACCGGGGCTTACGCGATTGCGCGCGGGCGCCGGCAGCCACCTGTACCATATCGAAGCTCAGGCGCTTGCGGCCGCTGCGCTGCGCCTCCTCCGCACAAGCGCGAACCAGAGCTTCGATCTTTCGCAGGTTGCCCTGCGCGTGCTGGACGATCTCGCGCACCGCGTCGTCGGCTGCCGGCAGGCCCTGCGTCGCCAGCATGCGCTCCACCGTCTGCCGCGCCGCGTCCGGATGCAGTGCATCGAGGGTGGCCTGTACGGTGATCGGCTGGCGCATGGTGAAGCCGGGACGACCGGCTAGGATGATCCTGAACAACGGCCGGCCGCCATCGCGCAGCCCGGCCAGCAGGCAAAGGTAGCGCAGGGTCTCGGGCAGCAGCGACTGCGCGTCATCGATGGACAGGATCGGCGGCTCGTGTCGACCGGTCGCCGCCAGCGCGCGGCGCAGCACTGGCTCGAGTTCGTCGACGGAAAGGTCGCCGGCATCCGCAACACCGAGCGCATGCGCGATCACCCGGTGCAGGCTGAGCGGACCGGCCACGAAGTTGCTGATGCGGATGATGCGATCGCCGAGGCTTTCGCGTTGCGCCATCGCCGCCGCGAGCGTCACGCTCTTGCCGGTGCCGGCTGCGCCCGACAGCGCCGCGATCGGAACCATGTCCCGGCAGCACGCATCCATGAAGGCAAGCGCCTCCACCTGCGTCGGCGCAAGCAGGCTGCTGGACATTCCAACGCGACCGGGCTTCGCCCCGGCGCGGTCTTGTTGATCGACGTGAATGTCCACCCTCCCGTGGTCAAACAGGCAGCGCCTCAAAATAAAGCCGATGCGCGCAGGCCGCAACCACCGAGCCGTAGCCAGGTAACAACAGATCAAAAAAGACGCGTCCGGGACGTGATGTCGCTGTTGCAACGACGACGCCGCTCGTGGTCGAACGGTGCTGCGACGGGAAGCGCAAACTAACAATGCGTCATGAAGAACGGCTAAGACATCTTGTTCTAGACCTGCTTACGGCGCGCAAATACGTCCGGAGTTGCGCGCCTAAGCCATCGCTCAGGCGCGGACAGTCAAGCACAGTCTGTCCAAGGAGGGCCTGCTGGTTCAAAATTGTGTTAATATGCGCCGAGGTAAAGGTACGTTAGCACGCGTTCGTGTATGGCTTTACACTATCGAAACCAACAGATTGTTTTCTGATGGCGTTTGAGCGACGACAGTCCCTGTGCTTGCGGATTCGCAGTCGGGGTGGCGCATTCTGGATCCCGAGCCGGCGTCGCTTTTCCCGACTGACGGTCTACGGCTGCCTTGATTGGAGTTGACTGGAATGATGACTGCAGAGGCAGGCGTGGTGCCGGCGGTCGGCGTCTCAGCCGACACGCTTGAACGTTCCCATCGGGTCGTTCGCCGGGAACGGCGTGCAGCCCGTGTGCCCCTCACGGTTTTCAGCGGAGCCGGTCGCCTGATCGACCTGCTGGTCCTGCTGCTGTCCGGCTTCGCCGCCTGCGCGGTCATCGGCCTGGTGCGGCTGCACTATGGCGCCCATCTGCTCTCCGTTTTCGTCGGCGACTGGATGACGATCACCGCCCTCACCTATTCGGGCGCCTACAAGATCACCCGCCTGCGCCAGCCGGTGCCGCAACTGTTCTGCATCATGCTGGCCGTGATGCTCGGCATGGCCGCCGTCGATCTCTGCCTGTTCCTCGAGAACAACATGACCCTGCCGCTGGAGCCGTTCCCGGAGATCTGGGCGGCCTGCACCGCGGCCTTGCTCTGCCTGTCGCATGGCATCGGCGGCTGGCTGGTGGTGCGCTGGTCGGCAAGCGGCCGGCTGCGCCGCAACGTCGCCATTATCGGCGTCTCGGAGCTGAGCCGTCGGCTGATCGAGGGCGTGCGGCAGGCTCAGAACACTGACATGCACCTGGTCGGGATCTATGACGACGTCATTCCCGCCAATAGCGTCCATGCCGGGGTCCCGGTGCTCGGGCGGGTGGCGGACCTGCTGGAGCATGGCCGGGAGAACTCGTTCGACACCATCGTCGTCGCGGGCTCGGTCCAGGAAGCCAACCACGTGCAGAACGTCTGCTCGCAGTTGAGCAGCGCCATCGCCGATGTCTATCTGATGACCGACGTGGCGGGACGCAACCTCGGATCGCCGATCTTCGGGGCGGTCTGCGACCGGGTGGTCGTGCAGATACGCCGGCGTCCCCTCGATGACTGGCAGATCGTGCAGAAGATGCTGTTCGACCGCCTGGGCAGCCTGCTGGCGATCGCGGCGCTGTCGCCGGTGCTGCTCGGCATCGCCCTGCTGGTCAGGATCAGCGGCCCCGGCCCGATCGTTTTCCGGCAGGTCCGCGTCGGCTTCAACAACAAGACCTTCATCTGCTTCAAGTTCAGGACGATGCATGACGACCGGAGCGACAGCGAGGAGATCTCGCAGGCGACCCGGTACGACCCGCGCGTCACTTGGATCGGCCGCTGGCTGCGCAAGCTGAGCCTCGACGAACTGCCGCAATTGTTCAACGTCTTGCGTGGCGACATGTCGCTGGTCGGGCCGCGGCCGCATGCACCCGCGACCAAGGCGGGCGATCGCTACTTCCAGGATGTCGTGGCGGACTATGCGGTGCGCCACCGGGTCAAGCCAGGCATCACCGGGTGGGCCCAGGTTAATGGCTGGCGCGGCGAGACCCGCACCGTCGAGCAGTTGCAGTCGCGCATCGACCACGACTTCCACTACATCGAGAACTGGTCGATGTTCCTCGACCTGAAGATCCTGTTCCTCACGATACTGCGCGAACTCAAGAGCAAGACCGCATACTGATCGGCCTGTAAAGGACCGCGCGCCTACTGCGTTGGCCGCCCCGCATACGGCCTGAACGGTCCGGCGAACCGTCGGGCCGCGACCGCCGGCAGAAGCGGCAGCAGATGGGCGATCAGCAGCAGGACGGCGCGCTTGACCATCGGACGCCGGACAAAGGAGCGCCGCAGGGCCCTTAGCCCCGGCACGGGTCTGCCATGCCGGATCAGCTCCCGACCCACGATCCAGCCATTCTCGGCGTCAGTGCGACGGCGTAGCGCAGGCACCCGGTCCTGGCCGAATCTCGCGACAAGCGCCGGGTTCGCGAAGATCGCGGCGGTGCATGGCCCGAAGGCATCCGGGTCGGTCGCCATGCGCAGGTAGGCGCCGGTGCCGCGTTGGCGCACATAGAGCAGAGGCTCCGCGCCGGGAACGGTGGCGATGGCGCCGGATGCCGCCAGCCGGCACCAGTATTCCCAATCCTCGCCGAAGCGCAGGTCTGCCCTGAACATGCCGATCTCGCGGATTGCGCCGGCGCGTATCAGCAGGTGGCCGCCGTTCGCGAACAGGTTCTCCACCAGCAGCCGCTCAATGATGTCGCCATTCGGGAACGGTCCCGGCTTCCTGGCGACGACCTGGCTGCCATCCTCGGTCACGAAGCAGAAGGCCCCATACACGGCATGCGCGAGACTCGCCGCGAGAGCGGCGGTCATGCGCGCGAGGGCGTCCGGAGCGAGCCAGTCGTCTGCGTCCAGGAACAGGATCGACTCGCCCCCGGCGAGTGCGACGCCGTGGTTGCGTGCCGCCGAGACACCTTGGTTGGCCTGGCGGACGAGTCTGATCCTCGGATCGGCATACCCACGGACCAGTTCCGCGGTGCCGTCGGTGGAGCCGTCGTCGATGACGATGGCGTTCCAGTGCGGGTGTGTCTGCGCCAGCAGCGAGTTCAGCGTCGCGCCGACATAATCACGCACGTTGTAGCACGGGACGATGATTGAGACGGTCATGTCACCTGGAAGCCTCATGACTCGATCGTTTCCATCCTGAACTGTTCCATTGCAACCGGACCGGGTATATCCTCTTCACCGACCGCAAGGCCACAGGAAGCGAGCCGACATGACCAGCGTGCTGATTGCCGGCGCATTACCGATCGGAGGACCGGGTGACGCGGCTCCGGGCGCCTACGACGCCGACATCATTATTCTCTCGATGGACCGGGTGGACGAGACGCTGGAGGCCATCGCGTCGGCGCTGTCCCAGGACAGCATCAGGCAGCATGTGTTCGTGTTCGACCAGGGCTCGTCGCCGGACAACCTTGAGCGGCTGGCCGGGGCGGCAGAGGGCCGCACCGACATCGCGATCCTGCGTGCCGAACGCAATTTCGGCGTCGCCGGCGGTCGCAACCGCGCCAGCGCGCTCGGCCGCGGCCGCGTCATCATCGCCCTCGACAACGACGCAGAGTTCGCCGACAGCCACACCGTCGCCGATGCGGTGGCCCACCTGGACCAGCATGCCGACCTCGCGGCGGTCGGATTTCGTGTCGTCATCCACGCGACCGGCGAGGACGACCTGTCATCCTGGGGCTATCCGCTGTCGCTGTTGCCGCGTGCGGGGGCCGGCTTCGAGACGATCACCTTCGTCGGCGCCGGCCACGCCATCAGCAGGCAGGCCTGGGACGCCTGCGGTGGCTACGACGACCGATTGTTCTTCTGCTGGGAGGAATTCGACTTCTGTCTCGCCGCGATCGCGCGCGGCTGGCGCATCGAATATGCCGGCGACCTGGTGGTGCGGCACAAGGTCAGCCCCGACCGGCGCTTCAACTGGACCGGCACGCGCTGGTTCTACTACATGCGCAACCGCCTCTATATCGAGCGCAAGTGGCAACGCGGATGGGCGCCGGTGGCGCCGCGGACCATGGGCTACGTGCTCAAGGGCATACGCAACGGGCTCTGGTTGCAGACCGCGAAGGCAATTCCGGCGGCGTGGCGGCTGGCGAGAACCATCCGGGCCACCCGGATGCCGGAGGCCGGCCGCGCCTACATGGCGCGCAACGACGCTGCCCACCGCGGCTCGATCCGCACCCGTATCAGGAAGGAGCTTCTCTCAGCACTTCCCGGGCACGGCATGAAGGATGCCCGCTCGACCGTATCCTGACGGCTTGCTCCCGCCGCCTCGGACGAGGTCGGCGCGAGTGGGCCGCAGTGGGCGGGTTGTTGACGCGTCTGCCGGCAACCGCCACCTTCGTCAAGGTCCGTAACGCAATAATCAAAAGGACATTCCGTGCGCCGCAAAACCCTCTTCACCGGGCCGACGACGGTCGCCCTGGCCGCCCTACTCGCAGTTGCCGGCTGCTCGCCCGGCGCGAACCTTCAGCCACTCCCGGACGAGGCAACCTCAGCCTACAGCCTGGGCCCGGGGGACGAGGTCCGCGTCATCACGGTCGGGGAGGACAGCCTGAGCGGCGACTTCCATGTAAGCGACGCCGGCAACGTCGCCATGCCGATGATCGGCACGGTCAAGGCCGCCGGCCTGAACACGACGCAGCTCAGCGACGAGATCGAGTCGGAAGCCAAGACACGGAGCATTTTGCGCGACCCGCAGGTCTCGGTCGAGGTCACCAACTATCGCCCGATCTTCGTGCTGGGCGAGGTCTCCAAGCCGGGCCAGTATCCGTACCAGCCGGGCATGACGGTCCTGACGGCGGTGACGGTAGCCGGCGGCTTCACCTATCGCGCGATTGAGGACTACGCGTCGATCGTTCGCAACAACGGCAAGTCCTCCGTCGAGGGCAAGGTGGAGCGGCAGAGCTTCGTCAAGCCGGGCGACGTGGTCACCATCTATGAGCGGCACTTCTAGGCTTTCTCCGCCCCTGAGCGGTTGCGCCTGCAGAAACACCCCGGTTCGTGCCGGGGTGTTTTTTGTTGTGCTGTCTGCCGGAGAGCCCGCTCGGATTATCGCGAAATAACCTAATCACAAGGAAATTCTTTTCGCTGCGAAAAAGAGATCAGACACTGTTCGCAGCGGAACGGGTCCTGTCGGCGGGACATGGCCCCGGCAGCAGCCGTGATCGCAAATAGAATGCGTCCTGGCCGAGTGTTCAGGTCCGCGCTATGGGACGGCAGCCGGAACTCCGGTCGTGTCCAATATAGCGTCAGCCGCGCTTGCTATTGCGATGTTGACACGAGAACCACCGCCAGAAAAAACCTGTTGATCACGTAATCGTGATTACCCTAAGTCTGTGTCCAGACGGAGCGGCCATCCTCGATGTCGAGAGGATCGTGGCCTCCCCAGCATAGACTTTGATGGACTTCGGATCCGTAAGCCATTTCCCCGCGGACCAAAGCATAGATCAAACATCTCCTGCCCGGACTTCCGGCTGAAGCCAATTGTCCGGCGGCAGGACTTCAAATATTCGCATCTGTTTTTTCGGGATCGTCCCGACAGGGCCGAACTGCGCCCTGAGCATTCTATTTCGAGAGCAAAATCATGCCCGATGGTTCATTCGACGTCGACTTCCAGACGACGACAAACATCTACAACACGCCGTTCAACAACTTCTGGGGCAACAGCACCCAGCTCTCCCTCAGCAGCCAGGGAATGTTGATCGGCAGCGGCCCGAACAACGATTACAACGCAATGGGCATCATGCAGTCCGCCTCCGGCAACAATGCCGGCGAAGGCTACGGCGTCTACAGCTACACAGCCCGCTACGAATACGCCAACCAGCCCGGCGGCGACTACCTGCTGCTCTGGCGGGCCGACAATATCTGGCTCGACAGCTCCAAGCCCGGCGTCATCACCGAAATGGACATGCTCGAGACCTGGGATAATTCAAAGACCGAGCAGAGCACCCTGCACTACTACAACACCGCCAGCAACAATAACGGCCAGATCTTCCACGGCACCTCCGGCATCGATCTCACCAAGCTGCACGTCTACTCGATGGACTGGGAAGCGAACTCCCTCACCTTCCTCATCGACGGCAAGCAGATCTACCAGATCACCGGTGCCTCCGTCCCCAAGGATACCGCACACGGCGGCAACAACCAGGTCATGGGAATGGGCGCCGAAACCGAATCCAGACCGGTCGGCATGTACATCACCGAGGCACAATATACCTCCACACCCGACATCGCCGCTCAGGGCGGCGTCACCAGCGTCATGGCCGCTCAAATGGCGCGCGAAAACCCAACGACAACCGTCACGCCACCACCAACAACCCCGAGCGCACCGGCTCCACCGGTCGATCCGACGACCGGAGCATCATCCTTCGTCATCGGCTCCATCACCGAGGTTGCAGGCCATCTCGTCGTTGTTGGCGACAAGGAGAGCGGATCGGCAGCGACGGTTCACGAGTCCGTCGACGGACATTATGTCGGGGTCGTCGAGGACGATGCGCCGGATGGCCGGTTCACCTTCAGCCTAGCCGGGGTAAGCACGGGAAGTCATGTCATGCTGCTGACACTGGACGGCTCCAGCCTGCAGGCGACGATGGCTTTCACGACCGGCACCGCGGCCGCATCCCCTCCCACCGCTCCCGTCACTCCGACGGCACCGGTGCCCGACCTCTCGATCACGTCCCTGAACGAGTCCGGAGGCGAACTCATCCTGGCCGGCGTGAAGGAGACCGGCGCGACCGCGACCATGCGCGAGACGATGGATGGCAACTACGTGGGGACCTTGTGGGACCGCATGCCCGACGGGGCCTTCAGCATGCAGATCGCCGACGTGATCGCCGGCGCTCATGTGCTCACCCTGACGCTCGACGGCTCGTCGGCCACCGCGACCTACGACTTCACCAAGCTCGCAAGCGGCAGCATCCTGCATGCCGTGGTGGCGGCCAGCACATCGGCCAGCGCCTCGACCCTGGTCGCGGTCACGCACAGCGCCTGAGACAGCGGCCGGGCGGCCTCGCCCGGCCGGACCTCGCGCATCCGCCATGTTGTAACCGGTCTGCCTTGTGCTCAGGACTCGCATCCCCGGTTTGATTTCGCCACATTGCCTCACCGGCCCCGAGTCGGTATGCGACCGCTGCGTGCGGGAACTGGAGGCTAGACTGCCATCGTGCCCGGTCGCGACCCTGGTACCGGCCGCCGCTCCGCCACCCGGCGCCACGCCCGGGAAGGCAGACCCGCCGAGCGCGGCCACCTCCCCCGGGCCGACAGGATACAGGTGATGTCCTGGCCGCTGAACTTCGCGCCGGCTCCGGGCGTGCTGTCGCCCGGGCGGCGTGCCTACGTGATCGGCGATATTCACGGCTGCTCGGAGCGCCTCGGGCTGCTGTACCGCCAGATCAAGCTCGACCTGCGCGATCGCCCCACCGAGGACGTCACTCTGATCCATCTCGGCGACTACATCGATCGCGGCCCCGACAGCGCCGGCGTGCTGACCATGCTCGCCGCGGAGCCTGATTTCGACGTGGCCAGGGTGGTCAACCTGATGGGCAATCACGAGGAGATGGCCCTGCAGGCGCTGGCCTTCGGCAACCCCCGCCAGGCAGAGGATTGGATCGCAAGCGGCGGTGCGGCGGCGTTGGCGAGCTGGGGGATCCCGCGCCAGGCGCCGCTGGCGGAGTGGCCGTCGCTGCTGCCACGCTCGCACCTGCGCTTCATGAGCCGACTCTCGCTGCAATACCGGATCGACGGTTACCTGTTCGCCCATGCCGGAGTGCGCCCCGGGGTCGCGCTCAACCAGCTCAGCCGACGCGACCTGCTCTGGATACGCGAGCCGTTCCTCTCCTCGCGCGCCGATTTCGGAGCGGTGATCGTGCACGGCCACACCCCCACCTCCGACCCCGTCCTGCGCCGGAACCGCATCGGCCTCGACACCGGCGCCGGCCGAGGCGGCCGCCTCACCTGCGCCGTCCTGGAAGCAGACAGGGTCGCTTTCTTCGCTGCCTAGTCAGTGACTTGGGGTGAAAACGCCTGATGCTCGATGAGAGCGAACCAAAGGGTCGCGCCCGGCGTGACTTTCCGAGCATCGCTCCGCAGCGGCCGCCCCCTGCTCCAAGACGGGGCGGTGAGCAGCGAAGCGCAGGAAGGGCGCGTCGGATCGCCAGCAGCAGGCGTTTTCAAGATCGGTGGCAGGCTGCGATGAACGGCCACCAGTAGACGATCGCCATGCGCTGGATCGCCTCCTCGGCGTTCAGCTCGCGGCCATGGAACACCAGCGCCACCACCACCACCACCAAGCCAAGGATCCAGCGCCGGAAGCCTTCAGGGCGGCGTCCCGCAAGCAGCGTGAACACCAGCGCCCCGAGGATGCCGACGGCGCCGCCCATCAGAACGTCCGGGATCGTGTGGACACCGAGATCGACGCGCGAGAACCCGAACACCAGGGCGAGCAGCACTGCCGCCGCCGCGATCAGCAGCAGGTGACGCGCGGCTCCCGGCACGCCGTTCTGGCCGAGCAGCGCGAGCAGCGCGCCATAGACCACGGTGGCACTCGCGGTATGCCCGCTCGGGCTGCGTATGCCGAGATCCGGCAGGTCGGAATGGCAGGCGTAGAAGATGATCTTCAACGACAGCACGACGCCCAGGGTGCCGGTGACGGCGAGCGCCCAGCCGATCGCGCCGCGCCACCAGCCGAGCAGCAGCAGCGCCACCGTGATGGCGGCAGCCATGGGAAGCACGACAGCCTGGTCGCCGAAGTCCGTCAGGAACTTCATGCGGCCCCGAAGTTCATGCGGCGTGCGCGCTCGCGGCGGAGGCGGCGTCATGCCCCTCAATCAGCACGTTGTGCGTCTTGAGGGCACGCGGCAGGGTGCGGCCGAGGGCGAGCCAGGCCACCAGCGCGAACACGGCGGCGCCGAGGCTCGCCTGGCACAGCAGCGCCAGCAGCGGCTGCGCCGGCAGCAAGGGCGCCGCGGCCGCAACCGCGAGCGACATGGCCGCGGTCGCAACCCCGGCGGGCCAGAGCCGCGCCAGCAGCCAGAACGGCGAGCGCTGCAGCCGCCGGGTCACCAGCGCCATGTTGATCGGTGCGAGCACCAGCGCAGTGGCGCCCCAGCACAGCGCGGCACTGGACGGACTCTGCGGGTGCAGCAGCAGCAGGCCGACGATCGGGGTGACGAAGGCCAGCACCGAAGTGATCAGATTGATACGCGTCTTGTTGATGGCGACCCACATGCTGCCGGCGTCGCCATAGGTGTAGGCGATCATCGACGCGCACGCGGTGATGCGTGTACCCGACGCAGCACCCGCCCATTGCGGGCCCATCAGGCCGGCGATCAGGTGGCCCGCAGTCAGCGCCACCCCCGCGGCGATCGGCCAGCCGAGCAGCGCCTGCAACTGCGCGGTCTCGCCGTAGGCCTCGGCAAAGGCCACGGGATCGTCCTGCAGGGCAGAGAGCCGCGGCAGCGTGATGCGCAGGGTCGAGCCGGATACCACGCTCAGCACCGCATCGAGCAGCCGGAAGCCGACATTGCAGATCGCCACAACGCCGCTGCTGGCGATCATGCCGAGCACGATGATGAAGACCCGGTAGCGCCCGGCCAGCATCACCACCGCCACGAGCTGCGGCCCGGCCACCGACCAGAGATCACGCAGCGCCTCGCGGTCGAGCCTGGGGCGTGTCGGCGTGGAGCGCGACAGCAGCAGCAGCAGGCAGACCGAGAGGGTGTTGCCGCCCTGCAGCGCGATCATCGCCCAAGCGCCCCCATGGTGCCAGGCGACCAGCAGGCCGAGCGCCAGGCCCACCGGCTGGCCGATGAACACGCGCAGCGCGAGCAGCCGGTAGCGCTGGTCGCGCAGCACCAGGCCCGATCCGACGCCGGAGAAGGCCGACAGCGGCAGCAACGGGGCGAGTGCGAGCGTCAGGATCGGGATCTGCGCATGGCCGGTGGTGCGGCCGATGACGAAGCCCGACAGCACCAGCACGAGGGCTGCCACCACGCCCACGAGGACGGTCAACGTGGTGGCGCTGTGGGCATGACGCGGCTCGAGTTCCCGGCGCTGGATGACGGCATCGGTCATCATCGAGCTGCCGAACAGGTCGAGCAGCAGGAAGGCCGCGATCGCGACGGCGCCCACGCCGGCGGCGGCAGGGCCGATCGTCCGGCTGACCACCAGCATCGACAGCAGCGAGAACACCGACGCGACGCCGGTTTCCGCCAGCACCCAGGACGGGGACCGTGCGGACGGGAGCAGTCGCCTCACGTGGGCGGGACCACCATGACGAAAGCTGGCATCGGGAGGGCCGGGTCAGGCGCGAGGATCAAGCAGGCGCTCCACATTATCGGACGTGGTCGTGCGAGGTGCTATACGAGAAACTCTGGTGTTTTGCATCCATGACGAGCAGGCGTCCAGAAGCCGGGCGTTGCGATTGTGCATCAACCTGCGTGCAATGGATCTCCGGGCTGTCTCACTGGGCGAGGCGAATCGGATTTGTGCGTGCAATGCCGGGCGCGACTGCAAATACTAGGTACTTCTCGAACCTCCGGAGGCTGGAATTTCGTGCTGCGCGTTGCCGTACTGATCCCGTGCTACAACGAGGCCGTGACCATCCGGAAGGTCGTCGCCGATTTCCGGGCGCACCTGCCGCAGGCCACGATCTACGTCTACGACAACAACTCCTCGGACGGGACCCTGGAGATCGCGGCCTCGGCCGGAGCGGTGACCCGCCGCGAAACGCTGCAGGGCAAGGGGCATGTGGTGCGGCGCATGTTCGCCGACATCGAGGCCGACGCCTACCTGCTGGTCGATGGCGACGACACCTACGATGCCGCCGACGCACCGGCGATGGTGCACCTGCTGGCGGACGAGACGCTGGACATGGTGACCGCCACGCGCATCACCGAGATCGAGGCCGCCTACCGGCCCGGCCATCGCTTCGGCAATCTCCTGCTGACCGGGATCGTCCGCTTCATGTTCGGCAAGCGGATCACCGACATGCTGTCCGGCTACCGGGTGTTCTCGCGGCGCTTCGTGAAGTCGTTCCCGGCGCTGGCGTCCGGTTTTGAAACCGAGACTGAGTTCACCGTGCATGCGCTGGACCTGCGCATGCCGGCGGGCGAGGTCGCCACCGCCTACCGGGACCGTCCCGCCGGCTCGACATCCAAGCTGAACACCTACAGCGACGGCGTCAGGATCCTCAGGACGATCCTCATCCTGGTGAAGGAGGAGCGCCCGCTCGCCTTCTTCTTCACCATCGGCATGCTGCTGCTGCTCTGCGGCCTGCTGGCGAGTGTGCCGGTGATCCTCGACTACGCGCGCACCGGCCTGGTGCCACGGCTGCCAACAGCGGTGCTCTCCACCGGCCTGGTCATCGTGTCGTTCCTGTCGGTCGTGTGCGGCCTGATCCTGGATACCGTCTCTCGCGGCCGCAAGGAGTTCAAGCGCCTGGCCTACCTCGCCATCCCGGCCTGCCCGGCCGCGACCGCGACGGCGCGTCAGGAGCCGGTGCTCGTCCGGCAGGTCTGACCGACGACGGGTACGGCCACCCCGCATGGCTCCATCAAAATGTCCCAATCCTGGTGGCCAATCCTGATGATTGTATACGCCTCGGCGTGTACATCGACCGATGACTGTGAGGACGACTGCTATGCGACCCATCCTGCTGACCCTGGTGACCGTCGCCTCGCTCGCGACGGTGCTGACCTGGCGGGTCCCGCCAGCGCACGCCGCGGACCCACCGGGCGGCGCCGATAACGGCTTGCCTCCGAACGCGTCGATGACGCCGAACTCGATGTCCGACGTATACGTGCAGGGCAAGTACAACCGGACCGGCATCTATGTGCCGCCGCATTACGAACCGAAGCCGAAGCCGGTCTTCCACGGTTACTTCGACAAAAAAAAGACCACGGTGAAGAATGGCTATTTCGATACGCCGAAGCCGGTGAAGCCGAAAACGGACCAGGATGACGACGACCAGCCCGGTCGTCGCTGACCGCCGACGAGTTGAGCCAGGTTACAAAAGCTTCAGGCGGAGACAGGGTTTCCCCCGCCTCCGCCTGACGATGAAGCGCCGACCGGCCCGGATTTTCAGTGCTGGTAGTACGGGGCGTAGCGGGAGTGGTAGGCCTCCGCGTCCGTGTGGCCGGAGCGGGCATGCGCGCGCATGTTGACCCGGGTCAGAGCGGCGCCCACGACATTGGCGCCGGCATCCTGCAGCATCTCGTAGCAATGCTTTGCAACCGCACGCGGTGTCGTCTGCCAGCGCACGCAGAGCAGGGTGGATTCCGCGAGGCTGGCCACGATGCGCGCATCCGTCATCGCGATCACCGGCGGCAGATCCAGCACCACCAGGTCGTAGTCGCGACGCAGCCGCTCGAGCAGCATCACCATGTTCTCCGACATGAACAGCGAGTGCGAGTTGCTGCGCCCGGCGACACCGGCGGCGATGTAGTCGAAGTTGGTGAGCTTGTCGGTATGGATGACGTCCTCGAGGGTCGCGGTGCCGCTCAGGAACTCGAGCAGCCCGGTCTTCTCCTTGACGCCCATCAGCTTGGCGAAACTCGGCTTGCGGGTATCGCACTCGACCACCACGATTCGCTCGCCGGCCAGACTGGCCGAGCGGGCGAGGCAGATCGAGGTCGTCGTCTTGCCTTCGCCAGGACGCGCGGCGGCGATCGCGACCACCTTCGGCCGGCTGGTGCCGAGCCAGAGCGCGGCACGCAGCGAGCGGACCTGCTCGGCGCCGAGCGAGAACGGCTTCTGGACGAGATACTCCTCCATCCCGGCCACGCCTTCCTTGTCGCGGTCGATCTGCGGGATCTGGGCGAGGCAGTTCAGGCCGAGCACGCTGCGGATGTCGTGCCCGCTGCGGAACTTGCTCTGCGTCAGTTCGAGCAGATAGACCAGCAGGAAGCCGATGCAGAAGCCGAGCAGCACCGCCGCCGGCAGCAGGATCTTGGTCTTCGGGTAGGACGGATCGCCCGGCGGCAGCGCCAGCGAAACAATACGCGCATCCGCCTGCTCGATGGCGGCCTGCTGCGCAAGACGCTGCATCGAGCCGAGCACCGTCGAGAGCAGGTTGCGAGACGCATCGGCCTCGCGCTGCATCGCCTCGAGCGGGATCTCCGCCTGTCCGGCCGTCGCCACCTGCTCGCGGGCGTCACGCAGCTCCTGCTCGAGACCCGCCACCTTGGCGCGCGCCGAGCGGACCGCCGCATCGGAGGCCGCCATCACCTGGCCGGTCTCGGCATTCACCTCGCTCGACAGCACGCCGAGCTGCTGGCGCATGGACAGCACCGTCGGATGGTTCGGGCCGAGATGGGCGAGCAGCGACTGGAGCTGGGCGCTCACTGCGTCACGCTGGGCACGCAGCGCGATCACGCTGGGCGACACCGCCGCCTGGGCCGAGGTGCCGAGACGGCCATGCGCCGCGCTGACGGTGCCTTCGGCTTGCGCCAGCTCGTTGCGCGCCGAGACCAGGCTGTCGCTGAGGCGGCTGACCTCTTCGGTGGCGAGGCCCGCCTGCACGCCCTGGGTGAGGCCCTGGCTGCTGCGGTAGTTGGCGATCTTGTTCTCGTCCGCCTGCACCTGCTCCTGCAGCGCGTGCACCTGGCCCTCGAGCCACTTGTTGGCGTTGCTCACCGCATCGAACTTCATCTGCAACTGGTCGGAGATGTACATGTTGGCGAGGTCGTTCGCGACCTGCGACGCCAGCATTCGACTGCGCGAGGTGAAGGAGACGTCGATCACGTGCGACTGGCGCACCGCTTCGGCGGTGATGGCCTGCTGCACCATGGTGACGACGAGGCGTCGCGTCTCCTCCTCGGTAGCCGGTGGACGGCTGTCCTCGATCAGGCTGTCGGCGGCCGCCGGGAACAACGGCCGGATCAGGAAGGCGATGCCGCCCTTCACGCCGCCGCTGACGCCCTCGAAGATCGCCGACGCCGTGGATTTCGGACGCAGCGTCGGGTTGAACTCGGGGTTCTCCATCAGGTCGAACTTCTCGGCGACCCGCTGCGCCGAGTGCAGGCCCTGGATGACCTCGACCTGGCTGGCGATCACCTCGTCACTGGTGGTGTCGGCCCGCAGGATGCTCTGCAGTTCCTGTTGCTGGTAGGTCGCCGGCTCGTAGATCACCGAGGCGGTCGCCGTGAACAGCGGAGTGAGCTGCTTGAGGCCGGCCCAGGCGATCGCCGGCACCAGCAGTATGCACAGCAACATCACCCAGCGATGGCGCCACAGGCTCCAGGCCGCGTTCGAAAGCAGCAGGCCGGCCGCCTCGCGAGGGTTGGCCCCCGGCTGCGCGCCCCGGTAAAATCGTTCGGCACCCGATCCGGACTGAGAGCCCGGCGCCACGTTCAGCATTTTTTTGGCCCCTTTCGGACGCGCGCTTGGAATGACAAGCGCCCCGGCGCCTCGCTCCGGAGCATTTGACATAAAGTTAGTTCAGCCTTTAAAGCAAGTGGAGCTTCTATCAACCTGCTACTGGCCTGGGAAGGCGGCGTCGCAACGGGCCGGACGATAATACATTGCCTTGCCTTGTGCACCGTCTTTATCTTCCCAATAGCGCATATCGTTGCATAGCCAGGACAGTGTTGCGGCACGGCCGCAGGCCTGGGTGACCCGGACATTCGACAGACCCTTGGCAGGATTCGGACCGAAGACATGAGTGCAGCATCCACGCTTTCGGCTTCTGCGCGACCGGCGGCGCTCGATTCCTCGCATTCTGTTACGCGGGGCGGCCGCATGGTCGACCTCGACCAGGCCAAGGGGCTGGCGATCCTCTTGGTCGTGTTCGGCCACCTGGTGTCGCGGCAGGATCCCGCCGGCGTGCACTGGTACGAACCGCTGCGCATCGCAATCTACCTCTTCCACATGCCGTTCTTTATGTACCTCAGCGGCTACGTCACGTTCTGGACGATGTCGGGCAAGTCCCGCCGACAATCCTGGCTGACCGGCGTCTCCAAACGCGCCCGCCGCCTGCTGATCCCGTTCTTCGGCTTCGGCCTCTTCACCATCGTGGGCAAGCTCGCGGCCGTGCACGTCATGCATGTCGACAACGTCCCGCCGAGCGGATGGGCGGCCCTGGACACGCTGCTGATCCATACGGCGGAAAGCCCGGCGCTCTCGGTCTGGTATATCGGCGTACTGTTCGTCTATGTCAGCGCGACGCCGCTGCTGCTGCGACTGCCGCCTGTCCGGGTCCCGGCCTTTGCCAGTCGGCCGGCCGCCCGCTTCGGACTGGACGTCATTCCGCCGATCGCCTGGCTGCTGCCGATCGCGGCCGCACTCTATGTGATCCAGGCGCCCGCGATCGTCTATCTCGACCGCATCTGCCGCTTCTACATCTTCTTCGTGCTCGGCGGACTTGCGGCCTCGGCCGGACCGCGCTGGTGGGCGCTGATCGACCGCTTCCGGGTCGCAGCCTTGGTCCTGCTGATCGGCCTGGTCTCCCTGATCGGCTACGGCTGGGTGCAGTTCGACTGGGCGGCGGGCGCCTCCAACCACCTGCCTTACAAGGCCTGCATGCTCGCGGCCGGCATCCTGTCGATGGTCGCCCTGCACGGCCTGGTCCGCAGCAACCTGTTCTCCCGCTGGAACTGGCTGATGCTGCTCGGGAACATGTGCTTTGCGATCTACCTGCTGAACACCATCTGCCTGGGCCTCGCGAAGGGCGTGCTGCTCAAGTTCCTGGATTGGGATGCGCACGACTTCCCGCTCATCGCCCTGGTGATGATGGCAAGCGGCGTGCTGGGACCGATCCTGATCAAGGTTCTGCTGTTGCGGAGAGTCCCCATCCTCGACCGCATGACCGACTGAGAGGGTGTCCGTAAACGCCTGCTGCTGGCGATCCGACACGGCTTTCCTGCGCTCCGATGCTCACGGCCAGAAGGCCGCTCCGCACAGGTGCTTGGAAAGTCGCGCCGGGCGCGTCCCTGCGGGACGCTCTCATCCAGCAGCAGGCGTTTCCAAACACCCTCTGCGATTGCCTCTGGCTAGTTTTTGCGGCTTTGCCGGCTCTCCTGCCAGAGCAGGTGGAAGATCGGGGGGTTGTCCAGCAGGTAGCGCCTGGCCAGGCGGCGGGGGTCGGACAGCATGCGGTGCAGCCACTCGATGCCGAGGCGCTGCATGATGGCGGGCGCGCGCGGGACGGCGCCGGCGACGAATTCCAGGCTGGCGCCGATGCACAGGCCGATGCCGGTTGCGTCGCCGCTGGCAGCGATCGCTGCGGCCAGGCGTTCCTGCCGTGGCGAGCCGACCGCCAGGAAGACGAAGCGGGCCGGGTTGTCGATCACGAACCGTACCGCGCGCCCGAGTTCGACAGGGTCCTGGTCGAAGCCCATCGGCGGGTCGTAATGCGCCGGCGCCGGCATCGTGGTCCGTGCCAGCAGTGCCGCAAGATGCTGCGGGCGGAGCCCGACGATCGTGACCCGTTCGCCGGGCTCGAGGCAATCCCCGAGCAGATACGCGGTGAGGTCGCTGCCGGTGGTGACGCGTGGCGCCCTCAGGCCCAGCATGCGCGATACCCGTGCCACGACACGACTGTCCAGCAGGCACATCGAGGCCGCGCGGTAGAGCGGCAGCAGCGCCGGGATGCGTGACAGCCGCACGAGATGATCGGCATTCGGGGTGACCACATAGCCGAACGGCGCGCCCCTCGGACGCTGTGCGATCCACCGCGCGGCATCCTCAACCTCGAGATCGGCAAAATCGAGACCAAGCAAAGGACAGATCGGCATTTGCGGCGCGGCGGTCGCCGGATCTCCGCCGGGCGTCGCAGCCGCCGCATCGTGCCTCAGCGCTTCAGACATGGTCGCGAGGCCGTTCACCGTTTCTGCTCCGTTACGTCCTGGCACCGTCGGACTTCCGCACCCGTCAATGCACGTCGGCGTTTAACACGTCTTTACCGCATGCTACACAGAAGAAGTGGCAAGGCTCAGGGATCGGACACAGAATGCTGTCGACGCATGATCGGCGTGCTGGCGGCATCGTCATCGCCTTGTTGCTGGCAATGGGTATCCTCGTCGCGTCCGCGCTGTCGCGTGGCGCCGAGTATGACGAAGATTACAGCGTCTTTCTCGCTGCGGGTATCGCCAGGCCAGTCTGGCCGCAGGGGGTATTCACCCCGCCCGACGTGCAACATGTGTTCGCGGGCCACAGCACGATGGCAAGTATTGCGAGCGACCTGCGCAAGACCGACGTACATCCGCCGCTCTATTTCTGGACGGTCGCGGTCTGGCGCGGCGTCGTCGGCACCAGCCTGTTCGAAACCCGCCTATTCTCGGTGCTCTGCAGCATTGCAGCGCTGATCGGAGTCGCAAAATTGGCGCGCCTGTGCGGCGTGCCAGTGGTGGCGTCGGTCCTGATCACGATCGGCTGCTACGGGTTCGCCTATACCGGCTCGATCGCGCGCGGTTTCGCGCTCGCGCAGCTCTGCGTGATCTGGGGCACCGTGCTGATCTTGCTCGCGGGGCGCCGGGAGCCCGCGGTCGCCGCACCTGCTGCGAGGTTCGAGGATGTCGGGATCGCCTTCGCCGGCGGCGTGGTGCTCGGGCTGGCAAGCTTCACCAACTATCTCGCCGCGTTCGGAGGCGCCGGTGCGCTGTGCTGGCTGCTACTCACGCATTGGCGGCGCGCATCGGTGTGGCTTGCCGCGGGGATCGGCTTTGCGCTCATCCTGCCGCTCGATCTGTACTTCTTTGCAGCCCAGCACAGCCGGGACGTCGCGCAGTTCCCGCCTTTCCGCCTGCTCCCCAGCCTGCTCCGCCTCGGGAAATATACCGCTGCCAACATCTTCGGCGGCCTGCCGCTCTATGCAGGCGAAACCGCCGGGATCGTGCTGGCGCTACTGCTGGTGCTCGGCCTCGCCGCGCTGGTGGCGCTGGTCGCGCTGCGCTGGAACCGGATCGGCATCGCGCGCGCGAGACTGCTGCCGGCAATGGCGGGCCTGGCCACGCCGGTCGGGCTGCTGCTGCTCGGCTTTGTCTTCAACAACACCCCGATCGAGTTGCGCTACATCGCCTTCGCGATGCCGTTCCTGGCGGTGCTGGTGGCTGGCAGCCTCGCATCGCTGCCATCACCCATCGGACAGCGCGTGCTGATCGCCCTGCTCTGCGTGCAGGCGCTTTCGCTGATCGGCATGATGACGCGCCCCGAGACGATGCAGCCGCAGGCGCAGACGGCCCGTGCCGCCGCCAGGCTGGAGATCCCCGGTGCGCTGGTGCTGGTCCCCTTCGGCAATGACGGCGTGGGCGTGCTGGCCGCCTTCGTACGCGAGGCGCCGCCGTCGATGCGGCTGCTCAGCGTCAATCCCGGCACTGACCCGGCCCTGCTCCGGCGCCGCGTCGGGGATGCCTCGCGGGTCATCCTGGTCCTGCTCGGCTTGGACGGCGTCAGCAAGGCGACCCTCCCGCAGATGCTCCGGGCGTTCCGGAGCGTGCCCTGCTGGACACAGGGGCCGAGTGGATTCGATACGGTTGCGTTCGATCGATCGCCGTCATGCTAGATCTCGCCGGAACCCGCAAAGGACGAGTGACCGAGATGTTCCACGAGACGCAGGCTTCCGGTCGACCGGTGTTCTCGGTTGTCGTCCCCTGCTACAACGAGGAACTGGGCATCGACGAATTCCACCGCCGCATCAGCGCCGTGATGAACGGGCTCGGACGAAGCTGGGAGGTCATCTATGTCAATGACGGCAGCATCGACGCCACCCTGATCCGGATGGAGGCGCTCCGGGCCGCCGATCCGGCGGTCGGGCTGGTCAACCTGTCGCGTAACTTCGGCAAGGAGATCGCGCTCACCGCAGGCCTCGACCATGCGCTGGGCGAGGCGATCATCGTGATCGACGCCGACCTGCAGGATCCGCCGGAAGTCATCCCGGAACTCGTCGCGGTCTGGGAGACCGGCTACGACATGGTGTACGCGCAGCGCCGCGCGCGGGAGGGCGAGACCTGGCTGAAGAAACTTACCGCCAACCAGTTCTACCGCCTCATGCAGCGCCTGGGTGGCGTGCGGCTGCCGCAGAATACCGGCGACTTCAGGTTGCTGAGCCGGCGGGCGCTCGATGCGCTACTGCTGCTGCGCGAGCATCACCGCTTCATGAAGGGGCTGTTCGCCTGGGTCGGGTTCCCGAGCAAGGCGGTGCTCTACGACCGCGCGCCGCGTCATGCCGGCACCAGTAGCTGGAACTACTGGCGGCTGTGGAACCTGGCGGTCGAGGGCATCACCGGCTTCACCCTGATGCCGCTCAAGATCGCGACCTACCTGGGGCTCGGGGTTGCGGTGTTCTCGCTGATCTTCGGCGGCCAACTGGTGATACGCACTCTGCTATTCGGCAACGGCGTCCCCGGCTATCCGAGCCTGATGGCCGTCGTGCTGTTCCTCGGCGGCATCCAGCTCATGACCCTGGGCGTGATCGGCGAGTATCTCGGCCGGGTCTTCAACGAAACCAAGAAGCGCCCGCTCTACCTGCTCGAACGCGCTATCCCGAGCGAAGTAGGAGCGAGGGCACAGATCCAGCCGCCCCGAGTAGCCTAAGCAGGGCAGAGACCGTTTGAGTATGCGCTACGCTGTGTCAGAGGCGCCGAAGGCGCTGCCCGTCGTGGCTGTGTCGAGAACCGGAGCGGAGCGGCCTCCCGGCCGCGAGCACCGCAAGCGCAGACAGCCGCGTCGGATGACCAACGTAGTAGCATTATCAAACGGTCTCCTCAGATGCCGAACTTGGCGTGGAGGAACACCTCATGCCTGCCGAACGTCCCGCCGCCCGGGCCTGACTGGTCCTGCTCGGTGAAATCGTAGCTGAGCGAGAGCTGGATGTTACGGTTCACCAGGTAGGTGGCACCAGCGCCTGCACCGTAATTGGTCTGCGTATTGTTCTGGCCCTGATACACGGCTTCCTCGAAGTGCACGTTGCCCTGCAACAGGATGTTCCGGTACAGCTCGTGATCGACGATGCCGGTGAAGCGGTCGTAGGTGTAGCCAGTCACGGAGTCCGTCGTGGCGTCTTCGATGGTCCGCGAATAGGCCAGTCGCAGCGTCGTCAGGCCGGTCGGGTTCCAGATGACGTCGGCTTCGCCAATCGGCGCACCCTCGCTGCCGTACTGGTGGCCGTTGAAGAGGCGCTCCTGGTAGCCGACGAGCGCGCGGACGGTGATCACGCCGTTCACCTGGTAGTCGATGCCGGCCAGCACCGTGGCACCAGTGTTGTCGACCGCGCCGATGTCGCTCGGCGGGTGGTTGCTGTAGTGGTCGTAGTTGCCGTTCACCACCACGACGGCGTCACGGCCCGGCGAGAACTCGTAGCGCCCGATGAAGCCGCCTTGCAGGACGTTGCGGTCACGCAACCTCTGGTTGAGGCCGCCCCCGCTCAGGTTGTTGGTGATGATGCCGTTATTGTAGCTCAGGAAGTCGCCCGAGGAGAAGCGGATCAACTGGTAGTCGACGTTCGGCGTGATGGTGAAGCGGCCGAACGTGGTGTCGTAGGACACCCGAAAATCGGTCACGTTGAAGTTCAGCGGCGCGCTGAGTTGGGTCTGCGTGCCCTGGCCGAAGGCGCCGATATCGTACGGGTTCTCGTAGGCGTTCAGGTAGCTGACCGAGCCGTTGAGCGTATCGCGGCCCAGATTGAGCGCGCCGCCGAGGGAGGCGTTGTAGCTCGTCTGGTTGAACTTCGGCAGGTCGAAATAGGTGTCGTTGGTGATGCCGGCGCTCAGACCGATATTGTTCCGGCTGTAATCGGAATCGACATTGACGCCTGCCGCACTGACCAGTTCGCTGCTCGCCTTGGCGTTGATCAGGCCGCCGACGACGTTGCTGTCATAGCCGATCTGCTCGTCTTCCGTCGGCCTGATCATGAAGGCGCCTTCCCGGATCCCGAGTGGATCATAGTCGGGGCGCGCGCGGGTCAGCACCGTGACCCCGGGTTCGTCGGCCTGGCCCGGAATGCCGTCCGGGAAATAGTCGTTCAGCGGCAGTCCCGGGCCGAGGTAGGTATTGAGCGGTGTCACGGCCAGCGCCGGGCCACCCGCAATTCCCGCGCCGCAGGCAATCCCCGCGCCGCAGGCAATACGGAGACCGGACGCGATCCAGAGGCGAGACCGAGCCAGGATGCCGGCACGGCACATGGTCGCACGTCCACCTCCCGCTGCACGAGGCGACGTGCCTCGACCGGGTCCTTCAACGTGCTTTGGCATTCTCTCGCTGTCCCTACCCCAGAGCCGTTTCAGGTAACAAATTTCCGTTCCCTTGCAAAGCAAGCCCGAGGGCCGCGGCCATTGCCCCCGGGAACCGCGGCATTCCCGCAACAACCGGCATTCGGATGCACAAGCCGCCGCGGCGAGTGCCTGCCGTCACGTCGAAGCGCCGCCTTCGCGGCCGGTTCATGCGCGAAAATTTGCATGTTTCATCAGCACAGGATCGATGCAGATGCATTCTATATAGTCACTTGGGCACTACATCTGCCGTATTTTAGTATCTTTGCTGTTACTCATATGTCGAATCGTCTGTAGTTGTCTAAATTTGCGCTTGATTCCGCACTCCTTTCGCGGTCGTGTTCGTCCCGACGAGAGAATGGATCGCCCGCGGCACGACCTTGCTTGGCCCGACCTTGCAAGGACGTTGGGCAAGGACGGCTGTCTCGTCGGTGCCGGTTGAGCCGAATGGAGATCGATTGATGACGAGAATGACGACCCGCAGCTTCCGGCGCCTGCTGCTGCTGACAGCGTGTCCGATCGCCGTGGCCGCGGGCGCCGCCCCAGCCATGGCCCAGTCAGTCATAACCCAGTCTGCCCCGGCTCAACCCCCGGCGGCCCAGGTCGATCCGAACGGCGGTCGCGCGACCTCGGCGTCGGCACCGGCTGCCACCCGGGCCAGGCAGGCGCACACGGTCGGCCAGCAGCAGGGCGGCCAGCAGCAGGGCGGCAGCTCCGCCGCGGCAAACGCCGGCGAGAGCGTCATCGTCACCGGCACGCGCAGCCTCGGCCGCAAGGCGCGCGACAGCACCAGCCCGATCGACGTCGTCACCGCCGCCACGCTGCGCCGGTCCGGACAGCTCAACCTGAGCGACGCACTGACCAAGACCGATCCGTCGATCGGCGTGAACGCGATGGGTGCCGACACCGCCGACCTGACGGCGGCAATCGTGCTGCGCGGCCTCAATCCTGACGACACGCTGGTGCTGATCGATGGCAAGCGCCGCAACGGCACCGCCAACATCAGCGCCGATGCCGGTCCGCAGCAGGGTGCGACCCCGGTCGACGTCAACATGATCCCGGCGGCCGCCATCGACCATATCGAGGTACTGCGTGACGGCGCGGCCGCGCAGTATGGCTCGGATGCGGTCGCGGGCGTGGTCAACATCATCATGAAGAAGACCGATCACGGCACCAGCGGCAGTGCCACGACTGGCGCCGACGCCTATAACGGTGATGGCTGGCAGTACCAACTCAATGCCGACCAGGGCGCGTCGTTCGGCGACGACGGCTACGTCCATATCGGCGGTCAGATGTATCACACCGACCATTTCACCTCGCCAGCGATCGACGATCGCACCGGCACGGACGTCAACCACATCAATGGCCTACCGGAAGAGACTCGCGAGACCTTGAGCCTGGATTTCGGCAAGACCCTGTTCGAGGGCGTACAGGGCTACGGCCTGATCACCTACGGTCACCGGCATGCCGAAGGCTATGAAAACTACCGCCTGCCTACCGTACTCCCTGAGGTGTTTCCAGTCGGGTTCGGCCCGCTGGAGACCGACGAGGAGAACGAGTATGCCGCGACGCTGGGCCTCAAGGGTGACGATTTCTTTGGGTTTCGCTGGGACGTGAGTTCGACCTACGGCGCCGACGAACTCGACATCGGCAACAAGAACACCTCCAACCCCGTTTTCTACACGACGTACGGCTACACGCCGACGAAGTCGCTGGCACAGAGCATGCGCAACGCGCAGTGGACCAACGACATCGACTTCTCCAGACCGCTCAGCCTGCTGTCAATCCCGTTCAACCTCGCTTTCGGCGCGGAGGAGCGGGTCGAGGATTACAAGCTCGGCGCAGGCAATCCCGTGTCCTATCTGTTCGGCGGCACCCAGGGCTTCGGGGGCTTGCTCCCGCAAAACGCGGGCTCCTGGAACCGCGATGTTTGGGCAGGCTACATCGACGCCGACATTCACCCGCTCCCCCAGTGGGACGTCGACCTTGCTGGCCGGTTCGAGCACTACACCGACTCCGGTAACGACGAGATCGGAAAGCTCTCCAGCCGCTACGACTTCACCCGGAAGTTCGCGGTCCGAGGCACCATCAGCACCGGCTTCAGGGCGCCGACACTGGCCGAGGAGCATTTCAGCGCGCTCAACGTCTCACCGACCGGTGCCAGTGGCGATATTGCGGTCGACTCCGCTGCGGCGCGGGCGATCGGCGCGGTGCCCTTGAAGCCGGAACGTTCGACCAACGTGAGCGGCGGCATCGTGGTGGAGCCGGTGAGCGACCTTAGTGTCACCCTCGACCTGTACCAGATCAATATCCGCGATCGCATCATCGCCGGCGGCGACTATAGCGGCAACGCCGCGGCTACTGCGATCGAGTTGACCGGCGCCACGCTTCCCGCCGACATCGGCACGAACGACCTCTCCGCCTACTATTTCTCCAACGGCGCCAGCACGCGCACGCAGGGTGCGGACCTCAACGTCAACTACCTGACCCGTTTCGGCGAATACGGCACCGTCGACTGGACCGCGGCGCTCGACCTGAATCGCACCCGCATCCATCATGTCGGTGTCGATACCAACGGCAATCCGTTGCTGAACGCAGAAGGCATTGGCTACCTGACCACTGCTTTCCCGCGCAGCAAGCTGATCCTGAATGCGTTCTGGCGGGTCCAGAAGTGGGACGTCAACTTGCGTTGGACGCGCTGGGGCGAGACCACCAACGACCTGCAATACGAGGATACCGGGCCACCCGCGCTGCAGTTCTCGACATCGCAGTTCTACCAGTTCAAGAACGAGCCACGCTGGCTTACCGATCTCGAAGTCGGATACAATATCACGCCGCACTGGCATGCGGCGATAGGTGGCAACAACCTGTTCAACATCCGCCCGCAGCGCACCCCCCAGGACATCGCACTGTACGGCGTACAGTACTACGACCAGAACTCCGACCAGGTGCCGATCAACGGCGGCTTCTATTACGGCCGCCTGAACTTCAGCTTCTGATTGCAAGCGGGCGTGGGATCAGTGTCCACGCCCGTCAAGCGTCAGCCCAGCGTCGGCATCACGAAATCCGCACCCGCCCGGATGCCGGTCGGCCAGCGCGACGTCACCGTCTTCAGCTTGGTGAAGAACCGCACGCCTTCCGGCCCGTGCATGTGGTGGTCGCCGAACAGCGACGACTTCCAGCCACCGAACGAGTGGAACGCCATCGGCACCGGGATCGGCACGTTGACGCCGACCATCCCAGCCTGCACGCCATGCACGAACGCCCGCGCGCTGTCGCCGTCGCGGGTGAAGATCGCGGTGCCGTTGCCGAACTCGTGCTCGTTCACGAGTCTCAGGCCCTGCTCGAAATCCGGTGCGCGCACCACGGCCAGCACCGGCCCGAAGATCTCCTCCTTGTAGATGCGCATGTCCGGCGTCACGTCGTCGAACAATGTGCCGCCGATGAAGAAGCCACCCTCGTAGCCTTGCAGGTGCAGGTTGCGGCCATCCACCACCAGCTTGGCGCCCTCGCTGACGCCGGCATCGATGTAGCCGGTCACCCGGTCGAGATGGATGCCGGTGACCAGCGGCCCCATCTCGCTCTCGTTGTCGGTGCCCGGACCGATCTTCAGCGCCCGCACCTTCGGCGCCAGCGCTTCCACCAGCCGGTCGCCGACATTGCCCACCGCGACCGCCACCGAGATCGCCATGCAGCGCTCGCCGGCCGAGCCGTAGGCGGCACCCATCAGCGCGTCGACGGTCTTGTCGAGGTCGCAATCGGGCATCACCAGGGCATGGTTCTTGGCGCCGCCCAGCGCCTGCACGCGCTTGCCGTGCGCGATACCGGTCTGCTGGATGTAGCGGGCGATCGGCGTCGAGCCGACGAAGCTGACCGCCTGGATGCCGGGATGCTGCAGGATCGCATCGACCACGACCTTGTCGCCATGCACGACCTGGAGCACGCCCTCGGGCAACCCGGCCTGGTGCAGCAGCTCGGCGAGCTTCAGCGAGGCGGACGGATCGCGCTCGGATGGCTTGAGGATGAAGCAGTTGCCGCTGGCGATCGCCATCGGCAGCATCCACAGCGGCACCATGACCGGGAAGTTGAACGGCGTGATGCCGGCAACCACGCCGAGCGGCTGGCGCATCGAATAGGCGTCGATGTCGCGGCCGGCATTCTCGGTGAAGTCGCCCTTCAGCAGCTCGGGGATGGCGGTCGCGTATTCCACCACCTCCATGCCGCGCGTCACCTCGCCCAGCGCATCCGACAGCACCTTGCCGTGCTCGCTGGTGATGATCGCGGCCAGCTCCCTGGCATGCTTCTCGATCAGGTCGCGGAACCGGAACATGACGCGCGCGCGGGCGAGCGGCGTGGTTGCCGCCCATTTCGGGAACGCAGCGCGGGCTGCGCGCACCGCATCATCGACATCCTCTGGCGTGCCGAGCGCGACATGGCGCGCCACCTTGCCGGTGGTCGGGTCGAACACGTCTGACCGACGCTCACCGCACCCGACGGTGAGGACGCCGCCGATGGAGTGCTGGATGGTATGCATTGTCTCGGTTCCCCTGATGGCTTCTTCAGTACGGAAGGTGGGCCTGATCTGGATCCATGCTGAATTTCCAGCTTCGGCGCGGGCCGGCCATCACGTTCAGGTACCAGAGGTCGAAGCCGTGCGGGGCGCCAACCGGATGGTAGCCCTTCGGCACCAGCACCACGTCACGGTCGGCGATCGCCATCGTCTCGTCGAGCGAGCCGTCCTTGGTATAGACGCGCTGCAAGGCGAACCCGGAGCCACGCTTCAGCCGGTGGTAGTAGGTCTCCTCGAGATAGGTCTCGTTCGGGAAATTGTCGGTGTCGTGCTTGTGCGGCGGGTAGCTAGACCAGTGGCCGCCCGGCGTCACCACCTCGACCACCAGCAGGGTCTCGGCGGCGGCGGTGTCGGGCAGTATGTTGCGCACGTAGCGGGCATTGGTGCCGGTGCCGCGGGTGATCTCGCCGGCCTCCTCCGGGGTGATGACCCGGACCGGCAGGCCGCCCTTGGCCGGCGAGGAACAGATCGCGAGTTCGACCGGACCCTCTGCCCTCACCGTCCAGGGCGTGCGCGGCGGCACATAGACCGAGAACGGGCCGCCTTTAAACGGGCTCGTCCGCGCGCCCAGCACGCCGAGGTCCTGGCCACCTGCGGTGACACGCGCGCGGCCGGTCACCAGTACCAGGCAGGTCTCGCGGGCGGCATCCTCCCCCGACGCCACCGCTCCCGGCGCGAGATCGCGCGCCTCGAAGCCGACATAGCCCCAGCCGGCGCTCTCCGGCGTGATCCGATGGACGACGCCGCCTGCGTCCGGCCTGGAAGGATGCACCAGCAGACGTGACATCAGCGCAGTCCCGTCTCGGCCAAGTAGCCGGCCAGGTTCCGGTAGCCCAGGGTCGCATAATACAGCGGGTTCGCCTTCGCCGGGTCCTGCTCGGCCTCGATCACCACCCAGCCCGAATAACCGGGCAGGTTCCGCAAGACGCGCACGAAGTCGATGCTGCCGTCGCCCGGCACTGTGTAGACGCCGGCGATCACGCTATCGAGGAAGCTCCAACCCTCCGCATCCGAGCGGGCGCGCACGTCGGCGCGGATGTCCTTGGTGTGCACGTGGCTGATGCGCTCGCGGTAGTGCGCGGCGAGTGTCGCCGGGTCCGAGCCGCCCCACACCGCGTGCCCGGTATCGAGCAGCAGATGCACCGACGGCCCGGTGCTGGCCATCAGCGCGTCGATGTCGGCCTCGCTCTGCACCACGGTGCCCATGTGGTGGTGATAGACCAGCCGGACGCCCTCGGCGAGCATGGCATCGGCGACCTGGGTCATGCGACGGCCGAACTCGGGCCAGCGGTCGGCATCCAGCACCGGACGCTGCGACAGGGGCTTGCCCTGGTCGCCATGAATCGCGTTCGAGGTCTCCGCGAACACCATCACCTTGCAGCCCATCGCCTTCAGGAGATCGAGATGCGGGCGCATGGCGGCAATCTCCGCCGACGCATCGCGCTCCAGCAGCGCTGCGGAATACCAGCCGGAGACGAAGTCGAGTCCGGACGGCGCCAGCGCGGCGCGCAGGGCGACCGGCTCGCGCGGAAACTTGTGGCCCTGCTCGATCCCCTCGAAGCCCGCCTGCCGCGCCTCGGCGAGACAGGTTTGGAGCGGCGTCTCGCCGCCGAGGCTGGGCAGGTCGTCGTTCGACCAGCCGATCGGATTGGTGCCAATGCGGATCGTCATCTTCTGGTCCTAGCCGGCCCGCTGCCGTTCCCGCTTCGCGATATACCCAGCGCGCGCAGCCTGCACGGCGGGGCGCACCGACACTTCCGGCACCGCGACATCCCACCAGGCGCCCCCGGCGTCGGTGATGATCATCGGGTCGGTGTCGATCACCACGACATAGGTGCGGTCGGCGGCACGCGCACGCTGCAGGGCGTCCCCGAGTCCGCCGATGCTGTCGACTTTCTCCGATAGCGCCCCGAGGCTGCGCGCGTGCAGCGCGAAGTCGATCTCGGGCAGCGTCTCGTGCAGCGTGTCGGCCAGCAGGTTGTTGAACGACGCACCGCCGGTCGCAACCTGCAGGCGATCGATGCAGCCATAGCCACGATTGTCCAGCACCACGAGCACCAGCTTGCGGTCCAGCATCACCGAAGTCGCGATCTCGGAATTCAGCATCAGGTAGGAGCCGTCGCCGACCATGACGACGACCTCGCGGGACGGATCGGCGAGCTTGACGCCGAGGCCGCCGGCGATCTCGTAGCCCATGCAGGAGAAGCCATATTCCATGTGGTAGCCACCGGCAGCACCCGGCTGCCAGTGCTTGTGCAGCTCGCCGGGCAGACCGCCGGCGGCGCACACCACCACGTCGCTCGGACGGGCCGCGCGCTGCACCACGCCGATCACCTGCGCATCCGACGGCAGGGCATCGCTGTGCGGCAGGCTCAGGTAGCTCTGGGCCGTATCGAGCCACGCCCTGCGAGCCTCTTCCGCCCGGCGGGTCCAGTCGGCCGGCGCGCGCCAGTCGCCGAGACCGGCTTCCAGGGCCGCGAGCCCCGCGCGGGCGTCTGCCACCAGCGGCAGCGCGTGGTGCTTGGCGGCGTCGAACGGCTGGCTGTTCAGCCCGATCAGCCGCACGCCCCCGCCTTCGCCCCCGCCCTGGAACAGCGCCCAGGACCCGGTGGTGAAATCCTGCAGCCGGGTGCCGACGGCCAGCACCAGGTCCGCGTCCTCGGCCAGCGCGTTGGCGGCACCTGTGCCGGTGACGCCGATGCTGCCCATGGTCATCGGGCCTGCTTGAGGCATCGCCGACTTGCCGGCCTGGGTCTCGCCCGCCGGGATGCCGCGTCGGGTGCAGAATTCGGCAAGCCGGGTCTCGGCGCGAGAATACAGCACGCCGCCGCCGGCCACCACGAACGGACGCTTCGCCTGACGCAGCAGCGCCACCGCCGCGCCCAGCTCGACCTCGTCCGGACGCGGCCGACGCTGCCGGTGGATCCGCTCCTCGAACAGGCTGGCCGGGTAGTCGTACGCTTCCGCCTGCACGTCCTGGCACAGCGACAGCGTCACCGGGCCGCACTCGGCCGGATCGGTCAGCACCGCCATGGCACGCGGGAAGGCGGCGAGCAGTTGCTCGGGGCGGGTCAGCCGGTCGAAATAGCGCGAGACCGGCCGGAACGCGTCGTTCGCGGTCATCGTGCCGTCGCCGAAATCCTCGATCTGCTGCAGCACCGGGTCGGGCCGGCGCGAGGCGAACACGTCGCCCGGCAGCAACAGCACCGGCAGCCGGTTGACGTGCGCCACCGCCGCCGCGGTCACCATGTTGAGCGCACCCGGCCCGATCGAGCTGGTGCAGGCCATCGCCCGTTGCCGCCGCGAGGCCTTGGCATAGGCGACCGCGGCATGCACCATCGCCTGCTCGTTGTGCGCGCGCAGGGTCGGCAGGCTTTCGCGGGCGCCGTGCAGCGCCTCGCCCATGCCGGCGACGTTGCCATGCCCGAAGATCGCCCAGACACCGCCGAAGAACGGCACCACAACACCGTCGAGTTCGACCTTCTGGGCCACCATGGCGCGCACCAGCGCCTGGGCCATGGTGAGGCGGACGGTCTGCATGGGATGTTCCCCTTACTGCTGCGCAGGCTGCTGGCGTGCCTTCCATGCCGCCACCAGGGCAGCGTAGCGGGTCGCCATCATGTCGACCGCCGCATCGTCGGTGATCTCGTTCGCCAGCCACTGCCGCGCCGGATCCATGAAGATGGTGCGCCCGATTGCAAAACCCTTCACCCACGGCGTCGCCGCCGAGGCATGGAACGCCTCGATAAGCTGGTCGGCCGGCGCCTCCAGCCCTAGCAGCACGATGCCGCGGCAGAGCGGGTCGCGCGCCTCGATCACCGCGCCGATCGCCTGCCAAGTGGCGCCGTCGCGCTGCGGCTCCAGCTTCCACCAGTCCGGCCGGATGCCAATGTCGTAGAGCCGGTTCATCACCCTGGGCAGGGTGTCGTGCGTCAACGGACCGTGCTTGCCGGCGATGATCTCGACCAGCAGGTCGCGGTTCTGCCGGCGGCAGGCATCCTGGGCGCGCAGCAGCTCGCGCTCCTGGCGCAGCCGCAGCGCCTCGTCATCGTTCGGATGGTAGAAGCACAGGCACTTCACCACCTGGTCCAGCGGCCACTCCGAGAGCTGCGCACCGAGCGAGCCGCCATTCTCGAAGTCGAGCGGGCGCGAGCCGGTTAGCTCGATCGGGCGCGCCACCCACAACCCCGCATGCGATGCCGCGAACAACGCCTCGCGGCCGTAGCGGCCATCGAGGAACATCCCATAGCCGGGACGGCCCTCCGCTACCCGCGCGGCGGCACGTACCGCGAGCCGCTTGAAGTCGGAGATGCGCGAGAACGGCGCATCCAACGAGCGGGCAACATCCTCGAGCTGCAGGCGATGATCGCAGGCCAGCGCCATGATCGGCGTCGGCTGCACCCGGCGCGTGGTGGCCCAGTGGATGTGGTTCAGCTCGACGTCGTGGCGCAGCGCGTGCTGCCCGGAGCCGTGCTGCAGGAAATGCTGCAGCTCCGGGAAGGTCGGGATCTCCGGCGAGCACAGCAGGCGCGAAACGGCAAAGGCGCCGCTGGCATTGGCATAGGCGCAGCAGGTCCCGAGAGGTTCGCCACGCAGCCAGCCGCGCAGGAAGCCCGACATGAAGGCGTCGCCGGCACCGAGCGTGTTGTACACCTCGACCGGGAATCCCTGGCCCTTGATGCCGTCCTCGATGCTGTCCGGGATCGCGCCGGGGAATACCACGCAGCCCATCGGACCGCGCTTGCAGACGATGGTGGCGGCGGGAGCGGCCCGGCGCACGGCGCGGATCGCATCCAGCGTGTCCTCGCGGCCGCCTGCGATGTGCAGCTCCTCCTCGGTGCCGACGATGAGGTCGCATTCGGGCAGGATGTCCATCAGGTGCGCGGTCACCGTCTCCGAGCGGATGTAGCGGCTCTCGCCGGCGCCGTGCCCGGCCAGGCCCCACAGGTTCGGCCGATAGTCGACATCGAACACCACGCGGCCGCCGGCCTCGCGCACGATACGCATGGCCCGGCGCTGGGCGGCGGCGGAATGCGGCTTGGAGAAATGGGTACCGGTGACGACGACGGACTCCGTGCGCGCCAGCAAGGCGGCATCGATGTCGATCTCGTCGAGCGCGGCGTCGGCACAATCGGTGCGGTAGAAGATGATGGGAAAGCTGTTGCTGTCGAGCACGCCGAGGATGGCGAGTGCGGTCAATCGTTCGGGGTCGGTATGAACGCCGGCGACGTCGACGCCCTCGCGCTGCATTTGCTCGCGTATGAAGCGGCCCAGATGCTCGTCGCCGACGCGGGTGATGATAGCCGAACGCAGGCCGAGCCGCGCGGTGCCGATGGCGATGTTGGCGGGACAGCCGCCGACTGCCTTGCTGAAGCTCGCCATGTCCTCGAGGCGGGCGCCTATCTGCTGCCCATACAGGTCAACGGAAGAGCGCCCGATGGTAACGAGATCGAGCCTGTTCGCCGGCGCTTGGCCGGTCGCTGCTGCTGGGACCATGGTGGCCTCCCCTGCCTGCTACCATGATCGTCCTATTCCATATTCGCGTCAATATGGAACGGAAGTTCCCCCGGGTGATAGGCTGTCTGAATTAGACGACGGGTCAGAATCGCAAACGCCGGCCCGGCCGTCCCACACGCGGGGATGGCTGGCACCGGTGTCGGCAAGATATCAACTGCGGAGCAGCGTGCGGAGGACGTGGCCCCGCAGGCAGATGACTTGGAGCCCGCCCGGATCTAGCGTGCGTAGTCGCCTGCGGCGATCGAGGCGATGTCCGCGCGGCCGATGCCGAGGTCGAGAAGCTGGCGATCCGTGTAGCTCTCGAGCTCGCGGCGGATCCGGGCGCGCTCGGTCTGCTGGACCCGGAAGGCGCGGTAGCGCTGCATCAGGAATGCAAGTGCGCTGGTGCCGGAGGCCGGCGTGCCGAAGGACGCCATCGAATGTGCATGTGAGTTGGTCATGGTCTTAACTCCGTTGCGGTCAATCTTGTGCAACGCAACATCGGAGTCTCGATCGGGTTTTGCAAGGGGATTGTGCGCCGCACAAAAAGTTCATGTTGCTGTCATCTGACCGTCTCGCGAGGGCTTGAGCGCGCGTCGTCTGACCATCACCGACCTCGCCCGCGAGGCCGACGTCTCCGTCTCCACCGTCGATCGGGTGTTGAACGGCCGCCTGCCGGTGCATCCGGAGACGGCGGCGCGTGTGCTGGCGGCGGCCGACCGGATCGGCTTCTATGCCGCCGGACTGATCCGGCAGCGGCTCGAGGCGCAGGCTCCGGTTCGGCGCCTCGGCTTCGTGCTGCGGCAGCGCAGTGCCCCGTTCTACCAGGCGCTCGGGACGGCGCTGCGCGATGCGGTGTTGGACAATCGCGCGATGCGCGGCCAGCCGGTCATCGAGTACCTGGACGACCTCACGCCCACCGCCGTGGCCGCGGCCCTCCCGCGCATCGACAGCCAGTCCGACGCGCTGGCGCTGGTCGCCGCCGACCATGCCCATGTCACCCAGAGGATCGACGAGCTGCACGGCCGCGGAGTTCGGTGCTTTGCGCTGCTGTCGGACCTGACCGCAACCTCGCGCGCCGGCTATGCCGGGCTCGACAGCCGCAAGGCGGGCCGCTTCGCCGGCTGGGCGGTCAGCCGGCTCGCGCGCGCTCCCGGCCCGCTCGCGATCATGCTCGGCAGCCATCGCTACCTCGGGCACGAGCTGTGCGAGCTCGGCTACCGCTCCTATTTCCGCGAGACCGGGAGTGGGTTTCATGTGCTCGAGGCCCTGGTTAGTCTCGAGGAGCCGCGCCTTGCCTTTGAGGCCACCGCCGACCTGCTGCGCCGGGTGCCGGACCTGGTCGGGCTCTATGTCGCCGGCGGCGGCATCGCGGGCGTGATCGGGATGCTGCGCAAAAGGGTGCAGGCCGGGGGGAGGCGCCGATCGTCACCATCTGCAACGAGCTGACCGAGGTGACGCGCGCGGCACTGATCGACGAGGTCGTCGACATGGCCATCGCGCATCCGCCCGAGCGCATCGCCGGCGGCCTGGTCGAGGCCATGGTCCGCTCGATCGGCCGGCCGCCGCCGGACACGCCGGCGCAGGTCATGCTGCCGTTCGAGCTGTATACGCCGGAAAATCTGTAGCACCTGGTCTCTGGGCGAGGTGTCCGACCATACTCGGCTTGCGACACAGCCCGCCGCCTAAGACGCACGAGTCTCCGCACGACGAGGATCGACGATGTCAAACGCGAAAATCCGGAACGTGGTCAATGTCGATGAAATCGAGGAAGAAGCAGTCACCGCACCCGACGGATGGATCAGCTTCTTCAAGCCTCTGACCCCCGCGCTCCCGCGCATGGGACATCTCGGCATGAACCTGAGCCGGGTGCCTCCCGGGCAAAGCGCCTGCCCCTTCCACACCCACCAGATCGAGGATGAGGTCTTCTTCGTCATCTCGGGCCGCGGCTTATTTCGTTACGGCGACCGCGTTGTGGAGATCCGTGCTGGCGACACTGTTTCATGTCCAGCCGGCACCGGCATCGGCCACCAGATCGCCAATCCTTTCGATGCAGACCTCGTCTATCTCGCCATCGGGATGAACGACCCGAATGAAGTCGCGACCTATCCCGACAGCGGCCAGATCATGGTGCGTGGCCTGAAGCAGAGGGGCTTTCTGGCGGCTGCCGATTATTTCGAGGGGCAGCCTGCGCCATGTCCGATCCTGACAATGCCGGTCGAGGCACGGTGACGGATACGGACTAAACGATGATCGAATGGTCGTGCCCGGCAGCACCGGCGAGCGACGCAGCGCCGGTGACGTTGGCAAGATCGAAGACGTGGTCGGTCGCCAAGGTGAATCCGATACCTGCGGTGGCCGCGGACGGCGTCACCAGCAGGTAGGTGCTGCCGCCATGCTGGAACGCCACCGACATGTTGGCCGGGCTGGCGAGGTCGTCGAGAATGTTTCCGGCAGCGGCTATCAGTTGCGCGAGGCTCGCCGTGGCGGCGGCCGGTCCGGCAAAGCTCAGGATGCCGGAGGCGGCCGTCGCGGTGAGACCGGTTTTGCCGGTTCCGTCGATGCCGCTGCCGAAACTGCCGGTGGCAGCCGTGATCGCAACCGCGCTTGAGCCGCCGGCCAGGAACTGCATCATGTCGGAGACCGTCGAGCCGATCCCGGTCAGGAAGTCGTCCACCGTCACCACGTTGCCGCTGCCATACACGGCGTCGGCGTCGTTCACGACCGAGACCGTGTCGGAAGCGGAATGTGATCCCAGCACCACCGGCTGCGTGGTCGACGCGTTGATGCTGACCGCGGCGCCGGACGCAGCGGTCGGAAACAAGGCCGCATCGAGCACGCTGACACCGAATGACCCGTCGCCGTTCCCCGAGGCGAGCAGGAAGTTCGTCACCGGCGTCGCATCGCGCGCAGTCGCCTCGGGTGACTGGGTGAAGTCGGCGAGCACCTGCGCGGGCGTGAGGGCGCCGGAGCTGAGGTCTGCCGTCCAACCCTGTGCGCCGGCGGCGTCGGCGGCTCGGCCCAGCACCTGCTGGTAGAGCTTGTCGACGAAAACAAGGTTCGCCGCCGAGCCTGCGCCGGCCGCGGTGCCGTAGATCCCCTCGCCTTCCGGAGACGCCAGGAAATCGCCTGCGATCGCGGTCAGCGACAGGCTGCCCTGCAGGTCGTTCACCCAGCCCTGCAGGCCGCCCGCGTCGGGCACACGGCCTAGCGCGGTGTAGAGCCGGACGATCGGCGCCACATCGGTCTGGGCTTCCGCCGAGGTCGCGAACGCGTAGTCGACCTGCTGATACGTCAGCGCCCCGCTGGATATCGCAGCGTCCCATCCTGCCAGTCCGGCCGCGTCAGGCGCGCGCTGGAGAATGTTCGCATAGAACCGGGTGACGATCGCGGCGACGCCGCCGGTGTTCAAATCCTGTTCGGCCGCGGTCGCGATCGCCTGGTGTCCGGTCTCGGTCGGATGCAGATGGTCCCAGAACAGGTTCTGGTCCTGCTGCGCCACGTTGGTCGAGGACAGCGTACCGCTTGCGGCGCTGGTATAGCTGCCGCTCCACACCGGTGTGGTCGCATTGGACAGGCCGTAGGCGGCGGGGTCGGCCACCGCAGCGTCGATGAGCCCGTAGGCATCGACGACATGCGCGTCGAGACCGACGATCGCGGCGAGTTGCGCGCTCAGGGCCGAGTTGTAGTCGCTGGCGAGCCCCGAGGCTTCGGCATCGACGGCGGCGGACGGGGTGCCGGTCCCGGTCGCCTGGCCGTCCATCACGCTCGGGGTCTTGCCGAGATCGGGAATACCCAGCACGAGCAGGTTCCTCGCCCCGTCGCCGACAAGTTGCCGGACGAAGCCGATCTCGTTGGCGACAGCGGCCGCGACATCCGTCACCTGTTGCTGCGCGGTGAGCGCAGTATCAGCGATGATGTCGAGCAGGTCGTTGGATCCGATCGAGATAGTGTAGAGCGCGTTCGCCGGCGGGCTCGAAACCTTCGCCTGAAACTGCGTGAGCTGGGCTGGAAGCGAGATCGCCTGCACGCCGGGATCGCTGGCATTCTGCGGCGTGGGCCCGGTCTCGGCGCCGCCATAGGCGAAGTCGTTCCCGGTCGCCAGGCTGGGCGCCAGGGTGCCGAGGCCGAGCGCCACCGAAAGATCCTGCACCCAGGTCGGCCCGTTGCTGAACACGGTGCCGGCGAGGAGGCCGTACTGCTCCTGCGCATAGGGCGGCGAGACCGGCGTCGGCTCGACGGCGGCGGTCAGCATGGAAAGGTTGCCGGCATCCGACAGGCTGTCGCCGAACGCATAGATGGCGCTGTAGCTGGGCAGCGGAAGCTCGGATCCGGCCATCGTTCCCTCGTGGGCTGCGGCTTCGATTTCTTGCTCGCATCATGCTCACCCGGAAGCTGTCGTGACAAGCCGGCCCGATAACCTGCTTGCCGCTTCAACAGCCTGTCAGGCCAGGCCGAGCAGCCTGATCAGGCCGAGGCCGAGCAGGCCCAGCAGCAGCAGGGACGCGATGACGACCGCGGCCACGCGACCTCCGGCGCCGGCCACCGCGCGCAGGTCCGTGCTCAGGCCGAGGGCGGCCATCGACAGCACGGTCAGCGCGCTGGCGATGCCGGCGATGCCGGGCAGCATGCGGGCCGGCAGCACGCCTCCGGCGCGGGCGGCGGCAAAACCGATGAAGCCGATGATGAACCAGGGCACCAGGCGATGCACCGACAGCCTCGACGAAGGCCGCCTCGCGCCGCCGCCCATCATCGCGAGGCCGAGCACGACCGGGCCCAGCATCAGCACGCGAACCAGCTTGACCAGCGTGCCGAGCTGCACGGCGGCCGCCCCCATCGGCGCGGCGGCGGCGAGCACCTGCGGCACCGCATAGACGGTCAGGCCCGCGAGCGCGCCATATTGCGTCGCACTCAGCCGCAGCAGCGGCACCGCCAGGGGCAGTGTCAGCACAACCGCCACGCCGAGCACCGCGGTGAACGCGATCGACGCCGCGACATCCTCGCCGTCGGCGCCGATCACCGGCGCCACCGCGGCGATCGCAGAGTTGCCGCAGATCGAGTTGCCGCAGGCGATCAGCGTCGCCATCCGATGCGGCAGGCCGAACAGCCGGCCGAGGCCGTAGCTGCCGCCGATGGCGAGCGCCACCACGGCAGCGATGCCGAGCGGCAGTCCAGGACCGCCGGCGAGAATCGCGCCCACATCGAGAGACGCGCCCAGCAGCATGACAGCAATCTCGAGCAGCATCCTGGCGCTGAGATCGATGCCCGGGATGCAGCCCGCCGGGGTCGACCAGACGCTCCGGACGATTGTGCCGAGCAGGATCGCAAGCACGAGCGCCTCCAGCCAGGTGCGGCCGAACAGAGATGCCTCGACATGCTGGAGCAGGACCGCCGCCGAGGCGATCCCGATGCAGAGCAGCAGCCCCGGCGCCACCCGTGCTGCCGCCTCCGACAGGCGCGGGCGGATCTCGCTGCCGGCTTTGTTCAGCCGGACGATCGTTTGCAGTGCTGGCGATTGCATGACGGGGGCGCCCCTGGGAGAAGAGCAGACCCTGAGCCAAGGCAATCGATCAATCCAACAGTGTGATCTGATCCGATCGATCGTCGCGAGCGATCGTTACTTGTCCAGGATCATGGCAAGCAGCGCCTCCGCCGCGCGCGAAGGATAGCGCCCGACATGTTGCACGACGCTGAACTCCCGCTCCGGTAGATCCAGCTTCACCTGCTGCAACAGGCCCGCCTCGAGGCTCGACGCGACAACCGAGGCGGACAGGGCGGTGGCACCCAGGCCGGCCTCGACGGCGGCACGCACGCTCTCGTTCGACGGCAGTTCCAGGACCACCCTGAGCTGGTCCACCGAAACCCCGAACCCGGCCAGGGCCGCCTCGAACACCGTGCGGGTTCCGGACCCGGGCTCGCGCAGCACCCAGTCGGTGCCGGTCAGATCGCTGACCTGGACCCGGCGGGCGGACGTCCACGCATGCAGGCTGCCAACCACGATGACCAGACGGTCGCGCGCCACCGGGCGGCTGGTCAGCGAAGGATCCTCGATGCGGCCCTCGACGAAGCCGAGATCGGCGTCGCCCCGGTGCACGCTCGCCGCGACCTGCATGGTGTTGCCGACCGCGAGCTGGATGTCGATGCCCGGATGCGCCCGGCGGTAGGCGACCAGGTGTCGCGGCAGCCAGTAACTCGCGATGGTCTGGCTGGCCTGCACCCTCAGGGTGCCGCGGCTGAGGTCGCCGAGTTCGGCCAGCACGCGCTCGGCCGCCTCGGCCCGCGCCAGCACGGCCTTCGCCTCGACGAGGAACATCGAGCCCGCCTCGGTCAGGGCGATCCCGCGCCCGACCCGGTGGAACAGCCGCGTCGCGTGACGGGCTTCGAGAGCGGCGACGGCGGCGCTGACAGCGGACTGGGCGAGGTTCAATTCCTCGGCGGCGCGCGTGACGTGCTGCCGCTCTGCGACGGCGATGAACACCCGCAACTGCTCCAGGGTCATGATGAAATGGCGGTCATGGTCTGTCGCGGGCCGCGCGCTGTTCCATGAGCGCCACCGAAAGGGCGGTCGCCAAAGCCAGGGTCGCGGACAGCGAACGGAAGCCACCGAGATCGGTCTCGGCGACCTCCATCCAGACCTGGGCGAGCTGGGCGAGCGGCGAGAACGGGGAGTCGGTGATCGCCACCACCGGAATGCCGGCACTGGCCGCGGCCCGGGCGAGTTCGAGCGTCTCGCTGGCGTAGGGGGTGAAGCTGACCGCCAGCACGGCGTCGTCGGCGCCGAGCAGCTCGACCTGGCGCCGCGCCATGCCGCCTGCATGATCGGCGAGTTCGCAGCGCGCGCCCAGCGTGCGCAGCGCGTAGTTCAGGTACACCACCACCGGATAGACCCGCCGCACGCCGAGCAGGCAGATGGTCCGCGCACCGGCCAGCACATCGACCGCCTGGGCCAGCGCCGCCTGGTCGATGGTCTGTTCCAGATGGTCGATCGAGACCCGCGCTGCATGCAGGAAGCCGTGCAGCAGGATGGAAGGATCGGCGGCCGCTGCCCCCGCGCCGGCCCGGTCGTCGGCAAGCGTTTGCAGCCGCTCGCGATAGTCCGGCCAGCGCTGCCGGGCGTGCGCGCGGAACACCGCCTGCAGGTCGGAGAAGCCGGCATAGCCCAGGGTCTGCGCGAAACGCACCAGGGTCGAGGGCTGCACGCCGGCCTGGACGGCAAGGTCGGCGACGCGGCCGAAGGCGAGCTCCTGCGGATGCTCGACCGCGAAATCGGCAACCTGGATCAGCCGCTTCGGCAGCAGCGAGCGCCGGGCCACGATCAGCGCCCGCAGGCTCTTGAAGTCGCGCGGGATCTGGCTGTCGGCGAGGCCTGGATCGATGGCCTCGTCTTCGCCGGCCACATCCTGGGACATCGTTGACAAGCCTCCGACACGGTGGAATATAATTTCTATAAAGCAAAGATCCGGTTAAATCCATTCCGCCGCTTCCGCCGCGCGGCCACGGGTCCACCGGAGAAAACGCCAGCACCAGGAACGCACCCATGGTCCGCTTCGCTGTCCTCGGATGTGGCCGCATCGGCCGCATGCATGCCGCCAATCTCGCACGCCATCCCGATGCGGAACTGGTCACGGTGTTCGACGTGTCGCTGGCCGCCGCCGCCGAGGTCGCGTCCAGTCTTGGCGTGACCCAGGCAGGCTCGGTCGAGGAGGCGCTGGCCGACCCCAGGGTCGATGCCGTGCTGATCGCGTCGCTCACCGCGACCCATGTCGAGCTGATCATCGCCGCCGCCCGCGCCGGCAAGCCGGTGCTGTGCGAGAAGCCAATCGACCTCGACATGACCCGCGTCACACGCTGCTGGAACGAGATCGGCAGCCTGAACCCGACCGTCATGGTCGGCTTCAACCGCCGCTTCGACCCGTCGTTCGCCGCCCTGCAGCGGCGTGTGCAGGAGGGCGAAATCGGCCGCGTCGAGCAGGTAGTGATCACCTCGCGCGATCCCGGACCGCCGCCGATCGCCTACATCAAGGGCTCAGGCGGACTGTTCCGCGACATGACGATCCATGATTTCGACATGGCCCGGTTCCTGGTCGGCGACATCGTCGAGGTGTCGGCGTTCGGCGCGTCGCTGGTCGATCCGGCGATCGGCGAGGCCGGCGACATCGACGCCGCCATGATCACGTTGCGTGCCGCCTCCGGCGCGCTGGTGCATATCAACAACAGCCGGCGCTGCAGCTACGGCTACGACCAGCGACTGGAAGTTTTCGGCGAGGCCGGAATGCTGGTTGCCGGCAATCGCCGCGAGACCAGCGTCGAGGCGTTCAGCGCGAAGAGCACCCAGGCGGCCGACCCGGTGCTGCATTTCTTCATCCAGCGCTATGCGGATGCCTATGCCGCCGAAATCTCGCACTTCGTTGGCTGCGTGCAGGACAAGGCAACGCCGAGCCCGAGCTTCCGCGACGGCATGGAGGCGCTGCGTCTCGCCGACGCCGCCAACGAGAGCCTGCGGACCGGCCGCAGCGTCAGGGTCGAGGCCGGCTGATCAGGCTCCGGCCGCAGCCGAACGCGCCAGCCAGCGATCGACCAGCCGATCCACGAAATCCGGCCCGAGATCCCCGTCGCCAAGGAGGGTGCGGAAGAACACCGGGCCGGTCAGCTCGTCAAGCGAGAGCTCCAGGTCGGAGCCTGCCGGCAGCTCGCCGCGCGCAACTCCGCGTTCCAGGGCGGTATGCTCGCGAACACGCAAGCGATCGATGACCTGGTCGCGGAAACGGATCTCGGCGGTGGGATCGTGCTGGGCCTGGCCGGCCAGGGCGCGGAACACCGCCCTCGTATCGGGCTGGCCGAGGAAAGAAGCGAGCTGGCGCATCAGGTCCCGCAGGTCGCCGTCCAGGTCGCCGTGATCGGCCGGCCGGAAATACTCCTCGGCGTCGGCATCGAACGCGTCGAACAGGATGTCGGTCTTGGACGCCCACCAGCGATAGATCGTCTGCTTGGCGACACCTGCCTTCGCTGCGATGGCCTCCACGCTCAGATTGGCAAAGCCGCGCTCCAGCAGCAGGTCGTCGGAGGCCTGCAGGACGGCGAGCCGTGCCTCCTCGCTCCTGCCGTGCCGGTTGCCGGAGTGCCGGACCGGCTTCGGCTCGTCCGGTGCGTGACGAGTGCGCTGATAACGCGACGGACGGGTCGGGCGCGGGATCGTGTCGGAAGGCATGGCCCATCCTAGTCGCTCGGCTGATGAGCAGCAAACGCCACGTTGCGTCCACTCAAGCCGCGCGCTAGGTATCGCTAGACGGGCCGTCCAGTTGCGTCCGGATGAGCAGACGCCGTGGACTGCATGGAGCCTCTTGCGATGATCGTCACGCCGGTGCTCGGAGCCCGATACTGGTGCTGTCTCTGCGTCGCGAGCGTGTTCGGGGCGAATGCGGGCGACGTCTTCTCCCGCGACCTCGGGCTCGGCTACTGGCATGGACTTCCTGTGCTGGCAGCGCTCTTCGCTGTCATCGTCGCGGCGCAGCGTCGCGCAAGACCGGTCGAGGCCTGGTACTGGATCGCGATCATCATCGTGCGGACGGCCGCCACCAACCTGTCCGATCTGATGACGCTGGATCTGGGCCTGCCGTTCTCCATCGTCATCGGCGTCCTCGCCGTCGTGCTGGCGCTTCTCGCATTGCTGGACCGGCGGCGCCTCACCGGGTCGCAAGCGCCGACGGCGAACGGCGTTTTCTGGTTCACGATGCTTGTCGCCGGAACGCTCGGCACGGCGCTCGGGGACGACCTGGCCTTCGTGCAGGAACTCCGGCCGCCAAGTGCATCGGCAGTCATGACGCTCGTGCTGGTCGCAACGCTCGCCGCGATGCTGGTCCGGCGGCGTACCGCATCACCCGCCGCCTTCTGGCTGACGGTGGTCGTCGTCCGGACCTGGGGGACCAATGTCGGCGATCTCGCAGCGGACACGGCAGGGCTGGTCGCGAGCACTTTCGTGAGCGGCGCCCTGCTGACCGGTTTGCTGGTCCTGTGGAAAGCGCCGGCCCGCGAGATCGGATGGGCAGCGATCGGGAACCAACGTGACGTTTAGCAATCTAGACGTGACGTAACGTATGCCCTAAAGCGTGGAAGACGCGGCGTGTCCGTTTTTGCCGGTGCCACCAAAACGGCCGCCCAACGCAACCAGATCCACGCAATCGGCCGGGCCTGGAAGGCCGACATGGTCGGCTTGCAGGTTCGCCTCGATGCGTTGCGGGCGCAGGAGAATGATCTGCTGCTGACGCCGGGCACGATCGCGCCGGCCCGAGCCGAGGCGCTCGCGCGACAGGAAGCCGGCCTGCTCGAAGTCATGCAAGCCGAGCGCATCCACAACGAGATCGCGCTGCGCAGTTTCCTGTCGGACAGCCAGCTCAGCCAGGCTGCCAGCACGATCGTCGTCTATGCCAGGGCGCGGCGGGGCAACCGGCCATCCCTTCGAGGCCGCAAGGTCGGACGACCGGCATGTTCCACGCACGCACGCTCGACGCGCCCGGCCTGACGGACGCATCTGCCTCGCCCAACCTCGACCAAGCCCGGATCCGCGATCTCGACGTGATCCGCCGGGGCGCCCTGATCGGCGTCATGTGGATGAATATCTACGCGATCACCATGTGGCTGGTGCCCGCGAGCGAACGGGAGCACTGGAGCAGCGCGCCGCTCGACCACCTCGTGGCCTTCGGCTCCGACTGGCTGATCGCCGGCAAGGCGCAGACGCTGTTCGGCATCCTGTTCGGCTTCGGCTTCGCAGTCTTCAGCGCGCGCGCGGCGGCACGCGACCACGACGCGGTGCGGCTGTACGCCCGACGCCTCCTCTTCCTGCTGGCACTCGGGCTGCTGCATTACGGATTGGTCTGGAGGGGAGACATCCTGCATGACTATGCGGTCGCCGGCCTGCTGCTGCTGCTGACGCGCGGTTTCTCTGACCGGAGCCTGCTCGTCCTGGCCGTCGGCTGCGGCGTGGTCGCGCCACCGCTCGTCGACCTGGCGTTCGTATCCCATCATGCCAGGGGCTGCTGCGGGCGCGCTTCCACGCGACGATGGGCGGCGCGATCCATGCGCTGCCCGCGATCTGCAGGGCCACGAAGCCTAGGGCGGCCGCGAGGTTTGCGATCAGTCCGGCGTGCCAGGCGAGATCAAGCCCATACCCGTCGCACACCACCATGAAGAACAGGCTCAGCGCGAGTCCGGCCGGCAGCGTGAGGGCGGCCAGCCTGGCGAAGAATGCACGGTGCGCGTCCGCATGCTGCAGCCAGCCGCGGCGGAACATGGTACTTGCGGCACTATCGCTTCGGGCCGCTCGAATTTCTGTGGCGATCGGCGACCTCCGGACGCTGGCAGCGCTTCCGGCGCCCCGCCTGATCGTCACACCCTGATCGTTACACTTGGTCGCGCGGCGGCCCGATTGCCGTTACAGGTTGCTGTCATTCTCCGACAGGCTCTCAAGCCAACAGGTGGGATAGACGTCATGATGATCAGGAATTTGCTGACCGCCGGTGCGGTCTTGGCCGCCATGGCCGGCACCGCGCTGGCGCAGGGCTGGGGCGCCCATGCCGGCGCCGAGCGTGGCGCCTTCGCGGGCGCGCAGTTCACTGCGGCGCAGCAGACCCAGGTGCATTCGATCATGCACACGGCCCACCAGCAGAGCGCCGGCGTGCGCACGCAGATCCAGAGCCTGCAGCAGCAGATCGACACCCTGCTGCTGTCGTCCGGCACCGTCACCGAGGCGCAGATCACGCCGCTGGTGCAGCAGCAGGAGAGCCTGCGCCAGCAGCTCGACGCGTCGCGCATCTCGACCGAGATCTCGATACGCAACCTGCTGACCAGCGCGCAGCTTGCAGCCGCCGCCAGCACGCATGCTCAGCTTGCCGCCCTGCATCAGCAGGAGCACGCGGTCATGCAGGCGGCGACTCCCGCTACGCCCTGATCACGACGAGGCCCGGAGCTGACGCGCGAAATCGCGCCGCAGCAACGCCTCGTCCCAGCGATCAGACCGGTCCTGCCCGTCCGGGCCGCTGATCGCATAGAATTGCGGACCCAGTCCGCACCGGAATGACAGCTCGACCTGCACCTGACCCGCAGAGGCCACCCGACCCATGGATGGCCCAGCTCCGCCACAGCACCCGCATGATCTGGCGCTGCGTCTCGTCGGGCACGTCCGGCAGCGGGATCTCGCGTGCCACCACATAGCGCGACAGGTCGGCGAGCAGGCGCAGATCAGGCAGGGCGTCGAGCAGGTCGAGCGTCAGCAGCAGATCGTTGGTCATCCGGCCGCGAACGTCTCGACCAGCACCGGCACCGGGCAGTCCGCCGCGATCCTGTTCCAGCTTTCAAGAATACGCACGCTCTCGGTCGAAGAACGCGGCCTGATCTCCGGCTGGATGGTGGTGCGGTGCGCGCCTTATCGGGACATCATTTCGCGAACAACGCCGGCATGGCTCGACTGACAGGATTCTTTCACGATCTTTCAGACCATATGCGTCCAAGCCTGAAAGGATCTTTCTTCCTCAGCTCGGGAAGTCGGCACCCAGGCTGGTCTCCTGCCAGCGCTCGATCTGCCCCAGCCGCTCCCTGAGCTTCGCGGTGACGCCGTCATAGGCGACCTTGCCCAGCACCAGGTGGCGCGGCGGCTCGGCGCTCTCCACCGCGCGGATCATCGCCTCGCCGGCGCGCACCGGGTCGCCCGCCTGCTTGCCGCTGATGTCGGCGGTGCTCTTCATGCGGGCGCCGGCGGTCTCTGCATAATCCGCGATCCGGTTCGGGGTCTGCTTCAGCGAGCGCCCGGCCCAGTCGGTGCGGAACGGCCCGGGCTCGACGCAGGTCACCTTGATGCCGAGCGGGGCGCCCTCCACCGCCAGCGCATCCGAGAAGCCCTCGACCGCGTGCTTGCTGGCTGCGTAGTAGCCGGAGCCCGGGAAGCCGATGAAGCCGGCCATCGAGGTGATGTTCAGGATGTGCCCGTGCCGGCGGTCGCGCATGCCGGGCAGCACCGCCCGGGTCAACGCGAACAGGCCGAACACGTTGGCTTCGAACTGCGCGCGGATCTCCTCGTCGACGCCCTCCTCGAGCGCCGCCTGATAGCCATAGCCGGCATTGTTCACCAGCACGTCGATCGACCCGAAGCGGGCCTCGGCCTCGGCCACCGCGCTCCTGATCTGGCCGGCATCGGTGACGTCGAGGCTGAGCGCCAGCACCCGGTCCTCGGCGCCACGCCCGAGATCGGCGACGCGGGTGGCGTCGCGCGCCGTAACCACCGCGCGCCAGCCGCGGCCGAGCACCAGTTGCGCAAGATCGCGGCCGAAGCCGGTGGAGCAGCCGGTGATGAACCAGACCGGAGTTGTCTGTTGTGCCATGTGCCTGTTCCTCTGAGGGTTGCATCCCGAACGCGGCGCATCCGCCCGGGATGCGGAAGACAGGCATCCTTTGCCGCCGCACCAACGTTCTGCCAGACGCGACTGCCAGGACGGCGTCGATCCTGCGGTTGCTGTCTGGACCCGTCTTGACCCTGCCGCACTCCTTTACCCCGGGCCTATCCGCTGGCCCTGGCAGGCGCCGGCTCGCTCCCCCTCATGGCGGCCTGGCTGTCGCTGATGCTCGACCGGCTGCCACTGTCGCTGCCGATCCTGTGCGTGGCGCTCGGCGCCGGGCTGTCGTTCCTGCCAGGCATGCCGCCGCTGCCGAACCCGGTGAGCGGCTCCGGTTGTGCCGAGCACTTGGCCGAGCTGTGCGTCCTGGTCTCGCTGATGGGCGCCGGGCTGAAGCTCGACCGGCCGCTGTCGCGTCGCGGCTGGCATGTGACCTGACGGCTGCTCGCCATCACCATGCCGCTGTCGATCGGGCTGCTGGCGCTGGCGGGGTAGATGTTCGCCGGTGCGACTGGCGCAGGAGGAGGCGGCAGAGATCGGATCGGCGTCACCGGGCCTGCTTTACGCGATATCCCGCGGACCATAACGTGTGGCGGCGGGAAGTTCGGGGCAACGGGTCAAGGGATGACACCATCATGCGCATGAGCAGGCACACTCCCGCGGCGCTGGCGCTGCTGGGCCTCGGCGCGGCGCCCGCCCTGGCCGAGGCCCCTGCCTCGCAGCGGCTGGAGATCCAGGGCCATGTCGCGCATCCGCTGGTGCTTGCGGTCGCGGGCCTGCAGCAGCTTCCGCCGACAACCGTCACCCTGACCCAGATCGGCGAACACGGCTCCCGGACGGCGACCTATACCGGCGTCCTGCTCTGGACCCTGCTTGATCATGCGATTCTGGTGGACGAGCCGGGCGCGAAGACGCATCTGCGGCACACGATCCTGGCGCGCGGTTCGGACGACTATATCGTCGCGTTCGGGCTGGGCGAGATCGATCCGAAGTTCGAGGGCAAGCCGGTCATCGTGGCGCTGGCCAGCAACGGCACGCCGATGCCCAGCCTCGAGCTCATCGTTCCCGGCGACAAACATGCCGGACGCGACGTCCACGACCTCGACGCGATCACGGTGAACTAGCATGCATTCGATGATCAAGGTGGCCGCTGCTTCGGTCGCCCTGACCGGGCTCGTGGCGACAACGCAGGCCCGGGCCGCCGATGTCAGCGTGCTCTATGCCGGGTCGCTGGTGAACCTGATGGAGCACGGCATCGGCTCTGCATTCGATGCCACCGGCGGCGACCGTTTCGTCGGCTATGCCGGCGGCTCCAACGCGCTCGCCAACCAGATCAAGGGCCGGCTGCGGCGCGGCGACGTGTTCATCAGCGCCACCCCGAAGGTCAACGACACGCTCATGGGCGGAGCCAACGGCAACTGGGTGAGCTGGTACGTGACGTTCGCGAAGTCGCCGCTGCTGATCGCCTACAACCCGCAAAGCCGCTTCGCCGCCGAAATGAAATCCAAACCCTGGTACGAGGTGCTGCGCGAGCCCGGCATCCGGATCGGACGCACCGACCCGACGCTCGATCCGAAGGGACGCCTGACCCTGCTGCTGCTCCAGCATGCCGAGCAGGTCTACCACCAGCCGGGCCTAGCGCAGGCGGTGCTCGGCGCGCCGGACAATCCGGCGCAGGTGCGGCCGGAGGAAAGCCTGACCGGGCGCATGCAGTCCGGGCAGATCGATGTCGGCTTCTTCTATTCGACCGAGGTCACCGACCTGAAGCTGCCGGCGATCAAGCCGGCCGCCGAAGTCGCGACCGGTGCCAGCTATACCGTGGCCATCCTGCGCGATGCCGCCGATCCGGCCGGTGCCGCCCGCTACGTCAACTTCCTGCTCGGCGAGCAGGGCCGGGCGGTCATGCACCAGCACGGGCTGGACACGGTGAGGCCGGCGCTCGCCGGCGACAAGGCGGCCGTGCCCGCTCTCGTTCATCTCAGGTAGCCGCCTGCCCTTAAAACTACCGCCGCTGCTGCCGGCGCTGGCGGCGCTGCTTTCCCTCTACCTGGTAGCACCCTTCCTGGCAGCGGTGTCGCAGGTCGCTCGCGCCGACTGGCGTGGCGTCGATCTTCCGATGCTGGCACAGGCCGGCCTGGTCTCGATCGCCAGTGCCACCCTCGCCAGCCTGCTGGTTGCACTCGGCGGCATCCCGCTCGGCTACCTGCTGGCGCGCAGACCGGGCCGTGGCATGGCGCTGCTCGGCTTCGTGGTGCAGTTGCCGCTGGCCCTGCCGCCGCTCGCCAGCGGCATTCTGCTGCTGTTCCTGCTCGGCTTTGCGAGCCCGCTCGGGCGTCTCACCGGCGGCGCCCTGACCGACAGCTTCGCCGGCATCGTGCTGGCGGAGGCGTTCGTGGGGGCGCCCTTCCTGATCGTGGCGTCGCGCTCGGCCTTCGCCGCAGTCGATCCTGCGCTGGAGGACGTGGCCGCGACGCTCGGGCACCGGCCGTCATCGGTGTTCCGGCGGGTCAGCCTCGCGCTCTCGCTGCGCGGCATCCGGGCCGGGTTGCTGCTCACCTGGCTGCGCGCATTCGGCGAGTTCGGCGCCACCGTGATGGTCGCCTACCATCCCTATTCCCTGCCGGTGTACACCTTCGTCGCGTTCGGCAGCGAAGGTCTGCCGGCGATGCTGCCGATCCTGCTGCCGACCGTGCTGATCGCGATGCTGGTGATGGCGGTCAGCCTGCGCACCGGCTCGCCGTCGCGGCCGCATCCGCCTGCTGTGACGAGGCCGGCAGACGAGCTTTCGCCGGCGGCCGCGAGCCAGGCGCCGTCGCCCGCAAGCTGCCCGTTGGATTTTGCCTTTAAATGGCACCGGACCGGCTTTGACCTCGAGGTCGCCTGGCGCACCGAGGCGCGGCGCCTGTGCATCCTCGGCGCGTCGGGTTCGGGAAAGACCGCAACATTGCGCCTGCTCGCCGGGCTCGACCGCGCCGACCGCGCCACCGTCATGCTGGACGGCCACGATCTCGCCGCCCTGCCGCCGCATGCGCGCGGTATCGCCTACGTGCCGCAGACCTACGGCCTGCTGCCGCACCTCGCGGTCGAGCGGCAGATCCGCTTCGGTGTCGATTGCGATCCGGCGCGTGCCCGGCACTGGACCGACCGGCTTGGGCTGGCTGACTTGCAGCATCGGCTGCCTGCCGAGCTCTCGGCTGGCCAGCAGCAGCGCGTGGCGCTGGCCCGCGCGCTGTCCCGCCACGGCCGGCTGCTGCTGCTGGACGAACCGTTCGCAGCCCTCGACGCCGCCCTGAGTGCGCAGCTTCGCGACGAGCTGGCAGCACTGCAACGCGAGATCGACATGACCAGCATCCTGGTGACCCACGATCCGGAAGAGGCCCTGCTGCTCGCCGACGAACTGCTGCTGCTGGATGCGGGCCACGTGTTGCAGTCCGGTCCGGCCGAGCGCTTGTTCCGCCGACCTGTCAGCGAGGCGGCGGCAAGGTTGCTGGGTGCCCGCACAACCGCGATGGGGCATGCGGTGACGCCGCACTCCATCGATGTCGGCGGTGGAATTCGCCTGCGCGTCGCCGGCGAGGCGCTGGCGCTTGGCCCGGTCGGCTGGGCCGTACAGCCCGGACGCATCGGGGTTACGGACGCCGGGGGGTATCCGGCGGAAATCCTGGAGGCCGGGCCGGCGCGCGGCGGCAAGCGGCGACTGCTTGCGAGGCTGGGAGACGCCGTGCTGCAGGTCGACGCCGACCCGGGATACGCTCCCCTGGCACGATTTGATCTGCTCATCGATCCCGCAGCGTTGCAGGTGTGGCCGCGCCTTGACATGACGAAGAGCTCGAAGCGCATGGCGTCCGGATCGTCGGAAGTCACAGGCCACAAATAGTCTCACGGGCCACGCCGAAAGCACTTTGCCTGGAACGCCATGAGCGCCGTGGAGATTTCGAGATGCCAGCCGAATTTAAAACACGCCAATCTTGAACGAGAAAAGATCAAAGTGGCTCAGACAAGCATAAGCCACGTCTGTCTGACTGCGATCACTCATAGTCGTGCAGCTTGGCCTGTGCGTCTATATCCGAATGAACACAAAGCTCGCTGAGGGAGGCGTTGGCAGGAACCTGTTCGGCATCACAAACACGCTCACCAACACTATCGGCAACTACACCACGACGAAGAACTTCACTGCTGTTCCACACTTCACCGAGGGCAGCAACGAGGTGTCGCTCAACGGGCATCTGACGATTTTCGGCTTCCACAACAATGTGACGCTCGGAACCAACGGCTTCATCATAAACCTGTATTCCTACCGGGACTCCGTCATGGTGACGCTCGGCAAGTCGAGCCTGGCCAACGCCGCGATCTTCCCCTACGTGCCGAGGCCCGCGAATGGCGGTCAGTGCCTGTCCGGCGTGCTCCACCAGCAATCGATGATCGAGGGCGATACGCTGCGTTCCGATCACCAAGGGGCGATGCAGAGCGTGTTCAGCGAGACCTTCCTGAAGTCGTATAGCTACAGCAACGAGGGTGCCGTCACGAGCACGGGCAGCGCGAACGGTGCGTTCAGCCCGACGGTGAGCCTGATCTGGACGCCGACATCGAAGATCGTCGGTTATTTCACCTCTGCGAGCAGCGTCGAGGAAAGTGACCAGGCGCCGGCGACCGCCGTGAATGCCGATGCGCTCCTTGCACCCCACCATGACGAGATGTTCCAGGCCGGCTTCGAATACGCTCCGGTCGAGAACCTCCTGTTGACGGCCGATGCGTTCCGCATGACGCCGCCGTACGCGACGACGCTCACCGACAACGTCTTCCAGGTGATCGGCCAGCAGCGCGACCAGGGCTTCGAGTTTTTCGCCGAGGATGATCTCGTCCCGTCGTCGAGCGTGCTTGGCGGCTTCACCTATATCGACGCACGGCAGCTGAACTCCGGCAACCAGCGACCGACGGCGCGATGATCGTCGGCGTTCCACAATGGAAGAGCGACGTGAAGTCCGACTGGCACCCCGGCCTCCTGCACGGCATCGCGTTCACCGGGAACGCGCACTACGCAGGCGAACGCGCGGCGACGGACACCAACAACTCGTTCGCGCCGCACTATGTCACATTCGATGGGGGTGCGCGCTACGCCCTCGGCGTATTGCGACATGCGATGGTGGCGAGGCGCGGGGCGGTCAACGTCACCGACAAGCATCAGTATTCATCCGAGAACGGTGCTGGCAAGCATCGAGTTCGGTCTGTAGAGCGCCTTCACAGCCAGACCCGGCGCTTCAACCGCGGTTCGGCGAGACAGGCTGACCCGCCTGCAATAGGGTGACGGCTGCGCCTGCTGGACACATCGGATCATGCTCAAACTCCGACACCCGGACCGTCTCGGCCTGCACCTGCGGGTGGTGCTGGCCGGCGGCGTCGTCATCGGGCCGGGGCGAGCCGACCTGCTGCAAGCGATCCGCGACCATGGCTCGATCTCGGCGGCCGGACGCGCCATCGGCATGAGCTACAAACGCGCCTGGGACCTGGCCGAGGCCGTCAACAGCCGCTTCCACACACCGCTGATCGAGACCAGCGCGGGCGGCGTCGCCGGGGGCGGCACCCGCCTGACCAAAGCCGGAGACGCGGTGCTCGCCGCCTACCGGCGCATCGAGAGCGCCGCAGCGGTTGCGGTCAGCCCGGACCTGCAGGCGCTCAGTTCCCTGCTTGCAAGCCGGCACCCCTGAGCCCGTTCTGGCTGAACTTGCTGCCCGGCGCTAAAAGCCCGCATCCCGGACAGGAGCCGACCCGATGCTGAAGCTGAGCGCCCGCAACCAGATCCCAGGCCGGATCACCGCCGTCACCCGCGGCCAGACTACTGGCCACGTCCATATCGATATCGGCAACGGCGTCACCGTGCATTCCTCGATCACCAACGAGGCGATCGACGATCTCGACCTCAAGGTCGGCGACGAGGCCATCGCGGTGATCAAGGCGTCCGACGTGATGATCGCCAAGTAGGACCCCTTCAGCCCGCGACAACCGCGATGCGGTCGGCGAGCCGGGCGACCAGGCGTCGCAGGGTGTCGAGCACGCCGGCATCGTCGCCGACGTCGCCATGCAGCGACAGAAGCTGCTGAGTGACGCGATCCGGTTGCCCCGGGCGCACAAGCGACCAGCGGGCCTGCACGATTGCGGTGCCGTCGCTGTCCAGTTCCAGCACGTCGAGATCGACCAGCAGCCGGCGCGCGCCAGCCGTGTCGAGCGCGCTGCGCGTGACCTGCAGTTCCGGGTGCAGGCGCTGCAGGTCGGAAACCAGCGTGTCGGAGAGCTGGTCCGACAGCCGGCTAGCCCAGCGCCCGGTCCGGCTCGCCGCGAGCACGCTGTCGGCACCCCTCACCTGGATATCGCGTGTGTCGAGATAGTCCGGGATGCGGATGCGCGGTACTTCCAGCACCGTCGCCGCGTATGTTGCGGGCGTGCTCGGGGCGGCCGGCGCCAGCACGTAGAGCTTCGCCGCCGGTGGCGCGCAGCCGGCGAGCGATGCGGCCAGCAGCAGGGTCCAGGCCGTTCTCATCGCCCGCGCCCCGTCAGCAGGAGCTGCGGGTTACGGTCGAGATCCTCGGCCAGGCCGCGCAGCGAGGAGGCCGCCGCCGACAGGTCGCGCAGGCTCGCCTCGATATCGGACCGCGGCGCCGAACGTGGCGCCGCCACCGCGTTGATCTGCGTCAGCAGCGCCTGCGCCTGACCGACGCTGCGGTTCGAGGCCTGCAGCAGGGCGCTCAGCTCGGCGCCACGCCCGGCAAGCTGGCGGTCGCCGTCCGTCGAGAGCCGGTCGATCGCCTGCAGGGTCTGGCCGGCCCGCGCCTGCAGGTCGGCGATCGCGGCGGTCGCGGTCGCCAGCGCCACCTGCGACTGGTCCGAGGTCCTGGTCAGGCTGCTGACCAGCGGCGGCAGCAGCTGGTCGATATGCGTGCTCAGCGTCTGCAGCGAGACCAGCGTGCGCTCGGCATCCACCGCCAGGTCGTGCAGCGGCAGGTTGGTGATCTGGTCGCGCAGCTCCTGCAACTGTCCGGGCAGCGTCGGGATCTCGGGCAGCTCGGGCACGCGATGGTACAGCCTCGCCGATGTGCCGGGCAGGAAGTCGAGATCGATCTCCGCCTGGCCGGTGACGAAGCTCTGGATGTTGAGCTGGCCGCGCAGACCGTCGGCCACCATGCGCGGCAGCCCGACGCTACGCACCGAGGCTCCACTGGTGCCGATGGTGACCCGGTTCGGCTCGAGCTGCACGATCACCGGGATGTAGGCGCGCCGGCTGCCCGGATCGAACTGCACCCGGATCCCGCGCACGAGGCCAACGCGAACGCCGCGGAACGTCACCGGACTGCCGACGATCAGGCCGTTGACCGAGCCCTCGAACACCAGCACCGCGCGAGTGACCGGCTCGAACGGACGCAGCCGGCTGAACAGGACCAGCACGCCCAGGGCGAGCAGGATGCCGCCAAGCACGAAGCCGCCCACGATGGTCTGCCGGTTCACCATGCTCCCCCCTGTCGGATTAGCCGGCATTTCATCAAGCCCCTTCCTGCCCGACCCGCTCGCGATGCATGAAGGCCTGCACCTGCGGGTTGGTGCTGGTGTCGCGCAACGTCGCCGGCGCGCCGTGCGCAATCGCCGTGCGGGTCGTGGCGTCGAGGAACACGCCGTCATCGGCAATCGAGAACAGGCTCGGCAGCTCGTGGCTGACCAGCACGATGGTCTGCCCGAAGCCGTCGCGGAGCTGCAGGATCAGGTCGTCGAGGCGGCGCGAGGTCACGGGATCGAGACCGGCCGACGGCTCGTCGAAGAACAGGATCTCCGGGTCGAGCGCCAGCGCGCGCGCGAGGCCAGCACGCTTGCGCATGCCGCCGCTGAGCTCGGACGGCGACAGCGCCGCCGCGTGCTCCATCCCGACCAGCGCCAGCTTGAGCCGCACCAGGCTGTCGATGGCGGCATTGTCCAGGCGGGTGAACATGCGCAGCGGCAGCGCCACGTTCTCGGCCACCGACAGCGAGCTCCACAGCGCGCCGTTCTGGAACAGCACGCCGAAGCGGCGGCCGATCGCCTCGCGCCGCGCCTCGTCGCCGCGCCAGTAATCCTCGCCGCCCACCAGCACCCTTCCGGCGGCCGGGCGCAGCAGTCCGACGATCGATTTCAACACCGTGCTCTTGCCGCAGCCGCTGCCGCCCATCACCGCGAAGATGCTGCCGCGTCGCACGCTGAAATCGAGGTCGCGCTGGATCACCCGGGGTCCGAAGGCGAGCCCCAGGCCCTGCACCTGCAGGATCACGTCGCCGGCGGCGTCGGGTGCCTCGACCTTTGAAGCCTGGGCGTCTCCCGGTATGTCAGCGTCCGCCACTGCGTCAGTATGCGATCGCATTGGCCATCACCGCGAACACCGCATCGAGCGCGATGGTACCGACGATGCCCACCACCACCGCGGACGTCGCCGCACTGCCGACATCGGCGGCGCTGCGTCCCGCCTTCATGCCGATCCGGCAGCTCGTCACCGCGATCATCAGTCCGAAGGCGAGGCTTTTCGCGAACCCGAACGCGAACTCGCTGGCCGGCAGCGACGCTCGCGTCTGCTGCAGGTAGGCCAGCGGGGTGAGGTCCAGCATCGAGATCGCCACCACGAAGCCGCCGAGGATCCCGACCACGCAGCCATAGAGGTACAGCACCGGCATCATCGCGGTGAGCGACAGCACCGCCGGCAGCACGATGTAGTCGCCGACCGGGATGCCGGTGGCGGCGAGCGCGTCGATCTCCTCGTTGCCCTGCATGGTGGCGATCCGGGCGGCATAGGCGCCGCCGGTGCGCCCGGCCATGATGATCGCGGTCATCACCGGCACCATCTCGCGCACCAGGGCGAGCCCGACCAGGTTGGCGACGAAGCTGTCGGCGGCGAGCCGGCGCAACTGCACCACGCCGACAAAGGCGAGGATGGCGCCGACCAGCACGTTGACCACGGTGACGATCAGCAGCGCGGCGGGGCCGGCGTCGTAGAGGTTGTCGAACAGGTCGCCGATGCGCATCTTGGCGCGGCCCAGGCTGGCCGCGGCGGCACGCAGCGTGAGGCTGCCGAGCAGGGAACTGAGCTCGCCGGTCCCGGTCAGGCTTGCGATAGACGCGGCCCCGAGACGCGCCAGCAGCGCAGACCTGCGCCGGGCCGGCAGCGGCTCCGGCGGCGCGTCGTCCAAAAGCGACAGCAGCCGCCGGCTGGGTTCGGGCAGTCCGCTCGCGTCGAATTCGATGTGCCGCTCGGACGCCCGCCTGCGCAACTGCCACAGAAAGGCGATCAGCCCGCTGTCCCAGCGCCCCAGGCCGCCGGTGTCGAAGCCGATGCTCCTGAGGTCGCCGGCGGGGTCCGGCAGCACCGCCTCGGCATGGTGCGGCGTCTGCCCGGACTGGCCGATCCATTCGCCGTGCAGGAGCACGGTCGCGCGCGTCCCGTCCTGCAGCAGCGCGTATTCGGGAGGCCGGGGATCAGTCACGCGGAGCGGAAGCCATTACACCATGCGGTTGAAGGCATCGAGGGCGGCGATCTTGTAGGCTTCCGCCAGCGTCGGATAGTTGAAGGTGTTCTCGATGAAATAGTCGATGGTACCGTGCAGGTTGAGCACCGCCTGGCCGATATGCACCAGCTCGGTGGCGCCCTCGCCGATGATGTGCACGCCCAGCAGGCGCCGGTCGTCGGTTGCGAAGATCATCTTCATCATGCCGCCGCGCAGCCCCATGATGTGGCCGCGCGACGTCTCACGCAGCCGGGCGATGCCGCACTCGTACGGGATCCGCTTGGCGCGCACCTCCTCCTCGGTCATGCCGATGGTGGAAATCTCCGGCACTGCATAAATCCCGTACGGGAAGAACTTCGGCGCCGGCGGCATGCGCTGCTCGAAGGCGTGGCAGGCGGCGATGCGGCCCTGCTCCAGCGAGGTCGAGGCCAGGCTGGGGAAGCCGATCGCGTCGCCGGCGGCGTAGATATGCGACACCTCGGTCTGGAAGGTGTCGGGATCGACCGCGATGCGGCCCCGGTTGTCGACCTTGATGCCAAGCATCTCCAGCCCCAGCCCGTCCACCGTCACCTGCCGCCCGGCCGCATACATCAGCATCTCCGAGCGGACCACGCGGCCGCCATCGAGGCGGACCACAACCTTGCCGTTCTCCAGGGTGATGCTGTCGACCTTGGAGCCGGTGCGCAGCGCCACCCCGCGGTCGCGCAGCTCGTGGGTCAGTTCGTCGATGATCTCGCGGTCGATGAAGTCAAGGAAGGTGTCGCGGTTCTCGACCAGCGTCACCTTGACGTCGAGCGCGCTGAAGATGGTCGCGTACTCGACGCCGATCACCCCGGCGCCGATCACCGTGAGGCTGCGCGGCACATGGTCGAGAGTGATGATCTCGTCGCTGTCCAGCACCTGGCGCCCGTCGAACGGCACCCCGTCCGGGCGGCGCGGCAGGGTGCCGACGGCGATCAGCACCTTGTCCGCCGTCACCTGCCGGGTCTCGCCGGCAGCCATCGCGATCTCGATGGTGTGCGGCCCGACGAAGCGCCCGTGGCCATGCAGGATCCGCACGCCGTTGCGGTTGAACTGGTGCTCCAGCCCGTCGACCTCGAACCCCAGCGTCTTGCCGAGGCGTTCGGTCAGGTCGGCCGCGCCGATGACGCCGCGCGCCCGGAACGCGCTGCCGTAGAAGCCGCGCTCGCGAAATCCGGTCAGGTTCAGCACGGTCTCGCGCAGCGTCTTGGACGGGATGGTGCCGGTGTGGACACAGACGCCGCCGACCCGCTTCTCCTTTTCCACCACCAGCACCGACCGGCCGAGCTTGGCCGCCTGCACCGCCGCCCGCCGCCCGGCCGGCCCGCTGCCGATCACCACGAAATCGTACCGATCGATGCCTTGCACGCTCATGTCCATCGGAGGATTTCCTGCTGAAGTGGCAGCTAGTTGAGTCTTATCTCGCGCAGCCGCTGCATCAGGTACTCCTGCGCGGTGATCGGCTCCGGGAAGTGGTCGCCATCCGGGCCGATGCAGCCGGGCAGCGTCCGGATCTCGTATTCCATGTTCGGCGCCAGGAAGAACGGCATCGAGTAGCGGCTGACGGAAGCGTCGGCGCCGGTCGGGTTGATGACCCGGTGCGTGGTCGACGGATACACCGTGTTGGTCAGGCGTTGCAGCATATCGCCGACATTGACCACCAGCGTGCCCGGCGCCGCCTCGATCGGCAGCCAGCGTTCCTCGCGGGTCAGCACCTGCAGCCCGGACGCGGTGGCGCCCACCAGCAGGGTGATCAGGCTGATATCCTCGTGCGCCTCGGCGCGCACCGCCGGCAGGTCGCCAGGTGCTACCGGCGGGTAGTGCAGCGCGCGCAGGATCGAGTTGCCGTGGTCGGTGATGGTCGCGAAGAATTCGCCGGGCAGGCCGAGGTCGGTCGCGATGGCGGCGAGCACCCTTTCGCCGGCCTGCTGCATGGAGCCGTAGAGCGCCAGCGCGTTGTCGCGGAACGAGGGAACTTCGGCGGGCCAGACGTTCGGTTTCAGGACCGGGTCGTCCGGGGGCGCTCCGTCGCGGCCGATATGGAAGAACTCCTTGAGGTCGGGCACCGTGCTGGTCCTGGCGGTCTCGACCTTGAAGCCGACATAGCCGCGTCCGGTCTGCGGCTGCGCGTAGGCGCGCTTGGCGGCGTCGGGGAGCGCGAAGAAGCGGCGGAAATCGTCGTAGGCGGCATCGACGCGTTCGGTCGGGATGCCGTGGTGGCTGAAGCAGCAGAAGCCGTAGCGCCGGTACGCAGCCCCGACATCGGCGACGAAGGCCGCGCGGTCATGCTCGAACCGGCGCATGTCGAGCGTCGGGACCCGCTCCCCGTCTTCGATCACAGCATTCCCTTCAGCCGCAGCAGGCCGAGCGCTGCGATCGACACCATGCAAACGATGCGCCCGTCGCGGATCATCGCCTCGACCTCGGCGAGCGGGATGCGCGCGGTGACCATGTCCTGCTCGGTCGCCTCGCGCTCATGCGCCTCCTGCACCAGCCCGGTCGCCAGGAACACGTGGCCCTTCTGGTTCGAGTAGCCGGCGCCCTGATACAGGAGCCCGCCATGCCGCATCGAGGCGGCCACCAGCCCGGTCTCCTCGCGCAGTTCGCCGGCGGCGATCATCTCCGGGGTCGCGTCCGGCCGCTCCTCCCACATCCCCATCGGCAGCTCCCACAGGCGCTCGCGTACCGGATAGCGATATTGCTGCACCATGGCGAGCCAGGGTTCGCCTTCCGCCACGCCGACCGCGGCGATCGCCACGAAGTCGCCGCGCTCGACCACGCCATACAACCCTTCGGAGCCGTCGCCGCGCCGGATGATGTCCTCGCGCAGCCGCAGCCAGCGGTTCTCGTAGGCGATCCGGCTGGACAGGGTGACGATTTCGCTGGCCATACTCGCTCCCGCACCATCATCAGGTGATGACGCACTGCCCTCCACCCTGCCGACATTCGCGCCGCTTGTCCGCACGCTTCGCACGCTGGCAGCCAGCCCGTCCGGGCGGATCATCGGCACCGTTGTCCTTACCATGCTCTGCTACACCACCATCGGCCTGCCGCTCGCGGTCATACCGGGCTTCGTCCGCGACACGCCGGGCTACGACGCCGTGCTCGCCGGGCTGGCGGTGTGTCGGCGCAGTATCTCGCCACCTTCGCCACCAGGCCGTTCGGCGGCCGGCTATTCGATGCTGTTCCTGACCGCGGCGCTGTCTGCCTGGCGGCACTGGCGCTCACCGCACGCCTGCGCTCGGCCGCCACCGCTGTGATCATGGCGGCGGCCGCAGGAAGCGGAGGCTGCTGAGGGCCGATCAGCATTCGACGGACTCCGCGATCCTGCTAAAGCTTGGTCCGGCCACAGCCGACAGGAGCCGCCTCGACGATGCCGTCCCACGTGTCCCCCACCCTGTGCGTCGCCGTGTTCTGCGGCTCGCGGTTCGGCAGCGGGCCAGGCTACCTGGAGGCCGCGCGCGCGACCGGCGCGGGGCTCGCGCGCGCCGGGATCAGGCTGATCTATGGCGGCGGCCGGGTCGGGCTGATGGGCGCGCTGGCGGATGCGGCCCTCGATGCCGGCGGAGAGGTCAGCGGCATCATTCCGCATTTCCTCTCCACCCGCGAGGTGATGCACGACCGCGTCACCGACCTCACGGTCACGGACTCCATGCACACGCGCAAGCAGGACATGTTCACCCAGGCCGACGCCTTCCTGGTGCTGCCGGGGGGCCTCGGCACCTTCGACGAGACCATCGAGATCATCACCTGGAAGCAGTTGCGGCTGCACGACAAGCCGATCCTGATCGCCGACATCGATGGCTGGGCCGCGCCGTTGCTCGCCACCATCGATGCCTCGATCAAGGACGGCTTCGCCGATCCGTCTGCGCGCCTGCTGTTCGAAGTGGTGCCCGATGTCGACGCTGCATTGGTCCGCCTCGCCGGCCTGACCCCGCAAGTGAGTGCGGACGCGTCACGGCTCTGACGCGGGAAGCCGGGAGCGTCTTGCAGCCACGAAGTGCCGCCTGTATAGGGCGCTCCAGCCGGAGTGTAGCTCAGCCTGGTAGAGCACTGTGTTCGGGACGCAGGGGCCGGAGGTTCGAATCCTCTCACTCCGACCAGCCTTTTTTGAAGGTTAGGTCAGATTGCTGCAGTAGCTTGGTTGTTCAGATGAACACAAAGCTGCTGCGGAGCCAGGCCTTGCAGCGATGTTATCGAGTCCTGGCATTCGCGTTCGGGATGTTGCCGGTTTGGCAGCCGCCGGTTCGAAGCCCTGGATGCGGCTGCCGGATCGCCAGCCGGCACCTTCCCAACGCTCGCGCCCGCGCCATCCTCTCGGCATCCAGCGCCGCATACCGAGACCACGATGAGCACCACCGACACCGTTGGCTGTTCCGATCTCGACCGGGCCAGGGAGTCACAGCCTCTCTGCCGCCGCCGGCCGGTCGCGGACTCGTGTAGAGCAACAAGACCATGCCGGCGCGATCGGCCGCACACTCCTTGCCGTTGCCGACTGTGCGCCCGACCCTGGAGCCTGGGCCACAGCGTCGTCCTTCCGCTTCGACCTGCACCTGGGTATGGGAGGGATTGGGAGCGCGCGTCGCATGGGTCTTGAAGAATTTGGCACCGTGCCTTCGCGCGAGCCGGTCTGGACACCTCGCGGCAGCCACGAGTACCGGCGCATCGTCCTGGCGCTGTTCCTGTCGGGTTACGCCACCTTCTCCCTGCTCTATTGCGTGCAGCCGCTGCTGCCGCTGTTTTCCCAGCGTTTCCACCTTGACGCGGCGCGCAGCGCGCTGTCGCTGTCGCTCGCAACCGGGCTGCTCGCGCCATCCATCCTGGTCGCCGGCGCGCTCTCGGAGACACTCGGCCGCAAGAGCCTGATGGCCGCGTCGCTGGCCGCGGCGGCCGTGCTGAACCTGCTTTGCGCCGCAACGCCGGGCTGGACCGCGCTGCTGGTGCTGCGCGCGCTCGAAGGGTTGGCGCTGGGCGGCGCGCCCGCGGTGGCAATGGCGTATCTCGCGGAGGAAATCTACCCTTCGGGGCTGGGTCTCGCGATGGGGCTCTATGTCGGCGGCACCGCGATCGGCGGCATGGCCGGGCGGCTGCTGAGCGGGCTGGTGGCGGAGTTCGCAGGCTGGCGGGCGGCGCTGGCGGCGATCGGGCTGCTCGGAGCCGCCAGCGCCGCGTGCTTCGTGCTGCTGCTGCCGGCGTCCCGCAACTTTGCGCGCCGCTCGTCGATCGAGCCCGCCTACCATGCCGGGGCCTGGCTCACGCATCTGCGTACGCCCGGCCTACCCGCCCTGTTCGCGGTTGGTGGCCTGCTGATGGGCAGCTTCGTCACCCTGTACAACGCGACCGGCTACCGGCTGCTGGCACCCCCGTACGATCTCAACCAGGCAGAGGTCGGCGCGATCTTCGTGATCTACCTGCTCGGCACCTTCGCCTCCACCGGAGCCGGGCTGCTCACCGACCGGATCGGGCGCAGGCCGGTGCTGGTGGCGGCGCTGCTGGTGTCGCTGGCGGGAGTCGGCCTCACCCTGGCCGCACCCCTGGTGGCCATCATCGCCGGGCTCGCATTGTTCACCGTCGGCTTCTTCGCCGGCCACGCGGTTGCCAGCGGCAGCGTCGGGCGCCTTGCCGGCCGCGCCAAGGGTCACGCCGCCTCGCTCTACCTGCTGTCGTACTATCTGGGCTCCAGCCTGCTCAGCATCGCCGGCGGCGCCGCATGGGAGTGGGGCGGCTGGAACAGCATGGCGGGGTTCTGCGCGCTGCTGCTAGTCCTGGCACTGGTCATAGCGCTGCTGCCGCACCGGATGCGCACGTTGCCAGCTGTTCTCCTGGTGCTGTCGTCAGGCACGCTCGCGTCGCCGGCTGCCGGTGCGGCCACGCTGCCCCCGTTCATGCAGCAGATGATGCGCGCGGAACTGCCCGACCCGTTTGCTGCTCCCCCCGACATGAAGTCGATCGCAGCGATCCGGATCAGCGGCATCGCCCTCGTGTTCGGCCGTACCGGCATCGATCGCCTCGCCACCGGCCTCGGCGTTCGCGTGCGCCACCAGGGCGATGCCGGCGACAGCGTCTATTGGACCTGCGCGCGCCTCGATGTCCCGGCGCGCAGCAGGAGCCCGCGCGACGAGCCGGCGGCGCTGACCCTGTGGCTGATCTCGGACGCCGAGGCGACCGGACCCGCGCACGCGGTGACGGCGCTGGCCCTCGACAGCATCCGGCAGGAGGGCCGGTCTTGTCCGGTGCCCGAGCACGAAGCCGACCTCACCCTCGATGCGCGCATCATCCGACCCGGCACGCCGGGCGGGCGGATCGAGAGCCTGTACGGGCATGCTCCGAAGTCCAAGGGACGCAGTGCCTTCGTGCTGCCGTCGGCCGACGCGGCCTCCGGCTCGTTCACGCTGACGCTGTCGATGCGCGACAGCCGCGCCCAGACTGTCTGGCTGACGGAGACACCCGATAATTAGCTGCGACCGTTAACCGCTGCTTCACGGTTGATGGCGCAGATTGATCCGGTCCAGTTGCAGGGCAGGAGAATTCCGATGAGCATCGCCAGCGTCGCTGCAGCCGGATCGGCTGTGCTGACCCAGCAGATCCAGAAGCTGCAGCAGGCCGTGCCGGCCGAGCAGACCGGCACGGTGCGCGGCCATCATCACGGCGGCCACAAGCCCGCTCCGCCGCTGGCGCCGGCTGCCGCTCAGACAGCGTCCTCCGCTGCCTCCTCGACCTCGTCCTCGCTGCTCGACCTGCTGGCCTGACGCCGGCTGCGACCGCCTGCATCGGGAGCCGGACCCGCGCCCTGGCCGGCACGATGCAGCAGAAACAGCGCCTGCTCGCCGAACAGGTTTGCGAGTTGGATGGAGCGCTGCCACGGGGCACGGTCGCCCTTGTCGTCGACCGCAAGCCAGCGCTGGATCGTGTAGCCCTCGCTGTCGCACAGCGAGACGAAGTCGCGGATCGTGCAGGGATGGATATTCGGCGTCTCGTACCAGCAGGTCGCCCAGGTATCGGTCATCGGCATGCGGCCGCGCAGCAGGAGTTGCCAGCGCAGTCGCCAGTGGCCGAAATTGGGAAAGCTGACGATGGCGCGCGTGCCAATTCGCAGCATCTGGCGCAGCACCTCGCGCGGCCGCTCGACCGCCTGCAGGGTCCGCGACAGCACGACATAGTCGAAGGCGCCATCGGGATAGTGCGCAAGATCGCTGTCGGCATCCCCATGCATCACCGGCAGGCCGTGCGCGACCGAGTGCGTCACCTCCGCCATGTCGATCTCGATGCCGCGCGCGTCGCAATCGCGGGTGCGGAACAGATGCTCGATCAGCGAGCCGTCGCCGCTGCCGATATCGAGGACCCGCGAGTGCTGCGCGATCATGTCGGCAATCAGCTTCTGGTCGAGACGCATGCCGATCCCTCAGCCGACGAACGGCGCCTGGTGGGCGGCCCGGTGCGAGAGCCCGGCATGTTCGGCAGCACCCGCCAGGAAGCCGCGGATCGTCCGGTCCAGCGCCGGTTCGTCGAGCAGGAAGGCATCGTGGCCCTTGTCGCTTTCGATCTCGACGAAACTGACATTCGCCGCCGCCCGGTTGAGGGCACGCGCAACCGCACGCGACTGCGCGGTCGGAAACAGCCAGTCCGAGGAGAACGAGATGACGCAGAAGCGCGTCGTGGTTCCCTGGAAGGCTACCGCGAGATCGCCGTCATGATCGGCCGCGAGATCGAAATAGTCCATCGCCCGGGTGATGGTCAGGTACGAGTTGGCATCGAAGCGGGACACGAAGCTGCTGCCCTGGTGGCGCAGGTAGCTCTCGACCTCGAACATCTCGCCGAACAAGGCGAGCGGCGCTTCGGCATTGTAAGGATCGCGCCGCAGCCTGCGGCCGAACTTCCGCGTCAGAGCCTCCTCCGACAGATAGGTGATGTGCGCCATCATGCGCGCCACCGCGAGACCGCGGGAGGGAATGCGGCCGTCCGACCAGTAGCGGCCGCCCTGCCAGTCCGGGTCGGCAAAGATCGCCTGCCGGCTGACCTCGTTGAAGGCGATGTTCTGTGCGGAATGGAACGGCGCGGTCGCGATCGGCACGGCGGCGAACACCAGCTCCGGAAAGGCCGCGGCCCATTGCAGCACCTGCATGCCGCCCATCGAGCCGCCGATCACGGCGAACAGGCGGCTGATGCCGAGTTCGGCAATGACCAGCCGCTGCGCGCGCACCATGTCGCGAATGGTGATCGGCGGGAAATCCGTGCCCCATGGCTCGCTTGCATCTTTCTCCGAAAATCCGGGACGCGGCGAGCGTGGCCCGGTCGAGCCCATGCAGCCACCCAGCACGTTCATGCACAGCACGAAGAAACGGTCGGTGTCGACCGGGCGGCCGGGACCGACCATGCGCGACCACCAGCCCGGCTTGCCGGTGACCGGATGCGGCTCGGCGACATACTGGTCGCCGGTCAGCGCATGACAAACCAGGATCGCGTTGTCGGCCGCTCGGTTGAGCGTGCCGTAGCTGCACAACGCGATCTCGAGGGGTGGCAGATGCACGCCGCAATCGAGCGTCAGTCCATCCGGCAACGCGATGCAGCGATGGATAGCGGAGGTCGGAGCGGTCGGTTGATCCATCCGGAGGATCTACAGCGGCAACATCGGCGATGCATCATGCTCAGATGCGGCATGCACCGTCATCCGGGCCGCGCGCCGCGCATGCGCACAGCCGGTCGCATGACAATGCTTTACCTGACATTCAATCACGCCTACGTTACCTAACGTTTTGTTAGAACCATCTCATCCCGGTCGGATCACGATCATGTCAGCGGAAACGGCAAGCCGTCCAGTCGTCGCGGCCCCGCTCGTCGCAGACGATCAGGATGCCCCCGCCAGCGCCCGGGCCAGCGCCACGGGCAGCGCCGTCGTCAAGCCGCCGTTCGGGGCTCTGCAGGTGATCGGCCATTCCGGCCTGTTCGAGTGCGAATTCTACCTGCAGGGCAATCCGGACCTTGCGGGGCTCGGGTCGGAAGCGCTGTCGCACTACCACAACTATGGCTGGCGCGAGGGCCGCAAGCCCAACCTGTATTTCGATCCGCGCTGGTATCTCTCGCAATATCCAGACGTCGCCGCCGCCTGCATAGATCCCCTGCTGCACTATATCGCGCGCGGCGAGGCCGCCGGCAATCGTCCGATCGCCTGGTTCGATCCGCTCTGGTACCTGCGCACCTATGCGGTGCCCGACGGCATGCTCGGACTGCGTCACTTCCTGCTGCACCGGGCCGACGGCGAGGTGAGCGCGCTGCCGGAGTTCGATGCCGGATTCTACCTTCGCTCCTATCCGGATGTGGCGGCCGCCGGCCTCGATCCGCTTGAACACTACATGGTGCAGGGCTTCCGCGAGGCCCGTCGCCCGTTCGAGGGGTTCGATCCGGCCTTCTATCGCAAGCGCTACCTGCGCGAGGACAGCGCCACCAACCCGCTGCTGCACTACCTTTCGCATCGCGACGATCCGGAAGTCTATCCGGCGCTGCCACGCAACGAGACCAGCATCCCGCGCGAGATGCGTCGCACCACCCAACCCGGGCCGTATTTCGAGACGGTGCGCCCGCTGCCCGCCGGTGCGGCCCGCCGGGTGACGATGCTTGCCTACTACCTGCCGCAATTCCACGCCGTGAAGCAGAACGACGAATGGTGGGGCGAAGGCTTCACCGAGTGGACCAACGTGGCGCGCGGCCTGCCGCGCTTCGCCGGGCACTACCAGCCACGCATCCCGCGTGACCTCGGCCATTATAGCCTGACCGGCGTGGAGACGATGCGCCGCCAGGCGGCGATGGCGCGCAATGCCGGCATTGCCGGGTTCGTGTTCTATTTCTACTGGTTCAACGGCACAAGACTGCTCGATGCGCCATTGGAGGCCCTGCTCGCGGAGCGCTCGATCGACATGCCGTTCTGCCTGATGTGGGCCAACGAGAACTGGACCCGGCGCTGGGACGGCTCCGAGCACGACATCCTGATCAGCCAGGATTTCCGGCCCGAGGACACGCCCGCGATGATCGACTGCTTCGGACGGCACTTCGCCGATCCGCGCTATATCAGGCTGCAGGGCCGGCCGCTGCTGATGATCTACCGCGCCGGTCTCGTTCCGGATACAAAACATACGATCGCGCACTGGCGCGAGCTGTTCATCCAGCGTTGCGGCGAGGACCCGATCTTCCTGATGTCGCAGGCTTTCGGTGACAGAGACCCGCGCGCCTTCGGCCTCGACGGTGCGATCGAGTTTCCGCCGCACAAGGTGGTCGACGGGCTTGCCACCATCAATGCGCAGCTCGACCTGCTGGATACCGAATTCTCGGCGCAGGTTTATGACTACGACCAGATCGTCGAACGCTCGCTGACAGCCCCGGTCACGGACTATCCGCTGATCCGCACCGCCTGCCCGTCCTGGGACAATGATGCGCGGCGCCAGGGCAGCGGCCTGGTGATGCACGGCTCGACGCCGACAAAATACCAGGCGTGGCTGGAGGGGCTGATGCGCCAGGCCCTGGCCCAGCCGTTCTTCGGCACTGCGATCGTCTGCATCAATGCCTGGAACGAGTGGGCGGAGGGCGCCTATCTCGAGCCGGACCTGCATTATGGCGCGGCCTACCTCAACGCCACCGCGCGCGCGGTGAGCGGATATAGTGCTGCCACCAGGCCCGGTCGCATCCTGCTGGTCGGCCACGACGCCTTCCAGGCCGGCGCGCAGAGCTTGCTGATGCATGTCGGGCGGCAACTCACCCGCGCGCACGGCGTCGAGATCAGCTTCCTGCTGCTGGCCGACGGCCCGATGCTGGAAGGCTACCAGGCGATCGGACCGACCCGCGTGCTGGCAGCGGACGATCCGGCCCTGCCGGGCCATCTCGAACGGCTGCGGCGCGAGGGCTTCGACAATGCGATCATCAACTCGTCGGCGTCGGGCAGTGCTGGCGCGAGACTGCATGAAGCCGATATCGGCTTTGCGCTGCTGGTGCATGAACTGCCGACGGTGATCGCCGAGAAGCACCTGCTGCAGCCGCTCGCCGCCGCCGCCGCACTGGCCCGCTCCGTGGTGTTCCCGGCGACCATGGTGCAGAACGCGGTGCGCGGCCTGCTCGCGATCCCGGACGAGAAGGTCCGCCTGCTGCCGCAGGGCCTGTATCGCGACTGCCGCTACTCGGCGCGCACACGCACCATGCTGCGCGCCAGGATCGGCATCCCGAAGGACGAGCTGCTGCTGGTCGGCATGGGCTATGGCGACCTGCGCAAGGGCTTCGACCTGTTCCTTCAGCTCTGGCGCACCTTGCAGGCGCCGGGACGCAGCAAAAGCCGGTCCGGCCAGCGCCAGCCGAAGGTGCACTGCCTCTGGCTCGGCGACCTCGATCCGTCGCTGCGCCTGTATCTCCAGGCCGAGCTCGACCAGGCGCTGGCGACCGGGCGTTTCCACCTCACCGGCCATGTCCGGAATGCGCCGGACTATCTTTGCGCCGCGGACGCGTTCGTCCTGACCTCGCGCGAGGATCCGTTGCCGAGCGTGGTGATGGAGGCGATGGCGACCGGTCTCTCGTGCGTCGCGTTCGCCGGCAGCGGCGGCATCCCGGAGCTGATCGAGCAGCACGGCGGCGGCGCGCTGGCGCCACTCGGCGACGTGCAGGGCATGGCGGGTCACGCCTTGGCGCTGGCGGCGCGGACCCACGGCCTCACCACCGCCGCCCGCGCCGCGACCGGCCGGCGGGCGGCAGCGCGGTTCGACTTCGCGGCCTATGTCGCAAGCCTGATGGCGCTGGCGCAGCCATCGCTGCCCCGCATCTCGGTCGTGGTGCCGTCCTACAACTACGCGCGCTACATGAAGCAACGGCTCGCCTCGATCCTGGCGCAGACGCAGCCGGTCCTGGAAGTGATTGTCCTAGACGATGCCTCCACAGACGACAGCGTCGAGATCGCGCGCGCCGCCGCCGCTGAGTGGAATCGTGACGTGCGGGTGGTCGCCGCACAACGCAATTCCGGGTCGGTGTTCCGGCAGTGGCTCCGGGCGGCGAACGAAGCGCGCGGCGACTGGGTCTGGATCGCCGAGGCCGACGACGCCGCCGAGCCGGTGATGCTTGAACGCCTGGTGCAGGCGATGCAGCAGGCCGACGGGACCGGCCGGCCGGTGAGCATGGTGTTCTGCGACAGCCAGTCCATCGACGAGGACGGCTCTCTGACCTCGGACAGCTACAAGCCGTATTTCGCCACCACCGCGGGGACCATTCTCGACCAGGACGGCCTGCACGAGGGGCCTGACTTCGTGCGCGACTGCCTGAGCGAGCGCAACCTGATCCTCAATGCGAGCAGCGTGCTGTTTTCCCGCGATGCGCTGCGGCAGGCGCTGGCGGCCTGCGGGGAGGAGCTGTTCGCGTTCCGCATGGCCGGCGACTGGCGGCTCTATATCGAGATGCTGCGCGAGCCCGGCGCGCGGATTGCCTATGTCGCGGCACCGCTCAACATCCACCGCCGGCACATCAAGTCGGCGACCCATCGGCTCGCCGGCCAGAAGCATCTCGGCGAGGTTGCGCGCATCCATCGCCTGGTCGGCCGCGGCCCGAGCCTGCTCGATGCCGACCGGACCCGCCAGCGAACCTACCGCGACCAGCTCGCGCGCCAGCTCGGATTGCGCGTGCTTGGAGAGTAGCGGGCGTGCTTGGCGAATAAGCAGGTGGCGGATCGTTGTGTTCCGCCGACGCGCCGGCGCGGGTTATGTTCGGCCGCATGACAGGCTCCTCCCGAACGTGGCGGCTCTCGCTGATCGATCTTGCCTGGAGGACCGCCTTTCGGATCGGCTTTCCGATCGCCCGCCTGTGGTGGTGGGTGCGGCGGCCACCGCACGAAGGCGCGCTGATCGCGGTGCATGTCGGGCGCGACCTGCTGCTGCTGCGCTCGTCCTACCGCAGCCAGTGGAACTTCCCCGGCGGCGGGGTGCGCAACGGGGAGACGCCGGAGGCCGCGGCCCGACGCGAGCTGATGGAAGAGATCGGTCTGTCGGCTGGACCGCTGCAAGCATCGGGCGTCACCTCGGGCCTCTATGACTGTCGCCCGGACCGCGTGCATTTCTTCGAGCTGCGGCTCGACAGCCTGCCCGAGCTCCGGCTCGACAACCGGGAGGTCATCGACGCGCGCCTGTTCGCACCCGAGGACCTGCGCGGGATCGGGCTGACCAGGCCGGTCGTCCAGTATCTGACGGCACTGCGGACATGACGGAGAACGTTTGGGACTATCCCCGCCCACCGGCGCTGCAGCCGGTCGCAAAGCGGGTCCGCATCCTGTTCGCCGGGCGCGTCATCGCCGAGACCGGTGCGGCTTGGCGGGTGCTGGAGACGTCGCACCCACCAGTATACTACCTGCCACCCGACGCCTTCACCGGCTGCGCGCTCGAACCGGCGTCCGGACGTAGCCTGTGCGAATGGAAGGGCGAGGCGCGCTACTGGACGATACGGGTCGGCACGGCGCGTGCCGAACGCGCGGCCTGGAGCTATCCCGATCCGGTGCCGGCCTATGAGGCGTTGCGTGACCATCTCGCGGTCTATGCCGGCATGATGGACCAGTGCTTCGTCGGCGACGAGGCGGCGACCCCGCAGCCGGGCGGTTTCTATGGTGGCTGGGTCACCAGCGATCTCCAGGGTCCGTTCAAGGGAATCCCAGGCAGCATGGGCTGGTGAGAGGCTGCTCGGAAACGCCTGCTGCTGGCGATCCGACGCGGCGGGCGTTTTCAAGCAGCCTCTTGATTACAGCCTCCGAAAGCGAGGCTCGCCGTTTACCGGCTCGTTCCATAGGACCAGCGGGCGCACCCAGTAGTCACCTCTTGCCTCGCTGCGGTAGGTGACCAGCCACTCCTCGGTCTCGCTGTGCCGGCCGATACAGATCACCGTGTAGAGGCCGCCCTTGTAGTGGCGATAAGGACCCGGTTCGGGAGGCTGTACGGGTGCGGACTTGATGTTCGTCTCCGTCTCGAATCGGCCAGGCTGCTCGCCGGCCCCGGAGGGCTTGCGATGCCATGAAACACCCTGGACCGGGTGTCCGGCAAACCGGCAGCGTCTCCGACGGTCTCTGAGGAGCCGAGGCCACGCTCTTGTACAGCGTCACGTCGTGTCAAGGCGTCCGGCGTAGTGTCGGGCCTGCGGTTCCGGCGAGAAGACTGCGCGAGCATTGGGCAAGATCAGAAACAGCTCACCTTGAAACGGATCATTCAGAACCATGTTGATGTCCAAGGGCAGTCTGACGATGGTGCTCGCCATCCTCGTGGCTGCTTTGGTCGGGGTGGCTCGCGCTCGCGCTGAAAGTGGTGATCGATGGGCAGCCTTCGCCCGTTCGACTTTCCACACCTACAGCCAGTTGATGGGTTGCCAGACCCTGTCGCAACCGCGCTGGCGGAGGATGGCGATGCCCTGACGGGATTGCCGAACCGGCGCCTCTTCAAGGAAGAGTTGCGCAGCCTGACGACGATCGCCGCGAAAGTATCAGGTGACGTTCGCTTTGCTGATGATCGATCTCGATCGTTTCAAGCTGATCAACGATACCTATGGCCATGATGCCGGAGATGCGTTGCTGGTGGCCGCCGCAGCTCGTCTGCGTGCGGCAGTGCGGGTCTCGCATCTTCTGGTCCGGCTGGGAGGAGACGAGTTCGCGAACCTGCTCGGTGATCTATCCGACGCGGCTCCGGGCCCGCACCGGCTCATCGAGCTTGTATGCGCCCGGATCATCGAGGCCTTCACAGATCCGGTTCCGTTCCAGGGCAATGAACTGACGACCAGCGCAAGCGTCGCAATCGCCATCTGCCCGGAGTGCGGACTGACGCCGGAGGCGGTGTTCAATGCGGCCGACCTCGCGCTCTACGAGGCCAAGCAAGCCGGACGCCGCACATGGCGGTGGCATGCTACTGTAACTGGAATGGCAACAAGCCTGTCCGATGATTCACCCGGCTCATAGAGACGGTCTTGTCTCCTCGTGCGGCTGCCTACCGGATAACGCGGCGACGGAAAGCTTCTGCTGCTCGATGAAGACCGGAATGCCAGATGGACCCGACAGCCAGAATTCATCCACTAGGCCCGGGGAATTTCACTGCTAGGATCGGGCTTGACTCTGCAGCCGGGTTGATCGGAACACCATGCCTTCTGTTCGCCCGCCGCTCCTGGCCGTCCTGCTGCTGTTGGCGGCCTTGCCGGCCTTCGCCGCGAAACATCTCCACCAGACCGGGCACCTGACCGGGGCTCCCGTGATCCTGACGCGCCAGCCCGGCACCGCGCCCGACGAGGCGGCGCGGTCGCTGAACCGCGAGGACCTGCAGGGCGCGGCAAAGCATGGCGAGGAGCCGCTGGTGCTGGTCGGCTCGGCGCCGCTCTCGGACCATCGGTCGGACGAGGCCTTGTTCGTGCAGTTGCAGTCGGCAAGCCTGTGCGGGTCGGCCGGCTGCTCCACCTCGGTCTATCTGAGGCACGACCGCACCTGGACCAAGGTGCTGGACTCCGTCAGCGGCCCGATCCGGGTCATGAAGCGGAGCCACGAAGGCATGCACGACCTCCTGGTAGGCCGAAACGACCGCTGGAGCTGGGCCGGCAGAGGCTACCAAGACACCCTGGCCGCCCCCGCCCTACCAGGCCTGAAGCGCTCGGTCGAACAGCACCGGGCCGCCGTAAGACGACGAGAGCAGCACGCCACTGAGTAAGGCCGGCTTGCAACTGACCAGACCGTGCGAAAACGCCTGCTGCTGGATGAGAGCGACCCGCAGAGCAGCGCCCGGCGCGCCTTTCCGGGCACCGAAGCGGAGCGGCCGCCCATTGCTTGAGAAGCGGCGCCGTGAGCTTCGGAGCGCAGGAAGGCCGCGTCGGATCGCCAGCAGCAGGCGTCTCCGGATGGTCTGGAGCGGGTGAAGGGAATCGAACCCTCGTGTGCAGCTTGGGAAGCTGCCGTTCTACCATTGAACTACACCCGCCGCCGCCTGGAGAGTAGCCACGCTCCGGCACCGAGGCAACCTTGACCTCCCCGGTCGCAGGCGGCACGATGTCATAGCGCTGATGTCGATTGCGTCAGGGTCCTCGTGATTTGTCCGGCCGGCTTGCGGCGAGGTAAAACAAGTGCGCTAAAGAGGCATCGGCGATCGCTCCAGGTCTGGAGGTCCGCCCTGTCATCCGTGGCCGGCACCGTTTATTGAGACCGGGACACGCATGATGAGCGACAACCTGACGCACAAGGACGGCGGCTTCCGCACCGCCACCCGCCTGATCCACGCCGGCACCGAGCGCAGCCTGTTCGGCGAGACCAGTGAGGCAATGTTCCTCACCTCGGGCTTCGTCTATGACAGCGCTGAGCAGGCCGAGGCGACCTTCAAAGGCGAGGCCGAGCACTACCAGTACAGCCGCTTCGGCAACCCGACGGTGGCAATGTTCGAGCGCCGCCTCACCGAGATCGAGGGCGCCGAGACCTGCCGCGCCACCGCTTCCGGCATGGCAGCCGTGCATGCAGCACTGCTGAGCCACCTCAAGACCGGCGACCGCCTGGTGGCATCGCGTGCGCTGTTCGGCTCGTGCTTCTGGATCGTCTCCACCCTGCTGCCGCGCTACGGCATCGAGAGCGTGTTCGTCGACGGCCACGACCTCGGCCAGTGGCGCGACGCCCTGTCGACGCCGACCGCAATGGTGCTGGTGGAAAGCCCGTCGAACCCGATGCTCGACATCGTCGACCTGCAGGCGGTTGCCGACCTGGCGCACGCCGCCGGCGCCCTGGTGGTTGTCGACAACGTATTCGCCACCCCCTTGCTGCAACGCCCGCTCGAGCTCGGCGCCGACGTGGTTGTGTATTCCTGCACCAAGCATATCGACGGCCAGGGCCGGGTGCTCGGGGGCGCCGTGCTCGGCCGCACCAGATGGGTGGAAGAGGTGCTGCAGCCGTTCATCCGCAACTCCGGCCCGACGCTGTCCGCGTTCAATGCGTGGGTCCTGCTCAAGGGGCTGGAAACTCTTGCCTTGCGGGTCAATGCGATGTGCGCCAATGCGGCCCGGCTGGCGGACTGGCTGGCGTTGCAGCCGGGGGTTCGCCGGGTCTGGTATCCGGCCCGGGCGGACCATCCGCAGCAGGCGCTGGCGATGCGGCAGATGAGCGCCGGGGGCTCGCTGGTGACGTTTGAGCTGGACGGCAAGGAGGCGGCGTTCAAGGTGATGAACCGGCTGCGCCTGATCGCGGTCTCGAACAATCTCGGCGACAGCCGCTCGCTGGTGACCCATCCCGCCACCACCACCCACATGCGCATCGGCGCCGAGGAGCGGGCGAAGCTCGGCATCACCGACGGCGTGGTGCGGCTCTCGGTCGGGCTCGAGGACCCGCTCGACCTGCAGGACGATCTGGGCCAGGCGCTGGGGGCGCTGACACGGCTGCAGGCGGCGGAATGACCTGCCCGCGTTGCGGCGATGCTGCTACTCAGGCGGTAGGCACCGGCACGGCAGGACCGGGCGCCACGACGGGAGGGATGCCGGCATGAAGGATAACGACCACGCAGCCGCAGGGATGGCGACCGGGGCCAAGTCCCCCGCCGGTGACGCGGGCAGCCCGGGCTATGCCCTGGTCACGCGCGGCATACGGGTGAGCGTGCGGCCGTTCTACCTCGAGGACCAGTCGCAGCCAGAGGAGCGGCAGTTCGTCTGGGCCTACCGGGTGCGCATCGAGAACCAGGGTGCCGAGGATGTCCGACTGCTGCGCCGCACCTGGCACATCACCGACAGCCGTGGCCGCACGCAGCATGTCGAAGGCAGCGGCGTGGTCGGCGAGCAGCCGCAACTGCAACCCGGCGAGGCGTTCGAATACACCTCCGGGACGCCGCTCGATACGCCCTCTGGTTTCATGACCGGCGCCTACCACATGGTATCGACCGCAACCGGCGAAAATTTCGACGTGCAGATCCCGACCTTCAGCCTCGACAGCCCGCACCAGACGGTCATCCTGCAGTAATGGACCAGGCCGTCGCTCCGGGGTCGTTGCCCTACCGTGCAGATCGGCCTTCCCGGGAGGAAGCCGAGCAGGCCGTCCGTACGCTGCTGCGCTGGGCGGGCGAGGATCCCGATCGCGAGGGCCTGCTCGACACGCCGCGCCGCGTCGCGCAGTCGTACAGCGAGTTCTTCCAGGGCTACCAGACCGATCCGGTGGCGCTGCTGGCGACGACGTTCGCGGAGACCGACGGCTACGACGAGATCGTGCTGCTGCGCGACATACGCATCGAGAGCCATTGCGAGCACCACATGGTGCCGATCATCGGCAAGTGCCACGTCGCCTACCTGCCGCGCCGGCGCGTTGTCGGCATCAGCAAGCTGGCTCGCGTGGTCGAGGTCTATTCGAGAAGGCTGCAGATCCAGGAGCGGCTGACCGCGCAGATCGCCAACACCATCAACGAGGTTCTGGAACCGCATGGCGTGGCGGTGATCATCGAGGCCGGCCACCAGTGCATGAGCACGCGCGGCGTGCATAAGCCCGGCGTCTCGATGGTGACCAGCCGGATGCTCGGCGCATTCCGCGACAACCCGACCACCCGCAGCGAGCTGCTGTCGATGATCAACCACAACTCGCCGGCTAGTGCGTTCGAGTAATGCTTAGTCGTGGCCCTTCTCGGTGATCTTGTAGTCCACGACTGCGTGGTTGGGCTGCGGATAGGTTGCGCTCGGCACGATCTGGGCGCCGACATTCTTCTTCTTGTACAGTGCCAGGATCGCCTGCATGTTGGCGGCGACGCGTGCCTCGTCCACGACGTCGCCCGGATGCAGGGTGATGGCGCTGTCGATCGCCTGCGTGGTGATCAGGCTGTTGCCCTCGACGGTGACGCGGTCCAGCCGCAGCACGGCAGGACCCTGCGGAGCAGGTGCGGCCTGCTCGGTGATGATGTAGGCCGCCGTGACGGCGCCTGACGGCTGGATGGTCAGGCGCTGCTTCAGGCTGGCCCCGACATTGGCGTGGGTATAGACGCCGACGACAGCGTTCTCGTTGGCCGCGAGGTCGGCTTTCGTCACCTTCTGGCCGACATGCACCGTCATCGCGCTGTCGATGTCGGCGGTCGGCACCCGATGGTTGCCGATCACCTCGATGCGCTGCAGCTTCATCACGGACGGGACGGACTGCGCCAGGGCGGGAGGCGAAGCCAGCGCCGTCAGCAGGATGGCGCTCACGAGCAGATCGATCTTCACTGTAGCCTCACTCCAGGGCAGTTGTGGCGGGCAGCATACAGAGACGAACGGCAGGGTCGACCCTGCCAGCAGGCGCGGGTGTTCGTCAGTACGGCTTGTAGCCCAGGAACTTGCCGCTCATCGAGATGTTGACCCGGTCGCCCTGGTTGTTCGGCTCGCGCACCAGGTCCATGTGGAAATCGATCGCGCTCATGATCCCGTCGCCGAATTCCTCGTGGATCAGCGCCTTGAAGGTGGTGCCATACACCGACACAAGCTCGTAGAACCGATAGATCAGCGGGTCGGTCGGCACCGGCGTCGGCAGCGAGCCGCGATAGGGTGGCTCCTGCAGCAGCCTGATCTCGAACGGGTCAAGCCCGAGATGATCGCCGATCGCCTCTGCGGCGGCCTTCGGCAACGGCATCTGCCCGAGCAGGGCGGCGGTCACGAACTCCTTCGAGAGGTCGGGCGCCAGTTCCGCCATCCCGCTCCAGCTTAGTTCGCGCTCGATCTTGAGGCGTACGATCTTCTCGGTCAGTTCCGCACGCATGCTCATGACGGAAGATGCTCCTTCAGGCGTGGCATCAGTTCGACGAAGTTGCAGGGCGAATGGCGGCTGTCGAGTTGCCAGACCAGGATGTCGTCCCAGCCATCGCGGACAGCACCCGTGCTGCCAGGCAGCGCGAACAGGTAGGTGCCGTTGGCGACGCCGGCGATGGCACGGGACTGGATCGTCGAGGTGCCGATCTTCTGGTACGACAACATGCGGAACAGCTCGCCGAAGCCCTCGATCTGCTTCTCGACCACGCGCGCATAGGCTTCCGGCGTCACGTCGCGGCCGGTCACCCCGGTGCCGCCGGTGCTGATCACCACGTCGATCTCAGGGTCCGCGATCCATCCCGACAACCGGTCGGCGATGCGCCCGGCATCATCCGGCTCGATGGCGCGGTCGGCGAGCACATGCCCCGCCGCCTCGATGCGCGCGGCCAGGATGTCGCCGGAGGTGTCGTTGGCGGACGTGCGGGAATCCGAAACGGTGAGCACCGCGATCCGGACCGGGATGAAACGCTTGGCGAGGTCGAGACGGGACATCAGCCGAATTGACCAGTGCCGATGCGGTCGCGTCAATCTCGGCCGGCGGGAATACCCGGCACGACCGCATGATCGATGCCGGCGTCCCGCAGGGCCCGTGCATCCGCATCGGTCGGCGACAGCCGCACCAGCTTGCCGCCATCGCCGGCCAGGCGCACCAGCAGCGCCGGCGCCTCGGCGTCGTCCACCAGCCTGCGCCCGGCATCGCGGCGGGCGACTTCCAGCACGGCCGGACTCTCATTCGCGCCATGCACGATGACATCCGCCTCGCCGAGCAGGCGCAGCGCCCGAAGAGAGAGCAGGTCGGCAGGCCCCGGCCCCGGATGCACCAGATGCACGAAGCCGCGCTGCACCGACGCACCGCGCGAGGCGGCCTCCAGCGCATGCATGTAGGCCGCCTCGGCCTCCGCCTCGCGACCTTCCAGCACCAGCTCGGCGACCGGACCGGACAGGGCGGCTTCCAGCATGCGGCGGCGCTGCACGACATCCGGGAGCCGCCGGCGGGTCTCGTCCTGCAGCCGGCCGGCCAGGGCCGCGAGCCTGCCGAAGGCCGGCGGCACCAGCGTCTCGATGCGCGCCCGCAGCAGCCGGGCCAGCACCGGCGCGGCGCCCCCCGACGAGATCGCGATCGAGAGCGGCGCGCGGTCCACCACCGCGGGCGTGATGAAGCTGCCGAGCTCCGGCTGGTCCACGACGTTGTGCGGGATGCCGCGCCGCCTCGCCGCCGCCGCCATCGCCCGGAGCTGCACCTGCGCCGGATGGTCGGGCGCGCGTGCGTCCTCGTCTGCGGCGCCGATGGCGATCGCGCAACCCTCGAGCAGCGCCTCGTCGAACCCGATCGCGCGTACCAGGATTGCGCCGCATGCGAGCAGGGTCGTGGCCCGGCGCTCGGCCGCCTCGCCTTCGCCGAGCAGCAGGGCACGACGTCCGTCGAGATCGAGGAACACCGGAAGCCGGCCAGGAGCCGGGTTTTTCATCGAGGCAGGTCCAGGCACTTGCGCATCAACGACGGCAGCGCCTCGGCGGCCATCGCATCGGGGGCGCGCAGGAAGCCGTTCCGCAGCACTATCTCCGGCACCCGCTCGACGCGTGCCGCATGGACCTGCAGGGTCAGGGCGAAGTGGGTGAACACGTGCGTTACCGGACCGACGTGCTGCCAGTCCGCCTGCATCGGTGCCGCCGCCAGCGCCTCGGCCGGCTCCCAGGGCCCGTCACGCCAGGCGGTGCCGGGAAATTCCGTCATGCCGCCGAGCAGCCCCGTAGGCGGACGCCGACGCAGCAGCAGCCGGCCCTCGCCGTCCGACAGCAGGAACACCGCGCCATGACGCTGCGGCCGCACCGGCTTAGCCGCCTTGACCGGAAGCTCGCCAGCCCGGCCCTGGACGCGCGCCTCGCAAAAATTCATCCAGGGACAGATCGTGCAGGCCGGGTTGCGCGGCGTGCAGATTGTGGCGCCGAGGTCGAACAGCGCCTGCACGAAATCCGACGGCCGCGCCCGCGCTTCCGGCTCCCTATTCAGCGTCGCCGCCGCCTGCCCGATCGCCCGACGCGCCAGTGGCAGCGGCGTGTCGATTGCGAACAGCCGCGCGGTCACCCTTTCGACATTGCCGTCCACCGGCACCACAGGACGCCCGAACGCGATCGCGGCGATCGCGGCCGAGCTGTAGGCGCCGACCCCTGGCAGGCTGCGCAACCCCTCGACGGTATCCGGGAAGCCGCCCAGCCTGGCCACGGCACGGGCGCAGGCATGCAGGTTGCGGGCGCGGGCGTAGTAGCCGAGCCCGGCCCAGGCCGACAGCACCGCGCCATCCTCTGCCGCGGCCAAGGCCTGCACGGAGGGGAACAATTCCAGGAACCGCCGGTAGTACGGCATCACTGCCGCCACCGTGGTCTGCTGCAGCATGACCTCGCTGAGCCAGACATGATATGGGTCGGCGACCTGGCCGCATCCGGCGCGCCAGGGCAGCACCCGCCTGTGCCGGTCGTACCACCGCAGCAGGGGACCGGCGGGAGGTGCTTCGGAATGGGCGGCGAAGGCGGCTGATGCTGGCGGCACAGATGCATCCATGACGAACGACCGTCGCCACGTCTACGGGCCGCGAACCCTCGGCGCGCTGCTGCCGGCGATCGTCAGGCCGGCGCTGCACAGCCGCAACGCCGCGTCGGCGCAACTGGTCGCGGACTGGGATGCCATCGTGGGCCCGGCGCATGCCGCCACCACCCGTCCGCGCCGCCTCTCGGCCGGCACGCTGACGCTGGCCTGCGCGGGTCCGGTGGCGCTGGAGCTGCAGCATGTGGCCGACATGCTGATCGGGCGGATCAACACCCATTACGGTCGGCAACTGGTGAGCCGGCTGCGTTTCATCCAGGACGACACCGCGCTTGCCGACCGGACGCCACCACGTCCGGCGCCGGCCGCGACAGTGGCGGTGGAAATTCCCGATATGCCGGAGGGGCCGCTGCGCGATGCCCTGGCGGCCCTGGGCGGACGTATCGCCCAACGCTTCCGCCGCTGATATAACAGCGTTGCAAATCCACGGGAGAGACCACCATGAAGACCAACGGTTCGGCAGTCTGGGAAGGCGGCCTCAAGGACGGCAAGGGTGCCATCACCACCCGTAGCGGCGCGCTGAAGGCCTACCCGTACGGCTTCGCTGCCCGCTTCGAGGGCAAGCCGGGCACCAACCCCGAGGAGCTGATCGGCGCCGCCCATGCCGGCTGCTTTACCATGGCGCTGTCGATGATCCTGGGCGGCGCCGGCCTTACCGCCGAGCATATGGAGACCACGGCGGACGTCACTCTCGACCAGGTGCCGGACGGCTTCTCGATCACCAAGGTACATCTCACCCTGAAGGCGAGGGTGCCTGGCGCCACGCAGGAGAAGTTCGCCGAGCTGACGGCGATGGCCAAGGCCGGCTGCCCGGTCTCCAAGCTGCTCAAGGCCGAGATCACGCTGGATGCCACCCTGGACGCCTAGCTGGGGACGCGTAGCTGGGGGACGCCTAGTCGCCCCCTTCTTGACGTTGCAAACCGGCGGACGGTCTGGCGTACTGGCGCGGTTCACGGAGTCGCCCCGCCCATGCCGATCGTTCGCCGCCGTTCGCTTCTCGGTGCAGCCCTCGCCCTCGGTGCGGCGTCCTCGCTGCTGCTGCCGCGCGCCGCCCGGGCGCAGCAGGCGGACCCGCGCATGGCCGAGCGCGCACTCGGGCATCCGGATGCCAGGCTCACCGTGCAGGAATGGTTCTCGCTGACCTGCACGCACTGTGCACGCTTCGCCGCCGAGACCTTCCCGGACGTCAAGGCGAAGCTGATCGATACCGGCCGCATCCGCTACGTGTTCAGGGATTTCCCGCTCGACCAGGTGGCGCTGACCGCGGCCATGATCGCGCGCGCGCTGCCGACCGACCGCTACGAGCCGTTCGTGCTGGCGCTGCTGGCGAGCCAGGATCGCTGGGCGTTCGGCCAGAATGTCGATCCGCAGGCGCAGTTGCAGCAGATGGCGGCGCTCGCCGGCATGCCGAAGGCGACCTTCGACGCCACCATCGCCGATGACGGACTGCGCAAGGAGATCCTAGCCGAGCAGGATCGCGGCACCACCGAGTTCAAGGTGGACAGCACGCCGACCTTCGTGTTCGGGACCGCGATCCATTCCGGCGAGATGGACTACGACACCTTTCTCAAGCAGGTGACCGCGGCCGGAGCTTGAAGGATGGACGCATGAACGGGACGGTGCGCCGATGAGCGTCCGCTTCGCCCGCCTGCGCATCGCCGGCTTCAAGAGCTTTGCCGAGGCGGTCAGCGTCGACATCCTGCCTGGCCTCACCGGCATCGTCGGTCCGAACGGCTGCGGCAAGTCGAACGTCGTCGAGGCGCTGCGCTGGACCATGGGCGAAAGCTCGGCGCGCTCGCTGCGTGGCGGCGAGATGGACGACCTGATCTTCGCCGGGACCGCCGGCCGTCCCGCCCGCAATCTCGCTGAGGTCACCCTCACCCTGGAAGAGGCGGCAGGCATCGCGCCACCGCCGTTCGATGACCAGCCGGAACTGCAGATCTCGCGCCGCATCGAACGCGGCGCCGGCAGCGCCTATCGCGTCAACGGCCGCGAGATGCGCGCACGCGACGTGCAGACCCTGTTCGCGGACCTCGCCAGCGGCGCGCGTTCGTCCGCCATGGTCAGCCAGGGCCGCGTCTCCGCCCTGGTCGGTGCGCGCCCCGAGGAGCGGCGCTCCATTCTTGAGGAAGCCGCCGGCATCACCGGGCTGCACGCGCGGCGGCACGAGGCGGAACTGAAGCTGCGGGCCACCGAGGCCAATCTCGCCCGCGCCGAGGATCTGCGCCTGCAGCTCGAAGCCAGGCTTTCCGACCTCGAGACGCAGTCCAGGCAGGCAAGGCGCTATCGCGAGGTCGCGGCTGGACTGCGCGAGGCGGAGGCCGGGCTGCTGGCGCTGCTGCATGCCCGCGCCAGGCAGGCGGTCGAGCAGGCCAGGGCGGCGGCGGCGGCGACGGATGCGGCATTGTCGGCGGCCGGGCAGCGCGCCGAGCTGGCGACCATCGCCGAGCATGCCGCCGAGCTCGCCCTGCCGCGGCCGCGGGAAGCGGAGGCGCTGGCACGCACCGCCCTGGAGCGCAGCCGCATCGCCGCAGAGACCCTGGCCTCCGAGGAGCAGCGCGTCGCGCGCGAGCTTGTCGATGCCGAGGCGCGGCTGTCCCGGGCGCAGGCCGACACCGCGGCCGCAACGGCGCGCCACGCCGATGCCGAGCAGGCACTGGCGGCGCTGGGAGTGGAACTTGCGGCCGGCCAGGAGCGGCGTGCCTCACTGCCGGAGCGGCAGCAGGCGGCGCAGCAGGCGCATCGTGACGCCCAGACGGAACTGACGGCGGCCGATGCGGCGCATGCCGATGCCGTTGCCGAGGAGAACACCCTGCGTGGCAGCAGCGCGACACTCGAGCGCGAGCATGCGGCGGCGTCGGGCGCGCTGGACCGCCTCACGGCACAGCGGGCTACGTTGCAGGCCGAGCATGATGCGGCGACGGCGGCGCTGCCGGAGAAAGCCGGGGTCGCCACTCTGCAGGCGGTCTGCGAGCAGGCGGCAGTGGCCCTGGAGCAGGCCGGAGCCGCTGCCGAGCAGTCGAGCGAGGCGCGCAATGCAACCGCCCGCGAAGCCGACGTCGCCGAACTGCAGGCCGCCGAGGCGTCGAGGGCGCATGCCTCGGCGGTGGCACGGGAGGCGGAGGCCGCGCAGCGCGCGGCGCGGCTCGCAGGCGAACTCGCAGCCATCGAATCCGAGGTTGCCCTGGCGGAGGCCGGCCGGCCGGCGCAGGACGACATATCCGACGGCCAGCGCGAGGTGGTGGCCCAGGAGAGCCGGCTCACCGGACTGCTGCACTCGCTCGCCGAGGCAGAAGCCATACGGTCCGGAGCGCAGGAAGCTCATTCCGGCGCCCGCCGCGAGCTCGCCGAAGCGCGCATCCTGCACGAGCAATTCGCCGCCGCCGCCGCTGCCGCCGAGGCGATGCTGGGCCGCGCCACCGCCCGGCATGAACAGATCGTCCGGGACAGTTCGGCGGCGGAGGCTGCCCTGGTGCCGCAGGACCGGCTCGACTGGTCCGACAGCCGGCTGTCGGAGCTGGAGGCCGCCATGGCCGCGGCGCGTGCGGCACTGGTCGCGGCCGACCAGGCGCGCGACGACAGCGAACGCGGGAATGCGACGGCCGCGCAGCGACTGGCCGCGATCCTGGCGGAACAGGCGCGCATGCAGGCTAAGCTCGACGGGCTGGAACCCGGAGCGGACGACGCGGCACCCGAAACCCACGGCTGGCAGCTCCTGGCCGACATGATGCCGGTGCCCCCTGGCTTGGAGCGCGCCATCGGGGCGGTGCTGGCCGAGGGGCTGGATGCAGCACTTGATCCTGCCGCCCCACGCCACTGGCGCGGCCTTGAGCGATTGTCTCCGGCCGCGCTGCCTGCCGGCGCCACCAGGCTGTCTGATCTGCTCGAGGCGCCACCGGCGCTGGCGCGTGCCCTGGCCCATGCGGGACTGGTCGAGGAGGCGGACGGCGCTGCCATGCAGGTTGTGCTGCAGCCGGGGCAGACCCTGGTGTCGCGCTCCGGCTCGCTCTGGCGGTGGGACGGCTACAGCGACACCGGCCCGCAAAGCGGCCAGACAACGGCTGCCGAGACCACCGCCGCGAGGGCGGCACGGGCGCTGGAACGGCGCAATCGCCTGCGCGAGATCGGCGAGCGTCTGGACACCGTCTCCGGCGAGGCAGACGGCGCGCGGACGCAGGCCGGGATCGCGGCGTCGGGGCTTGCCGACGCCGTTGCAGGCGCAGGCAATGCCCGGACCCGCCGCGACGATGCGGAGGCGGCGCTTTCCGTCGCGCGCGAGGAGCACCGGGCCCTGCATGGTCAGTCCGACGCCGCCCGCGCTTGGCTGGAGGCTCTCCTGCCGCAACGCGATCATGCCGCTCAGGCCCGGCACGAGGCCGGGCAGGCGCTGGCGGCGGCACGGGCACGGCGCGAGGCGCTGCCGCCGATGGCGTCGCTTTCCGCTTCGGTGGAGCGGGCCAGGCTGCACGAGGCCGGGGCGCTGGAGGGTGAGACCGGTGCGCGGGAGGCGCGACGACAGGCCGAACAGCATCTGGATGCCACCCGGCGCTCGGTCGCGGAACGACTGGCTCGTCAGGCAGAGAGCGAGAGCCGGCTCATTGCCCTGCTGCCGCAGCACCTTCGGATCGCCGCGGCCGAACGCGCGGCACGCGAGGAGCTCGACGCGTCCAGGTCCGCTTTGTCCGGTCTGGCCGATCCGGAAAGCAGTGCCAGTTTGGCCGCGGACCTGCGGGGCAAGGCCGGGGAGGCGGAAGCGGCGGAGCGGGCGGCGCGGGATGCGCGGCGCGACCGAGCCACGCAGCTCGACCGGCTGCAGGAGGAACGCTCCCGCTTGAACACCAGGCTGGTCGAGCAGCGCAGCCGGATTGAGGCGTTGGCGCCGCGCCTGGCGGGGCTGGCGGACGACCGGCAGGACGCGCTCGATGCACTGGCGCAGGCGCAAGCGGCCTGGGAGCTGCTGCCCGGGCTGGATGCGGTCATGGCAAGGGCGGCCAAGGCGGCGGCACGGCTCGGGACGGCCCGGGAGACGGAAGCGGCCTGCCGTGACGCCGTTCTCCGGCTTGCCTCGGAAGGAGGCGCTCTCGAGATCGAGCTGGCGCGCCTGGCGAGTGCGCGCGAGGACTGGTCGCGCCGCGCGGCTTCCGCACGCGCGGACTGCCAGGCCGCAGGCACCCGCGAGGCGGCCGACCAGGCAGCGCATGATGCGCTGGCCGGGGCACCGGAACTGGCCGGCCAGAGACGCCGCCAGCATGACGTGGCGCTGTCGGACGCGACCAGCGGGCACCGGTCGGCACGGCAGAGGCTGGACGACGCGGAACAGGCTCTGCTGCAGGCGCAGAACGAGCGCCGCACCGCGGATGCCGCGCTGATGCAGGCGCGCGAGGCGAAGCTCCGGCTGCAGGGGCGCACCGAGCAGGCCGACGCCATCCTGGCGCAGCTGCTGGCGGAGACGCCGGAACCGCCGCCGCAGACCGAGGCGCCCGAAGACCTCAGCGACAACGCGGAGACGGGCCTGCGCCGGCGGATCGCCCGGCTGACGCGCGAGCGTGACGAGATCGGGCCGGTGAACCTGCGGGCCGACATCGAGAGCAGCGAGGCGCAGGCGCGGGCGGACACCATCCTGCAGGAACGCGAGGAGCTGGAAGCGGCGATCGCCCGGCTGCGCGGCTCGATCGGCCATCTCAACCGCGAGGGCCGCGAGCGGCTGCTGGCGGTGTTCGAGCAGGTGGACCGGCATTTCCAGTCGCTGTTCTCCCGCATGTTCAATGGCGGCCGGGCGCATCTCGGCATGGTCGGCAACGACGACCCGCTGCAGGCCGGGCTGGAGATCTACGCCCAGCCGCCCGGCAAGAAGCTCGCCACCCTGTCGCTGCTGTCCGGCGGCGAGCAGGCGCTGACCGCCCTGTCGCTGATCTTCGCGGTGTTCCGCTGCAACCCGGCGCCGGTCTGCGTGCTGGACGAGGTCGATGCTCCGCTCGACGACGCCAATGTCGAGCGCTTCTGTGCGCTGCTCGCCGACATGGTCGCCGAGACCGGAACCCGCTTCCTGGTGGTGACCCACCACCAGCTCACCATGGCGCACATGGACCGGCTGTACGGCGTCACCATGCAGGAGCGCGGCGTCAGCAGGCTGCTGTCGGTCGATCTGGCCGCCGCGTCCGAGATGACGGAGCGCCAGCGCGAGACCGCCTGAGACCGGGATCCGCTGGACAAGCCGGCTGTAAGAGCCCACTGCGTGCTCGGAGTAACCTCCGGTCTCCGCGACCATGAAATGGTACTTCTGCGTAACGGCTGACACGCTCACCGCGAACATCGAACAGGATTTTCCGGACATGATCCGGGTGGCGGTGGCGTCGGCCTTCGCCAACACCGACCTGCAGCCACACATGGTCTTCGACGGCGAGGAGTGCGGCTTTACGCGCGAAATGGCCGCGGCCGGAGTCAAGGTGATCTTCCGGCGGCTTTCGTTCTATGCAGAACTGCGCTATGCGCAGCGACGGTTGCTGCCGTACTTGACACAATGGATGACAACGGCGGCGGGCGCCTTTATGCGCCTCGATATTCCTCGCATCGAGTTCGAGGACGAGTTCGTGCTCTACACGGACTGCGACGTGGTTTTCCTGCAGAACCCTGATCTGGGACGCTTCCGGCCGACCACGTTTGCCGCGGCCAGCCAGTTCGACCTCTACGGTCACGATTTTCGCGACGCCGGCAAGCAGAACTACGCAGAGCTGAACTCAGGCGTCATGCTGATGAACGTCGACAGGATGCGCAGGGACCTTCCCGCGCTGATCGACCTGACCTGCGACATGCTCCACACTTTCCGGGGCTACGATCAGTCAGCACTCGAGCAGTTCTACATGGGGCAGTGGACGCCGCTCTCACCCAAGTATAACTGGAAGCCATACTGGGCTGGCATCGATCCATACGCCCGCATCATCCACTTTCACGGACCGAAGCCAAGGGCGGTGCTGAAACTACTCGCTGACGGCAACTACCGAATCGATGATGAAACGTTCCAGGAGTGGAGAGGCCTTTTCTGGCAGAATCCGGAAGCATACAGGCACTATACCGACGCCTGGTCCGGCTTTCTCGACGCCGCACGCTCAAACGTAAGTTAGTTCTCGATCAGCTCCCGCCATCCGATACTCCAGATGGACGGCAAGCCGGGTGGCTCGGAAAGTCGCGGTTCAAGTTTCAGCGTCCACGTTCCGCTGCGTCCCCGCCTGGGCTACAGATGTCGGATGATCTCCTCTCGCCACCGCCGGGGATGGCTGGTGCCTGCCGGGCTGCTCGGCATCGTCGCCGTCATGCTGGCCATCGTCTCGTTCTCGGTGCCGCTGTACCGGATGTTCTGCTCGGTGACCGGCGCCGGCGGCACCACGCAACGGGCCAATGCCGCGAGCGGCGCGCTCGGCCGTATCGTGACGGTCGACTTCTCCACCGGGACGGCCACCGGACTGCCCTGGCGGTTCCGGCCGATGCAGTCGCGCGTCCGGGTGCGGCTCGGCCAGGAGAGCCTGGTGTTCTTCGAGGCGGAGAACCTGTCCGACGCGCCGATCGTGGGACACGCCACCTTCAACGTGACGCCGGACAAGGTCGGCATCTACTTCAAGAAGATCCAGTGCTTCTGCTTCACCGAGGAGCGTCTCGGGGCGCACCAGAAGGTCGAGATGCCGGTCACCTTTTTCGTCGACCAGCGGCTGGCGAGCGACCCGTCGACCACCGACGTCGACAACATCACGCTGTCCTACACCTTCTTCCGCTCCAGCCGGCCGCAGGATGCCGCCGACCTCGCACGCTTCGCCAATGCGCCTCCCGATGCCGTCGCCGGGCACACCCTGTTCGTCTCGAACTGCTCGGGCTGCCATGCGCTCGACCACTCGATCGAAGGGCCGAAGCTGGCAGGTGTCTATGGCCGGCGCGCCGGATCGGTGGCGGGATTTCCCTACACCCCGGCGCTCGCCGCCGCTCATGTCACCTGGGACACGCAGACCCTGGAGCGCTGGCTGTCGGGGCCGCGCGCCTTCATCCCCGGCACCGCGATGCCGAACGCCATCGACGATCCGGTCGGCCGGCGCGACATCATCGCCTACCTGCACAGCCTATCGGCCGCCAGCGGAAGCTGAGGTTCAGTGCCGGGTGCGGCCGAGGACGCTCACCACCATGACGCCGAACAGGGCGGCGGCGGCGGTGAACACCACCAGCACGATGCGCAGGCGAAGCGCGATATCGGCGCCCTGCTGCTGGAAATGCTGCGTCAGCACCCGGCGCGCGTGCTCGATCCGCTGGCCGATGGCGCCGGTGCCGTCGAAGGCGCCCACGCCGTCATCGCCGAGCGCATCCCGCAGCCGGTCCAGTTGCACCGTGGCGTCCGGAGCGTTGCGGGCCGCGTTCAGCCTGGCATCCGCATACAGCGCGCGCTGGAAGGGGAGTTGCGCGGCATAGGTCGAGAACAGGCCGCACAGGCCGAGCACGATGAAGGCCATGACCAGGAAACCGCCCCAGGCCGAGTTGCTCCGTCGCGTGTCGCTCGTCCCGCCCTGCATGCGCGCCATGCGAGGTGCTTAGGGCAGAAGGCGGATGAGGGGAATGCACTTGACCGGGCCTGATGGCGCCGCTAGTCAGCCTCTCCCTCCGGCGCTGCCTGCAGCGCGCGGATCCAGAACTCTTGGCCCGCACGGGCTGTTGAACCAGGGTCGTGTCATGAAGATCAGGAACAGCCTGAAGTCGGCGAAGGTCCGCGACAAGGATTGCCGCGTCGTCCGCCGGCATGGCCGGGTCTACGTGATCAACAAGAAGAACCCCCGCATGAAGGCCCGCCAGGGCTGAGACCGGCAGCCTCCGGTGATCCGGGGGCCGCTTCAGGGACCAGAGCATGCGGACGCAGCCGCACCTGATCGCAAAACGGGCGTTCGGGTGGCGGCTGCTTGTCTTCGCCGTTGGCTGGCTGTTGCCTGGTCTGCCGACCAGGGCCGCCACTCCCGACCCTCGCCTTACCGCCCTGGCGGGCCAGTTGGCGCGGGCGCACGATCGCGGACAGGCGCAGGCGTTGTCGTCGCAGATGGAAGCGCTGCGCGAGCAGGCGGTGCAGCCGGCGGTGCGCCTGCTGCTGCGCCGTGCCCAGCACGAGATGGTCGAGAACCAGCGTAGGGCCGCGCTCGAGGACCTCGACGATGCCGTCGCCCTGCAGCCGGACAGCGCCCTGCTCTGGCGTGAGCGGGCGGCAGCCTATGATCTCGACGGCAACTTCGACGCGGCGGTGCAGGATCTCGGCGGCTCGCTATCGCGCGATGCAGGCGACGTGCTGGCCTGGCAGGCGCTGGCGGCGGTCGAGGAGCAGCGCGGCTCCGACGTGGCGGCCTATAAGGCCTGGCAGCATGTGCTGATCCTGGACCCGATGATCGAGGATGGCGGCCACCGCCTGGACCGGCTGCGCCGCCGTGCCCTCGGGCAGCCCGCATGACCGCCGATCTGGCAGTCGACTGGCTCAATGCCGAGGCGGTCACGGTGGTTCCTCCACATCACCCGCTACGGGGGCGGGTGCATCCGCCGGGCAGCAAGTCGATCACCAATCGGGTGCTGCTGCTGGCGGCACTGGCGCGCGGCTCGAGCCGGCTTACCGGAGCGCTCAAGAGCGACGACACACGCTACATGGCTGCGGCCCTGCGCGCCCTCGGGGTCGTCATCGAGGAGCCTGACGACAGTTCGTTCCTGGTGCACGGCACCGGCCGGTTGGGCGCACCCCGAGCGCCGCTGTTTCTCGGCAATGCCGGTACCGCCACCCGCTTCCTGACCGCCGCGGCCGCGCTGGTCGCGGGCCCGGTGGTACTGGATGGCGACGAACACATGCGGGTGCGACCGATCGCGCCGCTGGCCGAGGCGCTGCGCAGCCTCGGGATCGCGGTGGAATGCCCGAGCGGCTGTCCGCCGGTAAGGGTGATCGGCACCGGTCGCCTGCCCGCGGGACGCGTCGAGGTGGATGCCTCGCTTTCCAGCCAGTACGTCTCGGCGTTGCTGATGATTGCCGCCTGCGGCGACGGCCCGGTCGAGGTGGCGCTGCGTGGCGATACGATCGGAGCACGCGGCTATGTCGGGCTCACGCTGGCCGCGATGCGCACCTTCGGTGCCGACATCGGGCCGCTCGGACAGGGTGCATGGCGGATGGCGCCGACCGGCTATCGCGCGCGCGACCTGCTGGTCGAGCCGGACGCGTCGGCGGCGACCTATCTCTGGGCCGCCGAGCGCCTGACCGGTGGCGCCATCGACCTCGGCATTGCCGCCGACGCGTTCACCCAGCCGGACGCCGCGGCTGCATCCCTGATTGCCATGTATCCGGAGATGCCGGCGGTGATCGACGGCGCGCAGATGCAGGACGCGGTGCCGACGCTCGCGGTGATGGCGGCCTTCAACCGCCACCCGGTGCGCTTCACCGGCATCGCCAACCTGCGCGTCAAGGAGTGCGACCGGGTGCGCGCGCTCGCCTGCGGCCTGTCGCGTATCAGGCCCGGGCTCGGCCTCGAGGACGGTGACGACCTGCTGGTGGCCTCCGACCCGGGACTCGCCGGGCACACGCTGCCGGCGCGCATCGACACAAGCAGCGACCACCGGATCGCGATGAGCTTCGCGCTCGCCGGCCTGCTGATCGGCGGCATCACGATCGTCGAACCCGGATGCGTGGCGAAGACTTATCCGGGCTACTGGAGCGCGCTCAAGACGCTCGGGGTCGAACTGGAGGAAGGTGCATGATCGTCATCTGTGGTGACTCGCTGATCGATTTCCTGCCGGTCCAGAGCGAAGGTGGCGGACAGGCGGCCTACCTTCCGGTGCCCGGCGGCTCGTGCCGGAACATCGCGGTCGGGTTGGGGCGGCTCGGCGCCGCGGTCGGCTTCATGGGCGGCGTCTCGAACGACTTCTTCGGCGACCAGATCGTCTCCTCGATGCAGGTCTCCGGCGTGTCGATGGAGTATGTCGCGCGGCTCGACGCCGCGACCACGCTGGCCTTCGTCAAGCTCGGCGCTGTCGAGCCGGAATATGCGTTCTTCGACGACGCCAGTGCGTCGCGCTGCTGGACGCGGGCGGCGAGCCCGGTGCTCGGCGAGGATGTCAGTGCGCTGCATGTCGGCTCGCTCGGGCTGATCTCGCCACCGATCGCCGACGAATGCGTGGCCCTGATGCAGGAGCAGAAGGGCCGGCGTGTGTTGTGCATCGACCCGAACTGCCGCCCGACGCTGACCCACGACCTGGCCGTGTATCGCGCCCGGATCGCCGAGGCGCTGGGGCTCGCGGACATCATCAAGCTCTCCCGCGCCGACCTCGACTACCTGATCCCCGGCGCCGATCCGGGGCGCATCGCGCGGGAGTGGATCGCGGCCGGCACGTCGCTGGTAGTGGTGACCAAGGGCGGCGACGGCGCCACCGCCTGGGTGAAAGCAGGGTCGGTCGATGTGCCGGTCGGCGAGACCCGCGTGGTGGACACCGTCGGCGCCGGCGACAGCTTCATCGCCGCCGTGCTGTGCCATCTCGACCGTATCGGTCGGCTGCGCGCGGACCGGATCGGCGGCATAGACGTGGCCGAGGCCGAGGGCGCGGTGCGTTTCGCGGTGCGGGTTGCCGCCTTCACGTGCGGCCGCGCCGGCTCCAACCCGCCCTGGTCGGCTGAGCTGCAGGAGAGCGCGATCCCTGTCTAGGGTCTCCGCGTTGCAGGCGGATGCTCCGGTCCCGCTCCGGGTCATCATCCTGCACGGCGCGCGCGGCGGGCGCGACACGAACTGGTTTCCCTGGCTGCATGCGGCGCTTGAGGCCGATTGCATCGAGGTCGTGCGCCCTCGCCTGCCGACCCCAGAAGGGCAATCTCTTCCGGCGTGGCTCGAAGCCTATGATCTGGCGGTCAGGTCGCGGCCGATCGCCCCGACCATCCTCGTGGGGCACAGCCTTGGCGCTGCGTTCGCACTCCGCCTGATCGAGCGGGCTGCCGAGCCGGTCGCCGGACTTTTCCTGGCAGCGGGCTTCATCGACGCGCTCGGTCTTCCCGACTATGACGTGATCAACCAGTCGTTCTTCACGACACCGTTCGACTGGGCCGCCATTCGCGAGCGCCGCGGGCATGCATGCCGTTGCTGGGCTGGTGACGATGATCCCTATGTTCCGTCTTCTAGGTCGCAGGAGATGGCAAATCACCTGCACGCTCCACTCGAGATCGTACTCGGCAAAGGGCACCTCAACGACGAGGCGGGTTTCACCAGCTTCCCCGGGATGCGGGATGCAATCCTGTCCAGCCGGCCCCGGTAGCAAACGGGGCCGGCTTGCCGCTGCCCTGTTTCAGAAGCGGTATCCGATGCCCGCCCCGACGATGGTCGGATCGAGCGCCGCCTTTGCGATGATCGCGCCGCCGTCGATCCGGGCTTCGGTGTTGAGGAAGATCTGCTTGACGTCGAAGTTGGCGAACCACGACCCGGTGATGTTGCAGCGTCGCGGCCGGCGGCAGCACCCAGACGCTGCCGACATCGACATGGCCGAGCGCGGTCTGCGTTGCCGAGACCGAGTGACGCGTGCTCGCCGCTATGATCTCGGTGGCAGTGTGATCGGTGATGAATACGAAAGATCAAGCTCCGGCGCAGGCGTTTTCGTCACGTCGACGCTGCCGCCGATTGCCGATACCGAACTCGACGAGGCTTCCGGCAGCACGCCGATCGCGCGAAAGCGGACCATGAAGTCGCCTGCGTTCTTCCCGTTCGGGTCCGGCCCGGGCGCTGTGCCAATGGTCTGGGCGACGGCGCCGGCGGTGGCCACACAGACAATGCCGATCGCCAGCAGACTTCGCACGAACATGAACCGCGTCTCCTGCAGGAACTACCGTTCTGCAGTCGAGACGATTACCCTCGCATAACACGAGCGTCCTTGGACATGGATCAAGCGAGCCAGGCGACGACCGCCGGTCTCAGAGTCCGTTTGATAATGCTACTACGGTGGTCATCCGACGCACCTGTCTGCGCTTCCGGTGCTCACGGCCAGGAGGCCGCTCCGCTCCGGCTCTCGACAGGCACGCCGGGCGGCGCCGTTGGCGCCTCTGTCTCACCGTAGCGCACTCTCAAACGGGCTCTCAGCGGTCGGTCAGGCGCAGCTCGATGCGGCGGTTGCGCGCGTAGGCATCCGGCGAGCTGGCATCGTCCAGTGGCTGGTACTGCGAGAACGCCGTCGCCGCGAGATGTCGTGGATCGACGCCCTGCTCCATCAGCAGCTTCACCACGGTGATCGCGCGCGCCGACGACAATTCCCAGTTGGTGGCGAAATGCTGGGCGTTGACCGGCTGGCGATCGGCATGGCCATCGACACGCAGCACCCACGGGACATCGCCGGGGATCTCGCCCGCGATGCCCTTCAGCGTCTGCGCCAGCGCCTTCATCTGGTCGGCGCCTGGCTTCGACAGCTCGGCTCTGCCGGGGGGAAACAGCACCTCGCTCTGGAACACGAAGCGGTCGCCCACCACCGCGATGCCGGGGCGGTTGGCCAGCACCTTGCTGAGCCGCTCGAAGAACTCCGAGCGGTAGCGCTTGAGTTCCTCGACCTTGTCGGCGAGGGCGAGGTTCAGCTTGTTGCCGAGATCGGCGAGCTTGGCGTCGCGGTCCTTCACGTCCTTCTGCGCGATGTCGAGCGCCTGGGTAATGGCGGCAAGCTGCTTCTCCAGCTCGACGAGCTGCTGGTTGAGCTGGTTGACCTGGACCTGCGCATCGGCGCTGAGCTTGTCCTGCGACGCTTTCTGGGCCGCGATCACGCCGGTATCCTTCGCGACCTCGGCATTCAGCGCCTGCGCCTGTGCCGCGAACTGCTGTCGCGCCACCTCGGTCTGGTTGCGCTGCGCCGTCAGCGTCGCAACCGACAGGCCGAGATCGTGCGTCTTGCCACGCTCCAGCGACAGCAGCTCGGTCAGTTGCGCCATCTCGTGCTGCAGCCGGTCCAGCACATGCTGCCTTCCGTTCAGGGCCACCGACAGGAACGCCTGCGCCAGCACGAACACCAGCAGCACGAAGATGATCACCATCAGCAACGTGGACAGCGCGTCCACGTAGCCGGGCCAGGCGTCCAGCCCGTTATGGACGCTGCGCCGGCGCCTCATGACACCAATCCGGGAAAGCGCCTCATGACGATATTCCGATCATCTCGCTAGGCAGCGGGATTGCCGCCTATGGCGGCGAGTGTGCGGGTCAGCAGCCGGATATCGCCACGCAGCTCGGTGGTGCTCTGCGCACGTCCCTGCTCGTTCTCGCTCAGCATCCGCCCAAGCAGGCGCTCGATGGCGCGCAGGTGCTCGCGCGTCTCGCGGGAGATGTCGCTCTCTACATGGCTGTCCTGGGCGTCGGCGAGACGGCGCAGCACCGGCACCAGCGCCGCCTGGCCCTCGGCCACGCGCTGCATCAGCGTCTGGTTGGCGCGCATCATCTCGGCGAGGTCGCCGATCCGCTCGGACAGCGTGTTGAGTGTGTGGGTCTGCGACGAACGCGCCTCGTCGTTGCGCGACAGCACCGTCTGCAGGCCGTCGAGATTTTCCGCGGTCTGTTCCAGCAGCGCCTGCACGTAGTGCGGCATCGGCGCCTCGCCCTCGCCGCCAAAGCCGCCGGAGAAGCGGGTGATGCCGGCGAGCCATTCCTCCAGCTCGTTGAAGAAGCGGTTCTGCGCCTGGCCGGCGGTGAGGTCGAGGAAGCCGAGCACCAGCGCGCCGGCGAGGCCGAACATCGAGCCGGAGAACGCCGTGCCCATGCCGTGCAGCGGCCGCGCCAGGCCGGACTTGAGCTGGTCGAACATCAGGTTGACGTCGCCGGTGCTGATCGAGAGGTTGGCGATCACCTCGGAAATGGCGCTCACCGTCAGCAACAGGCCGTAGAAGGTGCCGAGCAGGCCGAGGAAGATCAGCAGCCCGATCATGTAACGGGACAGCTCGCGGCTCTCGTCGAGGCGCGACGAGAGGCTGTCGAGCAGCGAGCGCATTGCCGGCGTGGACAGGGTCAGCCGGTCGGCGCGGTTGCGCGAGGCGATCATCGAGGCCATCGGCGCCAGCAGCTTCGGCGAGGGCGGCGGCGCCAGGCCGGCGCGCGGATGCCGCAGCGTCTCGAGCCAGCGCACCTCCGGGTTGAGCCGCGCCACCGTGATCAGGTTCCACAGGATGCCGAGTGCCAGCACGCCGAGGATCAGGCCGTCCAGCAGCGGGTTGTTGTTGAAGGCGGCGATCAGGGTCGGCCCGAGCAGTGCCGTGACCGCGGCGACCACGACCAGGAACACCAGCATGCGGACGAGATAGGTCAGTGGTTTGGTCATGGCACCTTTGCCGGTGGGTTGGAGGCGGCTGCGGCATCGGTGGGTGCCGGAGGGTTCGAGGCGTCTGCGGCAGTACCGGGGGCAGCATCCAGGTCGGAGCGGGTCAGGTCGGTGCGATCGGCCGGACCGCCATCAGCCGGCCGCCCGATCGCGCGCACATAGATGCGGGTGGACGGTATGCCAGCATTGATCAGCACGGCGCGGGCAGCGAGGCCGCGGGACAGCGAAAGCCGGCGCGGGGTCGAGGGATCGTCCGGACTGCCGTTGCCGTAGGCGTCGATCTGCGCGCGCGCCGCGGGGTCGGTCTTCAGGCTGTCGGCAAAGTCGCGGAGGGCCTGCATCGTATCGGCGTTGAGGTCGGCGCTGCCGTCTCCGAAGGTGATGCGGGTGCCGCCATGGATCGCGCTGGCGTCGCCCGTGGCGCTGGCCACGACCGGCACCGGCGGCGGTGGCGGCTCCGGGTGCAGCGGCACGTTGATGATCGGCGCCTTGATGATCGGCGGCGGCGGCGGCGTGGTTGGCACAGGCGGCGGCATCGCGACGCCGGCCGGCATGTGCGAGGCGCCGGTGTCTGCCGCATTGGTGGCGGGACGCGCGGGATGATGGGCGGCGCGGTGGTGGGCCGGGTGCGCGGGATGCGCGGTCTCGGCGGGCTTGGCCGTGCCGAGACTGTCCAGCGCGCGCTGGTCGCCTCCGGTCTGGGCACGCGTGGGCGCGGCCAGGCAGAGGGCGCTGCCGCTCAGCACGGCCATGAGCAGCGCGCGCCGGACGTTGCCGGCCAGGATCATCGTTGGACGCATTGCCCTGACGCTAGACGACACTGGCCCGATGCTCAACCGGGCGGGGGAGACGGGTCGCTGCCAGAGCAGACCTAGAGACAGGCGTCAGCTTTCGCGACACCCGGTTCTGCGTCGGCGGCAGGCCAGAGCTCCCGGGTGCGCCATGGCGGCTACGAGGGTGCCGGGAGCCTGCGGGACGGCTGTGCGAGTTTCGAGGCTGTCGGCATCGTCCCGGCTCTAACACGGCCGGGCATCAGCATGGTCCGTTCCACCAGCCAGCATGCTCAGCAGACAGCTTCCCAAGCCGCGGCCTGATGTCGTCCCATCGGTCCAGGCTGTTCGCTGTGCCCACCATGGCCGCTATCATGCCTGTCGCGACGGCGTTCATCAGGTCCGCGTTGTCGGGCGCCATGGCACCCTCGACTGCAAGCAATAGTTCGTCACTCGTTGCATCGCCGGCAGACGCAAAGTCGTCGACAACCTGTCGTCGCAGATCAGCGAGAACCACTCATCCTGTTGGCTCATCCGGCTTCCAGTCAACGACGGTCTCGCGAAGGGCGGCCATGATGCCAGGAGAGACTGCGGAAAGTCGCGCTCTAAGAGTTTCCAGGTCCTGATCCATTAGAGACCCAGCACAGCGTTTCGCAATTCGATGATCACGTTTTCGGCGGCAGCACGATCACCAGGCTTGGCAGTCGGATGGTTCCGCAGCCAATCATGCAACGCTGTCTGTTCGAGTTGCCTTTTCCTTTTGAAAGGTTCCTTTGACAGGCTCGCCTTCAACCAAGTCATGCCTGACTGCCGCGGCCGTGCTGCCACTGCCGATAGTAGCGTTGTCTCGGTATAGGTCGTCGATGATCGATTTGAGCTTCGGGTCAGAAGCCGGCGGCTTGGCCATCGCAGCTCGCAAACTGGCTTTGTAGGCCTCGCCGGTCGTGGGGTTCGCAGCACCCCCTGCGACTTCACTTTCCGCGGATCGGGCGGCGGATGCCGCTTCCACCGTCTTGGTGGGCGTATTGGGGATGCTGGTTTCCTTGGAAACCCAAGCATTCGCAACCTTCGCGATTTCAGTGGGCCGCCCGACATGGTCGACGGCCTCGGCGGCTTCTGCTTCGACGCCAGCACCAGGCCTGTTGTCTCGCATCGGCGCTCGTTGTCAGGTTGTAAGCCCCACCGGCCAGGCTCCCGACCCCTCAACCGTGCCGGCGGCGCCGTCCCGCAGGCCTTTGCCGAAGCCGTGCGCGAACTGGCTGGCCTGTCCGGCTGCATTCAGCGCCGGGGCTGAATGTGCCGCCGGCTCGCCCCGTGCCTCCCCAGGCGCACTCCTGGCGACGATCCCGGATGGCTCGACATCCGTGATGTCGATCCGCTCCACGACCGGCAGATTTGGGACGCTTTGGCGTGGCCCGCTTCGTGCCGCCCTGGACATGTCGCGGAACGCCGCCCGTCCCTCGTTGGCCGCTGGTCCGAGTGTCGCGCGGAGGCTGCTGCCGCTGATTGCGGAGCCGGCTGACCCTGGAAACCGACCCCGCCTATGCCGCCTGTCGGCTCCGGGGCCTGCCGTGGCGGTTGGCGTGCCCGGTCCCCATGCGCCGCCGGCGGTTTGGGCGGCGGCGAGCAGATCCGAAGGGATCATCACGTCGAGGGTGATCGGGATGCGGACCATGCCTGGCTCGTCGGGCATCCGGGTAAGGTCCGAGGCGGTCGCTTCGTGGCTGACCTCGACCTGCATCGTGAACGGGATGCTCTCGCCGCCGATGAATATCGCTGGCTGTCCCGACAGATCCGGTTCGCCGATCGCCATGCGCCTCTCCCCGGGTGAGGGGTCCAGGCTACCGTGTCCCAGGCTACTGTGTCCCAGGCTACCGTGTCCCAGGCTACCGCTGCCCAAACATCTCGGAACGAAGGGCACCTGCGTGGTCAATCAAGCCGGAAAAGCGGCCGCCTAGCCGTCCAGACCGTGCGCGACCGCCTCGCGCAGCTTCTCGTGCAGGCCGGTGTTCGCGGCGACGACGTTGCACTCCATGTCCATCGCATTCTGCTCCTGGCCGTACGGGTCGGTCGCATAGCCGCCCGCCTCGCGCACCAGCAACAGTCCGGCCGCCACGTCCCAGGGCTTCACGCCCAGCTCCCAGTAGCCGTCGAACCGACCCGCCGCGACCCAGGCGAGATCGAGTGCCGCCGCGCCGAAGCGGCGGATGCCGGCGACCTGCGGCATCAGCACGCCCAGCGTACGGGCGAACGGCAGCCGCCGCTGCGCCGGGATTGCCGCGAACGGGATGCCGGTGGAGAACACCGCTTCCGAGATGTCGCGGCGCGCCGACACCCGCAGCCGGCGCTCGTTGAGGTAGGCGCCGGCGCCCTTCTCGGCCCAGAACATCTCGTTCGCGGCCGGGTTGTACACCACCGCCGCCGCGACCTCGGCGCCGCCGTCCGGCAGCCGCTTCTGCAGCGCGATGCTGATCGCCCAGTGCGGCATTCCGTGCAGGAAGTTGGTGGTGCCGTCGAGCGGATCGACCACCCAGCGCCAGGCCCAGTTCTCGGAACCGGACGCGCCGCTCTCCTCCATCAGGAACGCAAAGCCGGGCCTGGCGCGGGCCAACTCCTCGCGGATCGTCGCCTCGGCGCGCAGGTCGGCCTGGGAGACGAAGTCCGACGGGCCCTTGATGCTGACCTGGAGCTGCTCGACCTCGTTGAAGTCGCGCAGCAGCCGCTTGCTCGCCTTCTGGGCCGCGTTCTGCATGACGGTGATCTGCGGCGAGAGGCGCGGCGACATCGGATCAGCCCTTGGCGCGTTCGACGTAGGTGGAGTCCTCGGTCCGCACCACGATCCGCTCGCCGGTCTCGATGAACGGCGGCACCATCGTCTTCACGCCGTTCGATAGGCGGGCGGGCTTGTACGAGGAGGTCGCGGTCTGGCCCTTGGTCACCGGGTCGGCCTCGACGATTTCCAGCGTCACCATCGCCGGCAGGTGGATCGCCACCGGGTCGCCTTCGACGAGATCGACGATGACGGTCATGTTGTCCTGCAGGAACGGAAGCTGCTCGCCCAGGATGTCGGCCGGGATCATTGCCTGCTCGAAGGTCTCGGGGTCCATCAGCACCAGGTTGGTGCCGTCCAGGTAGGAGTAGGTGTACTCCTTTTCCTCGGTCATCAGCCGCTCGACAGTGTCCGCGGTGCGCCAGCGCTCGTTGGTCTTGTTGCCGGTCTTGAGGTCGCGCATGTCGACCTGGATGAAGGCGCCGCCCTTGCCCGGGCTGATGATCTGCTGCTTCAGCACGGTCCAGCGCCGGCCATCATGCTCGATGACCTGTCCGGCGCGAATGAGGTTGGCCTGCTGCTTCATGGTCCTGGATCTCTGCTGTGCGGAAGGGCCGTCTGGCGGTGCGGATGAAGCGCGGGTGTCTATCCCCTCGGGCGGTCACGGGCAAGCTGATGGGGGCGGCCACCGGGATCGCGGACCAGCCCTGCAGCCGCATCGAGATAGTCCGGGCCGATCGGGACCTTGCCGTGCCCGTCCGGGATGTCGAGCACGTAGGTCGGCCAGGCGAGGCCGGTGACGCGGCCGCGCAGGCCCTCGAGCAGGCGCCGCCCCTGCTCGATCGGCACATGGAAGCGGCTGGTTCCCGGGGCGGCATCGAGCTGGTGCAGGTAGTACGGCTTGATACGCAGTCGCACCATGCCGCGCAGCAGCGCCTCCAGCGCCGCCTCGTTGTCGTTCACGCCACGCAGCAGCACCGACTGCCCGAGCACCGGGATCGCGCGCGCCTGCACCCGGCGGATCGCGGCCGACGCCGCCTGGGTGAACTCGCTGGCATGGTTGGCGTGCAGCACCAGCCAGATCGCGCGCTCGGTCTGCATGGCGTCGGCCAGCGCGTCGGTGACACGCTCGGGGTCGGCGACCGGGACCCGGGTGTGGATGCGTATCGTCGTGACATGCGGCATGGCGTCGAGGGCGCGCACGATCCGGGCCAGGCGCCGGGGCGACAGCATCAGCGGGTCGCCGCCGGTCAGGATCACCTCGCTGATCGCGGGATGGGCCGCCAGCCAGTCCAGCGCGCGGGCGAGCGCCGCCTCGGCCAGCACGCCACCGCCGGGTCCCACATGCTCGCGTCGGAAGCAGAACCGGCAATAGAGCGGGCAGACCAGCAGTGGCTTGAGCAGCGCGCGGTCGGCATAGCGGTGCACGATGCCCGGCACCGGCGAGAACGCCTCGTCGCCGATCGGGTCGGAGTGCTCGTGCGGCGCGGTCAGCAGCTCGTCGGGATGCGGGATCACCTGCAGCCCGATCGGATCGTCGGGCCGGTTGATGAGAGTGCGGAAGGCCGGCGGGACCAGGGTGGCATAGCGCACGGCGACCGCATCGAGGGCAGCGCGATCGGCCTCTTCGGCAAGACCCGAGCCGATCAGGGTATCGATGTCGGCGATGGCCGGCTTGCTGCTGCGCATCGCCGGGCTGTACTGCCGTGCCCATGAGCCCGCAACTGCCCACTCCGCACGCCTCGATCGCCGACCGGCTGCCGCTGCTGCGCCGGCGCGCGATGCTGGTCCGCGGCGTGCGCGGCTTCTTCGACGCGAGAGGCTATCTCGAGGTGGAGACGCCGTTCGCGGTGCGCACGCCCGGCGAGGAGGTGCACCTGCGGCCGTTCGCCACCGAGCGCGTGGCCCCCGACGGCGCCAGCGAGCGCCTGTTCCTCCATACCAGCCCGGAGTTCGCGATGAAGCGCCTGGTGGCGGCGACCGGGCTGCCGGTGTTCCAGTTGGCACGGGTCTGGCGCAACGGCGAGGCCGGCCCGCTGCATGAAGCCGAGTTCAGCATGCTGGAATGGTATCGGCCGGGCGCCAGCCTCGCCGCGCTGATGGACGAGACCGAGGCGCTGTTGCGCGCCGTGCTGCCGCCTGTCGTCGAGCGGGACGGCGCGCAGTGCCGGATCGATGCGCCGTTCGAGAAGCTAACCCTGCAGGAAGCCTTCGCGCGCCACACCGGCGCCGACCTGCTCGCCACCCAGGACGACGCGCCGGCGCTGGCCAGGCAGGCGGGCGTGCGGCTGCGTGACGGCGAGGACTGGGAGGATCTGTTCTTCCGGCTGCTTCTGAGCCATGTCGAGCCACGGATCGGGCGCGAGCGGCCGACCTTCCTGACCCAGTGGCCCGCAGCGCAGGCCGCCCTCGCACGCCGCGATCCGGGCGATCCGCGGGTCGCGCTGCGTTTCGAGCTCTATGCCTGCGGCCTCGAGCTCGCCAACGCCTTCGACGAACTGACCGATGCCGCCGAGCAGCGCGAGCGGTTCCTGCATGACCGGGCGCGCCGTGCCGCCCTCACGCATCCCGTAGCGGACTGGCAGCCGCAGGAATGGCCGCCACAGGAATGGCCGATCGACGAGGCGCTGCTGGCCGCCCTTCCCCAGATGCCGCCATGCGCCGGCATCGCGCTCGGCTTCGACCGGCTGGTAATGCTTGCGACCGGGGCCGCGCGGATCATCGACATCCTGTGGCTGGGAGCCGGATGACCGTCGGGCTGTTTTTTTTGTAACGCACAAACTCCCCGGCCACCGGACGGCCTGGCGGAGCGTTTACCCATGGTCTGTCGCCCCCTGCGCGAAGAAGGGTCTCCAACCATGTCCGCTCGACGCCTTGTCCCGCTTGCCGCCCTGGCGGTCCCCCTGCTCGCGCTGGCGGCCTGCGAAACGCCTTCGCCGGCGCAACGCCGCCTGCTCGATTCCATGATCGGCCACTCGCAGGTCGATCTCGTGCGCGCCTTCGGGGTGCCGAGCCGCACCTACAGCGCCGATGGCCACACCTTCCTCGCCTATATCGACAACGAGTCGAGCTACAGCCCCGGCATCGGGCCTGGATGGGGCTGGGGCTGGGGCGGCTATGGCTGGGGCGGCGGCGGCGGCTTCGGGTATGGCGGGTTCGGAGGCTATGGCGGCTATGGCGGGTTCGGCGGCTTCCCGCCGACCTACTACAACTCGGTCTGCGCCACGACCTTCGAGATCACCAACGACCGCGTCTCGTCCTGGGCGCTGCGCGGCGACGGCTGCTGAGCGACCTCAAACCCGCGAAGCGGTCGCACCACCGTTGCGTATCCTGTATGGATTTCCTCCGTAGGCGGATCGAGAGGACGGCATGAGGCGTATGAAGGCGGTGGCAGGTCGGGCGCTCCTGGTGGCTGGCATGCTGGCCGGGCTGGCCGGCTGCGAGAGCGGTGCACGGCAGGATCCGCTGCCGATCATCGGGAGCTCCGACGACATCGTGTTCGCGGATGTGCCGGTCTATACCGACCGCACGGTCGATGAGAGCATCGTCGGCTCGCTCGAGCTGACCGACTATGCGCTCGGCCTGTACCGGACCGGCCTGCTCACCACCCTGCAGCGGAACGGCCCGTTCACCGTGTTCGCGCCCCCGAACACGCCGCTCGAGCAGCAGCAGCATGCCTCCGGCGGCCAGTTGCTGTCGCCTGCCGCCGCGCCCTACCTGCAGCGGCTGCTGGCCTACACGATCGTGCCCGGCGACTATTCCGAGCACCGGCTGCGTGGGATGATCGCGCACGCAAACGGACCCGTCGCCCTGCGGACGCTGAACGGACGCGACGTGCTGACCGTCTCGGTCGAGGCCGCCACCGGCCAACTCCTGCTGGGCGACGCGCATGGCCATATCAACCGGATCTGGCTGTCCAACGTGCCGCAATCCAACGGCGTGCTCTACGTGACGCAGTCGCTGCTGACGCCGGACATCCAGTTGGCCTCAAACGTTGCGCCGACCGGCTACGGACCGCCGCTCACCTATGTTCCAGGCGACTACAGCACCGGGGTCGGCGCCCGTCATTAGGCCTGGGCGATCGCCGTGTTCATCGCACGCACCCCGGCGGCCGGACCATCGGGATGGTCCCAGACGGCACTGACCACGGCGAGGAAGTCGGCGCCGGCCCTTACCAGGCCGGCGCAGTTCGTGGGCGTGATGCCGCCGATCGCCACCACCGGCAGCTCCATCACCTCGGACCACCATCCGAGCAGGCCAGGGTCGGCACGGATATCGGTCTGCTTGGTGCCGCTGGGGAAGAACGCGCCGAACGCCACGTAGTCGGCGCCGTTCTCGCCCGCCAGCATGGCGGCGTCGCGGCTGTCGTAGCAGGAGACGCCGAGCTGCAGGTCGCCGAGCAGCGTCCTCGCCTCGCCGGCCGGCATGTCCCCGGCGCCGACATGCGCGCCGTCGCAGCCATGCCGGCGCGCGAGATCGGGGCGGTCGTTGAGAATGAAGGCGACGCCGCTTCTCTGCACGACCGGGCGCAGCAGTTCGATGGCCTGGACCACCTCCGCCTCCGGGACGTCCTTGAGGCGCAACTGCACCGCGGCGACGTCGCCGGCATCGAGCGCCTCGGCCATCCGGTCGCGAAAGGCGCCGGGCTCCAGGGCGGGCGGGGTCACTAGGTAGAGCCTGCAGCCATCCATGGGTCAGTGTCCGGCACGAGGATTGATGCCGGGAGAGCTAGACGAAGCGGCCCCGCCTGTCACGGCAACGCGCCGTCGCCGAGCCAGTCCCGCAGCAGGGTCGGGCGGTCGCGTTTGGCATCCAGGCTCGCCAGATCGAGGCAGGCCGGGCGCTCGGCGACCAGTTCGGCGCCGAGCGCCCCGGCGCGCCGCCGGACGGTCCTGAACTGCGGGCAGGCCGGCGACAGCACCAGCCGGCGCAACCCGATCCGCAGCGCCTCCATGCAGCGGCCCGCCGAGGCGCCGCAATCCAGCATGTCGGTCGCCCCGGCTGCCAGGATCGGGGCCTGCAGGCTGTCGATCAGCGCGGCCCACCAGGGCGGCCCCATGAAACAGCCGGCACTTGCCGCCGACAGCAGCAGCAGGCGGCCGGGCAAGGCGAACGCGGTATCCAGCGCGAACAGCGCCTGCTCGCGGCCATGGATGACGATGGCGCGCTTCGGAGCCTGGGTAGCTGCGTGGTTCATGGCCTGACCCGCCTTGCTCCTTGACGCCCGTCTTGCTCCTTGACGCCGGAATCGTTGCACGCGATCTGTGCAACGACATCGGTGCTTCGGAGGATGTTCGCATTGTCGCAGTACCAGGATAGCCCTCACCAGGACGGGCCGGGCGAGCGCCAGGATCCGGCCGAGCGGCTGGCGGCGGCGCTGGGCCGTATCGCGGTCGCCGTCGAGCGTCGCGAGGCGATCGCGGCCGAGGCGGAGGCAACCGGCGCCCGGGCACTGCGCGACGTCGAAGCCGCCGCGACACAGGCGCGCCTCGATGCCGAACGGGCCGGAACGGCGCTGCGCGAGGCGAATGCGACGCCTTCGGTCGACCTGCCGGTGCTGGTCGCCAACCTGGACGCCCTGATCGTGCGGCTGCGGGACGTCTTGGGCGAATCCGTCGCCGAGGCGCATCCTGTCGGCGACTTGACGCGCCAAGGCGGGGCGCATCGAGGCGGGGCGCTCTGACGGGCGTGGGCAGGGCTGGAGGCGGCGATGGCGCAGGTCACGATCAGGATCAACGGCTACGCATACGTCGTGGGCTGCGAGGACGGCCAGGAGCAGCACCTGCAGCAGATGGCGTCGCAGGTGGACCGGCGGGTCGAGCGGATCAAGGCGCTCGGCGGACAGAGTGGCGAGGCGCGGCTGCTCGCCCTGGTGGCGCTGCTGATGGCCGACGAGCTGCACGACATGGCCGCCGACCGCATGCCGCCCGGCACCGCCGCCCTGATCGATGAGGCGGAAGCGGTGCGGGCGCAGGCGGACTGGCGCGAGCGGCAGCTTGCCAATCTCGCCGAGCGCGCGGAAGCCATTGCAGCGGCGCTTGAGCATGACTAGCTTGGTGGTGCGGGGCTGCCTGGTGCGTCAGGCAATTCAACCCCCGGGCCGATAAGCACTTCCTCGGGAGCTGGCTCTGTCATGGCTCTTGGCCATGTTACCCGGCGCCCACCTGCACATGCGGGTTCTGGGAGGCTGACAGTCCAACGGCCGAGGCGGCTCCGCACCTGCCCTCAATGACTTCCATCGACGCCCGCAAACGAGCGCTGCGCCAGGCGCTGCGCCAGGGCCGGCGTTCGGATCCGGTCGCCGACATCGGGCTGATCCAGGCCCTGCTCGACCATGTGGCGGTCTCGCCGGGGATGGCCGTGGGCGGTGTCTGGCCGCTCCGCGACGAGCCAGACCTGCGGCCGCTCTGGCAGAGGCTGCACGAGCGCGGCTGCGCGGTGCTCCTGCCCGAGACAACGCCGCGCGGCTCGCCGTTGCCCTACCGGCCCTGGTCGCCCGGCTGCGTCATGCTGCCCGGCCTGTTCGGCTCCATGCATCCGGCAGCCCCCCCGTCCGGATCGCCGGACATCGTGTTCGTGCCGATGCTGGCCTTCGACCTGCAGGGCTGGCGGCTCGGCTACGGCGGCGGCTATTACGACCGCACCCTGGCCGGACTGCCGCAGGCGCGTGCCGTGGGCTACGCGCTGTCCAGCCAGCAGGTGGACGCGGTGCCGCACGACCGGTTCGATATCAGGCTGCCGGTGATCGTCACTGAGCAGGGTCCGGTGCGGCTGCACCGGCAGGCGGAGGGCTGAGGCGAAGTGCGCATCCTGTTTCTCGGCGACGTGGTGGGGCGCGCCGGACGCGATCTGGTCGAGGCGCGGCTGGCCAGCCTGCGCGAGCGGCTGCGCATCGACCTTGCGATCGTGAACGCCGAGAATGCGAGCCACGGCTTCGGCCTCGCACCGGCGATGGCCGACAGCCTGTTCGCCGCCGGCACCGACGTCATCACGCTCGGCAACCATGCGTGGGATCGCAAGGAGCTGATCGGCCATATCAGCCAGGCGCCGCGCATCATCCGGCCGATCAACTTCCCGCCCGGCACACCCGGCGCCGGCAGCGTGCTCGTCACGCTCACCGACGGCAGGCGCGCGATGGTGATCAACGCCATGGGGCGGCTGTTCATGGATGCGCTAGACGATCCGTTCCGCGCGGTCGGCGAACTGCTGTCGCGGCATCGGCTCGGGATCACGGTGGGCGCCATCGTGATCGACATCCATGCCGAGGCGACCAGCGAGAAGATGGCGTTCGGGCATCATTTCGACGGCCGGGTGTCGCTGGTGGTCGGCACCCACACCCACACGCCGACCGCCGACCATCGCATCCTGGCCGGCGGCACCGCCTTTCAGAGCGATGCCGGCATGTGCGGCGACTATGACAGCGTGATCGGCATGGTGAAGGAGCCGGCGGTGGCCCGCTTCGTGCGAAAGATGCCGACCGAGCGGCTCGGCCCGGCGGAAGGCGACGCCACGCTGTGCGGCCTGTTCGTCGAGACCGACGACCGCACCGGCCACGCCGTGCGGGTGGCGCCGGTACGCGTCGGCGGCCGGCTGTCGGAGACGCTGCCGGACGCGGCCTGATAAGGAGGCCCGCGCGAGCCGGCTCCTCAAGCTTGAACTTACGCCTCCGTCGGCTACTCAGCGGCCTCCAACTCCTCGGTGATCCCTTTTACCCACTCCTTGCCCATCTGGAACACATGACGCTGAGTGGCTTCCTTGCAATGTAACAGAAAGATCTGTGGAAACTCGCCGTACTGGCTCCACCCTCCTTTGAAGATCCCGGGCTCAGACACGGGTGCTTCACCCGCCGCATTCTCGCTCTTAGATATTGGCAGGCTTGGGTCCAGTGGCCCTCTTATCTCCTTCCAGCCGCCATCAGCGCGGGTGCGCTCGCTCTTCAGGATGGCTAAGTCGTAGAAGTATCCGTACTGCCGAACCAATTCGCCGGCAGCATCCGTCAGCGCATTGACCTCGATCGGCCCGTTCTCACGCTGCGTCTGGGCAAGCGCCTGGAAGAGCTTGATAGTCCAGTCTCTGGAGACAAGCTCGAACAGGTAGAGGCTCCCGATGCCGACCTACATCGCGGCGGTGGCATCGATATCGACCTGTGCGGTCGGCACGCGCCCGGCCGCGTCGTCGCTCTGGAAGTGCGGCGGCACGACGACGACGGTGAGCTAAAGGTTTGAGCAATTTGTCGGCCAGCGTGGGATGCGCCTGTGCCAATATGGCAAAGATGAGGGTGCAGGCCAGGAGTTGCAGCGTCACATAGTCGCTGAAGAAGCTGCGCGACTCCTTTGCGGCCAGCCAGAAGATGTTCGAGACCGGGAGCCCCATCGTCAGCGCTGTGCTTGCGCATCAGCAGCAGGCTGAGGCCGACCAGTCCCGGGATGAACAACGCAAGCAGGCCCATGGTCCACAGGAGCTGTCCGAAAACGAGCGACTTCGTGAAGGTGTCGATGGTGACAGGCAGGTAGTAGCTCATCGGAAACACCCGGCCGATCACTGCGCCATGCCGGTGTTGGACGAGACCGGCGACAGCATGCCGGCAAACTGCGTGGCTGGCAGGAAGGTCAGGATGGCGGTGCCGAATAAGCCCGCGATCTGGGTGCTGGAGAAGGTCGAGATCAGCAGGCCGTAGCCGGTCGTGGTGAACAGATAGATCGCGGTGCCAACGACGAGCGGAATCACGCTGCCCTTCACCGGGATGCCGAAGGTGAGGATCACGAAGCTCAGCAACGACAACCCGACATACGGCCTGGCGCTTGGCATGGCCGGATCTGCAGACGCAAAAAGGCCGGCCCAAGTGGCCGGCGTTCGTGATGCGTTCGCGTGTTCGTTGAAAGTGGTTGCGGGGACAGGATTTGAACCTGTGACCTTCAGGTTATGAGCCTGACGAGCTACCGGGCTGCTCCACCCCGCGGTATTGAGGCTGTCGGTTGACGGCCTCTGCGTGTGTGTGTGTGGTGTGTATGGGGTTGGTTTGGAAGACCTGGCGGCGACCGACTTTCCCGCATCTTGGGATGCAGTATCATGGGCGCTGGGGGTTTTCACGGCCGAGTTCGGGATGGGATCGGGTGGATCATTCCCCGCCATGGCCACCAGGTCGTCCGAGCCAACCTTGGGTGGGGTTCGGGCGAGTGTGATGTGGGTTTGGTGCGCGGTGTGGTGTGATGTGGATGACTGCTGTGCGTGTGGTGGTGTGTTGTTGTTTTGAGCCTATTGGGCGATTAGGACCAGTTAGCTGAGTGCATTACTGCACGTATACATCTGGCCTATCGACGTGATGGTCTATCACGGCCCTCTGGGAGACCTGGTTTTGAGGTAAGTTTCTCGCTTAGATGCTTTCAGCGATTATCTTGTCCGCACGTAGCTACCCGGCGGTGCCGCTGGCGCGACAACCGGTGCACCAGAGGTGCGTTCATCCCGGTCCTCTCGTACTAGGGACAAATCCTCTCAAGTCTCCAACACCCACGGCAGATAGGGACCGAACTGTCTCACGACGTTCTAAACCCAGCTCACGTACCACTTTAATCGGCGAACAGCCGAACCCTTGGGACCTGCTCCAGCCCCAGGATGTGATGAGCCGACATCGAGGTGCCAAACCTCCCCGTCGATGTGGACTCTTGGGGGAGATCAGCCTGTTATCCCTAGAGTACCTTTTATCCGTTGAGCGATGGCCCTTCCACGCGGGACCACCGGATCACTATGGCCGACTTTCGTCTCTGCTCGAGCTGTCGCTCTCGCAGTCAGGCGGGCTTATGCCATTGCACTCAGCAGCCGATGTCCGACCGGCCTGAGCCCACCATCGCGCGCCTCCGTTACACTTTGGGAGGCGACCGCCCCAGTCAAACTGCCCACCATGCAGGGTCCCGGTCCGGGCTGACCGGACGCGGTTAGACATCAGAAAAATTCAGGGTGGTATTTCAAGGATGGCTCCACCTGAGCTAGCGCCCCGGCTTCGATGCCTCCCACCTATCCTACACAGCATTTTCCTGATGCCACTGCAAAGCTGCAGTAAAGGTTCATAGGGTCTTTCCGTCTGACCGCGGGTACCCCGCATCTTCACGGGGAATTCAATTTCGCTGAGCCGATACTGGAGACAGCGGGGAAGTCGTTACGCCATTCGTGCAGGTCGGAACTTACCCGACAAGGAATTTCGCTACCTTAGGACCGTTATAGTTACGGCCGCCGTTTACCGGGGCTTCAATTCAGTGCTTGCACACCTCCTCTTAACCTTCCGGCACCGGGCAGGCGTCAGACCCTATACGTCGTCTTTCGACTTCGCAGAGCCCTGTGTTTTTACTAAACAGTCGCTACCCCCTGGTCTGTGCCACCCAGCCATGGTTGCCCACGACTGGGTCTCGCTTATCCCGAAGTTACGCGAGCAATTTGCCTAGTTCCTTCAGCATCGTTCTCTCAAGCGCCTTGGTATGCTCTACCAGTCCACCTGTGTCGGTTTAGGGTACGGTCTGTATGCCAGAGCTATTTCCCGGAATGCTCAAAAAGCCGGATCAATCCGATAAGACCCGACAACATCTCGCATTCGTCACTTCTGGCAGGCTGAGGAATATTCACCTCATTCCCATCGACTACGGCTTTCGCCCTCGCCTTAGGAGCCGGCTCACCCTGCGCGGATTAACCTTGCGCAGGAACCCTTGGACTTTCGGCGACAGTGTTTCTCGCACTGTTTGTCGCTACTCATGTCAGCATTCGCACTTCCGATATCTCCAGAGAGGATCACCCCATCTCCTTCACAGACCTACGGAACGCTCCGCTACCGCGTATGCTCGCGCATACACCCACAGCTTCGGCACGTGGCTTGAGCCCCGTTACATCTTCGGCGCAGGGTTTCTAATAGACCAGTGAGCTATTACGCTTTCTTTAAA
>CAXMMQ010000006.1:810000-938249 GCA_963693035.2 uncultured Lichenicoccus sp.
TCCTTGAGCTTCTGCGTGGTGTTGACGCGGTCCTTCTCGCTGCTCCAGGTCGCGCTCATGGCGTCCGAGCGCTCCTCGAGATCGGCGATCTCGTGCTCCAGCTTGCCGAGCCGCTCCCGTGAGGCGGCATCGTCCTCGCGCTTGAGCGCCTCCCGCTCGATCTTGAGCTGGATCAGGCGCCGATCCAGTTCGTCGAGCGCTTCCGGCTTGCTGTCCACCTGCATGCGCAGACGGCTGCCCGCCTCGTCCATCAGGTCGATCGCCTTGTCAGGCAGGAAGCGGTCGGTGATGTAGCGGTTCGACAAGGTCGCTGCCGCCACCAGGGCGCCGTCGGTGATGCGCACGCCGTGGTGCAGCTCGTACTTCTCCTTGATGCCGCGCAGGATCGAGATGGTGTCGGCGACCGACGGCTCACCGACGAACACCGGCTGGAAGCGCCGCGCCAGCGCCGCATCCTTTTCGATGTATTTCCGGTATTCATCGAGCGTAGTGGCGCCGATGCAATGCAGGGTGCCGCGCGCCAACTCAGGCTTGAGCAGGTTGGATGCGTCCATGGCCCCGTCGGCGCGGCCGGCACCGACCAGCGTGTGCATTTCGTCGATGAACAGGATCACCTCGCCGGCTGCGGTCTCGATCTCCTTGAGAACCGCCTTCAGCCGCTCCTCGAACTCGCCGCGGAACTTGGCACCCGCCACCAGCGCACCGAGGTCGAGCGCCAGCAGGCGCTTTCCCTTCAGCGCCTCCGGCACGTCGCCATTGACGATACGCAGCGCCAGGCCTTCGACGATGGCGGTCTTGCCGACGCCGGGTTCGCCGATCAGCACGGGGTTGTTCTTCGTACGACGTGCCAGCACCTGGATGGCGCGGCGGATCTCCTCGTCGCGGCCTATCACCGGATCCAGCTTTCCGTTCCGGGCGACCTCGGTCACGTCCCGGGCATATTTCTTGAGCGCATCGAACCCGGCCTCGGCGTTCTCGCTCGTCACCTTGCGGCCCTTGCGTATTTCGTCGACGGCTCGCTCGAGCGCCTGAGCCGGAGCATTGGCCTGCCGCAGCGCGTTTGCCGCTGGTCCATCGGAGGCAGCCAGCGCCACCAGCAGGCGATCCTGCGCCACGAAGCTGTCGCCGACCTTGGTCGCCGCCGTCTGCGCGTTGTCCAGCAGGCGCACCAGGTCCGGCGTCGCCTGTGGCTGACCGGCGCCCCCGCCCTGCACCTTGGGCTGACGCGCAAGCTCGATCTCGACGGCCGTCCTGGCCGCCTGCGGATCGCCTCCGGCCGCCTTGATCAGCGCCGACGCGGCACCCTGCTCGTCGTCGAGCAGCGCCTTGAGCAGATGCTCGGGCGTCAGGCGTTGATGAAAGTCGCGGATCGCAATGGTCTGTGCGGCCTGCAGGAACCCCCGTGACCGTTCGGTGAGTTTCTCGATGTCCATACTCTCGCCCCTCTTGATCAGGCTGCTGCCGACCACCCCCATCAGGCAGGCGGCTGGACCGATGATGCGGGTGCTGAGCAACGCCCCTGAAAGGCGGCGCGTTCATGAACCCCTGCGCCACCAAAATTGGTAACGGCTCACGCGACCGGCAAGGCCGCAGCTTGCCGCTTTCAGGCGCGGGGGGTCGAGTCCCGGATGATCGACCGGTTCGCCTGTTTGAGCTTCTCGGCCACATCGTCATAGGCGAACGGCAGGCAGGCGTAGCGCCGGCCCCGTCGCACCGGAGAGACCGCATGCATCAGCGTGCACGAGAAGATCAGGGCGCCTCCGGTCGCTGGTCGGTATGTGCGCGGTCCGAACTCCGGAAAGGCGATCTCGCCACCGTCGAAGTCGTCATTGAGGTTGATCGAGATGGCAAAGCGACGATGCGCCGTCGCCAGCACCGTATTGTCACGATGCGGCCCGAAGCATCCGCGGTCCGCGGCGTCGTAGCAGGCGAGAATGAGGCGATCGAGCCGGGACGCCTCGAACTGGAACGCCTTGCGTATCTCCGGGACCGCGCGCCGGACGATGCGGGCCTGCACCTGCTGCACCAGGCCAGGATCCCGCAAAGTACAGTCGCGGCGCCGCTTGAAGCCCGGGTCCGAAACCGCCTTCGACTGCCCGGGCTCGCTCTCCGTGAAGACGCCGGAGTCCACGGTCTCGCTGGACTTATAGAAGGCGATCAGGCGCTGGCAGAACTCGGTCTCGAAGAGCCCGGCCAACGACAGCACCGGCGCGGTCGCATCATGCGTGGGCGGCTGCGCCACCAGGCGCCTGAACGCCTCGATCACCTGCGTCGCCCGGCCCGGTGCCTGCTCTGTCACTCCCAGCACGCGCAGCATCGGATCGAGCACCACCCAGCATGGCCGCATGCCGAGACCGTCATTGCCGTCCAGGCGGCGAGCGCCATACAGGCGCCCCGCCAGCCCATCGCTGTCCCAGAAAAAGCGGGTTCCAGGAAGATCCTCGGCGACTCGCCGATGGCTCTCATCCTCCGCGTCGGCGCTGACGCCGAACAGGTTTGCCTTGCGGCCATCGAACAGGTCGCGGCTGCCCTTGACGGCAGCGAGGTCGGCCGCTGTCTGCGGCTCCAGGCTGGAGCGGAAGAAGAACAGCAGGATATGGCGCCCGGCCGACATGTCGAACGTGTAGGTTCCCTGCACGGTCGTGCAGCGTTGACGGAACCAGGGTCCTGGGTCACCCGGCAGTAGTGTCGCATACGCGGTCATGGCAGGGCGAAGCGTGCAGGAAGATCGCCGCCCTGTCGATTGCAGGGCGCCCTGCCCTCAGCCCGATCAGTCTCCCACAAGCATCGCCAGATCGCCGGCCGGCCGGATCGAGGCCTCCTCCTCCCGATTGATGAGACCGCGGGCGAGGCGGAGCGCGGCATACAGATCGTCCGCAACCGCATGCTGTTCCATCCGGTCGAGCGTCGCGAGATCGGCCCCGGACGCGCCCTCCCGCCGGCGCGTCTCGATCAGGAGTCGCGCCTGCTCCAGCGCCGGCGCCCGTTCCGCCTCGCCGCCCACATAGGCCGACTGCAGGGCACAGTAGATGCGGCGAAGCGGGCTGTTCGCGTCGCCGGTCGACATGATCTGCTTGCCGAACAGGAACCGGGCCCGTGTCAGCAACTCGAGACGGCTGCGGGTCCGGAACCGGATGGCAGCCCCATTGATCACCATCATTTCGCCCGGCTTCAGGTCCAGGACCAGGTTTGCCATGCCGCTCCGTCCCTTGCCTGGCCTCGCACTCTCACGTGCAAGACCCTAAAGCACTATGGCAGCAAGGCTTTAACGGCCGGTGAAGGCGTCAGATATAGTCGACGAGCGACAGGGTTTTCTCGTCTGCAACCAGGTTGTAGCTCGCCGTCAACTGGTTCTGCAGCGCAACCTGCTGGGTCCGGACGGTGGCCGGGTCGGCATCCATCACCGTGTTGACCTGGGCGTTGAGGGCATCGCTCATGTCCGACAGGCTGCTCGACTGCGCCGTCAGGGTCGCCTGCTGCTCGCCGAGACTGCCGGACTGGTTCGCGAGAGCCGTGTTGATCGCCGGCATCAGGTTCGCGGTGCTCGAGAGCAGGGCGCTGAACTGGGCCGTCGTGCTGTCCGCCCCGGCGAGACCCTTCACCGTCGCGAGCACGCGGATGAGGTCACGGATCGAGGAACCTGTGCTTGTTGCCATGGTATCCGCAGGCGGGATGTCGGTGCCCTGTGTCGCGATCATCCCGGTCGGGACCGAGAATGCCGATCCGACGCTGATCACGGGCACCAGGGCTGCGGCGGTCGACGGCGACACCGACAGTTGCGCGGAAAACGGGCTCTGCGCCCCGGTGCTGCCCGCTGCGGCCAGAGTGGCGCTCTCCACCGCGCTCGCCCCCAGGATGTCGACCTGCGCCACCGTGCCGACGATGCCGGTGACAAGGCTGCTCCGGTTCAGGTCCGTGCCGGTGACCGGCGCCTGGTCGGACGCGCTGCCGGCAAAAACGTAGCCGCCACTGGTCTGGGTGTTGAGCAGTGACGTCAATTCGCTGAGGCCGGTGGTGGCCGTGCTGGACAGCGCCGCGATCGCCGCCGGTGACGTGACCGACCGCAGGCCGGTGAGCGCCGACTGCAGGCTGGTCGCCATGGTGCTGATACTCGAGAGGGAGTTCTGGGCGACCGCCAGGTTGGTCTGGCTGGCGGTGATGTTGGTCTTCCAGGCATCGATCGTATTGAGTTGCGGCTGCAGGCTGATCGCGGCCGTCCGGTCGACGCCGAAGCCTGCGTAGCTGTCCGCGACAATCCCGGTGCTCAGCTGCGCCGCGAGCGCGTCGTTCTGAGTGCTGAGCTTGTCGATAGTCCGCATGAGCGTGGGCATCATGCCGAAGCCGTTGCCGATTGCGCCGGACATCACCCGCTCTCCTCACGCTTTCTAGATGGCCGCCAGCAGCGCCGTGAACATCGACTGCACGCTGGACACGACCTTGGCGTTGGCTTCGTACGCGTTCTGCAGCGCCACGATCTTCGACATCTCGTCATCGACCGAGACGCCTGAACTCGACGTCAGCGAGGCCTGCAGCGTCGTCTGCATGTCCGTTGCAGTGCTCTGCTGCGTGGTCGCGAGCCCGATGGTCTCCGCCTGGCTGCTGGTCAGGGTAGTGGCCAGCGTTGCAATGTCGCCGCTGCCATCGTAGGGCGCGGACAGTGCGCCGTTGACGCCCAGGCCGGCCGCACTGGATGCGGCCTGGCTGGTCCCCGTGATGGTCTGCGTTCCGAACGTGCTGGTCAGGATGCCGTCGATCAGGGTGGTGAAGCCGGACGGCCCGGTCGCCGCATTGGGGATGAACGTCGCAGCCCCGGTGACCGAACTCGCCTGGCCGTCCCGGACCAGCGAGGGCGACGCCGTCACCAGCGGGTTGACCTGGATCTCCGCCGAGAAGCCGAGCTCGCCATTGGCCGGCAAGGGGATGGTCTGCGGCACGGTGACCAGGGTGGTGTCCCAAGCGGTGCCGGCGGGCGCCTGTGTCGGGTCCGACGCCGCATTCGGATCGGGTGACCAGCCGCCGGCATTGGTGAACAGGTTCAGCCCCGCCGCGCTGAACCGCGTGGCAAGTGTCGTCGAGAATGCATCCAGCTCGCCCTGCATGGTCGGAAGCGTGGTGTCGCGCAGCGTGATGTTGGCGCCGAGGGTGCCACCGGTGAGAGAAGCGGTGACGTCCAGGCCGTTCAGGGTGATCGGCGGGATCGCGGTCGCAGTACTCGTCGTGGCGGACGTGACGTAGGCGCTCGCGGCTGAGATCGGCGAGGCGCCAGCCGTGACCAGCGGGCCACCGGTCGGCCGGGTCGGCAGCGCGAGCCCGCTGGTCGTGCTGACCAGCATGTCTCCGGTGGAGGTCGGCATGAAGGCGACGCCGAGCAAGCTCGACAAGGCCGTCATCGCGGCCAGGCGCTGGTTCTGCAGGTCTGCGGTGTCGCCGCCGGTCGCCTGCAGCCCCATGATCTGCTGGGACAGGGCCCCTATGGTGGTCAGGTTGCCGTTGATCGAATCCAGGGTGGCCGGTATCGCCGCCTGGGCTTCCTGTCGCTGGGTCTGATACGTGCCCGAAAGGCTGTTGACGCCCCGGGCCAGCGCCGAGGCGCGGTCAACGACGGTCTGCTGCTGCACGGAGCTGGACGGGTCGTTGTCGAGAGTCGTGAAGGCGTCGTGCAGGTTGCCGACCAGGCTGGTGAGCGTGTTGCTGTTCGTGGCGTCGGTCGTCGAGCCCTGGGCGGCGCTCACGGCGGAGAGCGCGTTCACCGTCACGCCCAGGCCGGCCACGTTGGCATTCTCGACATAGAGGCTGTTCTGCAGGGCATTGTTCAGCGCAAGCGTGGTGGGCTTGACGACGACGCCGCTGGGGCCGCCGCCCGCGTCGCGCGATGCGACGTTGGCGATCTCGGTCACATAGCCCGGCGTGCTGGCGTTCGAGACATTCTGCGACGACACGGCCAGCTGCTGCTGGACCGCTTTCAGGCCGCTCGATGCAATCGACAAGGAAGTGCTGAGGCTCATGCGTCCGTCGTCTCATCCGCCGGGACGGGTCGTGTCCCACGCGACCCTGCATCAGCACCGGTTAAGGATGCGTGAAGGCTACTGCTTCATGCCGAGTGCTGTCTGCAGCATGTCGTTCGCGGTCGTGACCACCTTGGCACTGGCGCCGTAGGCCTGCTGCGCCACGATCAGCTTGGTGAGGTCGGTGTCGAGGCTGGTCGTCGATGCCTCGATGGAGTTGGTCTCGAAACTTCCTGCACCGTTCTGTCCGGCGAGCTGCAGGCTGGCGGCGCCAGATTTGTCGGTCACCGTATAGGCCTGTCCGTCCTGCGCCTTGAGGCCATCGGCGTTGGCGAACATGGCCAGCGGCACCTTGGCGAACACCTGTGACTGGCCGTTGTCGAACGTCGCCACGACGGAGCCGTCCGTCTGCATCGCGAAGGAGCTGAACTTCCCGGCCGCCGTTCCATCCTGCGTCGGGTTGCCGGCGTTGAACGCCGTGGTGGGGGCGGTCGCCATGTTGGTGCCGGCACCGGTATTCAGCGTGCCGATATTGAGCGTGATCGAGGTGGTGTCGGAACCGACCGGGCCGATATCGTAGCTTGCCGGATTTGCGGTGGCGGTGGGGTTGGTCGCGTCGGGCGCGAAGGACTGGATCGTACCGTCGGCATTGAACACGATCTGCGCCGTGGGCAACGCGTTGGTCGTGCCGCTGACACTGAGAGAATAGGTACCGCCGGTGGCAGCAGCCGTCGCCGTGGCTGGCGTGGCCGCGGCCGTCTGTCGCCACTGCATCGTGAGCGGCTTGGCGATGCCGTTGACGTCGTAGGCGGTCACCGTCGAATTTACGGCCGCCGAGGGGAGCGTTGCGGATGCAGTGGCGACCGGCAGGGTCGCGGCGACCGTGACGGTCGATGTCGGGGTCGGGGTGTAGCTCGCATTGTTGATGTTGATCGGCGCCAACGTGCTCGACGTGGTGCTGGAGCCGCCGGCCGAGGTCACCGCGTAGCCGTCCAGGTACTCGCCGGCGCTGTTCACCAGGTAGCCGTTGTTGTCGCTCTGGAAGTCGCCTGCGCGCGTATAATACTGCGTAGCGCTCAAGGCCGGCGTCGTGGTGGTGGACGCGCCACTGATCTCATTCACCGCGAAGAACCCCGAGCCGTTGATCGCCAGGGCTCCGTTGGCGCTGCTCGATGTGATGGTGCCTTGCGCCTGGTTCGCATACTGGGTCGTCGCCACGACCGAGGCCGACTGTCCGGCGACCGCACTCGACGCCTCGACGAAGTCGGCAAAGCTGGTGTCGGTCGCCTTGTAGCCGGTGGTCTGGCTGTTCGAGATGTTGTTGCTGATGTTGCTGAATGACACGGACTGTGCGGTCAAGCCGCTGACCGCGGTGTCCATTGCGCTGAAGATCGACATGGCTGGGTTCCTGTTCCTGACGGACCGATGCACACTCGACAGCATGAACCGTGCCAGTCCCCGCAGGGCGGTTTCGAGCCATTCCCATCCGTTTGCGCACCGGCATAAGTGCCGTGCGGCAGATTTTGCCGGGTCGAAGCTGCCGGGAGGTGGCGAGATCTGCAGGGCGTTGCGGCGGCGTCCTGGATTTTCACGCCGACGGAGGATGGCCCCAAGCTTGCAAGTTGCTGTCCCGAAATGAACAGCACCTCATCCCTCGCTCCGCTCGCCGCGACCACCGCTTCTCGCGACGCGATGACGGCCGATGCCGCCGGATCCGGTGCGGCCTTCGCATCTGCCCTGCAGGCGAATGCCGACGCCGCTTCACCTGATGTTAACCAATCGGCCGCACCGTCCGCGGGCAAACCGGCAACAGGAGCAAGCGCATGTCCGCTTCCGGCCAACGCCGTCCAGGCGAAGTCGAGCGTGGCGACAGAGCGGGCAAGCCCGTCTAGGATGTCTGCCGGACCTGCAACACCCGACGCGGACGCGACACCGAGGCAGGCGGTTGAGCCGTCAAGGCCGACGGCCACCGACAACCCGGCAGCGATCAAGGTTGTGCAGGCAACAGGTATGCCGGCACTGGCGCCGACACCCGGTGCCGGAACGCCACAGGGTCCTGCCCTGCCGGACCGTCGTGCCGGCCCTGCCATGCCGGCGGCCCGGTCCGGCCACGCGGTCCAGGCCCATGATCGCGCCGCTCGTCCGGCCACGGCGGACGACGCAGCAGCCGGCCCGGTTGCAACGGCGACCGTCACGGCAATGACGTCGGTGCCGCAGGTGCATGCCGGGCACATGACGTCGCCTGAGGGAATGGCTAAGAGCGGCAGCGTGTCACCCGATGCGGCAGCGGGTCAGGGCACGGGTCGGCTGGAGGCGCACGGAGCGACGCACGCCCAGGCTTGGTCGCAAGCTTCGGAGGCTCCGGACAGCAAGGCGGCCTCGGACGTGCCTGGGCTGGTTGCCTCGCACGATGACCTGCAGCCGGTTGCTTCGGCGCCGACGACGTCCGGAGCGCCGACAGCCGGCATGCTGGCGGCCGGCGCCGCGCCTGCGGTCTCGACCATGCCGGTGGACATGACCAGGCAGACCGAAGCGGCTGCGGGCACATCGGCCGCCGTGCCGCCGGAGGTCCAGCAGGTCACGCCGGCGATCGTGGCGCTTGCAACCGGCAAGGACGGCGCCAGCAGCCTGACCGTCTCGCTGCATCCGCGCGACCTCGGCGAGGTCCAGGTTCAGATGGTCCGCACGCAGGACGGCGGCACCAGCCTGACCGTCACTGCCGACCGGGCCCAGACGCTCGAGCAGTTGGCACACAACGTCCATCACCTGCACGAAGCGCTGGATGCTGCCAACATCCCGACCGACCAGCGCACGCTCACCTTTGCCTTGTCCTCCTCGACGGATGGGTCGGGGACCGCCGGTCGCGGCGCTTCGCAGGGCGGCGGCACCGGGCAGAACACCCCGCAGCGTCAAGCGGCCTGGGAGGGCCGCGATGGCGCCTACCAGACAGCTTCTGGCGACGCCGCCGCGGCAGATACGCTGCAGGGCTCACCAACCAGACGCTGGATTTCCAGCGGCCTGAACATCACCGCCTGACCCAGAGCAACAGAGAAGGACATCAACGTGAGCGGCAGTATCTCGAACCAGACCTCCGTGCTAACAGCCGCGGCGCAGGCAGCCAAGACCAATGCCCTGGCGGCGAACTCCAGCGCCAGCGCTGCCGGTGCGTCTTCGTCATCGACAGCGCTGTCGTCGATCGCCGACAACTTCAACTCCTTCCTGACCATGTTGACCACACAGCTGAAGAACCAGGATCCGAGCGCGCCGACTAATGCCGACCAGTTCACCAGCGAGATTGCCACGTTCGCCGGCGTTCAGCAGCAGGTGAACACCAACACCAACCTCAACCAGCTGATCTCGATCACCCAGAGCGGACAGGTTGTCAGCGGCAGCAGCCTCGTCGGCCAGCAGGCAAGTGCCACCTCGGCGCAGATGCCGTTACAGTCCGGGAAAGGCAACATCGACTTCACCACGACCAACGCCGAACCCCTTGCGATCGCAGTGACCGACAACTCAGGCAACTTGGTGCGTTCGGTGCAACAGACATCCTCCGCCGGCAGCAACAGCTGGACCTGGGACGGCAAGGACAATGCCGGCAACACAATGCCTGATGGCGCCTACGGCGTCGCGGTCGAAACCCAGGACGCGAACGGCAATACTCTCGCCGTCCCGTTCACCGTCAAGGGGACGATCACCTCGGTGTCGAAGGCCGCCAGCGGCGACGTGATGCTCAACATGGGCACCGAGAGCGTCGACATGAACACGGTCACCGGTATCGGCTCGTCCGCTTAGACAGCCGCCCGGCACATTCTGCCTACCGCTTAACCTTTCGGTAAGCCAGAGCCGTCATCATCGCTTTCGTGGCATGAGCCATTCCACGGAAACGAGGTCATGATCCACTTCCTCCTCGATGCACCGTCCGTATCGGAACCGGTATGAAGGCGCTGGTCGCAGGGCTGGCCGCACTCGGCCCCGCGCGCCTCGCGGCGATGGGCGCGGTTGCACTGGCGATGCTGACCATGCTGGCAATGCTGGCGCTGCACGGCGGCGGCACGCCGCACATGGCGCTGCTCTATGGCGACCTCGACATACGCGAAGCCGGGCAGATCGCCGACACGCTCGACAAGGCGCACATCCAGCACGAACTCGGCGGCCAGGACGACCGGATCATGGTGCCCGGCGACCAGGTTGCCGCCGCCCGCCTGTTGCTGGCTCGTAACGGGCTGCCGTCCGGGGGCTCCGTCGGCTACGAGATCTTCGATCGCGGCGACAGCCTGACCGCAACCCAGTTCGAGCAAAACATCAACCAGACCCGTGCGCTCGAAGGCGAGCTGGCCCGCTCGATACGTCTGATCAACGGGATCCGGGGTGCCCGGGTGCATCTGGTGCTGCCGCACCGCGAGCCGTTCGCGAGCGAGGAGCAGCCGGCGCAGGCCAGCGTGCTGCTGTCGATGTCCGGATCGAGCCGGCTCGATCCGGAAGCCGTGCAGGCGGTCGTCAACTTGGTCTCCGCCGCCGTGCCGGGGCTGAAGGCCGCCAACATCGCCATCATCGACAGTCGCGGCAACGTGCTGGCGCGCGCCGGGCAGCCGACCGGCGCCCAAGGCATGGCCCGAAACGTGGACGAACTGCGCCAGGCCACCGAGATTCGCCTGGCGCACGCTGTGGAGGAGATGCTGGAGCCGTCGCTCGGCGCCGAGCATGTGCGGGCCGAGGCCTCGGTCACGATGAATGTCGATCAGGTCCACGAGACCGAGGAGACCTACAACCCCGACCAGCAGGTCCTGCGCTCCCAGCAGACGAGTTCCGACAAGAGCCACAACACGGAGGCCGATGCCAGTACGTCGGTGCAGAACAACCTGCCGAACGCGAATGCGGGGCAGGCGCAGAGCGGTAGCGCCGAGGAGAAGCAGGACGAGACCAATAACTACGAGATCGGCAAGACGGTCCGCATCCTCGTGCAGGACCAGCCGCGGATCGCCCGGGTCAGCCTCGCCGTGATGGTCGACGGCACCACCGTACGCGGCACCGACGGCAAGCTCGCCTGGCAGCCGCGCACGCAAGTCGATCTCGACCAGATCTCGACCCTGGTGAAGAGCGCGATCGGCTACGACGCGAAACGCGGAGACAGTGTGACCGTCGTCAGCATGCCGTTCACCGCGCCGGACACCGGCAGCCTGCTCGCCGACGTTCCCGGGTTTATGGGCCTGCACCTGACCCGCGATGACGTCGTGCGGCTGGGCCAGAATGGCCTGCTCGGGCTGTTCGTCCTGCTCGCCCTGCTGTTCGTCGTGCGGCCGATGGTTCTGCGCCTCACCGCGCCCACGGCCGGGTTGGCGGGCGTTGATGCGCAGGGCAATGCGGTCCTGGCCGATGTCGCCTTCGCCGGCACCGCCGGGCAGGCAGCTATCGGTACGGCAAGGGCGGACGGGGGCCAGGCACTCCTGGCGCCACCTCAGGCGGATGCGGAGGAAGAGGGCCTGATCAGCATCGCCAACATCAGTGGCCGCCTGAAGGCCTCTTCGATCAGGCAGATCGTCGAGCTGGTCGGCAAGCATCCCGAGGAGAGCCTCTCTATCGTGCGGAGCTGGCTCGGCCATGAACGGGAAGTCGGCTGATGGCAGGAGAGAAGAATGCCGGCTCGATGAACGGTGCCGAGAAGGCGGCCGTCTTCATGCTCGCACTTGGTGACGAACAATGCGCCAAGCTGTTCGAGATGATGCACGAGGACGAGATCAAGGAAATCTCGTTCGCAATGACACAGCTCGGGAACGTCTCGGCCGATACCGTCGAGAGGCTTTGCTCCGACTTTTCCTCGAGCCTCGGCAGCAGCGGGATGCTGGTCGGAAGCTACGACAGCACCGAGCGGCTGCTGCAGAAGTCGCTGTCGCGCGAGCGCGCCGCGCAGATCATGGAGGAGATCCGCGGGCCGGCCGGCCGGACCATGTGGGACAAGCTCGGCAACGTCAACGAGGCGGTCCTCGCGAACTACCTCAAGAACGAATATCCGCAGACCGTGGCGGTGGTGTTGAGCAAGGTACGTTCCGACCACGCCGCCCGCGTGCTCGGACTGCTGCCGGACGGCTTCGCGATGGAGGTCATCATGCGCATGCTTCGCATGGAGAGCGTGCAACGCGATGTCCTGGATAGCGTCGAGAAGACTCTTCGCTCGGAGTTCATGTCCAATCTCGCCCGCAGCACCCGGCGTGACAGCCACGAGCTGGTGGCGGACATCTTCAACAACCTCGATCGCCAGGTCGAGGGGCGCTTCATGTCAGCGCTCGAGGAGCGCAGCCGCGACACCGCGGAGCGCGTGAAATCCTTGATGTTCACCTTCGACGATCTCGGCCGCCTGCCCCCGGAGGCGATCGGCAAGCTGATGCGGGTGGTGGAGAAGAGCAAGCTGCCGACCGCGCTGAAGGGCGCTTCCGAGCAGATACGCAACCTCTTCCTGTCGACCCTGTCCGAACGCGCCGGCAAGCTGCTGCGTGACGAGATCGCCTCGCTCGGCCCGATCCGCCTGCGTGACGTGGACGAGGCGCAGGGCGCGATCGTCGCTCTCGCCAAGGACCTGGCGCAGAGCGGCGAGATCGAGATCTCTGACAGCAAAGACGAGCAGATGGTGCTCTGAGATGTGGCAGAGCCTGAAATCCACAGGGTCGATCTCGGGCGTTCTCTATGCCGAGGACTTTGATGCACCAAGCGCTCCGATCGCCAAGGGTGCCACGCGCCGCCCGGACGCAGTCGAGCCGGAGCTCATCGTCCCGAGCTACAGCCTTGCCGAATTGCAGGCCGCAACGGCCCACGCGCATGAGGAGGGTCGCCTGATCGAGCGCCGCGAGGCCGCTACGACAACGTCCGCCCAGCGTGACCTCGCCGTGTCGACGCTGATGCAGCAGATGACGGAAACCCGGCAGCAGGCGACGCGCGCCGTGGACCAGGCCCTGCAGATGTTGGCCGGCACGACCTTGTCGCTGCTTGCGGCTGCGGTGCCGGAATTGTGCGGGCGGCACGCGTCGGCGGAGTTGCACGCGCTGATGCGTCGCGTGCTGCCGCCCATGCGCCAGATTCCGGCGCTGAGCATCCGGCTTCATCCTTCCATGCGGGAGGTGCTGGAGCAGCAGGTCGATGGCCTGCTGCTCGACTCCGGCACCGAGGTAATCTGGATCGAGGCTCCGGCGCTGGCCGCGGGTGACATCGCGATCACTTGGCAGAACGGATCGGCACTGCGTGACACCGCCGCCATCGGTGCTGCGATCCGCGACGCCGTCCTGTCGATGCTGGACCCCGAAACAATGAACAAGGTGGATCTTCGCGATGACCAATGAAATCGACCTCGCCGAGCTGTCCGACAGTGCCGGCGTCCCGGAGCCGGCCCCGACACGCAACGCCCACGATCTCGGCGCGGTCTATGACATCCCGGTCACAGTGAGCGCCGTGCTCGGCAAGTCCACGATGCAGGTGAGCCAGCTTCTCAAGCTGGGCCGTGGCGCGGTTGTCGAACTGGATCGCAAGATCGGCGAGGCGATCGACATCTATGTCAACAACCGCCTGGTCGCGCGTGGCGAGGTGGTGATGGTGGCCGACAACCGGCTCGGCGTGACGATGACCGAGATCGTCAAGGCCGACCGGGGCTTCTGACAGTGCGCGTCCTGATCATCGGGTCGCTTGCGGGCGAGTTGGGCAAGGCCGCCAAGATCGCGGCCGCCCGTGGCGCCCGGCTTGATCAGGCGGACGATGTCGTGACGGCGCTGGTCGAGTTGCGACGCAATGCGGGGGTTCAGCTGGTGCTGTGCGAGGTTGGCCAGGACATCGGCAGTCTCGTGCGGGCGCTGGCCCATGAACGTATCTCGGTGCCCGTCATCGCCTGCGGCCTGGAGATCGGATCGGAGCAGGCGCTGCGTGCGGTGCGTGACGGAGCGCAGGATTTCCTGCCGCTGCCGCCCGACCCAGACCTGATCGCGGCGATGCTGGAGGCGGCATCGGGAGAAAGCCACGCCATGATCGCGCGCGATCCGGTTATGCTGGCATGCATCCGGCGTGCGGAACAGGTGGCGCGAGCGCAGGCCTCGGTGCTGATCAGCGGGGAGTCCGGCACCGGCAAGGAGGTGATCGCCCGGCATATCCATCGCCGTTCCCCGCGCGCCGGTGGGCCATTCATCGCGGTCAACTGCGCCGCCATCCCGGATCACCTGCTGGAGAGCGAGCTGTTCGGCCACGAGAAGGGCGCCTTCAGCGGTGCCGTGGCGCGAAGGATCGGCAAGTTCGAGGCGGCGCAGGGCGGTACGCTGCTGCTCGACGAGATCAGCGAGATGGATATCAGGCTGCAGGCCAAGCTGTTGCGGGCGATCCAGGAACGCGAGATCGACCGACTCGGCGGCTCGGTGCCGGTGAAGCTGGACGTGCGCATCCTGGCGACCACGAACCGTGATCTCGCAGCAGAGGCGGCGGCCGGACGGTTCCGCAGCGATCTCTATTTCAGGCTGAACGTGATCGGCCTCACCCTGCCGCCGCTGCACGCCCGCCGGGACGACATCGTCCCGTTGGCAGAACATTACGCGCGCCGCTATGCCGAGCAGAACGGGCTGCCGGCACAGCACCTGTCCGAGGATGCGTGCGCCAGGCTGCTGCGCCATGGCTGGCCCGGGAATGTTCGCGAGCTCGAAAACCTCATGCATCGCGCGGTGCTGCTGTCGGAGGGCTCGCTGATCAATGCCGCCGTGCTCGACATGCCCGCGGAGAGGGCAGTCGAACCCGCAGCCAGCAGTGCGGCTCACAACGCGGCGCCGCCCGACGGGCGCGAAAATGCTGTCTGCAGCCTGGTCGGGAGGCGCATGGAGGATGTCGAGCAGGCCCTCATCATCGAGACCCTGAACCACACGCTGGGCAACCGCACCCATGCCGCGACCATGCTCGGGATCTCGATCCGGGCCCTGCGCAACAAGCTGCGCGACTATGTCGGACAGGGCCTTCCGGTTCCGCCGCCGCAGGCCGGGCACTGGGCTGCGTGAGCCATGGGTGAGACCCTGCTCGCGGCGCCTGCCGGATCCGGTGGCAAGGGCGGCGGCATCACCGGCCTGCTCGATTCCATCGGCCTCGGGCCGCAGGTCCGCCGTTTCGCGCCGGGCAGCGATGTCGGGCTGGCGCTCGGCGTGGTGGCACTGCTGTCCGTGCTGGTGCTGCCGCTGCCGACCATCATCCTCGATCTCGGGCTGGCCCTGTCGGTCACCGTGTCGGTGCTGGTGCTGATGGTCGCGCTGTTTCTCAAGCGCCCGCTGGATTTCACCTCGTTCCCGACCCTGCTGCTGCTGACCACCCTGCTGCGGCTGTCGCTGGACGTTGCCACCACCCGCCTGATCCTCAGTCACGGGCATGAAGGTCCGCTTGCCGCCGGCCACGTGGTGGCGGCCTTCGGCGGCTTCCTGATGGGCGGCGACGTCGTCATCGGGTTGATCCTGTTCTCCATCCTGCTGGTGGTGAACTTCATGGTCATCACCAAGGGTTCCGGACGCATCGCCGAGGTCGCGGCCCGCTTCAGCCTCGACGCCATGCCCGGCAAGCAGATGGCCATCGACAGTGAACTGTCCGCCGGCGCGATCACCGAAAAGGTGGCGCGGGTGCGCAGGCGGGAGCTGGAGGAGGAGAGCGGCTTCTACGGTGCGATGGACGGTGCCGCGAAGTTCGTTCGCGGGGATGCGATCGCCAGCCTGATGATCACCGTGATCAACATCATCGGCGGTCTCGCGATCGGCCTGATCCGGCACGGCATGGCCTTCTCCGACGCCGCGGCGACCTTCACCACGCTCACCGTCGGCGACGGGCTGGTGTCGCAGATCCCGGCGCTCCTGGTCTCGACGGCATCCGGCATCGTCGTCACCAAGGGCGGCACCGAGGGTGCGGCGGATGTCGCGCTGATGCGGCAGCTCGGCGGCAATCCCAAGCCGATGGCGCTGGCGTCCGGCGCCGCCCTCGTGCTGGCGCTCATGCCCGGCCTGCCCGCGCTGCCGTTCCTGGCACTTGGCGCGCTGGCGGGTGGTGCGGCCTGGGTGCGTTACAAGAACCCGCTGACGGCGCCGGCCGAGGAGGAGGCCGCCTCGATCGTCTCTCACTCGCCGGCCGAGCCGCCGATCACCGATGCCATGCGCATCGACATGATCCGCCTGGAGCTGGGCTACGGCCTGCTGCCGCTGGCCGGCGGCGACACGCCGCGCCTGACCGAGCAGATCAAGGCGTTGCGGCGGACCATCGCGCAGGAGATGGGCTTCATCCTGCCGCCGGTCCGCATCCAGGACAACGTGCAGCTTGGCGCCGAGAGCTATTGCATCCGGATCAAGGAGATCGAGGCCGGGAAGGGCGAGTTGCGGCCGACACGGCTGCTGGTGATGCACCCGAAGGGCGGCGTGCCCGACCTGCCGGGCGAGCGCACCAGCGAGCCTGCCTTCGGGCTTCCGGCGCTGTGGATCGAGACCTCGACCCGCGAGGAGGCGATCTTCCGCGGCTGCACGGTGGTCGATCCGGCGAGCGTGCTCAGCACCCATCTTACGGAGGTAGTGCGCGAGACGATGGCGGAGCTGCTGTCCTATTCGGAGACGCAGAAGCTGCTCGACGAGCTGCCGCGCGAGCAGCACAAGCTGGTCGCAGACCTGATCCCGTCGCAGATCTCGACCGGCGCCGTGCAGCGCATCCTGCAATCGTTGCTCGCGGAGAAGGTGTCGATCCGCGACCTGCCGACCATTCTCGAAGGCGTGCAGGAGGCCTGCGGGGCCGGCCTTCGCGCGGTGCCGCTGATCACCGGACATGTACGGATGCGGCTGGGACGGCAGATCAGCGAGGCGCATGTCGGACCATCGGGCTACATCCCGCTGGTGACGCTCGGTCCCGAGTGGGAGGGCGCCTTTCTAGACAGCCTGGTCGGGCCGCCCGAGGATCGCCAGCTGGCGATGGCGCCGAGCCGGCTCAACGATTTCATCGCGCGGCTGCGTGGGGCGCTCGATGGGGCGGCGGCAGCCGGCGAGCAGCCAGTGATCCTGGTGAACGCGACGCTGCGAGCCCCGATGCGCGCCATCATCGAGCGCCTGCGCCCGGCGACCGCGGTGCTGTCGCAGGCCGAGATCTCGCCGCGCGCGCGCATCCGCACCGTGAGCACGATCTGATGACCATCGACCAGGCCTGGTCCTGACAGCATGAGGGTCAGGATATTCCGTGGCGCGACGCTGGCCGCGGCCATGGCGCAGATTCGTGCGGAACTCGGACCCGATGCCCTGATCCTGTCGGACCGCAGCCGTGATGGACAGGTAGAGGTGACGGCAGCTCTCGAAACCGACGAGACGCCCACCCTGCGCCCCCGCGCGCTGCCACCCTCCAGCCTGCACGACCTCGAGCCGTTCAGCCCCGGCATCATCCGCGCGCCGCAGCCGACGCCCCGGCTGCCGACTGTTCAGCCATCGGGACCCACGGCCCCTCGTGCCGCGGCACCGGCTCCGGGCCTTGCCGCGGCGCTGGCATGGCACGGCCTGCCGCCCAGCCTCGCCGCCATCCTGTGCGAGGGTCCGCTTGATGCGCAGTGCGCGCGGGTGTTCCGCTTCACGCAGCTTCCCCTGGGCGCGCATGACGCCCCCCTGCTGCTGGCCGGACCGGCCGGCGGCGGCAAGACCCTGACCGCGGCGCGACTAGCGACCCGGCTCGTGCTGTCCGGGCAGCGGCCACTCGTCGTTACGGCAGATGGCCAGCGCGCCGGCGCCGTCGAGCAACTGGCCGCCTTCACCAGGCTGCTCGGCTTGACGCTGGTCGCCGCCCACACGCCGAAGATCCTCGCTCGCGCGCTCGAGCGCCGGGATCCGGGACAGCCGGTACTGATCGATGCGCCGGGACTTGATCCTGGCGATCCGCACCAGGCTGCCGAGTTGCGGTCGCTGCTGGAGGCATCCGGCGCCACCCTGGCGCTTGTGCTGCCCTGTGGGCTGGACCCCGGCGAGGCGCAGGACGTCGCCGCAGTGCACGCCGCCTTCGATGCGCGAGCCCTGATCGCCACGCGCACAGACGTCTCGCGTCGTCTGGGCGGCATCCTGTCCGCCTGTGCCGCCACCGGGCTTCCGCTGGCCGAGGCCGGCATCAGCAGTTCCGCCGCCGACGGGCTGGCGCCGGTCACGCCCGCCTTCCTGGCCGAGCGGCTGCGGACTGGCGGCCCGTCCATGCAGGCCGCTTCGGTGCGATCGGTGTCCGCGGCCGCCGAGCCCGAGGCGACCCGCGTCCTGGTGCATGCCGCCCTGCCGCTTCACATCGCGGCCCAGCGCCGCAACACGCCGCGCAGCTGAGGACGACGAGGTCATGATCCGAGACGAAGCGGCCCCGCTCGAAGCCGAGCTCGACATCGAGGCCGGCCGGGTCATCGCGGTCGCATCCGGCAAGGGTGGCGTCGGCAAGACCTGGCTCTCGATCACGCTGGCCCAGTCGCTCGCGACGCGCGGCCACCGGGTGCTGCTGTTCGACGGTGATTTCGGGCTGGCGAACGTCGACATCCAGTTGGGCTTCGTGCCGGAGTACGACTTGTCCGATGTCGCCGCTGGACGCGTCGTCCTGGGCCGGGCGATCTTCGACTTCGGGGATGGAGGGGGCAATCCCGGCGGCGGCGAGGCGGCGGCCGGGCGCTTCGGGATCCTGCCGGGCCGCTCCGGAACCCCGGTGCTGTCGGGGCTCTCGGTGCCGGATCTCGACACCATGCTGGCGGCCCTGCGCGGTCTTGCAACCTATGACACCATCATTCTCGATCTCGGGGCCGGGATCGACCGCACCATACGCCGGCTGGCGGCCTGGGCCGACACGCTCCTGGTGGTGACGACGGATGAACCGACGGCGCTCACCGACGCCTACGCCGTCTTGAAACTCCATGCCCGGGACCGGCAGACCATGCTCGGCGACGGCAAAGTCGCGATGGATGCGCGGATCGTGGTGAACCAGGCCGCCAGCGTCCTCGGCGGGGAGAAGACTTACGCCACCCTCGCCCGGGCCTGCGCCAATTTCCTCGGTCGCACCCCGCCGCTGGCCGGGATCATCCGCCGGGACCCGACGGTGCGCGATGCCATCCGCAGGCAGACCCCCCTGTTGACGCGCTACCCCAACACGGCCGCCGCGACCGACATCGGCCGTCTTGCCGATGCCCTGCGCCAGCAGCGTGGCTGAGATGTCGAAGCCCGCAGGCGCGCCGGCAATGCAACCTTTACGGCCTCCCGAACGCTTCGCTGTTGTCATGAATAATTCGTCCTTCAGCTTCTGTGCGCCCGATCGAGCGGCATCGCTGTTCGAGGGCTGGTTGCAGTCCGACCTGCGGCGCCTGTATGACAGGACGCTGTGCGAGCCGGTCCCGGATGAACTATTGCGATTGATCGCGCAGGCGCAGGAGCCTGATCCGACCCGGTCCTGACGGGGCGGCGATCGCGGCAGGCAAGTCCCGGAATCTGCCTCGGCAAGCCTCTGACCGGAGAGCCGTGCTTGCGAATCAGCGTGATCCAGATGTCGCCCGGCAGCGACAAGAGCCAGAACATCGTCGAGGCTAGCCGCCTGATCCGGGCGGTGGCAAAAGCGGACCGACCCGATCTCGTCATCCTTCCGGAGATGTGGAGCTGCCTCGGAGGCACCAAGGCGACCAAGCTCGAGGCCGCGGAGGATTTTCCGGATCCGCGTGAAGGCAGCCCGGCCGGAGAGGCCTACCGCGCCATGCAGGCGCTGGCCCGCGAAGCCCGGATCTTCCTGCACGCGGGATCGATCGGCGAGCGCAGCGGTGAGCGCATCAAGAATACCAGCCTGGTGTTCGGGCCCGATGGAGCCGAGCTGGCCCGCTATAGCAAGATCCACCTGTTCGACGTCGTGACCCCTAGCGGCGAAAGCTATCGCGAGAGCGACACCTACAAGCCCGGCGAATCCGTCGTCACGGTGAAGCTCGGAGCTGTGCGGGCCGGACTTGCGATCTGCTATGACGTGCGCTTCGGCGAGCTCTTTCTCCGGCTGCGACGGGAGGGCGCAGAGCTCATGATCCTGCCCGCCGCATTCACCGCCGAGACCGGGGCCGCACATTGGGAGACCCTGCTGCGCGCCCGCGCGATCGAGACGCAGTGCTGGCTCGCTGCCTCGGCGACCTGCGGCAGGCATGTCGATGCCAGCGGCGCGCCGAGAATGACGTACGGGCATTCGATGCTGATCGATCCCTGGGGGACCGTCGTGGCCCAGGCCGCGGAGGGACGGGGATGGGCGACCGGCACCTTGGTCGCGGCCCGGACCACGACCGTCCGCGCCGGCATCCCGGTCCTGGATCATCGGCGGCTCGCCTGATGGACTCCGCGCCGCCCGGTGATGATGCGCCCGATGACGCGCTGCTGGCCGGGTTCGAGCAAAGCGACGCGCTCAACGAGACCACCGGCGCCGACGCCCAAGGCAACGCGTTTTGGCCTGTGGGCACGGTTCTCGAACGGATAGCCTTCGTGGCGGCCAACAACGAGATGGCCCAGGAGACCCTGCAGCGCTTCACCCAGCGCTACGGCAACGTCCCGGTCGAAGAGGCGGAGGTCGTCGTGTGCCTGGGCGGCGACGGCTTCATGCTCGAGACCCTGCACACCGTCCTGCTCGCCGGAACGCCCGTGTACGGGATCAATTGCGGCTCGGTCGGGTTCCTGATGAACCCGCTGGTAGAGGACGACCTGCCCGGCCGGCTGGTGCGCTCGCAGGGAGCCGTGCTGCATCCGCTGCGCATGCATGCTGTCACGCAGTCCGGCCTGGTCGAGGAAGCGCTTGCCCTGAACGACGTGTTCCTGTTCCGGCAGACCAGGCAGGCGGCCAAGGTCCGGATCCAGGTCGATGGGCGGGTGCGCCTGCACGAACTGGTTTGCGATGGCATACTGGTCTCCACCCCGGCTGGCTCGACCGCGTACAATCTTTCGGCGCACGGGCCGATCGTGCCACTCTCGGCCAACCTGCTGCCGCTGACTCCGATCAGTGCGTTCAGGCCACGGCGATGGCGTGGCGCGTTGCTGCCGAGCTCCGCCGATGTCGAGTTCCACATCCTGGAAAACGACAAGCGCCCGGTCGCGGCCGTCGCGGACTTCACCGAGGTCCGCGACGTCGCCTCGGTCGCCGTCAGCGAGGATCGCAGCCTCAAGACGACCGTGCTGTTTGATCCCGACCAGAGCCTGTCCGAGCGGATCATCGTCGAGCAGTTCACGGTCTGACAGGCCGCTGAACTTTCTGAGCACCTGAGCGCAGCGGCCTCCCATGCCTTGAAAGTCGCGGCCGGGAGCCCCGGAGCGCGGGAACGGCGCGTCGGAGCGCCGGCAGCGGGAGTTCTTCAGCAGCCTGCTGGAACGATGGTCATGCCGCGGTCAGCACCTCCATCATGGTCTGGGTGGCCATCACTGGCCGACCATTGACCTGCGTCGCGCTGTCCTCGCGAATCTCCTCGTCACGCAGCATGTAGCCGCGTCCCCACACCGTGCTGATCAGGCTGGCCGATCCGCCTGCGAGCTGGAGCTTCTTGCGGAGCTTGCAGACGAAGACGTCGATGATTTTCATTTCCGGCTCGTCGAGGCCGCCATAGAGGTGGTTGAGGAAGGCGTCCTTGGTGAGCACCATGCCCTTGCGCAGCACGAGCAGCTCGAGGATGGCGTATTCCTTGCCGGTGAGGTGGACCGGGGTGCCGTTTACCGAGACGTCGCGGCTGTCGAGGTTGAGCTGCAGGCTGCCCACGCGCAGGGTCGGCTCGCTGTAGCCCTTGCTGCGGCGCAGGATCGCCTGCATGCGGGCGACGAGTTCGGACTGGTCGAACGGCTTGGTGATGAAGTCGTCGGCGCCGACCGCGAATGCCCGCACCTTGGCCTGCGGGCGGCACAGCGCCGAGAGCACGATCACCGGGGTGGTGAGGCGGGCGGCCCGCATGCGGCGCACCACCTCGTAGCCGTCGGCGTCCTGCAGCATCAGGTCGAGCAGGATCAGGTCGTAGTCATAGCGCCGGACCATGTCGAGCGCCTCATGGCCCAGGTCCGTATGATCGACCGTGAAGCCCGCGCCCTTGAGGACCGACGAGATCCCACGGGCAGAAGTCACGTCGTCCTCAACCAGAAGCACACGCATTGTCACCACCATCGGTTTTCGTTGACCAACAGTTACCACCCTAGGTTGCATTCTGTCGATAGAGAAACGTGAAACGTGTCCTAATTTTATCGATAATCAAAAATTAACCACTTGAGTTGTATTCAAAAAGGAGACGAACGCCGGTTCGCCGAGGAGATGTGACGTGTCCCCCCTGAATGATCTTGAAGCCCGTCTCGAGGCAGTCCGCGCGTCTCTTTCCGACGTGCCGGCGTGCCAGGTCTCGGGCCAGGTCTCAGGAATTAGCGGAATGGCCGTCGAGTTGTCGGGGCTGGACCGGCATGTCGCCGTCGGTGACCGTATCCTGCTGCGCGGCCGCGTTTCGGAGCCGGTGCCGGCCGAAATCGTCGGCTTCAAAAGCGGCCTCGCCCGCGCCATGGCCTACGGTTCGCTCGACGGCATCGGTCCGGGGAGCAGCGCCACCTACGGGATCGGGGCGGCCTCGCTGCCGGGCCGTCTTGCCCCGACCGATGCCTGGCTCGGCCGGGTGATGGACCCGCTCGGGCGGCCGATGGACGGCAAGGGCCGCTTGCCGGTCGGGCCGGTGTCGCGCCCGGTTCGCGCCGGCCCGCCGGATGCCACGCTGCGTGCCCGCCTCGGACCGCGGATCGACCTCGGCGTGCGCGTGATGAACCTGTTCACCACCTGCCGCACCGGGCAACGTCTCGGACTGTTTGCCGGGTCCGGCGTCGGCAAGTCCACCCTGCTGTCGATGCTGGCCCGCCAGACCAGGTGCGACGTCACCATCATCTCGCTGGTCGGCGAGCGTGGCCGCGAAGTCCGCGAGTTCATCGAGGACGATCTCGGGCCAGAGGGCTTGGCACGCTCCGTCGTGGTCATCGCGACCTCCGATACCCCGCCGCTGATGCGTCGCGAGGCCGCCTACTCGGCCATGACCATCGCCGAGCATTTCCGCGACAAAGGCAAGTCGGTGCTGCTGCTCATGGACAGCGTGACCCGGTTCTGCCTGGCGCTGCGCGAGATCGGCCTGTCCGCCGGCGAACCGCCCGCAACGCGCGGCTATCCGCCGAGCGTTTTCGCGGAACTGCCACGTCTGCTTGAGCGTGCCGGTCCCGGACCCGTCCTGCCGGATGGCACCGCGGGCCATATCACCGCCTTGTTCACCGTCCTGGTGGAGGGCGACGATCACAACGAACCGGTTGCCGACGCGGTCCGCGGCATCCTTGACGGACATGTCGTGCTCGATCGAAAGATCGGCGAGACCGGCCGCTACCCTGCCGTGGACGTGCTGCGCTCGCTCTCGCGCGCGGTGCCCGGCTGCAATGACGCCCGACAGAACCAACTCACCCGCAAGGCGCGGCAAGTGCTCGCCCTGCATGCCGACATGGCCGACATGGTGCGCCTGGGTGCCTACCGCTCGGGCAGCGATCCCGCCGTCGACGAGGCCGTGCTGCTGGCACCACGGCTGGAGAGCCTGCTCCGGCAGGACCGCGGCAACGCCACCGGCCTCGAGGACAGCTTCGACCTGCTCGAACAGGCACTTGCTATGCGGCAGGCAGCATGAGCCGCGACCCGCTGGCCACGCTCCTGCGCATCCGCGAGGCGGCGCTCGACGAGGCGAAGCAGCATGTGGCCAATGCCCTCGCGCGCGAACAGGTCGCAGCGCTCAGGCTCGCCGACGAGGAGGCCGCGTTGACACGAGAGACTGCTGCCGCGATCAGTCCGTCTGGCGGGGATGCACGGGTCGACGCGTTCGCGCGCTGGCTGCCGATAGGGCGCCAGGCCATCGCAAAGGCACTGACGGTCCAGCAGACCGCCACTTTCGCGGTGGATCAGGCGCGCGTCGTGCTTAATTTGACACGTGCGGCCCACCGCTCAGTCGAGACCCTCATCGAGAAGCAACGGCACGCTGCCGACCGGGAGACCGGCCTCAAGCTGCAACGCGAGTCAGATGAACTCGCATCGCAGCTCAGGTCAGCGTAGCGGCTTGCGCACCTTCCGGCGACGGAGCAGTCCACGGACCGCACCGATCGCGCCACGGCCGGCATACCGCCCGGCGGGACCCATGATGGTACCGGTGACCGCGGTCAGCGCGACCGCATTGCGCAGATCGTGCAGGGAGCGGTCCCTGGTGATCCTGGCCTCAACCTCGATCGGGTCGGGCAGCTTGCCACGGCCCAGCACTACGAACACCAGCGCGAACACGACATCGGCGCCAAGCACGATCACCGAGGCCCAGACCTGGCCGGTGTGCCAGGGCCCCTCGCAGAGGGTCCAGAGCACCACATGCACCGAAATCAGCGCAAAGAAGCCGAACGCCGCCGCAACGACGAGGAATGCGGCACGCCTCGCGAAACGCAGCGCGATCTTCTGCAGTAGCAGCCCTTCGGACGAAGCGGCGGTTTTGGCGAGATCGACGACCTTCATGCCCGGGGCCGGGTCAGCGCGCGATGCGGCCGAGGAAATATCCGACCACCGCCGAGATCGCGATCGCGATCAGGGGCTGGCCGCGCACCTGCTCCGAGACGTTCTTCACCTGGGTGTTGGTCAGATCGCGCGCGCTGGTCACCGCGGATTCTGCCTTGCCGGCGGCATCGGCCAAGGCCGGCGTCACGCGCTCGTTCAGAAGCTGCTCGACCTGGGCACGTAGGGACTGGAGCTGTTCCTGGGTATCCTGCGCCGCGTCTTTGACCTTGTCGGAAACAGCCATGATTAGCCCCCTGATGAATGCATCGGTCGAACGTGTTGCAATTGGACAAGTTGCACCTGCGCGATGAGTGCGGCCGGCGGCCTGGACGTGCTGGATCTACGACTGAAGCCCGCCCCGAATGGCACTCCGGACGGCGCTGCGAAGAGCCTGCATGACGACACGCTCTCGCTTGCGATCGGGGCCGGTGAAAGCATGACGGTGCTGGGCCTGCGCGACAGCAGGGCGTCGGATCTGCTCGACACGCTGGCCGGCCATGCGACCGCAGCGAGCGGGCGGGTGCTGGTCGGCGGGCTGGATGTCACGGCATCCCTGGCGGGGCATCGGCGCATCGGCCTCGTCTCCGCGCGCGACCCACTGTTCGCCCACCTGACCGTGCGGCGGAACATCGCCTTCCCGCTCGCGACACGCCGGGTGCAGGAGCCGACGCTTGGCCACCGCGTCGATCAACTGCTCGCACTCCTCGGCCTGGAGTCGGAGGCGGACCTCAAGCCGCATCGCCTGGCCGCGGCGCAGGTGGTGCGAGCCGCGATCGCGCGCGCGCTCGCCGCCGACCCGTCGGTGCTCCTGCTGGATGATCCGCTCTCGGCACTGGACCCGGGCGCACGGCGCGAGATGCACCAGTTGCTGCGTCGGCTCGCCGCCGCACGGGGCCTCGCGCTGCTGCTCGCCACCCGCGATCGCGAGGAGGCGCTGGCGATGGGCGGCCGGATCGGCATCCTCGAGCGCGGCCGACTGCTCCAGGTGGGCACCGCCGCCGACCTGCTCGATCGGCCTGGTGGCGAGCAGGTCGCGACCGTATTCGGTAGCGCCAACAGCCTGACCGGGCAGGTCGAGGACATCGAGGACGACATCGCCCGCGTGCGCCTGAGCGCCGGCCCGACGGTGGAGGCGATGGCAGCCGATGGGCTGGCGGCGGGCATGCTCTGCACGGTCTGCATCCGCCCGGAGCGGGTTGCGGTCGCCTTCATGGCAGGGGCAGCGGGAGGCGCCGGCGATGGTGCTCTCGGCACGGATGTGCTGCCGGCCACCCTGGTCGAAATGGCGCATCTCGGCGACCGTCTGCGCCTGCGGTTCCGGCTGGCCGGGGGCGGCGAAATGCTGGTGCACCGACCCGCCTCGCAACCCACCGCGCAGCTCAGGCGGGACCGGCCGGCTGAGCTCGCCTGGCAGCCGGCGCATGCGATCGCCTTCCCGGCGTCGGACCGATAGAGCTGGAGGCCGCCGGCCCGGCCTGTTCCAGCATGCCGGTTATTGCTCTATGGACTAAGCCTCCTCATCCCGCCCGACCTGCAGAAAGAGAGTTCACATCCTGAGCGCTGCCGTCGCGACCCTCGAGAGATGATCCCAGCGAACAGATCGGCCTGCCTGCACGCCATCGCGCTAGGGATCCTGCTCGGGCTGCCGGCAGACGCCGCCGACGCGCAGGCCCCGAAGCCGGTTCCGTCGCAGCAGAATGTGGGCCAGGAGCATCTGGGCCAGGAGCATGCCCAAGGGGAGGCGGCGCGGCAGGCGCCACCCTCGAGCACCCCCAGGAAACCCGCCCCGCACGAGCCGGCCATGCATGCACCGGCCCTGCAGATTGCCACCCTGGGCGGCGGCCTGCAGGACGCGCAGCAGGCCACGCTGTTCAAGCCGTTTATCGAGCGGACCGGGACCAGCCTGCGCGTCCAGGGCTGGGACGGCAGCCTGTCCACCCTGCAGACGCGGGCCGCCGCCGGGGAGGGTGGCTGGGACCTCGTGCTGATGGAGGATGCACCGCTGCGCCTAGCCTGTCGCAAGGGCCTGTTCATTCCGGAGCCGCAACGGCCGGATGGCGGGCCGCCCGTTCCCGACAGTCCCGGCACCGGGTGCGGTGTCACCGCCTGGCGCGAGAGCATCGTGCTCGCCTGGGACAAGAGCCGGGTCGACCTGATGCCAACCTGGGCGGATTTCTGGGATGTCGCGCGCCGGCCCGGCAAGCGCGGGTTGAAGCGCGATCCCCGCGGTACGCTGGAAATCGCCCTGTTGGCCGACGGGGTGGCGCCGGAGGACGTGTACCGGACCCTGCAGACTCCGGATGGCATCAATCGCGCCTTCCACAAGCTGGACCAGCTCAAGCCCTACATCGTGTGGTGGCAGACCCCGGCCGAGGCGGTGCAGATCATAGAGAGCGGCGCCGTGCTGATGACCAGCGCGCCGAGCGGCGAGATCGCCACCGCCGACCGCATCGGCAACCGCCGCTTCGGCACGCAATGGGCGCAGAGCCTCGGCGACGTGCTCGACTGGGGCATCACCCGAACGGCGAGCCTGCCGGCGCGGGAGGCGGCCCGGAACCTGATGGCCTTCATCCAGCAGCCGGACCAGAAACAGGCATTTTCGGCCGCCTACCTCGCCCCGATGCCACCAGCCACGACGCCGGCGAAACCCCAGGCCACGACGCCGAAAGCGGCACCGGCATCGGCCGACGCGCCCCCGGGTGCCACGCATCGCGACGACACGCTGATGCTCGACGAGGAGTTCTGGACCTCGCGGCTGGAACCACTGCGGAGCCGGTTCGAGGCCTGGATCGGCGCGAAATGATCCCGGGATTGCGGGGCGCGAGTTGAAGGGCTGGCCGGTCGTCGTCGCCCTCGTGCTGATGCTGCCCGGCGCGATCGCCGCGGCCGTGCTCCCCGATCTGCTCGGCGATCCGCCGGGCCGCCTTGGCCTGCGGCTCTGGCGCGCGGCGCTGGCGCTGCCGATCCTGGTCACGCCGATCCTCGCGGCAATCTGGCGGTTGCAGCCAGGCCAGGCGCGCGCCGCCATCGGCCTCGGCGCCGGGCGGTTCGACCGGCTGCGACGGATCTGGCTTCCCCAACTCGGTCCCGGGCTGGCGACCAGCCTTCTGCTGGCGCTGCTGCTCGGGGCGGCCGCATTTCTTGCGAGAGGCGCGCCGGCATTCTTCCAGCCGCGCTGAGGTCGCCCTATCCTGCACCGACATGTCCGAGCCAAAGCCCTTCTGGAAGAGCAAACGCCTCGACGAGATGACCACGGCCGAGTGGGAGTCGCTGTGCGACGGCTGCGGGCGCTGCTGCCTGCACAAGCTGCGCGACGAGGACACCGACGAGGTGATCTTTACCAACGTTGCCTGCCGGCTGCTCGATACCGAGACCTGCACCTGCGTCGACTACGCGCGGCGTCAGCGCAAGGTGCCGGACTGCGTGCGCCTCACGCCGGAGACGCTGCCCGAGATCGACTGGCTGCCGCCCTCCTGTGGCTACCGCCGCCTGCAGGAGGGCCGCGACCTCGCCTGGTGGCACCCGCTGGTCTCCGGCCGCCCCGAGACTGTGCAGGAGGCCGGGATCTCGGCACGCGGCCGCATCGTCGGCGAGCGCGAGGCCGGTCCGCTGGAACATCACGTGGTGGACTGGCCGGGACGGGTGCCGCGCGCCGCCGGCAAGCCCTCCATCCCGCCCAGACTGCGCCGGCGGATCGCAGGCTCGGGCGCATGACCCGCGTTGCAGCGCGGCGGCTGAAGCGGACCGGGGTACCGCCGGCGCCCGAGATGCTGCTGCTCGCCGGCGGCGAGACGCCGATCCGCTGGCAGCGGTCACGGCAGGCGCGCCGGGTCTCGCTGCGCATCGATCCGCGCGCCGGCACGGTAGTGGTGACGCTGCCGCCGCGCACCAGCCGCGAGGCCGGGCTTGCCCTGCTGCATGCGCACTCGACCTGGATCACCGGCAAGCTCGCTGCCTTGCCCGGCCATGTCGCCATTGCCGCGGAGGCGACGGTCTCCCTGAGCGGCGTGCCGCACGTCATCCGCCATCATCCGGAAGCGCGTCGCGGCGTCTGGGTGGAGGCCGGCGAGATCCGGGTGAGCGGCGACCGGGCCTTCCTGCAGCGCCGGGTGTTGGACTTCCTGCGCAACGAGGCCCGCGACGTGCTCGGGGTCCTGGTCCGCCAGATCGCCGAGGCGTCGGATACCGGCAACGGCCCGCTGAGCCCCCGTCGGCTCGCCATCAAGGATACCAGCAGCCGCTGGGGCAGTTGCTCGTCCGATGCGGTCGTGATGTTCAGTTGGCGCCTGGTGATGGCGCCGCCGGAGATCCAGCACTACGTGGTCGCGCACGAGTTGGCGCACCTGCGTCACCTCGACCACGGCATGAATTTCTGGGCCCTGGTGGCGACGCTGACCCCGCACCGCCTGCGCGCGGAGGCGTGGCTGCGCCTGCATGGCGCGGCGCTGCTTCGGATGGGATAAGCAGGTTTAGCGAGGCGCTGAACGCCCGCCTGGCGGAATGGTAGACGCAGCGGACTTAAAATCCGCAGTCCGAAGGGCGTGCCGGTTCGAGTCCGGCGGCGGGCACCAATTCAAGCAACAAGTTGCAGTCGCTTGCATGTTGTTATCGTCACAGTCAAGCTAGAGGGAGTTTCTGCGGATTCATCGCGGACCCAGCATAGCTTGGCCTCATGCGCGGCCGCTTTAGGTCGCAGGAACGGGTTGGGCGGGACAGGCCTGCCCAGCAATTGGTCACGCAAAGGCGCCTGGTCCGACCAGCACCATCATGTCAGCAGACCCCGGGGTGTTGGTCGGCAGGCTTTGTAGGAGCACCCCTGTAGGCGCCTGTCCGCACCGCTGGCACCGGAGCTTGCCCAGCAACTGGCGCACCGCCAGTGATCCGCTGGCGGGCAGCGGCGTGGCGACCAGCTGATCGACCTCGACGGCGCACTCAAGGCAGGCACTGACCAGCACCCAGGGCTCGTCACGGTAGTTCGACAGCGGCGTGCAGGGACATGCCACCATCTTGCATCCCCTGCACCATGTCACTGGCAGCTGGGGCTTCTGCCTTTGCTGCTGTATCCGCCGGCTTTAGACGTTTCCGGTTGGGCCCGAACACCATGCTGTTCGACGTGTAGTCCCTGTGCTCACGTGTATTGCGTTTTTTGCCGGTATGAGTTCCCTGCCTCGATCAGCTCGGCGCCAACGCGATCGGGCTAAGCTGATACGTCCGGCCGTTTTCGACCGAGACCGACACTTCCCGGCTCCCGCACCGACACCGAAGCGGCAGTTCCACCAGTGGCACGTTGCCCGCCCTGCCCGGATCAGCGCCGACAGGTCGAGGGTCACGACCCGCCGGCAGGTAGCACATAGCGCCGAAACGCTGTGCCCGCTGTCCTGCGTCAATCGCACCGTCGGCAGAGGCAGATTCTGGGCGTCGGATCGGCTACCAGCCACTATTATGTTCCCTACGTTCTCGGCACGATGGCAAGCCTTGGACCCGGAGCCTGGTGGACACGATCTTGAATGCTCGGGCCACCGACGAGCGCAAGGTCCCGGATCAACGTCTGGGCCGATGGCCGTCCTGAGCAGCCAGCGATCTCGGGTCGTCCTCAGTGTGATTTTCGTTGCGATCATCCCCGGGCGTCGTTCTTGTCATTGGGGTCGTAGTACGGGCCTCCATCGAGTCCCGGCCAGGACGTCCGCTCCACGTGCTCAGACCGACACGCTGAAGGAACACAAATAGATGTCTCGCACCGGCGCCAGCAGCTGACTGGAGGTCAGGGGCTTGCCGGTTAACGGCCGAAAGCACCGCAGAATTCGCCCTGTATCAGGGCGATCTTGCTTATCTTGCCGATCGAAAGGTGGCTGTCGCCTCTAGAACGTGAGCTGCGAGGACCTGCAGGCTGAACGGCTTCCGAAGCAGCGTGTACTTCATCGGAGGCGGGCATCCCACCTCAGTGGCGTCTGGCCGCTCTGTCATGATGACGACAGGGACATGCGGACACTCTGTGTGCATCAGCTCCGCCAGATCGTAACCGTTGTGGCCCGGTAGGTGACGCGCGCTCAACTAGCACAAGACCTCAACACCCTTCGCAGCCGTCAGCACCTCGTGCCCCTCATCCGAAAGGAACTCGGTGAGCACGCCCCGCAGGACAGCTGCATCTTCTACAAGCGAGATACCATGGCGACCTATTGCGAAAGGCTCGGGTCGGGATGCTTCACAAGTGCCTTATCAGGCGAGGACAGCGACCGCGTGTTGCTGACACGCGAGATGGGAGTGGCCACTCCCCCGCTAAGCCGCCGCTTCTATGATGCAAAACGGCAACACGGTCCTCTCCTCATGAGGCAGAGCCGCTTCTTGTTCTCCATGTGCGACACGACCAGAGACCGGCCTAAAGTACGGGCGCAAAGATTGTGCCAAAAAAGACGGCGGGTTGTGCATCACGTTAGCTAAGATGCGCCTGTTTGACGGGCATCTTCGTTGGAATTTCCATACACTCAATGGCGCATGATCATCTCGTTGCTAGTGTGGGGTTTTATCCAATCTATTCAAACTAAGATTGTATGCACTAATACCCAGAGATTTACTGGCACACTCGTTGCCTATGCCTGAGCAGCCAAGCCGGCCTCAACGTGTACAAGCGGGAGCTGCCTGATGACCAAATTGCGGTGGTCAACAACCATGATCCTGATGCTGACAGCAGCAACCGGGGTGGCGCGCGCGCAAAACCCGCCGCCTCCTGCGCCGCCTCCCGGTTTCATGGAAGGCTTTTCTAGCGGACACCCGTATGTAGGGGTCGCAGGGGGACCCAGCATACTGCAAGACATCGCTGTCGATCCGGGTGATGGGCCGCTTGGTCCGGGCCCAGCTACGGAGCGCTACAACTTGGGCTTCATCGGCGCCGGTGCGGCGGGCTACGCCTTTTCGAACGGCGTGCAGGTCGATGTCCTGGGCGCCTACGAATACAATAGCCTGAACAACCTCGTTAAGGTGCCAGTCCCCGGGTACCAGACGGGGCACCAAGAAAGCTACGGAGCGTTCCTCGAGGCCCTCTACGCCTTCAAGCTGCCAGACTTCGGCATTCCGATTACCTCGTTCAGCCCCTATCTGGGCATCGGGAGCGGGGCGCTTTGGACGCATCATACTTCGCCTGAATTCCTGTCAAATGGCGACGAGCACCACATCGGTGGAACCTCCGGAGCGAATTTTGCTTACGAAGGGGTCGCAGGTGTCGCAGTCCCCATCGCAGCAGTTCCCGGCCTCGCCTTCACCGCGGACTATCGCCTTGTCGGTGTTCACAATCCTGGTGACCTGAACAGCGTCTTCTACAACAAGGTCGACACCGCCATCGTCAAGGGTGGCATAGGGTTACAGAAGGATGTTTTCGTACACATCATCACGGTCGGCTTAGCCTACGCCTTTGGCGTTTCCGCTCCGCCGCCGCCGGAGCCCACAACGATGCCGCCGGCGCCGGCTCCGATGCCGGCTCGCAGCTACCTGGTCTTCTTCGACTGGGACAGCTCGGCCTTGAGCGCGCGAGCTGCTGAGGTCGTAGCCGAAGCCGCACAGAACTCGACTCGCGTCCAGACAACACGCATCGTCTTGGATGGCTACGCTGACACTTCCCACGCTGGCAGCGAAAGGCGCGGCATCGCCTACAATTTGAAGCTGTCGATGAAGCGAGCCGTCATGGTCAAGCGTGAACTGATCAGAGATGGGGTGCCGGCCGGAGCCATCGAGACGCATGCGTTTGGTGACACCAAGCTGCTCGTCGCGACAGGTCCAGATACGCGGGAGCCGCAAAACCGCCGCGTCGAGATCGTTCTGCACTAATAGAGCAATGGCATTAGCCATCATCAAGACTGCAAGTTGGTCCGGCTATCCGCCTCCGCAAAGTCTTCGCGCAGGAATCTCGCGTGGGCAGACCCGCGGAACTCCGGCCGGCTTGCGGATGTATCGGAAGCTTGCGGCAGGCGCCTCAACTAAATGGATCGTGGAGTAGATACTGAGGAATAGTACGCGTTTTACCACGCCCAAACCCTGTCGATGCTCGATCCGCCTACCGTCGCCTCCGAAATGGTAGCGACGGGCCCGGGTCGGGATCCAGTTCTTGCTTGCCTCGAGCGGTGACGCACACCGCGAGTGACGAAACCTGCACATTGCGGTTCCAGCCACAGGCAAAGAAGTCACCGAGCGGCACCTCCACCGAGGGATGCTCCTGCCCGTCCCAGAAGATGCGCAGGATCAGGGCACGCCATTGCGCATTCGCCGGCGTCATCCAGATCTGCTGGATCGCGCCGGGACCCTCGATGTCGGCAAGGCAGCGCGTCTCGCCCGGCTCGATGCGGATCGACGGCGAGACCTTCCAGCCGACGCCGAGCCCGCGCGCATGGATTGCGCCGGTGCCGGTCTCCGCGCGACCGCCGCCGCCCTTCTCGCCGGTGAAGTTCTCCGGCGAGATCGACCGGGTGCGGGCGTTGGACAGGCGGAACAGGTTGCCCATGTTTCAGCCGAGGCCGCTGAAGTCGTTCATGCTATTTGAGCCCAGACGTCTTGATGGATTCCATGATGCTGTGCTGGAACAGCAGGAACAGCACCATGGTCGGAATGGTCACCACGGAGGACGCCGCCACCACGTAGTTCCAGGAGCCGGAATACTGCCCCTGGAAGCTGACAATGGCCACCTGGACAACCCATAGATTTTTGCTGCTGGTGACCGTGAGCGGCCATAGAAAAGAATTCCAGTTGGCCAGGAATAACAGGATCGCGAGCGCGGCCAGGATCGGCCGGCTGAGCGGCAGAATGATCGAGGTGTAGATACGCCAGAAGCTGGCGCCATCCATCAGCGCCGCCTCCTCGAGTTCGCGCGGGAAGGAGAGGTAGAACTGCCGCAGCAGGAAGATCCCGAACGCATTGAAGATCGAGGGGTTGATCAGTCCACCATAGCTGTCGAGCAGGCCGAGCGACTTTACCAGGATGAACAGAGGCACGATGATGACGGGCAGAGAGATCAGGAATGTCGAGAACATGCCGAGGAAGATGACCTCGCGGCCCGGAAAGCGCAGCCGCGCGAGCGCGTAGCCTGCCATCGAGTGCAGCAGCAGAGCCACCGCCGTGACCACGGCCGAGACGAAGAACGTGTTAAACAGGGATCGCAGGAAATCGACCTGGGTGAAGACATAGACCAGGTTGTCGAAGGTCAGGTGCGACGGCGTGACGCCGAGCGAGAACACGTCCGCCTGCGGCTTGAAGGCGGTCACGAACATCCAGAGGATGGAGTGCGACCGTCAGCAGCGCCAGCACCAGCCCGACCAGGCTCCACGCACGCGCCGCGACCGCCGCACCGACCGGCGGCGAAAGGCTACTGGCCCTGCTCGAACCGGCCGCCATGGGTCAGCGCGAACAGCAGCAGCGTCATCGCCATCAGCATGACCACCAGCGTCGTCGCCATCGCGCTGGCATAGCCGAACTCGCTGTATTGGAATGCCTCCTGGTAGATGTAGTAGATCGCAAAGGAGGTCGAGTTGGCCGGTCCGCCCTTGGTCGTCACATAGACCAGGTCGAAGGCCTGGCTGCCGGCAACCGCCGCGACCGCCGACACCAGCAGCACGAAGAAGCTAGTCGGCTTGAGCAGCGGCAAGGTGATGTAGAATAGCGATTTCACCGGCGTTGCACCATCCATGCGCGCCGCCTCGTAATATTCGCGTGGGATATCCTGCAGGCCGCCGAGAAAGATCAGCATGTAGAAGCCCATCAGGAACCACACGCTGATCACCACCAGGGAGGCGAGCGCGAAGCGCGGATCACCCAGCAGCGACAGGTTCGCAACGCTGAACAACGACAGGCCTTGGCTGACGATACCGAGCTTGTCGACCAGCAGTACCTGCCAGATGATCGCCACCACCACCAGGCTTACCATCTGCGGCATGAAGAACATGGTGCGCAGGAGGCCGGAGAGCCTGGATTGCCGCTGCACCAGCAGCGCCAGCCCGAGGCCCGAAAGATAAAGACTTGGGGCCAGCGCCGCCACATACTCGGGCGTTACGCGCTGGCTCTGCAGGAAGAGCTGGTCGTGCACCATGCGGCGATAGTTGGCCATGCCGATGAACCGGTAGCTGTCGAAGCCATCGACAGTGAAGAAGCCGATGCCGAGCGCCAGCAGCATCGGCAGGAAGGCGAACAAGGCGAGCCCAAGCAGGTCGGGCAGCACGAACAGCACGCCCGCGATCCGCTCCCGCCGGCGCAGCGTGAGGCCGCTCCCTCTGCGCGACGAGGATGCGTGCATCGCGGTCAAAGAATTGGCGCGCCGCTATAGGTGCCGAGGAACCCGTCGATCTGCTGCGAGGCCAGATCGGCCTGCTTCGCCGGGTCCTCGCCGTTGAGCTGGCAGGCCTGGATCGCCTGCGAGATCGCCTGGTAGATTGGCGGCGGCACCCGCGGCTCGCCGCGCGCCTTTGGATAGATGCTGTCCTTGAACACCTTGAGGAAGTCGGTGTCGAAGGCCTTGGCGCCCTGGACGAAGGCCGAGTTTCGCGGCGGCATGTCGCTCTTGGCGACGGTGCACCAGTCGATGACGCGTTGGACGGAATCCGGCTTCGAGGATGCAAGGGCCCAGGCGCAGAAACTGGCGGCGGCTTCCGGATTGCGCCCGCGCGCGTTGGCGACGAACGCCCAGCCGCCACCGATGGTCATATACTCGCCGCCCGGAGGCACCGGCAGCCGGAACACGCCGTAGCGGAAATCCTTGGCGCCTCCGCGCAGCGCCGCGATCCCCCAGATGCCGCAATTCTGGATCGCGCAGTATCCCGAAGCGAGATTAGGAACGATGTCCCAGCCGCCCCCACCAAGCGGCTTGCGCGGCGCGCTGCCGGACTTGATCGCATCCTGCCAGAAACGCAGCGCCTGTATCGTGGCCGGGCTGTTGAACACGCTCTTGTTGCTGGCCTGGATATCGCCGTGGCCCTGCCAGAGGAACGGATACCAGGTGTAGTTCTGGTAGTAGCCCGGCGTGGTCTCGAACAGCAGGCCGTATTGCTTCGCAGAGGTCAGCTTGCGCCCGAGTTCGAGCAGCGCCTCCCAGCTCTGCGGAACGTCGTGCTCGTTCAAGCCGGCTTTCTCGAACGCCTCGACGCTGTAGTACATTGCCATCGGCTCGACTTCCATCGGCACGCCGAAGAACTTGCCGCCGACGCGTCGTGTCGCGATCACGTTGGCGGGGAAGTCGGCCTGCGCCTGCGCGTCGATGAACGGGCTGAGGTCCTGCAGGATGCCACCATTATAGTAGCGCAGGAAATCGCCCGGACTGATGATGAAAAGGTCCGGCCCCTCTCCGGATGCGAACGCCGTCTGCAGCTTCGAGCCGTTCATGTACTCGCTGTTCGGGACATAGACGAGGTTGATCTGCTCGGGGTTCTGCTTGTTCCAGCGCTGCACGGTGTTCTCGAACCACGCCGCCTGCGTCGGCACCGGACCGCCGGGAGCGTGCGGCTGCCAGAACGTCAAGGGTCCGGACGCCGCGTGCGCGCGCCCGATGAAGGGTGCCGTCAGCAGCGCGCCGGTGGCGCCGGCAATGATGGTGCGGCGGCAGATCGACGTGCCGCCAGCCAGGGTTTCCTCTGCCCGCATGGTTGTTCCCCCTGCGTCGATTATTCGCGCGTCGCTCTGCTTGCAGAACTTGCTGGTCTGAAACGTTTCAAAGTAAGCTATCGCAGGTTCATCTTTGCTGCAACGGGTTGCCCTGGTGACAACCATTCGTGATGTGGCCGCCCGCGCCCGCGTTTCGGTCGGGCTGGTGTCGTCGGTGCTGAACAACTCGGCGCGGGTCAGCCCGGGACTGCGATCGCGCGTGCTGCAGGCAGTAGACGAACTCGGCTACGTGCCGCATGCGGTGGCACGTAGCCTCAGGCTTGGCCGCACCGGCACCATCGGCCTGGTCATGCCGGACCTGACCAACCCGCACTTCGCAGCGCTGGCCTGCATCATCGAGGCGGCGTGCGACGAGGCGGGCTTCATGCTGACGCTGTGCAGCACGTCGGACGACCATGCAAAGGAACTGCGGCAGCTGCGCCTCATGCAGCGCCAGCGCATCGACGGCCTGGTGTTCATCCCGGGCGGCCCATCCGCCGTCGACGCCGCCATGCTGCGCACTTCCATCACCGCGCCGGTGGTCATGCTGGACCGGACCGTCGCCGGGATCGAGGCCGACGCGGTGCTGCTCGACAACCGCCAGGCGGCAGAGGCGCTGACCGCCCATCTCATCGGGCAGGGCCATGCGCGCATCGGGCTGATCGCGGGACGCCCGGACATCGAGATCTCGCAGCATCGCGAAGCCGGCTACCGCGCGGCGCTGGCAAAGCACGGTCTTGCATGGGAGGCCGGGCTGATCGGCTATGGCCAGTTCCACGAGGACAGCGCCTGCGCCGCGACGCTCGCGCTGCTCGACCAGCCGTCGCCGCCGACGGCGCTGGTATCGACCAGCAACCACACCACGATCGGCATCATGCGCGCCCTGGCCGAGCGCCGGCTCGCCTGCCCCGCCGACATCTCGCTGGTGGCCATCGACGACCTGCCCTGGTCGAGCGGGTTCGAGCCGGAACTCACGGTGGCGGCGCAGCCGGCCGACGAGATGGGCCGGATTGCCTCGGCGTGGCTGCTCGACCGCGTCCTCGGCCGGTTCGGCGGCGGCGCCCGCACATCCGTCCACCGCGGACGGCTCGTCGTCCGCCGCTCGGTGCGCCCGCCCTGCTGATCGTCAGCCGCTGATCGTCAGCCGTTGCCGGGCGCCGCCGCGGGCTGGTGCAACTGCACGCACAGCCTGAAATTCTGGATCGCCTCGTCGCCCGGCTGCATGTCGATACGGACCGCCTGCGTCGGCCATTGCGGGGTCGAGATCGTCACCGTCTGGTCGGGGTCCAAGAAGCGTCCCAGGTCGGCCATCGAGATCGGCGCCATCATGCCGACCGGTCCGGGGTCGCCGACCGGCACGAACGAACCGGTCCGGTCGAAGCTCAGGGTTGGGCGATCCACCTGCACCGGCCACGCAACCACGCTCAGCGACAGCGTAGGCAGGGCGGAGCCGGCGTCATAGCGCAGGGCGAGCGTCGCCTGCCCCGGGGCGTCGACCTTGAGCGCGCAGTAGGTCCGGCCATCGGCCAGGTCGCCGCTCACGCTGTGCCAGTGCGGAGCGGGGTCCGCGCAGGCCGGCCGGACCGTTGGCGCCGGCAGCACCAGGGCAGCGACCAGCAGGACGTGCAGGCGACGCATCATCGACACACCCTCTCGCTGAACCCACCGGTATTGTTTGCCAAGGTGGCGACAAACCGCAGCCGGCGTCCACAGCTCACCCGTCATGTCGGGCGATGTCACACTTTAAGAACGACCGCCTCAGCCGCCCGGCACGTCGTCCGCCAGCAGCAAGCTGATCCGGTGGCCCGGCACCGGGGTTCCGCACTCCTTGGGCCCGCGCGGCAGGATCCGCCTGCCATGGAACAGGATCGCCGCCGGATGCACCCCTTCATGCACGAGTGCAAGTGCCACGCGGCGCAGCAGGTCGGCGCGCGCACCCGGATCGGCCGGCAGCGGTGGCAGGGCGATGTCGATCTCGGTGGTCCTCGCGTGCCCCATGCCGTGCAGGACGAGATCCATGACCCGGGCGTCGTCCTGGTCCGGGAATCTACCGGGGTCGGCGTGCATCAGGTAGCGGATCAACGGCACATCGGGCGGCACCGGACGGGTGTCGAGGCCGGCGATCTTCGGCAGCGGCTTCGGCGGGTAGCCCCAGCGCGCCACCACGAAGCTCAGGACATTCGGCACGCCGGCGCCGCCCCCGCCGGTGCTCCCCACGCCATCGGTGCCGACGCGGTTGGTGCCGTAGAGCGGGTTGGCATAGCTGTAGGCGGTGCCGAACTCCTCGGTCTTGCTGCCGGTCTGCGGATCGTGCAGCACCTCGTGCGGCGGCTCCGGGGTCTTCAGGCGCGGGATGATGGTCTGCACCGACGACGAGGTGACGCTGTCATCCAGGCTCAGCGCCTGCGCGCCGGACGCGGGGGCCGTCAGCGAAAACGGCTGGGGTGCGGCGGTCTGCGCCGATGCCGGCGATGCCGGCGATGCCAGGAACCCCACGGAGAGGCCGCAGCCGATCGCGATGCATCTCTCCAGCGCCTGCACAGCCGCGAGCATAAGCCGCCACTTGGCACCCGCGCGAGGCTTTCCCATCTTACGAGGATGATCCCGTTCTCCGTCCTCGACCTGTCCCCGATCATCGAGGGGGGCGACGCGGCGCTGGCACTGCGCAACTCCCTCGACCTCGCCCGTCACGCCGACGCGCTCGGGTTCAGGCGCTACTGGGTGGCCGAGCATCACAACATGCCGGGCATCGCCTCGGCGGCGACCGCCGTGGTGATCGCGCACGTCGCCGGCGGCACCGGCCGCATCCGGGTCGGCTCCGGCGGCATCATGCTGCCGAACCACTCGCCGCTCACCATCGCCGAGCAGTTCGGCACCCTGGCCTCGCTGCATCCGGGCCGCATCGATCTCGGCCTCGGACGTGCGCCAGGCTCGGACCAGCGCACCATGCTGGCGCTGCGACGCGATCCCGGCAGCGCCGACCGCTTCCCCAACGACGTCGTCGAGCTGCAGGCCTATTTCCGCCCGGCCGTGCCGGGCCAGGCGGTGCGTGCGGTTCCGGGCGAAGGCCTCGACGTGCCGATCTGGCTGCTCGGCTCGAGCCTGTACAGCGCCCAGCTCGCCGCCATGCTCGGCCTGCCGTTCGCCTTTGCCTCGCATTTCGCGCCCGACCTGATGGACACCGCCATCGAGCTCTATCGTGGCCGTTTCGAGGCGTCGGATGCGCTCGACAAGCCCTACGTGATGCTCGGCGTGAACGTATTCGCCGCTGATACCGAAAGCCAGGCGCGCCGGCTGTTCACCTCAGCCCAGCAGCAGTTCATGATGCTCAGGCGGGGCCAGCCGACCAAGCTGCAGCCGCCGGTCGACAGCATGGACGAGCTCTGGTCGCCGATGGAGGCGGCCGGCATCATGCGGTCACTGAGCGCTGCCGTGGTCGGCGACCGCCGGATGGTCCGCGACGGCATCGAGCGCTTCATCGAGGCGCATGGACCGGACGAGCTGTTGGTGGCCGCGCAGATCTTCGACCACGACGCCCGCCGCGACTCGTTCGAGATGGTGTCCGAGCTGCAGCGAAGCCGCGCTTTGGCCTGAACACGGGCTGTGCTAATGCCGCAGGTGGCGCATCGAGACGATCAGGTCCGGACCGCGCAGCAGCGCCACGTTCAGCAGCACCGCGAGCACGATCAGGGACAGGCCCACGCAGACATAGTGATGCACGGCGAAGTCGAGCCACTGGTCGAACAGAACGGACACGCACTGCCTCCGCCGGTTAACCCCTTCTAGTCAGCGAGACTATCAAGCAGCAGCCGGCGGAAAGTCGACAGGAAATCAGACCCCGCGCGCGATTTCCTGCAACACGGCGATGCTCTCGACGCAGGCGGCCGCCGCCTCCCGTCCCTTGTTGTGGGCGTCGTTGCGCGAGCGCACCACCGCCTGCTCGTCGGTGTAGGTTGTCAGCACCCCGAAGGCGATCGGCACGCCGGTGGCAAGCGACGCCTGCATGAGACCGGTGGCAGCACCCAGGCTGATGAACTCGAAATGCGCGGTGTCGCCCTTGATGACGCAGCCCAGGCAGATCACGCCGTCATAGCGCCGGGTCCGGGCCAGCGCCTGCGCCAGCAGCGGCAGCTCGAAGGCGCCGGGGCTTGCGAAAAGATCCTCGTCGCGCAGCCCGATCCCGTGCTCGGCGAGCCACGCCACCGCACCGGCGCGCAGGCCACCGGTCACGTCGGTGTTGAACCGGCTGACCACCAGGGCGAGCCGGGGCGGGGTCTTGAAGGCGAAGCTGGGCTCGGCACCCAGCGCATCCGGCTTGCTCATGCGGATCATGTTTCTCCCGATGATCTACTGCGCCGCCGCAGCGCTCGCAGGATGCAGGTCGTGGCCCATGCGTATCGCCTTGGCCTCGAGATAGGCGCGGTTGTACGGGTTGGGCGGGATCTCCAGCGGAATACGCCGCATCACCTCGATCCCGTTCGCGCGCACCGCGCGGATCTTGTCCGGATTGTTGGTCAGCAGGTCGAGCCGCTCGACGCCGAGATGATGCAGGATGCGGGCCGCGATGCCCCAGTCGCGCTCGTCGGTGGCAAAGCCAAGCTGGTGGTTGGCCTCCACGGTATCCAGGCCCTGGTCCTGCAGCGAATAGGCGCGGATCTTGTTGGCCAGCCCGATGCCGCGCCCCTCATGGCCGCGCAGATAGACCAGCACCCCGCCGGGACTCTCCGAGATCAGCTGCAGGGCCTTGCGGAGCTGGCCGCCGCAGTCGCAACGCAGCGAGCCGAGCGCATCGCCGGTCAGGCACTCGGAATGCAGCCGCACCAGCGGCGCATCGCACGCCGAGAGGTCGCCGCTGACCAGGGCGAGATGCTCGATGCCATCCCGCGGATCGCGGAACGCATGCACGGTGAAGGCGCCCTCATGACCGAACGCGCTCGGCAGTTGCGCGCTGCCGACCGGGTCGAGCCGGTCCGGCACCGGGGTGAACAGGTCCGAGGCGGTATGGGTCGCCGCCATCGCCAGCCGGGTGCGCACCAGCTCGGCGATGCTGACAATCGGTAGGCCGTGCCGTGCGCCGAACTCGCGCAGTTCCGGCAACCGCGCCATCGTCCCGTCGGCGCTCATCACCTCGCAGATCACCGCCGACGGCTTGAGCCCGGCGAGGCGCAGGATGTCGATCGAGCCTTCGGTATGGCCGGCCCGCGCCAGCACGCCGCCGGGCACCGCGCGCAGCGGAAACACGTGGCCCGGCGACACCAGGTCCTCAGCGCGCGCATCGGCGGCAGCTGCAACCTGGATGGTGCGGGCGCGGTCATGCGCTGAGATGCCGGTATCCACGCCGACCCGCGCCTCGATCGAGACGGTGAAGGCGGTACCGCGGGGTGCGGTGTTGTTGCGCACCATAAGCGGCAGGCCGAGCCGGTCGAGCTGATCGGCCTCCAGCGCCAGGCACACCAGGCCGCGCCCGTGCGTGACCAGGAAGTTCACCGCCTCGGGCGTCGCATGCTCGGCGGCCAGCACCAGGTCGCCTTCGTTCTCGCGATCCTCGTCATCGACCATGATCACCATGCGGCCGTCGCGCAGCGCCCCGATCGCCTCGGCGAGGGCGACAGGCGTTGCGGCGGTCAGTTCTGGCGCTGGCATAGCTGCTCCACATACTTGGCGATGATGTCCACCTCGACATTGAGGGGCGCCCCCGGAGCCAGCAGGCCGAGGGTGGTGTGTTCCCAGGTGTGCGGGATGATCATCAGCGAGAGGCTGAAACGGTCCGGGACGGCGGAGGCCCCGATGGCGTTGATGGTCAGGCTGATCCCGTCCAGCGCGATCGAGCCCTTCTCGACGCAGTAGCGGCGCAGCGATTGCGGCACGTCGAGCAGCAGCGCCCAGGCATCGCCATGCGGGGTGACCGAGGCGAGGGTGGCGGTGCCGTCGACATGGCCCTGCACCATGTGGCCGGACAGCCGCGTCGTCGGCGTCACCGCGCGCTCGAGATTAACCCGGTCGCCCTCGCCGAGACGCCCCAGCGTGGTGCGGTCCAGCGTCTCCGGACTGACGAAGAAGATCGCCGTGCCACCGGCATCGCCCTGGGTCACGGTCAGACAGACCCCGTTGACCGCGACGCTCTCTCCGAGATCGAGGTCCTTCAGCGTCGTGTCGAGCACCAGCCTGACGTCCTTCACACCCGGCTCGACGGCGCGCACCCGGCCGAGGCTTTCTATGATGCCGGAGAACATACGACCTCCCGTTGCAGGCTGAGTTTCGTGGGCATGCCCTCAACCAGGCGCAGCGGCGTCATGGCGGTGCGGGCGCGGATGCCGACCTGGTCCTCGCCACCCGGGCGGTGGCGGATGGTGAGCCAGTCGTCCCAGAGCCCGGCGCGGGCCAGCGTGTCGAGCAGGCGCGGGCCGCCCTCGACCATCGCCCACAGCACGCCCTCGTCGAGCAGGAGCCGCATCAGGCCGCCCGCGTCCGGCGCCGTCCTGACCCTGAAGCCGCGGGCCTCCGCCTCCTTGCGCCAGGCGGCGGGCAGCGCGCCATTGCGGTCGAGCACGGCGATGATCCGGTGCCGGTCCGCATGATCGGCGACATGGCGCACGGTGAAGTGCGGAGAGTCGGCGAGCACCGTGCCCATGCCGGTGATGATCGCATCGGTGGCACGACGCAGCCGGTGCGCGAGATGCAGCGACGACGCCGTGGTGAAGGTGCGGGCGCCGGGCGGCGGGATCATGCTGCCCTGGGCATCCAGCGCCTGCTTGACCGTGATCCAGGGCCGCGACCCACGGATGAAGCTGGTGAACGGGGCGATCAGCGCCAGGCAGTCCACCCCCTCGAGACTGTCAGGGGAAGCAACCTGCACGTCGAGGCCCGCTTCGCGCAGCCGGGCCGCGCCGCCGCCGGTCACGCGTGGGTTCGGGTCGCCGGCTCCGATCCACACGCTGCGGATCGGGCTGGCCAGGAGCGCGTCGGTGCAGGGGCGGGTGCGGCCGACATGGTTGCAGGGCTCAAGGGTGACCACGGCGGTGGCAGCGCGCGACAGGGTTCCGGCCGCCTCGCATTGCAGCAGCGCCAGGGCCTCGGCATGCAGGGCGCCGGCGCGGTGATGCGCCGCCACCGTCAGGATCTCGCCCGCGGCGTCGAGGATCGCGCAGCCGACCGGCGGGTTGGGCGCGGTGGCGCCGACGAAGCGCCCAGCCTCGGCGATTGCGGCCACGTAGACGGCCTCGGCAACGGCGGCCGACGCGATCCCGTCACTCAATTGCATGCGCGCGCGCTGCATCGTTCCCGTCCTTGCGGACGCGCCCAGGGCACGGCAAGCCAAGCACGCGCGCATCCCATCAGGGACACACATGCCCGACCGCGTTCTCTCCCATCCGGACTATACCGTCGGCCCCGGAGTTTCACCGGATCTGCTTGACCCCGCCACCGATGATGGTGGCGGGCGCTCGCGGGCTGATGCAGGCGCATCCCGAAGGGACGCCTGCAATTACCGCCGGTGGGGAATTGCACCCCGCCCTGAGAACGTCGTCGACGGCCAACATGACCGGCGTGGTACTCATTAAGGGGTGAACTGCCGGTTCCGCAAGATGTCCGCCTAATTCACTTTTTCAATTTGTGGATCATGGCCTCCGCGGCTGCCGGCGCCCGGTGCTTGGCGCCGGAGATCACGTAGGCGAACACCGGGCGATCCCGCGAAAGCTTGCGCAGCCGGATGGCCCAGGCGTCCAGCAGCTTCGGCGCGTAGCCGAGCGGCTCCTCGTCGCGCGTTGCCTGCAGGCGCAGGTAGGCGAAGTCTGCGGTCAGCGGGAAATCGGCCTGAGGGTCGGGCGCTTCCGGGTCGAGGTCCAGCGCCACCAGGGCGACGTTGCGTTCGCCAAGCAGCCGCAGCGCCGGCTCGGTGGCAAAGCTTTCGTGCCGGGCTTCCAGCGCATGACGCAGGGCAACCCCGTCACGCCCCACCGGCAGCAGGTCGAGGAAGCGCCCGAGATCATCGGCGTCGAACCGGCGTCCGGGCGGCAACTGCCACAGGATCGGCCCCAGCGCCGGCCCGAGTGCCGTGAGCCCGGAGCCGAGGAACCGCTCGATCGACGGCGCGGCTTCGGCGGCGTCCCTGCGCTGGGCTGCCCCGCGTGCCGCCTTGACCGAGAACACGAAGCCGTCCGGCACCGCGGAGCGCCAGGAGCGGAAGATGTCCGGCGTCTGGGTCCGGTAGAAGGTGCCGTTGATCTCGATCGAGCCGAGGCGGCCGGCGGCGTAGGTCAGCTCGTCGGCCTGCCGCAGCCCCTTGGGATAGAAGTTGTCGCGCCATTGCGGAAAGTTCCAGCCGCCGATGCCGATGCGTATCGGATGGCCGGCCGTTCGCGATCCGGCCTTCGTAGATGCAGTCCTGGCCATCATTCCTCCCGGGCACTCGCCGTCCGCCTGCGGAAACGCTAAGGCAGCAGCCGGCCAAGCAGAAGGGACCATGCGATGCCGTCCGGAACGATCGTCACGATCGGGGAGATCCTGGTCGAGATCATGGCCGAGACCCGCGGCGACGGCTTTCGCGAACCGCTGGCACTGCGCGGGCCGTTCCCATCCGGGGCGCCGGCGATCTTCATCGACCAGGTGGCGCGGCTCGGCGCTTCGGCCGGCATGATCGCCTGCGTCGGCGACGACGATTTCGGCCGGCTCAATGTCGAACGCCTGAGGCGCGACGGCGTCGATGTGACCGCCATCCGCGTCGATCCGGAACAGGTCACCGGCAGCGCCTTCGTGCGCTACCGCGACAATGGCGAGCGCGACTTCGTGTTCAACATCCGCCACAGCGCCAGCGGCCGCACCCGGATCGACGCGGCGGCCGACCGGCTGCTGCAAGGCTGCCGCCACCTCCACGTCATGGGGTCGTCGCTGTTCTCGGCCGACCTGATCGAGGCGGCAACGCAGGCAGCGTCTCTGGTGCGCACTCGCGGCGGCACCGTCTCGTTCGACCCGAACGTGCGCAAGGAGATGCTGCGTATTCCGGAGATGCGCGCGGCCCTGGAGGCGATGCTGCGCGGCTGCGACCTGTTCATGCCGAGCGGGGCCGAGCTGACGCTGCTGACCGCGGCCAGCGACGAGGCGGGCGCGGTCGCCGAGATCCTATCGCTCGGGGTCCGCGAGATCGTGGTCAAGCGCGGCGCCGCCGGTGCCAGCCATTTCGACCGCGACGGCGCCACCCGCGTGCAGGCCTTCCGCGTTGCCGAGATCGATCCGACAGGGGCGGGCGACTGCTTCGGCGCCACCTTCGTGACCTGCCGGATGCAGGGCATGAATGTGCCGGACAGCCTGCGCTACGCCAGCGCCAGCGGCGCCCGCGCGGTCGGCGTCCGCGGCCCGATGGAAGGCGCCTCCAGCTTCGCCGCGCTCGACGCCTTCGTCGCCAGCCATTCCGGAGAGGCCGCATGACCATTCCCGCCCTCGCCCGCCTCGCCACGTCGCGTGCGGCACGGGCGCCCTCCGGCATCGTCTCGGTGTGCTCGGCGCATCCGCTGGTGATCGAGGCGGCGCTGCTGCAGGCGCTTGAAGAAGGCGGCGACGTGCTGATCGAGGCGACCTGCAACCAGGTCAACCAGGAGGGCGGATATACCGGCATGACCCCCGCCGCGTTCCGCGACTTCGTGCACGCCATAGCGGATGCGGTCGGCTTCCCGAGGGACCGCGTCATCCTGGGCGGCGACCATCTCGGCCCGAATCCGTGGAAGCACCTGCCGGCGGACGAAGCCATGGCGCGTGCCGAGCGGATGATCGCGGAGTACGCCGCCGCCGGCTACGTGAAGCTGCATCTCGACGCCAGCATGGGCTGCGGCTCCGAGCCCGCTTCCCTCGACGACGCGCAGACCGCCGGCCGCGCTGCACGCCTCGCCACCGCCGCCGAGCAGGCCGCCCCTGGACACGCCGTGTACATCATCGGCACCGAGGTGCCGACGCCCGGTGGCGCGCTGGAGCCGCTCGACGACTTGCAGCCGACCGAGGCAGGCGCGGTGCTCGCGACCCACGCCGTGCACGAACAGGCTTTCCGCGCCATGGCCGGGGGCGACGCCTGGCGCCGGGTGCTGGCGATCGTGGTGCAGCCGGGCGTCGAGTTCGGCCACGAGGAGGTCGCGGTGTATGCGCCGGACCGGGCGCTGGCGCTGACCGGCTCCCTCGATGCGATGCCGGGACTGGTGTTCGAGGCACACTCCACCGACTACCAGCCGGAAGCCAGCCTGCGTCGCCTGGTGCAGGACGGCTATCCGATCCTCAAAGTCGGGCCTGGCCTGACGTTTGCGCTGCGCGAGGCGCTCTACGGCCTGGATGCGATCGACGCCTTCCTCCATCCCGGCCATCCCAGGCTCCCCGACATCATGGAAGCGCTGATGCTGGCCGAGCCGAAGCACTGGCAGAGCCATTATCCGGGGACACCGGAGGAGCAGCGCATCCTCCGCCACTACAGCTACAGCGACCGCATCCGCTACTACTGGCCAGCGGCCGGCGCGCAGGCCGGAGTGGACGCCCTGCTCGGCCGCCTTGGCGACCTGCAGATCCCGGAGACGCTGGTCAGCCAGCACCTGTCGCGGCTGCACCAGCGGGTCATGCTCGGCGCCATCGCGCCACACGCCCGCACGCTGCTGATCGAGAGCGTCCGCGACGTGCTGCGCGCCTACGGCCGGGCCTGCCGCCCGGTCGCGGCACCATAAAGGGAGGCGCGGACATGATCCTGCAGGGGAGGTTGCCGACCTCAACGAGGCCGGCGCGCAGATGACGGCGGCGAACTTTGGCGGCGAACGCGTCGGCCTCGCGCCCGACGTGACCCGCCAGGACTCGAACGGCACGCTGGTCCCGGCGGTGGTCGCGCGCCACGGCCGTGTCGACATCCTGGTCAACAACGCCGGCATCTTCGACCTGGCGCCCAGGGTCGAGATCACCCGGGCCAACTAGCAGCGGGTCTATGCGGTGCCGTCGGCCGCATGGCGCGCCCCGACGAGGTCGCCGGATTGGCCCTCTTCCTTGCCGGACCGGTTTCGGACTATATCGTTGCGCAGACATACAATATCGACGGCGGCATCTGGATGAGCTGACCGCCGGAAGGGGGAATACGTAGATGATGAAGAACAAGAAGACCGGACTCATGGCCGGGGTAGCGGCGGCCGGAGTCGCGGTCGCAGGCCTGGCGCTGGCGGCGACGTCCGCGCAGGCGGACACCACGCTGACGGTGGCCACCGTGAACAACACCCAGATGATCGAGATGCAGAAGCTCACGCCGGAGTTCGAGAAGAGTCATCCGGGCATCCATCTGAACTGGGTGGTGCTCGAGGAGAACGTGCTGCGCCAGCGCGTCACCACCGACATCGCAACGCATGGCGGCCAGTTCGACGTGCTCACCATCGGCAACTACGAGGTGCCGATCTGGGCCAAGCAGAACTGGCTGGTGCCGATGGACGGCCTGCCGGCAAGCTTCGACGTGGATGACATCCTGGCTCCGGTGCGCCAGGGCATCAGCTACAAGGGCAAGCTGTACGCGCTGCCGTTCTACGCCGAGAGCGTGATGACGCTGTATCGCACCGACCTGTTCAAGAAGGCCGGGATCTCGATGCCGGCAGCCCCGACCTACGCCCAGATCCGCGAGTTCGCCGACAAGATCACCGACAAGTCGCACGGCATCTATGGCATCTGCCTGCGCGGCAAGCCGGGCTGGGGCGAGAACATGGCGTATTTCTCGACGCTGGTGACCGCGATGGGCGGCCAGTGGTTCGACATGCGCTGGCATCCGACCATCAACACCGCCGCCTGGAAGCAGGCGCTTTCGTACTATGACGGCATCCTGAAGGCCGACGGACCGCCGGGCCTGTCCTCGAACGGCTTCAACGAGAACCTGTCGCTGTTCACCAGCGGACATTGCGGCATGTGGATCGACGCCACCTCGGCCGCCGGCACCGTCTACGACAAGAAGCAGTCCACCGTCGCCGACAGCGTCGGCTTCGCGGCCCTGCCGACCGGCAGCTTCACCGGCGGACCGACCTGGCTGTGGTCGTGGAACCTGGCGATCCCAAGGACCTCGACGCATGCCGACGCGGCTCGCCAGTTCGTGACCTGGGCGACCTCGAAGGACTATATCGACCTGGTCGCCAAGACCGACGGCTGGGTGAACATCCCGCCCGGCACCCGTGCCTCGTCGTTCGCGTCCGCCGACTACAAGCAGGTGGCGCCGTTCTCGAGCTTCGTCGAGGATGCGATCAACCACTCCAATCCGACCGGCGAGACCAAGAACCCGCGCCCCTATACCGGCGCGCAGTATGTCGGCATCCCGCAGTTCCAGGCGATCGGCACCAGTGTCGGCCAGACGGTGGCGGGCACCCTCGCCGGCCAGCAGACGGTGGATACGGCGCTGGCCTCGGCGCAGTCGCAGACCAACCGGACGATCCGCCAGGCCGGCTACCAGAAGTAGGCCTGCTCTCCACCATAGGTGTATGACGACCCGGCTCCCTGTCCGTAGGGAGCCGGTTTTCGTTTGTGGCGGTGATTTCGCTGACGGCGCTGGCCGCTCTGTCGTGCGACCGGGAGGCATGTTACGAAGATCGTACGACCTGTCGCTCGTGCCTGAACCAAACCGGAGGGATCAGACATGCCGGACGTCAACCTGCCGGTTTCAATACCGCTCGCCGCTGCCTACCGGAACTGGCTCTCGATGTTCAACGCCTACGGCAACACGTATGGCAACCAGACCGGCCTGATCAATGTGATGCTCGGGACCTCCACCAACCCAGCCGTCGAGCAGCAGGTGGTGTCCGATGTCGGCAGCTACGGCAAGCAACTCGGCCGGATCGGCGACGTGGTGGCGGTTCTGCTGCGCCATCTTCCGCACGATGTGAAGCTCAGTGCCGAAGATCAGCGCGCCGTCACCGACCTGAAGTCGATGCTCAACGAGATCGCCAACATCAAGGAACAACACGGCGCGCGGCACGTGCTGCGTCCCTGATCGATCAGCCCCGTCAGACGACCGGCCGCACCTTGCACGCAAGGGAAGGCATCAGCGAAGCGGACGTCCCTCTTTCCGGCCGTAGCGGAGGTCATGGACCATCGGGTTCTGCTTTGCCTTGGCGACGTCGGGATTGGCCTGCAGATACAGATCGGCGTCGAAGGTTCCGGGGATGCCGTCATGCTTGTAGATGATGTCGGTCTGCTTGTTGGTGAAGCGCGAGGAGCCCGCAGCGAGGTCGTGGAATCGCTGGGCGCCATCGGCGAAGTAGTGGCAGACCAGCGCCTTCCGGCTCAGATGTTCGTGGCCTTTGCATTGACTGCCGCCATGGATCAGGTTCGCGTGCCAGATCCGCACGTCGCCTTTCCCGGCCTTGAAATACTGCGGCTCGATGCCTGAAGCCTTCAGGATCTTCTGGATTTCGGGCTCGTATCTGTCGTGAAACGGGGTCTTGCCGGTATTTGTCGGCTCGAAATCAAAGGTGTCCGAGAACAGATAGGGCAAGCGGTGCGTGCCCGGGGTAATAGACCAGCGGACCGGAGTCCGGATGGATGTCCTCGAACGCTGTCCACGTGGCAGCCAGGTAGCCAAGCGGATAGGTCGCACCGAGCAGGATGCTGACAAGGTTTCGCACCCGGGTGTCGAGCAGGAGCTGGTCGAACTCCTTCATGAAGAAGTGTGGATCAAGCACCCGGCCAGGGAGCGTGTCGCCGGCCCAGCGCTTTGCCGGCGCAGGGTTCAGGACGCCCTCAGCGATGGCGAGGCGGCCCAGGCGAGATCCAGTTGGTTGGCGCTGAGAAAGCCGTCGAGTATCAGGTAGCCGTCCTTGATCCATTTCAGGCACAGGTTTCCCTGCTGCCTGGTGATCTCGCCCGAGGCAACGCGACGGGCGACCCGTTTCACCGCATCGGGGCGGTCAAGCCAGGGCTGCCGACCTCCGTCCTTGGGAAACTGCCCGGCTCGGACAGGCGAGGCGGCCGGGATCCTGTATGGAATGTCCCGCAACAACCGGCGCCTCGTAGAACCTGCGCTCCAAGACCTTATCCAGCATGACGCTCGTTACTGTTTCAGTGTTGGATGCGGTCAGTCTGTTTGAGAGCACGGCATCTGTTGTCGGTCATGGCCGAGCGTCGGAGCCGGCGGTCCAGCTATTCCGCTGGATCCCCTACCGCCTCCCGGCCTGGTCGAGCAGGAACGACCGGAACCGGCGCGCCACCTCGTGCGGCGGTACGGTCGGACGGCCGAGCTTATTGATCGAGCCGGGGCTGATCCGCGCATGCACCAGCGTCGGGCCGTCGACATCCAGCGCCGCCCGCATCGCCTGGTCAAAGCCCGCGGCATCGTCGACCGACCAGGCCGCGGCATAGCCGCAGGCCAGCGCCACGGCCGCGAAATCCACACTGGCCGAGACCGTGGCCTGGCCGCCGGTGCTGTCATGCACGCCATTGTCCAGCAGCACGTGCAGCAGGTTGGCAGGGTGCTGCGCGCCGATGGTGGCGAGCGCACCCAGCTTCATCAGGGCGGCGCCGTCGCCGTCGAGCACCACGACGCGTCGCTCAGGCCGAGTCATCGCGACCCCGAGCGCCATCCCCGTGGCGCCGCCCATCGAGCCGACCTGATAGAGATGCTGCGGCCGGTCCGACAGGGTGAACAGCTCGCGGCCGCTCTTGCCGGTGGTGGCGATCACCGCCGCCTGCTCCGGCAGCAGCGCGAGCAACCGCTCCAGCAGCGTGATGCGAGACGGCCGGTCGCCATGCGCGCAAAGATCAAAATGCAGCCCACGCTGGGCCAGCCGACGCACCGGTATCGACAAAGACTCGTCGGCCACGCTGCCCTGCTCCATCACCAGCGCGAACGGCAGGCTGTCGGCGTCGAACCGCACCCGTGCCGCCGCCAGCGCCGGCGCGATCGCAGCGTCCGAGCGCGGGAACGGCATGTTCGGCACGTCGCACAGGGTCAGCAGATCCTGCGTGATACGGCCCATCAATGCGTGCTGCGGCTCATCCGGCACCCCCGGCTGCCCACGCCATGTCACGACCATCAAGAGGGGAATACGGAACGGGTGGTTCAACGAGGTGAGCGGATTGACCGCGTTACCCAGGCCCGAGTTCTGGCAGATCACCACGCCACCGCGACCGCCCAGCCAAGCCCCGGAAGCAATCGCCACCGCCTCCCCCTCACTGGCCGCCCCGATATAGTCAGCCGTACTCGCGACACGATTGATCAACGGCGTCAGGTAGGAGCAAGGCACCCCGGACCAGAAGTTCAGCCCCTGCGCCGAAGCAGCATCAATGAAGGCAGAAGCTTCGATCATAGCCGCCACGACAAGTGCGGAGGCGGCTTGAAAACGCCTGATGCTGGATGAGAGCGGTCCGCAGGGTCGCGCCCGGCGTGGCTTTCCGGGCACCGCAGCGGAGCGGCCTCCCGATGCACGAAAGGTGGGGCCGTGAGCAGCGTAGCGCAGGAAAGCCGCGTCGGATCGCCAGCAGCAAGTGTTTGCAAGCCGCCTCTCAGGAGAAGTTCCGGGCGTCGGCTAGATCGGTAATCGTATCAACATCCAGCCAATGCCCGGTGATGTAGTGCACCGAGACCGCCTGGCGCGCATTCAGCCGCGCCAGCAGCGCCGGCAGGTCGGCTTTATCGGCGACACCCTCCGCCTGCATCAGCGCCAGCTCGTCCCGCACCAGATCGGCACCACGCGCGCTCAGCCGCAGCAGCCCGATCCACTCGCCGGAGATCGCCGAGACGGCCTGCTCGCCGATGCTCACAAGACGGGCCGGCTGGTCGTCGAGATAGCTCGCCGAGAACGGCTTGTCGGCCACCACGACGTCGCGCGGGTTCGGCTCGTGCCGGCCGCCGCCGCCCGGCGCCCGCTGGCGCAGCGCATCGACCGCGATCACGATATCCGCCTCGACCGCCAGCAGCGCGTCGAGGATGTAGCGCCGGAACAGCACGTCGCCATAGACGACCACGCTCTCGCCGCGCAGCCGTTCGATCGCGCACAGCAGCGACGCGACCTCGCCGGTGCTGCCATGGGCGTCGTTGTCGAGCAGCGTCAGCTCGCCGACGCCGAGCCGCACGGGATCGATCGCCTGCTTGCAGTAGCCGCGCACCACCGCGAGATCGCGCACCCCGGCCCGCTGCAGCACGCCCAGCAGGTGCGAGAGCAGCGGCTTGCCGCGCAGGTCGACCATGCATTTCGGCTTGTCGGCGGTGTAGGCGCCGAGTGCCGCGCCATGCGAGGCAGCCAGCACGATGCCGCTCACCGGTCGCACATGCGGACCCGTCGGCCGCGCCGGCACCGAGGCCGCCGGCAGGTAGCGCTCGCCGGCTGCCTCCAGCTCATCATTGTCGGTGAGCGCGAAGATCTCCTTCACCGAGACCACTTCCGCCTCGATGCCGGCCAGGCTCTGCTCGCGATGGATGCGCGAGGCGGTCTCGCGCATCGCGGTGATCGAGGCCCGCACCAGATGGTTGGCCCAGATGATGGTGGACACGCCCGCATTGCGGAACACGTCGGTCGGCGTGGAGTAGTACATGGTGGGCACGATCACCACCGGGCCGCGGCCGCCCCAGCGCTCCATGAAGGCCAGGATCTCGCCGGCATGGCGCTTCTTGGAGTGCATCAGGATCGCATCCGCGCCAGCCGCGTGGTAGGCCTCGGCACGGCGCAGCGCCTCGTCCATCGAGTGGCCCGAGATCAGCGCCTCGACCCGCGCCACCAGCACGAAATCATTCTCCGGCTGGGAATCCTTGGCCGCCCGGATGCGACCGCAGAACTCCTCCATGTCGGCCAGCGGCTGCGCCTCGCCGATGAACGAGTTGGTCTTCGGGAACAGCTTGTCCTCGAGGCAGACACCGGCGATGCCGCGCTCGCACAGCTTGCGCACCAGACGCCGGACATTGTTGAAATTGCCGTAGCCGGTATCGCCGTCGAGCAGGATCGGCAGGCTGCTGGCGTCTGCCATGTATTCGGCCTGTTCCAGCACCTGGGTCCAGGACGCCTCGTTGTTGTCGCGCAGCCCGAGGGACGCCGACATCGACAGGCCGGAGCCCCAGATGCCGGCGAAGCCTGCCTCCTCGACCAGCTTGGCGGATAGACCCGAATGCGCCTCCATCAGGAAGCCGAGCTCGGGGCCCTGGATCAGGTCGCGCAGGCGGCGGAAGCGGCTGGGTGCGGTCGGCGTCGGATGCGGAAGCTGGCTGGTGGCGGTCTGCATGCCGTCGGGGGATTGTGCCGCGGCCCGCAAGTCCATCTCAACGCTCGTCAATTTGCTCAAACTCCGCCGACCTGTCATCAAACCGACTACAGGACTGCACCATACGCTACATCTCGGCTACACATAAATGACCCTTGACTTTTCGGCCTCGGTGCGTTTTCGGACCCTGATCCTGGCCGCCGGGCGCGGACGCCGGCTCGGTGGCGATGACGAGCAGCTTCCGAAGGTGCTGCTCAGGTTCGGCGGCGAGACCCTGCTGGCGCGGCATTTGCGGCTGCTGGAACGGGTCGGCGCGGAGCATGTCGGCATCGTCGTCGGCTATCGTCGGGAGACAATCGAGGACGAGCTCGAGCGCATCGGCCGGCGCAACATGGTGGAACTGATCGAGAATCCGGACTGGCGGCAGGGCAGTGTGGTCTCGCTGGATCGCGGCCGGCACCTGTTCGACGGCACGGCGCCGGTGGTGCTGATGGATGCCGACGTGATCTACGACCACCGGCTGCTGGAGCGGCTGCTCGCTGGTGCCTGCCCCGGCACCCTGCTGCTCGATCGCGAGCTCGAGCCCGGCGACGAGCCGGTCAAGATCTGTGTTGCAGGCCCGCAACGTATCGTCGATTTCGCCAAGCGCCCCGACGAGGAGCATGACTGGCACGGCGAGTCCGTGGGCTTCTTCCGCTTCGCGCCGGCGGTGGCCGTGCAGGTCGCGGCGGCGGTGCGCGCGCTGGTCGCGTCCGGCGGCGGCATGACCGAGTATGAGGAGCCGATCCGCGGCCTGATCCGTGCCGATGCGGACGGCAGCGTGTTCGGGTTCGAGGATGTGACCGGGCTACCCTGGACGGAGATCGATTTCATGCAAGACGTCGAAACCGCCGATGCCCTGCTGCCGAGCCTTGCCTCATGACGATCGCGTCCAGGCCCCAAGGCACCCCCTTCCTGCCTCCCGCCGGCCGGCTGCCGACCGAAGCCGAGATCGCCACCATGCGCGACACCGGGACCCTCGTGGTGCCGGGGTTCTTCGGCCCTGAGCAGACCGCGGACCTCGTCGCCTGGACCGGCGAGATCGCGGGCCGTCCCGAGGCCATCGGCAGCCAGATGGTCTACTACGAGGACAGCCTGATCGAGCCCGGCCGGCGGGTGGTGCAGCGTATCGAGGATTTCTGCAGCCATCACGAGCGGATGGACCAGGCCGCCCGGCACGGCGCGATCAGCCGCTGGCTGGAGCGCCTGATGGAAGGCCCGACGGTGCTGTTCAAGGACAAGATCAACTTCAAGTATCCGGGTGGCGACGGCTTCAAGGCGCACCAGGACCAGGCCGCCGGCTGGAGCCGCTATGCGCCGCTGTTCGTCACCGCGCTGGTCACCATCGATGCGGCGACGATCCAGAATGGCTGCCTGGAGATCGCGACCGCAATCGGGATCCGGGGTGCTCGGGACCTGCTCGGTGCGGAATGGGCGCCGCTCGCCGAGGATGAGCTCGGGCTGGTGGCGGTGCCGACGCAGCCGGGCGACGTGATCTTCTTCGACAGCTACGTGGCACATGCCAGCAAGCCGAACCTGACCACGGCGCCCCGGCGGGTGCTCTACCTCACCTACAATCTCGCCGAGGCCGGGGACCATCGCGCGCGATATTTTGCCGAGAAGCGCGCGGCCTTTCCGCCCGACATCGAGCGGGCGCCGGGATCAAGCTACGTGTTCAGGGTGTAAGCCGGCGCTCCGTCGCCACCAGCGCCAGCGACAGCAGTCCGAGGCCGGCGCCGGCGAGCGCGGTGAGCGGCCAGCCGCCCTCGGCCACGGTGAACGAGCCCAGCGCCGAGCCGCAGGCGCCGCCGACGAACATCAGCGCCATGTACACCCCGGTGATGCGGCCGCGCGCATGCGGCTGCAGCTCGTAGATCACCCGCTGGCTGACCACCTGGTTGGTCTGCACACAGGCATCGATCAGGATCGCGGCCACGCCCAGCACGAGCAGGCTGCCGACATCGTAGCCCGAGCGCGACACCAGGAAGCAGGCGGCCATCAGCACAGGCACCGCCAGCGTCACCGGACGCTGCAGACCGCGATCGGCGAGACGGCCGGCAAGCGGTGCGGCCAGCGCGCCGCCGGCTCCGGCCAGCGCGAACAGGGCGATGCCGCGCTGGGTCAGGCCGAAGCGGGAGGCCAGCATCAGCGGCACCGCGGTCCAGAACAGGTTGAAGCCGGCGAAAGCCAGCATCTGGTAGGCGATCCGGCGCTGCAGCGTGCGCAGCCGCAGCAGCATGTGCAGCATCGACGCCAGCACCTGCCCGTAATGCGGGCCATGTTTTGGCTGCCAGACCGGCAGCACCCGGCGCAGCACCAGAGCCAGCAGCAGCATGGCCACCGACGAGGCACAGAAGATTGTACGCCAGCCGAAGCTCGCCGCCACCATGCTGGAGACCGGACGCGCCAGCATGATGCCGGCGATCAGGCCGCCCATGACGTTGCCGATGACCCGCCCGCGCTGCGCGTCCGGCGCCAGGTGCGCCGCCAGCGGCACCAGCACCTGGGTGGCGACCGAGCCGAAGCCGACCACGAAGGAGGCGAGCAGGAACGTGTCGGTCGAATTCGACAGCGCCACGCCGGCGAGGCCGAGACCCGCCACCGTCAGGGTGACCGCCACCAGACGGCGATTCTCCAGCATGTCGCCGAGCGGTACCACCAGCAGCAGGCCGGCGCCGTATCCGAGCTGCGCCAGGGTGACGACAAAGCCGGACAGCCGCACCGGCAGGTGCAAGGCGAGGCTGATCGGGCCGACCAGCGGCTGCGCGTAGTAGAGGTTGGCAACGATGGCGCCGCAGGCCAGCGCCATGATGGTGGTCAGGCGCCCCGTGAGTTGCGGCGTGCCCGCCGCCCCCAGACCTGCCCGCTCAAGCCTTGTGCCGCTCAAGACCCGATCATGCCGCGTATGCGCGTGCCCAGCGTGCTCATGGCGAACGGCTTGGTCAGCAGCTCCATTCCCGGCTCCAGCAGGCCGTTGCCAATCACCGCGTTCTCGGCGTAGCCGGTGATGAACAGCACCTTCAGGTCGGGCCGCCTGGCCCGTGCGGCATCGGCAAGCTGGCGTCCGTTCATGCCGCCCGGCAAGCCCACATCCGTCACCAGCAGATCGATCTGGGTTCCGGAGTCCAGCACATGCAGCCCGGTTGCGCCATCCTGGGCCTCGATCGCCGCGTAGCCGAGATCCTCCAGCACGTCGGTCACCAGCATCCGTACCGTCGGCTCGTCATCGACGACGAGCACGGTCTCGCCGGTGGTGGTGCGCGGCAGCCGCGCCGCCTCCGCCTCTGCCGCCGCTTCGGAATCCTCGCCATGATGCCGGGGCAGGTAGAGCGTCATCGTCGTGCCCTGGCCGGGCTCCGAGTAGATCCTGATCTGCCCGCCCGACTGGCGCACGAAGCCATAGATCATCGACAGCCCGAGACCGGTGCCCTGGCCGATCGGCTTGGTGGTGAAGAACGGATCGAACGCGCGCGCCACAGTCTCCGCCACCATGCCGGTGCCGGTATCGGTGACGCGGAGCGAGACATATTGCCCGGTCGGCAGGTCGCGGTCGCGCGCCGCCCGCGCATCGAGCCAGCTGTTTGCGGTCTCGATGGTCAGCCGGCCACCGTCAAGCATCGCGTCGCGGCCGTTGATGCACAGGTTGAGCAGGGCGTTCTCGAGCTGGTTCGGATCGCATAGCGTGATCCAGAGGCCGCCGGCCTGCACCACCTCGACGGCGATCATCGGGCCGACCGTGCGCCGGACCAGTTCCTCCATGCCGCCGATCAGCCGGTTCAGGTTGATCGGCCGCGGATCGAGTGTCTGCCGGCGGGAGAACGCCAGCAGCCGGTGCGTCAGCGAGGCGGCGCGGCCGGCGGCGCCCATCGCCGCGGTGATGTAGCGATCGGCACCGTCCAGGCGGCCCTGCGTCAGCCGCGATCCGAGCAGTTCCAGGCTGCCGGTGATCCCGGTCAGCAGGTTGTTGAAGTCATGCGCGATGCCGCCGCTGAGCTGGCCGACAGCTTCCATCTTCTGGGACTGCCGAAGCTGCGCCTCCAGGGCGCTCTGCGCATCAGCCGAGGCCTTTTCCGCGGTGACATCGCGTCCGACGGCGTGCACCCGGCCCGCCTCAGGCACCGCGGTCCAGGCGAGCCAGCGATAGCTGCCGTCGCGATGACGGTAGCGGTTCTCGAAACGCTGGGTGACGCGGCCGTCGGCGAGACGGGCGAGTTCGGCTTGGGTCGGGGCAAGATCGTCAGGATGGATCAGCTCGGCGCAGTTGACGCCCAGCAGGTCGGTCTCGCTCCAGTCGAGCACGCTGCGCCAGGCCGGGTTGACGCTCTCGATGATGCCCTCGAGGGTCACCACCAGCATCACGTCCGAGGTCAGCCGCCACATGCGGTCACGATCGGCGGTGCGCTGCGCCACCAGCCGCTGCAGGTCGTCGGCCAGCCGGCGAAGCTGGTGCTGGCCGCGCCGGCGCTCGATCGCCTCGCGCGCCCGGTCGGCCACTTCGCGCACGAAGCCGAGTTCGCTGTCGCTCCAGGCCCGCGGCTGCTTGTTGTTGAGGTAGAACAGCGCCACGAACCGGCCCTGCTCGACGATCGGCAGGTTGACGAGCGAGCGCGCCGCGATGCGATCGAGCGCCGCCGCCGTGGTACGTGGATCGGTTTCGGCATCGGCGAACACCACCGTCTCGCCGCGCTTGAGGTCCTCGATGTAGGAGCCGAACTCGCGGAAATGCAGCGTGCCGGCGAGGCTGGCAATTCCCGGCAGCGTCCAGTCGCGCTCGATGGTGATGGTCTCGCGCGCCGGATCGATCAGGCCGTAGCCGGCCCGACTGACACCGAGCGTGCGGCCCATGATCAGGGCGGCGGCGCGCGCCATGTCGGCGGGATCTTCGAGCTCGCGCATGCGATCGCCCAGCTCGACCAGGGCCTGCACGCGCGTGGCCACCTGGAGCACGTGGGTGACGTCGCGCGCCACCATGCCGAAGCCGCCGATCACCCCCTTCGCATCGCGCAACGGAAACACGCTGCAGGAGGCCGGCACCGTGGCCCCGGTGCCGGCGCCCGCCTCATCGTGCCGGCGCAGGCCGAGGTCGCCGCGCCAGACGGCACCGGCCATCACCTGGGGCAGCACGTCCCGCTCGAAGTCCTGGATTGAGGACGGCTCGCCTTCAAGCAACACGAGGTCGGCGAGACGCCGACGAGACAGCAGGGTGGGATCGGCCAGCCCGATCAGGCGCTGGCCCGCCTCGTTGAGGTAGTCCACCAGACCGTCAGGGGACGCCATGGCGATGAAGTCGGCCGACTGCTCGACCAGCGCTGCAAAACCGCGCGCCGACTCCTCGATGCGATGCGGGCGCGAACCGGCCCGGTGGGCATCGCCCGGGCCCGGGCGCTCCGGCGGTCGCGGATCTTCGGTCACGGGATGGAGTCCAATGCGGCGCGGGGTTGCAGCGAAACCAGTCTGCAACCGGAATCACGCGCAACAGTTGCAGCGGCGGCCCACTGGTCAGCATGCGCGGATGCACGTATCGATGCCGCGATCCCTTGCGGGAACCAAATGACAGCCTGTGGGAACCGGATGCAGTCCAGATCGAAATCCAGCCGCCGGTGCCTGCACCCGGCGCTCCCGTTGCTGTCGCTGATGGCGACCATCGCCGGCTGCGCCACCCCGCCGCCCGCCTCCGATGCCGACGCGGTGGCCGATTTCAAGGCGACCAACGATCCGCTGGAGCCGACCAACCGGTTCTTCTACGCGGTCAATGACGGCATCCTGACCTACGCGCTGACGCCGGTCGCGCGGCAGTATCTGGCGCTGGTCCCGGCGCCGGTTCGCTCCGGCATCCACAACGTGCTGAACAATATGGGCATGCCGGTGCAGTTCGTGGACGACGTGCTGGAAGCCAAGCCCCGGCGCGCCGGCGACACCTTCATGCGCTTTGCGCTCAACACCACGGTGGGCATCGGCGGCGTGCTCGACGTCGCAAAACATGCCGGCTACCCGGACCACAACGCCGATGGCGGCACCACGCTGGCGCTCTGGGGCGTGCCGGCCGGCCCCTATCTCTACCTGCCGGTCTTCGGCCCGTCCGGGGTGCGCGACGGCATCGGGCGCGGCATGGATGCGGCCTACAGCCCGTTCACCTGGCTCTCCTTCGACGGGTCGAACTCGCTCGGCTGGTCGCAGGCCGGCCTGGGGGCACTCGACCAGACCTCGGCGCACCTGAAGGACATCGAGCAAGTCAAGGCCGGGGCGCTGGATCCCTACGCGACGTTCCGCAGCCTGTATCGGCAGTTGCGGGTGTCGCAGGTCAATGCGATCCGCAACGACAACCGGGCGACCGTGCCGGACTGGTATCCGGACGCCGGGCCGAACGATGCGACCAGGCCTTCGCCGCACCCGGCACTTTCCCCGGCGGCGCCACCGCTGGCCCCGACCAAGGGCGGAACGCCCGGGAGCAGCTGACGCAAAAAAAAGGCGGCGCACGAGGCGCCGCCCAAGTTTAGGGAGGAAACGTCCAAGATGCGGCGCGCCTAAGCAGCGCCGCGGATGTAACAGTGGCTCGGAGCACTGAGAGAGTCAAGGAGTTTGTTGCGCCGCACAATGTTTTCGTGCGGAAACTACTCAGGCTGCCCGTCGCGCCCCCGGGCGCCCACGGTTGCTGTTGCTGCGGCTCTGGCCGCCGCCGCCGCCACTCCGCTGACTACGGCCGCCGCCGCCGCCGAGCACCGGCGGCCGCTGCGTCGAGTTCTTCGCGGCCTCCGAATGGTGCGGATGATCGGCGAACACTGGAATGGACTGTCCGATCTCGCGCTCGATGTCGCGCAGCCAGGCGCGCTGCTCGGCATCGCACAGCGACACCGCCCAGCCCTCGCGGCCGGCGCGCGCGGTGCGGCCGATGCGGTGGACGTAACTCTCCGGCACGTTCGGCAGGTCGTAGTTGAAGACGTGGCTGACATCATCGACATCGATACCGCGCGCCGCGATGTCGGTCGCCACCAGCACCTTCACGGCGCCGGACCGGAAGCCGGCCATCGCCCGCTCGCGCGCACCCTGCGACTTGTTGCCGTGGATCGCCTCGGCCGAGACGCCGGCCTTGACCAGGAACTCGGCGACCTTGTTGGCTTCGTGCTTCATCAGCGTGAACACGATGGCGCGCGCCACCTTCGGCGACTGCACCAGCATCAGCGTCGCCGCCTTCTTGTGGGCGTCGTCGACGAACATCACCGCCTGGCGGATCTTCTCGACAGTGGTCGAAGGCGGCGTCACCTCGACTTTCGCCGGGTCGCGCAGCAGGCCGCCAGCGAGCTCGGCAATACTGCGCGGCATGGTGGCCGAGAACAGCAGCGTCTGGCGCTCCTTCGGCAGCATCGACACCACGCGGCGGATGTCACGGACGAACCCCATGTCGAGCATGCGGTCGGCCTCGTCGAGTACCAGCACCTCAACGGTCGAGAGGTCGATATGGCCCTGCCCGATCAGGTCGAGCAGACGGCCGGGTGCGGCCACCAGAACGTCGACGCCACGGCGCATGGCATCGACCTGTCGGCCCTGGCCGACGCCGCCGAACACCACGGTGTGCGACAGGCGCATGTGGCGGGCGTAGGTCACGAAGCTCGCATCGATCTGCGAGGCGAGCTCGCGGGTCGGCGCCAGCACCAGGACCCGGGCGCCACGCGGAGGGGCCGGATGGCGATGAGTGGAGAGCCGGTGCAGGATCGGCAGCGCGAACGCTGCGGTCTTGCCGGTGCCGGTCTGGGCGAGGCCGAGAAGGTCACGGCCCTGCATGAGATAGGGAATGGCGCCCGCCTGGATCGGCGTGGGGCTGGTGTAGCCCTCCTCGTTGAGGGCACGCAGCAAGGGTTCGGAGAGCTTGAGGTCGGCAAAACTTGTCATTCGAGGCGCCTCCTGGCGCCAGGCTCAAGGCCGTCCGCCGCAACGCGGTCGGGTCGGTCATCGAGATAGGGAGGTTATCAGGCGGACGGGAGGTCCACCGGCTGGACGAGCACGAACGCAGGCGAGATGCCGGGCGACAGGCTCAATAGGTCTGTGCAGTCGTTCGTACTCTTCCCTGAGCCGGCATGCCGTCCGCGCCAGGCACACCCTTCAAGGGATTTCGTTGCGACGCGCGCGGTGCGTCGGGGCCGTATGTAACGACTCCGACCCGGGAATTCAAAGTAATTGTGCAGTGCGGCGGCATCTGCCTGTCTGCGCTCAACGGTTCAGCCTGTCGGCGCTCGGGCGGGACGCGACGCCACCGCGCTGCGCACCGGCTTGGTCAGGGATGCAAGCTGGCCCGCCAGGAATTCGGCCTGCTGCCGGATGTCCGGCACCGCGGTCATTTCCCAGAAGGTGCCCTTGGTGACCGGGCCCACGGCGAACAGCCGACGCGATATCGAGCCGTCCTTGCCGAGGGTCGCGCAGTTCGCCGTGACATCGAGGCCCAGGCAGAGCGGATCCGGCCGCACCAGGCCCTTGGCGAGCAGCGAGCGCACCAGTGGATCGCGGATCCGGCTGTAGTCGGCATCCGGGCCGGCGCAGTTGACCACCCGCCCCGCGGTGATGCTTTCGAGCCCGTTACCAAACCGCGGGCGGTAGTGGATGTCGATCAGGCCATCCGGTCGCTCGCGATACTCGCGGATCCGGCCGGCCCGTATGCGCAGTTTCCCGCTGGCCCGCGCCGCATCGATCCGGTCGGCCACCGGGCCTGCGACACGATGGCGATGCACGTCCCACCAGGGCCGCATGTGACGCAGGAACCGAGCCCGGTCCTTGGTGCACATCGCCTGCCACAGCTCTGTGGTGATCGGACGCAGTTCGTCGATCACCGTGTGCCAGTTGCCGCCGAGCGCGCGGCAACGACGGCTGCCGTCACGCAATGCGCGGGCGAGGTCGTTGACCCGGGTCGGGAAGCTGTCGGACTCCGGCATGTCCGGTGGCGGCGGGCTGGAGGCATGGCGATGCGGCACCAGGCCACGCCGCGACAGTGCGGTGATCGGACCGCGATGACCCTGGTCGAGCAGCGAGATCACTGTGTCGATGGTGGTCAGCCCGGTGCCGATCAGCAGGACGGACAGGTCCGGATCGAGATCGTCGAGCGTGTCGGCCGCCCAGGGGTCAGGCCGGTACGATGGGCTGTCATAGAACCACATGTCGGCCACCGGCGGCGGCGCCGGCGGGAAATTGCCGATCGCCAGCACCGCGCGGTCGACCTCGACGGTGCGGTTGCGGTCCAGCGTCAGGCTGAGGCCACCACCGTTCGGCGCGATGTCGGTGACGTCGCCGCGTATCAGCTCGAACTGGTCGCCATGGTTGCGCGCCTTAACCTCCTGGTTGAGCAGGTGGCGTATATAGCGGCCGAACATCCGCCGCGGCACGAAGGTGGTGGCGGTCGCGTCAACCCCGCACATCTCCTCCGGCGGCAGCCCCTGCAGCCATTGCAGGAAATCGAGCGGGCGGGAGTGGAAGGCGCTCATCTTGCCGGCGGGCACGTTCAGGACGTGCGAGGAATTGCCGGTGGCATAGGCCGGCCCGCGGCCGAACTGCGCGTTGCGTTCGATCAGCACGACACGGGTCTGCGGCGGCACGCGCTGCAGCAGATGCAGGGCCAGCAGGGTGCCGCTGAAGCCGGCGCCGACAATGGCGATGCCCGGCGTGAGTGGACCCTCGGAGGCGTTGAAGGCCAGCGGCGTGTGGCCGGCCTGGATCTCGGCCGGCTGGATCGTCTTGTCCTGCGCGGTCATGCGGGGGCGGTCATGCAGTGTGGAAGATCACAGGACGTGGGTGGCGCACTGCTGTGCTCTCCGCTCAAAGAGGAGGCCCGATGCGCGGTGGTCAGAAACCGCCCGGACGAGCCCTCCGGATGTCGTGGCCATCATGCTGCTGGCGCCTACGAGGAAGGGAAGCAGGTGGCAGCGGGCGGGTAAAGTGAAATCAACTCGAGTCAAAGTTGCAGGTCCCGCTCAGGCATGCGCGCTCAGCCGGCAATGCCGACCCCGCCGGTCAGGACGCGGAATTCAAGCGAGACGATCAACGGGATCACGACGTACTGGATCAGCAGCAGCACGACGAGCGGCGACAGATCGATGTTGCCGAAGTTTGGCATCACCCGTCGCACCGGCGCCAGCACCGGCTCGGTGACACGGTTGAGGAAGTTGCCGATCGTCCAGACCGCGCGGTTTCGCGTGTCGAGCACCCCGAACGCGAACAGCATGCTGAACACGCAGGACAGGATCAGCGCCCAACTGAACAGGCGTATCACCAGGATGACCAGGTCGAACAGATTGGCCAAGAGCAAGGAACCGCGCCTCCCGAACAGGGCCGGAAGCTAGCGATGCCGGCAGGTCTAGGCAATGTGGCGTTGCCGGCCGCCAGCCGAGCGGCCGGCATGACCCTTGACTTCATCTTGACGTTGGCTACTTTCCGCCGCCTGTACGGCGGGGCTGTAGCTCAGTTGGGAGAGCGCCTCGTTCGCAATGAGGAGGTCAGGGGTTCGATTCCCCTCAGCTCCACCACCGCCGTCGCATCGCCTGCCGGATCCCGCCGAAAAACAGCCTGATTGCGCTCTCTTTGCTGCTTGCGGTTCCGCGCCGGGGCACCGACCCGCGACTCCGTCGCAGCCCGAGGGAGCGCCAGATCCTTTCCGAGTAGCGTCGTGCGAGGTGGGCCATCGCGGGCGACACGAGACCGGGCGAGATGGACGAGGGCTTTCTCCGCGCCAATGCTGGTGAGCTGTTCGCTTTTCTGACCGTCTTCGGATCGGCATGGCGGATCCTGCGACACCCGATTGCCTACGAGGATCACCTCATCCGCAAGCCGAAGGAGACAGTGCGCTTCTTCGTCGTCAGCGCCGGCCTCGCTACCTTCTTTGCCGGAATTTTCTTCTCGGCGCCGGGCGCGGAGCATACCGGTATCAAGCTCGAGACGATCGCCCCGCTCCACCGGCTGCTGCCCGGCCTGCACATCGGGCTGCAGGGGGAAGACATCATCCCACTCGGGATGCTGACGTGGGCGGTCGCCGCCGTCCTAGGCCACTTGGCTGAGCTTGGTCGCCGGCCACGACATCCTCACCGATCAGCGCCGACAGAACGCTCTGCACGCCGGTCTGCTGCATCGCAAACAGCCCGAGCCCGAGGTTGAAGCTGAGCAGGATCCGAGAACGGCAATGATCTCGAAACGAACGCAGGGACGACTGAGAAGATGGAGCGTCGATATGCCTGACTGCTGATATGCCGCGTCCAACTTCTGCATCGACATCGCCCCCGGGGCCGGCAGCGAGGTCTACCTTCGGCGTGGTTAACCCCTGGCTAAGAGGCGTTCCGGGACGTGGCGGGACCATTGGGGTTACGTCCCGGACCGACCTGGATCGGCCCCGTCGCCGACCTCTGCGGCGCGTCCGGACGGACGGCCTTCGTTCCGGCGCCATCTAGTCAGCGGCACGCGGCGCGGCCATAATGCGGTCTCGGTGCTTCTTCCAGCCGGGCAGTTCGTCTTCCAAAGCGGCCTTTCTTCCTGTGAGCGAGCAATATGGGCTGCCAGCGTGGTGGCCTCCGAATTTCAGGAGAAACGGGTCATGCCGAGCGGCACCGTGAAGTGGTTCAACGCGACCAAGGGCTTCGGCTTCATTCAGCCCAGCGACGGCTCGAGCGATGTGTTCGTGCACATCTCGGCAGTCGAGCGCGCCGGCTGGAGCAGCCTCAATGACGGGCAGAAGGTCAGCTTCGACCTGGAATCCGGCCAGAAGGGCCGCATCTCGGCGGTCAACCTGAAAGCCGACTGAGCTCGCGACGGGGCATGCTGCCGACGGCCCGGCCGCGGCAGCATCCCTTGCGTCGCACAGCCTCTCATCCCGCCAAGCGAAGCATGGCACGGACTGCTCTGGCCAGGGCGTTGGCCAGCACGTAGTGGGCGAGCGTGTTGGGATTGACGTTCTCGATCCATCGATGCATCGGTTTGTAGTTGATTGGTGACTTGTAGCTGGTGGGATCGGCGCCATCACCGAGCAGGCCATCGATGTCGAAGTGACCTCGCCTCGCGCCGACAGCGCCGCACAGCGCGCGACACCCGATCTCCCGCGCCGCCTCCGCTTACGGTGATCCCATCCTAGGCGCCTGCGGCACGGCCGACAGGTGGATCGCTCCCGACAGCGCGCGCCGTCCGACGCGGCCTGCGGGTCCGGTCAGGACAGTGCCGCCGGCTCGCCGGTGCGGACGCGCTCGATCTCGTCCAGCAGAACACGAAAGCGGTCGATCATTCCGCCGCCCTCGGCTGCCGCGCCGCGCCAGATCAACATGGTGCGCAGGCACGCCGAAAAGATGCCGCGCGTCGCATGGAAATCGAGGCCGGGCGGCTCCGGCGGCACCGACAGGAACATCGGGTCGATCGTGCCGTGCGCGGTCAGCAGGCTGTCGAAGGCGTCGATGGCGGCGAAGCCGGAAAGCGACGCAGCGTGGCTCAGCGCGATGTTGCAGGCATGCGCCGGTTTGATCGCCGCGGCGACCGCTTCGTCGCCATGCCATGCCGGTGGCAGCAAGCCGGCAAGGTGATGCCAGCCCCGGCTGTCCTTCCGCACCGCGTCGCACAGCCAGTCGGCGAACGCAGGCGCCAGCGCCGGGTCGGCCGACACCCCGTCGAGGAAGCCGAACGTCCACAGGATCGGCATGCTTGCGAGAGCGGAGCCTGCCTGCGTCAACCCCGCCAGCAGGTCCAGCGCCGGCTCCGGTGCCGCAAGCACGGAGGCAAGATCGTCGGCCAGTCCCGGGATGATGATCGGCGCGAGCTAGCCATCTCCGAGCGGAATCCAGCGCCGGTAGAACGCGGCGCTTCGATCACCCAGTATTAGCAACGGCACCGCGCCGAGCGTCTGCAGGGCGTCGATGGCAGCGCCATGCGCCAGCAGCGCGGCCGGTGACTGCAGCATCTCGCCGAGCCAGGCGTTGGCAAGTGCGATGAACAGGTTGCGCAGGTAGGATCGGTTGCCTGCCGGCAGCACGCCAAGCCGCTGCAGCCCATCCAGCTCGAGCTCGACCGGAAAGATGCGTGTCTCCGAACACCCGTAGCGCAGGAGATGCAGGCAGCCGGCTTGCTCGTCCTCGGGCATCGCCCTCAGGTCCGAGGAGCGGGCACGGCAAGGCATTGTCGGAGACTCCGGCGGCATGCAGCGCATCCAGCATGTCCGGCAACGTAACGGGCGCCATCCAGCGCTCGACGACCTCCTGATCGGACCAGCTCGTCAGGGCGCCACCTTTCGGCCTGCGTGTTCGCGCAACGCATGGTGCGCCTCAGGCCGGGTTCGCGGCAATCAACTGACGTGTGCGGGGCGCAGTGGCGGTATGATCGCCGGATACTCCGCCGGATCCCGACGCGACAACGCCTGGAGCACCATCGGCAGCATGACGGTGCACGCACCGCATCCGCGTCCGGCTGAGATCGACCAGGCGGGCCTCCCCGCGCCGAGCGTGCTGATCGTCGGTGACGCGCCGCTCGAATCCGCGGCCATCGCAGGCCGCGGCACTCGCCGGGCATTGCTCGGGGCACAGGCTGCGTCTGCTGCTCGACGCCTGCTGCGGGGCCTGCGTCCGGTAGCGCCGGCGGCCGGATCGAGGTTGCGCGTCCTGGTCTGCACCCACTCGACGATCCAGGACGCCGCCTGGGGTGGTGTCGAACTCTATCAGGGGATGCTGGCGACCGCGTTGCGGCCGGATGTCGAGACGCTGTACTGGATCAGGCGCGATGCGAGCTGCCAGCTCCTCGACGCAGCCGGCGCCGTGCTGGAGCGCTTCGCGGCACCCGACATCGGCTGGCTGGACCGGCTCTGCGACGCCACCGAGGAGGCCCGGTTCGCCGGCGTGCTCGCCGCCTATGCGATCGACCTAAAGCATTCCCAGCATCTCGGACATCACGCCGCGTCGCTGCCGCTGATCGCGCGCGGTGCCGGCGTCGGCACCCTGTTCTCGGTGCATGATTTCTACCTGGTCTGCGCGCGCTACAACCTGCTCGACGACACCGGCCGGTTCTGTGACATCGGCGCGCGGACGATCACCGCCTGCACGACCTGCCTCGCCGCCGCAGAGGGCTTGCCGCCGGACGTGCAGCAGCAGCGCCGCGCCTTCATGCACCTGGTGCTGGGCGCGATCGACCTGCTGCTGTTCGGCTCGGCGCAATCCGAGGCGCTGCTGCTGCGCATCTACCCGACGGCATCCGCCATCCGGCGGCTGGTGATCGAGGTGCCGGCGCCCCCGGCAACGCTGCCAGAGACTGGCCGGAGAATGCGCGACGATCCCCGCGCGGACTTGATCGGCGTTTTCGTGGTCGGCAACTTCCTGCGCAGCAAGGGCGCCGGTACCGTGCTCAGGGTGATCGAGGCGACGCGCCCGGACCAGTTCACCTTCCACATCCTAGGGATGGCCGACCCGGAATACGGTGCCGCTTTGGAACGGCTGGCCGACGGCCATGTACACCAGCATGGGAGGCACCGGCCGGGCGACGTGCGGCGGCCCGATGCACAGGTCGCGCTGCATCTCTCCACCTGGCCGGAGACCTGGTGCATCTCGCTGTCGGAATCCTGGATGGCGCGCATGATCCCGATCGTCAGCGACATCGGGGCGCTCGGCGCGCGGGTGACGCACGGAGAGAACGGCTTCAAGGTGCGCGTCGGCGATGCGGCGGCCGTGCTCGACCTGCTGGACACGCTGCGCCGCAATGCCGGGCTGCGCGCGCGCATCCGGGACGCGATCGGGCCGCATCTCTGGATCGACGGGCGGGACTATGCGCAGCGCCTGCTCGCGAAATACCGCAGCCTGGTGCCCGCGATGCCGCTCGGGCACGACCCAAGCCGGCCACTCACGCTGGACATGCGCAGGCTGCATCTGCTGCCCCAGGACTGTTGGCAGGTGCTCACGCCGGCACGCTCGATCCAGGAGCCCGACACCGCCGGCGACATCGCCGTGCTGCAGTCACCGGACAGGATCACCGGATGGCAGTCGATCCAGGCAGCGCGGTGCCACGTGGATCGGCTCTGCGGCGCCGACATCGATCCGCTGCAGGTGGTGACGTCCGTGCGGCGCAGCATGGCCGGCTTCAGGCCGTCGCCGGGGTTCAGTGTCAGCGGCTGGGTGTTCGTGCCGGGTCACGGGCAAGCGGGCCAGGTGACCGTGTGCCTGATCCACCAGGGCGGCACGCATGTGATCTTCCTCGACGCCAAGCGCCTGCCACGGGCGGACGTGCAGGCACGATTGCCGGATGCGACGCTGCATTCAGGGTTCAGCCCGAAATCGTCCTGCGCGGGACGTGGGCGGACGGAAATCACGCAATCGGCATCATCGTCTGTGTCAACGGCGCGGCGGCCTTCCAGGTGTCGGACGCCAGCATGCAAATCGCCGAAGGCCGCGTGATGTCGATCGCGCGCCAGCACGCCGACGAGGATGCCGTGCTGCGAGGCTTTGCGTGCGTCTATGCGAGCACGCCAGTGGCCGCGAAACCCCTTCCAGGTGCGGAAGTCTTCGCAGAACGTAATTATATCGTGTAGGAGACGCGTACTGCCAGGGAAAGGATTTCCCCGCGGAGGTCCATCTGCATGACGGGAGCACGCGCGCCAGAGGGGTTCAGGCTCGTCATCTGGGATCTCGACGAGACCTTCTGGCACGGCACCCTGACCGAAGGCGGCATTACCCGCAACGAGGTTGCGGTGCGTACGGTCGTGGCGCTCGCCGAGCGTGGCATCGTGAGCGCGATCTGCTCCAAGAACGACCTCGAGCCGGTGCAGCGCATCCTCGTCGACTGGGGTCTGTGGGAGTATTTCGTTTTTCCGAGCGTGAACTGGGAGGCAAAAGGGCCGCGCATCCGGGTGCTGGTCGATGCCATCCAGCTCAGGCCTGAGACGATATTGTTCATCGACGACAATTCGATGAACCGCAAGGAGGCGTCGCATTTCGTCCCCGGCCTGCAGGTCGCCGACGAGACCGTCATCGGCACGATGCTCGACGATGCGCGCTTCACCGGCAAGGACGACGCCGCGCTGACCCGCCTTAAGCAATACCGGCTGCTGCAGGCGCGCCATGCCGACCTGTCGTCGCCCGGTACGGACGTCCATGCGTTCCTGCGCGCCAGCGGCATCACTGTCGAGATCGAGCATGATGTCGAGGCGCATCTGGACCGGGCGATCGAGCTGGTCAACCGGACCAACCAGCTCAACTTCATCAAGGCGCGGCTGCCGGAGACGATCGAGGACGCCCGCAGCGCACTGCGCGAGCATCTGGGCCACTTCTTCGTGCAGGCCGGGCTCGTGCGGGTGCGCGACCGCTATGGCGATTACGGCTTCGTCGGGTTCTTCCTGCAGCATCGCGGCGCCGCGTTCCAGGATCTCGCCTATTACTGCTTCTCGTGCCGCATCCTCGGCATGTACGTGGAGACCTGGCTCTACCGCCGGCTCGGTCGTCCGAACCTCAGGCTGTCCGGCGAGGTGCTCACCAACCTCCATGACGAGACCGTGCCGTGCGACTGGATCAGCCTGTACGATCCCGGCCATGCGGTCGGCAGCCGGGCTGCCGGCCTCGGGACGATGTTCATCGGCGGCGGCTGCGACCTGGAGGCGGTGGCGCACTACGTCAACATCCAGGCCGGCTATCTGCACCTGCGGCTGAACACCAGTCGGACCGGGATCGAGATCCGCCGCGACCACACGCAGATCCTGCGCTACGCGATCGAGGGGATCGCGCAGGACCGGCTGCAGCCGATGCTGGCGCTCGGCTACAACCGCGAGGACCTGGCACCACTGGCACCCGGCCTGCTGGCCGCGCCCGTCTGGCTGCTGAGTTTCTGGGCCGACGCCTATTACGAGCTCTACCGCAACACGCAGACCGACGACCTGGTGCCGTTCTCGCCGGCGGCCCTGGGTCATGCCAACCTGATGACGCTGCCGCCGGAGGAGTTGCAGAGCCGGCAGCCGACGCCGGAGGCCTGTGCGGCGCTCGACACGCTTCGCACGCACTACGAGCCGGCCGGACGTATCGACGAAGCCGCCTTCAAGCACAACGTCCGCACGATCCTCGACGCAGCTCCGCCGGCAACCCGCATCCTGGTGCTGCTGATGGGAGAACGGCCATTTCCCGGCATGGACGATCTCGTCCGCCTGCACGTGCAGCATAATCGCTGGCTGCTGGATGTGCTGCCCGAGTTCGCCTCGGTGACGGCGCTGGCGATGGACCAGTTCGTGCTGGCGCCACAGGACCTCATCGGCCCGACCCATTACGAGCGGCTGGTCTATCAGCGGCTGGCGGCGAAGGTGATCGAGTTCGCCCGCGCGCATGACCCGCTGCCGCCGCCGGGGCGGGCGACCGGCGCGAAATGGTATTTCGCGATCACCCGCGCCACCCTGGACGCCGATCCCGACCAGGGTTTCCGCGACTGCATACGCGCCGCCGTCGCCTCGTCGCGCCGGCACACCGATCTGCGCCCGCATCTGCTCTATGACGGCGACGAGGACGAGTTTACCGCCGAGATGCGGGCTGTCGGGGTCACCGTGCTGCTGCATCGGCTGGATTTCCACGCAGCGTTGCAGGCCGCGCAGCAGCAACAGAAACCCGAATGGCCGGACTACATGCAGACCGCCGCAGGCGCGTTCATGCGCCTCGATATCGGCCTGCTGGAAACCGAGGAGGAGTTCGTCCTGTACACAGATTGCGACGTGATGTTCGAGGCGGATGTCGGCATCGGGCACCTGCGCCCGGAGAATTTCGCCGCCGCGCCGCAGTTCCGCACCGACGGGTACTTCGACGACATGAACTGCGGCGTCATGGTGATCAACGTCGCGCGCCTGCGTCGCGATCGTGCCGCGCTGATCGAGTTCATGTGCGAGAATTTCGCGCGTGTCGCCGGCTACGACCAGGAGCTGCTCCGGCTGTACTACAACCAGCGCTGGGACCCACTCTCGCCGACCTACAACTGGAAGCCATACTGGGGCGCCAACCCGCACGCGCGGATCGTGCATTTCCACGGTCCAAAGCCGGCGGCCAGCCTGCGCCTGCTGTCGGAGCCCGACTACCGCCTCCACGACCCGGTGTTCCAGACCTGGCGGCACTGGTTCGCCGTCGACCGCTCCGGCTACGAGCATTATGTCGGGCGCTGGTCGTCGTATCTTGCGCAGGCGGCAATCCCGGCAACCGACATCCTGCAGGCGCCGGCCGGATGAAGGCGCTGATCTGCAGCGGCGGGCGCTATGAGTCCGAGGCGAACGCCCAAATCCGGCGCTGCATCATGGATGGCTGGATCGAATGTCTTGGCCATGACAATGTCATGAGCGCCAATATCAGTGGCGCAGCCGCGGTGATTGCCGCCACCGCGCCCGACCTGGTGATCGGGATCGGCTCGTATCTGCCGGAGAGCACCTATTTCGGCGAGGTCAGCCGCGAGGCGCGCCGGCTCGGCAAGACCACGCTGTTCTGGGCCACTGAGGACCCATACGAGCAGGATGCCAGCTACCGCATCCTGCATGATTTCGACGCCATCTTCTCCTGCGATCGCTGGGGCGTGAATTTCTACACCCATCCGCATGCCTGGCACCTGCCCCTGGCCGGTTGCCACAAGCGGCACTACGTCCCGATCGATGCCGAGAGCCGCAAGCCGATCGACGTGCTGTTCTGCGGCGTTGCGTTCACCAGCCGGCTGGAAATCGTCGACGACCTGCGCACAACGCTGGCCGGCCTGAACCTGTGCTTCATCGGACCGGGATGGGGCAAGCTCGGCCACGGCTTCTCCGATCGCAGGATCGGCAACGAGCAGTTGATCGAGCTGTACGGGCAGACCCGGATCGTGCTCAATCTCGGCCGCAGCCTGCATTTCGAGAACCGCCGGCACATGATCACGCCGTCCTCGCCCGGTCCTCGTACCTTCGAGGCGGCGCTGGCAGGCACGGTGCAGTTCTTCCATGAGGACACGTACGAAATCCGGCGATATTTCACCGCGGCGGAGGTTCCCGCGTTTTCCAACCAGGCGGAGTTCGGTCGATTGCTGGAAAAGCATCTCGGCGATGCCGAACACGCGCTCTGCACCGCCGAGCTGGCCCAGCGGCGCGCGTTGTCGGAGCACACCTATGCCCATCGCGCGCATCATGTCATTGAGATGCTTAAGACGAATGGCCTCGCATGACCGTCATCTACAACACCAACTCTACCCACAACCCGAACAGCTACCTGACGCTGGCGGTCATGGATGCCGCACGGCAGGTGTTCGGCGACGACGACGTGGTGCTGGCGGATAACCGCACCCTGGCCCCGCTGGCAGCCGCCGGCCGGCACGACGTGCTGCTCTGCCTCGACGGCCAGCGGCTGCACGAGGGCCTGCTGCGCCGGGTGCGGCATGCGTTCCCGACCATGGTCCTCTGGCTGTTCGAGGACCCGTTCATGCTGGACTACAACCTGCGCAACGCCGCCTTGTTCGACTTCGTCCTGACCAATGACCCGGGATGTACCGCTGACTACGGCGCCAAGGGGCACTACATGCCACTGGCGGCGAGCCGGCGCTTCCATCATCGCGACATCAAGCCGGATGCGGATCTCGATTACGACATCTTCTTCGCCGGCACCATGTGGCCGAACCGGGTGCGCAGCCTGCGTCGCATCCTGACCGCATTCCCCGATGCCCGGCTCAAGCTGGTCTGTCCGACCAACGAATACCTGCCGCCGCTACCGGGCGATCTCGCACGCCTCGCGATCCCCTGGCCGGTCAGCCACTCCTCGTTCATCGACTTCGCCAATGCGAGCCGGGTCACGCTGACCATGTTCCGCGAGTATGCCAGCCACGGCGACATCGGCCAGGCGACGGCGCCTGGGCCACGCCTGTTCGAGCTGGCCTGCAGCGGCACCGCGCAGGTAGTCGAATGCGGCGATGCCATGCAGCCCGGTCGTTTCGAGGCCCTGCGCGGGATCGAGCTGGTGCGCAGCAGCGAGGACCTGGTGAGGAGCGTGCGCCGGCTTCTGCACGATCCTCTGCTGCGCGCATCCCAGGCGATCGCGGCGCAGGACTGCGTGCTGGCCTCGCAACTCTACGCGCACCGGCTGCAGGCTGTGCGCGGGATCACCGGCGGCCATTACGGCGTGCGGACGACGCCCGCGCCCCCGGCTGCCGCCACGCGCCGGCTGCGCGTGCTGATGTGCACGCACTCCACCATCCACAGCAACGAATGGGGCGGCGTCGAGGTGTATCAGCAGACGGTGGCCGCCATGCTGGAACGGGACGCCGACATCCTGTTCTGGCTGCGCCGCGACGGCCAGTGCCAGCTCGTCGACGGCGCCGGGCTGGTGCTCGAACGCTTCGACATGCATGTGATCGGCTGGCTCGACAGCCTGACCGACGCCGCCGAGGAGGCCGCATTCTCCGACGTGCTCGGACAGTACGACGTCGATCTGGTGCATTTCCAGCATCTCGGCCATCACGCGGCATCCTTGCCGATCATCGCCAAGGCCTGCGGGGTCGGGACGGTGTTCTCCGCGCATGATTTCTTCCTGGTCTGCTCGCGCTACACGCTGCTCAACCACGAGCAGGTGTTCTGCGATATCGGCCACAAATCGATCAGTGCCTGCGACATCTGCCTGCGCGCTGCCGAGGGCCTGCCGGCGGGCGCGCAACAAACGCGCCGCGCCTTCATGGTCGAGGTGATCGCCTCGATCGACATGTTCCTGTTCGGCACCCCCTCTTCCGAATGGCTGATGCTGCAGGTCTATCCTGCGCTCGCCCGGCACCGGCGCCTGGTGCTCGGCATCCCGATGCCGCGCGGCACCGCGACCGACATGAAGCGGCACCATGCCGTCGCGCCCGATGGCAGGCTGGTGATCGCCGTGGTGGGCAATTTCCTGCGCTCGAAGGGCGCCGACATGGTGATGAGCCTGATCGAGGAGGCCAACCCGGCCTTGTTCCGGTTCCACCTGCTCGGCGCCCCCGAGGCGCAATATGGCGAGGTGCTGGCACGGCTGGACCGGCCCAACGTCACCTGCCACGGACGCTATGCGCCCGGGGATACCGGCCTGCTGGCACAGGCGGACGTCGCGCTGCACCTCTCGATCTGGCCCGAGACATACTGCATCTCGCTGTCCGAGATCTGGCAGGCCGGCCTGATCCCGGTGGTGAGCGACATCGGCGCACTCGGCGACCGGGTGCAGCACGGCGTCAACGGCTTCAAGGTGCGCGTCGGCGATGCGAGCGCGGTGCTCGACACGCTCGAACTGCTGCGCGCGAGCCCGGCGCTGCGGCGCACGGTGCGCGGCGCGATCGGCCCGCATCTGTGGACGGATGCCGGCGAGTATGCGGCGCGTCTGCTCGATACCTACCGCTCGGTGACCGCGACGCGCCCGCTCGGCGATGCGCGGCTCGGCCTGGATGCCGGCCAGTTGCACCTGCTGCCGCATGCCACCTGGAAGAGCCTGGCGCCGCCGCGGCACATCTTCGATCCCAGCCGCCGCTCGGGCGTGCGGTTGGAACTGCCGGCGTCGATCCAGGACTGGAGCCACGTGCAGGGGTCGGAGGTCTATATCGACTCCGTCTGCGGCATCGCGCCGGCGATGCTGGCACAGGGCCGCTTCCAGCCGGCGACCGAATTGCTGGTGAGCGGCTGGAGCTTTGTCCCCGACCTCGGCTTCGACGGCCAGGTGCAGTTGGCACTGGTCGGGGAGACGGCCGTTATCTTCTGCCCGGCCTCACGGGACGTGCGCGACGACATCATGGCGAGCTTTCCCGCAGCCCCCCGGCGGTCCGGCTTCACCGCGCGCATCACGCTGCGCGGAAAATGGTGCGAAGGGCGCTACCTGGTCGCGATCATCAACAGCTTCGGCGCGCGTGCCGCCTTCTGCCTCACCGGCCTGTCGGTCACGGTGCAGGACGGCCGCATCGTCGATGCCGCCCAGCGGGCGCCCTCCAACGAGACCGTCACCCGAGCCTTCTACCTGGTCGCGGCGCAGACCGGAGAGGAGCCCGGACTGGTGCTGCCGCAGGTGCCGGTCGCAGCCAGCGCCTGGCACGGCGGCCAGGGGCTGCGCCACCATATCGACCGCATCAGCGGCCAGCCCGGCGGCCAGATCAGTGGCCAGCCCAGCACGGGGCCGGATCTGGATGCGCAGGCGGACCCGACCGGGTTTACCGTGGATGGCTGGGCGTTCACCCCCGGCGCGGGCCTCGCCGGCCGCCTGTACGTGGTCCTGGTCGATCCTGAGCAGGGCATCCAGATCGTGCTGCCGGCGCCGCGCGAGCTGCGCGGGGACCTGCCCGCCTACTTCCCCGACGCCCCGCTCTGCGGCGGCTTCCGCGTACGTGCCTCGCTGCGTGCCGGCGACGGCTGGCGCGATGGCCGCTTCGAATGCGTGCTGGTCAACAGCGTCGACGGCTTTGCGGCACTGCAGGTCACCGGCTGGCGCGTGGAGATCAGCGAAGGCCGCATCCTCGACGCCACCCTGGCCGAGCCGGACGTGGCGCGCATCGACCGGGTCTTCGCCGTGCTGTCCGGTCGCTGGCGACCGGCGGCCCCCGCACCTGCCATCCCGATCATGCTGGCCGCGCCGGTCATCGAGATCCGGCGCGCGGTGGTGCGCAAGTTGCTGCCCCGACCGGATCCCGCGCCGGGCGGCAGGCGTCGCGCCGCGGTTCCCTGAGGGCACCCGGCGAGGGCCGGCTGGACAAGCCCGGCCGCCTCTGCTCCGTTCCCGCCTCAATGGCGAGGATGGTGAGAGCCGATGCAGCCGATCCCGAATCCGTTCAAGGCACGCCTGCTTCGACCGGAGGCGCAGATCGGGCTCTGGCTGGCGCTCGCCGATGCCTATCCGGCCGAGATCTGCGCCGGCGCCGGCTTCGACTGGCTGGTGGTCGATGGCGAGCATGCCCCGAACGACCTGCGCTCGATCCTGGCGCAGTTGCAGGCGATCGCGCCGTATCCGTCGCATCCGGTGGTGCGCCCCCCGGTCGGCGAGACCTCGCTGATCAAGCAGTTGCTGGACATCGGCGCCCAGACGCTGCTGGTGCCGATGGTCGAAACCCCTGGGCAGGCGGCCGCTTTGGTGGCCGCCACCCGCTACCCGCCGGAGGGCGTACGCGGCGTCGGCGCCGCGATCGCGCGCGCGTCCCGGTTCGACCGGCAGCCCGGCTACCTGCACGCGGCGGGCGCCGAGATCTGCCTGCTGGTGCAGATCGAGACCCGCCTCGGCCTCGACAACCTGGATGCGATCGCCGCCACCCAAGGGGTGGACGGGCTGTTCATCGGTCCGGCCGACCTGTCTGCCTCGCTGGGCTATCTCGACGATCCGACCGCGCCCGCGGTGCAGGAGGCCATCGAGGACGCCATCCGGCGCATCCTTCGCGCCGGCAAGGCGCCCGGCATCCTGATGGGGGACGAGGCGCTGGCGAAGCGCTACATCGAGATGGGCGCGCGCTTCGTCGCGGTCGGCACCGATGTCGGCCTGCTCGCGCGCTCCGGCAGCGCCCTGGCCGCAAAGTATGGGGCTTCGCGACACGGCGCTGCTGCGTCCGAAGCATCCGGTGCCAGGGCCTATTGAGCAGTGCACTCTTCATTCTCGCCAATGGTCTGAGGTAAGCTCCGGAACACACTGGAAACAGCCTGATGACCGTCGCCTTCGGCAGCCGCTTCGTATCGGAACGACTGGCCTCTCCGCGCATGCAGGCGGTCGCCAGGCGCCGCCTTGCGGAAGTGCTGTCGATCGTGCTCGCGCTGGCGTCGATCACCGCCTTGATTGCCCTGGTGAGCTACGATGCAGGCGACCCGTCCTTCGACACCGCGACCAGCGCCACGCCCACCAACCTCGCCGGCGCTCCCGGCGCCATCCTGGCCGACCTGCTGATCCAGGGCTTCGGCCTCGCGGCGGCGCTGCCCCCGCTCGCACTCCTCGGCTGGGCCTGGCGGATCGGCTCACATCGCGGCCTCGGCAGCCTCGCTCTCCGGGTGATCGCCCTGCTGTGCGCCCTGCCCGCTTCGGCCGCGACGCTGTCGGCGCTGCCCGTGCTTATGCATGTGCCGGCGCTGCGCTGGCCGGGACCGGCCGGTCTCGGCGGCGCAATCGGCCAGTCGCTCGCCCACATCGCGCTCAGCGCCGGGCACGACATGCTGGGGGTGGCCGGCGCCCCGGTCGCCTGGGTGCTGTGCGCCATGCTCGCCCTGGTGCTCTCGCCGCTCTCGCTCGCGCTGTCCGCCGGCGAGTGGCGTGCAGCGGGGCGCGGCGCGCGTCGGGCCGCCCGGTTCTCCACCCGTCCCAGCCTGCGCTTCGGCGCCGATGACGAGTTCCCGCCGACGCGCCAGACCCGGCGCGCGAGTGCTCGTCGCCGCCGCTTCGCTCTGCCGGCATGGCTGAGTCGGCGGCCGGAGGTATCCGCCGACGGCCTGGTGCAGGATGCCGACCTGCTGGACCGGGCTTCGCCGGGACCCTCGCCATTCGCCGTCCGCGCCCGCAGCGACGGGCTTGCAGGCGGGATCGGCGCGAGCCAGGCGCTGATGCGGCGCGAACCGGTGGCGTCCACGGCAGCCGCATCCTCGCGGAGCACCGCCCGCGACCGGCAGGAGCCGAACCTGCAACCAAGGCCCGCCGCCGCGCCGTCGATGCAGGGCGGCGGCTACATGCTGCCACCCGGCGCCGGCGACGAGCATGACGAGGCGCCGATCCTGCCGCTCCGCTCGGCGGCGGCGCGCGCCGCCGCCCGACGCGCCGCCGATGCCACGCCATCCGCCAGCCGCGCCGGACCCGCCACGCGCGAGCGGGAGGCGGTCGCCGGCCAGTCCGGCAGCGTGGCCCAGCCTGCAGGCATATCCGCGTCCGCCCCGGTTCGCGACGGCGCGCTGATGTCGATACGCAAGCTGCTCGGCGGCCGTGGCGAGCCTGCCGCGTCCGCCGGCGTGGTCCGATCGGCCGCCGGCATGGAAGCGGCATCCCGCACCGCGCAGCCGGCTGCCGCGCGCGGACGGTTCGCCGAACCGGAGGCCGATGGCTGGACGCTGCCGCCGCTCTCCCTGCTGAAGGCGGCACCGCCGCGCGCCGCCACCGGGCCTTCGCCGGAAAGCCAGCAGGCCAATGCGCGGCTACTGGAAACGGTGCTGTCGGATTACGGCGTGCAGGGTGCGATCGGCGAGATCCATGCCGGACCGGTGGTGACGCTGTACGAACTCGAGCCGGCGCCAGGCATCCGCTCGGCGCGCGTGATCGGCCTCGCCGACGACATCGCGCGCTCGCTGTCGGTGACCGCGGTGCGCATCGCCACCGTGCCCGGCCGCAACGTGATCGGCATCGAGGTGCCGAACGCCCGCCGCGAGACGGTGTATTTCTCGGAGCTGCTGGATTCCGAGGCCTGGCACGCCAACCCCTCGCGGCTGTGCCTCGCACTCGGCAAGGACATCTCCGGCGCCCCGGTCTATGCCGACCTTGCCCGCATGCCGCACCTGCTGATCGCCGGCACCACCGGCTCCGGCAAGTCGGTCGGCGTGAACGCGATGATCCTGTCGCTGTTGTACCGGCTGTCGCCGGAGGAGTGCCGGCTGATCCTGATCGACCCGAAGATGTTGGAGCTGTCGATCTATGACGGCATCCCGCACCTGATGGCGCCGGTGGTCACCGAGCCGGCCAAGGCGGTGAGTGCGCTAAAATGGACCGTGCGCGAGATGGAGCGACGCTATCGCGGCATGAGCCAGCTCGGCGTACGCAACATCGGCGGCTACAACGAGCGGGTCGCGATCGCGCGCGAGCGCGGCGAGGTGCTGATGCGCCGGGTGCAGACCGGCTTCGACCCCGAGACCGGCAAGCCGATCTTCGAGGAGCAGCCGCTCACCCTGGAGAACCTGCCCTACATCGTGGTGATGATTGACGAGATGGCCGACCTGATGATGGTCGCCGGCAAGGAGATCGAGACCACGGTGCAGCGGCTGGCGCAGATGGCGCGCGCCGCCGGCATCCACGTCATCATGGCGACGCAGCGGCCGTCGGTGGACGTCATCACCGGCACCATCAAGGCCAACTTCCCGACCCGGATCAGCTTCCAGGTGATCAGCAAGTTCGACAGCCGCACCATCCTGGGCGAGCAGGGCGCCGAGCAGCTCCTGGGCCAGGGCGACATGCTGTACATGCAGGGCGGCGGCCGCATCACCCGCGTGCATGGGCCGTTCGTCGGCGATGCCGAGGTCGAGGACGTGGTGCGCCACCTGCGCCAACAGGGTGAGCCGTCCTACCTCGACGACGTGACTTCGCCTTTCGAGGAGGATGCGTCCGGTGCGGCGCCGGGCGGCGGGTCCGGCACCGGGCTGAACGGCGGCAATTTCGACGGCGAGGCCGGATTGTTCGACCAGGCGGTGGCATTGGTCGCGCGCGAGGGCAAGGCGTCGACGTCGTTCATCCAGCGCCACCTTTCGATCGGCTATAACCGCGCCGCCAAGCTGATCGAGCAGATGGAAAAGGAGGGCATGGTCGGTCCTGCCAACCATGTCGGCAAGCGCGAGGTGCTGCTCCGTCGCGAGTCAGAAGATTGAACCAGACGCCGGCTACCTGCTCAGGGTGAACAGCACCGGCATCCCGATCGCCCTGCTATCCGCCGTCTTGTTCGGCGCCAGCACGCCGATGGCCAAGCTGCTGCTCGGATCCATTGATCCTCAGATGACTGCCGGGCTGCTGTATCTCGGCGCCGGTATCGGCGTAGGCGGCATCCGCCTCGCCCGTGACGCCCTTTACCTGCCAGTTGCCGAAGCGCCGCTGCGCCGGAGCGACCTGCCCTGGCTCGGGCTGGTGATCCTCACCGGCGGCGTGGGCGCCCCGCTTCTGCTGATGTCCGGCCTGGCTCGGACCGACGCCTCCAGTGCCTCGCTACTGCTGAACCTCGAGGGGCTGGCCACCATGGCGATCGCGTGGACCCTGTTCCGGGAGAACGTGGATCGCCGGCTGCTGCTCGGGGCATTTGCGATCCTGGCCGGTGCGGCGCTGCTCTCCTGGAGAGGCACGGCTCATCTTGACCTCGGCAGCGCCCTGATCGCCGGCGCCTGCCTGTGCTGGGGCATCGACAACAACCTGACCCGGAAGCTGTCGGCCGCCGATCCGGTGCAACTCGCCATGCTCAAGGGCCTGGTGGCCGGTGCGGTAAATTCTGGCCTCGCCTGGGCACGCGGCTCTCATCTTCCCGGCCCGGAGCTGCTGCCGCTGGCGGCGCTGGTCGGAGTCCTCGGCTACGGGGTGAGCCTGGCCCTGTATGTGCTGGCGCTGCGTCACCTCGGCGCAGCCCGCACCGGCGCCTACTTCTCGCTCGCCCCGTTCGTCGGCGCGGTGCTGGCCGTTCTTGTGCTGCACGAGCCGGTCTCGATCATTCTCGTCATGGCCGGTGTCCTGATGGGCCTGGGGCTATGGCTGCATCTTTCCGAACGGCACGAGCACGATCATCTGCACGACGCAATGGAGCACGAGCACCGGCACCTGCATGACGAGCACCACCGGCACGACCATCCGCCGGGCGTGGCGCCCCCGGAACCGGAGGATAGCGAGCCGCACACCCACCGGCACGTCCATGCGCGAATGATGCACCGCCATCCGCATTTCCCCGACCTGCATCACCGGCACGACCATGCACACCGCTGAGCCTTCTTGAAGATCGCAACCTTCAACATCAACAACGTCAACCGGCGGCTGCCGACCCTGCTGGGCTGGCTGCGGCAATCCGAACCCGACATCGTCTGCCTGCAGGAGCTCAAGTCCGCCGGCCACGCGTTTCCCGTCGCGGCACTCCGGGAGGCCAGCTACGGCGCGGTCTGGCAGGGCCAGCCGACATGGAACGGCGTTGCCATCCTCGCGAGAGGCAGCGAGCCGGTGCTGACCCGGCGACAGCTTCCCGGCGATGCCAGGGACACGCAGGCACGCTATATCGAGGCGGCGGTGGAAGGCGTGCTGGTTGCCTCGATCTATCTTCCAAACGGCAATCCGCAGCCGGGGCCGAAATTCGACTACAAGCTGGACTGGTTCGAACGGCTGATCGCGCATGCGGCAGAACTTCATGCGGCGGCCGTTCCCGTCGTGCTGGCCGGAGACTACAACGTCGTGCCGACCGACGCCGACATCTATCCGACGAAGTCGTGGGCAAAGGATGCGCTGCTGCAACCCGCGCCGCGCGCGGCGTTCCGGCGTCTTCTCGACCAGGGCTGGACCGATGCACTTCGCGCACGCCACCCGAAGTCGCCTCTCTACACCTTCTGGGACTACAAGCGCGACCGCTGGCCACAGGATGCCGGACTGCGCCTGGACCACCTGCTGCTGAGCCCGGCGCTTGCGGGGCACCTGCGGGACGCCGGCGTCGACCGCGACGTGCGTGGCGAGCACGGCGCCAGCGACCACGCCCCGGCCTGGATCCGGCTGCGTCCCTGAACTCCGCGTCATCCGCGTCCGGAAGTGGCGGCGGAGCTTGACCGGTTCCGTGAATTGCCTCAACCCCGTCGGCGCCCGATCAGGAGACCGCATGATCCGTCTTGGCTTGTTGCTCGCGACTGTCTCGCTGCTCCCGCTCACGGCAGCGGCGCCTGCCAAGGCCGACCAGCCTCCGCCCACGCCGCTGCCGATGCCGCCGGCGGTCCCGTTGCCGAAGGACGTGCCCTATTTCGGCACCATCAGCCTCGCCGTCGATGCGACAGATCTGGCCCGTCACATCATGTCGGTGCACGAGGTAATCCCGGTCACGAGCGCCGGCGACCTCACCCTGCATTATCCGCAATGGATCCCCGGCGACCACGGCCCGACCGGTCCGATCGAACTGCTGGCCGGACTTGCCGCCCATGCCGGCGGCACGCTGCTCGACTGGCGACGCGATGCGGTCGACATGTACGCCTTCCATGTTCCGGTGCCGGCGGGTGCCACCTCGGTCAGCGTCGATTTCCAGTTCCTGTCGCCGGCCACCGAGGACCAGGGCCGCGTCGTGATGACGCCCGCCATGCTGGACCTGCAATGGAGCACCGTCGCGCTCTACCCGGCCGGCTATTTCACGCGCGACATCCAGGTCGCGCCGTCGCTGCGCCTGCCGCCCGGCTGGCGCTTCGCGACCGCGCTGAGTGCCACCGGCGCGCCCGATCCGGCCGGCGGGCGCGTGCAGTTCGCGCCGGTGCCGTTCTCGACGCTGCTCGACAGCCCGCTCTATGCCGGACGTTATTTCGAGCGGCTCGATCTCGATCCGGGCGGCAAGGTTCCCGTGCATCTCGACATCGTTGCCGACAAGCCGTCCGAGCTGGTGGTGACGCCGGCGCAGCTCGCAGCACATCGGGCGATCGTGCAGCAGGCGTACAGGCTGTATGGCTCGCACCATTACGACCATTACGATTTCCTCCTGGCGCTGAGCGACGAACTCACCGGCGAGGGGCTGGAGCATCACCGGTCCAGCGAGAACGCGACCGACGGCAACTACTTCACCGAGTGGGACAAGACCGCCGACGGCCGCGACCTGCTGGCGCACGAATACACCCACTCCTGGAACGGCAAGTACCTGCGGCCCGCCGACCTGTGGTCGCCCGACTTCAACAGCCTGCCGGAGCGCGACAGCCTGCTGTGGGTCTATGAAGGCATGACCCAGTACTGGGGGCAGGTGCTGGCCGCGCGGTCGAAGCTCTGGACCCGGGACCAGGCGCTGGACACGCTGGCCTACGAAGCCGCCTACATGCAGGGCGAAGTCGGGCGCGCCTGGCGTCCGCTCGAGGACACCACCAACAGCCCGATCTTCGTGCGCCGGCGCGACATTCCCTGGCCGGACTGGCAGCGCGGCGAGGACTACTACCTCGAGGGCGTGCTGCTCTGGCTGGACGCCGACACCCTGATCCGCGCGCGCAGCCATGGCAGCAAATCGCTCGACGACGTCGCGCGCGGCCTGTTCTCGACCAATGACGGCAGCTTCGTCACCTCCACCTACCGGTTCGACGACGTCGTGCACGCGCTCGATGCGGTGCTGTCCTATGACTGGGCCGGCTTCCTGCACGCCCGGCTCGACCGGCGCGGCGGCCCCACTCCGCTCGACGGCCTCGCGCGGGGCGGCTACCGGCTGGTGATGACCGACAGGAAGTCGCCGCTGTTCGAGTCCTTCGAGCAGGAGCGCAAGCTGCGCGACTTCAGCTTCTCGATCGGCCTGATGCTCAAGGGGGCGAAGATCGTGGCGGTGGCCTGGAACGGCCCGGCCTACAAGGCGGGGCTGATCGAGGGCGACACGATCGCCGGGATCGGTGGATCGACCTTCCAGGACGCCGACGATCTCGCCGACGCCATCACCCAGGCCAGGCGGACCGGGGCGCCGATCCAGCTTCTGGTGACGTCCGGCAGGCATTACCGCAGCGTGCAGGTCGAGGACCGGACCGGGCTGCGATACCCGCATCTCGTGCGCACCGGCGCCGGGGACGCGGGCGCCGGTGCCAGCCTGGACGCGATCCTCGCCGCGAAGCGGTAGAGCGCCCAGTCGTATCGCAACAAATTGGAACAGCGGCGACAGGGACTGAAAACATCACCACCCGGCGGCAAATTCTGCGCTAGGCTCCGAAGGTTCGGGAGCCCTGCGAATTGCCGGCCTGCCTCGGGCTCGAATGCACCGATCTGGCTTGGATGGGGGTCGATGTCTGTGCGCGGTTCATCTTCCGGGACTCTCCCACCCGCCTCGGTGGCCCGCCTTGCGGCCGGCTGGAGAGGCTGGCTTGCATTGCACGACCATGCAGCTTTCCTCGTGGGCATGCTGCTGCTGTGCGCCGCTGCGCTGATCCTGCCGTACTGCGTGATCCGGTCCGATGCGCTCTATTGCAGGCACAGCACGGTGTTCTGGGACGCCTCGGATTGCTACAAGTTCGGCCTTACGGAACAGCGGGCCGGGATCGTCTTCGTCGGCGACTCTTCGCTGACCTTCGGCGTGCGCCCGACCCTGATGGCCGAGGCCGATCATCTCGACGCCTATAATCTCGGCCTGTCCGCGGGGGCGGTGCTGTTCTCGCCCGGCCTGCTGCTCGACGACTACCTCGCCCATAACCGGCGTCCGCACCTGGTCGTGCTGTATGTCGGGCCCTGGACCCTGGTCCGAAGCCAGCCGGATATCGAGCATCTCTGGGCGGATGGGGCCAGGGTGGCGATCCGGCATGGCACGTTCGCCGACATGCTGAAGGTCTTCCGGCAGGATCCCCGCCGGCTGATCCAGTTGCCGGTCATCGTGCTGCAGCAAGGCATTCGGCAGTTCAGCCCGTCCGAGAAATGGTGGGTGTGGGCCTACGCGGAAATGCAGGAGGAGCGCGGCTGGTCCGACATCCTGCGCCCGAGGAAACCGTTCACCATGCTGGGCCCCGGGCAGCTTCCGACGCTGGCGGAGCATTGCACGATGGCAGCCAAGCCGCTGGCGCCCCCCGATCGCGCCCTGATCGAGCGGTTCCGGCGGTCCTACCAGCGGCCCGGCACCCGTGTGCTGGTCTATGTCGCGCCGGTGCCGGCCTGCGATCCCTCTTATCCGTCGATCGTGAAGTCCTATGCAGGCGTGTCCGACAACACGCCGCTCACCCTGCCCGGACCCGATTTCATCGACGATGGCTGGCGTGTCCACCTGACCCGCCAGGGCGCCGCCGCGGCGACCGCCCAGGTGGCGGATTTCCTGAAGCCCTACCTCGCCGCCAGGCCAGGCCCGCTGCATGCGGCGATGACGCCTCCGGGGCTGCACTCCTGAGCTCGAACATGCAGTAGCGGCGGTTCCAGATGCTGTTCAACTCGTACGGCTTCATCTTTGCCTTCCTGCCGCTCTCCATCTTCGGCTTCTACCTCGCCGCCCTGGTCGGGCCGATCTCCATGCAGCACCGGCTGGCGGCGGCCTGGCTGGTCCTGTGCTCGTTGTTCTTCTACGGCTGGTGGAACCCGCATTTCCTGCTGCTGCTGCTTGCCTCGATCGCCTGCAACTACACGCTGAGCCGCCTGATCGACCGCACCCGCGACCGGCCGCGCCGGCAGACGGCCCTGCTCACCCTCGGTGTCGCCGGCAACCTGCTGCTGCTGTTCTTCTACAAATACCTGCTGGCGTCGCTCGCCTTCCTGGGCCTGCCGCACGCGCTGCCCACGGGCCTTGCCAGCCGGATCATCCTGCCGCTCGGGATCTCGTTCTTCACCTTCACCCAGATCGGCTACCTGATGGACGAGAAGGACGGCGTGGTGAAGCAGCACGGGCTGCTCGACTACGCCTTGTTCGTCACCTTCTTTCCGCACCTCATCGCCGGGCCGATCCTGCACAACCAGGAGATGATCCCGCAATTCGCGGATCCACTTACCTACCGCTTCCGGGCCGAGAACCTGAGCGTCGGGCTCAGCATCTTCGCCATCGGCCTGGCCAAGAAGGTGATCATCGCCGACCCGCTTGCGGTAGCCGCCAATGCCGGCTTCGCCGCACCGCAAGCGCTGAGCACCCTTGGCGCCTGGCAGGCGGTGCTCAGCTATTCGCTGCAGCTCTACTTCGATTTCTCCGGCTATTCCGACATGGCGATCGGCATCGCCCGCATGTTCGGGATCGTGTTTCCGCTCAACTTCAACTCGCCGTACAAGAGCCAGTCGATCATCGAATTCTGGCATCGCTGGCACATGACGCTGACGCGATACCTGACGCTCTACCTCTACAACCCGGTGGCGCTCGCGGTCGCGCGCTGGCGCACTGCGCGCGGCCTCGGCACCTCCAGGCAGGCGCTGCGGCAGCCCGGCGCCTTCGCCGGCATGATCCTGCTGCCGATGTTCTTTACCATGACGCTCGCCGGCATCTGGCATGGGGCGGGGCTGCAGTTCCTGGTGTTCGGGCTGCTGCACGCCAGCTACCTCACCATCAACCATGCCTGGCGCATCTTGGTGGCGCCGCCGCCACGCGCCGGGGATCCCAGGCCGCCCTGGTCCAGGGTCGCCGCCTCGGTGGCGCTCACCTTCCTGGCGGTGATGGTCGCACAGGTGTTCTTCCGGGCGGCTTCGATGGCCGACGCCGTTGCGGTTCTCGGCGGCCTGCTTGGCCTGCATGCCACCCAGGGCGCGATCCTGCTCCCAGCCTCGCTCGCCGCGCTTACGCACGGGGTGCTGCCGTGGCTCGCGCATCACAGGCTGGTGGCGCTCTCCGACACGGCCGCCGACCTCAAGCAGTGGCTGCGGATCGGGATCGGCTTCGTCATGGTCTGGACGCTGCCGAACACCCAGCAGATCTTGGTGGACTACCGGCCGGCGCAGGGACCGGTCAGGCCCTTCCTCTGGCGCCGCGTGCGCTGGCATCCCGGCCTGGGCTGGGGCATGGCGCTCGGAACGTTGCTGATCGCCAGCGTGTGCCATCTGGATGATCCGAGCCGGTTCCTCTATTTCCAGTTCTGACGGCCAACGACCTCAGGCATAGAGCGCCCCGCCGTGTCAAAAACCGGACGGACGCCGGATTATGATGGCAGTGTCGCATTTATGATCCCAGCGATCAGGCTATGGCGACGAAAACCAAACTTATAGGTTCTTTCGGTTTCAAATTATATTTTCAAGCAAAATCTTTGACACAGGTCTGCGTTATTCTCATGCATTTTCTCGTTTTTGAGACGTGCCCTGCGTTTATTGAGGTCTAGTCGTCCACAGGAGCACGTCTCCCGGAACGACCGCTTCAAAAATTGAGGGCATCATGTACGCACTGCTATTCTCCGAGCCTGCCGTGGATCGACGTGCCTTGCGTGTCCATGCGCGGGAAGAGGTCTTCGGCTCCCCCCTGATCCGTGCCTGTGCCGCGGGCGACCGTGAAGCGATCCGCGCCCTGCTGATCGGCTTCTGGCCGTTCGTTACCGCCTTCGAGCGCGCCATCGACGTGCGCGTGGGCCGCCTGCCGACCCGCCCGCTGGTGCAGCGCTTCGGCCAGAGCCGGGTGCGGGCGTTCTTCAACGAGGCGCGCGAGGCGGTGCGCGAGATGAAGGAGGAGGAAGGCTCGCATATGCTGCTATGGCGGCGCGCGGCCGAGGAAATGAATATCGACCTCGACAGCGCCCCGATGACCGAAGGCGTGCGAGACCTGCTCGCCAACGCCGACAGCGAGGATCCGGTGGAATTCTTCTGCTGGCTAGCCGGGACGGAATATATCGCCGAGGAACTCGCGGCCTACCTGTGTCACGCTCCGGCCTTCACCGGCGCTTTCCCTTCCGGTCGCTGGGTCTGGGGCCTCGCTCACCTCGACGACGAGCATGAAGGTCCGTCGCACCTGGAAATCGACGAGGATCTTGCCCGTGCCTATCATCCGGCGACCGATCCGGAGATCGCGGGCGCCACGTTGTTCTCCCATATCCGGCGCTGCGAGGAATTGTTCGGCCTGGCCGCATCCGACGTGATGGAAAAGCTGGCGCTCGCGCCTGCATGAAACGAAACAATATTTTCACAGTTGTGTGATGAACATTCTCGTGAGGCAGGGCCCCGGTGACAACCTGGCCCTGTTTTATTACACAACTGACCACTTAAGCGTGTGCTAGTTATCTGCCGCGATGCGGTGGCGCCCGTGTTCCAGGCGCCTGACGCGATACCCGGACTTCGTTGCTGAGAGAGATCGGATGCGTCTGCTGGGGGCGGCACGAGACAGGCTTGTGCAGATCGTGCGGCGCCAGCCAGCCCCGAGCCGGTATTACGCCGCGGCTCACGACGAGACTCTGCGTGCCGCCGCCCGCCTGACGCCCTACTGCATGCTGACCAGCGGCATGGTTGCCCTGGTCCTGCTCCCCAATCTCGGCATCGGCCCCGCCTCCTATCGCTACGGCCTCACCGCGATCATCGAGATCGTCGTGGCCCTGGCGTTCCTGACCTCCTGGCGCTCGCGCCGCGCGTTGCGCGGTGGCCTCGGCGACCGCCAGCGCGATACCCAGATCCGCATGCTGGTCGGGCTGAGCTTCACCCTGGGCGTCGCCTGGAGCACCATGCCGGTCATGCTGTTCGGGCCGGCCGATGCCAGCATGCGGGTGATGATCGCCTGCACCTGCGCCGGCCTGATCGCGACCAGCGTGGTCATGATGCCGATCTTCGCGGCCTCGGAGGCGCTCGCCATCCCGCTGATCCTGGGATCGTTCATCGCCCTGCACCGGACCGGCATCGTGCTGTTCCAGTGGCTCGCGGTGCTGCTCGGCATCTATGCCGTGTTCATCATCCTGGCGAGCAATGCCATCCGCCTGCTGTTCGAGCGCTACACGCTGATGCGCCTGCAGCAGGACGACCAGCAGGACATCATCCAGCTCCTGCTCGGCGACGTGGACCAGCGCGTCAGTCGCTGGCTCTGGGAGACCGACGCCGAGGGCAGGCTGCGCTTCGTGACCCCCCGGCCTCGCGGACGCGCTCGAGCGGCCGGTGGCCTGGGTCGAGGGAAGGCGGCTCATCGAGATCGTGCGGGCGCCGCGCTACCAATCCGATGGCGTGGAGCTGGAGATGGCGGATTCCAGCAAGCTCGCCCAGTGCATGCGCGATCGCGTCGTGTTCCGCAGCATCACCGCCCCGGTCCGCCGCCATGGCACCCTGCGCTGGTGGTCGCTGACCGGGCGCCCGGTGTTCGACGAGAACGCGCATTTCATCGGCTATCGCGGCGTCGGCGCCGACATCACCGAGGCGCGCGGCGCTGAGGCCCGTGCCTCGCACCAGGCCCGGCACGACCTGCTCACCGGCCTGCCGAACCGCCAGGCCTTCACCGAGGCGCTGCGGTCGGCGCTCAAGGATCTCGGCCGCCGGAGCGAGGCATTCGCCCTGATGAGCATCGACCTCGATGGCTTCAAGGCCGTCAATGACAGCATGGGGCACGCGGCCGGCGACGTGCTGCTGCAGGCCGCCGGGCGGCGGCTCGATGGCTGCATCGGCCAGGGCGGCCTGCTGGCCCGGATCGGCGGCGACGAGTTCATGCTCCTGCAGCGCAACACCACCGTCACCGCCATGCAGACGCTGGCCGAGTGCCTGCTCAAGCAGTTCGAGCACCCGTTCCTGATCGACGAGCGCGACACCTCGATCGGGCTGTCCATCGGCGTCTCGATGGCGCCGCTCGCCGGCGATACCGGAGAGGCGTTGCTGGAGGCGGCCGATCTCGCGCTCTACCAGGCCAAGCATGACGGCGGCGGCTGCTTCCGATTCTACGATACCGGACTGAAGCAGATCGCGCAGGAACAGCGGGCCCTGCTGCGCGACCTGCGCGAGGCGATCGCCGAGAAGAGCATCGTGCTGGCCTACCAGCCGATCGTCGACGCCCAGACCTACGCCATACGCGGCTTCGAGGCGCTGGCGCGCTGGCGCCGCCCGAATGGCGGCTCGGTCTCGCCGGACCGCTTCATCCGGCTCGCCGAGGAGGCCGGCCTGATCGAGGAGCTCGGCGGCTGGATCCTGGAACATGCCTGTTCGCAGGCCGCGACCTGGCCGGGCATGCTGAAGGTGGCGGTGAACATCTCGGTCGGCCAGCTCAGCGGACGCAGCTTCATCCAGCGCGTCTCCGAGGTCCTGCGCCGCACCGGCCTGCCGGCGCACCGCCTGGAGCTCGAGATCACCGAGAGCATCTTCATGGACGCCGACACTTCAAGCTTCGGGGTGCTGGAGGGCCTGCGCGACCTCGGCGTCGGCATCGCCCTCGATGATTTCGGCCGCGGCTTCTCGTCGCTCGGCTTCCTGCGCGGCTTCGCCTTCTCCAAGATCAAGATGGATATGAGCTTCGTGCGCGACATGATCCATGACCGCCGCAGCGCCGCGGTGGTGCATGCGGTGGTCGGGCTCGCGGCCGATCTTGGCGTCGTCGTCACCGCCGAAGGCGTCGAGACGGTGGAACAGCTCGACCAGTTGCGCCGCCAGGGCTGCACCGAGATCCAGGGCTTCCTGTTCAGCCGGGCGGTGTCGGCGGACCGTATCCCCGACCTGCTCGGCGAACTGCGCCGCTCCGGCTCCCCGGAGCCCGACGCGCCGGTGGAGGACTACGTCTTCGACCTGACCCTCTTAGACGAGACCCCATAGGGCACGCCTGCAGATGCTGCTACGTCCGCAATCCCGCGTGTCAAAGAATGGGGCGCCTTCCAGCGCTTCCGGTGCTCACGGCCAGTAGGCCGCTCCGCTCCGGTTCTCGAAAGACACGCCGGACGCGCCGCTGCGCGACACTCTTGCTCGGCGTAGCGCATACGCAAGCGTGCCCTTCCCGGAAAGACAGTTCACGCGGTGCCTACGACTTCGTCGTCGTCTTCTTCGTGTTCTTCGTACCATTCGAGCATCTCGTCGTGGAAGTCGGGGTCCTCCAGGAGGCGTCTGGCCAGGGCGGTGACCAGGACCACCGAGACGGGTAGGCCCTCCTCATCCTCCAGATGCTCGCCTTCGACGCGTACCGACATGCGGTTGCCGTCCTGGCCGACGATCAGGGCGTATTCACCGTGCAACAGGGTGATCGTGCTCGCTGGCTCCGCCATCTTCTGTCTCCGCTTATGTTGCCTGCACCTTGGCACGGGCGCGCGGATGCGGAGAGAGCAGAATGACGATCGGCACGCCGACCTTGGGACAGTTGCAGGTGTTCGTCACAGTGGTCGAGGCCGGCAGCTTCGCCCAGGCGGCGCGCTCGCTGAACCGGGCTACCTCGGTGGTCAGCTACACGATCGCCAACCTGGAGGCGCAGCTCGGCATCGGACTGTTTGCCCGCGCCGGCACTCGGCGGCCTTTGCTGACCGAAGCCGGTCGCTCGCTGCTGGCCGATGCACGGCTGGTCCTGGATGGCATCGACGGCCTGCGCGCCAAGGCGCGAGGTTTGGAGAGCGGGCTGGAGGCAGAAGTCGGGCTCGCGGTGGACGTGATGCTGCCGACACTCCGGCTGGTCGATGCGCTCAAGGCGTTCCAGGACGAGTTTCCAACGGTGACCCTGCGGCTGCATGTCGAGGCGCTCGGCGGGGTCATGCAGATGGTGCTGGACGGCCGGGCTCGGGTGGGCGTCAGCGGCCCGATGAACCTGCAGGGACATGGCCTCGACAGCACGCCGGTGGGCGAGATCGAGCTGATCCCGGTCGCCGGTCCCGACCATCCGCTCGCCATTACCGGCCGCAGCCCGAATGCGCGCCACCATGTCCAGCTCGTGCTGTCCGACCGCTCGCCGCTCACTGCCGGGCAGGAGTTCTCCGTCGTCGGCACCCGCACCTGGCGGCTGGCCGACCTGGGCTCCAAGCACGCGCTGCTGCTGGCCGGGATCGGCTGGGGCACCATGCCCGGCCCGATGATACGGGACGACCTCGATTGCGGGCGGCTGGTGCGGCTGCAACTCGCCGACCTGCCGCCGACGCGCTACGGTTTCAGCGCGATCCAACGCGCAGACTGCCCGCCGGGACCGGCTGCGACCTGGCTGATCCGCCGCTTTGCCGCCCAGGACAGTCCCAGCTAGAGCATCAACCGATCGACCTTGCTCCTCGATCGGTTAGAAATGCTCGCCATAACAGAAAACTAGAGACTTTTGCCGACTCACTTCGGTTGGAAAAAGCTCTTGAGCATGATCCGATCGATCATGCTGCGCTTGTCGTTCAATAAAGCATCTTCATCCGACTGCTCTAGCTTGCCAAGTCGATCGAACGGTTCAGCTCAGATTATCCCACTACACACGCAGGCCGCAGCTGCCAAGATCCTGCGCCGGACAAGACAGGAGATCCCGATGCCCAAGGTCCTCGTGCTGTACTATTCAACCTATGGCCATATCGAGCAGATGGCGGAGGCTGTCGCTGCCGGCGCCCGCGAGGCGAATGCCGAGGTCTCGCTGAAGCGTGTCCCGGAGACGGTGCCGGAAGAGATTGCCCGCGGCGGCCACTTCAAGCTCGACCAGGCGGCGCCGGTCGCCACCGTCGCCGAACTGGAGACCTACGACGCGATCATCCTGGGGACGCCGACGCGCTACGGGCGCATCTCGTCGCAGTTCGCGACCTTCCTTGATCAGACCGGAGGCCTGTGGGCGCGCGGCGCGCTGAACGGCAAGGTGGGCGCGGCCTTCGTCTCGACGGCATCGCAGCATGGCGGCCAGGAGACCACGCTCTTCTCGCTGATCACCAACCTGCTGCATCTCGGCCTGGTGGTGGTCGGCCTGCCCTACAGCTTCCAGGGACAGCTCAGGCTGGACGAGGTCTCCGGCGGCAGTCCGTACGGCGCCACCACGATCGCGGCCGGAGACGGCTCGCGACAGCCGTCGGAGAACGAACTGGCCGGTGCACGCTACCAGGGCAGGCATGTCGCCGAGGTCGCGGCCAAGTTGTTCGGCTGATCGTCGCGAACCAACTGGTAGCTCTCGAGTCCTCTGCTACGGTCAGGCTTTCGATCGGAGGCTTCGACGCGGCGCTTCGTGTTCGGGGTCGTTGCGTTAGCCATTACCTGCGGCGCCAGTCTACCCGGGTAGGCGCCGAGCCCATGGCGCTACGACACGTGCAAGTTCGTAAGCCCGCCAGCGCCGAAGCAGTGCCGCGACGCAACGCGAAGGGCAAGCTTAAAAGGTGCACCGCCTGAGGTGCCTGCCTCAGGCGTCAGGGCGGTTCAGATCGTCCGGCGGCCGACGATGGCGTGGTAGATGAACAACACCACCACCGCGCCGACGACGGCGACGATCAGGCTGTAGATGTTCAGGCCGGTCACGCCGGCGGCGCCGAATTCGTTGAAGATAAAGCCGCCGACCACGGCGCCGACGATGCCGAGAACGAGGTCGAGGAGCAGGCCCTCACCCGACTTGTTGACAATCTTGCTGCCGATGAACCCGGCGATCAGGCCGAGGATGATCCAGGCGATGATGGACATGATGGACGCTCCGTGGCGGCTGTTGCGGCCGGCTTGCAGCCTATGCCGTGCGCAGGACAATGCCGGCCCTGGACCCTGCGCGACGTGGTGACGCCGGAGCTTTCAGATGGTTGCACAAGCGCTGCGACTTGAACGGTTCGTTCACGCCCGGTGCCAGTCAGCCACTGACGGCCGGGTTCAGCGCGCCATCCAGCAGCTCCATCGCCGCCGCCACGCCGTCGCCCGGCCGCGATGCGAAGCCTTCCGCGCGCAGCACCGCCTCCAGCGCGCCCAGGGTGATCAGGGCGGCGTGGCCCCGGCAGTTGTAGCCCATGGTGCCGATGCGCCAGATCCGGCCGACCAGCGGCCCGAACGCCGTGCCGATCTCGATCTCGAAGCGCGTCCGCATGTGCGCGCGCACCCGCTCGCCGTCGATGCCGTCCGGGATCATCACGCCGACGACGTTGGCCATCTTGTGCGCCCGGTCGCCGAACAGCCGTAGCCCCATCGCCTGCAACCCGGCCGCCATCGCACGACCGACCAGCGCATGCCGGGCGATCCGCGCCTCCAGGCCCTCCTCGAGCACCAGCCGCGCGCATTCCCGCGCGCCATAGAGCATGGTGGTCGCCTCGGTGTGGTGGTTGAGCCGACGCTCGGACCAGTAGTCCATCAGCATGGCGAGATCGAGATAGTTCGAGGCGATGCGACGCCCGCTCGGAGCGGGCAGGGAGCCCGCAACGGCCTGTCCTGCAGGGGCGGGGGCGATCCCGTATTCGATATGCCGGCGCGAGAAGATCCGGCTCGCCGCGCGCTCCGAGATGGTGATCGGCGCCGAGCCCGACGGTCCGCCAAGGCATTTCTGCAGGCCGGCGGTGACGATGTCGGCGCCCCAGCCATCGGCGGGGACATCCATGCCGCCCAGCGTCGCGGTCGCGTCGACATAGAGCAGCGCGTCGTGCTCGGCGCAGATCCGGCCCAGCTCGTGGATCGGCTGCGCCATCGTGGTCGATGTGTCGCCATGCACCGTCGCCACCAGCCTCGGCCTGACCCGGCGCACCGCGTCGCGCACCGCGTCGGCCTCGACCACGGTGCCCCATTCGGCATCGACCATGGTGATGACAGCGCCGCAACGCTCGGCGATCTCGCGCAACAACAGGCCGAACCGGCCGAAATTGACCACCACGACCGCATCGCCCGGCTCGATCAGCGAGACCAGCGCCGCCTCGATCGCTGCGCGCGCGCTGCCGTCGATCAGGAAGGTCCAGCGGTTGGATGTCCTGAAGACGTGGCGGTACAGCGCCATCGTCTCGTTCATGTAGGCGGTGAACTCGGGATCGTACTGCCCAAGCAGTTGCGCCGACATCGCGCGCAGCACGCGCGGATGCGCATTGATCGGCCCCGGCCCCATCAGCAGGCGGGCCGGAGGGTCGATCTCGGCGAAATCGTGCGGGGAGAGCCCTGTCATTCTGTGTCCTCGTCGCGTGCCAGCCGGTTGCGGCGCACGGCTTGACGTCCCACAACAGGACCTGAGCGCGTGGTTTGCAAGCAACATGCCGGTGGGTGCCGTTTCGCCTGCCTGCGCACGACGAGGAGAACCTGATGGACGGACATGCGCAGCCGGCGGCCGACCCGACACGTATCGCCGCCATGCTTGACCGGCTCGGCGAGGTGGCGGTCCGCACCGGGCTCAACCTGGCGCCGAACCAGGAACTGGTCATCACCGCGCCGCTCGACGCCGTGCCGCTGGTGCGCCGGATCACCGAGCACGCCTACAGGGCGGGGGCGGCGCTGGTCACCACCTTCTTCACCGACGAGGTAACCCGCCTCGCGCGCTTCCAGCATGCGCCGGACGCGGCCTTCGACAGCGCCGCGACCTGGCTCGCCGACGGCATCGCCAGTGCATTTCGCAGCGGCGCGGCACGGCTCGCGATCACCGGCGAGGATCCCGCCCTGCTATCCGGCCAGGACCCGGACCGGGTCGCCCGCGCCAACCGCGCCAACGCGCGCGCCAACCAGGCCGCCCTCGGCCTGATCACCAACTTCGCGGTGAACTGGAACATCATTGCCTGCGCCACGCCGTCCTGGGCGCGGACGATGTTTCCCGATCTGGAGGAGGGCGTCGCGGTCGCGCGGCTCTGGGATGCGATCTTCGCCGCCAGCCGGCTCGACGGTCCCGACCCGGTCACCGCCTGGCGAGACCACGATGCGACGCTGCACGCCCGCGCCGCCCTGCTGAACGAGGCGAACTTCGCCGCCCTGCAGTTCCGTGGACCGGGCACCGACCTCACCGTCGGGCTCGCCGAGGGACATGTCTGGCTCGGCGGATCGGGCATCGCCGCCAACGGCATCACCTGCATTCCGAACATCCCGACCGAGGAGGTGTTCACCACGCCGCACAAGGACCGCGTCGAGGGCCACGTTCGCAGCAGCAAGCCGCTCTCGTACCAGGGCACGTTGATCGACGGTATCGCGGTGCGCTTCGAGGCCGGCCGCATCGTGCATGCGCATGCCGACCGGGGCGGCGAGGTGCTCGACCGCGTGCTCGGCACCGACGAAGGCGCGCGACGCCTGGGCGAGGTGGCGCTGGTGCCGCATTCCTCGCCGATCTCGCGCAGCGGGCTGCTGTTCCAGAACACCCTGTTCGACGAGAACGCCGCCAGCCATATCGCGCTCGGGCAGGCCTATGCGACCTGCATGCACGGATCGAAGGGGCTGGACGCGGCGGCGCTCGGTGCCCGCGGCGCCAACAGCAGCCTGATCCACATCGACTGGATGATCGGCTCGGGCGAGGTCGACGTCGACGGCATCACCCAGTCCGGCACGCGCGAGCCCCTGATGCGCGCCGGCGAATGGAGCTGAGAGACCGTTTGAGATTGCTACTCGGGTGGTCATCCCCCTCTTCTCAAAGATGGACGCCTCTGGTGCCTCTGACTCACCCTAGCGCATCTCAAACGGTCTCTGAGGCCTACTGACCCCGGAGGCCTACTGACCCCGGAGGCCTACTGAATGGTGTAGCCGCCATCCACGACGAGGTTCTCGCCGTTCACCATCCCGGCCGCGTTGCTGGCAAGATACAGCACCGCGATGGCGATCTCGTCCGGCTCGGCGAACCGGCCGGTCGGGATCTTGGCGCGGAAGGCAATCCCCACCTCGCCGGCCCAGGCCAGCCGGCCGAGCTCGGTGTTCACCACCGTGGGGCTGACGGAATTGACCGTGACGCCCCGCGGTCCCCACTCGTAGGCCATTACCTTGGTCATGCCGATGATCGCCGCCTTGCTGGTGGCGTAGGCGACGTGGCCGTGCAGCGCCACCAGCGCCGCCTGCGAGGCGATGTTGACGATGCGCCCACGTCCCTGCGCGATCATCCGGCGGCCGACCGCCTGCGCCATCAGGAACGGCGCCTTGAGGTTGACCGCCATTGTGAGGTCCCAATCCGCCTCGCTGGCCTCCTCCGCCACCCCGAGCCGGACGATCCCGGCATTGTTGACCAGGATGTCGATGCGGCCGGCTTCCGCCACGATCTGCGCAATCGCCGGTTCGATGGCCGCGAATTCCGACAGGTCGAGCAGCACGCCCACGTGCCCTGCACCCGGCAGCGCCGCCGCGACCGCCTCGACATTTGCCGCCCGATCGACCAGGACCAGCCGCGCGCCACGCCCGGCCAATGCGGTTGCGATGGCGTGGCCGATTCCTGTGGCACCTCCGGTGACGAGAGCCACCTGACCCGACAGGTCGAACGCGGCTTCGAAGCTGAACGCGGTCATGACGGCACCTCCGCAGTCAGGGGTTATTGATCAGCATAGGAGCCCGCTGCCAGATTCTTCTTAATCAACGCCGGAAGATCCTGGGTGAACTTGTCGGGGTGCACATACATCTGGTCGTAATAGTGGCCGACATTGCTCTTGGTGATCTGCGGCATGATGAACATGGCGAGCTTGGGCACCTGGCGGCCCTGCACCTGGTCGACCGCGACCTGCATCGCCATGCCAAGCTCCAGCAGCGCGTCCTGCAGGTTGGTCTCGAGCTCGTTGCCGGCGTTCACCGCGCGCATGCCATCCTTGATGCCGTCGGTCCCGACCACCGGGATCTTGCCGGCCAGTCCCTTCTCGCGCAGCGCCTGGATGGCGCCGATCGCCATGTCGTCATTCTCCGGGATGATGGCGCTGATCTGGCTGCCGTAGCGCGACAGGAAATCCTGCGCGACGCTGTAGGCCTCGGTGCGCTTCCAGTTTGCCGGCTGTATCGCCAGCAGCTTCACGTCCGGGTTCTTGGCCAGGATATTCTTGATGCCCTTGGTGCGGTCGATCTCGCCGGACTGGCCGAGCGGACCCTGCAGCACCACCACGCCACCCTTGTGGCCGATCGCGTCCATGACATGGATCGCCTCGTTCTCGCCGGCCTTCACGTCATCGGGCCCGACATAGGACACCGCGTTCTTCATCACCGCGTCGCTGACCGTGAGGTTGGTGATGATGACCGGAATGCCGGCCGCCTTCGCCGCCTCGACCTGCGGGCCGAGCGTCGACGAGTTCACCGCGGCGATGACGATGGCGTCGACCTTCTGGTTGATGAACTGCTGCATCTGCGAGATCTGCGTGTTCACGTCCATGTGGGCCGAATTCCACAGCAGCTTGGCGCCGTTGGCGTCGGCCACCGTCTGCGCGCCCTGCTTGCCGAGCGAGATGAACGAGCTCATGTCGTACACCGTAAAGCCGATCACCGGATGCGCCTTGTCGGCCAGCGCCGGTTGTGCAGCCACCGCCGCCAGGCCCAGTGCCGCGGCACATCCCATGAGCATGGTTCGCAGTGCAGATTTCGCCATGTGCGTGATCCCCGTTGGTTCTTGCTGTTGTTCAGTCTTCGGTGCGGTGCGTGATGCTGTCCACGAACACGGCGCCGATGATGATCAGGCCCTTCACGATGAGCTGGTAGAAGGGCGAGACGTTGATGATGTTCAGCCCGTTATCCAGCACCCCGATGATCAGGAAACCGAAGATGGTGCCGATCAGCGAGCCGCGACCGCCCATCAGGCTGATGCCGCCGATCACCGCGGCGGCGATCGCATTCAGCTCGTAGCCGGTGCCGGTATTGGCGATCCCCGCCGTCGCCCGCGCCGCCAGCAGCACGCCGGCGATCCCGGCCAGCACGCCCGAGATGGTGTAGACCGCGAACCGCGTGCCGCGCAGTCCGACACCGGCGACGCGCGCCGCATGCGCGTTGCCGCCGACCGCATAGATATGCATGCCGAAGCGGGTGCGCGCGAGCACCACCCAGGAGATCACGACAGCAACGATCATCACCACGACCGGGATCGAGACGCCGCCGATATTGCCGCTCAGCGCGAGGAATTCATCCGACAGGCCCGAAATCGGCTGGCCGTCGCTGAACACGAAGGCGAGCCCGGAGGCCACCGTCATGTTGCCCAGGGTCGCCACGAACGGCGGCACCTTGGCGAACGCCACCAGCAGCCCGTTGAAGGCGCCGATCGCGGCTCCCGACAGCACGCCGAGCCCGACCGCCTCGGCGCAGGTCAGCGCGCCGTCGTTCTGCGCGAACAGCGCGGCGCTGACACCCGCGAGGCCCACGATGCTGCCGACCGAGAGATCGATGCCGCCGGTCAGGATCACGAAGGTCGCACCCGTCGCCAGCAGCGCGTTCGCCGCAACCTGGATCAGGATGACGTTCATGTTCGAGACGGTCAGGAACGACCGGTTCGAGACCGCCAGCGTCACCAGGAACAGTGCGAGGATGATGACCAGCGAATAGCGCAGCGCGAAACGACCGATCTGGCGCGCGTCCAGCCGCGGCGGCGGCGCGAAGGCGACGGTGTCAGTCGATTGCGACATGAGCCGTATCCTTGAGAGGCGCGCCAACGATCGCGTCGGTGCTCGAACGGCCCATCGCCAGGCGCAGAATGGTCTCCTGGTCGAGCTCGTCGCGGCCGAGCTCGCCCATGATGCCGCCGCCGCGCATGACCAGCACGCGGTGGCTGAGATTGATCAGTTCCGGCATGTCGGACGAGGCGAGCAGGATCGCAACGCCCTGCGACGCGAGGTCGTTGATGAGCCGGTACAGCTCGCTGCGTGCGCCGACATCGATGCCGCGCGTGGGCTCGTCGAGGATCAGCACCTTCGGCCGCTCGGTGACCAGCCAGCGTGCCAGCGCCACCTTCTGCTGGTTGCCGCCGGAGAGGTGCCCGACCCGTTGGCCCAATGTCGCGTAGGCCACGCGCGTGCGCTTCAGCACATCGAGCGAGCGCTCCCGCCGCGCACTGTTATCGATGAAGCCGGCCGGTCCGGTGAAGCTGTCCAGATGCGGCAGGGTGAGGTTGTCGAGGATCGACAGCGAGGTCAGCACGCCGGCCAGCTTGCGGTCCTCCGGCACCATAGCGATGCCGCGCCGGATCGAGTTTCGCATATGTCCCAGCGGCAGCGGCTCGCCGTTCAGGGTGACGCTGCCGGTTGCTGGACGCAGGCCGTAGATCGCCTCCAGCATCTCGCTGCGGCCGGCGCCAACCAGGCCACCGAAGCCGAGGATTTCGCCGGCATGCAGGGTGAACGAGACCGGGTTGTCGTAGCCGGAGACACGCAGGTCTCGCACCGTCAGGACCGGCTCGTGGCTGCCGCCATCGAGCATGCGGTCGGGAAACAGCTCGGTGATCTCGCGCCCGACCATGTCGGCGATGATCTGCCGCTCGGTGAGTACGCTGGTCGGCTTGTGGTTGATGATGGCGCCGTCTCGCATGATCGCCACCGTATCGGAGATCGCCTCGATCTCCTCCATCCGGTGGCTGGTATAGAGGATGCAGGCGCCGCGGCCACGCAGCATCGCGATCACCCGGAACAACTGCTCGGTCTCGCGTGACGACAAAGCGGATGACGGCTCGTCCATCAGCACGATGCGGCTGTCCCACGACGTCGCCTTGAGCAGCTCGACCATCTGCGTCGCCGCGACCCCCAGCGTGTGCATGGTGACGGTCGGATCGATATCGAGCCCGACACCCTCGAGCATGGCGCGCGCCTGCTCGATCATCGCCCGCCGCCTGACCAGGCCGAACAGCCCGGTGGTCTCGTGGCCGATCAGCAGGTTCTGCCACAGCCGCATCTCCGGGATCGGCGCGAGCTCCTGCGGAATGATCGAGACCCCGCGCCCCTGGGCCAGCTTCGGGTCGAACCGGCGGACGCGCTCGCCCTCCAGCCACAGCTCGCCGCCATCCGGGGTGAGCTGTCCGGAGATAAGCTTGAACAGGGTGGATTTGCCGGCGCCGTTCTCGCCGGCCAGGACGTTGACGGTTCCGGGCATGAAGCTGACCGAGACGTCGCGCAGCACCGGCACGCCGTCGAAGCCCTTCGACAGCGACCGGCAAACGATCGCGGGACGAGCGGACGCGTCCGACATCAGTTCCGATTCTCCCCCACCCCTACCGGAACGCTCGGTCCAGCTTGGCCGGACGCTATCGCTACGGCATTGAAACTGTCAAACCCCGCCATGATACCGCTACCGACCCCTGTTCCGCTGTCGGAGCCGTGACACCGGCCTGCCCTTCCGGCTGGCCGGGCGGCGGGCTAGCATCGGGCAACGGCCGGTCCCAGAGGCTCGTATTGCGGAGAGGATCAGGATGACGTCCAGGATCGTGGCGACCAGGCCGTTTGGCGACCAGAAGCCCGGCACCTCCGGCCTGCGCAAACGGGTGCCGGTGTTCCAGCAGCCGAACTACCTCGAGAATTTCGTGCAGTCGATCTTCGACAGCCTCAGCGGCTTCGGGGGCCAGACGCTCGTGGTCGGCGGCGACGGCCGCTACCACAATGTCGAGGCGATCCAGACCATCATACGCATGGCGGCGGCCAACGGCTTCGGTCGCATCCTGGTCGGCCAAGGCGGCCTGCTTTCCACCCCGGCCGCATCCTGCGTGATACGCAAGCACCGCGCCTATGGCGGCATCATCCTGTCGGCTTCGCACAATCCGGGCGGCCCAGACGGCGATTTCGGCATCAAGTACAACATCGGCAATGGCGGCCCGGCGCCGGAGAAGATCACCGACGCCATCTACGCCCATACGCAGGGCATTTCCGAGTTCAAGACACTCGATGTTCCGGCGGTCGCCCTGGAGCGTCTCGGCGAGCTGCATGTCGGGGATGCAGTCGTCGAGATCATCGATCCGGTCGCGGACTATCTCGAACTGATGCAGTCGCTGTTCGACTTCGACGCGATCCGTGGCGCAATCGCAGGTGGCCTGCGCCTGCGCATGGACTCGATGCATGCGGTCACCGGGCCATACGCGCTTGCGATCCTGGAACAGGTGCTGGGCGCTCCCGCCGGCACGGTGATGAACGGCACGCCGCTACCCGATTTCGGCGGCCATCACCCGGACCCGAACATGGTCTATGCCGCCGACCTGTTCGACCTGATGATGGGGCCGGACGCGCCCGATCTGGGTGCTGCGTCCGACGGCGACGGCGACCGCAACCTGATCATCGGGCGCGGCGTGTTCGTGACCCCGTCCGACAGCCTCGCGATCCTCGCCGCCAATGCGCATCTCGCACCTGCCTACAAGGATGGGCTGCGCGGCATCGCGCGGTCGATGCCGACCTCGACGGCGGCCGACCGCGTCGCCGAGCGGCTCGGCATTCCCTGCTACGAGACGCCAACGGGCTGGAAGTTCTTCGGCAACCTGCTCGATGCAGACATGGCCACGATCTGCGGCGAGGAAAGTGCCGGCACCGGCTCCAACCATGTACGCGAAAAGGACGGCCTCTGGGCGATCCTGCTCTGGCTCAACATCCTCGCCGTCCGCAAGCAGCCGGTGCTGAAGATCGTCCACGAGCACTGGAAGATCCACGGCCGCAACTACTACGCGCGCCACGACTACGAAGAGGTGGAGACGGAAGGCGCCAACGTCCTGATGACCAGCCTGCGCGAGCAACTCGCAGGCCTGCCCGGACGTCGCTTCGGCGAGCTCGTGGTCGCCAGCGCCGACGACTTTTCCTACACCGACCCGGTCGATGGCTCGGTGAGCACGAAACAGGGCGTGCGCATCTTGTTCGAGGACAGGTCGCGCATCGTGTTCCGCCTGTCCGGCACCGGCACCGCCGGTGCGACGCTTCGCGTCTATCTGGAACGGTTCGAGCCGGACTCCATGCGCCAGGACCGGCCGGTCGCGGAAGCCCTCGCGCAGGTCATCGGGATTGCCGAGCAGCTTGCCGGAATCAAGGCCAACACCGGCCGCGACAAGCCGACGGTGATCACCTAGAGCAGCATCCGATCACTTGGAATCGCTGCGCGATGCCAAGTGTCGGATAAAGCTGCTCTATCAAACGACAAGCGGAGCATGATCGATCGGATCATGCTCTAGCCTCCACCAGCGACCGGTACAGGTCGAGCGTGGTGTGGGCGATCGCGTCCCAGCTGAAATGCTCGACCACCCGGCGCCGGCCACTTTTACCGTACAACTCGCGTCGCGCCGGGTCGCGGGCGAGCTCGTTGATCGCCTCGGCCAGCCGCGCGGAGAACGCCGCCGGATCGGCAGGCTCGAACGTGCCGGGCGCCAGCCCGACATCGACCAGCAGCCCGGTCTCGCCCGGCACCACCACCTCGGGAATGCCGCCGACGGCCGACGCCACGACCGCGGTTTCGCATGCCATGGCTTCGAGGTTGATGATGCCGAACGGCTCGTAGACCGACGGACAGCAGAAGATTGCCGCCTGTGCATAGAGCTTGATGGTTTCTGCGCGCGGCAGCATCTCGCGTATCCAGATCACGCCCGGACGATCGGCCGCCACCTTGGCCACGCCCTCGCGCATCTCCAGGCCGATCTCCGGCGTATCGGGAGCGCCCGCGCACAGCACGATCTGCATGTCCGCGTCGATCGCAGGGATCGCATTGACCAGGTGGATGATGCCCTTCTGCCGGGTGATGCGGCCAACGAACAGCACATATGGCTTGTCGGGATCGATGCCGTGCTTGACCAGCACCGCCCGGTCGGCGGTCGGCTGATACTCGTCAGGATCGATGCCGTTATGGATGACGTGCACCCGATCCGGCGCCACGTCGAACAGACGCAACACGTCGTCGCGGGTCTCGCGCGAGACCGCTATCACCGCGTCGGCGGCCTCGATCGATATACGCTCCATCCAGGCGCTGAGATGATAGCCGTTTCCGAGTTGCTCGACCTTCCACGGCCGCAACGGCTCCAGCGAATGGATGGTTAGCACGAACGGCACGCCCCACAGCTTCTTGGCCAGCAGTCCAGCCATGTCGGTGTACCAGGTATGGCAATGCACCAGGTCGGCGTCGAGACGGTCCTTGGCCATCACCAGCGAGCGCGCCAGCGCATCAACAGCGCCGACAAAACGCGGATCGGTGTTGCGTCCGGTTTCGTCCCACTGCTCGTAACCCTTGACGGTCAGCGGTCCGGAATCGATGCGCTGGTCTCCGAAGGCGCGCACCTCGACTTTGATCAGGCGAGCGAGCGCACGGCTGAGATATTCGACATGCACGCCGGCACCGCCATAGATCGTCGGCGGATATTCCTTGCTGAACAGCGCGACCTTTTTTAGCTCAGCCATGACCGGCCTCCCACGAGCTAGAGTGCCAGGCGGTTGATCATCGGCTGGGTGATGAGGGTGATGCCCTTGGCGGAGCGCGTGAACCGGGCGGCGTCCAGTTCCGGGTCCTCGCCCACTACCAGGCCTTCCGGAATGCGCACCCTGCTGTCGATCACCACGTTGCGCAGCCGCGCGCCGCGCGCGACATCGACATACGGCAGAATGACGGCATTCTCGATGTTGCCGTAGGAATGCACGTGCACACCGGTGAACAGCAGCGACCGCCTCAGGTGGCTGCCGCTGATGATGCAGCCGCCCGACACCAAGCTGTCGGTGGCCTGCCCGCGTCGCTCGTCGTCGTCATGCACGAACTTCGCCGGAGGCACCACTTCGCCATAGGTCCAGATCGGCCAGTCATGGTCGTAAAGGTCGAGCGCGGGCAGCGGGTCGCAGAGGTCGATATTGGCTTGCCAGTATGCGTCGATGGTGCCGGCGTCGCGCCAGTACGGCTCGGCTTCCGACGAAGCCGTGACGCACGAGGTCGAGAAGCGATGCGCGACCGCTTTGCCGTGCTTCACGATATATGGAATGATGTCCTTGCCGAAATCATGCTCGCTGCCGGGTGCTGCGGCATCGCGACGCAACTGGTCGAACAGGAATGTCGAGTTGAACACGTAGATGCCCATGCTCGCGAGCGCGAGGTCGGGCTGGTCCGGCATGCCGGGCGGATCCTTCGGCTTTTCCAGGAAGGAGATGATCCGGTCCTCGGTGTCGATGTGCATCACGCCGAACGCGCTGGCCTCCTCGCGCGGAACCTCGACGCAGCCAACGGTGACATCCGCATTGGACGACACATGCTGTTGCAGCATGAGTTCGTAGTCCTGCTTGTAGACGTGGTCGCCGGCGAGGATGACCATGAAACGCGGTGCATAGCTTTCAATGATGTCGAGGTTCTGGTAGACCGCATCGGCGGTGCCGGAGTACCAGCCATGCTCCGAGACGCGTTGGCTTGCCGGCAGGATGTCGAAGCTCTCGTTGCGTTCGGGGCGGAAGAAGTTCCAGCCCCGCTGCAGGTGCCGGATCAGCGAGTGCGCCTTGTACTGGGTGGCGACCCCGATGCGGCGAATGCCCGAATTGAGCGCGTTGGAGAGCGCGAAGTCGATGATCCGCATCTTGCCGCCGAAATAGACGGCGGGCTTGGCGCGTCGGTCGGTGAGGTCGAGCAACCGGCTGCCGCGGCCGCCGGCCAGAACGTAGGCCATCGCGCTGCGCGACAAGGCGGCATTGTTCTGCGTCGGATTTATCATCAGGCGTCCCCCGGATTGAACTTCTTGTTCTTTTCGCCGATCGGGCCGGCGCCGGGTGGGCAGGCGCGGGTCAGATAGTCCTCCGGCCCGGCGAACCGGACCGAGGTCTACAACCCGCACCGTAGCGTCAGGGTTGCATGACGGGAACCCGCCAGATCGATTCCGCATACTCGCGGATCGAGCGGTCCGACGAGAACCAGCCGAGCCGGGCGGTGTTCAGCATGGCCATCCGCCACCAGCGCGACGGGTCCAGCCACGCCTCGTCTACCCGCGCCTGGGCCGCCACATAGCTGTCGAAGTCGGCCGCCAGCATGAAGCGATCGTATGACTGGGTGCCGTCGATCAGGTTGCGGTAGCGATGCGGCTCGTCCGGGCTGAAGGCGCCGGTCGCGATCATCTCGAACACCCGCGACAGCACCGGGTTGGCGCGCACCGCATGGTGGCTGTCCAGGCCGAGAGCGGACTGCGCGGCCACCTCGGACGCGGTCAGGCCGAAGATGAAGATGTTCTCCGCTCCTACGAAGTCGCGGATCTCGATATTGGCGCCATCGAGGGTGCCGATGGTGAGCGCTCCGTTCAGCGCCAGCTTCATGTTGCCGGTGCCGGACGCCTCCATGCCGGCGGTCGAGATCTGTTCGGACAGATCTGCCGCAGGGACGATCTGCTCGGCCAGGCTGACATTGTAGTTCGGCATGTAGACGATCTTCAGCCGGTCGCCGACCACCGGATCGTTGTTGACCAACTGCGCCACGTCGTGCACCAGCCGGATGATCTCCTTGGCGCGGACATAGCCGGGCGCCGCCTTGCCGGCGAAGATCTTGACCCGCGGCACCCAGTTCCGAGAGGGATCGGCCAGGATCGCTCGGTAGTGCGCCACCGCCTGAACGATGTTCAGCAGCTGGCGCTTGTATTCGTGGATCCGCTTGACCTGCACGTCGAACAGGCTGGCCGGATCGACCACCACCCCGGTGCGGTCCTTGATGATCACCGCCAGCCGCTGCTTGCAGGCCAGCCGCTCGGCCGCGAACGCCGTCTGCAGGGCCGTATTGTCGGCATAGGGAGCGAGCGCCTCCATACCCACCGGATCGGCCAGGATGCCGTCGCCCAGTGTCTCGACCAGCAACCGGGTCAGGCCCGGGTTGGCGCGGTGCAGCCAGCGGCGGAAGGTGATGCCGTTGGTCTTGTTGCTGATGCGACCCGGGTAGAGCTGGTCCATGTCCTGGAACAGCCGGCTGCGCACCAGCTCCGAATGCAGCGCCGAGACGCCGTTGATGGCGTGGCAGCCGAGGAAGCTTAGATGGCCCATGCGGACGCGGCGGCCATGCAGCTCGTCCACCAGGGAGAGTTCCGCCAGTACACGATGGTCCGCGCCCTTGTCGCGCGCCGCCTGCATGTGGCGCATGTTGATCAGGTAGATGAGCTGCATGTGGCGCGGCAGCAGCCGCTCCATCAGCGCAACCGGCCAGGTCTCGAGCGCCTCCGGCAGCAGGGTATGGTTGGTGTAGCTGAAGGTCTCGTTGGTGATCGCCCAGGCGCGTTCGAACTCGATGCGATGCACGTCGACCAGCAGGCGCATCATCTCGATGATGGCGATCGCCGGATGGGTGTCGTTGAGCTGGATCGCCGTCCGGTCCGGCAGCGTCTCGAGCGTGCCGAACTCGGCGAGGTGACGGGCCAACAGGTCCTGCAGCGAGGCCGTGGCGAAGAAATACTCCTGCCGCAGCCGCAGCTCCTGGCCAGCCGAGCTCTCGTCGCCGGGATACAGCACGCGGCTGATCGCCTCGGTCTTCACCCGGTCGCGCAGCGCGCCGACATGGTCGCCGCGGTTGAAGGCCTCGAGCTGCAGCGGCTCGGCGGCGCGGGCCGCCCAGAGCCGCAGCGTATTGGTGTGCTGGCCGCCGGCGCCGACCACCGGGGTGTCGTAGGCGAAGGCATGGATCGTCTCGTCCGGCACCCAGCCATGCGGCCCGGTCGGATCGTGTCCCGGCTCGCCGACCACGGTGCCGCCGAAGCCGACCGGGTAGAAGGTGTCGGCGCGCGCGAACTCCCAGGGGTTGCCGTGCGCCAGCCAGGTCTCCGGCAGCTCGCGCTGCAGGCCCTTCTCGATCACCTGCCGGAACAGGCCGTGCTCGTAGCGGATGCCGTAGCCGTAGGCCGGGATCTTGAGCGTGGACATGCTTTCCATGAAGCAGGCCGCCAGCCGTCCGAGACCGCCATTGCCGAGTGCGGCGTCGGGCTCCTCGACCACGATGTCGTCGAGATCCACGCCGCATTGCAGCAGCGCCTCGCGTACCTGGCCGGTGAGGCCCAGATTGCCGATGGTGTCCATCAGGACACGTCCGATCAGGAACTCCAGCGACAGGTAGTACACGCGCTTCCCGGCGGAGGCCGATGCCGGGCGCTCCGCGAACCAACTGCTGGTTGCGGTATCACGAACGGCGTAGGCGGTGGCCACGAACCAGTCGCGCGGGCTCGCCGAGCGCGGTTCGCGGCCGACCTGGTAGATCAGCTTGCCCAGGATGCGAAGCCGCATGGCCTCCACGCTGCCGTCGAGCGGCGGCAGGCTGCCCCCCTCCGGCTGGTCCTGCTTCGCTTTCCAAGCCAGATCATGCAAATCCATATATTCTTTCCCAAAGTCAGGGCACGGCGGCTGCTTGCTGCGTCGATAAGCTCCGAGGCTGCCCGGACAAAGATCGGCAGCTCGATTTACCTCAAAATAACGCGTTCGTCGTCGTAACCAATCTAGTATCGTTGTTGTAGTAGTGGCTCAGCTCAAGTCATAACGGCCCGGCTCCGCGCGCAGACCGGCTTAGGAGGCGGCAAGCAGGCCGGTATCTAGGGCCTGGAGGCCGTCCGGTCCATCACTTTCAGCCAGAAGCCTGCGACGGTCGAAACCGGTTGCAGCCAGACAACACCAATATGTCGCCTTCAAGGCGATTGTGCTGAACCGACCATCCAAAAATCTGTCCTGGACCGTTCAGTCGTCCTCCCGTGACGACAGCCTTCGGACGATGCTGTCGGCCCGGAACGGCGTGGCGCGCAGGCGTCTACCGGTGGCGCGCGCGATGGCGTTCCCGAGCGCCGCCGCGACCGGATTGAACGGGCTCTCGCTCATCGATTTCGCGCCGAACGGCCCCAGCCTGTCGAACGTGTCGGCAAACAGTACCTCGGTATGCGGGATGTCGGAAAATCTCGGCACATGGTAGTTCCGGAAGCTCGGATTGGCGATCGCACCCGTTGCGTCGATCACCATGCATTCCATCAACGCGCCCCCGATCGCCTGCGCCACGCCGCCCTCGATCTGGCCGATGCACTGTGCGGGATTGATGACCCGCCCCGCATCCGCTGCATGGACGCTTTGCAGGATCAGCACGGTCCCGGTGGCGCGATTGACCGCGACCCGGAAACCCTGGGCGTTGAAGGCGACCGATCGCGGCGAGCCCGTCACCGCGCCGGAGCCGTGCAGCCGAACCCCGCTGGCTGCGGCGCGCGCGGCGAGTTCGTCATATCCGACCCTGCGTGCGCCGTGCCGCACCGCGCCCTTATCCAGCACGCACTCCCCGGCCGGAACCTCGAGCAGCCCGGCACCGAACTCCAGCAACCGGTCGCGCAACGCGTTGCAGGCGTGAACCGTCGCCAGTCCGGACACCACGGTGCCGGTGCTGCCGAAGGCGCCCGTATCGTAGCCGAGTTGCGCCGTGTCGGACTGCGACAGCCTGATGCGGCCCTCCGGCACCTGCAGGATGCCGGCGGCGAACTGCATGTGCACGGTGCTGGTGCCGTTGCCGAATTCGGCAGTTCCCACCCGCAGAACAACGGATCCGTCCGCATCGACCGCCGCTTCCGCCTGGGACAGATGGCCACGCGGCGGAACGGTGTCGATCATGCCGAGTGCCACACCCTCGCCGACCCGCCACTCGTCGCCCTCCGGCGGCAAGCGGTCGGTTCCGCGCGCCAACGCCTCACGTACCAGGGAGAGGCATTGATCCAACCCATAGCTGCCATATTCGACATCGTGCGCCGCCGCATCGAACGAGACCATCGGATCGCCGGGCCGCACGACATTGCGTTCCCGCAGCACGATCGGATCGAGACCGAGCGCTTCCGACAACTCGTCCATCGCGGACTCGATGGCGTAGTTGGTCTGGCTGAGGCCGTAGCCCCGGAACGCGCCGGCCGGCGGCGTATTGGTGTAGACGGCGACGCCATCAATCCATTTGTTGTCGCAACGATACACGCCGACGCTCTCGCCGCAGCCGTGGAACAGCACGCCCGGGCCATGGTTGCCGTAGGCGCCGGTATCGGACAGCACATCCATCGCAATGGCAGTCAGCAGGCCGTCGCAGCGCGCGCCGAGCCGCACCCGCACGCGCATGGCATGGCGTCCGAACGCGCCGATAAAGGCTTCCTCGCGGGTGAACTCGATGCCGACCGGTCGTCCGAGCCGCAGCGACGCGAAGGCAACGACATCCTCGATCAGCATTTCCTGCTTGCCGCCGAAGCCTCCGCCGACCCGCTCGCACAGCACACGCACCTGCGCGCGCGGCATGTCCAGCAGCCTGCACAGGGCATCACGCACCAGGAACGGCACCTGCGTACTGGATCGCACCGTCAGCACGCCGTCGGCATCCTGCCAGGCGATCGCGGCGTGGGTTTCGAGATGCGCGTGCTGCAGCCGTTGCGAACGATAGGTGACGTCGACGGTGACATCGGCCGCCGCCAGTCCCGCGGCCAGGTCGCCAATCCCGCCATGCAACTCAGTCACGATATTGCGCCCGGTATCGGCGATCCTGGAGTCGGCTGGCTTGGCATGGATGACCGGAGCGCCGCAGAGCTGCGCCTGCTCGGGATCGAGCACGGCCGGCAGCACCTCGTAGGTCACCGAGAGCAGGCTGCAGGCGCGCACCGCCGCCTGCTCGCTGTCCGCCACCACGGCCGCGACACGCTGGCCGATGAAGCGCACGACGTCGTCCAGCATGCGGGTGTCGTCGGGATCGTCGTACGGGTTCTCATGCCGCGCCGTCGAGAACAAGGTTGCGGGCACGTCCTCGTGCGTCAGGATCAGCCGCACGCCGGTCACCAGCGAGGCCGCCTCGCGGTCGATGCCCAGAATGCGGGCATGCGCGTGCGGCGAGCGCAGCAACCGGCAATGCAGCATCGGTGCCGGCGGCGTAGCAGCCCTGCCGACGATATCCGGCGAGGTCCTGTCGTGGCCAACATCCATGGTGTAGCGGGCGCGGCCGGTGATCACCGCCAGTGCCGCCGGCGCCGCGGCACTTCGACCCCACGCAGGCGCATCCGGCACCCGGTTCGCATCGATGTTGGCCATGCCGAGCAGTGCGTCGGCGATGCTGCGATAGCCGGTGCAGCGGCAGATATTGCCCTTCAGCGCCTGCCCGGGCGCGCGGCGCTGCGCCTGGTCGAGGCTCGCCGCCGTCAGGATCATCCCGGGCGTGCAGAAGCCGCACTGGAAGGCCCCGGCGGCCAGGAAATCGCGCTGCATCGGATGCAGGCCGTCCGGTCCGGCAAGACCCTCGATCGTGGTGACGCTGCGACCCTCGGCGCGGAACGCCGGGAAGATGCAGGAATGCACCGGCTCGCCGTCCAGCAGCACGGTGCAGGCGCCGCAATCTCCGGCGTCGCAGCCCTTCTTCACACCATCGCAGCCGAGTCCACGCAGCAGCGTGCGCAGGCACTGGCCGCTGGCAGGCTCGACGCTTCTGGCTTCGCCGTTGAGTGCGAAGTTCAAGCGGCCAGTTCCAGCCGCAGCTCTTCGGCGAGCCGCAGCGTCATCAGGCGCTTCCAGTCGGCGGCCCCATGCAGGTCGCCATGCAGGAGGCCGGGGGTCAGGTGCGGCGACAGGTCCGCATGCAGCCCGGCCGGCTCCGGCAGCGCTGGATAATCCAGCCGCAGCGGGCGCCGCACGGAGGCCGTCACGGTCAGGCTCATCGCCCCAGCGGCCGGATCCAGGGTGGCGATCAGCAATGCCGCCGACCGGCCATGGATGGTCAGCGACGCCTGCCGCAGCACCGCGCGACGCTGCAACGCGACCGCGGGCAGGTGCACGGCACGCAGGATTTCGCCATGACGCAAAGCCGTCGTGCCGGCTCCGGTGATAAAGTCGAGGGCGGGCAGGCGCCGCTCGCCGCCATCAGGCATCCAGATCACACAGACGCCCTGCAGCGCAACAACGAGCGCCGCCATCGGCGCCGCCGGGAGCGCGAGGCAGAGATTGCCGCCGACGGTGGCGACGTTGCGTATCTTGAACGAGCCCCACAGGGCGTTGCAGCACGACCCGAACAGGCCGGCGGCCGTCCATCCGGCGGGAGGCTCACAGGCCTCAAGTTCGGCCAGGCTGCACGTCGCCGCGATCTCAAGCCCGTCCGCGCCGGCAACCAGCGAGGTCCAGCCGAGCGATTGCAGGTCCACCAGCCGTCGCAGCCCGGGCTGCGGCTCGGAGAACAGCCAGCTGCCGCCCGCGAGGAACGCATCTCCCGGCCGTGGCGCGGGTAGTGCCGCGCGCCGGTCCGGCCGCACGAGGGCATCGACGAAATGCAGGTCCAGCGCGGGCTCCTCTGCTTTGGGCCGGGCGCAGCGTGCAAGAAAAGCGCCAGGGCGGCCCAAACCATGCAAGAAAGAGCGCCGGCGCGGCGCGTCAGCCTATCATCATGCCAGCGTCAGGCCATATCGCGTGTAGCCATCTGGCCCATCCCCGAGCCGGATTACCCCGGGATGCTCGCCGAGATGCTTCGCCGTTTCGGCGTTGCCGTTGAAGGCCAGCACGACCGGGTGCTGCAACGGTGCGAACCGCCACACCGCCTCCGCGGCCGGCGTGATCGATCTATGTGCCATTACGTAGCGCACGATCACGTCCCGGTTGAAGTCGGGCGCCGCCAGCACGACCCGGCCGCCGCCGGTCCCGGAGAAGCCACCGCCGCCATCGGCGCGATAGTTGTTGGTGACGACGATGAACTCCTGCGCCGGATCGACCGGCCTGTCGTCATGTCGCAGATCGACGATGCGGTGGGCGTCCGGCCGTACCAGCCTGCCGTCGCCGCCGTAGCGCTCCGGCTGCGACAGGTCGATCGCATAGGTCACACCTGAGATGACGTCGAACATGTAGCTCGGCACCCTGGCCGCCACCAGCTCCTGCGGCTCGCTCGCCGCCGGATCGATCCGGTTGAAGATCGCGGCCGAGCGCTCCAGCCATTCGCGCACCTCCGCGCCATTACACCGCACCGCGCAGACCGTATTGGCGAACATGTAGAGGTTGGCGATGTCTTTCATGTCGAGCGGACCCGGCTGGATATCCACGAAGGAGTCCGGCCCCATGCCGCCGGCCTTGAACGGCGCCGCCGCGGACAGCACCGGCAGATGGCCGTATCGTGTCGCGACGAGCAGCGGGCGCGCGTACCAGAGCTGCGCCGCGTTCACCAGCGACAGCGACGGATCGTTGCCGATCAGCGAGAAGAAGGTGTTGATCGGACGGGTCGTGCTGCCGACCGGCTGCTCCATCCAGCGCAGCGTCGCCTGGTGTTCCACCGCGACGGCCGCGAGCAGGCGCGCATCGTCGGCCGCAAGCGAGATCGCCTGGCGTCCCTCGCGACGATAGATCGGCCGCGGCTCCACCTTGAATTCGGCAACGCTCCAAGCTCCGGCTGCATTCTTTTCCAGGGTCAGGTCGATGATGCCGAGGCGGCTGCCCCAGAAACCGGGCATCACGGCAGGCTTGCCGCCGAGCGTGCCACGCACGGCATCGGCGCCGTCGACATCCGCATAGTCGGGACCCGGAAACACCCGGTGCTGATGGCCGGTGAAGATCACGTCGATCCCCGGGACGGCCGCGAGATGCAGCGAGGCGTTCTCCTCGCCGCCCTGGCGCTCGCCTCCCGCGATCCCGGAATGGCTGAGTGCCACCACGATGTCGGCCTGCCGACGCAGATCCGGCACGTAGCGCCGCGCGGCGTCGACGATGTCGACGGTACGGATATGGCCCTCGAGCTTCGTCTTGTCCCACACCATGATCTGCGGGGTCACGAAGCCGATCACCCCGATGCGCACTGTCTGCATCTGGCCGGCCTCGTCGGTGAACCGGCGGGTCAGCACCATAGTGGGCGGCGCAAACGGCTTGCCGTCCAGGGTCTCGATGTTCGCGCAGACGAACGGGAAGCGCGCCGTCCGCAGCGCGGCGTGCAGGAAGTCGAGGCCGTAGTTGAATTCGTGGTTGCCGAAGGTCGCGGCATCGTAGCCGAGCAGGTTCATCGCCCGGAACATGGGATGGCCGGCTTCGAGCCTGAGATGGCCGGGCAGCGCCATGTAGTCTCCGAGCGGATTGCCCTGGATGATGTCGCCATTGTCGAACAGCAGGCTGTTGCGTGCCTCTTTGCGCGCCGCGGTGATCAGCGTCGACACCTTGGCGAGCCCGACCGTGTTGTCCTGCCGCGATGCATAGTAGTCGTAGTCATAGACGAACATGTGCAGGTCGGATGTTTCCAGCAGCCGCAGCTTCAAGGCGGCGACCGCCGTCCCGGCCTGCGCCGGCAGCGCACGCGATGCCGCAAGGCCGCCGACGCTCGCCACCACGGCCCGTCTGGAAATTGCGTTCAACAGGCGCCTCCCGATCTAGATGATCGCCTCGGCAAAGATCCGCGACGTATTGCCGTTCCAGGCCCCGTGATAGCGCGCGAGCCAGTGCTCGGCCTGGTTCGGCACGCCGGCGACGATCGCGTGCAGCGGCTCGAGATATCGCCGCTCGTCGGCTTCCGGTGCAGCGCCAGCCGAGAGGTTGCGTGCGCGCAGCCCGTCCCCGGCGATCGCCACCATGTCGTGGGCGAGGTCGCGCACCGTGCCGCTGCCCCAGCGCGCCGACAGGCCGTTGCGGGGCACATCCGCACGCAGCGACACGTAATCCGGCCAGTCATGCCGGCGCACCAGCGCATGCGCCGCCGACAGCGCCGCATCGTCGTAGAGCAGTCCGACCCAGAGCGCGCTCTGCGCCAGCATCATCTCCGGACTGCCGGCATCCGAGCCGCGCATCTCGAGGAACCGCTTCAGCCGCACGTCGGTGAACACCGTGGTGAGGTGGTCGTCGAAGTCACCAAGCGTCGGGGTCACGCCCTCCAGCCTCGGCTCGCGTCCGGCGAGCCATCCGCGGAACGAGGCGCCTGCGACATCGAGCAGCGCGCCGTCGCGGCCGACGAAATACATCGGCACGTCGAGCACCCAATCGACGAAACGCTCGAAGCCGAAGCCGGGCTCGAAGAAGGCCGGCGGCATTCCGGCCCGGGCGTTGTCGGTGTCGGTCCAGATATGCGCCCGGGTGGACATGAACCCGCTCGGCTTGCCGTCCCGGAACGGCGAGGACGCGAACAGGGCGGTGGCAACCGGCTGCAGCGCGAGTGCCGTCTGCAGCTTGCGCCGCATGTCGGCCTCGGAGCCGAAATCGAGGTTCACCTGCACGGTGCAGGTGCGCTGCATCATGTCCAGTCCGAGGCTGCCGACCTCGGCCATGTAGCGGCGCATGATGGCGTAGCGGCTCTTTGGCATCCACGGCATCTGCGCGCGCGTCGCCGTCGGATGGAAGCCCAGCGGCAGGAAGCCGAGCGGTGTGCCGGACCGGTCCACCGCCCGGTGCAGCTCGTCGAAATGACCCGCCATCTCGGCCCGCGTCTCGTGCAGGCTGGCGAGCGGCGCGCCGGACAGCTCGAACTGCCCGGCCGGCTCCAGCGAGATCGAGGCGCCGCGGTGAGCGTCCCGTCCCTTGAGCCCGATCAGGTGACCGCTGTCGGCGATCGGCTCCCAGGCCAGCGAGGGGTCCGCCGCGAACGCTTGCAGCAGCGCCTCGATGCCGTCCGGCTGATAGGGTGGCGGCGTCTGCTCCTTCAGGCGGAAGCCGAACTTCTCGTGCTCGGTGCCGATCCGCCACTCCGCGCGCGGTCTGCACCCCAGCGCCAGGTGGCCGGCGAGCTGCGTGAGCAGTCCTGGCCCTGGCTCGATCGGGGTGGCGTCCTGGTCACCGGGGTTCGACATCGGGCTCCGCTTGCATCAACCGGCTGGCACATGAGAGTGGCTTGGACGCGTCTCATAGCGATGCAGCCCCATCGGGCACCAGCCCCCATCGTTCCCGCACGCCCTGCAGGCAGGCAAGACCGGCGGCCGCCGCGGTCTCGGCGCGCAGGATGCGGGGCCCGAGCGACAGCCCGGCCACGAAGCGACACGAGCGCAGCAGATCGAGCTCGTGCGGGGTGAAACCGCCTTCCGGACCGACCAGCAGCCCGTCACCCGGACCCGGCATCGGGCCCGCGCCTGTTCGCTCGATTGCGGCCCACAGGACCTGCGTCGCCGGCCACCCGCCCAGCAGGTCCGGCAGGCGGACCGGCTCGCCGATCCCGGGCAGCGTCAACCGTTCGCATTGCTCCGCCGCCTCCTTGGCGATGGCCCGCAGCCGGTCGAGGTTGACCCGCGAGGCGTTGGTGCGCTCGGTCAGCACCGGGCGGATCGAGCGCACCCCCAGTTCGGTTGCCATCCGCACCACGAGATCGGTCGCATCCCGCTTCAGCGGCGCGAACAGCAGGACCGGACCGTCCTCGATGGCCGGCGGCCGCACGCGCCGCAGCAGCCTGAAGCCGCCGCAGCCGCGCCTGTGCAGATGCTCGATGGCGGCATCCCATTCCCCGTCGCGGCCGTTGAACAGCCGCACCCCGTCGCCCGGGCCGCGCCGCAGCACGACGCCGAGATAGTGTGCCTGGTCCTCGGGCATCGGCACGGTCGCGCCGTCCTGCAGCAGCGCCGCCGCCGGATCGACATGCAGCCGTGGCTGGTCCTGCATCGTCCTGCTCCTGCTCTGCTTCCGCTTCTGCTTCCTTGGGGGGCCGGTTGACCACGGCCGCGCCGCGCAGCCATACCGGCCCGCGCAGGAGAGGACCACGCGGGCGATGCCGCATACCGACATCGTATCGGCCGGATGGGTCGGACAGTTGCCGCCGAAGCTGCGTGCCTACGCGATGCTGGCCCGGCTGGACCGGCCGATCGGCACCTGGCTGCTGTTCCTGCCCGGCCTGTGGGGGATCCTGCTGCCGGACGGGGTGGCGCCGTCGGCCCGGCTGCGGCTGATCCTGCTGTTCGGCGTCGGCAGCCTGGTAATGCGGTCCGCAGGCTGTGTCGTCAACGACATGTGGGACCGCGACATCGACCGGCAGGTGGCCCGTACTGCCGGGCGGCCGCTGGCGTCCGGTGCGCTGGGCATGTCGGAGGCGGCTTCGTTCCTGGGCCTGCTGCTGCTGGCCGGGCTCGTCGTGCTGCTGTGCCTGCGTCCGCTCTGCTGGGCGCTCGGCATGGGGTCGCTGCTGCTGGTGGCGCTGTATCCGCTGGCCAAGCGGATCACCTGGTGGCCGCAGCTCATGATGGGCTTCACCTTCGGCTTCGGCGCCCCGATGGGCTACGCGGCGGCGACCGGCCGGATCGATGCCGGATGCGTGCTGCTCTATGCCGCCGCCATCCTCTGGGACCTCGGCTTCGACACCATCTACGGCTTCCAGGACATGCAAGACGACGCGATGGTCGGGGTGAAGTCCACGTCCCGGCTGATGGCGAACGTGCCGCGCCGCTTCATCGGCGCCTGTTATGCCCTGGCGATGCTCTGCCTGGCCGGAGCCGGTTTCGTCTCCCACCTGTTTTGGCTGTTCTGTGTTGGGCTGCTGCTGCCGGCGTCGCTGCTGGCCAGCCAGGTCGCCCGACTCAACACCGGCGATGCGCCCGGCTGCCTGCGCCGGTTTCGCGCCAACCGCGAGGTCGGCCTTGCCGTCGGCCTGGCGCTGCTGCTCGGGCATCTGGCCTAGTGGACCACGCCGTTCGCTTCATCGTCGGGCATACCGTGATTGCCGCAGCTCCGCTGGTGCCGGAAATCCGGCTGCACCTCGCCACCGAGATCACGCCGATCTGGCAGGCCTCGGAGGACTGGCTGGCGGAGCACGATGTGGAGCCGCCGTTCTGGGCGTTCGCATGGCCCGGTGGACAGGCGATCGCCCGGCACGTCCTGGACCATCCGGCGCTGGTCGCCGGCCGCAGCGTGCTGGATTTCGCGGCCGGCGGCGGCATCGCCGCGATCGCCTGTGCCATGGCCGGAGCCGCCAGCGTCGAGGCGGCCGACATCGACCGGCTGGCAGTCGCCGCGATCCAGGCCAATGCGGTGCTCAACAACGCCACCGTAACCGCCCTGGCGCTCGACGTGGTGGACGGCCCGGTCCACTGGGACCTGATCCTGTGCGGCGACGTCTGCTACGAGGCGCCAATGACCCGCCACATCCTGCCATGGCTGCAGCACTGCGCCGCCACCGCCGAAGTCCTGGTCGCCGATCCCGGCCGCGCCTACCTGCCGGCCGAAGGCCTGCAGGAAATCGCCCGCTACGACGTGCCCACTTCGCTGGAACTGGAAGACCGCACCCTGCGCCCGACGACGCTCTACCGCTTGCTCGCTTAGATCGCCCCGGAGGCTACAGGGGCCTTAGATGTAGAGGTCCCTGCGCTGCTCCATCTCTCTTCCGCAGGCGATCACTTGCGAGACGAGCAGCAATGACAGGCCGATGATGACGGCCGCCACGGTATCGACCCGGAACCACTCGCCGCCGCCGGGCAGGCCGGCGCGACGCAGCAGCAGGTCGACCAGGAAGGGTGCGGCGGCATAGGCGAGCAGCCACAGGCCGGTGCGGCTGATCTTGATCACGTTGTCGGCCTGGAACACGATCCCGGCCGCGTAGAGCCGGAACAGCCCGCGCAGGTGCGCCAGCACCATCAGCGCCGGCGCCGAGAGCAGGACGAGCCCGACCGCGAGCAGGTCGCGCTGCATCGGCAGCAATGCCCGTAGCGGTTCGGTCCCCGGCACCTGACACGATTGCTGGCCGATGCAGAGGCCGGTCGGCGCCAAGCTGACGAAGCTGCCGTCATAGAGCAGCGCCGCGCCGACGAGCATGACGAGCGCAAAGCTGAGGACGGTCAGCAGCACCGAGAAGCCGCCGGCGAGCAGGCTGGCCCGGGTGCGCACGGCGCCATGCAGGCGCGGCAGCGGCGGCAACCGGGCGGTCGTTCGCGTCGGTCGGGGCGGGAACGAGACGATATCGGCCATGGTCGGTCACCGTTGAGCGGGTGCGCGAACCGGGAGGCGCGCGCGAATCGGTCGATGTTACAGCGGATCACTCGCCGGATGTTGAGCGATCGAGACGTCCCTTGACATGCGGCAGGCTGACGTCGGAGCCGGATCCGGACCGCACCGAGGCGTCGCCGATCTCGGCCTCCACCGACAGGTCGCCCGAGCCCTGCATCGCCGCCGCGAGCCGTCCGATGCTGCCGCCGGCAATCGAGATGTCACCCGAGCCGGCGCTGCTCAGATGCACGTCCGGGGCGGCGATCTGCGCGATCGCGAGATCGCCGGAACCGGTGGCCTGGATTTCGGCAGAGCCGTCGAGATGCGCCATCGCGACATCGCCACCGCCGCGCATGACCAGCGAGAGGCCGGCCAGATGCGCGTCCGGGCCGAAATGCAGGTCGCCATTGCCCCCGATGGAGATGTCGGCATGGCCGATATGGCCGCCCTTAATGGTGGTGTCGCCGCTGCCGCGCTGCTCCAGGTGCAGGCGCTGGTCGACATGACCGACGACGAGGTCGCCACCGCCGTCCTTCTCCACGTCCAGGCCGCCGGCCGCATCGATCACCGCATCGCCGCCGCCGCGCTGCACCAGCCGCACCGGTCCGGTGAAGCCGCCGGTGCGCAGGCTGGCGCCGCCGTTCAGGATCAGGGAGAGCGCAGTTTCCGGCGCGGCCTGCAGCACCACGTCGGCGCCGTCGTGGCGACAGGTGCCCCCGAGCGTCACGTCGCCATCGTGGTTGCCGCGCAGTTCGAGACCCGCTTCCTGTACCGGCGAGCCGTCTAGGATGGAGGCATAGATCCGGCCGCCGAGATCGGATTTCGGCACCACCGCGATGCTCTGCGCACAGGGCAGGTCGATCGTCAGCTTGTTGCCGGTGGCGCTCAAAGCGGAGGCGTCGCGGCGACCTTCGGGCAACGCGGCGCCCTGCACCATCCAGGCCAGCTTCGCCATCCCCGGGATCTGCTGCATCGCCATGTGGATCTGGTTGGCGTCATCGCTGCTGACCGTGAAGTTCGGCATCGCGATGTGGAAGTTGCTGAAGTCGCCGGACTGGTTGCCGGAATGGCCCGAGCGGCCGGACACCAGCACCAGCGGCACCACCACCATGCCGACCAGCAGCCAGATTGCGCGGCGGCGGCGCATGCGTATGTCGGCGGCGCGGGAGGGATCGGTGATCGGGAACATCGGCAGCGTCCGCCTACTCGCCCATGCGGCGAAAATCGCGATGCAGCTCGAAATCCTTCGAGGTCACGAACGCCTCGATCTGCTTGAGGCGCGGCTCGATGCGCTCGAACCGGTGCGCCAGCAGGGCGAGGTTGGATCCGCCGAGCTTGGACGCCGGCATGACGGAGGGGCGCTCCTGGCGGCCAACACCGGATCCGGACATCAGGCCGGCGAAGGCGCGATCATTGGTGGCACGGCCATTGCGGGCCGGACGCGCCGGGCGCCGCCGCAGCAGCAGCGACAAGGCGAGGTAGGCGAGCCCGGTCGGCAGAACCAGGAACACCACCGCGACGAGGCGGAGCAGCGGCAGCGGCAGGTCGAGATCCTCGGCAAGTCCGGAGCAGACGCCGCCAAGCATGGCGCCGCGATCCTGCCGCCAGACCCGGAAATCCTGGTTCATCGTGACGGCTCCTAGAGCGACATGCGGCTGCGCCAGCCGGCCAGCTCGCTGTCCAGGATGCGCTCGAGGTTCTCGATACGCTGCTCCATGCGCCGGGCGGTCTCGCCCATGTCGGCCAGCACCCGCTGCTCCTCCTGGCTGAGGCCCTGCTGGTTCATCTCGCGCATCCGGCGCTCGTGCCGCATCCGGATGATGAAGAACACCAGCAGGAACGGCGCGAGCACGCTGACCAGGGGAACGAGGCTGTCGATCATGATCTATCCCGGCTTGCGGAAGGTCGTTGTTCGGCAAGGCAAAGCGGTCTTCCCCGGCCGGTCAGGATTCGGTGGGGCCGGTCACGCTGCGTCGCTGCATCCTGGCGCGCAGGGCATCCAGCTCGCTCTCGACCTTCTCGTCGGTCTCGAGTCCGGCCAGTTCGTCCTCGAGCGAGCGACGTCCCAGATCATAGGACTCCACCCGGCCTTCGAGCACATCGAGATTGCGCTCGACCTGCTCGAACCGCGAGAAGGCATCGCCGATGCGCTCGTCATAGAGCGTCTCGCGCAGCTTGACGCGCGACGAGGCGAGGCCGTGCCGGGAGACCAGCGCCTGCTCGCGCGACTTGGCATCGGCGAGCTTGGCCTGCAGCTTGGCGATGTCCTCGTTCTGCTGCGCCAACCCGGCCACGATCTGCTCGCGCTGCTGGTCGAGCGCCTCGCGCGTCTTGGTGACGTGGGCGCGGGCCTGCAAGGCGCCACGGGCCAGATCCTCGCGCTCGCGTGACAGCGCCAGCTCGGCCTTGCGCTGCCATTCCGCCTCGTCGCGCGCCAGCATCTCCAGCCGGCGCTCGATCTCGCGTCGCTCGGCGATGGTCTGTACCGCGGACGACCGCACCTCGACCAGCGTGTCCTCCATCTCCTGGATGATAAGCCGGATGATCTTCCGCGGATCTTCCGCATTCGCAAGGATCGCGTTGATGTTGGAGTTCACGATATCCGTCAACCGGGAGAAGATACTCATCCTGTGGGTCCTGCCATCGCGCTGGAAAAGCTTCGCCGCCCATCCAGAGCATATGCCGTGCCAGCACCGGCGTCTTCACCCAAACCATTGATCCGGAACTGATTTCTCTCCATGGCTTGCCTCGCGGGGAGCAGGCGGCGACACTGTCACCTTGTAGCTTTTGGCATGGAGAACCAAGACTTGGCGCGTTCGGCCACAGCCTCGGAAGACAATGCGACACCGCTCGGCGAGGCGCCGCTGTTCCGCGACATGCTGGAGCATGTCTCCCAGGCGGCGCCGCTGAAGCGCCCGGTGCTGGTGATCGGCGAACGTGGCACCGGCAAGGAGCTGGTGGCAAGCCGGCTCGCCTTTCTCTCGCCGCGCTGGGACCGGCCCTTCATCAAGCTGAACTGCGCCGTGCTCGGCGACGCGCTGCTGGACAGCGAGCTGTTCGGCCACGAGGCCGGCTCCTTTACCGGGGCCGGCCGGCGCCGGCCGGGACGGTTCGAGCTGGCCGATGGCGGCACGTTGTTCCTCGACGAGATCGCCACGGCGTCACCCGCCGTGCAGGAGAAGCTGCTGCGGGTGATCGAGTACGGCAGCTTCGAGCGCGTTGGCGGCAACGAGACCCAGCGGGTCGATGTGCGGGTGGTCGCCGCGACGCATGCCGACCTGCCGGCGCTGGCGAGGCAGGGCAAGTTCCGGGCTGACCTGCTCGACCGGCTCGCCTTCGACGTGATCGGCGTCCCGGCGCTGCGCGACCGCCCCGAGGACATCCCGCTGTTGGCCGGGCACTTCGCCATACGCATGACGCGCGAACTGGGCCGCGAGATGTTCGCTGGCTTCGCGCCGGACGCGATGGCGGTGCTGCGCACGCATGACTGGCCCGGCAACGTGCGCGAGCTGCGCAACGTGGTCGAACGCAGCGTCTATCGAATGACCAACCCGGGCCGGCCGGTGGCGGAGGTGGTGCTCGACCCGTTCCCCCGCCTTGCCGCTACCCCGCAGCCCGAACCGGCGGCGGCCGTGATCGGGCCTCAGGCGGCAGGCAGCGCAATCATCTCCGAGCCGTTACTGCCGGAACCGTCGCTTGCAGGCGAAGGCGACTTTCTGACCAGGACACGCGCCTTCGAGGCGGCGCTGCTGAAGCAGGCGCTGGAGTCCGCCCGCTTCAACCAGCGCACCGCCTCTCGCGCCCTCGGCCTCACCTACTACCAGTTCCGCCACCACCTGAAGACGCACAACCTGCTCGGCCGTGGCGGTGAAGAGGCCGAGGAGGCGCCGAAGGCCGAGACTGCCTGACCCGCGGGGTCAGCCGCGCGTCGTGGCGAGCGCCGAGACGGTCTTCGGCTGCGCGCTCCACTGCGCTGGGAACAGTTGCTGCAGCGCCTGCACCTTGGGCATGTCGTTCGCCTCGATGTAGCCGGCATCCGGGTTCAGCACGAGATAGTCCTGGTGGTAGCCCTCGGCCGGGAAGAAGCCGCGCAGCGGATCGACCCGGGTTGCGATCGGAGCGCCGAACGCGTGCGCCTGGTCGAGCTGGGCGATGTAGGCGCGGGCGATGTGCGCCTGCTCCGGGTTCGAGACCCAGATCTCCGAGCGGTACTGGCTACCTTCGTCTGGCCCTTGGCCATCGGTGCGGGTCGGATCCAGCGCCACCGAGAAGAAGATGCGCAGGACGCCGCCGAGCGAGATCTTGCTGGGATCGTAGGTGACCTTGACGGATTCCGCGTGGCCGGTGCTGCCGGTGCTGACGGTCTCGTACTGCGCCGTGGCGCCGGCGCCGCCGGTGTAGCCGGACAGCGCCTGCGTCACGCCCCGCACATGCTCGAACACGCCCTGCACGCCCCAAAAGCAGCCGCCGGACAGCACGATCGTGTCCAGTTTCGGCACCGAAGCGGGCGGCTGGTCGATCGCCGGCGCCGGCACCAGGTGCGGCGTCTCGTCGGCATGCAGCCGGGGTGCGGCGAAGAGGAGCCCGGCCGGAACCAGGGCGGCCAGCAATGCGGTCCTGAGGGTCAGCTTCATGTCTGCTTCTCCATGCCCTTCGGGTTCGGCGCCTGCCCCGACGGGATGAAATGCAGGGCTACGCCGTTCATGCAGTAGCGGAGCCCGGTCGGGCGCGGGCCGTCGTTGAAAACGTGCCCGAGATGGCTGTCGCAGCGCGCGCAGCAGATCTCGGTGCGCTGCATCCCCAGGCTGCCGTCGCTGACCTGGCTCACGCCGCGTGGCAGCGGTTCGAAGAAGGAGGGCCAGCCGGTGCCGCTGTCGAACTTGGTGCTGGCCGCGAACAGATGGTTGTCGCAGGCGGCGCAGTCATAGCGGCCGGCCGTGAACAGATGGTCGAGCGGGCTGCTGAACGGCATCTCGGTGCCGGCCTGGCGCAGCACGTCGTATTGCGCCGGGCTCAACATGGCGCGCCACTGCGCGTCGGTGTGGGCGACGGCCCCGTTGCCGGGAAGTGCCGCCGCCTGCGCCGGCCAGACGCGCGTCGCGGCCCAGGCGACGCCGAGGCCGATGCCGCCCGCAAGCAGGGTTCTGCGTGATGTCATGGTCATCTTCCGATGGTGTACTGGACTACGTTGGGCGGTGAACGTCGGATGCTCGCTGCCCTGCCTGGTATTCGCCTTCGCAGGTGCGGAAGTTACCGGCTACGAGGGCGTTTTTCAGCTTCAGGCCGGCTTGGGGCATCGCGACTATTCCGAAACCGGGTCAGGCAGCATGCCGCCAAGCCGGCGGCGGAACAGCGACAGCATCCAGCCGGTGGCTTCGGCAAACAGGGCAGGATCGTACCGCGGCCCCTCGTCGCGCATGAAAGCATGCGCCGCGTTCACCTCGTGCCACTCGTATGTCGCGCCGACTTCCTCCAGCCTCGCGCGGATGCGCTCGCGGCCCGCGAACGGCACATGCGGATCCTGGCGCCCCCAGACGAACAGCGTCTCGGCATGGACTTGGTCCATGCGCGCCAGGCTGTCATCGTGCCGCCCCTCGCCGAGCGAGCCGGAATGGATGTCGGTCGCGTAGAAACAGGCCGCCGCCGCAACGCGCGGATCGAGCGCCGCCCGATAGGCCAGATGGCCGCCCAGGCAGACGCCGGCACTGCCGAGCTGCCCGCTCGAATGCGGGTGCGCCGCCAGGTAGTCCAAGCCGACCCGCGCGTCTTCGTCGTAGTTCGCCACCGGTTTTGCGAATTTCAGCGTGTTGCCGCGTTCGGTCCCGGCCTGATCGTACGCCAGGATGGTCCCGGCGGGCTCATACTCGTGATAGACTTCCGGCACCGCGACTAGATAGCCGTGGCCGGCCACGTAGGCGGCCAGACGACGGATCGGTGCGGTCACCTGATAGATCTCGGAGAACAGCAGCAGGCCAGGATATCGGTCGGCCGATGCAGGCCGGAACAGGTGCAGCCGCATCGGACCGGCGCTGGTCGCGAGGTCGGCGGTCTCGTCGCTGCGGATGATCATGCAGATGCCCCAACCCGCGTGGCCGACGGCATGGTGACACCCTACCGGGCATGGCGAAAGGATTGCTTAATCTGTGCGTCTAGGATGAGCGGGCAATCCTGAGAGACGGAGCAGATGAGCAACCGCTGGGACAGCCTGGACGAGCCCGACCAGCTTGCCCTCTCGCGTGCGGCCCTCGACCGCGCCATCACCATCGTCGCCGGCCGCGCCGAGAGCCTCGCCAGCGAGATGGAGCTCGGCGCGGTCGCCGATCGCGGCGGAGCGGAGGCGTTGCGGCTGTTCGCGATCCTGACCCGCGTCGCCAGGCCAAGCCCGGAGCGCGAGCGGGCGATCGGGATGCGGGGCCAGATCGGACACGGCTGAAGGCAGGTCAGGAAAACCTGTTCCCTGACCTGCGTCCGGTGTTTGCTAGCCGGACTGGCTGTTGTCCTGGCCGCCGCCATTGCCGTCATCTTCGCCGTCGGGCGCCTGCGCGCCGCCTGCGCCGTTCGCGTTCGGGGAGATGGCGACGAACGCATCCTGGCCGTTACGCAGGATGCGCAGCGCCACGGTCTGGTCCTGCTTCAGCGCCGTGTGCACCGCCCTCGCCGCCTCGGCCGGATTGCTCACCAGGTGACTGCCGACACCGAGAATGATGTCGCCCGGCTTGATGCCGGCCTGATCGGCCGCCGAGTTCGGCTGCACGTCATGCACCACCGCGCCATGGACGCTGTCGTCGATGCCGAGCTGCTGACGCACGTCCGGCGTCAGCGCCGCGAGCCCGACCCCGATCGAGCCCTGGTTGCCGGGCTGCCCGCTATCACTGCCGCCGCCGCCGGTGCCGTCCTTGCCGAGATTGCCGACATGCACGTCAACGGTCTGGCTGCTGCCGTCGCGCAGGTAGGTCAGCTTGGCCTGGCTGTCCGGTGCGACGCTGGCCACCTTGATGGCGAGGTCGCGCGGCGTGCCGACCTTCTCGCCGTTGATCTGGGTGATGACGTCACCCGGTTTGATCCCCGACTTCTCGGCCGGCGAATCCCGGGTGACGTTGGCTACCAGCGCGCCGGAGGGCGGGCTGCCCAGTGATGCCGGCAGATTGAGCCCCTTGGCGATCTGCGGCGTCACTTCCTGCGCCTGCACGCCGAGATAGCCGCGCGTGACGCGCCCGCTCTTCTGCAACTGCGCAATGACATTGCGCACCACGTCGGATGGGATGGCAAAGCCGATGCCGATCGAGCCGCCGGACGGCGACAGGATGGCGGTGTTGACGCCGACCACCTTGCCGTCCTGGGTGAAGAGCGGACCGCCGGAATTGCCGCGATTGATCGGGGCGTCGATCTGCAGGAACGAATCATACGGCCCGTCGCCGATGTCGCGGCCGCGCGCCGAGACGATGCCGGCGGTGACCGAGCCGCCGAGCCCGTATGGGTTGCCGACCGCGATCACCCACTGACCGGGCTCGACATCGTCGGAGTCGCCGAGCTGGATGAACGGTAGCTTGCCGCTGGGCTTGACCCGCAGCAGGGCGAGATCGGTGCGGGCATCGCGGCCGACCACCTTGGCCTGCAGCACGGTGCCGTCATCGAGCGTCACGCTGACCGAGGTCGCCCCCTTCACCACATGGTTGTTGGTGACCACGAACCCGTCCGGCGAGATGATGAAGCCGGATCCGCGGGCCTCGATGGTGCGGTGCACGTTCGGGTGCTGCATCTGGAACGGGAACGGGAATGGCATCTGCTGGCCGCCGCCGCCCTGGTCCTGGCCGCCCTGGTCCTCGTCGTCGACCGCATCGGCCTTGAGCTGCGAGGTGATCGAAACCACCGCCGGCTTCACCTGCTTCACCAGCGCGGTGAAATCAGGCAGCCGCTGCGAGGGCGCCTGCGGCTGGATCGCGCCTGGATGCGCGGCGATGGCGCTCTGTGCGTGCGCCGTTCCGGCCTCGAACGTGCCGGCCGCGACCCCGGTGAGCATCGTGCCGGCCAGCAGGATGGCGGTAGCCGTGAGGCGAGGCGGAAAGGATGACATGGGCGTCCTGATGTTGATGGGCCCCGGGAGACCGCTTGATCGACCGGCGACCCTGTTCCTGATGCGATCCGAACATGGGGTCCGGCGCCACTCCCCACCAATACGCGGCGATGAAAGGTTGGTTATCCGCGGCGTGCTGCAAAGAACCTGCGCAGCAGGCCGGCGCATTCCTGCTCACGCACGCCGCCGATCACCATCGGCCGATGCAGGCAGCGCGGCTGGCGGAACAGCATCGGCCCGTGCTCGACCGCCCCTCCCTTCGGATCATAGGCGCCGAAGATCAGCCGGGCGATGCGGAAGTGCGAGCAGGCGCCGGCACACATGGCGCAGGGCTCCAGCGTCACCACCAGGGTGCAGCCGGTGAGACGGGAGTTGCCGAGCCGGGCCGCCGCCGCCCGCATGGCGATCAGCTCGGCGTGGCCGGAGGCATCGTGCGTCGCCTCGACCGCGTTGGCGGCGCGGGCCAGCTCGGTGCCGTCCGGCGCCAGCACCACGGCTCCCACCGGCACCTCGCCGCGCGCCGCCGCAGCCCGGGCCTCGTCGAGCGCCGCCTGCATCGGCGAGGCCGCCTGCAAGGGCGAAGGGAGGGGAGACGGATCGGAGATGCCCGGTTCCTTCGCCACAAGACTTCCTCTAGCAAGACGCCATGAAGCAAGGCGGCAGAACCACCCGGCCGGTCATCGGCGTCACCCTGGACAGCGAGCAGCCGGACGCCGCCAGCTACTCGCGCTATCCCTGGTATGCCCTGCGCGCCAACTACATGGACAGCCTGGTGCAGGCGGACGGCCTGCCGGTGGCGCTGCCGCACCATGCAGCACTCGCCGACGCCATGCTCGACCGCATCGACGCCCTGGTCGTCACCGGCGGTGCGTTCGACATCGATCCCGGCCTGTACGGCGACGGCGCGCTGCACGAGACGGTGGTGCTCAAGCAGGACCGCACCGCCGCCGAGCTGGCGCTGGTGCGCGGTGCGCTGGCACGCGACATGCCGGTGCTCGGCATCTGCGGCGGCCAGCAACTGCTCGCGGTGGCGCTGGGGGGACGGCTGATCCAGCATGTGCCGGACGAGGTGCCGGACGGGCTGCAGCACGAGCAGCCCAACCCGCGCCATGAGGCGGGGCACGATATCGAGATCCTGCCGGACACGCTGCTGCACCGGATCGTGGGCAGCAAGACGATGCGGGTGAACTCGGCGCACCACCAGGCGGTGCGCGAGCCCGGGCTCGGCATTGCATCAATGCGCTGGCGGCGGACGGGGTCATCGAGGGCGATCGAGGATCCATCCCGCCGGTTCTGCCTTGGGCGTGCAATGGCATCCGGAGTTCCTGATCGACCCCGGCGATGCGCTGCCTGTTCCGCAGCCCTCGTCGCGGCGCCGCGTGGCCCATGAGCGAGCTCGGACGGTGCTCCCCGCATGATGCCCAGGACGCCGATCCTGAACGCGTGGCGAGCGCATCGCAAAATGGCTGGCCCGCGCCGGGCGTCGCCAGCCGGCGCGATGCCGAGAAGATGCTGGCCGAGGCGGCCGGGTTAAGGTGAACAACGCCCTGGTCATCGATCATCCGGCCAGCTTCGTGCAGCCGGGCGACCTGGTCGCAGGTGGACGGCCGGGTCGTGGATGCGCCGGACCGCGCCCGGCATGTGGCGCTACCACAAGCCGGACGGGCTGGTGACGACGCATCGCGATCCCGAGGGCCGGCCCACCGTGTTCGCCTCGCTGCCGCCCGGACTGCCGCGCGTGATCAGCGTCGGCCGGCTCGATCTGAGCAGCGAGGGCCTGCTGCTGCTCACCAACGACGGCGTCCCTCGCGCGCAGGCTCGAACTGCCGGCGAATGGCTGGATCCGGCGCTATCGGGTGCGTGTGTTCGGTGCATGGTCGACGAGCGCAGGCTCGCCGGCGCTGGCCGGCGGCTCGGAGATCGAGGGCGTCCGCTACGGGCCGATCGAGGCCGGGCTCGACAGCCGCAAGGGCGACAATGCCTGGCTGACGGTGGCCCTGAAGCGAAGGCCGCAACCGCGAGGTGCGCCGGGTGATGGCTGAACCTGAACCTGCATGTCTCTCGGCTGATCCGCACCGCCTACGGCCCGTTC
>CAXMMQ010000007.1:0-670353 GCA_963693035.2 uncultured Lichenicoccus sp.
TTGCGACGCAGGGCGGTGCCAGGCGCCAGATGGCCCAGGATGGTGAGCGACAGCACCAGCGGCCCGCTGGTCGAGGTGGTGTCGCCGCCGAGCAGGCTGATGCCGAATACGGCCTGGTCGGCGGCAAGCCCGGCGCAGAACCCGGCGAACCAGGCATCGGTCATCGCCGGCGGCAGGGTGACCGTCAGCAGGTAGCCCAGCGGCACCGCTCCCATGGCGGCGAGATCCGACAGATTGACCCGAAGCAGCTTGCGCCCGACGCTGTCCGGCGGATCGTCGGGCAGGAAATGCACGCCCTGCACCATGGCGTCGGCCGACACCACCAGTTCCCGCCCGCGGGGCGGCGCGAACACTGCCGCGTCGTCGGAAAGTCCCAGGGCAGCCGGCCCGGCCAGCGGCTGGAAGTGCCGCTCGATGAACACGAACTCGCCCGGCTGCCCGGGAGCAGGCGGCATGCCGGGCGTGGCCGTCAGGCGACCGGGTCGGTCACGTCGGGGCTTGTCGGTTCAGAGTCAGGGCCAGGCGCGCGCTGCTCGAAATCCTGTGGCCGCAACCGCCGTCCGATCACGTCGAGCAGCCCGTTCGCCATGCGCGGCTCGTCGCCGGAGAAGAAGCCGTGCGCCACGTCGAGATACTCGTTGATCACCACCCGCCCAGGCGCCCCGTCGCTCATCGTGAATTCAGCGCCCGCCGCACGTAGCAGCGCGCGCAGCACCGGATCGAGCCGGCCAAGCGGCCATTCGGGAGGCAACGCCTCGACCAGCAGCAGGTCGAGCCGGTCCTGCTCGCGCACCGCGGCACGCACGATGCGGGCGAACAGCGCCACGTCGGCCTCCGGCACGCGACCCTCCTCGTAGCCGCCGGACCCGGGCAGCTCGCCGAGCCGGTGCCGCACGAACTGGTCGATGACCGCCTCGGGATGCTCGCCGCCCTGCTCGCTCTGGAACAGCGCCTGCACGGCGCCGACGCGTGCTGCCGTGCGCGGCCGGGTCTTCGGCGCGCGCGCGTGCGACGTTCGCCCCCGGGAGGGCGACGGCTCAGACGTCTCGTAATCGCTCATGCGCGCTTCATCGCGCCTTTGCCCCGGCGGGTCCAGTCTCCTTGGGCACCGGGGCGGCCTCGGCCCTGGTCGAAAGCGAGGCCGCCTCGGCCCTGGTCGAAAGCTGGGCCGTCTCGGCCCTGGCAATCGGCAGGCTCGGCAGCGAGCCCAGGATCGCCTCGAAGTCGCGCGCCTCGCGGAAATCCCGATACACGCTGGCAAACCGGACATAGGCCACCGCATCCACCTCGCGCAGCGTGTCCATCACCAGCTCGCCAAGCTGTTTGCTGGCGATCTCGACCTCGCCGGAGGCTTCGAGCTGGCGCACCAGCCCGTTGACGATGCGCTCGATGCGATCCTCGTCGATCGGCCGCTTGCGCATGGCGATACGGATCGAGCGGGCGAGCTTGTCACGCTCGAACGGCACCCGCCGCCCGTCGACCTTGGTCACCATCAGCTCGCGCAACTGGACGCGCTCGATGGTGGTGAAGCGCTGGCCGCAGGATGCGCAGAACCGCCGGCGGCGTATCGCGGCGCCATCCTCGTTGGGACGGCTATCCTTGACCTGCGTATCCTCGTGGCCGCAGAACGGGCAGCGCATGAAGCCTGCGATCCTCGATGTTTGAACGTGGCCGTTCAGGTGCGCCCGCGGGTGGTTGCTGACAAGTGCCGCGATCCGGACCAAGTTGTGACGACAGAGTTGCGACTCCGGGACGACCGGCAGGAGATGGCCTGTTCGTCAGGGATGGCCGGCTTCGAAAAGATGGCACACTTCGGAAAGAATGGATGACCACGGCATGAGCCAGTCGATCGGCGTAACCCGGCCCGATAGCCCTCCGCTCCCCGGCAGCGCCATCATCGACGCGGCCGATCACCGGGCGAGACACTGGCACAGCCCGCACCAGGGTTGGCTGCGCCTGGGTTCGGCGGCACACAAGCACGCCATGTGCACGATGTTCCACGAGACCTTCAACCCGTACAAGCCGTCGGTGATCGACTGGCCGGCGCTCGACGACGAGACGCTGGCGCGCATCACCGCGCTGCCGATCTGGGACATCGCGGTGCAGACCGAGGGCAAGGCTCGCCTGCGCATGAAGGCCTACGCCGACAGCCTCAAGGACCCCGAGCTGCACGAGGCGATCGGCCTCAATGCCTGGGAGGAGAACCGCCACAAGGAGGTGCTGTCCCGCATGGTCGGGCGCTACGGCATCAGGCTGGCGCCCGAGCCCGAATACAAGGCGCCGCGCGACGCCGAGTGGGCCTACATGGTTACCGGCTACAGCGAGTGCATCGACAGCTTCTTCGCCTTCGGCCTGTTCGAGATGGCACGCCGCTCCGGCTTCTTCCCGCCCGAGCTGATCGAGACCTTCGAGCCGGTGATGCAGGAGGAGTGCCGGCACATCCTGCTGTTCGCGAACTGGGTCGCCTGGCACCGCCGCACCATGCCGATCTGGAGACGCCCGCTGTTCGAGCTGCGCGTCGCCGCGGTGTGGGTGTTCCTCGGCTGGGAGCGCATCGGCCTCGCCCGCGGCATGGACGCAGACGGCCGCGAGGTCGTGCAGGACAACAACTTCACGGTCAATGGCGCGCAGTCGGTGAGCAACGAGGAGATCAGCGTGCGCGAGCTGATGGGCCTGTGCCTGGAGGAGAACGACCGGCGCTTCAAGGGCTACGACAGCAGACTGCGTCGCCCCACCACGATGCCGATCCTGGTGCGGTTCGCACGCCACTTCATGCGAGCCCCGAAGCCGCGCGCGGCGTGAGCCTCAGGGGCTTTCGCGGCCTGCTCCGCCCGGCGCTGGCGGCGGCCCTGATGCTTTCCCCGAGCCTGGTCCACCCCGCCAGGGCAGCCTCGCCTCCGGGCGTGACGCTGGCCGACGCCTGGATGCGGGCACTACCCGGCCTGCCCGCCGCGGGCTATTTCTCCCTGCACAATGCCGGACCGGATGGCGCTACCTTGACCGGCGCCAAGGCGGCGGCCTGCGGCAGCCTTACTTTGCACCAGACCGTCCGGATGCGGACCATGAGCCACATGAGCGGGCTGGCTCCCGGCTCGATGTCTGGGATGCCCGGCATGACCAGCATGCACGCGGTGGCGGCGATCGGGATTGCTCCCGGCGCCACCGTGCGCTTCACGCCGGGTGGCTACCACCTGATGTGCGAGCAGCCGGCCGCATCCGTCGTGCCAGGCGCAACCGTGCCGATTATCCTGCAGTTCGCCGACGGCAGCAGCCTCACCACAGGCTTTGCGGTGCGCAAACCCGGCGGACGTTGAGCCGCACGTCCTCGAACTGTGATCGCCGCGCGTCGGGTTCCTGAAAGTCCGGAGCGGGTCGTTTGCGTTGCGCAGGCTTCCACGTTGGAGGTTACGACATGCGCGCTCTGTGCTGGCATGGCAAAGGCGACATCCGCTGCGATACGGTTCCCGATCCGTCCATCGAGGACAGCCGCGACATCATCCTCAAGGTGTCGAGCTGCGCGATCTGCGGCTCCGACCTGCATCTCATGGACGGCCAGATGCCGACCATGGAAAGCGGCGACATCCTCGGCCATGAGTTCATGGGCGAGGTGGTCGAGACCGGCGCGGCGATCACCGGCTTTCGCAAGGGCGACCGCGTCGTGGTGCCCTTCAACATCAATTGCGGCCAGTGCCGGCAGTGCAGGCTCGGCAACTGGGCCTCGTGCACGGTGTCGAATCGCAACGGCGAGATGGCGGCCAAGCAGTTCAGCTATCCCACCGCCGGTCTGTTCGGCTACTCGCACCTGACCGGCGGCTATGCCGGCGGCCAGGCCGACTATGTGCGGGTGCCGATGGCCGACGTCGCGCCGATGAAGGTGCCGGACGGCATGAGCGACGAGCAGGCCCTGTTCCTGTCCGACATCCTGCCGACCGGCTGGCAGGCGGCGGCCTATTGCGACATCAAGGGCGGCGAGATCGTGGCGATCTGGGGCGCGGGGCCGGTCGGGCTGTTCGCCATCAAGTCGGCCGCCGTGATGGGGGCCGAGCGCATCATCGCCATCGAGACGGTGCCGGAGCGCATCGCGCTGGCGCGCAAGGCCGGTGCCACCGACATCATCGACTACGCGAACGAGGATGTCATGGCGCGCATCAAGGAGATCAGCCATGGCGAGGGTGCCGACGCGGTGATCGATTGCGTCGGCATGGAGGCGAGCGCCGGGCACGGCATGTTCAACCTGTTGAGCACGGTGCAGGAAAAGCTTACCAGCACCCAGCGGCCATACGCACTCGAGCAGATGATCCAGGCGGTGCGACCGAGCGGCATCGTGTCGGTGCCCGGCGTGTATGGCGGACCGGTTCCGGTCAACATGGCCGCCGTGGTGCAGAAGGGCCTGACCATACGCAGCGGCCAGACCCACGTGAAGCGCTGGCTCGAGGACCTGACGCGCCTGATCCAGGACGGCACGATCGATCCGACCTTCCTGATCACCCACCGTTCCAGCCGTCTCGAGGATGGTCCGGAGCTCTACAAGACGTTCCGCGACAAGAAGGACGAGTGCGTCAAGGTCGTGTTCCATCCGGGCGGGACGGCGCAGCCGCAAGCCTGACGTCCGATTGCATAGGCGAGCGGCATGGCATCGGCAGCGCAGAAACAACGCCGCTGCACATGTCGCTCGCCGTCCTATCGGCTGGATCTACAGCCGGTGGCGCGTCCTGCGGGTTCTTGATTGATAAGGTTGACTTCAGGGAACAAGACACCTCGTCCAGAACCAAAGGCCAGGACAGCCAGTGCTTGCGGGGGTCGGGCCTGAAGGCCGCGACCGCCATCAGGTCGTGGATGTTTCGTTCGATCTCGACCGTCGACAGGCCAAACAAGAGGCCCAGCCGCTGGACTTAATTCTGCATTGCCGGCGTCAGCGGCGCCTTCTGGCGCGGTGACGCAACAACCCACAACTTCAAGAGCAAGATCTCGTCGATGCCACGTGGTCTGGTTGCAGAACCGACTGCGCCGCATGTGCTCGATCTTTCATAGCTGGCGCCATGTGATGTGTTGATGCCCCCTGCCACAAGGCTTGTGCGGATGTCGGCCAGGCCCATACTGCGCGCTCGCTCGCGGTTGAACAGATGGTCGACATGCAGGTCCTTGGGCACGTCAGACAGGGTGAGGCCGTGCCTCGACCTCGGGAAACTCAGGTAGTCCTGGCGGTAGGTGTCATTCTCCACGTGCACCCAGAGAAACATGAACTGGAGGCTCGGACACTCCTCAACGAAGGCGCGCCCGTGTTTCGTCGCAGCCGGCATGGCCGCGGCCGATGGAGCGATGAGGAGCGGATGGCGAGTGCGTAGAGGGGTGGGCGTGTTCAGGAGGTCAGAGACATCGCGAACTGCGCGAAACGGCGGCACATGGACGCCGCCCATAAGACCATTTGGATAAAGATATTCCGTCATGAGCGCTTGCCGCTCGTGTTCCATGACGTCTTATAGGGACATCCAGGCCTCCTCCGGCTTGGGTGAGGTAGGTCCTGCTCGACACGATCGCACCGTAGCGGCGCCAGCATCCGTGCAACGGACCTGAGAATCAGTGTGAATGATAGCCGGTGCGTTCGTGCAATCTCCTAAGCAGCACCTCGTTCCTGCACCAGAATGTGCAGGCTACGACCGGTCCTGATCGGTGCCGCTTCAGGAACCCCAGTTTGCCCTACCGCAGCAGCGTGCGCCGCACCGCCTCCTGCCAGCCTGCCACCACCCGGTCGCGCTGCGCGATCTCGATCGACGGTTCGAATAGGCTGGCCCGGCTCCAGGTGGCGGCGACCTCGTCGAGATCGCGCCAGACGCCGACCGCAAGGCCTGCCAGGAAGGCGGCACCCAGCGCCGTCGTCTCCAGGTGGCGCGGCCGCTCCACCGGCACCTGCAGCATGTCGGCCAGGAACTGGCAGAACCAGTCATTTCCCGCCATGCCGCCATCCACCCGCAACGCCTGGGCCTGGCCGCCGCCGTCGCGGTGCATCGCATCCGCGAGATCCAGCGTCTGGAACGCCACCGATTCCAGCGCCGCGCGCGCGATATGCGCCGCGGTGGCATCCAGCGTCAGGCCGCAGATCAGCCCGCGCGCATGCGGGTCCCAATGCGGCGCCCCCAGCCCGACGAAGCCCGGCACCATGTACACGCCGTGATTGTCCGGCACCCGGGTCGCCATGTCGTCGGTCTGCGACGCGTGCGTGATCAGGCCGATGCCGTCACGCAGCCACTTGATCGCAGCCCCCGCCACGAAGATCGCACCTTCCAGCGCGTAGGTGGTGCGGCCGTCGATACGATAGGCGATCGTCGTCAGCATGCGGCTCTCGCTCGCCACCGCCGCCTCGCCGGTATTGAGCAGCATGAAGCAGCCGGTGCCGTAGGTCGATTTCGCCATGCCCTTAGCAAAGCAGGCCTGGCCGACCACCGCCGCCTGCTGGTCGCCCGCCATGCCGCCGATCGCGATCGCCCGCCCGAACAGCGACGGATCAGTCTCGCCGAAGATGAAGCTGTTGTCGTGCACCTCTGCGAGCAGCGACGCCGGCACGCCGAACAGGCGGAGCAGGTCCTCGTCCCAGCAGTGCCGGTGGATGTCGAACAGCATGGTGCGGCAGGCATTGGTGATGTCGGTCGCATGCACCCGGCCGCCGGTCAGTCGCCACAGCAGGAAGCTGTCGATGGTGCCGAACGCCAGTTCGCCGCGCTCCGCCCGCGCGCGCGCGCCGTCCACCTCGTCCAGTAGCCAGGCAAGCTTGGTGGCCGAGAAATACGGGTCCAGCAGCAGCCCGGTATGCGCCCGCACCAGCTCCTCCGCACCCTGCTCGCGCAGTTCGGCGCAGCGCTGCGCGGTGCGCCGGTCCTGCCAGACGATGGCATGGTGGATCGGCTCGCCGGTGGCCCGGTCCCACACCACGATGGTCTCGCGCTGGTTGGTGATGCCGATGGCGGCGATGCCGTCCGCGCCACCGGTCCGCGCGATGACCGCGCGCGACACCTCCAGCACATGCCGCCAGATCTCCTCGGCATCGTGCTCGACCCAGCCATGCTCGGGATAGTATTGCCGGAATTCCCGTCGCTCGGTGGCAAGCGCCTCCGTCGCCACGTCGAACACGATCGCCCGCGTCGAGGTCGTCCCCTGGTCGATCGCCAGGATCTTCTTGTCGGTTGCCATGACCTTGTGCGCTTCCCCTGCCGGCTCGGTTCTGACCCGCCGCTTGATGCGGATTTCGAGGGCCAATGCTGTTCCGGGTCAAGCCGGGAGTGTGTCCCTCAGGCCGCCAGGCTGGCCAGCACCTGCGCCCCGTAGCGCTCCAGCTTCGAGGCGCCAACGCCCTTGATCCGGGCGAGTGCCGCGAGATCGCCCGGATGCTGGCGCGCGACGTCGCGCAGCACGCTGTCGTGGAATATCACGTACGGAGGCACCGACTGGGTGCGCGCCTCCTGCTTGCGCCACTCCCGCAACGCCTCGAAGCGCAGCAGCGCCGCCGGCTCGAGGTCGGTGGCCGCCACATCGCGCGCCACGTCGCCACGCTCGCGCGGCGCGCGGCCGGCACCGGCCGGCAACGGATCAACCGCATCCTCGCGCAGCATCAGCTTCTGCTCGCCGCGCAGGATCGGCCGCGCCCACCACTTCGTTCAGCGCCAGCGTGGCATACTCGCCGTCGCCGGTCTGCAGCGCGCCGCGCGACACCAGCTGGCGTATGACGCTGCGCCAGAAACCCTCGGGCTGCTCGCGGCCGATGCCGTACAGCGGCAGCGTGTCATGCCGGTATTTGGCCACCATGTCGGTCTGCTTGCCGCGCAGCACCGAGATGATGTGCAAGGCCCCGAAGCGCTGGCCGGTTCGGTAGATCGCCGACAGCGCCTTTTGCGCCGCCACCGTGCCGTCGAAGGTCGCAATCGGATTGCGGCAGTTGTCGCAATGCCCGCACTCCCGGCCCAGCGTCTCGCCGAAGCAGGACAGCAGGGCACCGGTGCGGCAGCCGGTGGTGTCGGTCAGCGCGATCATCGATTCGAGCCGCTGCCCCATCACCTTCTTCTGGGCAGGCGGTGCCGTCGATACGTCGAGCCAGTGCCGCGCGCGCGCGATGTCCTCGCCGCCATACAGCAGCAGCGTATGCGCCGGCTCGCCATCGCGTCCGGCGCGGCCGATCTGCTGGTAGTAGCCCTCCGGACTGTCCGGCATGTCGAGATGCACCACGATGCGCACGTCCGGCCGGTCGATCCCCATGCCGAAGGCGATCGTCGCCACCACCACCACCGGCTCGCCGGAGCGGAACCGCGCCAGCGCCGCGCGCTTCTCCAGCGGCGAGATGCCGGCATGGAACACGATCGCCGGCCAGTCCCGCTCGCGTAAGGATCGCGCCACCCGCTCGGTCTTGTTGCGGCTGCCGCAATAGACGATCGAGGCGCCGCCGCTCGCCTTGTGCCGGGCCAGCATGTCGGTGAGCTGTCGCAGTTCGGTGGATTTCGGCTTCGCCGCGATGTTGAGGTTCGGCCGGTGGAAGCTGGCCGCCAGCACCTCGGCCTCCGGCATCGCCAGCGCGTGCAGGATGTCCGCCCGGGTGCGCGGATCGGCGGTCGCGGTCAGCGCGATGCGCGGCACGCCGGGCAACGACTCCGGCAGCCCGGCCAGGCCCCGATATTCCGGCCGGAACTCGTGCCCCCATTGCGACACGCAGTGCGCCTCGTCGATGGCGATCACCGAGATCTGCTGGCGGCCAAGCCGCTCCAGCATGCCCGGCGACAGCAGCCGCTCCGGCGAAACGTAGAGCAGGTCGAGCCGCCCGGCCGCGAAATCCGCCCGCACCCGCGGCCCGTCCTCGGGACTCAACTCCGAATGCAGCGCCGCCGCATTCACCCCGAGCTGGCGCAGCGCCGCGACCTGGTCGTCCATCAGCGCAATCAGCGGCGAGATCACCAGCCCCATGCCCGGCCGGCACAACGCCGGAACCTGATAGCAAAGGCTCTTGCCGCCGCCCGTCGGCATCAGCACCAGCGCATCGCCGCCCTGCATCACCTGAGAGATCGCGGCATCCTGCAGGCCCCGGAAGGCCGCAAACCCGAACACCCTTGCCAACACCTCGAGCGGCAATCCGCCGTCACGCCGGAAGTTGGGCGCCTTGGTGGTAGGAGGTGGGAGGTCTGTCAGCACTGTTCAGGCAAGGGCTCTGCCCTTGACCCGCTGGGACCGAAGGCCCCAGACCCCGCTTCCTGGACTAAAGGATTTCAAGGGCTGGCCTTCGACGGGCTTGAGCCGCGAAGCGTGTCAAAGACGCCCCTCGCCTGGCTTCAATTACCGAAATCGATCTCGACCCGGCGCGCGCCGATGCCGGGATCCTCGTTGGACGGCGCGCGCGGGTTGATCTGGATGCGGTTGGCGGCGACGCCGTCCGCCTTCAGTGCCGTCGCGACCACGTCGGCGCGCCGGTCCGACAGCATCGCGTCCGCCGTCAGGCTGCCATTGGCCTGGGCGTAGCCCTCGACCTGTATGTTTAGCTCGGGGTGGTTCGCGGCGAGATCGGCGGCGTGGCTGACCACCTGGCGGGCCGCGTCGTCCAGGGTTGCCGAGCGCACGGCGAAGAACACCACGAACTTGCGCCCGAGTGCCCCGCCCTCGAAGAAGGAGCAGCCGGCCAGGAAGGCCGGGAGCAGGCAGGCGGCGGCAAGCACAGGCGTTCGGCGCATCGGTTGCTCTCTTCCACGGAACGAAGACACCGATCCCATAGAGCATGGATACGCATTCGGGAAAGCGGTCGCCACGTCTTCAGGCAGCGATTTCGGCATGCCCCTGCTGCAACCGCCAGACCCGGTCGAGCTTTTCGACGCCGGTCAGCCGGTGCGCGATCAGGATGACGGTACGGCCGGCGGCGACGGTGTTCAGCGTCGAGAGGAACGCCTGCTCGGTCTCCGAGTCGAGGCCGGCGCAGGGCTCGTCCAGGATCAGCGCCGAAGCCGGCGACAGCAGCGTGCGCGCCAGCGCCAGCCGGCGCCCCTGGCCGCCGGAGAGGTTGGTGCCGTTCTCGCCGAGCCACTCGTCCAGGCGGTTCGGCAGTGACCGCACGACGTCCGCGATCCGTGCCTGCTCCAGCACCGCCCAAAGCGCCGCATCATCGGCTTCGGGGCGCGCCAGCAGCAGGTTGGCCCTGATCGTGTCGTTGAACAGATGCGTGTCCTGGCTGAGCCAGGCGATCTGCCGCCGCAGCAATCCCGGATCGATCGTCGCGATGTCGGTGCCGCCATAGGTGATCCGGCCGCGCTGCGGCGCGACCACCCGCAGCAGCAGGCCGGCCAGGGTGGACTTGCCGGCGCCCGACGCTCCCAGCAACGCTATGCGGGCGCCCTGCGGAATGCCCAGGCTGAGGCCATCGAACACCGGCGGCCGGTCGGCGCTCCACCGGAAGGAGACATCTTCGAGGCACAGCGTCGCCTCCGCAGGCGGCGACAGGCTGCCTGACGGTTGTGGCGCAGCCGCCGCCGCCTGGCCGATCTCCAGCACCCGCCTTGCACTCTCGGCCATGTGGCCGGCCAGCACACCGGCACGCACCAGCCCGGAGGTCGCCTCGAAGCAGGCCAGCACCAGGAACAGCGACAACACGCAGGCAAGACCGCCGATCCGCGGCAGCCCGAGCCCGATCCCGGCTGCCAGCACCAGCAGGACCGCCGCCTGCCCGCACAGGAACGACACCGCGCCCGCGGCGGCGCCGCTGCGGGCCAGGCGACCCTGTGCCGCCATCAGGTGCCGCTCGCACTGCCGGACGCCGGCGGCCACGCGGTCGCCGGCGCCGAAGGCCGCGATCTCGCGCAGGCCGGAGACCAGGTCCAGCACCGCAACCCGAAGACCGGACTGCGCCTCGGCGAGCGGGATGCCGGCGCGCGCCGAGCGTCGCGCCGCCACCCACGGCAGCAGCAGCGAGGCCGCGATGAACAGCAGGCAGACCGGCAGCGCGAGTGCCGCACTGCGCACGCCGATCACGATCGCCAGCGCCGGCAGCGCCAGCAGCACGGCGCAGAGCGGCACCAGCAGCCGCAGGTACAAACCATCGAGCGCCTCGACGTCGCCCACCAGCCGGCCCAGCACGTCGCCGGTGCGACGGTAGCCGAGACCGCCGGCGGCACCGGCGGCAAGCCGCCGGAAGAACCAGACCCTGAGATCGGCGAGCGCCCGGAAGGTGGCCTCGTGGGTCGCCAGCCGCTCGGCGTAGCGGAGTACGACACGCCCAGCGCCGAGGGCGCGCAGCAACAGGCCGGAGAGCAGCAGCAGCCCGACCGCCGAGCCGGCCAGCCGCAGCCCCGAGGCGCTCAACAACGCAAGACCGCTCGCCAGCGCCAGGATCGAGACGACCAGTCCGGCCACGAGTGCCGACGATTTGCCGCGCCAGAGCCGCAGGATCGCCAGCAGCGGCGGCAGCAGCGGCGTCATGCGGCCCCTCGGGCGGCCAGCATTTGCGCGTCGTCCGCGACGCCTTCGCTGGACCGGCCGGGGGCGCAGAGTTCGATGCGCCGGCCGGCCAGCAGTTGCGCCGCCTGTGCGTGGGTCGCCAGCACCACCGTCCGGTTGCGCGCCAGCTCGCGCAGGCTGGCCAGGATGGAACGCTCGGTCTCGGGATCGAGATGCGCGGTCGGCTCGTCGAGCAGCAGCAGTGGCGCGTCATGCAGGGCGGCGCGGGCGATGGCGACCCGCTGCGCCTGGCCGCCGGACAGGCCGTAGCCGGCCTCGCCGATCCGGGTCTCGAGGCCCTCCGGCAATGCGGCCACCAGCTCGTCCAGTGCCGCCACCGCAAGGGCGCCGTGCAGGGCCGCGGGCGTGGCATCCGGGCGCCCGAACAGGATGTTGTCGCGCAGCGTGCCGGCGAACAGCATCGGGCTCTGGCCGATCCAGCCGATCAGCCGGCTGCGGACGGCCGGCGCCACCGACCGCAGGTCGACGCCATCGAGCAGCACGCGGCCGGCCTGCGGCTGCACGAAGCCGAGCAGCATCTCGATCACCGTCGACTTGCCGGCGCCTGAGGGCCCCGAGAGCAGCACCGTCTCGCCGGCGGCGATCGTGAAGCCGAGGCCGTCCAGGACCGGCCCGCGCGCCTCGGACCAGGCATACCGGACGGTCTCGAACGACACCGCGACGCCGCCGGAGTGCGCTCGCCCCGCCGCGAAGTCGCGTTCGGGCGCCGGCATGGCGGCGGCGTGCGGCAGCGCGGTCAGCGCCTCGGCGCAGGCACCGGCCTGCATGCGATCCTGGTAGGCGAGCGCAAAGGCACGCAGCGGCGCAAAAAATTCCGGTACCAGCAGCAGCACGAACAGAGCGTGCGCCACCGAAAGCGGATGCGCGGATCGTGCCACGCCGGCGGCAGCGGCGCCGGAGAGCAGCCGGCCGCCATCATGCAAAGCGATCACCACGAGTGCGACCGCGACCGCGCAATCGAGACCCGCCGAGGACAAGAACGCTACCCGCAGCACCCGCATGGTGCGCTGGCGCAGCTCCGCCGCCGCGTGCGCCAGCCGTCCGGCCTCGTCGTCGGCGCGGCCGGCCAGTACAAGGGTGGCGATGCCGCGCACCCGGTCGATGAAATAGGCCTGCAGCCGCGCCAGCGCCTGGAACTGCCGGCGGGACGCGGCCGCCGCGCCTATCCCGAACACCGCCTGCATCACCGGCACCGCCAGCCCGCAGCACAGCAGCACCAGGGCCGCGAACGGCTGCACCAGCCACGCTGCCAGCAGGATGATGGCGGGCACGGCCATCGCGAGGCTCGCGGCGGGCAGCCAGCGGGAGAAGAACCCTTCGACCGCCTCAATGCGGTCCACCAGCAGCGCGCCCAGGGCGCTGCCGGGCCGATCGCGCAACAGGGCCGGGCCGGCCGCGACGATCGCGGCGAGGGCGCCGTCGCGCAGGCGCCGGCGCGCCGCCATGCCTGCTTTTGCCGAGGCCACCTCGCCTGCGGCCTGCAACGCAGCGCGCAGCAAGGCGGCGCTCGCGAAACCCGCCAGAGCCGCCAGCAGGTGGCCTCCTGCCAAGCCCAGCGCCGAGGCCAGGATCAGGGCCACGCACCACATCTGCAGAACCGCGGCGAGGCTGCCCAGCATGCCAAGCAGGATGACCGGAAAGGCCTGCCTGCGCCCGAGCCGCGTTTGCGTCCGCATCCAATCGCGTGTCGCGGATCGTCTTGTTTGCATGTCACCCAGGGTCCAGCCGCAGCAGATCTAGCCAACCGCCGGCATCAAGGACAGGCCCCGCACGCATTCCGGCGGGATTTCGGCCAGCCGCTCAGGGCGCTCCGGCATCGACGTCCTCGCCAAGATCCTCCGCTTCGGCCGCCTCCGGATTGAGCGGAAAGACCAGCACGTAGCGGGTGCCGCCGCCCTTTGCGGTCCAGCCTTCCTGGATCTCGAGCTGCGCCCCGAGCTGGCGCGCAAAGCCGCGTATGAGCTGTATGCCGAGCCCGTCGCGTATCCCGGTCTCGGTCTCCACCCGGCCGGCAGGAATGCCGACGCCGTCATCCTCTATGGCCAGCCGGGCCCGGCCATTGGTGATCGGGGCGAGGCTCACCTGCACGTGGCCGCTGCGGCCGCCGGGAAAGGCGTATTTCACCGCGTTGCTGACCGCCTCGGTTACGACCAGGGAAAGCGGCACCGCCTGGTCGGTGGACATCGCGATCTCCGGCGCCTCGATCTCGAGCCGGATCCGCCGTCCCTCGCGCTCGCCGATCGCCTGGAACAACTGCCCGCACAGCTCGTGCAGGAAGGAGCGCATGTTCAGGGTCTGCAGCTCGCCTTCCGAGTACAGGTAGCGGTGCAGCGTCGCCAGCGCGCGCACGCGATCGCGAGCGGAGGCGAACTCCGCGCGGGCCTCGGGCTGGCGTATGCGGTTGGCCTGCAGGTTGAGCAGCGACGCGATGATCTGCAGGTTGTTCTTCACGCGGTGGTGGATTTCCTTGATCAGCAGCGCCTGCTTGGTCTCGGCCTCGCGCAAATTGTCCTCGTGCCGGGCCAGGCTGCGGGTCGCCTGGGTGAAGGCATGCGACAGTTCGCGCAGCTCCGTCGGCATGTAGCGGATCTCGCGCGCCTGGTAGTCGCCAGCGCGACGCCAGTGCACCACCGCGCCGGTCAGTTCCTGCAGCGGCGTCACCACCAGCCGGTTGGCGCCGACCGCGACCGCGATCAGCCCCAGCCCCAGCAACAGCACGATGCCGATCACGCGCATGATGAAGGTGCTGAGCGCTTGCGCCTCCTCGCGGGTCGGCTGGGTGATGGTCAGCACGTCGAGATCGGTCGCCAGCCGGGTCGTCGCGAGCGAGGCGCCGTTCCAGCCGACAGCGTCGCCATGGCCGGCTTCCGCCTGCGCCCGCATCGCGGCGAGGTCGGCGGGCCTGGCCCAGCCGCAATCGATGCAGAGCGGCACCGCGACGCCGCCCGCTCCGAACAGCCAGGCGCGCACCGGCCATTCCCGCCGGAGGAAGCCGGACTGATGCGCGCTGCCGAAGATCTCGTCGCGCGACCAACCGACATGGGTCGTGGCGACCAGCGTCATCGGACCACCCTGCCCGCCGGGACGCGAGACCTGCATCACGATGTCGCGCTGGCTGGTAGGCGGCTGGTCGCCGGGGCTAATGCTTGGTACGACCGCATCGACCGGCTGCACTGGTGCGATCGGCGATCCGGCGGCACATAGTCGGTGGCCGCCCGCATCGAACAGCGCCAGCGCCGAGTAGCGGCCGTCCTGGGTAGCCAGCGCGATCCTGAGCGCGGTGCCGCAGGCAACGCCGTCGCCAAGATCGTTGAGGCGGGATACGCCGGCCAGGAAGCGGTCGGCCTGCATGATGTCCTGGCGCGCGCGCTCGCGGAAGACCCGCTCGGTCGCCTCGGCTCGGGCATTGCTGTAGCCGGATACGCTTTGATAGCTGTGCCACGAAATGAAACCGCTCAGCAGGGCGAGCGGCATTGACGACAGCAGGATGATCGCGATCATGCGAGTGCTGACGGCACCGAGCAGGTCGCCGACGACGCGATGCGCCGCCCGAAATGCGCCACCGGCGAAGGCGGGGCGGTGTCGGCGCGGTCTCACACTCTCCCCGGAGGGAACGACCATCAGCTTTTGTCGTCCTCGATGAGCTTCAGCAGATCCTCCGGGATCGGCTCCTTCGCCACGTCATCGAACAATTCGTGCAGTCCTCGGGCGAGCCACTGGTCGAAGGCCGATGGTGGTTTTGGTTTCCCGCGCCGGACCGGCCTGTTCTCACCGTCCTTGCCCTTGGTCATGAAGCTGGATCAGTCCTGGCTCTCAGCATACAAGCTGCACCAGATGCTAGCGCCGTAATCCTCGCACGGTTCCAACGCCACGGACGGTCCGGCGCGAGATGCAGCCGAACCGCGTCGAGGGCAGGCCGGGGTCAGGCGTGGTTGGCGTCTGAAACCGCGAAACGGCCGGCCTCCTTGAGGCGCGCGTCGACCTGGCGGGAAAGCTGCGCCGCCCTGGCCGCCACCGCACGGGCTTCGCCCTTGGATGGCGTCTCACCCATCAGCCAGCTCTCCAGCTGGCGGCGTGCGCGAAATACCCGGCTCTTGGCGGTGCCGACCGCGCAACCGGTGGACTCGGCGAGCGCCTCGTAGCTCATGCCCTGCACCACGACCATGATCAGCGCCTCGCGCTGGTCGGCCGGCAGCCGGCCGATCGCCTTGCTGAGATCCTTCAGCGCCAGCCGGTCCTCGTGCGGCGCCTCGGTGGCGAACACCGACGACGGCACATCGTCGATGTCGGTGGTGTCGCGGCGCTTGCGCAGGTTGGAGATGAAGCGGTTGCGCAGGATGCGGTGCATCCAGGCGGCGAAATTCGTGCCGGGGATGAAGCTCGCCTGAGCAGACAGTGCGTTGCACACGGCATCCTGGACCAGGTCCTCGGCAGCGGCGCGATTGCGTGTCAGGGCCAGGGCCTGGATGCGCAGCTTCGGGAGGATGGTGATGACCTGATCGTGGAAGCAGTTGGGCATGCTTTATCTCCGGTTCTGGCCCACCAATGACCGGCTTTTCAAGGCGGTTGCACGCCGCCCACGTTGTTTCATTCACGAAAACCGGAGCCGACGCAGACCCACCCGGGGGCGGTTTTGCGTTCCGACGTCGGCGCGCTACGCTCCGCCGCCTGCGATGCGCCGATCGCCTGCCCGCAACCGGTGAGGACTGCTCTGCCGACACCGCCCAAAAGCGCCCAAATCCAGATGCTTCAGGCTCCACCGGCCTCGGAGACCGTACGCGCAAGCTGGCTGCGCGCGCGCGACACGCGTGCCTTCATGGTGCCGACCGGAACCCCGCAGATCGCAGCGGCCTGCTCGTGACTGAGTTCCTGCGCGCCCACAAGCACCAGCGCCTCGCGCAGCAGCGGCGGCAGCATGAACAGCATGCGTTGCAGGTCGGCGACCTCGGCGCGGTGCGCGGCCGCGGGCGCGATGCTGTCCGGCGGCGGGATCCTGGCACTCATCACCCGGGTCTCGCGCTGCCGGCGTCGTGCCTGCTCGTAGAACGCGTTGCGCTGGATGGTGAACAGCCAGGCCTTCAGGTTGGTGTCGGGCTGGAACTGCGCCTGCGCGGCGAGTGCGCGGACCAGCGTGTCCTGCACCAGGTCGTCGGCAGCCGAGGCATCGCGGGTCAGGAAGCGTGCGAAACCGCGCAGGTCCGGCAGCAGGGCCGAGATGTCGCGCTGGAAGGCCCGGCTGCGGGCGAGGTCAGGGTGCTTCGGGCTGCCTTGCGCGTCGTCCGCTCCGACATCGTCCGCTCGCGTGCTACGCTGCAAACCTACACCATACCCTGCCCAGAAAGAGACGCCTGATGGCCACCACGCGGCGCGACGACCTGATCCGCGCTCTTCCCTATGCCAGACGTTATGCGCGTGCCCTGACCGGAAGCCAACCGCGTGGCGACCTGCTCGTCGCCGAGAGCCTGCGCGAGCTGCTTTCCGCCCCAACCGACGACCGCACCGCCCGACACGGGCTCTATAACTGGGTGACCCGGCGCTTCGAGCTCGGACTGGTCGATCCCGGCGCGGTCGAGGAGGGCCTGACCGCGCGCCAGCGGCAGCTGCTGCTGCTGACCTCGCTCGAGGAGGTGCCGCTCGAGGATGCGGCGCCGATCGTGGGCCTGGATGTCGCCGATGCCGGCGCCCAGCTCGCCGATGCGCGGGACCGGCTGCGCGCCTCGGCAGCCACCGACGTGCTCATCATCGAGGACGAGCCGATCATCGCCATGGACATCGAGGAACTCGTACTCGGCTGCGGCCACCGTGTGGTCGGCGTCGCCTCCACCGAGGCGGACGCGGTCAAGATCGCGCAGAAGACCCGGCCGGGGCTGATCCTGGCCGACATCAATCTCGGCCTGGGCGGCGACGGCACCTCCGCGGTCAGCCGCATCCTCAAGCACCATTACGCGCCGGTGATCTTCGTCACCGCCTATCCGGAGCGGCTGCTGACCGGCGAGACCGTCGAGCCGGCCTTCGTTATCACCAAGCCGTTCGAGCCGCTGACGCTGGCGATCGCCACCTACCAGGCCGTCACCGGCGGCATCAGCCTGAAATAGCCTGTCCCGCGGCTGGACGCTCGCCAGCCGGACGCTTGGGTGACGGCCCCGTAACGAGGGAACCGGTCCGAGCGAAGGGACGTTCGCCACCCGCTGGCCTGCCATCGAGGCGGGGCAGCACGACAACCGGACCCGGCGACGGTGCATTCCCTGCCGACCGGGCGCCAGATCAATCGGGAACCGCCATGGACTCGTTCGAGAACACCAGCTCACGCGAGCCGATCCTGCGGTCGCCGCCGCGGATAACACTGTTGCCGGGGTCTTCGCCCACCGGCGATGCCGCGGCCCGGGCGGGTGCCACCCACCTGCTTCTGCCCGATCTGCTCGAGGTGGGCGGCGACAAGGGCGTGCTCACCAGCCCGAAGGCAGCCTGGCAGGCCATCGCCGCCGCAGCGGTGGCGCTGAGCGGCGGGCGCGTCGCACCGCCGCCGCCGCTGCTGCTGGATCTGGCACTCGACTGTGTTGCCGTCGACGGCGACGCCGCGCGCGACCGCGCCGACCTGTTCAGCCCGCCGGATCGAGGCGAGGTGCTCGACCCACGCATCCATCACACGCCGCATCTCGCGCGCCCGGTGATCCATGACGAGGCCACCGCGCGCCGGCTTGGCGACTGGTGGGGCGAGGTCATCGCGGGCTGGGCCGATGCGGGCGCCGGCGGCGTCAGGCTGCGCGGGCTTGCCGGCCTGCCACGCGGCACCGTGGCGCCGTTGCTGCGGGCGCTGCGTGGCGCCGCGGGTCCGGCGTTCCTGCTCGCCGACACCGCCAACGTCGCCTGGGAGGAGATTGCGACACTCCGGGGCATCGGGCTCGACGCCATCTCCGGCTCGCTCGCCTGGTGGAACTGGCGGGATCGTTGGTTCGCCGACGAACTGGCCCTGCTGCGCCCGGTGGCCCCGGTGGTGGCGCCGCTGCCGCCCGGCCTGGTGCCTCCGGGACCGGCTCTCGAACGCGCACTCGGTTACTGTCTCGGCAGCGGCCTGGGCTGGATCGCCGAGCCCGGCGCCGAGGCCCGCGCGGCGTCCGCGATCGCGGACCGGATCGCAGCCTGCGGTGCTGGCCGGCGGCTGACCTCGCCGTCCGAAGCAGTACAGGCGTTCCTGCGCGCCGACGCCGGCGATCCGCGCTGGAGCGAGCGTGCCGTCATCCTGCTGGTGAACGCAGCACTCGACCGGCCAGCCGGGATCGACCCGGCTGCCTTCCTGCCAGGCGCCGGCGGCGACTTCGCCCCGTTCGCCGCCGAGGACGGCACCACCCTGGTTCCCGGCACGCGGGTGCCCCTCGGCCCGGGCGAGAGCCGGGTGTTCGAGGCCACGGCGCTCGCCGCCCCGCTGCACCCGGCGCTGGACATCGCTGCCGCCGCCGCCGCCGCCGCCCGGCCGAGGCTTGCGATCGAGGACGTCACGCCGGCGGTCGATGGCGGCGAGTTCCCGGTCAAGCGGACCGCCGGCGACCTGGTCGAGGTCGAGGCCGACGTGATCGGCGACGGCCACGACATCCTTTCGGCGGCGCTGCAATGGCAGGCGCCGGGGTCTGAAGCCTGGCAGGAGGCGAGCATGCGCCTGCTCGGCAACGATCGCTGGACCGCGAACTTCCCGCTCGCCACGCGCGGGCTGCATCGCTACCGGGTGGTGGCCTGGCGCGACCATTTCGCCACCTACCGGCACGAGCTCGGCGCCAAGGCCGGCGCCGGCGTGCCGATCAAGCTGGAGCTGGTCGAAGGCCGGGCGCTGGTTCGCGCCGCTTCGACGCGGACCGGACCGGCCGCCGCCTCGCTGGTCGCGTCGTTGCAGAAGATCGACGCCGCGGCCAAGGCGTCCGACGAGGCCATGCAGCGCGACCTGCTGCTGGCGCCGGATCTCGCCGGCCTGATGGATGTGGCCGACGACCGCCCGCACCTCGCCAGCTCCGCCGTCATTCCGGTCGATGCCGAGCGCACCGCCGCCGGGTTCGCGAGCTGGTACGAGGTGTTCCCGCGCTCGATGAGCGACGATGCGCACCGGCATGGCACCTTCCGCGACGTCGAGCGCCACCTGCCGCGCATTCGCGACATGGGCTTCGACGTGCTGTATTTCCCGCCGGTGCATCCGATCGGGCGGATCAACCGCAAGGGGCCAAACAACACCCTGACACCCGGACCCGACGATGTCGGCAGCCCCTACGCGGTGGGCTCGGAGGAAGGCGGCCACGATGCGATCCATCCGGCGCTCGGGACGCTGGCCGACTTCCTGCACCTGCGCGAGGCGGCCGAGGCACACGGGCTCGAGCTTGCGGTGGATTTCGCCATCCAGTGCGCGCCCGACCATCCCTGGCTGCGCGAGCATCGCGACTGGTTCGCCTGGCGGCCGGACGGCAGCATCCGCTATGCCGAGAACCCGCCGAAGAAATACCAGGACATCGTCAACGTCGATTTCTACGCGGATGGCGCGGTGCCGGGCCTGTGGATCGGGCTGGCCAACGTCGTGCTGTACTGGTGCGAGCAGGGCATCCGGCTGTTCCGGGTCGACAACCCGCACACCAAGCCGTTCCCGTTCTGGGAGTGGATGATCGGCGAGGTACGGGCGCGCTACCCGGACACGGTGTTCCTGGCCGAGGCCTTCACCCGGCCGAAGGTGATGAACCGCCTCGCCAAGGTCGGCTTCGGGCAGTCGTACACCTACTTCACCTGGCGCAACAGCAAGGCCGAGCTGACCGAATACCTCACGCAGCTTTCGCAACTGGCGCCGCGGGACTATTTCCGGCCGCACTTCTTCGTCAATACGCCGGACATCAACCCGGTCTTCCTGCAGACCAGCGGACGCGCCGGCTTCCTGATCCGCGCGGCGCTGGCCGCCACCATGTCCGGGCTGTGGGGGGTCTATAACGGCTTCGAGCTGTGCGAGGGCGCGGCACTCCCCGGGCGCGAGGAATATCTCGACAGCGAGAAGTACCAGATCCGCACCTGGGACTGGCAGCGCCCGGGCAACATCGTGGCCGAGATCACCCGCCTTAATCAAATCCGGGCCGAGAACCCGGCGCTGCGCACGCATCTGTCGATCGCCTTCCTGCCGGCGGCCAACGATGCCGTGCTGTTCTACGAAAAGGCGACGCGCGACCGCAGCGACTGCGTGTTCTGTTTCGTCAGCCTCGATCCACACGGCATCCAGCAGGCGAGCGTGGAGCTGCCGCTCTGGAAGTGGGGGCTGCCGGACCAGGCCACCCTGCAGCTCGAGGACCTGATCGGCGGCGACCATTTCCAGCTCACCGGCAAATACCACACCATCACCCTCACGCCGCAGCAGCCATACCTGATCTGGCGCGCACGCCCGGCTACCTGAGATTCCCGATTAATCGCAGCACCCCGTGAAGGTCCGCCCCCGACTATGACCATCGAAACCCAGCCTGCCCCCGTCCAGCCTGCTGAAGCCCAGACCATCTCGCTGGCGCCGATCGCCGATCCGCTCTGGTTCAAGGATGCGATCATCTACCAGATCCATTTGAAGTCGTTCTATGACGGCAACAATGACGGGGTGGGGGACTTTGCGGGGCTGCTGCAGAAGCTGGACTACATCGCCGAACTCGGCGTGACGGCGGTGTGGATGCTGCCGTTCTACCCCTCGCCGCGGCGCGACGACGGCTACGACATCTCGGACTATCGCGGCGTGCATCAGGAGTACGGCTCGCTCGGCGACCTGCGCACCTTCGTCGCCGCCGCGCACGATCGCGGCCTGCGCGTCATCACCGAGCTCGTCATCAACCACACCTCCGACCAGCATTCCTGGTTCCAGCGCGCGCGCCGTGCGCCGGCCGGCTCCCCCGAGCGCGACTTCTATGTCTGGTCGGACACCGACGAGAAGTATGACGGCACCCGGATCATCTTCATCGACACCGAGAAGTCGAACTGGACCTGGGACGAGGAGGCGAAGGCGTACTACTGGCACCGCTTCTACAGCCACCAGCCGGACCTCAACTTCGACAATCCGAAGGTGCTGGAGGAGGTGCTCTCGGTGATGCGCTTCTGGCTCGATCTCGGCGTCGACGGGCTGCGTCTGGACGCGGTCCCGTACCTGGTCGAGCGCGAGGGCACCAACAACGAGAACCTCCCCGAGACGCACGCGATCATCAAGCGCATCCGCACCGAGATCGACAGCTACGCGCCCGGCCGGATGCTGCTGGCGGAAGCCAACCAGTGGCCGGAGGATGCGCAGGTCTATTTCGGCGACGGCGACGAATGCCACATGTCGTTCCATTTTCCGCTGATGCCGCGCATGTACATGGCGATCGCGCGCGAGGACCGCTTTCCGATCACCGACATCATGCGCCAGACCCCGGAGATCCCGGCGACCTGCCAGTGGGCGGTGTTCCTGCGCAACCATGACGAGCTGACGCTGGAGATGGTGACGTCGTCGGAGCGCGACTATCTCTGGGAGACCTATGCCAGCGACAAGCGCGCACGGATCAATCTCGGCATCCGGCGCCGGCTGTCGCCGCTGATGCAGCGCGACCGGCGGCGGATCGAGCTGATGAACGGGCTGCTGCTCTCGATGCCGGGTACGCCGGTGATCTACTATGGCGACGAGATCGGCATGGGCGACAACATCTATCTCGGCGACCGCGACGGCGTGCGCACGCCGATGCAGTGGTCGGTGGACCGCAATGGCGGCTTCTCGCGCGCCGATCCGGCAGGTCTGGTGTTGCCGCCGATCATGGACCCGATCTACGGCTTCCAGGCGGTGAATGTGGAGGCGCAGACCGGCGACCCGCACTCGATGCTGAACTGGACGCGGCGCATGCTGACGGTGCGCAAGACGCACCGCGCCTTCGGCCGCGGCAACCAGCGCTTCCTGTATCCCGGCAACCGCAAGGTGCTGGCCTATCTGCGTGAGTTCGCCGACGACGACGGCACCGACGAGACCATCCTGTGCGTGAGCAACCTGTCGCGCGCGGCCCAGGCGGTCGAGCTTGATCTGGCGGAGTTTGCAGGCAGGGTGCCGGTGGACATCGTCGGCGGCTCGGCGTTCCCGCCGGTCGGCCAGCTCACCTACTTGCTGACGCTTCCGCCATACGGCTTCTACTGGTTCCTGCTGGCCTCCGAGCGGGCGCTGCCGTCCTGGCACACGCCGGCACCGACGCCGCTGCCGGAATTCTCCACCATCGTGGTGCGCAACGATCTCAGCGAGCTCGGCGCTCCGGCGGCGCGCCACCTGCTCGAGCGCGAGGTGCTGCCGGAATACCTGCCCAAGCGGCGCTGGTTCTCGTCCAAGTCCGAGCGGCTCGGCGGCGTGCGCTTCGCCTACCTGGTGCCGCTGCAGCCGGGGCGGGACAACCGTTCGCTGCTGACCGAGATCGAGGTCCGCGTCGGCGACCGCACCGAGCGCTACTGTCTGCCGCTGAGCGCGGTCGACGAGGCCACCTGCATCCCGCTGGCCGCCCAGTTGGCACTCAGCCGGGTGCGGCGCGGCGCCCTGGTCGGCTTCATCACCGACGGCTTCACCGCGGACGACTTCACCCGGTCGGCGCTCAACCGCATACGCAACAACGAGGTGCTGCGCATCGAGGGCGGCGCGCTGCATTTCAGCCAGACCGACCGCTTCGTCGAGATCGAGCTGCCGCAGACGCTGTCGATCCGGCGGTTGTCGGCCGAGCAGTCAAACAGCTCGCAGATCATCGATGACCTGCTGGTCCTCAAGGTTGTGCGCAAGGTCCTCTCGGGCGTGCATCCGGAGGCCGAGATCAGCCGCTACCTGACCGAGCGCGGCTACGCCAACACGCCGCCGCTGTACGGCGAGGTCACCCGCATCGACGATGACGGCACGCCCAACACCCTGATGCTGGTGCAGGGCTTCGTGCGCAACCAGGGCGATGGCTGGGGCTGGACGCTCGACTTCCTGGCGCGCGCCGCCGACGACAGCATCTCGGCGGCCGACGATCCGGCGCACGAGGATGCCTATGCCAACTATGCGAGCTTCGCGTCCGCTCTGGGACGCCGGCTGGCACAATTGCACGAGGTGTTCGCGGCCCCGACCGACGATCCGGCATTCCGGCCGGAAATGGTCAACGAGGCCGACCTGCACGAATGGGCCAGCGGTACTATGGAGCAGGTCGACGGCGCCATCGCCTCGCTGCGCGGCGCAATCGGCCGCGGCGATCTCGATGCCGACACCACGGCGCTGGCGCACCGGTTGACCGACCGGCGCGAGGCCATCGAGTCGCTGGTGCGCGCGCTCGCGTCGCGCGGCACCGGCAGCCTGCGTACCCGGGTGCATGGCGACTTCCATCTCGGACAGGTGCTGGTGGTCGGCGGTGACGCCTACCTGATCGATTTCGAGGGCGAGCCGGCGAAGTCGATGGAGCAGCGTCGCGCTCACTCATCGCCGCTGCGCGATGTCGCGGGTATGTTGCGCTCGTTCGACTATGCCGGGGCCACCGCCTCGTCACGGCTGGAAAGCGGCACCGACGTCACCAACGATCGCTATGCACGCCTGCTGGACCGCTTCCGCCGTAATGCCGGCAACGACTTCCTCGCCGCCTATCGCGAGGTGCTCGAGGCGACGCCGAACCGCTGGGTGAAGCGCGAAGCGGAGGCGGCGATCCTCGATCTGTTCCTGCTGGAAAAGGCCGCCTACGAGATCCGCTACGAAGCCGACAACAGGCCGCTCTGGATCACGATCCCGCTCACCGGCTTCGATCGCATCGCAACCCGGCTGCTGGAGAATGGTTCGAACCATCATGGCTGAGCACATCGCGCACCTCGGTGCGACCCATTCCCCGCATTCCTCCGGGCATCTGCCGCATCCCGGCGCCATCGACAGCTTCGTCCGCGCGCGACACGGCGATCCGTTCTCGCTGCTCGGACCGCACGGGTCGGTGAACGGCGCCGTGGTGCGCGCCTTCCTGCCGGAGGCGAACCGGGTGCAGGTCATCGACCGCATCAACGGCGCGGTGCTCGGCGACCTGACCCGGATCCAGCCCGACGGCGTGTGGTCGGGACCTGTCACGTCGGCGCAACCCTACCTGCTGCGCTCGCACGTGGCCGACGGCGCCGGCGGCGAAACGGTGCTGGAGACCGAGGACCCGTACAGCTTCGGGCCGCTGCTGGGCGAACTCGACATCTATCTGATCTCCGAGGGCCGGCATCGCGATCTCGGCAGCATCCTGGGGTCGCACGTGGTCGAGATCGACGGCGTGCGCGGCACCCGCTTCGCGGTTTGGGCGCCGAACGCGCAGCGCGTCTCGGTGGTGGGTTCGTTCAACCACTGGGATGGCCGTCGCAACCCGATGCGGCTGCGCCAGTCGGCCGGCGTTTGGGAATTGTTCATCCCGCGCGTCGGCGCCGGCGCGCTCTACAAGTACGAGATCGTCGGGCCGGATGGCGACGTGCTGCCGTGGCGCGCCGATCCGGTCGCCTGGGCGACCGAGGTGCCGCCGCAGACCGCCTCGAAAGTGGACGACCCGCATTTCGTCTGGACCGACGAGGCCTGGATGCGCGAGCGCGCCGCCCGGCAGGCGCCGGATGCGCCGATCTCGATCTATGAGATGCACGCGATGTCCTGGATGCCCCATGATGGCGGCTACCCGACCTGGGACACGCTCGGCGACCAACTGATCCCGTACCTGTCCGAACTCGGCTTCACCCATGTCGAGCTGATGCCGATCATGGAGCATCCGTTCGGCGGCTCGTGGGGTTACCAGACGGTCAGCCAGTTCGCGCCGACAGCGAGGCTCGGCTCGCCCGAGCAGTTCGCCCGCTTCATCGATCGCTGCCATGCGGCCAGTCTCGGCGTCCTGCTCGACTGGGTGCCGGCGCATTTTCCAACCGACGCGCATGGCCTCGCCCGCTTCGACGGGACGCCGCTCTACGAGCATGGCAACCCGTTCGAGGGCTATCACCAGGACTGGAACACGTACATCTACAATCTTGGCCGCAATGAGGTGCGCGGCTTCATGATCGCGAGCGGCCTGTTCTGGCTGCGGCATTTCCATGTCGACGGGCTGCGCGTCGATGCGGTGGCCTCGATGCTGTATCGCGACTACTCGCGCAAGCAGGGCGAATGGGTGCCGAACCAGTATGGCGGCCGCGAGAACCTGGAATCGATCGCCTTCCTGCAGGATCTCAGCCGGGTGGTGCGCGAGGATGCGCCTGGCGCGATCCTGATCGCCGAGGAGAGCACGTCGTTTCCGAACGTGAGCCGTCCCGCCGATGAGGGCGGCCTGGGTTTCGACTACAAGTGGAACATGGGGTGGATGCATGACACCCTGCACTATATTGAGGAAGAGCCGGTGCATCGCCGCTGGCATCATGGCGAAATCTCGTTCGGCCTGGTCTATGCCTTCTCCGAGAAGTTCGTGCTGCCGATCTCGCACGACGAGGTTGTGTACGGAAAAGGCTCGATGATCGGCAAGATGCCGGGCGACTGGTGGCAGCGCTTCGCCAACCTCCGCGCCTATTACGGCTTCATGTGGACGCATCCCGGCAAGAAGCTGCTGTTCATGGGCAGCGAGATCGCGCAGGAGGCCGAATGGAACCACGATACCGGGCTGTCCTGGTGGCAGCTCGACAACCCGATGTATCGCGGCGTACAGCTACTGGTCGGCGACCTGAACCGGCTCTATGTCAACCTGCCGGCGCTGCATTCGCGCGACTGCGACCATGACGGCTTCCGCTGGGTGGTGCTGCACGATGACGACCAGAGCGTCTATGCCTGGCTGCGCTTCGGCCATTTGGGACAGGCGCCGGTGCTGGTGATCTGCAACTTCACCCCGGTGCCGCGCCACGACTACCAGCTCGGGGTATCGCAGGCCGGGCACTGGCAGGAGGTGCTGAACACCGACAGCTCGCGCTACGGCGGCTCCAATGTCGGCAATTTCGGCGGCGTCGATGCGCATGCGGGCACATCCCATGGACAGCCGGCATGGCTTAAGGTCACTCTGCCCCCCCTCGCCACGATCATCCTGACGCCGGCCTGACGGCCGGCTGGAGCCTGCACAGCGTATGGACGAGCCGCCTATCGAGGACGGGGCCGATGCGGGGCTGCAACGTCTCTGCGCGCAGGCCGGGGTTGCCACCGAGTGGCACGACATCTTCGGCAAGACCCATCAGGTCGCAGCCGAGGACCTGTGGCTGATCCTGGCCGCGATCGGCCTCGGGATCGACGACGCGCACAGTGCCGCCGACCGCACGCAGGAACTCGAGCGCGAGCTGCGCGAACTGCCGCCGTTGATCACGGCCGCAAGCGGCGAGCGGATCAGCCTGCCACTCGGGACCTGCGAGTACCGGCTGGCGCTCGAGGACGGCGAGACTATGGTCGGCTGGCTGGAGCCGGACCTCATTCTCGGCAGCAGCCTTGATGCGCCCCGCGTGCCTGGCTATCACCGGCTGGAGCTGCCGGGTCGCGCGATCTGCCTGGCGGTGGCGCCCGACCATTGCTTCTCGGTGTCCGAGGCGCTCGGACGCGACGACGCCAGGGCCTGGGGGATCGCGGTGCAGCTCTACTCGCTGCGCCGGCCTGGCGATGGCGGCGTCGGCGACTATGCGGCACTGGCGAGCTTCGCCCGGGAAAGTGCCGCCCATGGCGCGCATGCCGTGGCGATCAGCCCGGTGCACGCCCAGTTCTCCGCCGATCCCGACCGCTTCAGCCCGTATGCGCCGTCCAGTCGCATCATGCTGAACGTCCTGCACATCGCGGCCGACGAACCGGGCGACGAGGCGCACCGTCTGGAAGCCCTGGAGCTGGTGGACTGGCCGGACGTGGCGCGCGACCATCTGGCAAGGCTGCGCCGGACCTACTCCGCCGAGGGCCGCGACGCGGCGGAGTTCCTGTGCTGGCGCAGGCAGGCCGGCGACGCGCTGGAGGCGCATGCGCTGTTCGAGGCGCTGCACGCCGAGATCTGGGGCGCTGACCGCAGCCTCTGGCACTGGCGCGACTGGCCGCCGGAGTTCGGCTCGCTGGATGCGCCCGGGATCGCCGGCTTCCGTGCGACCCACGCCGACGAGATCGGCTTCCATGCCTGGCTGCAATATCGCGCCGATTGCGAACTCGCGGCCGCCCAGCAGGCGGCGGTCGAGGGCGGCATGCCGATCGGCCTGATCTCGGACCTCGCCGTCGGCACGGATTCTGGCGGCAGTCATTGCTGGAGCCGCCAGGGCGAGACGCTGCGCGGCCTCACCGTGGGTGCACCGCCCGACCTGCTGCAGATCAAGGGGCAGAACTGGGGCATCACCGCCTTTTCGGCGCGCGGCCTGCGGCAGAACGGCTATCGCGGCTTCATCGAGATGCTGCGCGGCGCGATGAAGCATGCGGGCGGCGTGCGCATCGATCACGGCATGGGAATCGCCCGGCTGTGGGTGATCCCGGAGGGCAGGACCGCAGACCATGGCAGCTACCTTGCCTTTCCGGAGCAGGATCTGCGTCGGCTGATCGCGCTCGAGAGCCGGCGCAACCGCGCGGTCGTGCTAGCCGAGGATCTCGGCACCGTGCCGGAGGGGTTCCAGGCGCGCCTGCAGGCCTGCGGCATTGACGGCATGCGCATCCTGATGTTCGAGCGCTCCGAAAACGGCTTCACCGCGCCGCGGTCCTGGACGCGCAAGGCGACCGCGATGACCAGCACGCACGACCTGCCGCCGGTGGCCGGCTGGTGGGCGGGCCACGACATCGTGGAACGGGCCCGGCTGCTCGAGACCGATGCCGGAACGGTGGCGGAGGAGCAAGGCACGCGCCAAGCAGAGCGCGGTCAGATCTGGCGGGCGATGCGCGACAGCGGCGCCACCACCGGCGAGCAGCCGGCGCCTGCCGAGGCCGGCGCGTTCGCGGATGCGGCGATCACGCATGTCGGACGCTCGGCCTGCGAGATCGTCATGATCCCGGTGGAGGACGTGCTCGCGCTGCCGGACCAGCCGAACATGCCCGGAACGCTCGACGAGCATCCGAACTGGCGCCGCCGGCTTGCGCAGCCGGTAGGCGAGGTGCTGGAGGCGCCGGACGTGCGCGCCCGTCTCGCGGCGCTGGACGCGGCACGTCGCACCTGAGCCCGCCGGCGCCGGCGTGATCGGTGTTTTGGAGCAATTTTTCGCCAGCTTCGTGCTTTCCAGCGCCCCGGCCCCTACATCGTGTGATGTCCCGGACCGTATGCCGGGGTCGGGACGAATGTCCGGTGCCGGGAGAGGTCACGGGAATGAGCAGGCTGGTGGTGATCTCGAACCGGGTCTCTATCCCGACCGGCGGTTCCAAGGCCGGCGGCCTGGCGGTGGCGCTCAATGCGCTGATGGAGCGCCAGGGCGGTCTCTGGTTCGGCTGGAGCGGCGCAACCAGGCCAGACGCCGCATCGGTGACGCAGCCGCACCTGGTCCGGCACGACAATGTCGAATACGCCACCATCGACCTGACGCCCCACGAGCACGAGCTCTACTACAACCGCTTTTCCAACGCGACACTGTGGCCGCTGCTGCATTCGCTGCCGGAGCAGATGCATTTCGACCGGCGCAGCCTGCAGGCCTATCGCAGCGTGAATGAGCGGTTCGCCGACGTGCTGGTGCCGATGCTTCGGCCGGGCGATACGATCTGGATCCATGACTACCACCTGCTGGCACTGGCGAGCGCGATGCGCAGCCGCAACGTGACCGCACCGATCGGCTTCTTCCTGCACACGCCGTTCCCGTCGCCGGACATGCTGGGCAGCATCCCCGAGGCAGCCCTGTTCATACGCGACCTGCTGGCGGCCGACCTACTCGGCTTCCAGACCTCGAACGATGCCGAGAACTTCGCCGCCTCCGCCCAGCGCATCGCGGGGGCCGCGCGTATGGCCGGCGGTGGGCTGCAGCTCGGCAACCGGCAGATCCGGGTGGGCGTGTTCCCGGTCGAGATCGAGCCCGCCGAGTTTGCGCAGATGGCTGAGCAGGCCTTTGCCTCGCCGGAGACGCAGCGCCTGCATCGCAGCCTGGACGGGCAGTGCCTGATCCTGGGCGTTGATCGCATGGACCCGACCAAGGGCCTGCGGCACCGGCTGTCCGGGTTCCGCCGCCTGCTCGAGACGCGGCCGCAATGGCACCGGCACGCCACCTTCCTGCAGATCGCCGCCGAGAGCCGGCAGGATGTCGGCGCCTACCAGGACCTGCGCGAGGATCTCGAGCGCGAGGCCGGCGCGATCAACTCGACCTACAGCGATCCGGACTGGACGCCGCTGCGGCTGATGGCGCGCGGCAGCACCCGGGAGGCGATCGCGGGCTACATGCGCGAGGCCCGCATCTGCCTGGTGACGCCGCTGCGCGACGGCATGAACCTGGTCGCCAAGGAATACATCGCCGCCCAGGACCCGGAGAACCCCGGCGTGCTGGTGCTGTCCAAGTTCGCCGGTGCGGCCCGCCAGCTCGGCGCCGCCATCCTGGTCAACCCGGTCGATCCGGACGAGATCGCGGACGCCCTCGACAGCGCGCTGCGCATGAGCCGGCCGGAGCGGCAGGATCGCTGGAATGCCTGCTGGGAGGCGATCCGCGACACCTCGGCGCTGGCCTGGGGCCGCTCGTTCGTCTCGGTGCTGGGCCGCATCGGCGAGGAGGGCCAGAGCGTGCCACGGCCGGATCGCGCCGCCACCGCCTATACCCCCCGCCGGGCCGGGCAGCATGGCGACATCAGGCTGGTCTCGCCAGCTCCGCCGTCGCGCAACGCCGGCTGAAACTTCGCTGATCTTCCGGAAGGCACCGGCCGACGGCATTGAACCGGAGCCGCCGCCGCGCCAGAACAGGCGGATGGCGCCACCCCTGCTGCTGCTCTCCGACATCGTGCTCACCCTCGGCGGCCGGCCGCTGCTGGATGGCGCGGGGTTCGCGGTGGCAGCCGGCGAGCGGATCTGTCTCGTCGGCCGCAACGGCTCGGGCAAGTCCACCTTATTGAAGATCGCCGACGGCAGCCTGCTCGCCGACGGCGGCACGCGCTTCCTGCAGCCCGGCAGCACGATCGCGACCCTGCCGCAGGAGCCCGATCTCTCCGGCTATGCCACCACGCTGGATTATGCGCGCTCGGGCCTGCCGGCGGACGATCCCGGCTACCGGGCGACCGCGCTGCTCGACGAGCTCGGCCTGACCGGCGCCGAGGATCCGCGCCACCTGTCCGGCGGCGAGCTGCGACGCTGCGCGCTGGCGCGCACGCTGGCGCCCGAGCCCGACGTGCTGCTGCTCGACGAGCCCACCAACCATCTCGACATGCCGACGATCGCCTGGCTGGAGCGCGAGCTGGCCTCGCTGCGGTCGGCGATCGTGCTGATCAGCCATGACCGGCGGATGCTGGAGACCTTGTCGCGCAGCGTCGTCTGGCTGGATCGCGGCGTCACCCGCCGGCTCGATCAGGGCTTCGCGAAGTTCGAGGCCTGGCGCGAGGAGGTGCTCGCCAACGAGGAGCGCGACGGCCACAAGCTCGACCGCCAGATCGCGCGCGAGGAGGACTGGATGCGCTACGGCGTCACCGCCCGGCGCAAGCGCAACGTGCGCCGGGTCGGCGAGCTGGCGGCACTCCGCGCCGAGCGCCGCGACGCGTTTAGGGCGCCGGGAGGCCTGCGGCTGGAGGCGAAGACGGCCGATCTGTCTGGCAAGCTGGTGGCGGTGGTCGAGGGTGTGAGCAAGTCGTTCGACGGCCGCGCCATCGTGCGCGACCTCGACCTGCGGGTGATCCGCCGCGACCGGCTCGGCATCGCGGGGGCAAACGGGGCGGGCAAGACCACGCTGCTGCGCCTGCTGACCGGGCTGGAGACGCCCGATAGCGGCCGCATCGCCATCGGCACCGCGCTTTCGGTGGTGACCCTCGACCAGCAGCGCCGCAGCCTGGACCCGGACGCGACGCTGTCGGACACGCTGACCGGCGGCGGCGGCGACATGGTGCAGGTCGGCACCGAGAAGCAGCACGTCATCGGCTACATGAAGCAGTTCCTGTTCCGCCCGGAGCAGGCGCGCACGCGCGTCGGCGTGCTCTCTGGGGGCGAGCGCGGCCGGCTGATGCTGGCCTGCGCGCTGGCCAAGCCGTCCAACCTGCTGGTGCTCGACGAGCCGACCAACGATCTCGATCTCGAAACGCTCGACCTGCTGCAGGAGATGCTGGACGGCTATCCCGGCACCGTGCTGCTGGTCAGCCACGATCGCGACTTCCTCGACCGGGTCGCGACCTCGATCGTCGCCGCCGAGGGAGGTGCCCGCTGGATCGAATATGCCGGCGGCTACAGCGACATGCTGGCCCAGGGTGGCCGGATCGCCGGCGGCGCGCTCGACCGCTCGGGTGCGGGCTCCGCGCTGGTGCGCAAGGCGGCGCCGGCCGCTTCCGGTACAGCGGCGCGCAAGCTGTCGTTCAAGGACAAGCACGCGCTGGAGCAGCTTCCCGGAAAGATCGCCGCGCATGAGGAGGCAATTGTGCGCCTGCGCCACCTGCTGACCGACCCGGGCCTGTACAACCGCGATCCGAGGGCGTTCACGTCGGCCACCGATGCGCTTGACCGCGAGGAAGCGGCATTGCGGGCGGCGGAGGAACGCTGGCTCGAACTCGAAGTCCTGCGCGAACAACTCGCATCCTGAGGAGGTCCAACGATGACGACATCGCTCGCCGATCGCCCGTGCGTGGCCTGCCGCAAGGGCACGCCGAAGCTGCAACCCGACGCGATCGCGGCGCTGCTGCCGGAGGTTCCGGGCTGGGAACTGCTGCACGATCCCGACCGGATCGAAAGGCGCTGGGATCTTCCTGACTTCGCCGAAGCGTTCGCGCTGGTCGATCGCATCGCGGAACTTGCAGAGGCGGCCGATCATCATCCCGATGTCAGCTTCGGCTGGGGCTATGTCCGGGTGTCGCTGCGCACCCATGCGGCGGGTGGCCTGCACGAGAACGATTTTATTCTTGCGGCCCGGATCGGATAAATCCTGATGCGTAATCTCGGTCCCGTCCTGGGCGATAGCTGGCGGCTACTCAAGCCCTATTTCTTCCATTCCAGCGAGCGGCGCCTGGCACTGACGTTGCTGATCGGCGTCGGCCTGATGTCGGTCGTGCAGACCGAACTCGGCGTCCTGATGAGCTTCTGGTCGAACCTGTTCTACGACACGCTACAGAACAAGGACGAGCACGCCTTTATGGCGCTGATCTTCACTTGGCTGCCATTACCGAGCGGCTGGGTCATGCCGGGGTTCCTCAGTCTGGCAATGCTGCTGATCCTGATCGGCTGCGTCCAGCTGTTCGTCACCGAGTATCTGCAGATACGCTGGCGGCGCTGGATGACCGGCGACTTCCTGCAGCGGTGGCTTGCCGAGCGCGCCTACTATCGCATCAGCGTCGCCGGTGATCCCGAGGGTGTCGGGACCGACAACCCGGACCAGCGTCTGTCGGACGACCTCGCGTCGTTCTGCGGCGCAGGCGCTAACGCCCGGCCTCAGACCGATACCCTGAGCCTGGCACTCGGCTTGCTAAGCAACGTGGTCTCGCTGTTCAGCTACGTGATCGTGCTCTGGACGCTTTCGCGCCATGTCGCGCTGTTCGGCCTGCGGCTACCCGGCGGCCTGATCTGGGTGGCGCTGCTGTTCAGCCTCGGAGGCACATTGCTCACCTATGCGGTGGGGCGGCGGCTGATCGCGCTGCGGTTCTTCCAGCAGCGTTTCGAGGCGGATTTCCGCTTCGGTCTGGTGCGTGCCCGCGAAAACACCGAGGGGATCGCGCTGCAGCGTGGCGAGCGCGAGGAATACGGCTCGCTGCTGAGACTGTTCGACGCCATACGCGGCAACTTCATAAACCTGCTGCGTCGCATGCTGTTGCTGAACGCCACCACGATCTCGTACAGCCAGCTCGCGACCGTACTGCCCTCGTTGCTGGTGGCGCCGCAGTTCTTCGCCGGCAAGATGACGCTCGGGACCTTTGTCCAGATCAGTCAGGCGTTCGGCGAAGTGCAAGGTGCCTTTTCCTGGTTCGCCGACAGCTTCACGACCCTTGCGATGTGGCGCGCCACCGTCGGCCGTCTTGCGACCTTCGACCGCGCCGTGACCGAGGCCCGCAGCGCAGAGGCAGCCGGGATCGGCATCCGGATCGGCGGCGACGGCTACCGGCTCAAGGATATCGCGCTCGCGCTACCGGACGGCTCCCGCCTTGGCGCAGCGCTCAACGCCACCCTCACCCCCGGCATCGACACGCTGATCAGCGGCCCGTCGGGCGCCGGCAAGTCCACCCTGTTCCGCACGCTCGCCGGCATCTGGCCGTTCGCGACCGGCCAGATCGAAGGCCCAGCCGGCAGCAGCCTGTTCCTGCCGCAGCGCCCGTACATCCCGCTCGGCACGCTGCGACATGCGCTGTGCTACCCGAACCCGGAGGATACGGTCGCGCCGGAGGCGGTGCAGCGGGCGCTCGAGGACGCGGATCTCGCCGGGCTGGTCCCGGAACTCGACCAGACCGACGAGAACTGGGTGATGCGGCTGTCGGGCGGCGAACAGCAACGCCTGGCCCTTGCGCGCGCGCTGCTCGCACGCCCCGACTGGCTGTTCCTCGACGAAGCGACCGCGAGCCTCGATCCCGAGAGCGAGGGGCGGATGCTGGCGATGCTCAAGCGCCGCCTGCCCGGCACCACCATCGTCTCGATCGCGCACAACCCCGCTGTGGCCGCGTTCTTCCGCCAGCACCTGGTCCTGGGCGGCGCGGACGGCTCGCTGCAGGCGGCGGACTGAGGCTTTTCCTCCGGACGCCAACGGCTCATCATCGCCTGAGCACCCGCCAGAGGTGCGATGAGGACGCCGATGCAGTTCGAGGAGTTCGCCAGGAACCCGGCCAACCATGTCGCACTCTCGCCGCTGCGCGGTGATCGAGGGCATGGAGCGGCTCGGCTTCCGGCGATCTCGGCGTGTGCCATCCGGACGGCCATGTCGAGGTCCGCGACCGCTCCAAGGACATCATCATCAGCGGCGGCGAGAACATCTCGACGCTCGAGGTGGAGAGCGTGCTGTACCGGCACCCGGCGGTGCTGGAAGCCGCCGTGGTAGCGATGCCGGACGGCAAGTGGGGCGAAGTGCCGTGCGCGTTCGTCACCGCGCGGCCGGACGTGGCGGTGACCGAAGCCGAGCTGGTGGCGTTCTGCCGCGGACACCTCGCCACTTCAAGGCGCCGCGCCGGGTGGTGTTCGGGCCGTTGCCCAAGACCAGCACCGGCAAGATGCAGAAATACATCCTGCGCGAGCGCGCCCGCTCGGCTTGAGGCGTCAGGTGTCGCGGTCGGTCGAATAGGCAAGCTCGCGCTGTGCATCGAGCTGCAAGAGCCGTTCGACGAGGGCGGCCCGGACGCGCTCCCAGGAGCCGCCTCCCATCAGCAGGCGCTTCGGTGCGGGCTCGACATCGACGCTGTCGATCATCGCCTGCGCCACCTTGCCGGCGTCGCCGGGAAGCTTGAACGCACCCGAGGTCACAGCGCGACGGATCTCGCCGGCCGGGGTGTCCTCGTATTCCGCCATCGCAGGCGCCCTGATCGCGCCGTCGCGGAAGCCGGTCTCGGTCGGGCCCGGCTCGACGATCGTGCAACCGATGCCGAGCGGCGCCACCTCCAGCGCCACCGCCTCCATGAAGCCCTCGATGCCCCATTTGGTCGCGTGATAGAGGCCGAACGCCGGATAGGCGATCTGGCCGCCCTCCGAGGAGACCTGCAGGATCCGGCCGCCGCCCTGCTCCCGCAGGTGCGGCAGCGCCGCCCGTATCACCTGGATCGAGCCCAACAGGTTGGTGTCGATCTGCCGGCGGATCTGCGCGTCGCTGACTTCCTCGGCGGCGCCGAACAGGCCATAGCCGGCATTGCTGACCACCACATCGATGCGACCGAGCTCGGCCGCCGCCCACGCCATGACGCGCACGATCCCGGCGCTGTCGGTGACGTCGAGCGGCGCCACCCGCAGCAGGTCGCCATGGCGCGCCATGAGGCCATCCAGGGCACCGGGCCGGCGGAAGGTCGCCGCCACACGGTCACCACGGGCGAGCAGTCGTTCGGTCAGGGCGCGTCCGATGCCGGACGAGCCGCCGGTGATGAACCAGGTCCTGGTCATGTGAAAAGCCTCCGCAGTTTGCTGGTTCGGCTGAGGTGAGGCGGCCTGGTAGCTGCTATAAGCGGCATGGAGCTGCATGGGCTGCTGAAGATTGGCCATCAATGACCGTCCCGCGCTGGATGAACTGCTCGCTTTCTGCGCGATCGCCGCCCGTCGCAGCTTCCGCCGCGCGGCAGACGAACTCGGCCTCTCCGCCTCCACGCTGAGCCATGCCATGCGCACGCTCGAGCAGCGCCTGGGGGTGCGGCTGCTGCACCGGACGACGCGCAGCGTTTCGCCGACCGAGGCCGGCCGGCGGCTGCTGGCGCAGTTGCAGCCGGCGCTGCGCGACCTCGACCTTGCGCTCGCAGCGGTGGACGATTTCCGCGACGGCCCGAGCGGCACCTTGCGCATCAACGCCAGCGAGATCTCCGCCCGCCTGCTGCTGGGCTCGGTGGTGCCGGAGTTCCTGGCCCGGCATCCCGGCATGTCGCTCGACCTGGTGACCGACGGCAGGCTGGTCGACATCGTGGCCGAGGGCTTCGACGCCGGCATCCGGCTGGGCGAGGCGGTGCCGCAGGACATGATCGCGGTCCGCCTGGGCGGAGAGACCCGGTTCCTCGCGGTGGCCTCGCCAAATTACCTTGCCGATCGCAAGCCGCCGGTGGCACCCGACGACCTCATGCAGCATCGCTGCATCCGCCTGCGGCTGCCGAGCGGCAAGCCGTATCGCTGGGAGTTCGAGCGGCATGGCCAGGAGATCGCCCTCGACGTGCCGGGGCCGCTCACCCTCGACCATCCCGGACTGATGGCGGAATGCGCCGCCCGCGGCCTCGGCATCGCCTACCTGTCGGAAGCCACCGCCCGGCCCTACCTTGATCGCGGCGCGCTAGTCGGGGTGCTGGACGACTGGTGCCCGCGTATCCCCGGGCTGTTCCTGTACTATCCCGGGCACCGGCTGGTGCCGCCAGGGTTGCGCGCCTTCATCGACGTGCTGAAGCAGCTGGAGTTCGACACCCGCAAACGGCACAAGAGGTGATGCACCTTGCTTGCGCACTTCCTATGCGCATCTCGTTCTGATGCCGGAGGAGACCATGACGATGCGCTCTGCCACCTCCAGTGCAACGAGGCGTGCCACGAACGTCACCCTGCCGGACGCGCTGCTGCATGACGCACGGCAACTCGGGATCAACTTGTCACAGGCGTGCGAGCGCGGCTTGGCGGAAGCAGTGGCTGCGACGCGCAGGCAGCGCTGGCTGGAGCAGAACCAGCATTCCATGCGGGCCTGGAACGAGCACGTCGCCCAACACGGCCTGCCGCTTGCCGCCTACCGCCAGTCCTGATGGCGCGCCTCGACCTCCGCCCGATGCCGGGCGTCGGGACTGGGTATGTGGTGAACGTCCAGGCCGAACTTCTCACGCATCTGGCCACACGCGTGGTGGTGCCGCTGCTGCCGGAAACCCGGGCATCGACGCCGATCAGCGAGCTGAACCCGATGTTCGAGATCGAAGGCACCCGCCACGTGCTGGTGACGCAGGCGCTGGCCGCCGTCTCCGGGCGCGAGCTGAAGCCGGCGGTCGGCTTGCTCGACGCCGGGCATGACAGCATCACCCGGGCCCTGGACCTGCTGTTCGTAGGCTTCTGAGCGCGTCAGAACGCCGTCGCCGTCAGCAGCCCGGAGAGCTCCATCCGTTGGCGTGACGCCGCGATGCCATCGGTGACCGCAATCGCCGCCGCCAGCGCCCTGATCCCGGCCTCGGCATCGACCAGGACCGGCGCGCCGTCGAGGCAGGCGGCGACGAACGCCGCATGCTCGGCGGCCAGCGTGTCGTGCTCGCGCCAGCTCACCGCCTCGCGCCTGAAGCCGCCGGTGCCGGGCAACGGCATGCCGCGCTCGCGCCCGATCATGGTGAGTTCGCGCGCCGCGAAGTCGGCGGACAGATAGCCCTCCTCGGAGAACAGCCGCATCCGGCGCTCGGTCTTGAGCGAGATCCGGCTCGCGGTGATGGTGGCGACGCAGCCATTGGCGAAGCGCACCCGCGCATTGGCGATGTCCTCGTGCGCGCTGCTGACCGCGCAGCCGAGCGCATCCACGCTCTCGATCGGGCTGTCGACAATGGCCAGCACCAGGTCGAGATCGTGGATCATCAGGTCCAGGATCACCGAGACGTCGGTGCCGCGCGGCTTGTACGGCGCAATCCGGGTGGCCTCGATATAGAGCGGCCGGGTGATCCGCTCGGTGATGGCGGCGTGCTCGGCCGAGTAGCGCAGCAGGTGGCCCACCTGCAGCACCAGGCCGGTGGTCGAGGCCGTGTCGGCGAGCACCCGCGCCTGCTCCAGGGTGGAGGCGATCGGCTTCTCGATCAGCACGTGCCGCCCGGCCTGCAGTACCGCCATCGCCAGCTCGAAATGCGCCTCGGCGGGGGCCGCGATCACCAGGGCGTCACATGCCTCGAGCAGGGCTGCAAGCCCGAGCACCGGCACGTCGCCCGCCTCACGCGCCACCAGCACCGCACGCTTTGGATCGGGGTCGTGGATGCCGGCGAGGGTCGCGCGCGCGTGGGCGGCGACCTTGAGTGCGTGGAACCGGCCGAAATGCCCGGCGCCGATCACGCCGATCCGCAACCTGCGCGACTCTGCCTCCACCCGTGACCGCGACCCCAACCCCAGCAATGCCATCGGCCCCATCCACGCCCCGCCCATCGGTAGAGCAGAACCGGCCCTCGGTAGCAGCAGAAGTTGCGTGACGAGAAGCACATCGGCATGTTCCCCGCCGTTGCGGGGCCACTTCCCCCGCATCCGGTCTCGGTTGCGGCGCAACCTTCTTTAGCGGCGGGTACGGAGCACTTCCTTCAGCATGATGTACTACAGCCGCATGAAGACGGCCTCGGTCCTGGGCGTCTGCCTGCTCGGCCTGCTGCTCTGCCTGCCCAATCTGCTGGCAGCTCCGTCGAGGGTCCTGCCCTGGCGGCAGATCCATCTCGGCCTCGACCTGCGCGGCGGCTCCTACCTGCTGATGCAGGTGGACATGCCGACCATCACCCGCGAGCGGCTGGAGGCGCTGACCGACGGCGTGCGCCAGCAGCTTCTCGGCGCCGGCCTCGGCTACCGCAACCTTGCCACCGACGCCGCCGCTCGCAGCGTCACCTTCACGCCGCGCGATCCGTCCGCGCGCGACCGCGACCTGGCCAGCCTTGGCTCCCTGCCACAGGCATCGCCGGGCGAGTTCACGACCGCAGCACGGCCGGATGGCAGCATCGCCGTCACCCTGTCGGCAGCGGCGATGCAGGCGCGTGCCGAGGACGCGGTGACCCAGTCGATCGAGATCGTGCGCCGCCGTATCGATGCCACCGGCGCGGTCGATCCGGAGATCACCCGCCAGGGCAGCGACCGCATCGTGATCCAGCTTCCGGGCGTCACCGACCCGCAGCGGGTCAAGGCGCTGCTCGGCACCACGGCCAAGATGACCTTCCACCTGGTGGATCCGACCGCCAACCCGAACGGCCTGCCGCCGCCCGGCGTCGAGATGCTGCCGATGTCGGACAACCCGGCGCAGCGCGTGGCCGTCATCCGCCATGCCGACGTCGACGGCGCCGACCTCACCAACGCCTCACCTGGACAGGACACCCAGACCGGCGGCTGGTCGATCAACTTCACCTTCAACTCGGTCGGCGCGCGCCGCTTCGGCGACGTGACGCGCGCCAATGTCGGCCACCAGCTCGCCATCGTGCTCGACAACAAGGTGATCAGCGCTCCGGTGATCCAGAGCGTGATCGCCGGCGGCCAGGGTCAGATCACCGGCAGCTTCACCGCCCAGCAGGCGACCGACCTCGCCTTGCTGCTGCGTGCGGGCGCACTGCCGGCACCGCTCGCGGTGATCGAGGAGCGCTCGGTCGGGCCGTCGCTGGGGGCGGACTCGATCCGCGCCGGCGCCATCAGCCTCGCCGTCGGCTTCGTGCTGGTGATCGGCTTCATGGGGCTGTTCTATGGCTTGTTCGGCTGGTACGCGAACATCTGCCTGGTCGCCAACCTGGTGCTGATGCTGGCGATCCTGTCGCTGTTCCAGGCGACGCTGACGCTGCCCGGCATGGCCGGGATGCTGCTCACCCTGGGCATGGCGGTGGACGCCAACATCCTGATCAACGAGCGCATCCGCGAGGAAGTGAAACGCGGCCGCACCCCTCTGAACGCCCTGCAGACCGGCTTCACGCGCGCGACCTCGACCATCGTCGACAGCAACGCCACCGCCTTGCTCGCGCATGTCATGCTGTTCGTGTTCGGCACCGGCCCGGTTCGCGGCTTTGCGCTCACCATCACCATCGGCATCGTCACCACGCTGTTCACCACGCTGCTGCTCTCGCGCATGCTGATGGTGCGGTGGTATGCGGTCACCCGCCCCACCCTCCTGCCCGTTTGAGAGACCTCCTGCAAACGCCTGCTGCTGGCGATCCGACACGCCTTCCCTGTGCGCCGGTGCTCACGGCCATCAAGGCCGCTCCGCTCCGGTGCTCGCAAAGACGCGCCGGCCGCAGCCCTGCGGGCTGCCTTCATCCAGCATCAGGCGTTTGCAGGAGGTCTCTGAGTTAATCATGAACGCTCATTTTCTTGGACGTCCGCTGTTGCGCTTCGTGCCGGACGGTACGCGGATCAACTTCATGCGTGGGCGGTTCATTGGGCTGGCGACGTCGGCCTTCCTTTCGCTCGCCTCGATCGGGTTGTTCTTTTATCCGGGGCTTTCGCTGGGCATCGATTTCAAGGGCGGGATCGTCGTGGAGGCGCGCACGCCGGGGGTGGCGAATTTCGATGCGATCCGTGCCGCTTTGCAGTCTCGGCATGTTCCGGCCGCCGGGCTGCAGCGTTTCGGCGCTGACGATGACGTGCTGATCCGGCTTGATGCGCCCTCCGGCAAGGATGCCGCCAGCGAAGCGGCGACGCAGTCGCTGGTCGATCGCACCCGGGCTGGCATCATTGCGGCGCAACCCGGTGCGCAGGTGTTGCGCGCGGATGCAGTGGGCGCCTCGGTGTCTTCGGAACTGTTCCGCAACGGCCTGCTGGCGCTTGGACTCAGCCTGCTGATGATCCTGGTCTATATCTGGGTGCGCTTCGAATGGGAGTTCGCGGTCAGCGCGGTGATCACGCTGGTGCTCGACCTCACCAAGACGATCGGCTTTCTTGCGATCAGCCGGTTCCAGTTCGACCTGGTGATGGTCGCCGCCATCCTGACCATCCTGGGCTACTCCACCAACGACAAGGTGGTGGTCTATGACCGGGTGCGCGAGAACCTGCGCAAGTATCGCACCATGCCGTTGCGCGAGCTGATCGACCTGTCCATCAACGAGACCCTGAACCGCACGCTCGGCACCTCGTCCACCGTTTTCCTGGCTGCCCTGCCCTTGGCATTGTTCGGCGGCGCCACGCTGTCGGGGTTCGCCTGGGTGATGCTGTTCGGCATCGTCGTCGGCACCTCGTCCTCGATCTTCATTGCGGCACCGATCCTGCTGCTGCTGGGCGAGAAACGGCTGCGGCGTGACCTGCATGCGGTGCAGAAGCGGTAGCTCCGGGCGATCGCCGCTGATCAGTCGCGAGGCTTCAGGTGTGGTGTGTTCGCACCATCTCGCCGTCCGCATCCACGCGGGTGGTGTAGTCCATCAGGGCGCGCACGGCGCTGCGGGCCTGCGACAGCGTGGTCCAGCTCGGCCCGGTCTCGTGGCCGCGCAGCGCCACCAGGGCGGCATGATCATAGCGCACCAGGTCCAGCAGCGACGCCGGATCGGCACGCCCGGACATGACGTAGCTCTCCGCCATGCCATGCGCGATCAGGTAGGTCATCACCACCTCGCGGGTGGCGTCGCCGAGATCCTCCGGCGCGGTGATGGCACCCGAAGGCTGGCACCCGGCGAGTGCCGTGCCCGCGCCGCACAGCGTCGCCATGGCCAGGGCCTGCCGCAGGGCGTCCCGTCGCGCTAGACGCCGTCGCGGGCCGGTCCCGGCCTCAGGAAGGGCAGAGGATCTCAGGTGAGCGGCGATATGATGCGCGCCGGCTCGGCAGGTCCACGCGCCAGCAGGTCGCGTATCTCGACGAGCAGCGTCTCGGACGGGGTCGGGCCGGCCGGAGCCGCGGGCTTCGCATCCTCGCGGACATGCAGCCGGGTCAGCAGCTTGACCACCCAGAAGATCACCAGGCCGACGATCAGGAACTGGAACACGGCGTTGAGGAACAGGCCGACATTGAGCGTCACGGCACCGGCCTTCTGGGCCTGGTCCAGGGTCGGCAGGTGCGTACCCTTGAGGGTGAGGAAGATGTTGGTGAAGTCGATGCCGCCGACGATCAGGCCGATGATCGGCGTGAAGATGTCCTTGACCAGGCTCTGCACGATGCCGGTGAAGGCCGCACCGATGATGATGCCGACGGCAAGGTCGACGACATTGCCCTTCATGATGAAGCTGGTGAACTCGCTTACCCAGCCGGGTGCCCGCACCTTGTGGTCGCTCAAGGCCATACTTCTTTCTCCTATAGCATCCGGCGGCTGGCACGGTATGTCACCAGTTCATAACCCGGCGCGATACCAGGAGGCCAAAGCTGTCGGCGTGACAACCCCTGCACCGTACAGAGGTCAATCCTGACAGCACGTTGTTGGCTTCAGGTGAACAAGGCCGCCTCCCTCGCGCCGGCCACGCCGAGCAGGGTGACGTGGGTGCCGTCATTGAAGGCGAGCGTCGTCGTCGAGCCCGACGGGACATAGTCCGTCACCCCGAGCCCGGCCGAAAGCTGCATGTGGTCGGTGCCGACCTTGAAGCCGCTGATCAGGTCGTGCGCCAGCGCGGAGACGCCGTTGGTGAAGGCCAAGAGCTCCTGGCCGGCGCCGGCATAGATCGCCGACGAGCCGGCACCCATGTTGACCGTCGCGGTGCCAGAGCCGCCGACCAGCGTGTCGTCGCCGTGGCCGAGGATGATCCGGTCGTTGCCGGTGCCGGCGAAGAACAGGTTCTGGTACTGCGAGCCGCCGCCGTTCAGGGTCTCGTTGCCGGCCCCCGCGACCAGGCCGTCGCCGCCGAGCGCCGAGGCGTTCAGCACGTCGCCTGCGACCGCGCCGATCAGGAAGGTGCCGGCGCCGGTCGCCGTCATCTGGCTGCCGCCGCTGCCGCCGAAATAGGCGCCGCCGGACGCTGCCGCCTGGATGGTCTCGGCGCCGCTGCCGCCCACCACGGTCTCCGCGTCGCGTCCGCCGGTCAGCACCATGGTGCCGCTGCCGCCGAACACAGTCAGTGTCCCGCCCTGGCCGCCATCGATCGTGCTGGCGCCGGCGCCGCCGATCAGCATGTCTTTACCGGCAAAGCCCTTGTAGAGCATCGGGCCGCCGTCGAGGAACGCCACCAGGCTGCTGCCGGCGGCACCCCCGCCGATGCTGCCGCTGCCCGCATTCTGCACCACCAGCGCATGGCCGCCATGATTGGTGAAGCCGAAGCTGGTGCCGTCGGCGAACAGGGTCAGCACGCTGCCTGCGCCGCCGCCATTGACGGTGCTGCCGGACTGCGCGGCGGTCACCGTGTCGGTGCCGGAACTCGCGGTGTAGATGAGGTTGCTGCCGGTGAGCATCGCAACCTGGCCGGTCGCGGTCGCCTGGACGTACGGGGCGACCGTCGCCGTGCCGGGTGCGGTGTTGGTGGCCGTCACGCTGACGGCGAAGCTGGCGGAGGCGGAGTTCTCCTGCGCATCGGTGACCGTGAGGCGCACGCTGTCGCTGACTGCAAAGCTGCTGCTGTAGGTGATCTTGGCGAAATCGGTGGCGATCTGCGCCAGGGTGCCGGTGATCGTGGTCGCGTCGCCGGACTGGCCGATGGTGCCGACCATCCCCGCGGCGCTGGTGTTCAGCGGATTGGCGGCGGTGGTCAGGGTCGCCGTCGCCGGCGCTTCGGAATTGGTCTCGGCAACATCGATGACGAACACCGGAGCGAACTGCTGCGACAGCCCGACGGATGTGGCGACGGGCCGGATGCCGGCCAGGATGATGCCGAGGCTGCCGGGCGAGGTATCTGCGGTCATGACGTGTCCATGATCAGGGGTTGGTTCGCGATCCCCAATTCACGCCAAAATCTTTAATAAATCCTTGATCCCGAAACGATCGCTTGGATCACCCGGTGATTTTACCGTCCGCATCGAGTGAAAGTGCCCGAAAACGACGCGGCGGGCGGACGATCGCGTCCTGGCAAGCGACCAGGCTGAGCTCGCGCGCCCCGTCGGCGACGGTCCGGCCCAGCACCGCCCAAGTGGCGCTCCCGGCCAGCTCAAGCGCGTGCCGCAGGCCCGGCCTGCACTGGGCCGGATGATCCGGCGCGGCGTGTGGGGCTGCGGTTTGCGCCAGCACATGAAACAGGAACAGGGCCGCGATGAGGTCGCCGGCGCCGTTCACCGAGATCGCATGGCGGGGTGTCTGCAGCAGCCAGGCGGTGTCCGGCGACGACGCCAGGATCTCGATCGCGTCGTCGGGCGTCTGGTCGTTGGCGACGCTGGTGACGAGCACGATGCGTGGCCCGGCCGGACGCATGCGGCCCTGCAGGTCGCGCACCGCCCGCAGCAGCCCCGCGCGGCTCCTGCAATCCATCCCGGTCAGGTGCGCGAGCTCGAACTGGTTCGGCGTCAGGATGTCACATTCCGGCACCACCTCGTGGGCGAGCAGCGGCGGGATGTCCGGACGCACGAACAGGCCGCGGCCGTCATCCCCCATCACCGGATCGCAGCAATAGAGCAGAGGCCGCCCGGCTGCCCGGGCGCATGCCACGATTTCCAGGATGGACCGGCCGATCTCGGCGTCGCCCAGGTAGCCCGACAGCACCGCATCGAGCGTAGCAAGCGCGCCGCGGGCGGCGAGTCCATGGCCGAGGGCGCGCAGATCGGCGCCGGTGAAGACCTGCCCGGTCCAGTCGCCATAGCCGGTATGGTTGGAGAACTGCACCGTGTGCAACGCCATGACATCGGCGCCGAGGCGCTGCAGCGGGAAGATCGCGGCCGCGTTGCCGACATGGCCGTAGGCGACCCAGGACTGGATGGAGAGTATTCTCAGGGTGCCTCCTTCACGGACCGGCCGGTTCGCGCCATGAAGTCGCGTCGTGTCCGACACGACGCCGGGGGCCACGCGGCCACCGGGCGATCATCGATCCTGATACAGGCTTTGAGGCCAATGATGCGCAGTCTCTTTCGGTCACGCCGCAACCTCTTCCGGCGCGTGGCCGTGCTGGCCCGGTTGGCAGCCGGGCCGGCCTTGCTCGCACTCCCGCCGGCCTTGCTCGCACTCTCGGTCGTGCGGCCCGCCTCGGCCGCCGATGTGCAGACAGCTGCCCCGATGCTCACGCCGCTCCGATCGGCCCAGGGCAGCTCGGGCCAGGATAGCCCGGACCAGAACAGCTCGGAGCAGGCTGGGCGGCCCCACGCGGCGCCATCGATGAGCCAGTCCGGCATGCGCAGCCGACTCGGCCGCCAGCAGGCCGAAGCGCTCGAGGCGCACATCACGACGCTGCACCGGACCTGGCACATCACGCCGGCCCAGGAGCCGCTCTGGGGCCGGCTGACCGGGGCGATGCGGCACGGGGCGGTGCAGCTCGACGCAGCCTATGCGACCCGGGAGCAGCAGACCGCCGGCGCCAACGCGGTCGAGGACCTGCGTGCCTACGCGCTGGTGCAGCAGACCCACGCCAGCAACGCCGCCGACCTGCTCGCGCCCTTCGGCAGCCTCTACGACAGCTTCAGCCCGGCGCAAAAGCACATCGCCGACGAGACGGTCCGGCACTTCACGGATAATGCGCTAAAGGCGCCCCGCTGAAGGCACGCCGATGAAGGTGGGCCGGCTCCGGTTGAGGTCGCGCGAGCAACCGTCTATACGCGCCCGATATGCGCCCCGGTCGGCATCGGCGGCGTTCCACAGAAAGCGGCAGTCCATGAAATCCGGCATCCATCCCGAATACCACGAGATCAACATCGTCATGACCGACGGGACGCAGTTCACCACGCAGTCCTGCTATGGCAAGGCCGGTGATACGCTGCGCCTCGATGTCGATCCCAAATCGCACCCGGCCTGGACAGGCGTGCAGCGCATGCTCGATACCGGTGGCCAGGTTGCGAAGTTCAACAAGAAGTTCGCCGGGATCGGCATGCGCAAAGCCTAAGCTCCGTTCGGTCGCCCTGCGAATTTTTTTCTCCGCCGCTCCTTGATGCAGGGAGCGGCGGTTTCCATTTGTTCGGCTGCCGGAGTGCCCGATCGGGGCTTCGGCGTGCGACCAGAACTGTAATGCGGACCGGCCATCGTGGCGGTCCGAATTCCCGAACTTTGCTCCTCAGGAGGTTGTTCATGACCTACGATTTCGCGCCGCTGTTCCGCAGCACCATCGGGTTCGACCGTCTCGCCCGCCTCGTGGACACGGCCTCGCAGGCGGCGGCCCAGCCGTCCTATCCGCCCTACAACATCGAGAAGACCGGCGACGACAGCTATGTGCTGACGATGGCGGTCGCGGGCTTCGGCCCCGACGATATCGAGGTGACCGCGCAGGACAACACCCTGCTGGTTGCGGGCCGCGTCAAGGACGAGCCCAGGCGCGAGGTGCTGCATCGTGGCATTGCCGCACGCGCGTTCGAGCGTCGTTTCGCCCTCGCCGACCATATCGTCGTTGAGGCGGCCGACCTGCGCCACGGCATGTTGCATGTCGGCCTGAAGCGCGTGGTGCCCGAGGCCCTGAAGCCACGCCGCATCGCCATCGGCGCCACGCCTCATGCGGGCCCGCAGCTCGAGGGCAGCCCGGAGGCTCCGGCCAACGATCGCAAGCCGGAAGGCGACGTGCAGGCGGCCTGATCCACCCGTACGGGCTAGGCGTATGAAGGGGCCGGGTGACCGGCCCCTTTTTGCTGCCCGCGGCCCTGATCACTTGACCGCGCGCGCGGGCCTGCGCCATATCGGGCCAACTCGCCGCGCCCCGGCAGGCTTCCTGGACCAAGGTCAGAGACGCTGCCACGAGCCGCGGCCGTCTCGCGATCCAATAGGACCAGATCAATGACCCTTCCCCTGATGCCGAAAGCCACCGCGGTGTGGCTGATCGAAAAGACCGCCCTCACCTTCACCCAGATCGCCGACTTCTGCGGCATGCATCCGCTCGAGGTGCAGGCCATCGCGGACGGCGAGGTCGCCGCCGGCATCGTCGGCTACGACCCGGTCGCCAACCACCAGGTGACGCAGGCCGAGATCACGCGCTGCGAAGCGGACGCATCGCTGCGGCTCGCCATCCTGACCGTCACCAACCCGGTCACCCGCCGCTCGCGCGGCGCGCGCTACACGCCGGTGGCCAAGCGCAACGACCGGCCCGACGCCATCGTCTTTCTGCTGCGCAACTTCCCGCAGCTCTCCGAGATGCAGATCATCAAGCTGCTCGGCACCACCAAGGACACCATCGCCAAAGTGCGCGACAAGCAGCACTGGAACAGCGCCAACATCAAGCCGCGCGACCCCGTCATCCTTGGGCTGTGCAGCCAGACCGACCTCAACATGATGGTGTCGGCCGCCAACGACCGCCTGGTGCGCGAAGGCCACAACGTGCCGCAGCCGCTGCCGATCGCACAGGACGAGGAAGCCGCCTGATCCGGCGCCGGCCTGATCATCGGTCCAGCCTGCAGCGGTCCGGCGCGGAGCCTTGCCCGCTCCGCGCCGGACCGCTGGTTCAGGCGCCCTTGCTGAGCCGCTCAACCTCCTCCTTGACGCGCAGCTTCTCCAGCTTGAGGCGGTTCAGCGCGTCCTGATCGGGCTGTGGCCGGTGGTCCTCCTCGGTGATGCGCGTGTCCAGGGTGGCATGCCTGGTCTTCAGGCTGTCGATCCGCGCTTGCACGCTCATGGTGCCTCCGAACTGGGTTTGCCGGACACCGATCCAGGGCCGGTTGCACAAACGTTAGTCCCGTGCCGACGGGTCTCGCCACGCAAAAAACTCTTCCTCGCCACGCCCTCTCCTGCGGTCCATCCCGGGAGCTCCTTGTGCGACGGAAGGGGGGTTCGCCGATGGAGGGTGGCACAGGCGCATGCTATGGCAGGTTCCCATGCTGACAGATCACGACACCCTGCTGCGACAACTCCACGAGCTGCGCAGCGAGCACCGCGACCTCGACACGGTGATCGGCCGCCTCGCGGCCCAGCCCATCGACCAGTTGCAGTTGCAGCGTCTGAAGAAGCGCAAGCTGATGCTGAAGGACGAGATCGCGTGGCTGGAAAGCCGGCTGATCCCGGACAGCATCGCATGACCGGAGGTCGCTCGATGATCCCTGCTTCTCCGTCCGACAGCGACACCGCCCGCGCCGCCGCCGATTATCCGCCGGGTGCCTCGCCCACGGAGGACTTCATCGCCGACCGTCCCGAGGCCGGCGACCTCGTCCCGGGCGACGGCGTGGTGCCGGGGACGGACGATCCCGGCCTGACCGGCCAGCGCGGCCGCGTCCGGGTCGGTCTGATCATGGGCAGCCAGTCCGACTGGCAGACGCTCTCGCACGCCGCCGAGATGCTCAGCACGCTGATGATCGAGTTCGAGACCCGCATCATCTCGGCGCATCGCACGCCCGACCGCCTCGTCGAGTATGCCAGCACGGCGCGCCTGCGTGGCCTGTCGGTGATCATCGCCGCCGCCGGGGGTGCCGCCCACCTGCCGGGCATGTGCGCCGCCTGGACCACGCTGCCGGTGCTCGGCGTGCCGGTCGAGAGCCACGCCCTGATGGGCATCGACAGCCTGCTCTCCATCGTGCAGATGCCGGCCGGCGTGCCGGTCGGGACGCTCGCCATCGGCAAGCCTGGGGCGATCAACGCCGCCTTGCTCGCGACCTCGATCCTGGCCGTCGAGGACGAGGCGCTGGCGGCGCGGCTCGAGGCTTGGCGTTCGCTGCAGACCGCCTCGGTGCCGGACGAGCCCGATAATGGTGCCTGAGCCTGCGCTGCCGCCCGGCAGCGTCATTGGAGTCATCGGCGGCGGCCAGCTTGGCCGCATGTCGGCAATGGCTGCGGCACGGCTGGGCTATCGCTGCCATGTGCTCACCGAGGAGGCCGACGGACCGGCGGCCCAGGTCGGCACCGCAGTCACGCTCGGCTCGCATGCGGACCCAACGGCGTTGCGGCGCTTCGCCGAGGCCGTGGATGTCGTCACCTTCGAGTTCGAGAACATCAGCGCCGACGGCCTCGACCTGCTGGCTTCGCTGCGTCCGGTGCGGCCGTCGGTTTCGATCCTGCGCACCAGCCAGGACCGCATCCTCGAGAAGCGCATGCTCGCCGCCGCCGGCATCCCGGTCGCTGCCTGGCACGAGGTGGCGGGCAGCGACGCCCTCGACGCGGCGGTCGCCCGAGTCGGCTTCCCCCTGGTCCTGAAGACAACGCGCCTCGGTTACGACGGGCGCGGCCAGGCGGTGGTGCATGACGCGCAGTCGCTGCACGCCGCCTTCGACCGCCTCGCCCCGCACCCGCTGGTTGCCGAGGCACTGGTGCCGTTCGCCGCCGAGCTGAGCGTGATGGTGGCGCGGAGCCTGGACGGCACCGTGCGCACGTTCGATGCGGTGCAGAACCACCACCGCAACCACATCCTCGACCTGACCCTGGCGCCGGCGCCGGTCGATCCTGAACTGCGGGCGGCGGCGCAGGCGCTGGCGGCACGGATCGCGATGCATCTCGGCCTCGTCGGGCTGCTCGGCGTGGAGATGTTCCTCGATGCCGAAGGCTCGCTGCTGGTCAACGAGATCGCGCCGCGGCCGCACAATTCCGGCCACTGGACGCTGGATGCCTGCCCGGTCAGCCAGTTCGAGATGCATATTCGCGCCGTCGCCGGCCTGCCGCTGCCGCCAGCTTCACGGCATTCCGATGCGGTGATGCGGAACCTGGTCGGCCCAGACGATCTCGCCCTCTGGCCGCGCATCATGGCGGCCGATGGCTTGCTCGGACATCTGTACGGCAAGCAGGAAGCGCGCCCCGGTCGCAAGATGGGCCACGTCAACCGGCTGTTCCCGCGCGATGCGCTGCCGGGACGCTTCGGGCTGACGGACGCGCTCGAAGTCTTCGGGGGCTACGAACCGGAGGCCTGAGCAGGCCGGCGTCCAGCGACGCGGGCAATTAAGGCCGGCAGGACCAGCAGGGTCAGAAGCGTCGAGGTGAGCAGTCCACCGATCACCACGGTGGCCAGCGGTCGCTCGACCTCGGCGCCGGCGGTGGTCGAGATCGCCATCGGGATGAAGCCGAGGCTCGCCACCAGGGCGGTGGTCAGCACCGGGCGGAACCGCGTTTCCGCCGCCTCCGCGGCTGCCTGCCTCGGTGCAGCGCCGTCCGACTGCAACCGCACGATGGTGCTGACCAGCACCACGCCATTCAGGATCGCGACCCCGAACAGGGCGATGAAGCCGATCCCGGCCGACACGCTGAACGGCAGCCCGCGCAGCACCAGTGCGAACACCCCGCCGGTCGCCGCCACCGGCAGGTTGAGAAAGATCAGCCCCGCGATCCGGAACGATCCGAACGCCACGTAGAGCATGACGAAGATCAGGGTGAGCGCCACCGGCACCACCATCGACAGCCGCGCCGTCGCCTGCTGCAGGTTGCGGAACTGGCCGCTCCACTCGATCCGGTAGCCGGTCGGCAGGTGCACCTGCCGGCTCACCGCCTCCTGCGCGGCGGCGACGAACGAGGCGGCGTCGCGGCCGCGCACGTTGGTCTGCACGACGGTGCGGCGCTGCACCTGGTCGCGGCTGATCTGCGAGGGGCCGCTCGACAGGCTGACATGCGCCACCTCCTCCAGCGGGATCGAGCCCGCACTGCCGCGCTGCACCGTCAGCATGCGTATGCGATCGAGGCTGGCACGATCGTCCCGCGCGAAACGCACCTGGGTGTAGAGCTGCGCGTCGCCGACCACGACGATGCTGCCGATATGGCCGCCGACCGCCTCCACCACGTCCAGCACGTCGCGCGCATTGACGCCGCGTCGCGCCGCCGCCTCGCGATCGATATCGACATGCAGGAACGGCAGGCCGCCGATCTGCTCCGGCTGCGTGTCGGCCGCACCCTGGACGGTGCCCACCACGCGGGCGACCTGCTGTCCGAGCCGCGCCAACACGTCGAGATCGTCGCCATAGACCGAGATCGCGACATCGGTGCGCACGCCCTCGAGCAGGTCCTCCATTCGCATCTGCACCGGCTGCGACCATGTGAACAGCATCCCCGGCACCGCCTGCTGCAAGGCGCGCCCGTAGGCATCCACCAGCCCGGCCTGGTCGGATGCGGTGCGCCATTGGCCGCGCGGCTTGAGCATGATGAAGCTGTCGGTCTGGTTCACGCCCATCGGATCGGTCGGGATGGCCGCGGTGCCGGTGTTGCTGACCACCGTCGCCACCTCCGGGAACCGCTTCAGGGTGCGCTCGATCAGCGTGGTGTCGGCGATCGAGGTCGGCAGCGCCACGCTCGGCAGCCGCTCGGAGGTCACCACCAGCGAACCTTCGGCGAGCTGCGGGATGAACTCGCCGCCGAGCCCGCGCGCCAGCAACCCTGCCAGGATTACCAGCGCCAGCGCGACGCCGGCCGTTGGCCATGGATGCGCCTCGCACCAGGCCAGCGACGGGCGATAGGGCCGGCGCAGGGTCCGCACCAGCCAGCTCTCCCGGCTTCCTGCGGCCAGGTGCTTCGGCAGGACAACCGAGGCGATGGCGGGGATCCAGGTCAGCGACAGCAGCAACGAGGCGAGCAGCGCCAGGATGACGGTGAACGCCATCGGCCGGAACATCTTGCCCTCGATGCTCTGCAGGCTGAGCACCGGCAGGTAGACGATGACGATGATGGCGATGGCAAAGCAGATCGGCCGCGTGACCTCCCCTGCCGCCGAGCCGATGACGCTGCGCCGCCCTTGCCGGTCCCCGGCGGCGTCCGGCTGGCTGCGCCGGCGCAGCACGTTCTCGACCAGCACCACCGACCCGTCGACGATCATGCCGAAATCGATCGCGCCCAGGCTCATCAGGTTGGCCGAGATGCCCAGATGGTGCATGCCGACCATCGCCAGCAGCAGGGCGAGCGGGATCACCGAGCCGATCACCAGAGCGGCGCGCAGGTCGCCCAGCACCAGCAGCAGCACCGCCACCACCAGGGCCGCCCCGAACAGCAGGTTCTCCTCGACCGTGCGTATGGTGCGCCGGGAGAGGTCGGTGCGGTCATAGAACGGCTTGATCGTGATCCCGTGCGGCAGCGTGCGCTGGATCGCCTGCAGCCGGCTCCGCGCCGCCTGCGCAACCGTGCCGGAATTGCTGCCCGTCAGCATCAGCACCACGGCGTTGACGATCTCGCCGTGGCCGTCCCGCGTCACCGCCCCCAGGCGGACGCGCGGTGCGAGCTGCACGTGGGCGACGTCGCGTATCAGCACCGGCACCCCGTCGGCCCCGGTGCGCAGCACGATCCGGCCGAGATCGTCGAGCGAGCCGATCAAGCCATTCCCGACCACCACCTGCTGCTCCTGGTTGTGCTCGATCCAGGCGCCGCCGGCGGCCGCATTGTTGGCATCCACCGCGCGGAACACGTCGCCAACCGGGATGCCGGTGCGGATCAGGGCCGCCGCGTCGACCCGCACCTCGAAGGTCTCCTCGTCGCCGCCATTGATGTTGAGATCGACGATGCCGGGCACCTGCTTGAGCTGCGGCGCGACCTGCCACTGCATGATGGTGTGCAGCTCCATGAGCGAGCGCTCCGGATCCTGCGCACGACCGGTCCGTTCGTCGGCGAGCTGGAACTGCATGATCTCGCCAAGACCGGTGGAGAGCGGGCCGATGCTCGGCGCCACCCCTGGCACGCTGATCATCGCGCGGGCCACCTGCAGGCGCTCGTTCACCAGGGCGCGGTCGCGATAGATGTCGGTGTTGTCGGCAAACTCGACATAGACGACCGACACCCCGAAACGCGACACCGAGCGCAGGTCGGTGACCTCGGGCAGCCCGGTCATCTGGGTCTCGATCGGGAACGTGACCAGGCGCTCGACATCCTCGGGTGCGAGGCCGGGTGCGACGATGGTGACCAGCACCTGGCGCGGCGAGATATCCGGCACGGACTCCACCGGCAGTTGCAGGACGTCGAGCACCCCGCCCACGACCAGCAGGCCCACCGCCAGGAACACCAGCGTGCGGAAGCGCAGCGCGAGTGCTGCAAGGCCATAAGCGGTCGGCCTCGGCATGCTCAATCGCCGGACCCGAGCTCGTCCTGCAGGCGCTCCGACTTCAACACGAACGAGCCGGTGGTCACCACCTCGTCGCCGGGCCTGATGCCTGCCTGCACCTCGACGAAGCCGGGCGTCTGCACGCCGAGCCGGACCTTGTGCTGCTGGAACGTGGCACTTCCGGAGCGCGTGAACAGCACCGGCTGGTCGTCGATGCGCTGCACCGCCGCTTCCGGCACCACCAGCGCCTGCGCCGTCGCCGTGGTCGGCAGCGACGCCTGCACGAACATGCCGATGCGAAGCGCGTGCGCAGTGTTGTCGATGTCGCACCGGACCTGCAACGCGCCGGTCCGGCTATCGAAGGCGCTGCCGACGCTGCTCACATGCGCCGCGACAACCCGCCCGGCCGAGCCTTCGCTTGCGAGACCCGGCACCGTGACGGAGGCCTCGCCCCCGGGCTCTACCAGTGCCGCCTGATCCTGGAACAAGCTGGCCACCACCCAGAGCCGGTCCAGGTTCACCACTGTCAGCAGCGGCTGCCCGGGCTCCACGAGATCCCCGGGCGCCGTGCCGACCTGCAGCACGGTGCCGTCCAGCGTCGCCACCAGGGCCGCCACCGATGAGCCGGAGCTTGTGGCCGGCTTGCCGTACTGGCGGAGGCGGCGCTCGATATCGGCGACACCGGCGCGCTGACCCTGCACATTGGCCAGCGCCTGGCTCAGCAGCGCACGACGCCGGTCCACCTCGCCGCGCGCGACCGCGGCACCGGACAGGGCCTGCCCGCGCGCCAGCGCCGCCCGCGCCGTGGCCGCCTCGGCCTGGGCCTGGGCAAGCACCGCGCGGGCTGTCGCAAGCCGCGTGTACAGGTCGCCGAGCGTCACATCGTCGTAGGTCAGCAGCACCTGCCCGCGTCGCACGGCGTCCCCGGGATGCACCGCGACACTCAGCACATGGCCGCGACCCAGTGGCCGCAGCCGCACCAGCCGCTGCTCGTCGGCGGCGATGACCGCAGGCAGCTCGATACGCCGCGCGATGGCGCGTACGGTTGCGGTCGTGGTCCGCAGCCCGATATCGCGCTGCGCCTGCAGGGCGAGCGTCACCTGTCCGGGCGGCGGCTTGCGGTCCTGGCCGCTGGCGGTAGGCCCGGGCCCTTGCGTCGGCGGGATCGCGTGCCCGATCCAGAAGGCGGCCCCGAGGGCTGCGACCCCCAGCACCGAGACCGTGATCGTCCTGCCCCGCACGGGCAACGTCGTCATGGCAGCACCCCCTGGGCGAGGGCGACCTGCCATTGCGCGGCAGCGAGCATCGTGGAGGCGCGCCGTGCCGCGAGATCGGCGTCGAAGGCGGCGGCTTGCGCCCGCGCTGCCTCGATCAGCGGCATCTCGCCGACATGCCAGGCATGCACAACGTCCGTCGCCCGGCCGTCCAGCTCGCGCGCCACCGTTGCCGCGGCAGTCCGATCGGCACCGGCCGCACGCAACCGTGCCAGCGCCTGCTGCAGGCCGATCGCGACCAGCCGGCGCTGCTGCAGCAGACGGGCCTCCGCCGTGTCCAGACGCGACTGCGCCGCGGCGATGCGTGGCAGGTTGCGATTGCCGCTGCCGAACGGGATCTTGAGCATGACGCCGACGCGGCTGTCCCACGGACTGCCGAACTGCTTCTCGCGTATGCCCTCGACGCCGATTTCGGGATCGTCCCGGTCCGCCAGCCGCACCAGCCGCAGCGCTGCCTCCGCCGCCTCCAGTTCGCGGTGCGCGCTGGCCACACGTGGATCGCGCTCGAGCAGTTCCGCACTCGGCAGGGTGCGGTCGGCGGCCAGGGCGGCCGGGGTGGCCGACAGGTCGGGGGGCGCCGCAGAGCCGGTCAGGGCGACCAGCGCGCCCTCGGCGCCGGCGACCTGCGCCTCGGCATCGGCCAGCGCGATCTGCGCCGAAGCCAGCGCGGCACGCGCCGCCTGGCCGTCGATGCCAGGCGCCTCGCCGGTGCCGACCGCGTGCCCGACGCTGTCCAGCAGCAACCGGGCGGCGGCGAGCCGGCGCCCGGCGATCTCGCGGTTGTCGGCGGCAAGGCCGGCGGCGGTGGCCTGGTCGAGCACCTGCCGCGCCAGCTCGAGCCGCATCGCCTCGCCCTGCTGCGACAGGTGTTGCATGTCGGCCTGCGCCGCGCGCTCGGTCGCGGTGCCCTCGCCCGGCAGCCACAGCGGCGTCGCGAGTTCGCCCTGGTAGGTGGTGTAGCCCTGGTTGCTGCCGATCAGGTGGTCGTCGAAATACTCGCCGGTGACATACGGGGCGCCCGGGAAGAAGGCGCGAGCGGCGCGGGCTCGGGCCGCCGCCTCGCCGCGCTGGCCATCCAGTGCGTAGCGTTCCGGAGCCAGGGTCCAGGCCGCCAGCACCGCATCGTGCAGGCTGACCGGCCGGACCGCCGCTGCCGGCGCATGCATCAGGCAGGCAACGACACCGACCATGGCCAGGCCAGGCGCGCTCAACAGGCGGCCGGGTATCCGCGGCGTCCCGCCACCGTTTCCAGAACCTGCAGACACGCCATCGACCCTCGCCCGCCTGCACAACCGCATCCGGAGCGGCGGGTTGCAGTCCGTTACGTTGTGGCCTGCAGCAGGCCCTGCTCACGGAAGCTGGTCCAGCGGCCGTTGCCGATGATGACATGGTCGCGCACCGCAATCCCGAGCACCGAGGCGGCCTGCACCACCTGGGCGGTCATCGCCAGGTCCTCGCGCGACGGCGTCGGATCGCCGCTTGGATGGTTGTGCACCAGGATGATCGCCGCCGCGTCGAGTTCGATCGCCCGGCGCACCACCTCGCGCGGATAGACCGGCGTGTGGTTGACGGTGCCGCGCGCCTGCGCCTCGTCGGTGATCAGCCGGTCCTGGCCGTCCAGGAACAGGATGCGGAACTGCTCGATCTTCTCGCGCGCCAGCACCGCGGTCAGGTAGGCGATCAGCCGCGCCGGATCGTCCAGCACGGTCTCGCCCTGCATGCGCGCCCGCGCAAGCCGCAGCGCCGTCTCGTGCAGCAGCCGCACAGCCGCCATGCTGTGCGCATTGAAGCCCGCGAACCCCTGCAACTCGCGCAGCGGCGCCGCCAGCAGTGCCGCGAAGCTGCCGAACCGGGCCAGCGCCTCGCGGGCCAGACGCTCGGTGTCCTCGTGCGCTGGCATCGCATGGGTCAGCAGCAGCGATAGCAGCTCCAGGTCGGCCGTGGCCTCCTCGTCCGAGCCGACCTCGCCGATAGCTTGCTGGGGCGGTGTCCTGGTCTGGCGGGCTGGCATGGCGAGGCTCCGGCGGTCGCGGGGAAAAATACGATACCGCAACGTTTAGGATTTCGCCTCCTAATCCCGACCGGGCTAGGCTGCGACCATGACAGCGACCCGCAACGATCAGCACCCGACCCCCGAGCATCCTTCGCGGCAGGCCGTCCTGCTCGATCTGGACGGCACGCTGATCGCGTCGCGCGACGGCATCATCGCCTGCCTGCGACGGGCGCTGGGCGAGCTCGGCCATACCATCGATGCGGCCGCGGACCTCGACTGGGTGGTCGGGCCGCCGCTGCCCGACATCATGGCGCGGCTGCTGTCGGCGTTCGGCGACGACCGCGTCGAGGCGGCGGTGCTGGCGTACCGGCGCAACTACGAGGCGAGCGGCATGCTGGACAGCCCGCTGTTCGACGGCGTCGCCGAGTTCATGCAGGCCCTGACGGCATCGGGCAGGCGCATCCTGCTGGCGACCTCCAAGCCGGAGCAGCTCGCGCGCCGTATCCTGGGCATGCGCGGCCTCACCGGGCACTTCCACGGCTTCTACGGCGCGCGTCCGGACGATAGCGGCGCCGAGAAGCCGGAGCTGATCGGCCGTCTCATCGAGGCCGAGGCGATCGATCCGGCACACAGCGTCATGGTCGGCGACCGCCGGTTCGACGTCAGCGGCGCGCATGCGAACGACATGCGTGCGGTGGGCGCGCTCTGGGGTTATGGCGGACGCGAGGAGCTCGAGGAGGCAGGGGCGGACGGGCTGGCCGACAGCCCGCACACGCTGCTGGCCGAGATCGAACGGCAACTCGCCAATGCCGGCCAGCATCACCGTCGAGGCCGCGCCACACGGGAGCAGTCGCCATGACCGGCGAGGCCACGCCGGCCGCAGCACCGGCGACGCTGCCGCCCGACGATCCGCGTTGCACGCCGACCCTGGCCGACCCCTCGAGAGCCGGGCTGTGACATGTGTCGATCGGCGGCGGCACCTACACCATCCTGGTGGACGCCTCGCAGAGCGCCGGGCGCTATCGCCTGTTCGACATGCTGATCCCGCCCGGCAGCGGGCCGCCGCCGCACCGTCATGATTTCGAGGAGATGTTCAAGCAGTTTGTGGGCGAGCTCGAGTTCCTCTTCCGCAGCGAGACTGCCATCGTGTCCGCGGGATCCACGTGAACATCCCGGCCAATGCGCCGCACAGCTTCAGGAACATTTCCGGCAGCACGGTGCGGATGCTGTGCCTGTGCACGCCCGCGGGCCAGGAAGAGGATTGCCTGGCGGTCGGCGACCTGCTCGAGGCCCGGACCGCCCTCCCCGCCCAGTCTCGGCCCCGAAGCGATCGCCGCCCGGCGCGCCAGGGCGGCCGCCCTCGCGGCCCGCTACCGGACCGAGTTCGAGGCGTCGCCGCCAGCCTCCTGATCTCGCCGCGGGACTGAACTACCCGCCGCCGTGCGGCGTCGGCGACGCGATCTCGCTGGTGAACAGGATCTCCCAGGCGCGGCCGATTTTCACGAAGGCATCGGTGTTGAGGGTCTCGCCGAGAACCCGGTGGCCGCCGCAAACCATGTCGCGATGGATCCTGTAGGCGAGGATCGCCGAGCCTGCCGAGATCGTCCGCATCCGGAAGCTGTCCAGCGAGAAGCCTGCAACCTTGCAGTGACCAAGCGCCTCGAGTGTCTCGGTCCGCGTCCTGAACCCCTGCGGGCCGGCGAACAGGAAGCCGGGCGCCAGCCGGGCCGCAATCGACGCGATGTCCTGCCTTTCCCAGTCCAGCATGAAGTCGCGCGCTTCCCGCTCCAGACGGGCCTGCACGGCCGGCTCGGGCGATGGCGTTGCGCCGGCCGGGACCGACAGGGCGCCGGCCAGCATCAGCGCCGCCACGCACAAGGTATTCGAGGGAGGCGCCAAGGCTGTACTCCCTGCGGCTTCTGGCCGAAACCATGCACCGCCGTTTCCGGCCTGGCCATAGCGGCGCGGATGAACCGCGGCGTAACATGCGCGTTGCACGGCTGCGCAAGGCCGCACCAGAGAGGCCAACACGAGGAGACGCGCATGCCGATCACCATCAACGGCCAGGCCGTCCCGGTGCCGCCCGATCCACGGGTCTCGCTGCTCGATCTGCTGCGGGAGCATCTGCAACTCGCCGGCACCAAGAAGGGCTGCAACCAGGGCGCCTGCGGTGCCTGCACGGTGCTCGTGGATGGCGAGCGCATCCTGTCCTGCCTGGCGCTCGCGGTGCAATACGAGGGCCGTTCGGTGGTCTCGATCGAGGGGCTGACGCCCGACGGCACGCTGCATCCGCTGCAGCAGGCCTTCATCGACCATGACGGCTTCCAGTGCGGCTATTGCACGCCGGGCCAGATCTGCTCGGCGATCGGCATGGCGCACGAGATCGAGCACGGGCTGCCGAGCGCCGTCACCATCGACCTCGATGCCGATACGATTGCCCTGACGCATGAGGAACTGCGCGAACGCATGAGCGGCAATCTGTGCCGATGCGGCGCGCATAACGGCATCGTGGCGGCCATCTCGGAGACCTATGCGGTCGCGGGAGCAGCCGAGTGACGCCGTTCAGCTTCACGCGCGCCGAAGGCAGCGCGGCCGCGCTCCGAATGGGCGGCCTCGACGGCGCGAGATATCTCGGCGGCGGGACCAACCTCGTCGACCTGATGCGCGAGGCGATCGAGCAGCCTGCCTCCCTGGTCGACGTGACCGGACTGGACAGCGTCATCGAGGAGCGCGCCAACGGCAGCCTGTGGATCGGTGCGGCGGCGCGCAACACCGCAATTGCCGGCCACCGGGCGGTGCGCAGCCGCTATCCGGTGCTGAGCCGCGCGATCCTGGCCGGCGCCAGCGGCCAAATTCGCAACATGGCAACCCTCGGCGGCAACCTGCTGCAGCGGACCCGCTGCAGCTATTTCTATGACGGCGCGGCGCGCTGCAACAAGCGCGTGCCCGGCTCCGGCTGCGATGCGATCGACGGCTTCAATCGCATCCATGCCATCCTCGGCGCCTCGCCCGCCTGTGTCGCGACGCATCCGTCGGACCTGTGCGTGGGCCTCGCGGCCCTTGATGCCGTGGTGCATCTGCAGGGCGTGTCCGGCGCCCGCAGCCTGCCCTTCGTCGAGCTGCACCGGCTGCCCGGCGGCCGACCTGACATCGAGACCGTGCTCGAGCCGGGCGAGCTCATCACCGCCATCGAGTTGCCGCCGCTCGGCTTCGCCGCCCGCTCGATCTATCGCAAGGTGCGCGACCGCTCCAGCTACGCCTTCGCGCTGGTTTCCGTGGCCGCGGCACTCGACGTGGCCGCGGACGGCACCGTCCGCGACGTCCGGCTGGCGCTGGGCGGCGTCGCGCACAGGCCCTGGCGGGCCTGGACCGCAGAGCGGGCACTGCGTGGCGCCCCCGCGACCGAAGCCCACTTCAGCGCCGCCGCAGTCGCCGAACTCGCCGATGCCGCGCCGCTGCACCATAACGGCTTCAAGGTCGAGCTGGCGCGCCGGACCATCACCGCCGTGCTCGTTGATCTCGCAGGACAGGCCGATCTCGCGGGACACGTCGCATGAGCATTCTCGAGACCGCCAGGCAGACCGCTGCCGGACTGGTGACGAAGCTCCGCCCGGAGGCGCCGCCGGATCCGCTGATCGCGCGACAAGCGCACGGCAAGCACGGGTCGATCGGCACGTCGGTGCCCCGCATCGACGGCCCGCGCAAGGTGCGCGGCAAGGCGCGGTTCGCGGCCGAGGTCGTGGCTGGACAGCTGACCTATGCCGCGCTGTGCTACTCAAGCATCGCGCGCGGCCGGATCGTCAGCCTCGACAGCACGGCCGCCGAGGCGGCACCCGGCGTGGTGCTGGTGATGACGCACCGGAACGCGCCACGGCTGGAGCCGCCCGCCGGCTTCATGTCGGACCCGCGTGCCGCCGGCGCCAGCAGCCTGCCGGTCATGCAGGATGCGACGATCCACTGGAACGGCGAGCCGGTCGCCCTCGTGCTCGCCGGGACGCAGGAACAGGCGGACCATGCGGCTTCGCTGATCGACGTCGCATACGAGACCGAGCCGGCACGGCTCGACTTCGAGCTGGAGGCGACCCGCTCGCGCCAGCCGGCCTCCGTGTTGCGCGAACCGGCGATGATCCAGGTCGGCGACGCCGAAGCCAAATTGGCGAAGGCGGCGTTCCGCGTCGACCTCACCTTCCATACGCCGCGCCACAGCCATGCCGCGATCGAGCCACACGCCGCCACCGTCTGGTGGGACGGCGAGGACCTGGTCATCCACGATGCGACGCAGATGCTGCACCAGACCCGCTGGACGCTCGCCGGGGTGTTCGGCATTCCCGAGAGCCGGATACGCATCTTCTCGCCCTTCGTCGGCGGCGGCTTCGGCGGCAAGGGCCTGTGGAGCCACCAGATCCTGGCGATCGCCGCCTCCAGGCTGGCCGGGCGCCCGGTGCGGGTGGCGCTGTCGCGCGAAGGCGTGTTCCGGGTCGCTGGCGGACGCACCACCACCCGGCAGCGCGTGGCGCTGGGCGCCAATGAAGACGGCACGCTGGCGGCGCTGATCCATACCGGCACGGTCGCGATGACCGAACACAACAACTGCCCGGAGCAGTTCACCTTCCCGGCCCGGCACCTCTACGCCAGCGAGAGCGTCCTGCTGGAGCAGCGGGTGGCGGACATGGACATGCTCGCCAACACCTTCATGCGGGCGCCGGGGGAGTCTGTCGGCACCTTCGCGCTGGAGACCGCGCTGGACGAGTTGGCGGAGCAGATCGGCATCGACCCGATCGAACTGCGCCGGCGGCTGGAACCGCAAAAGGATCCGACCTCGGGCAGCGCGTTCTCGTCGCGCCACCTGCTCGAAGCCTATGCGAAGGGTGCCGAGGCCTTCGGCTGGCAGGCGCGCAACCCGGTGCCGGGCGCACGTCGCGAGGGCGAGTGGCTGATCGGCATGGGTGTCGCCACTGCGACCTATCCGTACTACCGCATGCCCGGGGGTGCGGCGCGCATCACGCTCACGCGCAACGGGCAGGCCCGCATCGCGATGGCGAGCCACGACATGGGGATGGGCACCGCCACCGTGCAGGCGCAGGCCGGCGCCGACCGGCTGGGGTTGCCGCTCGACGCCGTCACCTTCGAGTATGGCGACACCGCCCTGCCGCACGGCACCATCGCGGGCGGGTCGTCGCAGACCGCCTCGATCGCCGCCGCGGTTGCCGCCGCAAGCGCCGCGCTGGTGGCCGACCTGCTTCAGCGCGCCGGCAACGACTCTCCGCTTGCCGGACTGTCGGCGGACGAGGTGGAGGCGCGCGATGGCGGCCTCGGCCATCGCGGGCAGGTCGACCGGTTCGAGAGCTACGCCTCGATCCTGTCGCGCGCCGGACTGGAGGAGCTGTCGGCCGAGGCGGAGGCGCCGCCGCCGAAGGAGGTGCAGGACTTTTCCATGCATTCGTATGGCGCGCAATTCTGCGAGGTGCGCGTCAATGCCGTCACCGGCGAGACCCGGGTGTCGCGGTTCCTGGGCTCGTTCGATGTCGGCCGGATCCTGAATCCTCGTTTGGCCACCAGTCAGTTTCGCGGCGGCATCGTCATGGGGCTGGGCCTCGCATTGATGGAGGAGACGCAGTTCGATGCGCGCAGCGGGCGGGTGATGAACCCGTCGCTGGCCGAGTATCACGTGCCGGTGCATCTCGACGTGCCGGAGATCGAGGTGATCTGGACCGACATCGCGGATCCGCATGCACCACTCGGCGCACACGGCATCGGCGAGATCGGCATCACCGGCGTGGGTGCGGCGGTTGCCAACGCTGTCTACAATGCGACCGGCAGGCGCGTGCGCGATCTGCCGATCACGCTCGACAAGCTGTTGTGACGGGTGTCAGAAGCGTCCGATATCGAACGGGACGGTCCGCTTCGGGCATTCCTTGACGAGCGTGGGATGGAGGGTATCCAGGTCGGCCAACCAGCACTGGTCGAGGACGGAGCCGTAACAGGCCGGGAAACTCATGTCGTAGGACGCCATGACCAGTTTGTCGGCTGCCTCATGACGCTCGGGCGACGCTACCAGATAGATGATCGTCAGGGCATCGTCGGAACGCATGACGGCGTTCGATAACGAGTACAGCGATGCGCCATCCACGAAGGAATTCTTTTCCAGCCTCGGCCGTCGACGCCACATCGCAGCAAAGCTGCAGCGGCTCCCGTGTCGTGTGCACGGGCCTGCCGATGTACAGCGTTTCGCAATAATCGAGCTTGGCAGGTCCGACGCCTTCGTTCCTGGCGGTTATTCCGCTCGATCCGGTCCTGCGGAAGTTCCTTTGCTCCTGCAGGGTCGGCGGTGGATCGGCTGGGACGAGTTCGCGCTCGGTGCGCCCGTGCTCGGTGGCGACATCAGGGAAATGCCGGAGATGAAGACCGCCGAGAGTGCCAGAACCAGGTCGAGTGCCCGAACGCCGGTGTGACGCGAATGCGCGTGGACACGGTCGGCGGAGTTGCGGGCGGGCGGCTGCGACATTCGTCGGCTCTCTAGGACGGTCGGGAGGCGATGACGACATCACGGCGGCGGCCGGTTCGTTGATCGGTCGGCCAGATCAGGCAGTCGGTCAGATCAGGCCCTTCTGCTTCAGGCTGACCCAGTTCTCGCCGCCGATCAGCATGTGGTCGTGTACGATGATCGCCAGCGGACCCGCCGCGCGCGACAACTCCCGCGACAGCGCCGCCTCGGTGTCCAGCACGGATTTCGCGATCGCGCGCGACGGCACGATGCGCACCACCACCAGGGCGGTGGCATGCAGACCCAGAGCATGGCGCATGATCGCCCGCACGCGGTCCTCCTCGCCGGGCGGCGGCGCCTCCTCCACCGCCTCGTCGGCCAGCAGCCGGTTGCGGTTGTCCAGGAACAGCACGCGGAGCTGCCCCGGGATGGCGCCGGTCAGCGCGGTCTCGAAGTAGCTGTGCAGCCGCTCCCAGTTGTTCAGGATCGGATGATCGCGCGCCTCGGCCAGCGACAGGCGGTGCGCCGCCACCTCGGGCAGCCGCAGCAGGGTGGCGCATTCCGCGGTGAGGCCGCCCTGCCGCTGCAGCGCCTCGGGGGACGCCGAGAGCACGGCGGCCAGCGAGCCGAAGCTGTTGATCAGTGCCTTGGCCAGCGGCTTGGTGTCGCGCCGGGCGATGCCGAGGAACAGCAGCATCTCCAGCACCTCGTAGTCGGCCAGCGCCGTGCCGCCATGGGCCAGCAGGCGCTCGCGCATGCGGCGCCGGTGCCCTTGCGGACCGGTGCTGGCAAACGGGGCCTCCTGGTTGTGGCCGGACGGTGCCGGCAGGACCGGCCTCGCCACGAACACCGGAAACGGCCGGTCGAGCGCCGCCGGCGGCGGCTCAGCCACGCGTGTCGGGGGGCGCCGCGCCACAATCTCCCGCGGCGGCGGCACGGGTGGCTGGGCAGGAGCCAGGCGGTCCGGCGGCCCACCACGACGCAGCAGACCCGAGAGCGGAAAGCCGCCGGCTTCGGAGAACCCCCAGACCATGCTGTCGCCTCCCCGATACCCCGACGGAGCCTATAACGTTTCGTTAGAGCAACCAACAGGATCTTGTCGGCGCGGCACGCCCGATTGGCGTCATCCGGCTCCCGGTCTATATCCACCTGCGTGACAGACACCCTGCAGACTACGGATTCCCCTCCCGCCGAGGACTATCTCGAGCGCCTCAATCCCGAGCAGCGCGAGGCGGTCGAGACCCTGGACGGGCCGCTGCTGGTGCTGGCCGGGGCCGGCACCGGCAAGACCCGCGTGCTGACCACCCGCTTCGCACACATCCTGCTGTCGCGCCGCGCCTTTCCCGGCCAGGTGCTGGCCGTCACCTTCACCAACAAGGCCGCCCGCGAGATGCGCGAGCGGGTCGGGCACCTGCTCGGCCGTCCCGCCGAGGGGCTCTGGCTCGGCACCTTCCACGCGCTGTGCGCCCGCATGCTGCGCCGGCATGCCGAGTATGTCGGGCTCACCTCGAGCTTCACCATCCTGGACACCGACGACCAGATCCGCCTGCTCAAGCAGGTGATGGAGGCCAACCGGATCGACAACAAGCGCTGGCCGCCGCAGGGGCTGATGGGGGTGATCCAGCGCTGGAAGGATCGCGGCCTGTCGCCCGACCGCATCACCGCGGCCGAGGACAGCGAGTTCGCCGGCGGCAAGGCAAGGCTGGTCTATGCCGACTACCAGGCCCGCCTCGCACGCCTCAACGCCTGCGATTTCGGCGACCTGATGCTGCATGTGACCGACATCCTGCGCACCCGGCCGGACGTGCTGGCGCAGTACCATCGCAGCTTCCGCTACATCCTGGTCGACGAGTACCAGGACACCAACACCGTGCAGTATCTCTGGCTGCGATTGTTGGCGCAGAAGGATCCCGCCCTCTACCCGGGCGGCGCCAACATCTGCTGCGTCGGCGACGATGACCAGTCGATCTATTCCTGGCGCGGCGCCGAGGTGGAGAACATCCTGCGCTTCGAAAAGGATTTCGCCGGGGCCCGCATCGTGCGCCTGGAGAGCAACTACCGCTCGACCGCGCCGATCCTGGCGGCGGCCTCCGCATTGATCGCGCATAATGGCGGCCGGCTCGGCAAGACGCTGCGTCCGGGCCGCAACGACAGCTCCGGCGAGAAGCTGCTGGTCGCCTCGGTGTGGGACAGCGACGAGGAGGCCCGCACCGTCGGCGAGCGCATGGAGCAACTGCACCGGGACCACCATCCGTTGTCCGAGATGGCGATCCTGGTGCGCGCCGGCTTCCAGACCCGCGCCTTCGAGGAGCGGCTGATCACGCTGGGGCTGCCGTATCGCGTCGTCGGCGGACTGCGCTTCTACGAGCGCGCCGAGATCCGCGACGCCATGGCGTACATGCGGGTGCTCAACCAGCCCGCCGACGACCTCGCCTTCGAGCGCATCGTCAACGTGCCGCGTCGCGGTGTCGGTGACGCGGCGCTGCAGGCGCTGCATATCGAGGCGCGCGACGCGCAGGTGCCGCTGGCGATGGCGACGATGCGGCTGATCGAGCGCGGCACGCTCAAGGGTCGGGTGCGCGAGCAGCTCACCCTGCTGATGGCCGCCTTCGGCCGCGCCCGCGACATGCTGGCCCAGGCCCCTGGCACCGCGGCGCATGTCCGGGTGGTCGAGGCCCTGCTCGACGAGACCGGGTACACCGACATGTGGAAGCGCGACAAGTCGCCCGACGCGCCCGGCCGGCTCGACAACCTCAAGGAGCTGGTGCGCGCGCTGGCCGACTTCGAGAGCCTCGGCGGCTTCCTGGAGCATGTCTCGCTGGTGATGGAGAACGAGGAGAACGCGGGCGCGGACCGTGTCAACCTGATGACCCTGCACGGCGCCAAGGGGCTGGAGTTCGACACCGTGTTCCTGCCCGGCTGGGAGGAGGGCGTGTTCCCGAGCCAGCGCACCCTGGACGAGGGCGGCAACAAGGGTCTGGAGGAGGAGCGCAGGCTTGCCTATGTCGGCATCACCCGGGCCCGCAAGCGCGCGATCATCAGCCACGCCGCCAACCGGCGCATCTATGCCAACTGGCAGAGCTCGATCCCGAGCCGCTTCATCGACGAGCTGCCCGAGGAGCATGTCGAGCAGGCGGGCTCCGCGGCGCTGGCCCGCGAGCAGCTCCGGACGGCGCCCCCGGTGTTCGGCGGCCAGTTCCCGCTGACCGCCCGGCGCCCGCGCACGGTGGAAGCCTGGGAGGAGCCGCCGCGTCCGAAGCGGCAGGCCAGCATCGCGGTCGGCACCCGCGTGTTCCACCAGAAGTTCGGCTACGGCGTCGTACGCTCCGCCGATGACGACCGGCTCGAGATCGAGTTCGACCATTCCGGCCTGAAGCGGCTGCTCGACAGCTACGTCGAGCCGGCAGGCACGGCGTCTTGAGCGAGCCGAGTTGAGCAGCCGGCGTCGGCACGCCATAGCGCTCGAGACGGTTCATGTGACGGTGCCCGAGGCCGGGGTCGAAGCCTACGAGGCGGCGCTGGCCAGCGTCTGCGGCACCGTCGGCATCTTCGAGGCCGACGACAGCCAGACCGTCTGGCGCATCGAGGGCGTCAAGGACGAGGGGGCCGACGAGCCGGCCTTGGCCACCGCCCTCGCCCTCGCGCGCGCCGCCACCGGGATTGACGCTGTCCTTGGCCGGGAACCGACCGAGGCGGAAGGCTGGCTTGCCCGCACCTATTCCTCGTTTCCCGAACAGCGGGTCGGACGGCGCTTCGTCGTTCGCGGGACCCATCTGGGTCCCGCGAGTCCCGGGTCCCGCCTCACCCTCAGACTGGATGCCGGTATCGCCTTCGGCTCCGGCGAGCACGGCTCGACGCGCGGCTGCCTGCGCGCCCTTGAGGCGGTGGCGCATCGCCGCCCCGCTCGCATCCTCGATCTCGGCGCCGGCTCCGGCATCCTGGCGATGGCCGCCGCCGCCCTGCTGCACCGCCGGGTGCTGGCGGTCGACATCGAGCCCTGGTCGGTCCGCGTCGCGGCCCAGAACGCCGCCATGAACCGGCTGCACCGGCTGGTCTCCTGCCGGCTCGGCAATGGCTGGCGGACACCGGCGATCCGCGCCGCGGCGCCCTACGACCTGGTGTTCGCCAACATCCTGGCGCGCCCGCTCTGCCGCATGGCGCGGTCGCTGGCCTCGGGCCTGGCGCCGGGCGGCACCGCGATCCTGGCCGGGCTGCTCGGCACCCAGGTGCGCATGGTGCTGGCGGCGCATCGACGGCAGGGGATGGTTCTGGAGCGTGTCCTGCGCGAGGGCGACTGGGCCACCCTCATTCTCAGGCGTGGTGCGGCATGACCATCCGTGCCGCCACCGAGCAGGACCTGCCGGCGATTTTGGAGATCACCAACGACGCGATCATGAACAGCACCGCGCTGTGGAGCCTCACCCCGGTCGATCTCGCGGCGCGCCTTGCCTGGATGCGCGAGCGCGTCGGCGACGGGTTTCCGGTGCTGGTCGCCGAGCATGACGGCCGCGTCGCCGGTTACGCCTCCTACGGCCGGTTCCGCCCGCACGAGGGCTACCTGCACACCGTCGAGCATTCGCTGTACGTGCATCCGGCGGCACGCGGCCAGCGCATCGGCACTGCCTTGCTCGACGCCCTGCTGGCGGACGCGACCGCGAGCGGCAGGCATGTCATGATCGGCGGCATCGAGGCCACCAACCGGGTCTCGATCGCCCTGCACGAGCGTGCCGGCTTCACCCCGGCCGCCGTGCTGCACCAGGTCGGGCACAAGTTCGGCCGCTGGCTCGACCTGCTGTTCGTGCAGAAGCTGATCCCTTCCGTGCCTGAAGAGGCCCCTCGATGACCCATGACCATGCCGGCCGCCTGCAGGCACTGCGCGCAGCACTCGATGCCGCCGGCCTCGACGGCTTCATCCTGCCGCGCGGCGACGAGCATCTCGGCGAGTATGTCGCGGCCGGATCCGAGCGGCTCGCGTGGCTGACCGGCTTCACCGGCAGCGCCGGCCTCGCCATCGTGCTGCGCGACCAGGCGGCGGTGTTCTCCGACGGCCGCTACACGCTGCAGCTCGCCGAGCAGACCGACGCCAGCCTGTGGAGCCGGCAGCACCTGGTCGAGCAGCCGCCGGAGACCTGGCTGCCCGACCATGCGAGCGGCCTGTCGCGCATCGGCTACGACCCGTGGCTGATGAGCCCCGACGCGCTCGCGCGCTACCAGTCGAGGCTCAAGGCGAGCGGGATCACCCTGGTGCCGGTGCAGCCGAACCCGGTCGATGCTGTCTGGACCGACCGGCCGCCGCCGCCGCTGGAGCCGGCAAGGCCGCAGGCGCTGGAGGTTTCCGGCCGCGACAGCGCCGACAAGCGGCACGAGATCGCAGGCGTGCTGCGCGCCGCGGGCGAGCAGGCGGTGGTGCTGACCGATCCGGCCTCGATCGCCTGGCTGCTCAACATGCGCGGCGCTGACGTGCCCTTCACGCCGCTGGCGCTGGGCTTCGCCATCCTGCGCCACGACGAGAGCGTCGTGCTGTTCATGTATCCGGCCAAGCTCGATGCCGGCATGCGGCGGTGGCTCGGCAATGCGGTGCAGCTCGAGCCGCCGGACGCCTTGCCGGGCGCGCTTGCGTCGCTTGCCGGCCAGACCGTGCGTCTCGATGCCGGCGGCAGTGCGGTCTGGTTCGCCCAGCAGCTTCGCGCCGCCGGTGCGACGCTGAGTGCCGCTCCCGATCCGGTCCTGCTGGCGAAGTCGTGCAAGAACGTTGTCGAGCAGGCCGGCGCCCGGAGTGCGCATCATCGCGACGGCGTGGCACTCTGCGGCTTCCTGCACTGGCTCGATGCGAACGGTGTCGGCCTCACCGAGATGGCGCTGGCCGCGCGGCTGGACGCCTTCCGTGCGGCGTCCCCGCTGTATCGTGGCGAGAGCTTCCCCGCGATCTCCGGATCGGGGCCGAACGGCGCCATCATCCACTACCGGGTGACGCCGGACACCGATCGCACCCTGCAGGCCGGCGAGGTCTACCTGATCGACAGCGGCGCGCAGTATCCCGACGGCACCACGGACGTCACCCGCACCATCTGGAGCGGCCCGGATCCGGCACCGGCTTCGGTGCAGGACCCGTTCACCCGTGTGCTGCGCGGGCACATCGCGGTCGCCGCCACACGGTTTCCGCGCGGCGCACCGGGTGCCAGGCTCGACAGCCTGGCCCGCGCGCCGCTCTGGGAGGCCGGGCTCGACTACGACCACGGCACCGGGCACGGCATCGGCAGCTACCTCTCGGTGCACGAGGGACCCTGCAGCATCCATCCGCGCAACCAGGGCGTGCCGCTGGAGCCCGGCATGATATTGTCCGACGAGCCGGGCTACTACCGCACCGGTGCCTACGGCATCAGGCTGGAGAACCTGCTGCTGGTCCGCGAGGCGGCGACGCTTGCCGATGCGGAGCGTCCGTTCCTGGAATTCGAGACCCTGACGCTGGCGCCGTTCGACCGCCGGTTGATCGACACCGCCTCGCTGCACGAACCCGAGCGCCGCTGGATCGACCGCTACCACGCCCGCGTCCTGTCGGAGATCGGACCCTTGCTCGACGCGGACGCACGCGACTGGCTGCAGGCCGCCTGCGCGCCGCTTTGACCGAAAAGGAACCCTGCACATGAGCCACGCTTCCGGCACCACCAGCAATGGGGAAAAGATCCCCGCAACCCTCATCCCGGGCGACGGCATCGGTCCGGAGATCGTCGAGGCCACCGTCGAGGTGCTGGATGCACTCGGCGCCCCGTTCGAGTGGGACCGGCAGCTCGCCGGCATGGCCGCGGTCGCCGACAACGGCGATCCGCTGCCGCTGCGCACGCTCGAGAGCATCCGGCGCACCGGCCTTGCGCTGAAGGGGCCGCTGACGACGCCGGTCGGCGGCGGCTTCAAGTCGATCAACGTGACGCTGCGGCAGGAATTCGAGCTGTACGCCAATCTGCGCCCGGCGCGCACGCTGATCCACGGCCAGCGCTACGACAATATCGACATCGTGCTGATACGCGAGAACCTCGAAGGCTTCTACGCGGCGATGGAGCACTACCTGCCGATCGGGCACGACCCGAAGGCGATCGCGATCTCGTCCGGCTTCAACACGCGCGCGGAATGCCAGCGCATCGTGCGCTACGCCTTCGACTATGCGGTCAGGAACGGCCGCAAGAAGGTGACCCTGGTGCACAAGGCGAACATCCTGAAGGCGCTGACCGGCATCTTCCTCGAGTCGGGCTACGAAATTGCGAGGGAATACGAGGGCCGCGTCGAGGTCGACGACCGCATCGTCGATGCCTGCGCGATGCAACTCGTGCTCGATCCCTGGCAGTACGACGTGATCGTCACCACCAACCTGTTCGGCGACATCCTGTCGGACCTGATCGCCGGCCTCGTCGGCGGCCTGGGCATGGCGCCGGGCGCCAATATCGGCAACGACGCCGCGATCTTCGAGGCGGTGCATGGCTCGGCGCCCGACATCGCCGGCAAGGGCATCGCCAATCCGCTCGCCCTGCTGCTGGCATCCGAGATCATGCTTGCGCATGTCGGCCGCAAGGATCTCGCCGACCGGCTCGAGACCGCCATCAACGACACCGTGCTGACCAAGGGGATACGCACGCGCGACCTCGGCGGCACCGCCGACACGCGCATGTTGACCGACGCCCTCAAGCAGCGGCTCGCCTGACGCGTTCATGCCCTGGTCATCAATTTCGGACATCATGCCGAAATTGGGACAGGGATGGTGGAACAGTGTCAGCGAGACTCTGCGGTGATCCGCGCGAGAGACGTCGGACGGGATTGCGTCGCAGCGTCGAGGAGCCGGGCTGCCGGGAGCGGCTGAGGCTGCGCGACCGCCGCATCACCGCCCTCGACGCGCCGGCCGGACGCTTGTCCCAGGCCACTATCGGTCCTCGCCAGGCCTGGAGCGTGCGCAGCCTTGCCCGTGAACGCGCGGCCCTGCTGCACGCGGTCGGGATCGCGCAGCGATGGCCGGGTGCGGCGAGCCTCGATGTGTCCCTCAGGATCAGCGACGGCCTGTCCGGCAGCGGCCTGCTGAACCACACCCTGGCAGCCGTGCTCTCGGAAACCGGGTTTCCGGCCGAGCGCCTGCAGCTCGAATTCTCCGAGACCGCGCTGCACGGCGACGACCCGGACCTGCTGTTCACCCTCGCGACACTGCGTGATCTCGGCGTCGTGCCGATCATGGGCGGATTCGGCGGCGGCATCTCCAGCCTGTCGCTGCTGCGCCGTCGCAGCCTCGCCGGCCTGCTCGGCGCGGTGAAGCTGGACGCGACGCTGGTGCGCGACAGCAGCGAACGCGATGCGGATTTCCTGCGCGGGCTGGTCTGTGCGTCGCATGCGCTCGGGCTGCTGGTGGTGGCCGACGGCATCGACAGCATCGGACAAATCGACCTCCTGGTGGCAGCCGGATGCGACGAGGGTCTGGGTGCGGTGTCAGGCTTCCTGGCGGCCCTGGACGATCTTCGGTAGCGCGGCCCGGTCAGCCCGGCTCACCGGCCGGCGGCCCCGACGAGGCGTCGACGCCCGCGATGCGATCGAGGTTCGCGACCAGGCGCGCCAGCAGGTCGACGAGCAGCCCGGCCTCCTCGTCCGTGAAGCCGCGCAACGCCTCGCGATTGCCCCAAAGCAAGGTGGCAACTGCGTCCGGCAGGCGCGCCCTCGCGACCCTGGTCAGGGTGATGCGGCTGCTGCGCCCATCGGCCGGGTCCGGCGTGCGTTTGATCAGCCCGTCCCGCTCCATGCGCGCGAGCATCTGCGCCATCGGCGGCTGCCCGATCCTGGCGAAGCGGGCGAGGTCGCGCTGCGTGCTCGCCCTGCCGTCCCGGAGCGCCACCAGCACCGGCAGATGCCCGACGCCGAAGCCGAGCGGCCTAAGCCGCGCCTCGCTGAGACGGGCAAATCCGCGCGCCGCGAGACTGATCAGGTGCCCGGGCGTCGAAAGCACATCCAGATCCATCGTTCCCTGCCCCTTGCACCTGCCCGCGCCCTGATACATATGTGCATATGTTCATACCACGGGCAAGGCTTTCGCAGGACTCTCCGATGGACGCCGAAATCGAACTTCTCAAACATGTCTACGAGCGCTTCAATGCACGGGATATCGACGGCGTGCTGGGCGCGCTCACCGATGGCGTCACCTGGGCGAACGGCATGGATGGCGGCCACGTGCAGGGCCGCGCGGCTGTGCGCGAATACTGGACGCGGCGATGGAGCATGGTCAGTCCGCATGTCGAGCCTGTCGGCTTTCATCGCAGCCCCGATGGCGCGATCGTGGCCGAGGTCCGGCAGTCCGTCCGCGATCTCGACAGCAGGCCACTACAGGGCCAGACGCACGGGCTCAGCGACAAGACGGTCGGTCACGTCTTCCGGCTCCGGGAGGGCAGTATATCCCGCTTCGACATCCGCGACGGTGACTGATTGCCGCTCAGCAGTCCGCCGCGACATACTCCGCCGTCGTCCGGTCGGCGACCTCCCGCGCGTTAACCCCGGGGGCGAGCTCGACCAGGCGGAACGAAGTTTTGTGGTCGGGGCGCTCGAACACGCAGAGATCGGTCACGATCATGTCGACGACGTTCCGACCGGTCAGCGGGAGCGTGCAGGCCGGCACGAATTTCGCACCACCCGCCTTGTCGCTATGCTCCATCACCACGATCACCCGCCTGACGCCCGCGACCAGGTCCATGGCCCCGCCCATCCCCTTGACCATCTTGCCCGGGATCATCCAGTTGGCGATGTCGCCGGTCTCCGACACCTCCATGGCGCCCAGCACGGTGAGGTCGATATGGCCGCCGCGTATCATCGCGAAGCTGTCCGCCGACGAGAAATACGACGATGACGGCAGTTCGCTGATGGTCTGCTTGCCGGCATTGACCAGGTCGGCATCGACCTCGTCCTCGTACGGAAACGGACCGATCCCCAGCATGCCGTTCTCGCTTTGCAGCGTGACGGTGACCCCGGCCGGAATGACGCCGTTCAATCGAGACCATTGGATCAACGTCCACCTTCCACTGGTCCGCGAGTGCTGGGGCCCCCACGGTCTAATATCCGCCGCAGTGGTTGGCGATCAGCGTCGGAATGCCGATACCGAGATTGACGTAGAATCCGTCACGCAACTCGCGGGCGGCGCGCGCGGCCATCTGATCGCGGTTCCATGCCATTACGCCAACTCTCCTTGGGTAGAAACAGAGCAGCTCATGCTGCTCTGGGCCGGACGGTGCGAAACTCGATGCGCTTGTCGTACGGCGATCCATCGATGACGCGCTGCACGAAGATCCCCGGAAGATGGATCGCATCCGGATCGAGGCTGCCGGCCGGCACGATCTCCTCGACCTCGGCGACGGTGATGCGGCCGCACATGGCGGCAGGCACGTTGAAGTTGCGAGCGGTCTTGCGGAACACCAGGTTGCCGGTGCTATCCGCCTTCCACGCCTTGACGATGGCGAGGTCGGCGAAGATGCCGTGCTCGAGGATGTAGGTGTCCTCGCCGAACTGCTTGTGCTCCTTGCCCTCGGCGACCAGCGTGCCGACGCCGGTGCGTGTGTAGAAGCCGGGGATGCCGGAGCCTCCGGCGCGCATGCGCTCGGCCAGCGTGCCCTGCGGGCAGAACTCGACCTCCAGCTCGCCGGCGAGATACTGCCGGGAGAATTCCTTGTTCTCGCCGACATAGGAGCTGATCATGCGCGCGACCTGGCGCGACCGCAGCAGCTTGCCGAGGCCCGCGCCGTCGATGCCGGCATTGTTCGAGGCGATGCGCAGGTCCCTGGTGCCGGCCTGCTCGATGGCGTCGATCAGCCGCTCCGGGACGCCGCACAGCCCGAACCCGCCGGCCGCGATCAGCATGCCGTCGCGCAGCAGGCCGTCCAGCGCGGCGGCGGCATCCGGGTAGATCTTCTTCACCGCCGCTTCCTATCGCGCCACTGTTTTAGCATTTCCCGGGCCGCCGCCGATGCACAGCGTCGCGAGGGCGCGCTTCGCATCCCGGCGACGCATCTCATGCAGCAGCGTCACCAGCACCCTCGCCCCCGACGCGCCGGTCGCATGCCTGATGGCGATCGCGCCGCCAGTGACACTGACGCCTCGTCGATCTGCGCCACGTCGGGGCGTGTCGTGAGCTGGCCCGGATGGCGCTCGCGAAACGCGGCCGGCGCATCCTCGCTGACCTCGCAGACATGCACCCTGGTGCCGGCCTCGACATAGGCCGACGCGAGTGCCGCGCCGATCCCAACGGGGCCGTCCGGGATCAGCACGAGGAGATCCGGATCGCACACCAGGCGGGCGAGAATGCTCATGTGGAACTGCCCTTCTTCCTGGTTCCCGACGTGGCGACGGTCCCGGCGCGCCGTGCCAGCCGCCGCGCGAGGCTGTCGGCGGCCTGCATGATGTCGTCGGTGACGGCGGCACGCGCGGCGGGGCCGTCGCCGGCTTCGAGGGCGTCGCTCGGCGAGCAGGCCCTCCAGCGCCACCCGCGCATCGCGGACCTCGCGCAGTTGCCCGACCGACAGCGTCGCCACCCGGATGCGGGCGGGATCGCTCATGTGGAACGCGCCTTCCGCCTGCAGGCGCTGGAGCGCCTCGCGTATCGGCATCGGACTGGAGCCGAGGGCCTCGGCGAGGCGCGTATGGTCAGCTTCTGGCCAGGCGCGAACCGCCCGCTCATCAGGGCGTCGGGCAACTGGCGATAGACCTGCTCGGACATCGAGGTCCGGACAGTGCGGCCACGGCCGGGCATCGGAATGACGGTGCTCAGGGGCAGGGCGATCTCGTCTTCCTGGCCGCCAGGGGAACACACGTGGGCGGCCCGTGCGCCTATATCGAACTGTATCGCGTCGAGCGCGGCAAGCTGGTGGAGCATTGGGATAGTACTCCCGCACCACCGCCTTGCTCTTCGCGGTCGCCTCGCCACCCGCGGGCTTGGTCGGTCCGTCGATCTGCGTGGTGCCCGCTTTGGTTCGCAGGCGCGGCGGCCGAGCAGAAGCTCCAGTGCTCGACGATGAGCTCGCCCGCGAACCGGAACACGTCGAGGAACACACGCCCCAGGTCCCCGCTCGCCGGGACCCCTCTCCCCGCGCTCATCCTCCGCTGCCCATGCAGCACGACGAAATCTCCATCCTCGACCACCCTGGCTACCTCCAGCCGGTCGCCCTCGCGCGGCAGCCGGGCGATCAAGTGCCGCAGGCCATCGATACTATTTATCGAGGCGGATTCGTGCTCCAGATATCTGCCTGGATCGACATGACTGATGGCAAGCGCCACATCGCGGATGGCCAGTCCCCCGAGCATCGCAATCGCCATTCGCGCCCTGCCGGGTTCCATCATCTGTTCTCCCATTGTCGTCGGCTTGCGGACGGCAGTCTCAGGCGAGGAAGCGGACCACGCCGCCATCGACCCGCAACGCGGCCCCGGTGGTTGCCGAAGCCTGTTCGGAGCAGACGTACACGATCATGTTGGCGACCTCGGTGATGGTCGCGAAACGTCCGATCAGGCTCGTCGGACGGGCTGATGCCAGGAACGCCAGTTCGGCCTCCTCCTGCGTGATGCCCTGCTCCTCGGCCTGCTTCGCCATCCAGTTGCCCAGGATCTCGGACCGGGTCGGACCCGGGAGCACGGCATTGACGGTCACACCCGTACCGGCCACCGACTCCGCCACGCCGCGCGAGATCGCGAGCTGTGCCGCCTTGGTCATGCCGTAATCGATCATCTCCCTGGGGATGTTCACCGCAGACTCGCTGCTGACGAACACCACCCGGCCCCAGCCCCGGCTCACCATCCCCGGCAGGTAGTGGCGTGTCATGCGCACGCCGCTCATGACATTGAGCTGAAACAGGCTGAGCCAGTCGTCGTCGGCGATGTCGGCAAAGTTGCGCAGGAAGGCCGTGCCCAGGTTGTTGACGAGGATGTCGGCATCCAGCGCCCGCGCGAAGTGCGAACTTGCGCCCTCCGCCGTCGCGAGGTCGGCGGCGATGCCGGAGATCTCGCTGCCCGGAAACGCCTCCTGCATCTGCCGCACCGCCTCGTCCACCCGGGCGGCGGTGCGCCCGCTCACCACGACCGCTGCACCGGCGCCGGCCAGTCCCTCCGCGGTGGCGCGACCGATCCCGGCGGTGGAGCCGGTGACGACGGCCTTGCGGCCGGTGAGGTCGATTTTCATGCTGGCTGGCTTTCGGTTGTTCGCCGGATACCTCGGACCTGCGCCCCCGGTCCGGCTCAGATTAGCCCCCGAACCTGACGAGATCCTGGAAGATCAGCGGCGCCAGTCATTCCCGCGCGCCTGGACCAGCGCGCACCCCTCGGCGAGCCTGCCGAGTTGCACCGGAGCGAAGCCGAGCTGCTCGACGAGGGCCGCCACCGGCGCCGTCGCCGCCTCGTCGTCGCTCGACACGAACACGACGCGCCGGCCGCCTTTGACATCCGGATCGGCTGCCAGCGTCGCCGCGGGCAGATGGACACGGTGCTGTGTAGCGGATCGCTTTCCCGCATCCGCCTGGCCGCCTCGTGGTTGCCGAGGCCGAACATGACGGCATTGAGACGCAATCGCCGGGGTTCGGAAGTCATGGGGCCACCCTCGGTCGGGCAATATTGGCGATGAACGAAAGTGTAGTCACAGGCCCTCGGCATGAGGCGGAAGGTTGGCGACGAGCGTGGCGTCAAGAACAACCCGGCCGACGCACCCGCCGAGGCAGGTCAGCACGCTCGCCAGCCCCAGCAATGCACTGGCCGCCGTCAGGAAACGCAACACGGCGGATGCTTCGTCTTCATGGCCTGTCGTTGGTCACCGAAGGGTGGCGATAGTTGCTGCCGGGATGGTCGGGCGGCAAACGCTTCCGGCCGGCGCCATAAAGGTTCTCGCGCAACGTCGTGCCGTCGTAGGTCCGGCGCACCCGACCGCGGCGCCGCAGTTCGGGCAGCACGAAGCGGTTGAACTCGGGATAGGTCTGCAATGGCATCGGATCGGTCAGGTTGAAGCCGTCGAGGCCGCCCTCCTCGAACCAGCGCTCGAGTTCGTCGGCCGCGGTGGCTGGACCGCCGATGATCATCGCACCTCCGCCGCCGACACCGAGGAACTCGGCGATCGCGCGGGGGGTCCAGCGCGTGCCGGGGTCGAGCCGCGTATACATGTCCAGCACGCCTCGGATGCCTTCGATATCCACATGTTCAAGCGGCTCATCCAGATCGAGCGCGGTCAGATCGAGTTGCAGGATCGCCGACAGCCGCGCGAGGTGGCCCTCGGGGCTGATGTAGCGGGCGTAGTCCGCATACTTGGCCCGGGCCAAAGCGTCGGTTGCGTCGGTGACGACCGTCATCATTGCGAAGATCTTCAGACCGGCCGGGTCCCGACCAAAGCGGACGGCGCGGCTCCGGATATCGTCACCGATCGCTCTGGCAATCTCCGGTCGATGGGTGGCGACGAACACGCCCTCGGCATGGCGCGCTGCGAAGTCGCGCCCGACCTCCGAGAGCCCGGCCTGGAACAGCACCGGCGTGCGCTGCGGCGACGGCTCGCACAGGAAGGCGTCCGGGACACTGAAATAGCGCCCCTTATGGGCGATCGGATGGACCTTGGCCGGGTCCGCGAAGACACCGCCGAGCCGGTCGAGCACGACGGCGTCATCTTCCCAGCTGGCCTCCCAGGCCTTGTAGGTCACGTCGAGGAACTCATTGGCTATCGCATATCGCTCGTCGTGCGGGACCTGGCAGTCCAGCCCGAGGCTGCGGGCCGCGCTCTCGAGCGCCGACGTCACGATGTTCCAGCCGATCCGGCCTCCAGTCAGGTGATCGAGTGTCGTCATCTTGCGTGCGAAACTATACGGCTGCTCGTAGGTCGAGGAGACCGTGATGGCGAAGCCAAGATGGTGGGTCACCGCCGCCATCGCTGAGACGACCAACAACGGATCCGTCGAGGGCGTCTGCACCCCATGGCGCAGGGTTGCGTCGATGCGGCCGCCGGCCACGTCGAGCACACCCAGGGCATCCGCAACGAACAGGCTGTCAAATCCGCCGGCCTCCAGCGTACGGGCGGTTTCCAGCCAATACTCGATCGTGCGGTAGCGATGCGCCTGGCAGTCGGGGTGGCGCCACAATCCGATCGCAGCGTGGCCGACTGTCGATTGCTTGAAGCCGTTGAAGTGCATGACCCGCGCCGGGGCCTTCGCTGCTCCAGGTTGTGCCGCAAGGGCCAGAGCAACCAACGGGCGATCCGGGTCGGCGTTCCAGTCCTCGAGCGAACCGTCATAGACCAGAGGATCGTCACGGCCGATCAGGCCGAGCGCGAAGGCGAGGATCGTGGCCGAAATGCCGCCGCCGCAATAGAGAATGACTTGGGATTTTCCGGCGAGGACGGCGAGACGGTCGCGCAGCAAGGACTCCGGCAGAAAGCGCCCCTGGTCGTCGAGCATTGTCGAGGCCGGGATGTTCAGGCTACCGGGGATGTGCCCGCCGCGACCGCCGACCGGGACCGCGCCGGTGAAGTACTCGGTCGGCAGGGCGCATACCAGGGCTTCATCGGACGGCTGGCCGGCGACATGGGCAAGCACTGCGTCGCGTCCGGTGAAGGATGGACGGAGGTCCGCCGGCGAAAGCCGGCCACGCGTCGCCGGATCGAGCGGTCCGCTTTGCACCGGGTGGCCTCCGGCTTTCCATGCGGACCATCCACCATCGAGCACGGCGGCGTTGTCGAACCCGATGGCACGCAGCATCCACCAGATGCGCGTCGCCCACATGTTCAGGAAATCGTCGTAGATCAACACGGCTGTGCCGTCGCCGACACCGAGTGCCTCCAGCGCTTGTCGCAGGTCTTCGACCGGCGGGAAGGCGAAGGCGAACGGCGCAGCCGGGTCGGAGAGTGCGCCGGCGAGCTCGGCGTAGCGCGCTCCCGGAATATGGCCCTCCCTCCAGCGCTCCAGGCCGAGGGCGCCGTCGGGGCCGGACAGCCCGTAGGGGACCGTGGCGTCGAGAACGACGAGGCCCGGCTTGTCGAGCCGGACCGCCAGCCAGTCGGCATCGACCAGTCGCCCCGGCACAGCCGGACCGGCGATTAAGGGGCCCGTCATGGCGTCCCACAGACCCCGTTTCCGATGCCTGCCCGCTCCGGATTTGCAGCCAGAGCTGAACGGCCCGCATTCCAGAATGCAGCCTCCAGGCGCACCGCCTCCCGGAACTCCTTCAGCAGCATGGGATACCGGGCAGCGCCGCCGTGGGATTCAGACAGCGTCTCCAACCGCGCTAGCCCCTCCTTGACCAGGTCGTGATAGACTTGGCCGCCATAGGTCTCGATCCAGTCCCGGTAGGGATTTCCCTCGAGACGCGTGGTCGGATCCTGCAGCAAACGCAGCCCGATCTCCCCGTAGCCGGCCAAGCAGGCGGATAGCGTCACGGTGAGGTCAAGCATGTCGCCGGTCTGCCCGCGGTCGAGGATGTAGCGGCTATAAGCCAGCGTCTCCAGCGTCTCGGGCGTCGCCGCGATCTCGTAGTCGCCGATTCCGGCTTCGTGGAGTTGCCGCCGGTGCAACGACATCTCGCCGGTCAGCAGGCCGTGCACGATCTCGGACGCGCTGCGCATCTGCCCGGTGGTGACACTCTTGAAGATGAGCAGCGCGTAGGCGCGGGTGTAGTGAATCAGATAGAGGTAGTCCTGCACCATCCAGGCGAGAAATTCCTCCTTCGGCAGGCTGCCATCCGCCAGCGCTTTGACGAACGGGTGCTCGACGTAGGCGTCCCAGTCCGGGCCGGCGTCGCGGCGCAGGTTGCCGTAGAGCGTGTTGGCCAGATAGGGCATCACCTGTTGGAAATCGAAGGTCATGGCGTCAAGCCTGGCAATGCGAGAGGAAGGGGACCAGCGCAGCGTCGAACGCTTCCGGTTGTTCGAGATACGGGCAGTGGTTGGAGCCCTCGATGATGGCAAGCTCCGGCCCGTGCAGCGCGTCCCTGCAGGCGTGCGCGACCGACAGCGGCACCGCCTTGTCCTGTGCACCCCAGATCAGCAGCATCCGGTCGACCGGAACCACAGGGCTCAGCTCGGAGGCCACATAATCGTTCGCGATGCCGTCGGTGAGGTAGGCGCCAAGCCGGGTGAAGGCCTCGATCGCGCCCGGCGCGGTGTTGACCCGCCATTCCTCCTCGATGAAGGCGTCGGTGACGAGCGCCGGGTCGAGCAGCACGAAACCGAGCTTGCCGGCGAACTGTTCGCGCTGATCGGCACGCACATTGCGGGCGATGGTCTCGGCGACATTCTGGTCGATCGGAACGATGCCAAGCGCGCCGACAAGCCCGAGCCCCCTCACCCGGTCGGGTGCCTGCAACGCCGCGTGCGACACGATATGCGCGCCGAGCGAGGTGCCGACCAGTACCGCCTGCGTGATGCCGAGCCGGTCCATGAGCGCCAGCAGATGCGATGCGAGGGCAGGAACGGTCGCCGGGCCGTCAGCCTCCTTCGAGGCGAAACCATGCCCGGGCAGGTCATAGGTGATCGCCCGGTAACCGCATGCGGCGAGTCGCTCCACCGTCGAGCGCCAGCGGTCGCAGCGGGCGCCGAGACCGTGCACCAGCAGCACGACCGGACCCGTACCCGCCTCGATGATCCGTGTAGTACCGGCGCCGACCTGCAGCGGATAATTGATCGTCTGCATGTTGTGTGACTCTCAGCTTTCGGCGGGTCGGAGGCCAGCGATCGCCTCGATCTCCACACGTGTTCCAAGGCCAATCAAACCCGCGACCTGGATCAGCGTGCTGGCCGGACGATAATCCCCGAAGGCGCGCACGCGCGCCGCATTGACCGCCGCGCGATCGCCGAGATCGGTGAGGTAGAGGGTAAGCTTGGCGACGTCGCCGAGATCGCCGCCAACACCTGCGAGGATCGTCTTCAGCGTGGCGAAGATGTGCCCGGCCTGCGCACCGGCATCGTCCGCACCGATCACCATCCCGTCGGTGCCAAGGGCGAGCAGGCCGGAGACGAAAATCTGGTCTCCGAGCACCGTAGCATCGGCATAGTGGCTGACCGGCGGGGGCAGACCGGGAACCTGCAACTCCCGCACAAGCCGCCCCGGATCGAATGGCATCAGATGGGTGTTGCCAGCAGGGTCGGAATGGCGCCGGTATCGACCACCACGCTTTGACGCTTGATCCGCAGCGTGCCGTCCTCGTGCGTCAGTTCCAGGTAGTAGCGTCCGACGCTGAACAGGCGGCTGTCCCCCTCCGGAGTCGACTGGAACAGCGCGTACGGCGCGGTTGCGGTGACGGTCTCGCCCGCCTCGACGCGGATCAGGCCGATCACGTGGCAGTCAGCATGCAGGTTGTAGATATTGGCTTCACGAAGCGACATGATCCGGTCGCGTAGCATGTCCTTGCTGTCACACAGCATCAGCGACAACGGCAGGTTCTGCACGCGGTTCTCCCGGCTGACGATCTCGTACAGGCTGTCCTCTACGAACAAATCGACCCACTCCTCGAGCTTGTCCTCGTCGAGCAGGCGGCCATAGGTTTCCAGCAGATCATAGGCCGCCAGTCGTAGCGTGTCCTTGGCCATGGTCTCGCTCATTCCGCAGCCTCCGGCAGCGCCGTGCCGGGGGTGATGCCCATCAGGCGGCAGTAGTGCATCCAGAACCCGCGCATCGGCACGTCGCTGATCAGGTTCTCCTGTTCGCGGATCGGGCCCTTGCCACCGAACTCGACCACCGAATGCTTGTCCGCGTCGCGCACGATCGCGCGGTGCACCAGCTCGACCGCCTCGCCATCCTCCATAGAAACCAGCCCGGCCGGGCCCGCCAGATTGGCCTTGCGCAGACGATGCCGGGCCATGAACGCGTCATCGTCCTCGTAGCCGAAGAAGGTCGACACGATGTCGAACTCGTCCGCCGACCGGGTGCGGATCTGCCTCACCGCCAGGGTATTGCCGATCTGCTGGAAGGCTGCACCCGGAAAGATCGACGAGATCGCCAGCGTCAGCTCGTCCGGGAACTCCTGGTGATAGCGGAGCAGCGAAGGATCGCGCAGCTTGATGTTCATGTCGCCGCGGCCGGTATCGCCATAACCCGCATCGGGCTTTGCCGCCTCGTCCGAGGCGCGGCCGCCCTGTGCAGCCCAGGACAGGTTGTGCTTGCCCTCTTCGTCCATCCTGGCACCGCCGATACCGCTGAGGCGGGCGATGCCGAAGGTGATCTGGAACATGTGCAACAGGCCACCGTGATTGGGATCGCGGAGGTTGTCGGTGTAGAGCTTCCAATTGCCGAACACCCGCTGGCGCTGGTAGCCGAGCACCCGCACCGGCTTATGGAACAGCCGCCTGACCTGGTGCGTGAACACCGGGCCCAGGAACTCTTCGAGCGGCGGCGCCTGGTCAGAGAAGGTGCCGAAGATCACCCCCTTCAGGGATTCTATCCTGAGCCGTTCCAGCGCATGGCAGCTCTTGTCGAAATCCGGCGGCAGGCCACCCTTGCCGTTGACGCCCTTCTGGAACGGCACGCCGACCAGCTTGCCGGTAAGGTCGAAGCTCCACTGGTGATAGCAGCAGGTATGGACCTTGGTGTTGCCGTGCAGGTTACGCTGGACGATGGAGCCGCGATGCGCACAGCGATTGACCATCGCGTGGATGCTGCCGTCCTTGGCCCGGTTGACGATGACCGGCGTATCGCCGACCGCGACGACGCGGAAATCGCCCGGGTTCGGCATCTCGGCCTCGAGAGCCAGGTAGTTCCAGACCGGGCCGCGGAAGATGCGCCGCTGTTCCAGCGCATAGATGTCGGCGTCACGATACATGCCGTACGGAATGCGGCTGCAATCGGCGGCCGGGAACACATACTGCGCGCCGGCGGCTCCCTCGATTGTGGCACTCATACGAACTCCTCCGGCAGGTGCTGCACCAGCGTCCCGGGCGGGAGGGCGGTGTCTTCTGCCTTGCGTTGTAGGATGGCGGCCCGCGTGTAAACACGGTTCCACATGCCTTGCGAACTCTCCGACGGATGTCTTGGGATCTCCGCCGGCATCTCCGGCAGCACGATCTTCTGTCCGTCCATCCAGATCTCGAGGAAGCGTGCGCGCTCCTCGAGCTGCGTGATGTCATCGAGCGGGTTGCCGTCGAACACCAGGAAGTCGGCACGCTTGCCGGCTGCCAGGCCGTCATACTCGCGGCCGCCGCGCAGCATGCTGCGATTGCGATGTGTCGCCATCTGCAGCACCTCGGAGGCGCCGATATCCAGGTAGCGCATCATCACCGACAATTCGCGCGCGCAGAACTCGCCATAAGGGGTGACAGCAAAGCCGGTTTCCGAGCCGGACAGGAACGGGATCCCCGCTTCGTAGGCGCCTCTCAGCGACACCGAGGCATCCGCGAGCTCGCGCCGCTGGATATTGGGCCACCAGTCGTAGGACGGATCGTCGGGTTGCGCATATTCGATGTTGTTGACCAGCAGCATCAGCGACGGGCAGATCGCGCAGCCTTCGCCGACAGCGGCGCGGATACCTTCCTCGCTGATCCGCGAGGCGTGATAGAGGATGTCGACACCGGCCCGTGCGGCATAGAGCGCGCCCTCGGCACCGCGCACATGCACCGCAACCTTCCGTCCGAGGCGATGCGCCTCGCGCACCATCGCCGTCGTCTCCTCCTGGGTGAAGGCGGCATACAGACCGCCGGAATTGCCGCCCTGGATTCCGTCCATCGCGAGCTTGATGATATCGACGGTATTCTTGGTCTGCTCGCGGATCGCCTCGATCGCCTCGGGCAGGGAGCGCACCAGGCGCCCGGTGCTGCAGGGCGGGCAGCCGATCCAGCTCGGGTAATAGTCGTATAGCCCCTGGCGAGAGGTGATGGCCGGTCCCGCCGCCGTGACCCGCGGACCGGGAAACATGCGGACATACAGCGCGTCGCGCAGCGCGGTCCCGACCAGGCCGGAGCTGGCCGGGTCAAGCAGGGCGGTATAGCCTGCCGCAAGCATGCGCTGCGCGCCGGCAAGGGCCCGGATCGCCCGATACTCGACACACGGGTAGAGATCGACTTCCTCCTCGGAGCGAGCATTGCCGTAGGACAGATGCGTGTGCAGGTCCGACAGCCCCGGCATCACGAAGCGGGAAGAGTGATCGATCACCGTATCGCCTGGCGCTGGTGCAGGCATCGCCGCCCGGGGCAGCACGTGCGTGATCCGTCCGTTCTCTATCACCAGCGCCTGATCCTGGCGCGCGGTCTCCTCCGTGCCGACGAACAGCCGGCCGCAGAACATGATTTTCTTCATGGGCACTCAACCTTTTTGAGGAGGATTTCGATCTGCGCGGCAATATCAGCCGGCCGCTCCGCCGTCAGGTTGTGGCCGTTGCCGCCGAAGATGGTGAGGTCCGCCTGCCTCAGCCTCGCGCGAAGCGCCAGAGTGGCCGCGATCGGGCAGGCGCGATCCAGATCGCCGTGCAGCAAGGTGATCGGGCTGACGATCCGCTCTATTTCCGACGCGGACAGCATCGCGGCGTCGAGGCAGGAGGCCGGATCAGCCAGCATGGTCTCGAAATACCAGCCATAATCGCCGGACAGGAACGGTGCCAGCCGGTCACGTACCACCTGCGGATCGGGTGGCTGGGCGGCGCCGGTCATCGGTCGCATCGTATCGGCAAGAGCGGCTTCTGAACCGGGTGCCGTCCAGAATGCGCGCAACGCCTCGGTGGCGACAGCGGCGGCCGGCGCGCCAATCGCGACAATGCCTGGCAGATCGTTGCGGCGCGCGGCGATCTTGAGTGCCAGTGCGCCTCCGACGGAATTGCCGATCAGCAGAGGGGGAGTGCCGTGCAGATCCAGGATCTGCGCGATTGCGCCCTCGATCTGGTCGAGCCAGAACCCGACGTCGAAGAACGGTAGTATCGGCAGGCGCCCCGACGCGCCGAAACCGGCCAGGTCGATGACGTGCACGGCTAGATCGGCCGGGAGCCTCGCGATCAACGGTGCGAAGTTGACCAGCCCGGTGGTGCCGGGTCCGATGCCGTGCACCATCAGCACCGGACGCTCGCCGCGTCGCATCCGGTGCGCGACCGGCACGTCGCGCAGGCTAGCGTCGAGATCGACCCAGGCGGCTCCGGTCACTGCGCGTCATCCGTCTGCACCGCGATCGCGTCGACGGCCGGGACGGTGGAGATCAACCCCTGCTGCTTCATGAACGAAGCAAAACGCATATAGCGCGTACGGTCCAGCAGGCCGGGCGACTTGGCGAAGCGGCACAAGCTGGCGAACCACTCCTTGCGCACCACCTCGCTATTCTGAGCCGGGTAGTCGGCGATGAAATCGGTCCAGCCCTGCTCGGGATGATCGAGCAGCCAGGCCACGCTTTCGTGCAGGGCGGCGACGAAACGCGGCAGTCGGGGGTCGCGCACCGCGTCCCTCGCGGTGACGTAGATCAGCTCGTCATAGGCCGGAACGCCATGTTCCTCGGGATAGAAGGCAATTCCGTCCGCGCCATGCGCCCGCAGCTCGAGGATCTCCTTATTGCGATAGGCACTGATCGTGGCGTCGACGCGGTGGCTGAGCAGCGCGGTAACGATCTGGAAGTTGACGTTGACCAGCCTGGTATCGCCATCACGCAGCCCGGCATCGGCGAGCATCGCATGCGCCAGTGCCTCTTCCACGCCGGCAACGGCGTAGCCAAGGGTACGGCCCTTAAGATCCGCGAGCGACCGGATCGGGCCAGGGCTCGGGACCAGGATGGAGTCGAGCGGGGTGTCGACCAGCGTCGCGAAACGCATCAGCGGCACGCCCTTCGCCGCCAGCAGATAGAGCTGCGGCTGGTAGCTGATCGCCACGTCCACATGCCCGGTCGCCGCCATCATCGGCGGCGTGGTGGCATCGCTCGGCGCCACGATATCGACATCGAGGCCGTGCCGCGCAAAGAAGCCCTCGTGTCTGGCCACGAAGACCGGCGCCTCGTCCGGATTGGGCAGCCAGTCCAGCATCAGGGTGAGCCGGTCGGCGCCCTGTGCTGCGACCGGTAGGACCAGCGCCAGCATCAGAGCGAGGGGCGCCCACATGGTCATGCGGCGGCGGTAGTATCGGGCGCCCAGTACAAAACGCGCTTCAGGATCCGGTCGACCGCGACCCAGAGCAAGATCGCCATCATAGCCAGCACCAGCAGGGCGGCGAACATCACGTCGGTCTGGATGCGCGCGTTGGCGTTCAGCATGACATAGCCGAGCCCGGCCGAGGCACCGACCCATTCGCCCACCACTGCGCCAATCGGCGCGATCGCGGTGGCGACACGCAGTCCCGATCCGAACGCGGGCAGCGCCGCCGGCAGCCGGACATGGCGCAGCATCGCGGCCGGCGAGGCGTTCATCGTGCGGGCCAGATCGAGCCAGCCGATCTCGGTGCGTCGCAAGCCATCCGAGAACGCCGCAGTGATGGGAAAGAAGATCACCAGGATCGCCATCACCACCTTCGACGCCATGCCGAAGCCGAACCACAACACCAGCAGCGGCGCCAGGGCGAAGACCGGGATCGCCTGGCTCAGCAGCAGCAACGGCATCAACCAGCGTTGCAGCATCGGCGAGAACACCATGCCGAGAGCGACCAGCGAGCCGAGTATGGTCCCGAGCAGCAGCCCGAGCACGGTTTCGGTGAAGGTGGTGCCGGCGCTCCAGAGCAGCAGGTGGCGCTGGCTCCACAGGGCCTGCGCCACCGACTGCGGGTCGGGCAGCAGATAGGCCGGGGTGCCGCTGACTTTGGACACCACGAACCAGACGGCGACCAGGCCAAACAGGGTAAGCAGCGGGCGGGTGACGGCAGAAAGGCGCGGGTTCATTTTGGTTCCAGCTCCGTCAGCACGCGCATCAGGTGACCCTGTGTATGCAGCAGCTCCTCGTCATCCGGCGCGCGGGGCGTGGGGCCATGGATTGATATAGGCGGCCCGAGCCGGGCCGGGTGGCCCGACAGCACCACCAGATGATGGCCGAGGCGGCATGCCTCCAGCGGGTCGTGGGTGATCAGCAGCGCGGTGCGGCCCTGCAGCAGTTCCGCGGCGAGATCCTGGACCCGCGCGCGGGTGAAGGTGTCGAGCGCCGAGAAGGGCTCGTCCATCAGCACGATCGGCCGATCCTCGTAGAGGGTGCGGGCGATCGCGGCGCGCTGGCGCATGCCGCCTGACAGTTGCGACGGCAGCGCCTGGGCACGGTCGGCGAGACCGACCCGCGCCAGCAGGCCGAGGGCGCGCTGGCGATCGCCCTTCTCACGACGCAGGCGCGAGCCAAGCATCACGTTGCCGATCACGTTGAGCCAGGGATAGAGCAGGTCCTGCTGCCCCATGTAGGCGATACGATGCTGCAGCGGCTGCCCGTCGCTCGCGGTAACGCTTCCTTCGCTCGGCCTCGCTAGGCCGGCGATGATTTTGACCAGGCTGGATTTACCGACGCCGCTGGTGCCGAGCAGCACCACGAACTCGCCACCCTTGATGTCTAGATCGAGGCCCTCGAAGATGGTGCGTCGATCGTAGCGCAAGGCGAGGTCGCGTATTTGCAGCCCTGGCGGGGCATGTGCCCCGTGCGCGGCAACGGGCTGCGCCCGCGTGACTGGAGCGGTCGAGACCGGCAGGTCCGGCATGACGCCCTGACGCTGACCGGGTGGATGTGTTGTGGTCAAGAGAACGAAGCCATGCCGTTGTTCCCACTGAGCGTGTGTATACAACACCATTGCGCCGCACCGATGCAAGTGCGATCGCGCCGAATGGATCGGGTTCCGCAGTCACGACTCGGAAAGATCGCGATTATGACTGAAGACGCGCCATCTAGCGGGCAAATATGCCTCTTATGGCGTCAGATTGCGTTCGGTGAAGAGGGGCAGCCGGCGGCATCGCGCGCGGCATGCAGCTTGCGTCGCAGTCGGGAGCCATGGTGCCCGATGGATATTTTGTATACACGGTTGTGCCAGGCGCCTTAATGGAGATCGACCCTATGCTTCCTCGTCGGACTTTCCTGCATGGCGCCACGGCGATCGCCGGAGTTGCGGCCTTCGCGCGGCCGACTTTCGGACAAACGCTGGAGCCGATGACGGTCATGTTGGACTGGTTGTTGAACCCCAACCATGCCGGCTTGTTCGCGGCACAGCACACCGGCGCCTTTGCCCGAGCCGGCCTGAAGGTGAAGATCGTCTCGCCTTCGGATCCGGACTCGCCCAGCCGGCTGGTGGCGGCAGGCCAGGTCGATCTGGCGGTCGGCTATGGCGCGGAAATCAACATGATCGTGAGCGCCGGCCTGCCGTTGGCGCGCATCGCGAGCCTGATCGACCGGCCGCTCAACACCATCATCGCGCTGGGTGGGATCAAGACCCTCGCCGACCTCAGGGGCAAGACCATCGGCTACTCGGTTGCCGGCGTGGAAGAAGCGGTGCTCGACGTCATGCTCGGCTCGGCAGGCTTGAAACGCGATGGCTTCACCGCGGTGAAGGTGAATTACGACATGGTCGCAGCCCTGTTGTCCCGGCGGCTTGACGCCGCCACCGGCGCCTATCGCAACGCCGAGTTGATCCAGCTCAGGCAGATGGGCCGCGATCCGGCCGTATTCCTGCCCGAAGAACACGGCGTGCCGATGTACGACGAGTTGATCCTGATAGTGCAGCGCGCACGTCTCGGAGATGCGCGGTTGAGCCGTTTCATCGCCGCTCTGCGGGATGGTGTCGCGGCGCTGCAGAAAGATCCCGACGGCCTGTTCCGGGCGTTTGCCGACGCGCATAGCGAGCTCGACACGCCCTACACAAAGGCCTCCTGGCAGGCGACGATGCCGCTCCTGGCCCGTGATCCGGGGCAGCTGGACGAGGCGCGCTACCGCACCTTCCAGGATTTCTGCGTGACCCAGGGGATTATCCCCAAACCGCTGCCGGTCGACCAGTTCGCGGTTCAACTCGTGGCCTGATCGGGGCGGCAACAGGCTGGGGACACACCTCCTCGCCCGCTGCCCTCCGGTTGGCCTCTCCGGTTCAGGCAAGACCCAGATGCGCCCGCAGCGTGCTGCCGGTATAGGCGCTCCGCATCAGCCCACGTCGTTGCAATTCCGGCACGACCAACGTAACGAAGTCATCGACCCCGCCAGGGTTCGTCGCCGGCATCAGGTTGAACCCGTCCGCGGCGCCCCCTGCGAAGCGCTCTTCCATGCCGTCGGCGATGTCGGCAGGCGAGCCACACAGGAACAGATGGCCGCGCGCGCCAGACGCGAAGCGCATCAATTGGCGCAAGGTCATGTCGCTGGTCCGCGTCGCCTCCTGCAGCAGCGCAAGCTGCGACGTGCCGAAATTGGTTGTTAGGTCGTCGGGAAGTTTCTCATCGAGCGGATAGCGTTGTAGATCGATATCGGGTCCGAGAAGGCCTTGCAGGAAGGCAAGTCCCAGCTCGGTATCGACCCGCTCCTGCAGCTTTGCATATTTGTCCTCCGCCTCGGCGCGGCTCGGGGCGGTGACGGCCAACAATCCCGGCATGATCTTGAGCGCCTCCGGCGCGCGCCCGTATCGCGGCATGCGGCCTTTTAGGTCGCTGTAGAAATCCTGCGCCGAGGCGAGCTTTCCCTGCACCGAATACACCATGTCCGCAGTACGCGCGGCGAGATCGCGGCCCGGCACCGAACCGCCCGCCTGCACCATGACGGGCATGCCCTGCGGCGACCGGGCGACGTTGAGCGGACCGCGCACCTGGAAATACTCCCCCTTATGGTCCAGGTAGCGCATCTTCGATGTATCGACATAGACGCCCGAGGCCCGGTCCATCGGGAAGGCGTCGGCATCCCAGCTGTCCCACAACCCTTTCACCACGTCGGCGAACTCCGAAGCGCGCGCGTAGCGCGTCGCATGGGCCGGCATGCCGTCATGGCCGAAATTACGCGCTTCGCTTTCGCTGACGCCGGTCACCAGGTTGCAGCCGATCCGGCCACCCGAGAGATGATCGAGCGACAGGATCCGCCTGGCCACGTGATACGGCTGGTCGTAGGTCGTGTTCTGTGTGATCACGATCCCGATCCTGCTGGTCGAGACCGCCAAGGCTGCGGCGGTGGTTGCCGGTTCGAGGAAGGTCGCCCGGTCGGTGCGCGAGAGGATGGTGGACGAGCTGTCCGCCGTCGCTGCGGAGTCCGCAAGAAACACGACGTCGAACAGGCCGCGTTCCGCGGTCTGCGCCAGGGCGAGCACGGTGCTGAACGGCATCGCGGGCGATGGTTGTGTCGACGGGTCGCGCCAGGATGCGGCGTGATGCCCGGTATTGAGCACAAACAGCCCGAGCTTCATCTGGCGGGTCATGGCTCGTCTCCTTCGGCGGTGAACGTCAGGTGCGCGGGTAGCCAAGCTGCTTGGCGTAGGACGCGAGCGGCGGCGACTGACCGATGACCTTCCGCGCGGTCAGGAAATCCGCGAAGACCTGGTATTTGTGTGTGTCCAGAGCCGCCGGATCGACGGCGAAGTAGGGAATGGTGTAGTCCCAGGCCTGCTTGTTAAGGCTGTCGTCGAGATCCGGATAGGCCTTCAGGAACAGCGCCCAGGCGTCCCCGGGCTTCGCCCTGATAAAGGCGGTGGCCTCCCGGATCGCGGCAAGGAAACGCGGGAAGCGTGGATCGCCGACCCGGTCGCGCTGCACCTCGAACACGAAACCGTCGCTGGGCGGAGTGCCATAGTTCTCAAAGTCAAAGCAGATCGGGGTCTCGCCGCGCTGCGCGATCTCGAAGGGCTCGAAATTGCGCACCACGGGTGTCGCATCGACCCGCCCGGTCAGCAGCGCGGTGGTCAGCGCGGTGCCGACGTTAACTGTCGTCACGTCGCCGAGTGACAGGCCCGCAGACCGCAACATGGCGTCGAGGCAGGCCAGGAAAACGTCCCCGCCGACATCGTTATAGGCAATTCGCTTGCCCTTGAAATCGGCAATCTGCTTGATGCCGCCGCTCTTGAGGACGCAGAGCGATACCAGCGACCGGTCCTGCAGCGCGCCGATGCGCAGGATCGGCAGGTTGCCCAGCACCTGACGGTAGAGCACGGTCTGGTAGCCGATGGCGATGTCGCCATGTCCGGCGGCGACCAGCCGCGGCGGCATGGTCGGATCGGCCGGCTGCACGAGATCAACCGACAGCCCCTGGCGTCCAAACGCGCCGATCTGCTGGGCGATCACCAGCGGCGCCTGGTCGGGGTTGATGAACCAGTCGAGCAGGACAGACAGACTGTCCCCGGCGGCGCGGGCGGGGCGGCCGAGCAACGGGGATGCGGCCAGGGCAACAGGTATGGTAGCCAGGAAGCGGCGGCGATCCATCAATGCACCTTCGGCAGAGCTGTATCGAGGCGGCTCGCCGCCGCGTGCAGTGTGGCGTTGAGATGAGGCGCCGCCACCACCGCCCCTTGCTCCATGATGGCACGGAACTGCGGGGTGAGCGGTGCGGCATGCTGCAGCATCGCATCGTCGAACGCGGTGCGTGTCGCCGGAAGCAGGTACCGCGGCGTGTCGCCGGGCCTGGGGATCAGCAATCTGCGATAGCCGGGCAACGACACCGCATAGCGAATGAAGTCACGCGCGTCCGTCAGGGTCCGGCCGTGCACCTTGGCGTCGATCGCGAACATATCGACCCAGACCGTCGGGCGCAGCTTGCCGTCCGCGAAGGGAAACCCGGCGACGCGGACCTGGTCGGCGGTGACGCATCGATCCTGCTGCCGGCAGGATTTCGCCGTCTCGTCGAGCAACTCGTGCGTCATCTCGGAATAACCGACGAAGGCGCTGCCGGTGCGTCGCGCGAACTGCCGCGCATAGAAACTCTCGATGTCGCCATAGGCCGCATTGCGGCCGAGACCCGCCGGCTCGAGCGCCAGGATCTGCCGGAAGCGTGCGACGACCGCGGCGTCCGGCTCCGGTGCGCCATTGGCGAGCAGGGCGCTCGGCGCCGTGTCGCTGCCGGCCAGCAGCGTCGAGAGATAGAGCTCGCCCAACTGCCCCTCGCCGCTCATGTCCAGCAGCAACCCGTGCTCGGCGCCGAGTGCGCGCGCGAGTCCGGCCAGCGTGTGGTTGCCGGCGAGCGCCGTCTGATCGCTACGATAGATCAGGAAATCGGTGCACATCCATTGCGGCACCCCCCAGACCACTCCGTCATAGGTCGCCGCCTGCCTGGCGAGCGGCTCCTGCGGGTCGAGTCCGGCGATCTGCGGCGGCTGCAGGCGATGCAGAGCCAGGAAGTCGCGCATGAAGACGACATCGACCTCGTGTATGTCCGCATCCTCGAACAGCACCCCCTTGGCCGCCGGCGACGGGTCGTAGTAGTTGGCATTGAAGGTGATGTCGACGATCACGTCCGGATGCAGACGTTCGAAGCCCTGCTTCAAGGCCAGGGCTGCTGCCTCGGGCTCGGGTATGTAGGGATAGAGCGACACGTGCAGCACGCGTCGCGTCTCGGCGCAAGCCGGGACCCTCCCCGCCGCAAAACCCAGCGCCAGAACCAGAAGAAGCCATGTTCGCAAGCCGACGTTCCTCATCGCTCAGAATTCCGCGCGGGTGCTGTGATCCTCGGCGACCTGGGCCGCCCCGATCACATGGATGCGCATCGTATGATACGCCGCCTCCGGCTCGCGGCGCAGGATCGCGTGCACGAAGGCATCGTGCTCCATATGCGATTTCTCCATTCGCCGGTGCTCTCGAATGAACTCCATCCTTGTGTAGGGCAAGGTGCGCATACGCATCTGCGCGATGCTGTTAGCCAGGATGTCGTTATGCGCGCCTTCATGGATCATCTGGTGCAGCATCGAGTTGGCCTTGTCGAACTGCACGGCCGCCGAGGGGCTGTCTATCTTTGCCATCTGCTGATGCAGGTCGAGCAGCTTCTGCCGCTCGGCATCGGTCATGCGTAGCGCGGCATAGCGTGCTGCGGACGCCTCCATATCGGCAACCACTTCGAGCAGGTTGTTGTAATGCTCGATGCTCTTCTCGGCCACGACAACGCCCTGCCGCTGCCGCGTATCGACGATTCCGAGCACCGAGAGCTGCCGCAACGCTTCTCGGACAGGGGTCCGGGAGACATCGTAGCGCCTTGCCAGTTCTTCCTCTTCGAGTTTAGTGCCAGGAAGCAGGCGCCCATGCGAGATGTCACTGGCGATCTGCTGCTGGACGATACTGGCGAGCGTCGGGCTCGGTGTAGGGCGGCGCGGCTTAGCCGCTAGCGCGGGTTCGACATCGGTCTCGTTGGGAGCTGCCGCGCGAAGCTTGCGCGACGCGATCGGTGGGCGTGGGCGCACTGTCATAGGCGGGCTGCGATCGCTTTCAGCTCGGTATAGTGCTCGATCGCCGGGAAGCCGGCAGCCCGTCCCCAGCCCGACTGCTTGTAGCCGCCCATCGGGAAGGCCGGGTCGAAGAAGTTGTGCGTGTTGATGCAGACATTCCCCGACTTCACGCGGGCGGCAAGCTGGTGCGCCGCCTTCAGGTTCTGCGTCCAGATACTGGCGTGCAGGCCGTAGACGGTGTCGTTGGCCGCCGCCACCGCTGCGTCGACGTCGCCCGACTTGAACGGGGTCGCGCAGAGCACCGGGCCGAACACCTCCTCGCGGTAGATCGGCATCTGCGCGGTGGTTCCGGTCACCACTGTCGGCTGCACGAAATAGCCGGTTTCGCCGTAGCGCTGCCCGCCGGTCACGTAGCGCGCGCCGTCCAGCCGCCCGGCATCGAGATAGGACATCACCCGATCGCGCTGCGTCGCCGACACCAGCGGGCCCAGACGCGTGGCTGGATCGAGCCCGTGTCCAATCGTCAACCCGGCCGCATACGATGCGACCCCCTCGACCACCTGGTCGAACACCTGTTCGTCCACCAGCAGGCGGGAGCCCGCAGTACAGACCTGGCCGCTGCTGAAGAAGATTGCGCCAGCGACGCCTGGAATGGCGATGTCTAGGTCGGCATCGGCCAGCACGATGCAAGGCGACTTGCCGCCGAGCTCGAGGAACACCCGCTTCAGATTACCGGTGGCCGCCTGCACGATCAGCTTGCCAACCTCTGTCGAGCCGGTGAACGAAATCGCATCGACATCCGCATGCGAAGCGAGCGCCGCGCCGGCTTCCTCGCCGGCTCCGGTGACGACGTTGATCACGCCGGGGGGAAAACCCGCCTCCAGCGCGAGCTCACCCAGGCGTAGCGCCGTCAGCGAGGTCTGCTCCGCCGGCTTTATGATCACGGTACAGCCGGCAGCGAGTGCCGGCGCGATGCGCCACACCGCCAGTTCCAGCGGGTAGTTCCACGGTACGATCACCGCGACCACGCCGACCGGCTCGCGTACCGAATAGGCGTGGATGCTCCCCGGGGCACCGAGCTGCATGGTCTCGCCATTGATCTTGGTTGCCCAGCCGGCCATGTACTCGAGCATGCCGATGGAGCCGGGAATATCGACGAGACGGCATTCGAAAATCGGGCGGCCTGTATCGAGCGCCTCAAGCTGAGCCAGTTGTTCGCCGGCATCCTGGATCTTCGCCGCGAGCCGGCTCATGAGGCGCGCGCGGTCGCTTCCCGGCATACGCCCCCAGGGGCCCTGCTCCAGAGCATGGCGGGCGGCGGCCACAGCGAGATCGACATCCGCCGGCCCGGAAGCGGCCAGGCCGCCGATGATGGCGCCGCTGGCTGGATCGACGATCTCCATCTGGGCACCGGAACGCGCGTCCTGCCAGCGATCGCCGATCAGGTTGCGATGCGGTTGCTTCAGGAAGGCGGCGGCATCAGAGCCGAGCAGGCCGAGCCCAGGTGAATGCGAGAAATCCATCAGGCGCGCTCCTGCAGGCGGAATGGGATGGGATCGAGGAACCGGCGCAGCACATTGCTTGAAATTCGCGCGACGTTGTTGCGGTATTTGGCATGCGACAGACTGCCGGCCCAGGCGATCGAGCCCGTGGAGAACACGGCGCCCCCACTCTCGGTCTCGAAGAACACCATCTCGGCATAGATAGGATGGGTGCGCTCGCGGCCGAGGCAGTTGATCGGCAGCAGGTCGAGTGAGGTCAGGTAGGAGCTGGTATGGTTCTCCGAGCGCGCGAGGATCAGCGCATGCGCTGGCGTGCCCTCGGCGAAATCGGTCCGGTCGATCTCAATACCCGCGGCCCCCCCGCCGATCAGCCCGAAATCGCCGATGATCTCGTCCTGCACGCCGTCGAAGACGAAGGCCGCGCGTGGGTTGGCGCTGTCGGGCATTCTGCGGAAATGGCTGCAGATGTCGAAGCCCTGGCCGACGAAACCGACGCCGACACTGAGCTGCGGCGGCCGGCCGATCCGGCGCCACAGACCGCCTTGCTCACCCGAGAAGGCGTGGAAAGCCTCCCCAGGGGCGGTGCCCGCCTCGCCGCGCCGCACCTCGATGGTGCCGCTTCCGGCCGGATCGTAGGCGATTCGCCAGTACAGGCCGTTGCCACCCATGTACATGATCCGGCCGCCCTCGGCACGGAAGTCGTCCAGACCGTCGCGCATGCGGGTCGACCAGTATTCCGGATGGGTGCCGGTCATCACGCAGGCATAGCCGGCGAGGGCCGCCGTGCCCTCGGTGTCGAGATCCTCGTCGCTGATGCAGTCGTAGTCGATGCCCTCTGCCTCGAGCCAGGCGAGCAGATGCGTGTCGGCATTCAACTGCCAGAGCCCAGACCCGGTGCCACCCCCGAGCCAGGATTGATGCTTTGGCCGCATGTTCAGGATCGGCCGCAGACGCGAGCTGCAGAAGATTGGCGAGCCGTCGCTATGCCGGTCGTAGAGCGAACCGCCCAGTTCGCGATGCGCGGCGACGTAGAGATCGTTCGGACCGAGGACCGGCACATGATCGTGCACGCGCTCGGCGAAATCGAGATCGAGCGCCATGTGCTCGTTCGCATAGGCGACATAACTGGCGGTCGGCACAATGAAGAGAAGGCCGCGGCTTTTCGCCGACTTGCGTGGCCGCACGACGAAGGGGATATGGTCCTCGTCCGCCTCGCTGGTCAGGCGCGCGGCATAGACCCCGCTGGGCAGGTCGGAAGGCACCGTCCAGACGAAGTCGGTGTCCCAGCCGGCATCCTGCATGTCGTCGTCATGGAAGTGGATCGCCCCATATTCGGTCGGCGCCTGCTGCCAGTTGCGGGTCTCGCCACTCCAGCGATGGCCGGTCATGGCCCGGGTGGGCAATTGCCAGACGCGCCATGACGCGCGTTGCCGGATACGTCCGTGATCTGCGCGCCCGACATCTCGGCAGAGAAATCCCATGCGCCGAAGAGGTTGTCGGCCCGCGGTCCGGACCAGAGACAGGGCGCCTCCAGCTTGCCGTTGAAATGGCCGTCAAAGCCGGTCTGCACCGCGGGACGCGCTGCGAGCACCAGAGGAGCACCGGGGTTACCCATTGCCGCGATGTCGACCGAGCGCTCCACGCTGCCGCTGTCCTGCACGGCGAACTCGGGACGGAACGCGGTCTGCCGCAGGGTCGCCATGCCCGTCGCCGGGTCGAAGGCGGCCTCGATGCGATACCAATGGCGTGCAAGCACCGGCGCTCCGAGCGCCAGCCTGGTCTCCTGGCCGCTCCGGCCGCCCAGACGCAGGGTCAAGCCCTCCGCGCCGTCGAGCACGAGCTGCATGCCCTGCCGGCGCGGCGGGTCCCACAGGCTGGCCAGCACCTGGTCCGGCTTGTCGGGAGTAGTCGGCCAGATCATCAACTCCAGCCGGACGCAACCGAGCGGCAGCGAGGTGGCGCCGGGAATGATGACGCAAGAACCGGACCGAACCGGCTGGTGCCGCCCCTGGAGCTGCCACGACGCGCCGTCGATCTCGACCTCCCGGTAGCCGGGGCCGGCCGGATTGGTGTCGCCGTTGATCAGCCGCACGATTTGAGCTGCATACGGGCTCTGGAGGCTGTCCCCAACCTTGAAGGCGATGGGGTCGCCCGCGCGCACGCTGAGTTTGTCGCTGTAGCCCATCAGCGTCTTCATTGCCTAGAAACCCTCGTCCGGCAGCGGCAGCCCGGTCTCAGCCTGCCAGCGCAGCCGGAAAATCGCCCGCTCGGCATCGTCGATCGAGGTGAACACACGGTTGTCTTCGATGATCGGCGGGATGTTGCGCTCCCCCGACAGCCTTCCGATAACCCACTCACCGTGCGGTCGGGTGCAGATCAGGCACAATTTGCCGGCAACCGGGCCGCCGCGCAGCACGTCCAGCAACGCATCGAGTTCGGCGCTATGATGGCCGATCGGCTTGCAAAGGAACTCACGCACAGGATCGAGCCTCGAAGGATCGATGCGCGGCGTAACCGCGGGCGCCGGGTTGGTCACCGGGCCGCCTCAGAATGCCTGCTTGGCCGTGAACAGGATCGCCAGACCCGAGGAGAGGTAGTAGGTCGGTGACGATCCCGAGATCACGGTGCCATATTTGCCGATCGTATCCTTGGCGTTACTCGTTGGATTGGCAACGCCGGAAACATAGTCGCTGCCCATGTTGATGAAGTTCAGCTTTAGCACGGGACGGGCGCGCAGGCCGAATTTCGGCAGCCGGTAGCCGATCCCCAGATCGGTCGTCACATAGCTCGGGATGCTCTCATCGTTCATGAAGGTCGAGTACTGGCTGTCGACGTACTTGACATCGAACTGCCCAAAGAACGTCCCGTCATCATAGTTCAACCCAAGCGCTGCCTGGAACTCCGGGCTTTGTACGGCGGTCTTCCCGGCTGTCGGCAGCAAGTCGCCGCCCGACAAGAGATTATTGTCGATCGTCGCGTGCAGATACTCGCCCGAGACATAGGGACTGATATGGTGCCAGGGACTTAGGCCGGCCTCGATGTCGACACCCCGCGACGTCTGGCCGCCGGCATTGACGGATTGATTGACCGAGCCGCTGCCGCCACCGAGCGTGGAGATCTGCCGGTTGACGAAATTGTAGTTGAAGAAGCTAACAGTGGCCATCAGGAGGGGGTTCTGAAAGCGATAGCCGATCGTTTCCGATATCGCATATTCGGGCGCCAGCTTGGTGTTCGCCGCGTAACTCAACGCGCCTTGATAATAGGTATTGAAATAGGTCTGTTCTGACGCAGTACGGAAATCGGTGCTGGCACTGAGGAAAACCATGTTCTCCGGGTTGATCTGGTAGCGGACACCGAACCGGGGCAGTGGTTCGGCATCGTTAATGTTGGCCTGATATTGCGGACCTGGCACCTCATTGGTGCCTTGACGAGCGATCATCGCATATTTGAAACCGGCCTGGATGCTTAGCCGGTCGTCAAGAAGCTTTAGCGTGTCCGCCAGAAATAGTTCGTTGGTCTGGGTGACCACATGGTCCGCATTCGACAGCAGCTCCTTGCCGGTGAACGGTCCATTTGTTACGACCAGCTTCTGCGCCGAGTTGTCCGCCCAGATATCGGCCGGGGCGCCGGTGAGGCTCAACGCGCTGTAGGACTGAATATCGGACTCGTCGGAATAGTCGTACCACTCACCGAATTCGATGCTGTTATGACCCGTCGCGTAGGTGAGCTTGCTGACCAGGCCGGCGCGATATTGCCTGTCCTCGAAATTGGCCATCACCGACCCGCCGGTGGCGGCATAATTCGGAATGCTGGTGCTGTAAGGACCGGCCGCACCCTGATAGACCGCATTCTGATCGGAGAAGACGTCCTCGTAAGGACCATTTCCGTAGCCGTATTGGAAATAGGGCGTCTCGTTCAGGGTCAGACGGTCCGAGAGGATCAGCCGCGTCGGCATGGCGACGTAAACGATGCGGAAGGTACCGACATAGTCCTTCCAGTAGTTATAGCCGCCTGGACTAAAGCTGCTGGCGTAGTTATTCTGCGAGGATTGAGCACCGTATTCATTGTAGCTGGCCAGGGTTGGCTTGAAGTACGACGGCGTAACGCCGTCATGCCATTCGCCGCTCAGCGCGATCCGGTTGCCGTCGCCCCACTCTCTAACCGCCTTGAAGTCAACATGCTGTCGCTTCACCCGCCCGTCCCCCCGCCACTGCTCAGAATCGGTATGCGAGTAGGAGGCAAAGGTGCGGATGCCGCTATTGCCGATCAACCCGCTATCAAGGCGAATGAATTCCCGATCGGTCTGGAACGAGCCATAGGACGCATCGGCGCTTCCGCCCGGATGCACCGACGGATCGAGCATGGTGACCTTCATCAACCCGCCGGCTTCGGAGATAACCGGGCTGTCCAGGTCCGCCGTCCCTGGAGCGAGCGAGATCTCGTCGATGTTTTCGGAATCAATGAACTGGCTGGGGTAGGCGGTGTAGTAGCCGATGTCGTTGAGCGGCATCCCTTCAAGGGTATAGCCGAGCTCAGCCTGACCGAGACCGTGAATGTTGATGCTGGACTGGGTCGACAGGCCGAACGGATCGGCGGTCTGGACCAGAGCGCCCGGCGTCAGCGCGACATACTGGAAGGCGTTCTGCACCGAGGGCTGAGTTTGTATGAAGACCTGCGACACAGTACTGACCGCTTTGTCTTCGGTCTGCCGATGCATCAGGCCGCCGCCGACGGTGCGACGGCGGCTGCTCACCACCTGGATATCTTCAGCGGTGGTGCGCGACGGCACCTGGACAGCCGGCTTGCGCGCAGCGGCGCCCTTCCCCGCCCCGGTCGGTGCGACTGTGCCCGCTGTCGTGTCGGCGTAGGCGGAGACGGGAAGTGCCAGGGTGGCGCAGAGCGCAGTCGTCCCAAACAGAACGATCGAGGCGTGTTTGGCGGCGATCATTGGCGTACCTTACGCAAAATCTGAATTGACGGACGGCGCATAGACGATGGTTGATCGTCGAGCAGGCGGCTATGCGGCTCTGCCGGATGTGGCCGACGCGACCAGCCGGGCAGGGCGTTGCAGCCCCAGATGGTCGCGGAGTGTCGTGCCGCTATACTCGGTGCGGAACAGACCACGACGCTGCAGCTCCGGCACCACCATGGAGCAGAAATCGTCTAGCCCTCCCGGAAGAGTAGCCGGCATCACATTGAAGCCGTCCGCAGCACCGCCCTCGAATCGCTCCTGCATCTGGTCTGCAATCTGGCTCGCCGTTCCGCGAACAGCCCAGTGGCCGTAGCCGCCGGCGGCGACATCCAGAGCAAGTTGCCGCAGGGTGAGGTTACGCGTCTGGGCGATGTGCAGCATCGTTGCGAGGTGTGTGGTTCCTGCCTCCGTGGTAAGATCGGTGGGCACCGGGCCGTCGGGGTCAAGCTTGCTCAGATCGGCGTTGCCGAGCGTCAGACCCAGCAACGCCATGGCCGCGCGCTCTTCGACCAGCCCCCGCAAGGCACCATACTTGTCCTCGGCTTCCTGCGCAGTGCGTCCGACGATTGTATACATACCGGGCATGATCTTTAACGCTTCCGGACGGCGTCCGAACTTCGGCATGCGATCCTTCAAATCCGAGTAGAATGCGGTGCCGGCCTCAAGATCGGGCTGCACAGAATAGACCATGTCGGCGGTCTCAGCCGCGAATTCCCGCCCCGGCTCGGAGCCGCCCGCCTGCACCATGACCGGACGCCCCTGCGGCGACCGCGCGACGCACAGCGGGCCCGCGCAGGTAAAATTCGGGCCGGCATGGTTCAGATCCTGCACCTTGTCCGGATCAAAGAACCGACCGGACTGCTTGTCCATGACAAATGCGTCATCCGCCCAGCTATCCCAAAGCCCGGTCACGACATCCGCGAATTCGCGTGCACGCGCATAGCGGTCGGCATGGGACATCGGGCTCGTGCGGAAGTTCAGCGCCTCTTTCGTATTGACGCCGGTGACCATGTTCCAGGCCGCGCGGCCGCCGCTGAGATGATCGAGCGAGAGGTAGCGTCTGGCGACGTAGTATGGCTGGTCGTAGGTCGTCGACGAGGTCGACACCAAGCCGATGCGGTCGGTGACCACCGCGAGAGCCGGAAGCAGCGTCATAGGATCGAAGAATGTGGCGCGATCGGCGCGGCTCATCGTCTCCATGTCGACATTTGAGACCGCCGCGCCGTCATAGAGAAAGATCGCGTCGAGCTTGGCCCGCTCGCTGGTCTGCGCGAGGTTCGCCCAATACTTGAAATCAGTGCCGTTCTGCAACGGGACGTCCGGATGGCGCCAGCTGGCAATGTGATGCCCCGTAGCCATGATGAATGCGCAAAGGTGCATTTGGCGCTTCATACATTACGATCCTTGCAAGAGGGTTTGCCGCCAAACGAACTGCCAGATCCGAGCCTTTGTATACACGGTTATCGTGGCTCATGCAACACTCGTGCCACGGCGTAACGACGTCCCTGCCAGTGCGACTCATCCGTGGGTTTGACGGACTTGCGGATGACTTCCCTCGATGCGTGATTGGATGCGCACGTCGAATGGGGGGTGCTACCTTCGTGCTGGATAGGCAGTCATTTGCCCTCCAGACGAGCAAAAGGTAGCTTTTTGTATACAGGCAGGAGTTTTGTTCCGCGCTGCATGCCCGCGAAGTCTCTGGGGCAACGTCGTAATCTCTGTCCGCCCGCAGTGCGCCTGATGTGGGGATATGTTCGGCTGACCGTGTGTCCGTGGCGCATATACGTGCCAGAGGCGAGGCCCCAGCAGCCCCCGCTTGCCGCAAGAGAGCACCAACCCGAACTGAAGCCATTGTTCAAAATCACATCGTTAGCACAATCCGCCCGAGGGTGGTTCGGCGCTCGAGTGCCTCAAGGCCTTCGTCAAAGCGATCGAGCGGCAAAGTACGGTCGACCACAGATGTGACGACACCGCGAGCCACCAGATCTACTATCTCATGCAGGTCTTGAAGGGTTGAACCAACCGAGCCAAGCAGTGTAGCTTCTCGAATAATCAGCTCGACCGGATGTATCTGTAGGGTATCGGTTGTGTAGCCGATTAACACAATTCGGCCTCGGCGTCTGAGCATCGTCACAGATTGACGCATGGTCTCGGTAGTGCCGATAAGTTCAAACACGACATCCGCACCGCTTCCGGTTATGGCCAGCACTTGCGCCGAAATGTTGGGATCGCTCAAGGCATCGAGTGCAACTTCGGCTCCGAGCCTGAGGGCGAGCGCGCTCTTCTCTGCACCCAAGTCAATGGCGATCACCCTACCACCGCAGGCGCGCACGTATTGGATGAGCGCCTGACCCACCCCGCCTGCCCCATGAACGACAACCCATTCACCGGCACAGATGTTGGCCATGCGTCCTGCATGCACCGCAGTCGAACCAGCACATCCCAAGGGAGCGACGTCCGCGAGCTTCAGATGACCCGGCACTGCCACGCAGTTCTTAGCACGCACGACAATATAGTCCGCGTAACCACCGTCACTAGTGAATCCGGGCTGAGATTTCGGTTGTGCGCAGAGCTGCTCAGCGCCTCTATTGCATTCTGGGCACTCGCCGCAGCCCTCATAGTAATAGATGACAACCCGCTCACCTACACGTCCCGCTGAAACTCCCTCACCCACAGCGTCAACAATCCCCGAGATCTCGTGCCCAACGGTGAAATTCCGTTTGCCGAGATCAAGTAGGCCGTCACGGAGATGCAATTCGGTACGGCAGATTCCACACGCGCTGATTCGAACCCTTACTTGTCCTGAAGCGGGAACTGGGATCGGCTCTGCACGTAGCTCGAAGGGACGGTTCGGCCCCAGGTAGCGAACTGCGCGCATCTTTGCTGACGGAATGGGCAAGCACTGCCTCCTCGTATGTGCTATAAAACAAGCATAGATATATGAATATCCGCCTTTGTATGGCAAAATGTCCACCTTTTGTACACAGAAAATGTGCGGAAGATCTTGAGAGCGATTTCGCGAGCGCGTCTTAAACCGGCTCGACGCTACGTTCTAACCCGTCTTAATCAGCGGACTGAAGATTGGTCAGCTCTCTGATCGCTGGACGCGGTTGATCGAGGCGCCGCATGGGCGTGATCTCGGCTCGGAGATGGCAGGCGCTGGGGTTGCTGCGATGGGCGGGTTCTGGGGCGGAAGCCCCGTTCGTCACAGCCCGGACGGTTGCAGGCTGCTGGCGATGCCGCGGAACAGCTTGGCGTCGGGACATGCCGCGGCGAACGCGATGCGGACCCGTGTTGCGGTCTTGGTAACGCGTCCGGCGATCTTGATCAGGCGCAGCCGCAGGGTAGCAAACTCGGCGGTAGTGAGCGGCTGTGGCTTGGGGATGGTGTCGCCCACCGTCAGCATCAGCCAGTAGGCGGCGGTGTGCAGCACGAGGCGAACCTGGTTGGCACGTGCGGACCGGCAGCTGGTGCGATCGGAGACGAGCTGGCCCTTATGCAGCTTGATCAAATTTCCCGCCTGTCCGCAAGCGCAGCATAAGCTGTCGTAGAGCCATTCTGCAGTGCCGGAGTGCAGGCTGGTCACCACGCAGCGGATATCGAGCCCCTTGCTGCTCGCCTCGATCCGAGCCGCGACCCGACGCTCGCAGCCCCAGGATCTGGCGCCGTAGCGGATCTCGGCGTGGCGGCGCAGCACCGGTGCGCCGCCTTGCCCAAGCGCCGCGGCGCGCCGGGTCCGGACATCGTCGGCGACGGGCTCGAGCAACCGGCTCGGCACCGCAATGCCGGGCAGGCCGAAGATGTAGGCGACGGCGTTGGCCTCGCACCACGCCATCACCTCGGGACCGCCGTCATGGCCGTCGCCGCGGAGGGTCAACCTCGTTGCGGGCCAATGGCTGCGGATGCGGCGTATCAGACGGCGGACATGACAGCGGACTTCGTGGCCGGATGGCGTCTTGCCGGGTCGCAGCAGGATCGCGACCGGGCGCGAGGTGGCGATGTCGTAGACGTGGATCGGCATGAAGCAGCGTTCGTCGTGATGCGCGTTGAACAGGGACAACTGCTGATGGCCGGGCACGACGTCGACGGTGTCGTCGATGTCCAGCGTCACATTCGCAGGGGGCCTTGGGTAGCTGGCGCAGTTGGTATCGACCATGGCGTAGCTCAGGCGGATGACCTCGCGCAGTGTCGGTGCATTCTCCCAGCGCGACACGGTCGGCTGCGAGCAGAGATCGCGGCCGCTGTCCGGCAGGCGACCGCAGGCGAGCTTGAAGCCGGGGTCGGTGCGCAGATGGTCGAGGTCGTCGGCATCCTCATAACCGCAGGCGATGGCCAGCATTCGTGCGCGCGGAATGTCGGCGGCGCTGTGCGTCACGAGCAGCGGGTTGCGCGGGTCGGCGATCAGGCGGGCAAGGCGGTTGGCCAGGCCGAGACGACGCTCGGCAGCGGCCAGCAGCGTGAAGCCGCCATCGAAGGCCGCGGTGACTCTCTTGCGCCTCACGGCTGGAAACAGGAACGGTGCGAACGAATCGTCGGACATCGCGGGTGTGGCTCGGCGTGATCGTGGGACGGGATGGTCTCGACACCCAATCCGTAAACACAATCAGCCGCTTGCGCGACACCCGCCACCGAACCCTGCCATGCCGCGGAATGAGACGGATTAGCGGCGCCAACCGGTTCCGCACCGGGCTGGCTCGCTTGATGACCGCCGCCGAGGCGAGTGCCTTCGAAATCGTGGTGTGTGAGGCGATCGACCGGCTCGGCCGCAAGCTATCGGATGTAGACGACCTGTTCGATCGGCTGATTTTCCGGCAGATCCAGGTGCACACGACCAGCATCGGCCAGCTGACCCCGATGCATGTGGGCATCATGGGCACGATGGCGCAGATCACGCTGGTCGACCTGCGGGAGAAGACCCGGCGCGGCCAGCTCGGCCGTGCCCGTGCCGGGCGGATCTCGGGCGGCTTAGCTTAAGGATACGCGGTCGTCCCACCCCTCCCCGGCGCCCAGGGGGCCGGCGCGCGCGCCATCAAGTTCGACGAGGTCGAGATCGTCCGCCGCATCTTTCGGATGTCTGCCGCCGGCCAAACCGCCCGACAGATCGCGCACACCCTCAACACCGAGGGCGTCCCAGGCCCAGGCGGTCGCCCCTGGAGCGAGACGCCATTCGGGGCAAGCCCGACCGTGGCACTGGGCTGCTGAACAAGACGGTCTACATCGGTCGGCTGTCCTGGAACCGCTGCAGCTTCGTAAAGGACCCACGCACCGGTCGCCGGGTGGCACGGGTGAATGACCGGTCCCATCGGGAAGAGGTTGAGGTGCCGGACCTGCGCATCCTCGACCAGGAGCATTGGGACCGGGCCAAGGCACGTCAGCAGGCTCAGCAGCACCAGATGACGGCAGCACCGCATGGGCAGGCCCTGAATCAGGCGCATCGGCGTGTTTTCCTGCTCAGCGGCCTGCTGGCTTGCGGCTGCTGTGGCGGCGGCTACACGATCATGGGCAGGAATCGCTATGGATGCGCCACCCGCCGCGGCAAGGGCACCTGCAGCAACAGCGCCACGATCACCCGCCAGACGGTCGAGCGCCGCGTGCTGGGCGGCCTGCGCGATCGCATGCTGACCCAGAAGCTGATCGAGACCTTCGTGCGCACCTTCGAGGCAGAGCTGGCCAGCCTGGAAAAGGCCAAGCTCAGCCGCCGGCGCATGGCCGCCGACAAGCTGGCCGACGTGCATCGCCGGTTAAGGGCCGTGCTGCGGGCGATCGAGAACGGCGCCTGGAGCGACAGCCTACAGTCTCGGCTGACCGAGCTCGAGCCGTCCAAGACCACCCTCACCCAAGAACCCGCCACCGCTGATCAGCCTATCCCTGTCGTGCGGCTGCTTCCGAATGCGCCTGCCCTCTACCGCGACATGGTCGCCGACATGGAGGCTTCGCTGTCAGCGCCGGAGATCAAGCTGGAGGCGGCCGAGGCACTGTGTGGCCTGATCGACCGCGTGACGCTGACCCCGGATCCAGCTGCCGCGGACGGCCTACGCATAGAGCTACAGGGCGCGCTGGCGACGATCCTGGCCGTGGCCTCTGGCAGTGGGTCGCCCAACGAAAAACTCCCCAGAACGTCTGTCCTGAGGAATCAACTTTTAGTGGTTGCCAGGACAGGATTTAAACCTGTCCTCCGGAACGACTTCATCTCTTGGCGTCCGTTAGTAGCCCATTCACCCCGGGGGCTTCAATGCCAAAGCGATGACGCGCAGGGTCTTGGGAACACCCTTGGGAACAACAGGCGTTGGCGATCGAAGCTACAACAAAAGCATGCTTTTGGTGAATTTTATTGGCGGAGGGGATGTCTATCACAATGCCGAGAGTAAACCGTTGATCCGCATGGTCGTCTGGCCGATACAGCCGGTGTGTTGGGCGGTTGATACCCCGAGGCATACCCCCGGCGGTTGATGCTACTACTCCTGGGGGCACCGACCCGACTTGATCGACCCGCTGATCGGTAGCACCATCCCGACCACCATGATCGAAACCAAGCTGCACGACCCGGCCAGCTTCGCCGCCCTCGACCGAGCGGCAGTCGAGAACCAGTTTCCGACCACCGAGCGGCTGCCGTGGGTGGTGCGCCACCAGCGCAAGCTGGCGATGGTGACCACCTTGATCGGTCTCGCGGTGCTGGCCTTCTGCGCCTTCACGCGAAGCGGCGCGCGTTAGAGCTAGGCGCCATCACCCGGCTCGCAGGGCTCGACCCGAGGAGAAAGTGGATGGCAGCATCTGGGTTAGCGGCGTTTTCCAAATCACCAGACCACGCCGTTTGGTTGGTGTTTTACGGGTATCAGCGCCGCCTTTATGTCGCTGGTGCCGGACAGGCCAGCCTCCCCATCGAAGCGTGGTCCGGGGGTGGTCAGACCAACGCCAGGAACGTTGAGCGTCGACATCAGGTCGAGATGAAGCATAAATCCCACGTCCCCACCCACGACTTTCCCTTCAACCCCTTCCAAGGCATTTCTAACCGCGAGGTTTCGGTCACAGACCATCGCGGCAAACAGCAAGCCGTCCATTCCCGGCGCGGTGGTGTCCTACCGCCTGGCGAGTGGATCGCCGTGGCCAAGGGCGCTCCCGGTTACCCCCAACACCTCAACTCGAAGTTGGGCGATTTCCCGACATGGTGGCTCTGCCCCTACCGAATCGGGAATGAATACGCGACGGTCCGCGATCTCAACACCTTTTACATCCACGTCAGCGGATTTCTGGGAAGCGACGGCTGCATTGTGATGAGCCCGGACTATCTCACAATCCTCGCTTGCCGCCTCGGCAATCGGCCCTACACGGTGCTCCGCAGCACCGTGTTCGAGGGGACGGAACTCGACGGACGGTGCAATGTGTCGCATATGGTCTAGGCCGTGCGGCCGGAATCCCTGACATGCATGTTTGACGAAAATTCCCGAACCAGGGTTGTTCGAATTTCTACGTGACCGGCGTAAGGGAGCCGGACATGCTGACAGGGATTACGGAGCGCGCTTGGTCAATCGTGCTGGCCGTCGCCACCCTCGCCGGTCCAACCGGCCGGCGGTGCACCGATCGAGTCCAGGTGGGCACCCTCGCCGGCCGGTAGCTGGCAGGGCAACCAGATGGCGCTCCACGACACGTCGGCGAAAGCCGGCATCGGGTCCACGTCCCGAACCTGCGCTCTGTGCCGTTCCTCGGTCTCGACCACTGCGCCAGCACGCCGAACGACGCTTTGGGTCTTCGGCCGTGCCAACTCCGGCGCGATGCGGGCGCACCGGTTGCCAAGTGTCGATGCAGGCCGGCGGAGACGCGCGCTGATCGCAGCCCACGGCACGCCAGCCCTCCGCATCTCGATGATCGTAGAGTCTTCGGCTTCCGTGAATGACGCTACCGCCATCACCGTGGTCCGGCCAACGAGGCACGCTGAAGCCGCAGCACAGCCTGCGTTCGCTCCGGCGCGATCTCCGCAGCCCGACACATGATCGCGGTGATGCCGCGATTCAGCCGGTGGGCGATCGTCCGGTACGTGGCACCCTCGGCACGCATGGATCGCAGCACCGCGTCGTCCTCGGCGGTGAAAGGTCGCGGTGCTGGCATCAGGGGTTTGGTGCCGTCCCAAATTCGAAGCCTGGAAACTGTATCTGGTTGCGACCGGAGCGAGCGGCGTCCCAAGCGCTCTTGACGCCATCCCAAGCGCTCTGCTTGACGGCGGCGTGCAGCCCGGCATCGCCAAACGTTGACTGGATGTTCTGCGTGATAGTGGTGTTGATCGTGGTGTTCGCCGTCTGCGACCGCGCACCACCCGGCGCACCGGATAGCATATGCGGCGGGACCGTGTTGCCGATCGGTTGCGTCAATGTTCGCATCATCGCTGCCGTGGTCGGCGTGCGCAGCGCATCCTGAATGCTCTTGTACGTCCCCGGCTGGTGCGCCTTGAGTTCGGCAGCCAGCTTGCCACGATCCTCGGCCGCACCGGCACCGCCAAGCAGGGTGCCGAGCCCGGCCGATGCGGCGACAACCTCATTTATGGTCCAGAGCAGCGCGTCGAACAGCGCCAGCACAACCTGAAGTTCTTTTTCCCAAACTGCAAACAGGCCCGGCAGCAGGAACTTCGCGACGCTGACCCCGATCTTGTCGGTGGTGTCTTGTAGGTCATGAAAGTCGTCTTTGATCTTGCCGAGGTTTTTCTGCAAGTCGGGATCGCTGACTTCCTTCGCCCAAGCGGCATTGAACCCATCGGTGGCCGGCTTGATCGCCGCCTTGAATTTGTCGATCTGCGGCTGCCACGACTTCTCGTCACCGATCAAGAGCGCGGTGAGACTTGGCTGTCCGTGCGCCCACTGAAAAAGGTCGCGGGCGGCGAGACCGACACCCGCGATCGCAAGGCCGACCAACAGCCAGGGACCGGAGATCAGGCCGATCGAGATGGGCCACGCGCCGGTCTGCGCAATCGCCATCGTCAGGAAGGCACCGAGCGTGATGCCGAGATCGGCTACAAGATTTTGGTAGCCGCCGAGTTTTTTCGCCGCCTTATCCAGCGCAACATTCAGGCCGTCGAACATGCCGACGACCGGTGTCGTGATCGCGTTGACCGCGCCCGTGTCCACCAGCGTCTTGCCGACGCCTTTCGTGACGTCGCCTTTGATCGCCGCCTCGGCGCCGCCGAAGGTCATGGGCAGTGCGTTCATGCCCCGCTGCACGTTCGCCCTGCCGCGTTCCAGCAGGTTGATCAAGCCGTTGGTGTCGTTGTCCTTGCTTGCGATCCAGGCTTTGAGTTGATCCGGCCCGCCGGCTGCATCTTGCAGCAAACGGAAAAACATATTGTTGTCGCGGCGTATCAAGGTCAACTGGCCGGCCTTGACCTGACCAGCCGAGATCAGGTTATCGATCTGCCGGATAGTTCGATTGTTCTGCGCCGGCGTCATGTGCGCCAACGCCAACATTTTCGTGATCGTATCGACCGTGCGCAGCATCTGGTCGTTGGTCTGGTGCGTGACCGGCTGCAATTGCTTGAAGTTCGCGACGAGGTTCGCGACGCCTTCCGGCTCTACACGCGCAGCGCGGGCGATCTCGAACACGCGGTCACGGACCTGTGCGAGTTCCTTATCGTTTGCAGTGACGCTATGAAGGATCGCGTTCAACTGCGCATAAGAGTTCGTCGCATCCACGATCGCCTCGGCACCGAACAGGCCGGCGCCGACACCGAGGACCGGTGCCACCATCTCAGACGGGCCACGCTCCCGGCCCCGCCGACCGCGACCCTCGCCTTCGCCGTCCTCGCGTGGTGCGCGACCAGGGATGCGGTTGCCATCGGGATCGAAGCCGCGCCCGCCGGTCAGGGTGCGTATCGTGTTCTCGCGGATGGTGACGGTTTTGTCGCGGATGGTGTCGAGGTTGCGCTTTACGCCGTTCACCGCCTCGTTGACTTGACGAAAGGCGCCTTCGTCGGCTTTGACCCTCACCGTATGGTCAAGGTCGCGCAACTGCTTCTTCAGCTTGTTGATTGCAGCTTCCACGTTACGGACGGACTCCTTCTGGAGTACGAACCGGATTTCATTTACAAGCGAGCGGACCACAGGCATCGGCTAGTTCCTTGCAGCGTCGAACGCATTGTTCGGGTCTGGCCGGCGGGCCTCGGCCAGCATGTCGGCTTCCACCCCGCCGAGTGCATCCAGTGCGATGCGGACCCCGTGATAGCCGCGTGACCGATAGATCGAGTCCAAAATCAGCGACATCGCGGTGACCGAGGCAATAACCAGTGCGTCGGGATCGTGCGCCGGCAGGCCGTCAACAGCCTCGACCAGCCGCGCTATCTGATCGATCGCGGTGTCAACGTAGGCGCCGGTCTCAATCAGATCAGCGTCGGTCATCGGGCCGGCACCGCGAACGGCAAATGATGCGGTTCGGCGACGAACTTCGCAACCGCGTCCGCGCATCCACAAGCGATCGTGTCGCGGAGCGCGGAACCGGTCAAGGGCAATTCGGGATCGCGGCCGTACAGCCGGCACGTGACGCTCGGTACGCCGACCGGCCGGCGGTCGGCGTCATGCTGCTGGCGCGTGATGACTTCGTGCATGCCGATGATGCGGACGCGGCGGGTCACCATGCCGCGTTTTGATTCTGGTGCGGTTTCTTCTGTCATCAGGCGGCCATCGGATCGTGCAGGCCGACCACGACGATCTGCGACCCGTCATTCATGGTCAGCGGCGCGGACAAGAACGCCGCGTGCGGCAGCAGGTATGCCCCGGTGTCCGACACGGTGCCGTCACGGTTGAACTTGACCGGCCCGTCGAAGGTGCAGGTCTGGCCGGCCGTGACCTGAGCCCATATCTTTCCGCGTTGCATGACCGAGATCACGGGCGGCAGCAACGGTGCGCCGGTCGGGAAAAACAGCGGGTCCGGCGCATGATCCAGCAGGGCATCCTTCACGAAGATGCCGAAGGGAACGATGGTGGTCGAGCTTGCTGCCGCGACCGCGACGGACGGCAATGCGCCGGTGCCGTTCGGCAGGACGCAAAGCACGAGACCAGCGGTGACGGGATCGCTCTGCTGATAGGGTAACGCGACGGTCAAGCTGTAGTCGAGGCCGAACTTCAAGCCGGCGTAAGCGATCTCGGTGTACAGGTTCGCTGTCGTCTGACCAATGCCGACATTCAAAGGGATGGTGCTCATGCTTACGATCCCGTATTGAACAGTCGGCGGCGTGCCTCGCTCGCCGACAGCGTGCGGTCGGGCTGGTAGTCCGCGACATCGCTACGCGTGGCAGGCGGCAGGGTGCCGGCGTTGAACAAGTCGGCGCGGACCTGCATGCGGGCTTGCGCGGCGGTCGCGGTCGGCGTGGCGTTGTCGAGACGCATCTGAACGTTCTGCCCGGCAATCCATGCCGGCTGCGTCGCCAGCTTGCGGGCGATGTCGGCACGGTGGGCGGCGTGGGTGGCCTCGACCTTGGCGATCGCGGCGGCAGTGTCGCGATCGCGGGTGGCGTGGTCGGTCAGACCGAGGCGGTGGTCGGCGGCGTCGGCGCGCATGCCTCCGTCGATCAGCATTTTGCGGCGGGCGGCAGTGGCGGCAGTCAGGGTGGGCGGGGTGCTGTCGGCGGCGTCGGTGTGGAAATCCATCGACCCCTCGCCGGTGCGGAAGGTCTCGACGGGTGCAGCGTCAACTCGGACGGTCGGTGCTGGGCTGCCGCGTCGCGTGGCCTCTTCAGCCTCGGTCTGTGCGTACGCCTCGATATAGGCGGGGCTCTTGTTCTTGAACTCGGGTCGGTCGGTGGTGGTGTTGGTCATGGTTGTGGGCCTCCTGTTGAGTGATAGTAGCAGCAGACGCTCAACGCATGTGCTGGATGTTCGCGGTGAATACTTGAAGTCTTCAGACTGTCGCGCGGTCGATGTGCTGCCGAAGCTGCGGTGGTTGGCAGAGCCCGTCGAGCATGGTCCGGCCACCGTCACGGTAGAGCATGGCCGCGACCTGCGCGTGCTGGTCCGGCTTCAGATGATCGGCGGCGAGGAAGGTGTGCGCCCGCAAAAACAAGTGTGTGTCGTGGTCTTGATCGCGGACAACATGGACATCGCAGGCGAATGCACCACCGTCGATCGGCAGCAGCCAATCCCGCTGCTGCTCCATCACCAGCAGCAGCGCCTCCGGCGCATGCAGCAGGGTGTCGTGCGCGGCATAGATCGCGGTGCGGATGTCGGCGCGCGGCCATGTGCGCTGGAGCAGCCGGCCGGCGGCATGCAGGCCGATGAACAGGCTGGCCGGTCGGTCGGTCACCATGCCGTCGCCGCGCATCAAGCCGACTGATAGCCAACAAAGTTCGATCCCGTCATGCGTCTTCTGGTCGGAGAGGGGCTGCCGACAGGCCCGTGCCGAGCGATAAATCGCCGTGCGCTTTTCGGTGACGTAGGGTGCGAGCGGCAATCGCCGATCCAGTTCGGCGAGTGCTGCTTTGCGTTTGAGATTCCCGCATAAGGTTATGTGCTCGACCAACTTGCGAGGGATCGCGCGGGCGGCGGCGATCAGCTTGCGGTGGTCGGCGTCGATTTCGGCGATCGCCTGCCGGGCGAGCCCGACAAACTCGTAAGGCAGCGATGGTGCTGCCGTGGTGGGGGTGTGCATGGCATGGATCAGCCGACGCCGAGGAACGCCAGCAGCGCCTCGACCGAGTTGGCACCCTGCATGGCGAACGAGGCATCGGAACACCATGAAGCGTAGCATTCTGCGCGGCGACGTGCGGTGGCGGCTGCGGCTGCGGCTTCGTGATAGTGCTCCGACATCAGGTTGATTGCGCACTCGGCGGCGTCGCGCAGCACGCGGCGGAATGCCTCTCGGGCAGCCTGTAGGTCGCCCTCAGCCCGCGTGATGGCGATGGTGGTGACTTCGGCCTGCGCGATGTGGTCGTGCCGCTGCCGGTCCAGCCGGGCGGCTTCGTGCTGGTTCGGACGCTCGCCTCGGGCGGTGGCGGCGATCAACTCGGCTTTGGCAGCTTCGGTGGCGGTGGCGGCGAGTTCGATGGCACGGAGATCGTCGTGCAGGGCATTGAGCCGGCCGGTGGCAATGATGATGGCGTCGCGGGCGGCGCCATAGCCTTCGATCTCAGTTTCGGGGTCGTTGCAGCAGGGTGGCCGGGCCGGCGCCACATACATCCCGGTGCGGGGCGAGAGGACCGGCGAGAAGTTGAAGCTGTCGGGGATGGTGAGGATCGAGAGTGACATCGCGGTGGACTCCGTTGAACGCGAGAAGCCCGCCGGGCTGGATGCCGGGCGGGGTGGGTGGAAAGTGTTGTAAAAGTAGGTGGCAGTATAGTTTTCGCGGAGGCGAAATGCCGACCTGAAAAAAGCTACGGATTACTGCGAAAAGCTGGTGTTCGAGGGCGCTGCGGGAGTGGGGTGTGGATGTTATCGACCGACTACCGACCTGATTACTTCTCGACCACTTCACCCACGGTAGGCTTTACTTGTCGAGCCGTAAACAGGCAAAGATCGGCCAGCCGGCAAGTGCCGTGTGTTGCTTGTTCGACACGCATTGTGTGTCGGTCTTGCAACACCATCCGCACTGCGCTGCGCGACCATGCCGCCGGGTTGTTGCGCCCTACCGGCACAAACCGCCTCACAGATCGCTGCCGGCATGTGCTGCGCCCCTCGGCAGGCTATACCGAAACCCCACTAAAAAGTGCCCCAGGAAACTCCCGGAAAACCGCCACCGGGATCACCTTCAAAAACCTATGCGGTAAGCACTTGCTTTCGGTATGGGTAAGCATCATGTTCAGGGTGCCAACCGGGAGACGATCGATGGCAGCAAAACAACTTCGCGCCGCCCTGTATCTTCGGGTGAGCACGTCCGGCCAGGATGTCGCCAACCAGAAGCGCGAACTGGAAGCCGTCGCCGAGGCCCGTGGTTGGCTCGTGACGGCCATTTACGCCGACGAAGGCATATCGGGCTCCAAAGGTCGCGATCGCCGTCCACAACTCGATGCGCTGCTTAACGACGCCAGCAAGCACCGCTTCGATGTCGCGATGATCTGGTCGGTCGATCGTCTCGGCAGGTCGCTGCCGGACCTGATCAGCAGCATGCAGACCCTGCACGCCGCGAAGGTCGATCTGTTCCTGCACCAGCAGAACATCGACACCACGACGCCAACCGGACGCGCGATGTTCGGCATGCTGGCGGTGTTCGGCGAGTTCGAGCGCGCCATGATCGTCGCCCGCGTGCAGTCCGGTATGGATCGCGCGAAGGAAGAGCAGGCTGCCGGGATGGTGCGGCGTGACAAGCAAGGCATCAAGAAGAAGCTGATTGGCCGGCCGAGGATCAGCGACAAGACCGCCGACGCAATCAAGGCCCGGCTGCTGGCGAAGGATGCCGGCGTGCTCAGGATCGCCAAGGATGCCGGTGTGGGGGTCTCGGTGGTGCAGCGGCTCCAGAAGGAACTGCTCGCCGCGTAGCGCGATCGTCGTGGCCGTGCGAGGCTACTTCTCGCCGTCCTCGACCACTACCGGTCGGGGCGTCTCTAACGACTTGCGCAAACCCTCGCGCGTTTTCTGGTCAACGGTCTTACCGCCAGTGATCAGAACCTGTAACTCTTCGTCAGAGAGATCGCTGGTATTCCCGGCGATCATCGCGTCCAGATCGTCATTCGTGAACTCGTCAATAGATCGTCTGTTCATTGTGAGCACCGTTGAAGCTTGCAGTTTCGGACTAACGTATGGCGCTGCACTCCTTGCGCAGTCGAGCGCCAGATTGACCTCACCGGCACGAAGCGCGGTGCGCATCAAATGCAGCATCGTGCCAACCGGATCGAGCCGGGCCAGCACCGCGTCGGTCAATTTGATGTTCATGGTCGAACTGGCCTCGACCAGCGCACGGGCGCGGGCAGCAGTGGCCTTGTTCGGCGTGCCAGCCTTCCTGCCCGAACCGAGAGTTTTGCCGAGTCCGCGTGGTCTGCCTCCGGGCATGCTGTCCCTACTTCTGGTCGAGGTTTGCAAGAAAGTGGCTACGAATGAAGGTCTCGCGCCGGCTGATCAGTAGAAGCAGCAAAAACCCGCGATTTTCTCTGACCGGCGTCGCGCGAGCCTGAATACCGACTTCGCACATTTCGACCCGTATTGTTTCTATAACACACGGTTGACTGCCGGTGTGGGAATTTCTGCGACTTCGCAGAACCAGACACCCGGCACCTCGTTTCTCGCCCCTGGAGCCCGCCACCAGCCCGGCCGGTCGTCGGCACCCTGCCGGCGCCGAAACGCCGCCTACAGCCGTCCTAGCGCCCTTGAGTACCATGTCTAGTGGTCCCGCCGACCACCCTCGGCCGCCCGGAGAACCACCATGCGAATCTTGACCCTGCTGCCCGTGCTGGTGCTGGCCGCGTGCGCTCAGGCCAACCAGACCCCCGTATCGAGCGAGACCATGCCGGAATGCATGGCGCGAATGCACATCGAAAATCCGATGTCGGCTCCGGTCGGGCTGCACACGGCGTGCAACGAGTTCGTCGGCGTTGCCAACGGCGGTAGAGCCGAAATCATTCGCGAGAGCGCGTCCACCGATGCTCAGGGCGGCAGCTACCCGCCGAACAACGACAACGCAGTCGCGGCTGCCCTGCTGGTCGACATGGCGGCATCGCGCCCGGCCTACCAGCCGCCACCCATGTACCTGCCGCCGCCGGTGATCACCACCACTTGCAACCGGTTCGGCGCGAACACGACCTGCACGACGCAGTAGTTTCCGGCATCCACGTGACCATCGGTGCGGGGTCCGACCGATGGTTGATTGCGCTGGGTCGAGGAGACAAGGGGGACAACCCCCCTTTTGTCCCTTTTGTCCCCCTCATGCCGGGCGGTGACGGGGTTTACAGGGTGGCGGCTGGTGACCCTGTAGCCGAGAACCAGCCGTTCGCGGCGGGGGTTACAGGGGTTACAAGGTCGCCTCGGGCAGCTTGTTGTGAATGTTGGCACGCGCGCGAGGCAGCAGCACGTCATCCGGATTCTGTTGTGAATGTTGGCACGCGCGCGTGGGGGCTTGCAGAGAGAGAATGCTGGCCGGAGAGAGAGAGAGATAAAAATCTTCAAGTACCTCTCCGCGTGCGCGTACCAACATTCACAACAAATCCCGCCGGGATTAACGCCCATCCGGCCGTTAACCCGGCGGGTTAAGCAAATCAGGTGGTTACCGGGGGGGGGTCGGAGCCCGAAAACACCCCAAAAGCCCCGAAAGTGTCTTGGCCCGCGAACGGGTCAAACAACATTCACAACATTTCGAAATGTATCAGCCGGCCTTCGACCGAGATGCCCTGATCTTGGCCGTGATGGCTTCCACGTCTGCCTTCCGTCGAGCGCGTTCCACCGCACCACGCTCGGCGAACAGGCGCAGCACCTTGGGGTTCACCGACCACGTGGTCACCGGCTTCATCGACCGGCTGTCGCCTTCTTCCTTGAGCCACCCCATGTGCGTGAGACTAGTCATGATGTCGTTCAGGGCGTTCTTGGTCTCCGGGTTGCGCATGGCCTGATAGCCGGCCAGCACTTCCCGTCGCGTGATCTCTTCCTTGTTCTGCGCGAGGATATGCAGCGCGATCCAGCGCGCATGATTGGCCCCTTCGGTCTGGAACATCTGTACATCCGCCTTCAGCGTGTGCGGCAGCAGTATCTGCTCCATGTAGAGCGCCGCCCGTCGAGCAGCGTCTTCCGAAACCACCATTGCATCGAGAGGGTCGCCCTGCCGATCGGGGTCTGCGCAGTCGATCAGATGATACAGGAACGCAATCTGCGCCCAGGTCGCGCCCCACTTCGCGAACATCCCCTTGAGACGTACGGACGTGTCCGGCATGGCGCTCATGGCCTCAAGCATGTCATCGATGCGCAGCCGGTGCTTATGTGCCTCGGGATGAAGCGTAGCCGTGTGTGGTCCCGTCAGGATGTCACTGGCCGGCTGCATCGTGATCAAAGCCCGGAACAACGCGAAGTAGCGTTGTCTCGCAGTTTTACAGGCTTTGCGATCAGCACCCCGAGTGGCGTCACCTAGAACCGCATACAGCATGCGGGCAAGCAGGCCATCGTCATCGGACTTCTGCGCAATGCGCCTGATTGGCTCCGGCTGGATTCCGCCGATCAAGCCCGCCGCCCAATGCTCGCAGAACACCGTGCCACGGCCGACGCGATCGTTGCTGGCCGAACTGCCGTCCTTCAAGCGCAGGTAGGCACCACGGTCGGCAGCACCCCCAGTATGCTTGTAGGCGTCGAACGATGCCGCCCATTCTGAAAGTTCATCCTGCCGGAGCAGCACCTTCTTCAACGGGGCTCGCTGCGTCTGTCGATGGTCCGTGCGCAACACCTCGCTCAGAGCCTCGACGGTCGTGCCCTCGACTATGTAGCGATCCACAAGCGGAGCCTTTGGCTCCTTGGCCGGGTTCTGCTTGTCCTCGCTCTTGTCGGTTTTCCAGCGATGATGCTCAACCATGTGTTCGCGCATGGCCTTGGCGTGTCGCACCCGTGCATCCTTTTCCAGTTCATCCAGCGGTGCCGTGCAGGTGCGGATGATCGGCGACTTCTTCGCACCGGGCGAGCCGAGGATGGTCACCCACAGGATGAGGGGCAGCTTCCACCCGTCATCATGCTCTTTCGGCTGCACGGTCCAGTCCGAGGAAACCGCGCTGGCAAGCGAACAAAGTGCCGCAAGAGCCGGGGCGATCGGGTCAACACCCAACCGTTCGGCGTTGTCCTTCACAAACGGCCAAACGGCATCCGGCAGATGCTCCGGCCGGAGTTCGGTCACCCCAGTCAGTTCTGACTCCGCGATGAAGTCGATCGGGTCTGGCCAATTCGCCTCATCCCGCGCGGCACGCTTCGCTGCTGCGTCCTGTTCAGCCTTCTCTTGCATCGCAGCGTTCGCTTTCGCAGTCACCTTCGCCAACAGCGGATCGATGTCCACTTCCGGCTGCGGCACAAGAAACGCGGGATCGGTCAGGTCCGCGACCGACAACCAGCCCTGCGCGACCATGTTCGCAAGATGGTGCAGCCGGTCGTGGCCTTGGCAACCGTTATGGCTGCAATGGATGATGAACCCGGTCGTCCGCTTCCGCATGCGGGCGCCCTCGATGTTCGACGCGTTCACGACGAATGTGCCGCCCTTGTCCATCGGACCGGTGACATGATCCTCGGCGGACGGGCACAACAAATGCGCCCTGGTTCCGGGGTGGCGCGACCCGAAAACACCGGGCTTGCGCGCCTTCAACGCGGTCTCGATCTCGAAACGCGGGGCGAACTCTGCGGCCCACGACTTCCAGTCGAACGCTTCACCATCGCCGAGATCAATCGGCTCCGGTGCCGCACCATCGCGCTCGGCCGGCGTCACGACCGGCTCGCCGGTCACGTCGATCAGTTCGGCCGGTGCATCCGGCAGGCCGTTCAGATCAACCAGATCACCGGCCAGTTCGCGGAACAGGAACTCCGCCCCGTTGTCGCGCTTCCGGGGCAAGAAGAACAGTCGGTTCGGGTCGGTGCACGATCCATCGGCTTTGAGTCGGAAGGCGGCCATCAATGCCGCATACGACGCCTTCCACGCGTCGATCGCCGCATCCTGGCTGGCGTAGTCCGCAGCCCGCCAGGGTGTCGCTAGCGGCAGCACAACGCGGAACTTCGGGCATGGTGCATGAAGCACCCGGTAGGCGCGCGAACCATCCTTTGCCGTGATCGGCTCGGGATCGGCAAATTCGGCGTCTCGCACGACTCGTGCGAGGTAGCCTTTCTTTGCCTGCATGTAGCCGGCGACCGTCTCGCCGGGGTTTGCGGCGATCCACTTGTCATAGTTGGCGGCGCTGATCTCGGTCGCGGTGCTCAAATGCGAGTGCGTGCTATGGATCAACGCTCGCCAGCCCTGCGCCTCGACCGCGTGCACGATCTCGGCCATCGTGTAGCCGATGTCGCTGTCCAGCACCGCGACACCGATTGCAGCAGCTTCGTGCTGCACTCGGCTGGTGCCGGTGAACGTGGCCGGAGTGAAACATGGCCCGTCCTTTGCGCCGACCTTGGCGCTGGACAGCTTCTCGGCCAGCGCCGAAAACGGCATCGTCTGCCGATCGGTCCAGCTTGATTGCGACCGGCCGGTGCCGAAGGTCACCGTGACCGGAGGGTCGATCAGGGCATGGTCTGGATGCAGTTCCGGCAGCGCCGGATGGTCAGAAATAAACACAATGGCTCTTTCGTGAAGAGCCGCGCGCCTTGCAATTCCTGCGTCTAACCGCGTATAACCAACATCGTTGTAGGTCGTTTTCGGTTGTCTGCCTCGACTGCGCGCCAACGCGGTTGGGTTGTTCAAGAGGCCCTGTCTGCCGGTCAGCAAGATGCAGGACTTCTTTTCTAGGTCATGGTTGTCTCCAACTTAAAGCCCGCGCTGCCTGATGGCAGCGCGGGTTTTTTGTTTCTAGGCGTTCTCGCGCTCGGCCGGCTGCTCATCCGGGAACCCGACCCGCACGGTGCGGCGCTCGACCCAATCCAGCACGTCGCCGAGCATGTAAGTCACTTTGGTTCCGCAACGGACGAACGGCGGCCCCCGCCGTGTGCTGGCGTAGTTGGACAACGTGTTGGCGGTCAGGCCGACTACCTCGGCGCACTGCGCCCGGTTCAATGGTGTATGTCTCGGCAACATCCTTTTTGCACCCCGTGATGCGACAACCGGGTGTTTAGATAGACCACATGGCCTGTACGCCGTTGCTGTTCTTCAGGTGGTCAGAAACTGAAATCTGGTCCGATACTGTTCGCAAAAACTAGAACTCCGAGCGCGGCACGCAACGGTCGTGCAGCCTCTGGACATGGAAAAACCGGCAGCGGTCTTCCCGCTGCCGGCTCCGTCGTCACAATCGGTGCGCCTGCGCTGCTACTCGTCCGCGAACCCTCGCCGCGCGACCCGCGCGTCGCGCATCGCCAACACCGTCTCGATCATCACCGACAGGCTGAACGCCAGCCACGCCCCCGCGACCGGCATCGGCACCGCGTTCGCAATTTCCTGAACCGCGATCATCACCGCTGTCCCCGCAGCGCCGCGATCTCGTCGGCCTGCCGTCGCAGCATGGTGCACGCTTCGTCCAGCGCCGAGGCGATGGGCTCGACAACTTCGTGTCGCCGGGCACGCGCTGGTTCCAGCGCGCGGTCGGCCTTTTCCAGCAAGCCGACCAGCGTGTGCGCAGGGGTGCGCGCGATCTCTTCCAGCAGCCGCGTGCAGGCGGTGGTGTCGATCCAGTCCTCGCCGATCCACGCTGCGGCCAGCCTGCGCTCCTGCTCTAGTAGCTGAAGCAGCCCCGCGTCTGGATGATCAGCCTGCGGGCGCAGCCCCATGCGTGCCAGAGAATCGCCGCCGGCATGCCGCGCTGCGCGCGGACAGGCAGGGCGGCGCGAGCGCCTTGGTGTCGTAGCTTTGTTGTTGGTATGATCGCGTTTAGCCATGTGCCGGTTCCTGCCGGTTAATGGTCAGGCGCGGCATCGTGGTGAGACACGGTGTCGCGCCGCCGCCGGGCTGTCCCGGTCAGCGCCGCAATCCAAATCCTCCGGCAGCCGCATCGTCAACGATAATTTTTGCACTAGTCGGTGCACGTCCATAGTATTCGGACATTGCCGACCCCGACTGCATGTGTGCAAACTTGCACATCGTAGAAATCAACGTGCAATTTAGTTGATGCGTGCAGATGCACGCCGATATGTTCCGGCATCCGCCACACAAGGCCGCTGTGCTCCAGCACCAGCCGCAAAGGGAAGCCAGCCTCATGTCAGTCACCATCGGCCCTGCTGCTTTTGGGATGCACGCCTCTCGGGTTGCCGAAGGCGTGCTTCTACGGCTGGAACGAAGAGCGGCCTATGAAGCGGGCGAAGGCAACCTCCTCGCCGCCATCGCCCTGTATCGGGCAGCGGGCGAAGAGCATGAGGCGTGGGGTGACCTGTCCGGCGCCGAGGGCGAATACGCCAGAGCCAAGGCGCTGTCCTTCACCAGCCGCGAGCCGCGCGACGAGTTTGAGATGTTCTACCGGGTCGAACTCTACCGCGACGGTTGGTTCCTCACCGTCACCGGCATCCCGGCGGGATCGCTGGAATCGACCAAGGACGAGACCGACGCGCAGGCGTCCAGCCTAGCCATCGAGCGGGCGCGGCTTTTCGGCCGGGACTATCCCGAGATCGGCGGCGTGTGGGTGGATGCCTCGGTCGAGAACACCGTGTGCCGGGTTAGCTTCTTGGACACCGAGAGCCCGTTCGGCACGAAAAGCTAGAGCGATGAAGCAACTCGAATGCATGTACGCCTATGACTGCGACAGCGACCGCATCGAGTTCGGGCCATGGCCCGACAAGCCGGGGGGGTGGTCGGACAGGTATGAGATGACCATGGGCGCCTGCGAGACCGACATCCGCAAGATGTCCGAACTCGGTCGGCATAAGCGCCTGTTCATCGACTTCAACACGATTGTCGTGCGCGACGGCGTGCCGGTCGAAGCCGCGCACCGGGCCTTCCTGCGTATCGATGAATATAGGCGCCTGATCTCGCCGGACGCGCCCGGCGCCGAGGTAGAGTGAAATGATTGAACCACGTCCAGCTGGTGACAGGCTGATCGCCCTGCGCGAAGTCGAGCACCGCGCCGGCATCAAGAAGTCGAAAATTTACTCCGCAATGGCGAGCGGGACATTCCCGCGCTCCCGCTCGCTCGGCCCGCGTTGCGTCCGCTGGAGCGAGCGGGAGATCGACGCGTGGGTCGCGGCGCCGACTACCGCGCCGGGCCATGCAGTAGGTCAGCGGCCGGCATAGCTCCCGCCAGCACCATGTCAGCCCATGCCTGCGCCAGCACCCGGCGCCGCTCCAGATGCGTCGCCCGGTTGTACGCCGCCTCGACCGCGTTCTTATTTTCATGGGCGAGCATCAGGTCGATCACCGCGCGGTCGGCCGGATGCGCCTCGTTCATCAGAGTGCTGAACGCCGCCCGCCAACCATGCGGGACGTGCTGGTTCTTGTAGCCGGCACGGTTCAACAGGTAGCCGATGGCGTTCTCGGACTGCGGCTTGGTCACGGCGCGGGTGTTTGGAAACAGCAGCGGCGCCCGGCCGGTCAGTGCCCGCACTGTCTCGATGATCTCGACCGCCTGCCGGGACAGCGGAACCACGTGTTCGCGCTTCATCTTCATCCGCTTGGCCGGGATGCGCCACTCCGGCGCCGGGCCGTCGAGATCGTGGAACTCGGTCCAGGCAGCACCGCGTATCTCGTTCGACCGCACGCTGGTCAACGCCAGCAGCCGGTGTGCCAACTTGGTCAGGGCATGCGCCGGGGTGGCCTCCACGTCGGCCAGCAGGGTCTGTAGGTCAGGCAGCTTCACGATCGCCGGCTGCTTGCCCTTGGTGACCGGCCGGAGTGCCTTGCCGATCGAAGCCGCCGGGTCGGCGTCGATCAGCCCGAGGGCGATCGCGTAGCCGAAGATCATGCTCAGACGCTGCCGGATGCGATGCCCGGTCTCGGCAGCGGTCTGTTGCACGTCGCGCAGGATCGGCACCAGCATCGGTGCGGTGATGGTGCTGATCGGCAGCTTGCCGATCTTCGGGAACACCCACTTCTCCAGGCTGCCGAGAACGTCGGCGACGTGCTTTCGCGAGCCCCAGGTCGGCGACTGCTGCGTGTGCCACACGCGGGCGATGGCCTCGAACCGGTGCTCGGCCGAGGTCGCCACCAGCCGGCGCGCGATCTTGGCTTGCGCCGGGTCGGCACCCGTGCGGAGCAGGGCGCGGGCGTTGTCCCGTTCTTGCCGGGCAGCAGCGAGGGACACGGCAGGGTAGGGGCCGAACGAGAGCAGCTTCTCGTGCCCGGCGAGCCGGTACTTCATGCGCCACAACTTGCTGCCGTTCGGCTCGACGGCGAGGTACAACCCCTCGGCGTCGAACAGCTTGAATCGCTTGTCGGCCGGCTTCGCGTTGCGCGCCTTGGCGTCCGTCAGCATGATACCCCCAACCCCCGGTTTGATACCCCCGATCATACCCTCACGTGGGGTGGATGGTAGGGGTAGCTGGAGGAAGACTGCGGAAACAAAAACGGCCTGAAATGCCCATTTTATGTGGACATTTCAGGCCGTTATGGAACTTGGCGGAAGTTGAGTTGGCGGAGGGGATGGGATTCGAACCCACGGTACGGCTTGACACCGTACAACGGTTTAGCAAACCGCCGCCTTCAGCCACTCGGCCACCCCTCCGCCGAAGAGCGTGCTCATCGCACGGCGTTTGCCGGACCACTCCTAGTCATTGTCGCAACCCCCGTCAAACCTCATCAAGGGACCGGGTCAGGGTGACCGCGCCAGCCGCTGGCGCAGCGCCTCGTTGACCAGCGCCGGGTTACCCTTACCGCCCATCGCCTTCATCACCTGGCCCACGAAGAAGCCGAACAGCTTGTCCTTGCCCGAGCGATACTCCCCAAGCTTCTCCGCGTTGGCCGCCAGCACGGTCTCCACCGCGGCGTCGATGGCGCCGGTATCGGTGACCTGACGCAGGCCCCGGCGCTCCACGATGTCGCCCGGCGCCGCACCGGTCTCCACCATCTCCTCGAACACGTCCTTGGCGATCCGCCCGTTGATGGTCTGGTCCGCCATGAGCCCGAGCAGGCCGCGCAGCGCCTCGGCCGAGACCGGGCTATCGGCAATGGTGCGCCCGGTGCGGTTGAGTGCTGCGAACAGGTCGCCGGTGACCCAGTTCGCCGCCAGCCGCGCATCCTGTCCCGCCGCCACAGTCTCGAAGAAATCGGCCGTCGCCTGCTCGGCCACCAGCACACCGGCATCATAGCGCGGGATGCCGTACTCGCTCACGAAGCGGCTCCGCTTGGCGTCGGGCAGTTCGGGCAGGCCAGCCTTGAGATCCGCCACCCAGCCCTCGTCGATCACCAGCGGCAGCAGGTCGGGATCGGGAAAATACCGGTAGTCGTGCGCGTCCTCCTTGCTGCGCAGCGAGCGCGTCACGCCGCGCGCCGGATCGAACAGCCGGGTCTCCTGGTCAACCGTCCCGCCGTCCTCCCACACCGTGACCTGGCGGCGCGCCTCCGCCTCGATCGCCTGCATCACGAAGCGCACCGAGTTCACGTTCTTGATCTCGCAGCGGGTACGGAACGGCTCGCCTGGATGCCGGACCGACACGTTGACGTCGGCACGCATGGAGCCCTCCTCCATGTTGCCGTCGCAGGTGCCGAGATAGCGCAGGATGGTGCGCAGCTTGCGGACATAGGCGCCGGCCTCTTCCGGACTGCGAAGGTCCGGCTCGCTGACGATTTCCATCAGCCCGACGCCGGCGCGGTTCAGATCGATGAAGGACTGCGTCTGGTGCTGGTCGTGCAGCGACTTGCCGGCATCCTGCTCGAGATGCAGCCGGGTGATGCCGATCTCGCGCGTGCTGCCATCGGCCAGCTCGATCTCGATCACGCCGGACCCCACGATCGGGTGCGCGAACTGGCTGATCTGGTAGCCGGTCGGCAGGTCGGCATAGAAGTAGTTCTTGCGGTCGAAGCGGCTCTCCAGGTTGATGCGCGCGTTCAACCCGAGCCCGGTACGCACCGCCTGCGCCACGCACTCGCGATTGATGACCGGCAGCATTCCGGGAAAACCCGCATCGACCAGGCTGACATGGCTGTTCGGCGCGCCGCCATAGGTCGCCGAGGCACCCGAGAACAGCTTGGACTGGCTGATGACCTGGGCATGCACTTCCAGGCCGATGACAACTTCCCAGGGTGCATCACGACCTTCCAGAAGATAGCTCATCATGCGCGTCCCGCGGCAAGGCTCGGCAGGCGGTCGAAGCCGGCTGCCTGCTCGATCGCACTGCCCAGGGCGAACAGCGTCTCCTCGTCGAACGGCCGGCCGAGCAACTGCAACCCGAGCGGCAATCCCTGGTGGTCCAGCCCGGCCGGCACCGAAATTCCCGGCATGCCGGCCATGCTGGCAGGCACGGTAAAGATGTCGTTGAGATACATCGTGATCGGATCGACCATGTTCTCGCCCTGGGCGAACGCCGCCGACGGTGCCGTCGGCGTCAGCAGGGCATCGACCGTGCGATACGCCTCGGTGAAGTCGCGCAGGATCAGGCTGCGGACCTTCTGCGCGCGCAGGTAGTAGGCATCGTAGTAGCCCGACGACAGCACGTACGTGCCGATCAGGATCCGGCGCTTCACCTCGGTGCCGAAGCCCGCGGCCCGCGACGCCTCGTACAGCCCGTCCAGCGTCGGCGCATCGATGCGCCGGCCGAACCGGATGCCGTCATAGCGCGCGAGATTCGACGAGCATTCCGCGGGTGCCACGATGTAGTAGGTCGCAAGCCCGTACTTCGTGTGTGGCAAGGAGACGTCGACGATCTCGCAGCCGGCGTCGCGCAGCCACGCAATGCCCTGCTGCCAGAGCGTCTCGATCTCCGACGGCATGTCGTCAACGCGATATTCTCGCGGAATGCCGACACGCACGCCCTTGAGGCTGCGTCCGCAGGCCGACGCATAATCCGGCACCGGCCGATCCAAGCTGGTGCTGTCGAGCGGATCGAAGCCTGCCATAGAGCGCAGCATGATGGCAGCATCCTCGACCGAGCGCGTCATCGGTCCAGGCTGGTCCAGCGAACTTGCAAACGCGACGACGCCCCAGCGGCTGCACCTGCCATAGGTCGGCTTGATACCCACGATCCCGCAGAAGGATGCCGGCTGGCGGATCGAGCCGCCGGTGTCGGTGCCGGTCGCCCCCATCGCGAGCCGCGCCGCGACCGCCGCCGCCGAGCCGCCCGACGAGCCGCCGGGCACCAGCACCGCGTCATCGCCTTCCCGCTTCCACGGATTTTCCACCGGGCCGAATGCCGAGTTGGTGTTGGACGAGCCCATCGCGAACTCGTCGAGGTTGGTCTTGCCGAGAAACACCGCGCCGTCCCGGAGCAGGCGACGCGTCACCGTGCTCTCGTACGGCGGCACAAAGTTCTCCAGCATCCGGCTGGCCGCTGTTGTGCGCACGCCTTCGGTGCAGAACAGGTCCTTGATCCCGAGCGGGATGCCGCCGAGCGAGGCATGCTCGCCGCGTCCCAGCGCCGCGTCGGCCAGCGTGGCAGCGTGCAGCGCGGCGTCCGCGGTCACCGTCAGGTAGGCGTTCAGCCTCGGATTGAGGGCGGCGATCGCATCCAGGTGCGCCGTCGCCAGCTCGACCGCGCTGAACTCCCCGCCGCGCAGCCCGCGCAGGCCGGCCGCGATCGAGAGATCGGTCAGCATCATTCGACCACCTTCGGCACGGTGTAGAACAGGCCGTTGCGGCCCGGCGCGTTCGACAGCACCGCCTCCGGCTTCGCACCATCGGTCACCACGTCGTCGCGCAGCCGTAGCGCCGCCTGCTCGATGCCAGCCAGCGGCTGCACACCGTCGACATCGACCTCGGTGAGTTGCTCGATCCAGCCGATGATGCCGTTCAGCTCGCCCTGCAGCCGGAGCGCCTCGTCCTCCTCGATGCCGATCCTGGCAAGCCGGGCGATATGTCTGACGGTCGCGGCATCAAGCGACATCGGGCGGGACTTTCGTAAAGGTCTGATGTGGGGATCGCGTGCGGGACGCTGGCAAGCGGAGCCGGTCCGGACCATAAGCCCTGACCATGCCGATCTTCAACATGCTGCAACTGCGGGCCGGGCTGCCATTGGGGCAGCGCCTGCTCGGGATCGATCCGGGAGCCCGCATCATCGGGCTGGCGCTTTCGGACGTATCGCTGATGCTGGCAACGCCCTATGGCAGCCTCAGGCGCGGCAAGCTTGCGGCCAACGCCGGCGAGGTTGCGCGGATCGCGGCCCGCGAAGGTGCGGCGGCCCTGGTGTGCGGCCTGCCGCTATCGCTCGATGGCAGCTTCGGGCCGGCCGCGCAGCGCGCGCGCGACTGGCTGCTCGCGCTGTCCGAGCGCACCGGCCTGCCGGCGGCGCTGTGGGACGAGCGGCTGTCTTCGAGTGCGGTAAACCGCTTCCTGGTGGGTGAGATGGACATGACCCGCATCCGGCGCGCCGAGATCGTCGACAAGGTCGCCGCCGCCTACATCCTGCAGGCGGCGCTCGATGCAAGCCGGCCGCAATCGCCAGGCGCAACCGATTGATGTGGATGTTGAGTTCCGGATGGTGGGCGCGACAGGGATTGAACCTGTGACCCCTGCCATGTCAAGGCAGTGCTCTACCGCTGAGCTACGCGCCCATCCGCTGCGGTGGCTTCTACAAGTGTGCCACGGGTTCTGCAACCCGATCACGGCGTGGCGTCGGACCATGCAGGATGCTCGAAAGGGCACCCCGGTCACGACACCGCCAAGTGACATGCCGCACCGCGTCACGCACAATCGCAGAATGATCGCGAATTCGCTTGAGTAAGAGCCTCGCCGCATGAGCGAGAGCCCGGCCGTGGTGCAGGCGGCGGATCCGGCGCACCCGTTTCGCGTCTTCCATCCGGACGTGCAGGCCTTCCCGCTGCTGGTCGCGTCGCCGCATTCCGGGCGCGACTATCCGGCGGATTTCGTTGCCGCCTCGCGTCTCGGCTTCAGCGCCCTGCGCCGCAGCGAGGACAGCTTCGTCGACGAGCTGTTCGCAGGGGCGCCGGGGCTCGGGATCCCGCTGCTGCAGGCGGATTTTCCGCGCGCCTACTGCGACGTCAACCGGGAGCCTTGGGAGCTCGACCCGGTCATGTTCAGCGACGCCCTGCCCTCCTGGTGCAACACCAGCAGCGCGCGTGTCTCGGCAGGCTTCGGCACCATCGCCCGGCTGGTGGCGTCCGGCGAGCCGATCTATGACGGCAAGCTCAACTTCGCCGAGGCGGAGCAGCGGGTGCGCCTGTGCTGGAAGCCGTACCACGCCGCCCTTGCAGCGCTGATTGAGGCCACCATCGCGCGGCACGGCGTCTGCCTGCTGATCGACGCGCACTCGATGCCCGCACTATCTGGGCCCGCACTCTCCGGGCCCGCACTACCTGGACCAGCTTTCTCCGAACCCGCTTCTTCCGGGCCGGCGCTTTCGGCCTCCAGGCTTCCCGGGCCCGTTTCCCCGGCTGGCTCCGGGGCGTGCGTTTCCGCGCCGCGTCAACCCGGCATTCGCCGGCAGGATCCGGACTTCGTGCTCGGCGACGCCTTCGGCACGTCCTGCGCGCCCGCCGTCACCCGGTGCACCGAGCGCTTCCTGCGCGACCGCGGCTTCAGGGTGCGTCGCAACGACCCCTACGCCGGCGGCTACGTGACACGCCATTACGGGCGCCCTACTCATCGCGTGCACGTGCTACAGGTCGAAATCGGTCGCAGCCTCTACATGGACGAGCACAGGCTCGAGCGGAACGCCCGGTTCGGCGACATGCAGGCGGCGATGAGCGCCATGCTGGAGATGCTGGCCGCGACGCTGCCGACCTTGCTCATGGACTGATCGATCGACGCGACGACTGACATCGCGACGGCTTAGGAATTCAGTGAAAAAAAAGGCGGTGCCGAAGCACCGCCCAAGTTTAGGGAGGAAACGTCCAAGATGCGGCCGGCCAACGGCGGGCCGCATGCGTAAGCTATGGCCTGCGGACTGGATCGTCAAGCAATTATTTTGCGATGCACAAAACAGCATTGGCGAATGGCGCTAACCGACGGTCAACGCTTCGGTAATCTTTGCCCGTCATGGTGCGGTGATGCGCCGGATCCTCCTGCTGCCGTGGCTTGTCCTCGCACCGATGACCGCCCAGGCAGCCGGCGACGCGGCGCTGTGCCAGCATGCGATCCTGCAGGCGGAGCAGGCCTCCGGCGTGCCGAACCAGTTGCTGGACGCCATCAGCCGGGTCGAGAGCGGCCGCTACGATCCGGAGCAGGGCGGCGTCAGGGCGTGGCCATGGACCATCAACGTCCAGGGCCGTGGGCACTACTACGCGTCTAAGGCCGAGGCGGTCGCAGCCGCGGCCGGGTTCCGCGCCAGCGGCATCCAGTCGATGGACGTCGGCTGCACCCAGATCAACCTGATGTACCACCCCGACGCGTTCCGCTCGCTCGACGCCGCCTTCGATCCGCTGCCGAACGCCAGCTATGCCGCCGGCTTCCTGACCGACCTCTTCCATCAGACCGGAAGCTGGCCGCACGCGGCGGCCGCCTACCACTCGCAGACGCCTGAACTCGGCACCGACTACCAGCGCAAGGTGCTCGAGGCCTGGGCGGAACCGATCGACGGCCGCGAGGTCGCCGCCCCGCTGCGTCATCCGGCACACGGGCCGCTGAGCCGCAGCCTGCCGGCGGCGCAGGCCACGCTGACCGCGGATGCCAGCCAGGTCCATGCGACGGCCACCGCAGCCGCGCCCGGCTTCGCGACGAGCTTCGGGCGTCCCGCCAGCCGCCCGAGCGGCGCGCCGCTCGGCGGCTACGGGCGGGTCATCCGGCTGCAGGCCACCGGACCCACCCCGGGCGGCATCGGACGCAGCCTGTCCGCCTACCGCCTGATGCCGGTCGCGATGCTCGCTTCCGCGCGGCGCACCATCGCGCGCAACTGAATGCCCCGATAACTGACTGCATCGCGCCGCACGGGTGCCGCCGGTTGAAAATGACCTTCACTCCGCGCATACCGACCGCCTCAAGCCGGCACGCGCGGCCGCAGCGAAGGAGGCATCAGCCATGAGCGACCAGGAGACCACCGGCCAGGAGGCTGCTCACGAGGCTGCGGCCGCTCCGCCAGAGCAGCACGAGTTCAGCGCAGAGGTCGGGCGCCTGCTCGATCTCGTCGTGCATGCGCTCTATTCCGACCGCGAGATCTTCCTGCGCGAGTTGGTCGCCAACGCCGCCGACGCCACCGACCGCCGCCGCTTCGAGGCGCTCACCGATGCCGGCAGCGCGCTGCCTGACGGCGCCAAGATACGCATCGATCCCGACAAGGCGACCCGCCAGCTCACCATCAGCGACGACGGCGCCGGCATGACGCGCGACGAGATGGTGCAGAATCTCGGCACCATCGCCCGCTCCGGCACCCGCGCGTTCGGCCAGGCGATCAACGCCGGGCAGCCCGCGGAGGCGGACAAGCCGGACGAGCGGCCGAGCCTGATCGGCCAGTTCGGGGTCGGCTTCTATGCCGCCTTCATGGTGGCCGACCGCGTCGAGGTCACCTCGCGACGGGCCGGCGCCGCCGACGCCTGGTGCTGGTCCTCCGATGGCCGCGGCAGCTTCACCATCGCGCCCGCGACCCGCGAGGCACCCGGGACCGACATCGTCCTGCACATCAAGTCCGACGCCGACGAGTTCCTCGAGCCGTACCGGCTGGAATCCATCGTGCGTAAATGGGCCGACCACATCACTTGGCCGATCACCATCCAGCGCGATGGCAACGAGGTGGCGGCGAACGAGGGCACCGCGCTCTGGCGCAAGCCGAAGAGCGAGATCACCGAGGAGCAGCTCGTCGAATTCTACCAGCATCTCGGGCACTCGTTCGACAAGCCCTGGGCGACGCTGCACTGGCGCGCCGAGGGCACCCTCGAATTCGCCGCCATGCTGTTCATCCCGTCGATGCGCCCGTTCGAGCCGGTCGAGAGCGTGCGCGAGAGCCGGGTGCGGCTGCATGTGCGGCGGATGTTCATCACCGACGAGGCCGAGCTGCTGCCGCCCTGGCTGCGCTTCGTGCAAGGCGTGGTGGACACCGAGGACCTGCCGCTCAACGTCTCGCGCGAGATGCTGCAATCGACGCCGGTGCTGGCGCGCATACGCAAGGCGGTCACCAACCGCGTCATCGGCGAGCTGCGCACCCGAGCCAAGGATGCCGACAGCTATGCCGGATTCTGGGGCAATTTCGGGCCTGTTCTGAAGGAAGGCCTCTGGGAAGATTTCGAGCATCGCACCGAGCTCGCCGGGCTCGCGCGCTTCCACAGCACGCACGACCTCAAAGCCCTGACCTCGCTTGCAGACTACCTTGCCCGCATGAAGCCGGAACAGGATGCGATCTACTACCTGATCGGCGACAACGAGGGCGCGCTGGCCAGTTCTCCACAGCTCGAGGGTTTCGGCGCGCGCGGCCTCGAGGTGCTGCTGCTGTCCGATCCGGTGGATGCGTTCTGGCCCGACCGGCTCGACAAGTTCGAGGATAAGCCGCTGCGCAGCGTGACCCAGGGCCTGGCCGACCTCTCCAGGCACAGCGCGGAGAAGCCGCCCGAAGCGGAGGCGGCCGATGTCACCGCCCTGGTTGCCGCCCTCAAGGAGGCGCTCGGCGAGGATGTGTCCGAGGTTCGCAGCACCGACCGGCTGGTCGGCAGCGCGGTGGTGTTGTCGGCCTCGCAGGCTGGTCCCGACCTGCAGTTGCAGCGCATGATGCGTCGCTCCGGCCAGAAGCTGCCGAGTTCGGCGCCGATCCTGGAGATCAACCCGCACCATCCCCTGGTCCGGGCGCTGGTCGCGCGCATCGAGCGGCGCGAACCAATCGAGGAGGCGGCACGCACGCTGCTCGATCTCGCCCGCGTGCAGGACGGCGAGCTGCCGCGCGATCCGACGGCGTTCGCGCGTCGGGTGTCCGATGCGATGGCGGCGACCCTGTCCCTCCCCCACCAGGACATCTAAAACCTGTCGATCATGCACTACGCTGGCGATCCGACACGGCTTTCCTGCGCTCCGGTGCTCAAGGCCCCACTCTTGAGCATTGGGAGGCCGCCCCGCTCCGGTGCTCGGAAAGTCACGACGGGCGTGCCGCTGTGCGGCACTCCTGCTCAGCGGAGCGCATGCTCGAACAGGTTTTGCCCTTCGTGCTGAAGATTGAGCAAGCTACCGACATGCTGGCGGTGATCGATCTGCAGCCGACGTTCATGCCGGGTGGAGAGTTGCCGGTGGCGGGCGGCGATCTGGTCGTGCCGTTGATCAATCATCTGCTCCGCGATCGTTTCGCAACCGCATTCGCCACCCAGGACTGGCATCCGTGCGGACATCTCTCGTTTGCCAGCACGCATCCGGGTGCGGCGCCTTTTGGTCTTTTCATGATGCCGTACGGGCCGCAGGTGCTCTGGCCGGACCATGCGATCCAGGGCACGCCGAATGCGGCTTTGCATCCTGACCTGGATCAGGACCGGCTGCAGATGATCCTGCGCAAGGGCAGCAACCGCTCGATCGACAGCTACTCGGCATTTTCCGAGAACGACCGCGTCACCTCGACCGGGCTGGCCGGATGGTTGCGCGACCGTGGCGTACGACGGCTGTTCTTCTGCGGCCTGGCCACCGACTACTGCGTTGCCTGGTCGGCCGAGGATGCCGTTGCGAACGGGTTCGAAGCCGTGGTGCTGGATGATGCCTGCCGCGGCATCGGCAGCCCGGAACCGTACGGCCGTGACAGCCTCACGCTCGCCCGCCAGCGCATGCTCGCGGCCGGGGTCTTGCTGCAGGACAGTTCGGCCCTCGGCTGATCAGACAGTCTTGGCGACGCCGAAGCAGTGCTCGGGCCCAGGGAAGCGCCGCGCCCGCACGTCGGCGGCGTAGGCCTCTGCGGCCGACTCGACCTGGCGTCCCAGTTCGGCATAGCGCTTGACGAAGCGCGGGGTGAAATCCGCGAAGAGGCCGAATACATCGTCGGACACCAGCACCTGGCCATCGCAATGCGGCGATGCACCGATACCGATAGTGGGCGTCGCGACGAAACCGGTGATCTCGGCGGCCAGCGGCTCGACGACCCCTTCCAGCACCATGGCGAAGGCGCCGGCCGTGTCGACGGCACGGGCGTCGGCGCGCAGCCGCTCGGCCTCGTCGAGCTTGCGTCCGGTGGCCCGGAAACCGCCCGCCACCTGCACCGATTGCGGCATCAGGCCGATATGGCCGCAGACCGGGATGCCGCGCGCGACCAGGAAACGGATGGTTGCGGCCATCTCGACGCCGCCCTCGAGCTTGACCGCAGAGGCGCCGGTCTCGGACATCAACCGCGCCGCTGCCCGGAACGCCACCTCCGGGCTCTCCTGGTACGAGCCGAACGGCAGGTCGACCATGACGCAGGCCCGACTGGTGCCGCGCATCACCGCCCGGCCATGCGCGATCATCATCTCGAGCGTCACCGGCAGGGTGGTCGGCATGCCGTACAGCACCATGCCCACTGAGTCCCCCACGAGGATCAGGTCGGCATGCGCATCCAGCAGCCGGGCGATCGGCGTGGTGTAGGCGGTCAGCGAGACGATCGGCGTCCTGCCCTTCTGCGCCGTGATCTCCGGCACACCGATCCGTCTGATTGCCCGGGTCATGCTTCCCTCCCTGATGCCGCTCGGTCCCGGCCTCCCGGACTTGACGATGACCCTGAAATCCACCAGAACCCGCCCAAGCTGCAAGAGCCCGTGACAGGTGGGTCCGGCAGCAGGATGGGTGCGTAGCTCAGCGGTAGAGCATCGCCTTCACACGGCGGGGGTCACAGGTTCAATCCCTGTCGCACCCACCATCCCAAACCCTTCAAACACTAGGTTCTGCTGCATCGGTCCCGAAACGGAAAAGTCCGTTTTGGATCGCACAGAACCAGAACAAGCTGAATTTGATCGAGCCGATCCGTGCAAAATCCGCACAGGTTGTTACGGATAGGTTCTCGCTACAGCTCGGTGGGGGGCCGCGCTGCCGCATCCGGTCAGCCGGCCAAAGCCGCTACCACGGACCCGAGATCGCCGACCAGCCGAACAAGATGATGGTCACCACGTACGACGCCACCATCCAGCCCCGCGCTTTGCTCACCCGGCCGCGCAGGGTGATCACCAGCCCGACCACCGAGATCACGACCAGGGCGACATCGCCTGATCGGGTGACCGCAGGATGGGCAACCTCCCAAGCCGTCAGGGCATCCATCGGGCGGCGTCTCCAGTTGCCCTCAGCACCAAGGCGCCATCCGGCCGATCACGATTTCGTGCCTTAGCACGCCCTCGAACATCACTCCGCCCTGCCACCCCCTGCTCCACGACCAATGGGCTGCATACGCTAGAAGCCGGCATGCGTCGCCGTGATGAATCAGACCTGCCCTCGCCAACCGTGCGATTGACCATCACCAGCGGTCATGGTGTTCACGGCCGCTGCGGCGCCTGCGGCCGGGTCGCGTCGATCGACCTCGCCATACTGGATGCCGCAGGACGCGGCGCCGTGCCGTTGATCCACTTGAACCTTCGATGCCAGTGCGGCAGCCGGGATGTCGCGATCTCGGTGCAGGCCGGCCGCAGCTACCACCGGCCAGCCCGGGCGCCAGCTTGACCCCGCACCGCACACGGCCAGCTTCGCCGGCACGACAGCCGGTGCGGTCAATCCGGTTTCGTATCGACTGTCGAGCCGGATGAGCCTAGGACACCACGTCACCGCACCATAGGAGTTACGGTTCTGAAGATGTTGTTGTCTGTCGGCGTGCTCGTCTTTGGCTTAGGCGGCTGCGAAGGCGGCTGGCACCCACTCAATTGAGCAATGGGCAACTCCTACAGCCCCGAATGGTGCCCGCCGGGAACCCTCGGTTATGAGAACCAGCAGAACGGCCAGGGCAAAAGCGATGCTGAAGGTGTCGCGCAGATCGGCAACGCCATGGCAGCCGGGGCTGCCGCAGGGGCGTCTGTCGGCGCGCACAACACGGTCTTGATCCCCGTAGCAATGCCAACCGATCAGGCGCTGATCAGCCGGATCGATGGCGAGTTCAAAGGCTGGACTGGCGAGACGATCTACAAGCTGATGGACGGCCACATCATCCAGCAGAGCGTGCCCACCTACTCCTACAGCTACGCCTTCAATCCAGAGGTCGCGATCTATCGGGGTGCCGATGGTGGCTATGGCATGCACGTCGATGGCGTCACAAGCCAGGATGTGAGCGTGCGGTTCTTGCAGTGATCTCGTCAGCTTGGACTAATTGAGTAACCGTCACGGCTGAGCACGGGTTCACGCCGCCGACCGACCGGCCACCCCCATCAATACAGACCGCCGACGTTTGCGCTACGAGCCGGTGTCGGGCTCGACGCTACGTTCGCCCGGCCGGCCTTGGGCGCGCTCTGGAGCGCCATAAACATTGTCTCGATCGTCGGCCGAGACCGGCAACTGGCTCTCAATCCAGATGGCGCTCCACGACACCGCATCGAAAGCGGCCATCGGATCGAAGCTGCGGGGCGTGGCCCGGCGCGGTCGTCACCCTGATCGACCGGCTTCGCCTTGCGGCGGCGCTGGATTGCGCGGCGGCGGCGCCGCGCCCGGCATCAATTGCAGGCCGCGCCTGCGCACGTTACCTTGCGATCGATGCAGCCGGGCCGTGATCGACGGCCAGAGCAAACCTTCTTCGTGCAGCTTGATCAGCTTGGCGTCGTCTTCGGGCGAAAAGGGCTTTTGCGTACTCACTTTCTGGCTCCGCCATCTCCGCAAGCTGGTCGCGTCGTGCCTGTTGGGCGCGATCTCGGCAGCACCGCAGGCTATGGCGGTCGGATCACGCCGCAACCGGGCTGCTATCGCGGCATAGGTCGCGCCGTGCATCCGCATCGCACGAAGAACAGCGTCTCCCGACGCGGTGGAGGGCCTCCTCGCCCGCATCAACTACCCGCTTCGAGTGAGGTGGATAGCTTAAGCCGCAGCACACCCTGCGGCCGTTCCGGCACGATCTCATCAACTCGGCAGGCGATCGAGGTCCTACTCCGCCCGAACCATACGGCTCTGTTGTAATCCGGCAGTCGGTCGCGAGAAACATGGTCAGGTTGCAGCACGGCTGCCTTTGTCTCCGCCTCCGAATTGAGCAACGAAGGCGGAAACGTGTTGCAATCGTCCCAACGACGGAGGGCAGACATGGCCGAGCCGACTGATGCCAGCGGTGCCAAGGATCGTGAAAACCGCGCCGAGTACATCTTCAAAAAGTACGTTCGCTGGGCAATATTCTTTGCGGCTGCCGCATTTGATTCTGTCTTTCTGTTGGGAGCAGTGGAAACCATTTGCTATCAGGATTGGGTCTTGAAGCTTGCTAAGGAGCACTTTGCGGCAATCGTCGGATTGCCGTTTGCAGCACTTGCTTACCTTTGCTTAGTAATATTGCTAGAAATCACCACAGGAACCATCGAAGTCAAAGGGCTCGGGTTCGAGTTCAAGGGCGCAGGGGGGCCACTTGTTATGTGGGTGATCTCGTTCCTGTCGATTGCAACAGCTATCAAGATGCTCTGGTAGGTAAATGAAGCCACCCGAGACGGTGGGCGCCCGAACACCTATCGTCAGATGGCTGGCCTCTCTACGGACGATCTCGAACTCTAGACCGCGATCGGTAACAGCAGCATGCATTGGGTTGATCTGCTAAATGGGCTCACGAGTGGGGTAACAGCCGTCGGGGTGGTCACGCTCTTTTTGGAGGGCATGGAAACTTAGGCGTGACGATAGGGCACGACTAAAGGCTGAAGAGGTTAATACTAGAAATGAACAGAAGGATGGGCTTCGAAAACTACAAAAGCATTGACGATAAGCATTTCCATTTTCTCAGCTTAATCTCTCAACATCCTCAACTACAACTATCTCTCCTAAATCCTGTTTTCTCTGATCTGAGCCCTCACGAAGAGATCCGTCGGTTCATTTTGATCGAGATGATGTTTGGCGTCATGGAGACGGCGTACGTCGGGAGAGATGTCAGTATAGAGCATCGTCTTCGGCGTTGGCCGGCCTGGGAGCATTTCATCGCTGCTCATCTGCGACGCTCAGATGTCCGCATGGTATGGTTTCGCTGGAAGGCCAACCGGGTGAAACGCGGCCACACAGCTATGGACCTGGACTTCGAAGATTATATGGAGAAGACACTGAAGAATTTAATGAGGCAGAAGCTTTTTTCTCCGACTACCATCGAGGCCGAACAAGCCGAAGCAGAACGTGAGGAGTTTTGCTTTGAGCCGAAGCTTTAGCCTCGAAGCCTGTGTCTATACCCTGTTGAAGCAACGTGGCCCTGCACACGATGAAGGCATCATCGGCAGGTTCCTAGCTGCACTTCCAGGCACCGGCCCTATTCCTAAGCCCGGAAGATCGACGACTTCCTGAAGTGCCCGCACGCCTCGCGATCGTCGCCGGCTACGGGCCGCCGGCGATACCATCGTAGAGAATCCACTTCGCGTAGTCCGGCCTCGTGACCGAGGGTCGAGCCGCGAAGAGCGTGCTGTAGAACCGGATCGACTGCGCCAGATCATCGACGGAGACGTGTACGTGCAAGCTCTTCATGGCATGCTTCTCCTACGGCTTTGGTTGCGGGAACACTGGCCGGTGCCGCATGCCAAGATAACGCCTTGGCAGCAGTTCTCGGTGGCATAGGCCAGCAGATCGTTCATGACGGGATAGGCTGCCGAGTAGATCAGCTACCGCCCGTCGCGGCGGAAGGTGACGAGGTCGGCGTGCCTGGGCTGACTCAGGTGGAACGAGAGCGTAGCACTCGGCAGTCCAAGGCGGTCCGCGATCTGGCCCACCGCCATGCCCTCGGCTCCCGCCTGCACGAGCAGGCGGAGGATGTCGAGCCGCGATTCCTACGCGAAGGCGGCCAAGGCGCCGATGGCATTTACCTTCTCCATGTCTCCGACAGAGTAGAAGTGTATTGCGGGTCAGGGCTCTTCGAGTCTGATCCCTGGTCATGGTCTGTAGCCAGTCCTCCGGCCGCAATATGCCGAAGTTAACCCAGTTCCGAAAGCTTCCGCGCAGCTCGGGAGACATGACGCAGGCGGGCTGCCCGCCGCAGCAGATGCGTCGCGTCCACTGCGACCTGATCCATCATCGTGTCGTTGTTCCCGGCCTGCTGCCTCTGATCAGCGCCGACGATCTCGGCGAGGCGATGCAGAACCTCATCTATGGTGCTGCCGGAGAGCGCGAAGTCCGCGTCGGCCACCGGCTGCTCGCAACACTCGGCTATCGATCCCCCGGTATCGAGGAGCCGGACGATGAAGTCGGCAGTCGGCCGCATGTGGAACGCAACCCGGTGACCATCGACATCGAGATAGCACGACGGCACGCCGACAGCCGGACAGAGGGACGATCCTGATCAGGACAGCCGGAGTACAGGCGCTCCGATCTGGCTTTACAAACTTTTCAACACTCCATCCACAATGTAAATCCCACTACAGCTTTCATATGCTTCCACTTAATGATCACTATACTACAAAGAGCGATCTCCCTACATCGGATGCAGTTGGATCGACCGCATCAACAGGGAACGCATTACCATGACGACAGCAACCTACGCACCCGACGGCTCAGGCGGCAGCCTCTCGGTCTTGACCCGCAACAGCCCTGCCCAGGAGGGCTACCAGGACCAGGTCGGACGCCTCGACGCGCTCATCGAGAGCCGCGGCACCTGGACCGGTATCGACGCGGAATCCGTGCTGCGGATGCGGCTGCAGAACCGCTTCAGCACCGGACTCGAGATCGCCCGCTACACCGCCGCCATCATGCGTCGCGACATGGCCGGCTACGATGCTGATCCGTCGCTCTACACCCAGTCGCTCGGTTGCTGGCACGGTTTCATCGCGCAGCAGAAGATGATCTCGATCAAGAAGCATTTCGGCGTCACCGACCATCGCTATCTCTACCTCTCCGGCTGGATGGTGGCGGCCATGCGTTCCGAGTTCGGCCCGTTGCCCGACCAGTCCATGCACGAGAAGACCTCCGTGCCCGCCCTGATCGAGGAGCTCTACACCTTCCTGCGCCAGGCCGACGCGCGTGAGATGGGCGCCCTGTTCCGCGCACTCGACCAGGCACGGAAGTACGGCCGCGACGACGAGGCGCGCGCGCTGCTGGATCGCATCGGCTCTTTCCAGACCCATGTGGTTCCGATCATCGCCGACATCGATGCAGGATTCGGCAACGCCGAGGCGACCTACCTTCTGGCCAGAAAGATGATCGAAGCCGGCGCCTGCGCGCTGCAGATCGAGAACCAGGTCTCCGACGAGAAGCAGTGCGGCCACCAGGACGGCAAGGTGACGGTGCCGCACGAGGATTTCCTCGCCAAGGTGCGCGCATGCCGCTACGCCTTTCTCGAGCTGGGCGTGGAAGACGGCATTATCGTGACCCGCACGGACAGCCTCGGCGCCGGCCTGACCAAGCAGATCGCCGTCAGCAAGATCCCGGGCGATCTCGGCGACCAGTACAATTCCTTTCTCGACTGCGAGGAGGTGACCATCGACAGCCTCGGCAACGGCGAGGTCTTCCTCAACCGCGATGGCAGGCTGCTGCGGCCAAAGCGTCTGCCCAGCAACCTGTTCCAGTTCCGCGCCGGCACCGGCGAGGATCGTTGCGTGCTGGACTCGATCACCTCGCTGCAGAACGGCGCGGATTTGATCTGGATCGAGACCGAGAAGCCGCATATCGAGCAGATCGCCGGCATGATGGACCGGATCCGCGCGGTCGTTCCAAACGCCAAGCTGGTCTACAACAACTCGCCGTCCTTCAACTGGACGCTGAATTTTCGCCAGCAGGTCTATGACGGCATGCTCGAAGCCAGGCAGGACGTGTCGGCCTACGATCGGGCACGGCTGATGAGCGAGAGCTACGACACCACGCCGCTCGCCATCGAGGCCGATGAGCGCATCCGCACCTTCCAGGCCGATGCGGCACGGCGTGCCGGTATTTTCCACCACCTCATCACCTTGCCGACCTACCACACCGCGGCCTTGTCCACCGACAACCTGGCAAAGGAATATTCCGGCGACCAGGGGATGCTGGGCTACGTGCTCAACGTGCAGCGCCAGGAACTGCGCCAGGGCATCGCCTGCGTCCGGCATCAGAACATGTCGGGCTCCGACATCGGCGACGACCACAAGGGATATTTCGCCGGCGAGGCGGCCCTTAAGGCAGGCGGCGCGCACAACACCATGAACCAGTTCACCTGAGATCGGCGACTGGCGGCCCGCGGCGAGAACCGCGGGCTGCCAGTGCCACCGATCGCGACCTTGCCCAGCCGCCGCAGCCCGGCCTCGCGCGCCAGCAACAGCACCTGCAGGAAGGCGGCCTCGAACGCGGCCTTGTTGGTCCGGCGGAAGGTCGCGATCGCGTCGTGGTCCGGGTGCAGGTTGGCCGCCACGAAGCGCACCGCGATGTCGCGGTACGTGGCACGCTCGATCCGCCGCGACGAGAACGAACCGTTGGCATAGCTGTAGATCAGCAGCGCCAGCATCAGCCGCCGGTGGTATTGCGGCTTGCCGCCCGCCCGGGCCGCCACCTCGAACGCAGCAAGCGGAATACGCTCGACGGCTGCCACCACGAAATGCGCCAGGTCGTCCTCCGGCAGCCACGCCTTCAGGTCGGGCGGCAGGAGAAACCCCTGGTCACGGTTGGACGGAATGAACGTCGCTATGGCGCCAGGTTAGCCGCCAAAAGCCAAAGCAGGTACCCCAACCCGACAGTCTGCTAGTGCCGCGTTTGGCCCAGCGCCGGGTAATCTTTTTCTTCTGACCCAGACGAGCTTCATCGGCAAACCGGGCCTCAATGGCACTGCGATCGATACCCTGCGCGTGCCCGATCGCGTCCAGACGCGCGGAGAAACTTTCTTAGAAGTCTCGATCGCGCCTGCCGCCTGCGCATGATGACGCCGCCGGGCCGACAGGCGGCGGTAGCCCATGGCACGCAGTTCGCGGCTCAGCGTCTGCTTGGACACGGCCACCTGGAACCCGTCGGACAGCCACCGCACCAGATCAATCACACGCCAGCGCACCACGCCGCGGACGGCCGGGATGGGGCCGACTTCGATCGCAGCTGCTTAGGCCCGGCGGTGTTCGCCCACAAGGATCGCAGGTGGGCCGGGGCTCTTCAGGTTGATCAGGCCAGCAGGCCCATGCGCGTTCAACTTCAGCACCCAGTCGCGAACGATCTGCAGCGTCACGCCGCCATTCGTGGCCGCCTCCGTCCGGGTCGCGCCATCGTAGATCGCGGCGAGCGCCAACAGCCGCCGGGTCTAGGCGGCATCCATGCTCTCACGCGCAGCCGCTCGCAGGTGCGCGGCGTCATAGTCAGCTCTCAGCGGAATTGGTATGGCGCACCTTTTAAGGGTGAACCATCGAACCAGATGGACACGCCCCTGGGAAGCCCCACGAGTCAGCGTTAGCGAGCTCTGGTATTACTCTTCGTTCGCAAGATCGATTCTATTGTCATCGTTCCTCTTTCCGGTGATAAACAGGGTTGTTAGACTGAGAGCGTTGATGCTCGACCGCTAGATAATATCGCTCCATATAATCTCGTGTGGTGGCGGGGACAGGCCGCACCCTCAAAGAAGACGCGCTTCATCCCTCTGCATTAATCGCGTGCGTATCCCTACAAAGAACCTTCTCTTGATTACTTCCCACGCTCACTTAGGGAATCATCCAAGACAGCACGTACTGCTGCAGCACGACAATGACACCCAGCAGCAGGGTGAGCGCGATGCTATGCTTAAAGGTGCGGGCGAAGACGACACCCTCCTGTCCTTTCAGGTTGGTGACTGAGACGCCGGTGGCAATGTTCTGCGGCGAGATCATCTTGCCCATCACGCCACCCGAAGAGTTGCTCGCCGCGATCAGCACCGGACTGAGGCCGAGTTGGTTCGCCGCCACCACCTGCAGGTTGCCGAACAGCGCGTTGCCGGAGGTGTCGCTGCCCGACAGGAACACCGCGACCCAGCCCAGGAACGGCGAGACCAGCGGGAAGATCACGCCGACCGAGGCGACACCCAGGCCGAGCGTGTAGTTAAGGCCCGAATAATTCATCAGGTAGGCCAGGCCGACGATCAGGGCGACGGTCGCGATCGCGATGCGGCTCTGGCACCAGGTCATCGCGATGGCCTCGATGAAGCGTCGCGGACCCAGCCCGACCAGGGCGGCGGTGATGATCGCCGACAGCAGGATCGCCGTCCCCGTCGCCAGCGGCTGGAACACCCAGCTCGCCACATAGGGCTTGCCGTAGAGCGTGATGAACACCGCGTTGTGCAGACCGGGCCAGTGGATCGTCCGCTGGCCGATGGTGAACACCTTCAGATGCGTCCAGGCGATCACCACCACCGATACCACGATCCACGGGATCCAGCCCTGCCAGCCCGGTATTCTGGCAGCCGCGGCAGCGGGTGTGCCAGCCTGGGCGACGGACCGTGTCCGCACCACGTCGGCGCCGACCGCACGCGCGGCTATGGCGGGCGCTCTCGCCGGGCGCATGGCGGAGGCGCGCATCATGAAATCCTGATCCGGCCTTGGCGACCAGACGCGCAGGAACAGCAAGGTCACGATCAGCGCGGTCAGCGACGAGAGCACGTCGGTCAGCGCGTAGTCGAGATAGTTCGACGACAGGAACTGCGCGGACGCGAAGCTGCCGCCGGCGACCAGCAGCACCGGCCACAGCGCACGCACCGAGCGCATGCCGCCATAGATCGCCATCACGTAGAACGGCAGCAGCATCGCCATGAACGGGAGCTGCCGACCGATCATGGCGCCGAGCGTCACCGCGGGCAGGCCCGTCACCTGGCCGAGCACGGTGACGGGTGCGCCGAGTGCGCCGAACGCGACCGGTGCGGTGTTGAAGATGAGGGTGAAGGTCAGCGCCTCCAGCGGCGGAAAGCCGACCAGGATCAGCAGCGCGCTGGTGATCGCGACCGGGGTGCCGAAGCCGGAGATGCCTTCCAGCAGGCAGCCGAAGCAGAAGCCGATCACCACCAGCACGATGCGGCGGTCGTCGGGCAAATGCTCCAGCACCCAGTCGCGGAAGGCGTCGAAACGGCCGGAGAGGACGGCGATGTTGTAGAGCAGCAGCGCGTTGAACACGATCCACATCACCGGCCACAGCGCGAACACCGCCCCTGCGGCGATCGCGTCGAGCGCCAGGCGGGCCGGGAACCGCCAGATCAGCACCGAGATGACGAAGGCGACCGCGAGGCCGCCGAGCGAGGCCTGCCAGGCCGGCCGGCGCATCACCCCCAGCATCACCAGCACCACCACGACCGGCAGCACCGCCACCAGGAACGACAGCGGCAGGCTTCCGCCCACCGGCGTCAACAGCTGCTTGAACATGGATTTCCTCCAGTTTCTTCTTGGCGTTCCGCGGGAGCCTGCCGTGCGGTCAGTCGGGCATGGCGCCCGGTCTCGGTCCTCCGGTCGCCCAGTCCAGCAGCTCCACCGTGTGGATCACCGGTATGCCGGTCCCCGACGCGATCTGGGTGATGCAGCCGATGTTGCCGGCCGCGATCAGCGCGGGCGCGGTGCGCTCGATGTTGGCCACCTTGCGGTCGCGCAGCTGCGTTGCGATCATCGGCTGCAGCAGGTTGTAGGTGCCGGCCGAGCCGCAGCAGAGATGCCCCTCCGGCACGTCAACGACCTCGAACCCGGCCTGGGCGAGCAGCCGCTTGGGCTCGGCGCGGACCTGCTGGCCGTGCTGCAGCGAGCAGGCGCTGTGATAGGCGACGCGCTGCCCGGTCGCCACCACCGCAGGCTTCAGGCCCAGCTCGGTCATCAGCTCGGTGATGTCGCGCGTCAGCGCGGACACGGCACGCGCCGGCTCGGCCAGTGCGGCGTCCTCGCGGAACATGTGGCCGTAATCCTTCACCGTGGTGCCGCAGCCGGAGGCGTTGATGACGATCGCGTCCAGCCCGCCGGTCTCGATCTCGCGTGTCCAGGCCAGCACGTTGGCGCGCGCGTCATTAAGGCCGCCGCGGCCGAGATGGTGGTTCAGCGCGCCGCAGCAGCCGATACCCTTGGCCACCACCACCTCGCAGCCGTGCCGGGTCAGCAGCCGGATCGTGGCCTCGTTGATCTGCGGCGCGAGCACCCGCTGGGCGCAGCCGGTGAGTATCGCCAACCGCTTGACGCGCGTGCCGAAAGCGGGAAACACCTGCGGCCGATCCATCGCGGAGGCGCGCGGTACCCGCGGGGGTGCCAATGCCAGCATCACGCGCAGCTGCGCCGGCATCAGGCGCGCGAACGGCTTGCCGAGGCTCGACGCCCGCAGCGCCGCCCGGAACAGCTCCGGCCGCGGCAGCACGAAGCTGAGCATGCGGCGCATGGCTCGTTCCGGCCACGGCCGGACATAGGTCTGCTCGATGTGGGCCCGGGCATGGTCAATCAGGTGCATGTAGTTCACGCCGGACGGGCAGGTGGTCATGCAGGCCAGGCAGGACAGGCAGCGGTCGATATGCTTGACCACCTTCTCCGTCGCCGGGCGACCGTTCTCAAGCATGTCCTTGATCAGGTAGATGCGGCCACGCGGGCTATCCAGCTCGTCGCCGAGCAGGACATAGGTCGGGCAGGTCGCGGTGCAGAACCCGCAATGCACGCAGGAACGCAGGATCTTGGCGGACTCCGCGGTGTCCGGATCGGCAAGCTGGGCCGGGCTGAAACTGGTCTGCACGGTTATATCCCCTGGTGCATGCGGCCCGGGTTGAGGATGCGTTGCGGGTCGAAGCTTGCCTTCACCCGGTGCATCAGCGTGTCGAGCGCACCCGCGGTTGGCTCGAACACGGCGACCCGCTCACGCGCCGCCTCGGGCGCGCGGATCAACGTGGCGTGGCCCCCCGCCTCGGCCACGGCGGCACGGACCAGGGTGGTTCCGCAATCCGCACCCGCCTCGACGGCATCCATGCTGAGCCATAGCAGGCCGCCGCCCCAGTCGTAGAAGGCCTCGGTGGAGGCAAGCCGGTCGCGGACCCGTTGCAGCAGCGCGGGCGCCGCCGAGGGGATCGGACACACCCGCCAGATGATCGTGTCGGCCTCCCCCAGCAGGGGCTGCACCGACGCGATCTCGGCCCACAGCGCCTCGCTCCCGGCGGCACCCAGGTGCCAGGCGCGGCCGAGCAGACTGTCCAGCGCAGCCTCGCGATATGCCACCGAGGGGCGTGGGCCTTCCAGCCGCACTACGGTCACGGCACCCGCAGCACCCGCCACCTCGTCGACACGCGACCGCGCCGCGACTGACGCCGGCAGGTGCGCCGCGGCCGACACCTCGTGCTGGGAGTTCAGCGCCGCGGCGAGCGACCGGATCGCCGCCTCGTCCGCCAGCCCCGGCAGCAGCAGGCTGCTCGAGGTCTCCGGCTTCGGCAGCACCCGCAGCGAGATCTCCGTCATCACTGACAGCGTGCCGAAGGCGCCGGCCTGCAGCTTGCACATGTCGTAGCCGGTGACGTTCTTCACGACGCGTCCGCCGGCTTTCCAGGAATCGCCCCAGCCATTCACCGCCGAGAAGCCGAGGAAGTGGTCGCGCGCAGCGCCGGCGCGCACCCGACGCGGGCCGGACAGGTTGCAGGCGATGACGCCGCCTAGCGTCGGTTCGGCATCACTGGGCAGCAGACCACCCCAGTCCGGCGGCTCGAAGGCCAGCATCTGCCGGTGGGCGACGAGCTGCGCCTCGATCTCCGCCATCGTCGTGGCGGCGCGCGCGGTCAGCACCAGCTCCGGCGGGTCGTAGTCCACGATGCCGCACAGGGCGGCGAGATCCAGCGTATGGTCGGCAAGAGACGGCCGGCCGAGCGCGCGCTTGCTGCCGCCGCCGACGATCTCCAGCGATTGCTGCTCCGCGGCAGCCCAGGCGACCACCTGCTCGACCTCGGCCGCGTCGGACGGTCTGACCACAGTCATGACGCTGCTCCTTAGAACCGCGGCAGGTCGGGGAAGCGCGTCTGCCCGGCATGGACGTGGACGCGGCCCAGTTCGGCGCAGCGGCAGAGCTGCGGGAACACCTTGCCGGGGTTGAGCAGGCTGTCCGGGTCGAAGGCGCATTTCAGGCGCTGCTGCTGGTTGAGGTCGGCCTCGTTGAACATCGTGCCCATCAGGTCGCGCTTCTCGACGCCGACGCCATGCTCGCCGGTCAGAACGCCGCCGACCTCCACGCAGAGCCGCAGGATGTCGTTGCCGAACTCCTCGGCGCGCTCCAGCTCGCCGGGGTTATTGGCGTCGTACAGGATCAGCGGGTGCAGGTTGCCGTCGCCGGCATGAAACACGTTGGCGACGCGCAGGCCGAATTCGCCCTCCATCTGCTTCATGCGCGACAGCACGTCGCCGAGGCGCCGGCGCGGGATGGTGCCGTCCATGCAATAGTAGTCGGGCGAGAGGCGTCCGACTGCCGGGAACGCCGCCTTGCGGCCGGCCCAGAACAGCAGCCGCTCCTCCTCGCTGCGGCTCACCCGGCAGGTGGTGGCGCCGTGCTCGGCGGCGATCGCCTCCACGGTGACGATCAGGTGGTCCACCTCCGCATCGCAGCCATCCAGCTCGACGATTAGCACCGCCTCGGCGTCGAGCGGGTAGTCGGCGTGTACGAACGCCTCCGCCGCCTGCGTCGCCAGCCGGTCCATCATTTCCATCCCGCCGGGAATGATGCCGGCGCCGATGATCGCGGCCACCGCCTCGCCGGCGCCGGCTATGCTCGGGAAGCCGATCAGCAGCGCGCGTGCGCCGGGCGGCTTGGGGAGGATGCGGACTGTCACTTCCGTGACCACGCCAAGCAGGCCCTCGGAGCCGACCATCACGCCGAGCAGGTCGTAGCCGGCGGCGTCGAAATGCTTGCCGCCGAGGCGCACCACCTCGCCCGCGATGGTGACCATCTCGATGCCGATGACGTTGTTGGTGGTCAGTCCGTATTTCAGGCAATGCACGCCGCCGGAGTTCTCGGCCACGTTGCCGCCGATGCTGCAGGCGATCTGGCTAGATGGATCGGGCGCGTAGTAGAAGCCCTGGTCCTGCACGGCATGGGTGATGGCAAGGTTGGTGACCCCGGGCTGCACCACGGCGCAGCGGTTGGGAATGTCGATCTCCAAGATGCGCTTGAACTTGCCCAAGGCCAGCAGCACGCCGTCCTCCAGCGGCAGCGCGCCGCCAGACAGCGACGTCCCCGCCCCGCGCGGCACCACCTTTACCCCTGCCTGGCTGCAGTAGCGCAGCACCTGCGCCACCTGCTCGGTGGTCTCCGGCAGCACCACGACCATCGGCAGCGTGCGGTAGGCGGTCAGGCCGTCGCTCTCGTAGGCGCGGCGCTCTAGCTCGGAGTCGATCACGCCCTCGCCCGGCACGATGCGCCGCAGCGCATGCACGATCTCGGCACGGCGGCCCAGGACGACTTCGTCAGGTGTCGGCATCAGCAGCATGGACTTCCTCCTTGGCCCGGCTTTTCGCCGGTATTGTTGGACTGCAGGTCGTCGGGCAGTGCGTGTCTAGGTCGGCGTGATCAGGATCGCGCGGAAATCATTCACATTGGTGCGGGTGGGACCGGTCATTACCAGGTCGTCCAGGCTGGCGAAAAAGCCGTAGCCGTCATTATCGGCGAGCCGGTCGCGGGCGCCGACGCCGCGTGCTGCGGCACGCGCCAGGGTGTCGGGAAAAAGCCGCGCGCCGGCATTGTCCTCGGTGCCGTCGATGCCGTCGGTGTCGCAGGCGATCGCGTGGATGCCGGGATGCCCGTCCAGCGCCAACGCCAGCGCCAGCAGGAACTCGGCGTTGCGCCCGCCGCGACCGGAGCCGCGCACGGTCACCGATGTCTCGCCGCCCGAGATCAGCACGCAGGGCGGCGGTGCCGGCTGGCCGTGTTCGGCGCATTGGCGGGCGATGCCGGCCATCACGCGCGCAACCTCGGCTGCTTCCCCCTCAATCGCGTTGCCCAGGATCATCGGCGTGTACGCGGCCTGGCGGGCGACGTCGGCCGCCGCCTCCAGGGCGGCCTGCGGTGTCGACACCATGACCGTACGCGTCCGCAGGAAGGCGGGATCCTCGGGCTTCGGCGTCTCGGCGGCCGGATCACGCAGCCAGGCGGCGACTGCGGGCGGCGGCTCGATGCGCCAGCGCGCCAGCACAGCACGCGCATCGGCCAGCGTGGTGCGGTCCGGGACGGTGGGGCCGGACCCGATCACCGAGACGTCGTCGCCCGGCACGTCGGAGATCAGCAGCGTGACCAATGCGGCCGGCGCCGCCGCTGCCGCTAGGCGACCGCCCTTTATCGCGGAGAGATGCTTGCGGACGCAGTTCATCTCGTGGATGCCGGCACCGCTTCGGAGCAGCGCACGGTTCACCGACTGCTTGTCCGCCAGTTCTAGGCCTGGTGCCGGCAGCGCCAGCAGGGCCGAGCCGCCGCCCGAGATCAGGCACAGCACTAGGTCGTCCGGGCCGAGGCCCTGGACCAGCGCCAGCATGCGCGCCGCGGCCGTGGCCCCGGCGGCGTCCGGCACCGGATGGCTCGCCTCCACCACCTCGATCCGGGGCAGCGCGCCGACGCCGTGGCCGTAGCGGGTGACAACCAGTCCGGACAGCGGCCGATCCGCGGGCCAGTGGGTCTCGACTGCCTGCGCCATCGCCGCGGCGGCCTTGCCCGCGCCCACCACCACCGTCCGCCCGGCCGGCGGCGCGGGCAGGTACGGCGGCACGCACCGTTTCGGGTTCGCGGCATCGACGGCGGCCTGGAACATCCGGATCAGCATGTCGGTTGCGGACATGTCCATGGGGGGCTCCTGTCGCCGGCGCGGGGCTAATGCGCCGCGGCGGTGTCGCCGATCTCGTGGCAGGCCAGCCGCTCCAGCACGCGCACCATCGCCGAGTGGTCCTGGCCGCCGTCTCCGGCGGCCGATGCCGCGGTGAACAGCTCCTGGCACGTGGCTGTGTTCGGCAGGCTGACGCCGAGCGCGCGGCCGCCGGCTAGGGCGAGGTTGAGGTCCTTCTGGTGCAGCTCGATCCGGAAACCCGGATTGAAGTTGCGCGCCACCATGCGCTCTCCATGCACGTCCAGGACACGCGACGCCGCGAAGCCGCCCATCAGCGCCTGCCGCACCCGCGCCGGATCGGCGCCGGCTTTGGAGGCGAACAGCAGCGCCTCGCTCACCGCCTCGATGGTCAGCGCCACGATGATCTGGTTGGCGACCTTGGTTGTCTGGCCGTCGCCGTTGCCGCCGACCAGGGTGATGTTCCTGCCCATCAGCTCGAACAGTGGCCGGACCGACGCGAACGCACGATCCGGGCCGCCGACCATGATCGTCAGGTTGGCCGCCTTGGCGCCGACCTCACCGCCCGAAACCGGCGCGTCGAGGTAGTCGCAGCCGAGCTCGTTGATGCGTCTCGCGAAGTCCTTGGTCGCGAGCGGCGAGATTGAGCTCATGTCGATCACGATCCTGCCGGGCGACAACCCCTCCGCCACGCCGTCACGGCCGAACAGCACGGCCTCGACGTCCGGCGTGTCGGGCACCATGCTGATCACCACGTCGGCGCGGCTTGCGACCTCGCGCGCGCTGCCGCAGGGTTGCGCGCCTTGGTCGAGCAGGGCTGGCGCCGCATGGGAGCGGGAGAGGATGAACAGCGTGTGTCCGCCGGCGATGAGGTTGGCCGCCATCGGCCTGCCCATGATGCCGAGACCGATGAAACCGATATTGCTCATGACGGCGAAAACTCCCGGGTTTCGTGCCGATATGGATCGAGCCAGTCCAGTCCGGCTCCGGTGGCGGCGCCCGGCTTGTATTCGCAGCCGATCCAGCCTGCGTATCCGAGCTGGTCCAGGCGGCGGAACAGGTACGGGTAGTTGATCTCGCCTGTTCCTGGCTCATGCCGTCCCGGATTGTCGGCGACCTGCGTGTGCCCGATACGGCCAAGTTGTGCCTCGATCGTGGGCGTTAGGTTGCCCTCCATCACCTGCGTGTGGTAGATATCGAACTGAAGCTTGAGGTTGTCCGAGCCGACCTCGTCCATGATCGCCAGCGCCTGCGCGGTACGGCTGACGAAGAAACCCGGAACGTCGCGCGTGTTGACCGGCTCCAGCAGCAACTCGATCCCGGCATCCTGCAGCGCCGATGCGGCGAAGCGCAGGTTGTCGACCAGCGTGCGTCGCGCGGCATCGTCGCCGGGCGGAGCGATGCCGGCGAGACAGTTCACCCGCGGGCAGCGGAGCGCACTGGCATACAGGATCGCGCGCGCCACGCCGGCGCGGAACTCGGCCATGCGGCCCGGATGACAGGCAATTCCCCGCTCGCCCGCCTCCCAGTCCCCGGCTGGGAGATTATGCAGCACGACCTGCAGCCCGTGCACCGCTGCCGTGTCGACCAGGCGCTGCTTCTCGAACCCATAGGGAAACAGGAACTCCACGCCCCGGAAGCCAGCCTCGGCAGCGGCAGCAAAGCGGTCCAGGAACGGGACCTCGGTGAACAGCATCGTCAGGTTGGCGGCGAATCTTGGCATCTCAGCGGACGCCGACCGGTTCCGGCGCCTTCGCCGCGGTGTCCACCGCCATGTCCTGGCTCTTGCTTATCGACAGCGTCGGGTCGAGACACAGGACGTCCTCGAACTCGTTGATGCTGTCGACTTCGGTGCCCATCGCGATGTTGGTCACCCGCTCCAGGATGAACTCCAGCACCACCGGCACCTGATGCTCGGCCATCAACGCCTCGGCCTGCGCGAACGCTGCCTTGAACTCGTTCGGGCTCTTGACGCGGATCGCTTTGCAGCCGAGGCCCTCGGCGACGGCGACGTGGTCCACGCCATAGCCGGGCACGGCGTCGCTGTCGGGCGCGGTGTTGATGTTGTCGAAGGCCAGGCTGACCTCGAAGTCCATCTCGAAGCCGCGCTGCGACTGCCGGATCAGGCCGAGATAGGAGTTGTTCACCACGACATGCAGGTAGGGTAGCTTATGCTGCGCGCCTACAGCGAGTTCCTCGATCATGAACTGGAAGTCGTAGTCGCCGGACAATGCGACGATCTTCCGGTGCGGATCAGCGGCACGCACGCCGAGCGCGGCCGACAAGGTCCAGCCGAGTGGCCCGGCTTGGCCGCAGTTGATCCAGTTGCGCGGCTCGTACACGTGCAGGAACTGTGCGCCCGCGATTTGCGACAGGCCGATCGTGGTCACGTAGCAGGTGTCGCGGCCCAGTATCTCGTTCATCTCCTGGTAGACACGCTGCGGTTTGAACGGAACTTGGTCGAAATGGGTGCGGCGCAGCATGTTCTGCTTGCGGTGCTCGCATTTTGCCGCCCAGGCCGAGCGGTCGCGCAGCGTGCCAGCCGCCTTCATCTCACGGGCAACCTCGATGAACAGGACGAGTGCCGCTTGGGCGTCAGAGACGATACCGAAGTCGGGTCCGAACACGCGGCCGATCTGCGTCGGCTCGATGTCTACGTGCACGAACTTGCGTCCCTTGGTATAGACCTCTACCGAGCCGGTATGACGGTTGGCCCAGCGGTTGCCGATTCCGAGAACGAAGTCACTCTCCAGGAAAGTCGCATTCCCGTACCGGTGACTGGTCTGCAGCCCGACCATGCCAGCCATCAGCGGATGGTCGTCCGGGATCGTGCCCCAGCCCATCAGGGTCGGGATCACCGGCACGCCGGTTAGTTCGGCGAATTCGACCAGCAGGCCGGACGCATTGGCGTTTATGATGCCGCCGCCTGCCACGATCAGCGGGCGTTCCGACGCGTTCAGCATCGTCAGCGCCTTTTCCGCCTGCTTACGCGAGGCTGCTGGCTTGTAGGCGGGCAGGCTCTGATAGGTCTCGTCGTCGAACTCGATCTCGGCCATCTGCACGTCGACGGGCAAGTCAATCAGCACCGGGCCAGGTCGGCCGGAGCGCATTACGTGGAACGCCTGCTGAAACACCATCGGCACGAGCGCCGGCTCACGCACGCAGACCGACCACTTGGTGACCGGCCTGGCGATGCTCTCAATGTCGACTGCCTGGAAGTCTTCCTTGTACAGCTTGGCTCGCGGCGCCTGGCCGGTGATGCAAAGGATCGGGACGGAGTCCGCGAGTGCGGTATAGAGCCCGGTGATCATGTCGGTGCCGGCGGGACCGGACGTGCCGATGCAGACGCCGATATGATGCGGTTTCGCCCGAGTGTAGCCGTCTGCCATGTGCGAGGCACCCTCGACGTGCCGGGCCAGGATGTGTCGAATGGTGCCGCGTCGCTTCAGCGCCGCGTAGAGCGGATTGATAGCGGCGCCGGGCACGCCGAACGCGACGGTGACGCCCTCATGCTCCAGCACACGCACCGCCGCATCAATCGCCTTCATCCTGGCCATTATCCGCTCCCGCCGTCTTCTGATCCCGAACAGCTATAAGCATGGCCTCTTTCAAGCACCGTGGCGAGCGCTTTCGAAAGCTTTTCCGTACTATGGAATAAGCTGTGCAAAATCTACTCTCATCAATGTGTTGCTACTTGCCGCTAAGTGCGTAAACTACTGGACATTGCATTCTGCAGTTTGCTGCCGGATTGTTGGCACTGCGGTATCCTCATTGTCGGTTGGAGATCAGCGTGCGGACATCACGAAAGGCCTCTCAGGCCCATAAACCTTCTCCCGTCCGGGGCCGTACCGCCGCCGGGCTCTCTTCGGCGCGATCCGATCAGGTGCAGTCCCTGGTGCGCGCACTGACGATCTTGAACCGGCTGGCCATCGGCGACGAGGGCGTTACACTAACCGAGGTGGCGCAGCAGGTCGGCCTGTCCCCGTCGACCGCGCACCGCCTGCTCACCACGCTGGAGCAGGAGCGATACGTGCAGTTCGACGCCGAACGCCGCCTGTGGTCAGTCGGCGTGCAGGCCTTTGTGGCCGGGAGCGCCTTCCTTAAGACTCGCAGCTTGGTGGCTACGGCTCGGCCGCACATGCGGGCGCTCATGGAGGAGAGCAAGGAAACCGTGAACCTGGCCGTGGAGGATCAGCTCGAGGCAATCTACCTGTCGCAGGTCGAGTGCCGGCAGATGATGCGCGCGTTCGCCCGGCCGGGCGCGCGGGTGCCGCTGCATTGTTCCAGCGTAGGCAAGGCCCTGCTTTCCGCGATGCCGGAGGCCGATCTCGGGAAGCTGCTGCACCGCACCGGACTGCCGCGGGTAACCGTCAAGACGATCAGCACCACAGCGGCGTTGCGCCACGACTTGGCGTGCGCCCGCGAGCGAGGCTACGCGCTCGACGACGAGGAGCACGCAGTCGGGTTGCGCTGCATCGCGGCGGTGATCTTCAACGAGAATGCGAGTCCAATCGCGGCGTTGTCGCTCTCCGGCCCGATGGCGCGCATCTCCGACGAGCGCATCGCGTTGCTGGGTGACCTGGTACGCCGCAAGGCTGACGCGGTCTCGGCGCAACTTGGCGGCACATTGCCAGGTTGGCGCGCTCGGAACTGACCGGATCGTGGCCCACCGCGTGGTGTAGCAGCGGTGTGTCTGAGCGGCGTTGGCTGCTTGGTCAGGCGGCCAACGATGGCAGGCTGACCATGGGATCATCGCTCAGCGGTGCGATGGTTTCCAGCGTCATGTAGCGGGCGCGCTGCACGGTCCACTCGTCATTCTGCTCCAGCAGCAAAGCGCCGATCAGGCGTGCAACGGCATCCGCGTTCGGGAAGATCCCGACGACTTCGCTGCGACGCTTGATCTCGCCGTTGAGGCGCTCGAGTGGGTTGGTGCTGTGCAGTTTGGCACGGTGCTGCGCAGGAACTCGATCCAGAACGGCTCGGCCTCGCTGTGCCCGACCGTCATGCCCAGCGCCTCGCGCCTGCCGTCGGTGTTGACGCCGACCGCGATGATCACCGCGACCGAGACGATGTGGTGGTCGCGACGGACCTTCACGAGGTCGCGTCGAGCCAGACGTAGGGATCGACGCATACGTCGATCACCCTCGATCGGCCGGGCCAGGAAGGCGCCGACCCGCTCGTTGATCTCGCCGCACAGACGCGAGACCTGGCTCTTGCTGATCCCCTGCATCCCCTTGGCCTTGACCAGACCGTCAACCGAGCGGGTCGATCGACGTATACGCCGATCCCTGGATATTGTTGATCCGCTTTGCGGCTCAACCCTGGTTGACCGCCGTCTGCGCCTTCTCGGCGATCCGGCGCGGCTCGAGGAAGGCGGGGAAGCAGCTGCCGCGGCGTAGCTTCGGGATCCGGAGCTCGACGGTTCCGGCCCGCGTCTGCCAGTCGCGCTCACGATAGCCGTTGCGCTGGTTGATCCGGTCGGTGCTTCACTCGCCTGGCCCTGCACCGCAAAGCGCCTCCGTCTCCAGCTGCATCAGGCGGTCGGCAGCAAAGCCAATCATCTCGCGCAGGAACGTCGCGTCAGAACCCTTCTCCAACAGCGCGCGAAGGGCGATCTTGTAATCGGTCATCGTGGTGGTCGCAGGTCAGAGTTGCGTGTCGCAACCCAAGCCTACCCAGATCCACCGCGGTGGCCGACTGCCCGACGGGCGCAGGGTCGTCGCCGCGTCCCGCTCGAAGCGCACGATCGACGTCTGGCTTGGCCCGCCAACACCGTCACAACCCGCATCTACGATCACCGCCGCACACGGCCGGAAGATGGCACAACGTTCAAGATCGTTTACTGAGGCCGCTCAGTCTCCGCGGCCCTTCATCGAGATCATCGTGTCACAGGCGGGAAGTAACGGCCGCTTTCGACCCGACCCTGTTGAAAGTTTGCCGCGCGAGCCCTCGCGATCAGACCGTTGTAAGACCGCATCGGAAAACTCGATATCTACAGAAAGCATGCGCAACACGTGCCTCCCACTATGCCGCTCAGGCGGCCTCAGCCTCGATCTCGCTCTGGAATTTTGCAAGGAAGTCATCGCGGCCAATCTGGCCCAGATCGACCGCCTTGGCATTGCCGGCGGCGATGAAGGTCACGTCGGTGATGCCGATGACCTTGAGGATCAGCCGGAGATATTGAGTCGCGATGTCGCGGTCGCGGATCGGTGAGCCTTCGGTGTAGACGCCGCCGGAGGCGAGCAGCACGGTCGCCTTCTTGCCGGCAACGAGACCGCTACCATCCGTGCCGAGCGTCATCCCCTTGCGAACGATGTGGTCAATCCACGCCTTGAGTGCGGCGGGCACGTTATAGTTGTACACTGGGGTGGCGATCACGAGATGGTCGGTTGCCAGCAGCTCGGCGACGAGTTCGTCCGACAGGCGCAACGCCTCCTTCATTTCGGGCGAGTGCTGCTCGGCCGGTGTGAAATAGGCCTGGAGCCAGGGCGCCGTCACGAACGGTAAGTCGGTTTCCATCAGGTCGCGATCAACCACTTCGCCGTTTGGATGTGCCGCCTGCCATTTGGCGACGAACCGGCGGGTGAGGCCGCGAGAGATCGAGTAGTCGCCGCGCGGGCTAGTTTCGACGACGAGAAGCTTGGACATGAATATTCCTCCTTAACGTGTGGGGTTAGCCGAAGCGGAAGCCGGAAATCGGCTTGCCGAGCGCATGGCCGTGGAAATGGACGGTGCCGGGCTCGCCCGACGCCGCGCCGGCCGCGACCATCAAAGGCAGCAGGTGATCCTCGTGGGGTTGCGCGTCTCGGGCGCCGGGAGCGTCTTCCCAGCGGATCAGGGCGCTGTCGCGCGTCTCGCCTTCGATCATCGCCGAGCGCAGCCACGCATCGAACGCCTCGGCCTTGGGGTCTATTCTCCCACCACCGAAGAAGCCGCGCATGTTGTGGTAGGTCTGGCCGCTACCGATTATCAGCACGCCCTCGCTCCGCAACGGCTTGAGCGCACGCCCGATCGCAAGGTGAGTGGCCGGATCGAGGCCGCGCTGCAACGAGAGCTGCACCAGCGGAATGTCGGCGTCAGGCAGCATCACCTTGAGGGGCACGAATATGCCGTGGTCCCAGCCGCGCGTCGGCTCGGTATTGCTGGAGATCCCAGCGGCCGACAGAAGATCGCGCACGCGCCCCGCCAGGTCGGGCTCACCGGGGGCCGGCCATGCCAGCCGATAGGTGTAGTCTGGGAAGCCGCCGTAATCGAACAGCAGCGGAGGAGACGCGCCGGCATTGACGGTCGCGACGTTCTCTTCCCAATGGCCCGAGATCGCGAGGATGGCCCGCGGCATCTCGGAGAGTGTGGCCATGAAGCCGCGCAGGTAGGTTTCCAGCTCGCTCCAGGTTTCGCGCATCGGCCCCGGCTCGAGAAAAAAACAGGGGCCGCCACCGTGGTTGATGAAGAAGGTCGGTTGCATGCTCGATCATGTAGCCCCTCGACGCCGGCCACGGGAGCGATAAAGATGTGATGATCCTTATCATCTGGGATGATGGATGCTTGGGAGCCTTACCCTTGACCAGCTTCGCGTGCTGGTCACGATCGCGGACACGGGCAGCTTCTCCGCCGCAGGCCGCAAGCTCGGGCGTGCGCAATCCGCCATCAGCCAGGCCGTGGCGACATTGGAGGGTGTGCAGGGCGTCGCGCTATTCGACCGGTCGGGTTTCCGGCCGGCCTTGACCGACGTGGGCCGCGTGCTGGTGGGACAGGCCCGCACCATCCTGTCCGGCGCTGCCCGCTTCGAAGCACTCGCCGCCGGCACGCGCGAAGGACTCGAGCCCGAGCTGGCTGTCGCGATCGATCCGCTGGTTCCGACCGCAGCCTTCATTGATAGCCTGCACGCGCTTCGCCGCGAGTTTCCCTACCTCCCCGTCAGCTTCTCCACCGAAGGGCTGGGTGGAGCCGAGCGGAGGTTGCGCCGGGGGGACGCAGCACTCGCGCTCTGCATCCTGTTGCCCAGTGTGCCCGACGATGTGGCGGCCCTGCCGCTGCTTGGTATCAACCTCATTCCCGTCGTGTCGCCGGCTCACCCCTTGGCCGGGCTGGATCGGCCGGCAACGCGCGCCGACCTGGACGAGCATATCCAACTCGTGCTGTCCGATCCCGCCGCACCTGATGGCCCCAGCTACGGCGTCATCGGCACCAAGGCTTGGCGCTTCGTGGAACTCGGGCGGCGACTGGACTTCTTGCTGGCGGGCATGGGCTGGTGCCGGATGCCCGAACATCTCGTCACGCCGCACTTGGCCGATGGTCGCCTTGTCTGCCTTGCGATTGAAAACGATCCCGCGCGCGCGACGGGGCCGCTGACAATCTATGCCGCTCACATGCGGGATCGCTCCCTCGGTCGAGCCGGGAGTTGGCTACTCAACAATCTACAGGCTCGCCTTGCCTAGGGCAGCCACTGCCCCTTTTTATCTCCTCAAGAGAGCTGTCATCGTCGTCATCAGGGCAGCAGGCGTTTGCAAGGTGTCGAAAGCGGCTGCTCAGTTGCCTACGGCACCAGCCCGCTGAACTGTGTTTTCAGCTCAGCTGCCACCGGACCTCCACCTCCGTTGCCATCCGCGCCTCCCCATCACGAGGTGCGAAACAGAGACTGCGCTCGAAGGGAATTCCGCCAATGGGTCTGGAGCCTAGCCAGTCTCTTTCGGGCTGTGGGGGGGCACGTCGTGGGAGTCGAGAGCTGCCTCCCGCGACGCAGACTTGTTTAGGCTGCTATCTCGCAAGCTGATCAACTAGGGATCTCGCGACCAGGGCCGAGCTCTTGGGATTCTGTCCGGTGATCAGGAGACCGTCGATGACGACGTAGGGTTCGAGGTCGGGGCCTTTGGAATAGAGGCCGCCCTTGGCCTTGAGTTCGTCCTCGACCAGGAAGGGAACGATTTTGGTCAAGCCCATGCCCTCTTCCTCGGTGTTGGTGAACCCCGTGACCTTCTTGCCCTCGACCAGCGGCTTGCCGTCCGGCGTTCTGACATGGCGTAGAACACCCGGCGCGTGACAGACGAGGGCGACCGGCTTTTGGGCGGCGATGAAGGACTCGATCAGGCCAATGGAAGCTGTGTCCTCGGCGAGATCCCAGAGCGGGCCGTGGCCGCCGGGATAGAACACAGTGTCGAACTCCGCCTGCGAGACGCTGTCCAGGCGCAGCGTGGCGGCTAGTTGCGCCTTCGCGGCTGTGTCAGCCTCGAAGCGCCGGGTCAAATCAGTCTGGAAGGACGGCTCGCTGCTCTTGGGGTCGACCGGTGGCTGGCCCCCCTTGGGAGAGGCCAGCGCGACCTTGGCGCCGGCGTCGCGAAACGCGTAATAGGGCGCAGCAAGCTCTTCGAGCCAGAACCCCGTCTTTTTTCCGGTGTCGCCGAGCTGGTCGTGCGAGGTCAGAACCATCAGAATTCTCATGTTGCTTTTCCTTCGAGTGATGTTCGTAGTAGACCGGTCGTCTAGTCGCTAGGCACGCGAGGCACCTCGGATCGATGTGCGGCCAACACCGTCCCGTCTCATCGGGAGAGGTGAAGAATTTGCCGAGTCGTCATCATGGCCGACGCGAAAGGCTGGGTGTTACGAACGATTTTCACCATCACGCTGGCACCGAGCCAAAGTTGGTAGAGACTCTGGGCGACGCTGCCCGGCTCCCCGTCGATCGACAGAGACCCTTCTGCGACGCCGCGCTCGATAGCGTGCTTCAGCCGGTGAATGATCCCGGACGTGCCGTGCTTCAGGGAAGCACGCATGGCCTCGGACAAATCCGCAACCTCCGCGCTCAGCTTCACGGCAAGACATTTGCCCTGGCAGTTGAAGAAAGACTGGGTCTCCTGCCATTGCTGTAGGTAGGCCACCAGGCGCTGTGCCATCGTCAGGCCAGGCCGGCGCAGTATCTCGTCGAGATCGGCCAGATAGTCTTCGAAGTAGGCCGTAAGCATCGCCTCACCGAACGCATCCTTGGAGCCGAAGTAGTGGTAGAAAGAGCCCTTCGGCACCCCGGCTCCGGCCAGGATCTCGTTGAGGCCGACCGCAGAAAATCCCTTGCTGGCCATGATGCGCTGGCCGGTTTCCAGGATGCTCCCGCGGACATCGGACATGTCCTGGGGAGCTGATCTGTTCACAAGCCTTGTAGAGCACGAAATAGACCGGTCGTCTAGTTGTTTCTCATAGGCAAAACTCCATGACCAGGCGTCTGAGGTGGTCCCTATATTCCGGACAGGTAGTTAAGCTTGGTTCGCCCTGATGAGAGGACGGAGCCGATGGCGGGCAAGCGGACACGGTACTCGGCGGAGTTCAAAGCGCGCGTGGCGCTGGAGGCGCTGCGTGGGGAGATGACGACAGCGCAACTCGCGGCCAAGCATGGCATCCACCAGACGATGGCGGGCTACTGGAAGCGCCAGGCCACGGAGGGCATGGCCACGGTCTTCTCCGGGAGGACGCGGCAGAGGAAAGCGTGGGCTGGGGAGGCTGAGGTGGGGAAGCTGCATGCGAAGATCGGTCAGCTGCTGGCGGAACGCGATTCTTTGGCCAAGGCATCCGGTCGATGAGCCTGGAGCAGCGGCGCCAACTGATCGAGCCGAACCATCCGGATCTGCCGGTCGTGCGCCAGTGCCAACTGGTGTCGATCAGCCGATCCGGCTTCAACTATCGACCTGTTGGCGAGACCGCAGAGAACCTGGCTCTGATGCGGATTATCGACACTCAGTTCCTGGAGACGCCCTGGTATGGTCGCGCCAGATGGCGCGTCATCTCCAGCGTGAGGGCCATGCTGTCGGCCGCAGGCGCATCCGGCGGCTGATGGCGACGATGGGGCTGGCGCCGATCTACCAGCGGCCGCGCATGACGGTGCCGAACCCGGAGCACCGGGTATTTCCCTATCTGCTGCAAGCCCTGGTCATCGAGCGGCCGAACCAGGTCTGGTGTGCCAAAATTACCCACATTCCGATGCGCCGCGCCTTTCTCTACCTGGTCGCGGTGATGGACTGGGCCACCCGCAGGGTGCTGGCGTGGCGGTTTCGAACACCATGGACACGGCGTTCTGCGTCGAGGCTCTTGAAGAGGCCCTGGCCCAGCACGGACGGCCTGGTATCTTCAACACCGACCAGGGCAGCCAACTCACCTCGCCGCGTTTCACCGACGTGTTGAAGGACGCGCAGGTGCTCATCTCCATGGACGGGCGCGGCCGGTGGATGGACAACGTGTTCATCGAGCGGCTCTGGCGCAGCCTGAAAGACGAATGCGTCTACCTGCACGCGTTCGGGACCGACTCGGAGTTGCGGGCCGGGCTCAGCAGATGGATCGGATACTACAACACGCGGAGGCCACACTCCGCCCTGGCAGCCAAGACGTCGGACGAGGCATATGGGGCAGAGAGGAAGAAACTGGCAGCCTGACGAGAACCAGAACCGAGCTTATCAACTGATAGATCCTGTCCAATGAGGCGGGGCCACCTCACAGGGCCCTGCGCGCCGCGCGCCAGCAGATGCATTAAGGCCATTAACTTGGAGCAGACGCCTGCGCGGCTTGCTGCGCGGTTTGGGCTAAGGTTGGCGCTGGTGAGCGGCCACGCCATGTTGGAGCGCTGAAGTGAATTGCAGAGCCGATGCTGACGGCGCGCGAGGCGTTGTGGAGCGAGTTCCACCAAGTTGCATCGCGAGGTCCTTGCGATCGTAGAGGACGACCAGGTCGTAAGGCGGCTGATGACGGTGACGGGTGGCGGTGCTGTTGTGTCGCTGACCTATTGCGCTGACGTGCACGACCTTGGACGGTTCGCGGAATTCCGACTACGCTGGTGCTTTCTTTGGGTTGACGCCCAAGCGCTACAAATTCGCGAGACGGACGTCATCGGCGCGATCACGCGGGTCGGAGACGCCGGCGTGCCAATGGCTTTGCTCGACGCGGCCAAAGCGCTGCTGACACAGGCGACCAAGCTCAGCACGCTCAAGCGCTGGGCGATTAACGTCGCCAAGCGGCGGGGCATGCGGCGGGCGAAGATAGCGCTGTACGTAACCTGGCCACGGTGCTTCACCGGATCTGAGCGGACGGGACGGAGTTTGTCAGGGGCAAGGACCCGGCGGCCGCCGCCATACGCCAAGGAGGCAAACAGTTAGGAGCGGGCTCTTGCCAGCGAACTCCTATGACACAAATCCGGCAACTGTATGCACTCTGAGCTTGATTACCGAAGGGTCATTACAGAAGGGGAGAGCCCGTTATGTCCCGCGCTATGCGCCCGACACGTGGGGGTTTGCCGTCTGATGTTGCTCACTCATTCTAATCGGCACTTCGACCGGAGACACCACAACAGGGCCAAGAGGATAAAGCTTCCAACTCACGCAGATACCTGCCGCAATAAGCGGGTCGCCTTTGACGATCTTCTCTGCCTCCTCAATCGTTTCGACTTCAAGTGTCCACAACGATCCAGACTCGTCATCAAAGGGCCCAGCGGCGCGCAATCGACCATCTTGAAGGAAGCCCTCTCTATACAAGAGATGGGCAGGCCAATTAGATTTGGTCTTTTCTTTGTACGGATTGTAATTCATGACTGCTACGACTTTCATCTTTTTGTTCCGTTATTGAGCCGTCTTTCGGCTGTGGCACGTTGCAGGATCAAGGCGATCCGCCGCGCTTCGCTGAGCGTGCGATCGCAGTTTTGCATCAATGCATGCCTCAATCCGTGCCGGCCGAACGGCACATCTGCCTTTGGAACGCGATGCCGCCGGGCGCAAGATCAGGCGCCGCCTACTTTGCCAACTCGTCTGTGGGGCCGAGATCAGGCGGTCTCTTCTCCTCCCTGACCGCGCCCACCTTAGCTTGAACAACAAGGTAAGCGCGGCGCTGGGCCATGACGCTTCGAAGCGTCGCGTAGTAGTCCAACGAAGACTGCTCAAGCTTGTCAGTGGTGGGGAGCAGCCGGGACCTGCCATCCACCATTCCAACGCCCCCGCTCGCCGCGGTCACTATGGACACGGTGCTACCACCTACGAATGTCAGCGGGTCCAGGACTATCCCGCCGACCTTGCCGACGGTGTCGCGGACGTTCGAGGGGCCGAAGAGCGGCAGCTGCACGGCCGGGCCAGGTGCCACACCCCACACCCCGAGGGTCTGTCCGAAATCAGCCTCGTGGTGCGGGCGGTGCCAGCTTGTGGCGACGTCGAACAGTCCCGCACCGCCTACTGTCGTGTTGACGACGAAGCGCTGGGTGGTGTTCCAGGCGCGGCTTACGTTGCCCTGCAGCACGTCGTTCACGGCGATGCCCGGCTCCCCCAGGTTGCTGACAAAATTGTGCAGGCCGCTGCGGACCGCGCCCGGCACGTATTTGACGTAGCTCCGCGCCACAGGCCGCAACGCGTGTCGGTCAACGTATTGGTTGGCGCCGAAGATAGCACGGTTGGTCGGCTCGGCCGGATCGTTGTTCTTCTGAAACTCGGCCCGCGCCTCGGGATCGGCGGGTGCATGGGCGCAAGCTGCGAGCGCCAGGGTCGAGGCGAGCAGTAACGCACCGCGGTGGCACTGTCCGCTTTGTTGCCATCGAGGCCCCCGTGATCCTGCTCTGTGCGGATTTTCTTGTGCCGCTTGCCGGCGTCCGCCGCCAGCCATCGTGTCGAACGGTTCCATCGCTGCGCCTTTTGTTCCGAGATCGAAGCGCTAGACGGGTCAGGTTTCGGCTTGATGTTCCATTTGTATGGTGGCGGCAACAATATTGTCGGTTGGACACGTCCCGCACATACTTGGTCATCAATCCGGCCCGGTAGTGCGCTATGAAGGGACATGGTTTCCCTGCCTCACATCCTGGTCGTTGACGACGACGAGGACATCCTGTCGCTGCTGACCGGTTTCTTCCGCCGGCACGCCCATCCCGTGACCGTCGCTGCGGACGGCGCCGGGATGTTCGCAGCGCTGGAGAAGGAACGGATCGACCTGGTGATCCTCGACATCATGTTGCAGGGGGAGGACGGCTTCAGTCTGTGCCGTCGGCTTCGCGCGCAGTCCAAGGTGCCTGTCATCATGCTGACCGCGATGAGCGACCACACCGACCGCGTGGTGGGGCTGGAGATCGGCGCTGACGACTACCTGGTCAAGCCGTTCGACGCGCGGGAGCTGCTGGCCAGGATCAAGGCCGTCTTGCGTCGCACCGAGGGGGTTGCGGCAGGCTCGGCCGCGACCGCCACCCGCCCGATTTTGGAGTTTTGCGGCTGGCGGCTGGACGTGGCACGGCGGGAGCTGCGGTCCGCCGGCAACACGCTGATGATCCTGTCCGGCGGCGAGTTCGACCTGCTGCTCGCCTTTGCCGAGCACCCGCAGCGCGTGCTCACGCGCGACCAACTTCTGGACCTGGCCCGCGGCGCTACTCACGCCGCCTTCGACCGCAGCATAGACGTGCAGGTCAGCCGCTTGCGGCGAAAGCTGGAGTCGGATGCGAAGAGCCCGCAGGTTATCCGGACCGTCCGGAACGGCGGCTACATCTTCACCCCCGCCGTGCGCGGCGGATGACGCGCCCGCCGTGGCTGCGGGACACCATCGCACGGCGCTTCGCCTTAACCATCATCGTGGTGATCGGACTGGTTTTCAGCTTGGCCAACGGCGCCGCCGTGCTTGCTGGGGTTTGGGCACGGCCTTCAGCGCGCGGGATGGGGCTGGTGGACAGGATCAACGACATCGTCCTCCTGCTCGAGGCGGTTCCGCCTGCCGAGCGCCAGGTTGCCGCCGCCGCCTTGGCGAACGGCAGCTTCCGCGTTCAAGTTCAGGCACCCGGTTCGGCCGCCGCCGTGTTGCTCAACGCAGCAGCGCGCCGCCAGCCGCGACAGCCGAAGGTCTTCGCGCCCGACCATGGCCGCGAGCGCCTGGTCCTACGCCTCGACGGCGACGGCGCGACCACGCTCGATAGGGGCGTCCTCGGCATCGACGTCGGCGTTCCAGCTTATCACGTCCTTGCTGTCGAGGTGCGGGATGGCGGTTGGGTCGTGTTCACGGCGCCAACGCGGTTCTGGGGCCTCGACCAGGCAGCAAGGAATGGTCTCAAGGTGGTGCTCCTGACGCTGACGGTCATCGGCATCTCGGTGGCGGCGGCCTACCAGCTTTCGCGGCCGATCCACAGGTTCACTGAGGCGGTGCGTCGCTTCGGCAACGATCCGCGCGCTGCGGCACTGCCGGTGGCCGGACCTGTCGAGTTGCGGGAAACGGTCCGGGCCTTCAACGCCATGCAGGCGAAGATACAGGCATTTGTTAGCGACCGCACCGCCATGCTGGCCGCGATCTCCCACGACCTGCGGACACCGCTGACGAAAATTCGGCTCCGTGGCGAGTTCATCGAGGACGATGATCAGCGGGCGCGGCTGTTCCGCGACGTGGACGACATGCAGGCGATGGTGGACTCGGCGCTGGCCTTTTTCCGCGACGACTCGCAGGACGAGGAGGTGACGGCGTTCGACTTTCCCGAACTGCTCCGCACGATCGCCGACGACTACGCCGACCAGGGGCACCCGGTCGTCTATGACGGCGTGGACCGCTTGGCGCACCGGGGCAAGCCCTTCGCCCTGAAAAGGGCGTTCACCAATTTGGTGGACAACGCGGTGAAGTATGGTCGCGCGCCGGAGCTGGAGCTGAGGTGCACGGGAGACTCGGTCGTGGTCGCCGTCCGGGACAGCGGCCCAGGCATCCCGGCCACGGCGTTCGAGAAGGTGTTTGCGCCATTCTATCGTCTCGAACGATCGCGCAACCGCGCCACGGGAGGGGTGGGGCTGGGCCTGACCTCGGCGCGATCCGTCATACAGGGCCACGGCGGCAGCATTACGCTCCACAACCGCGAAAGCGGCGGCCTGGAGCTGCGGGTGACCCTTCCGACCTAGGTGTTATGTCGCAGCATATCATGGCGTAGTCTATCATCATCGCAACGGGAGGCACTATGGGCCAGCTTCTCCCCGGCAGTGCCGAGACCACTTACGCCGTTCGAGCAGAGCTACAGCGATCGCAAGCTTCGAACGCGCGGCTCGCGAAGCAGGACGGGATAAATGATAAAACGTTGATCAAGTGGCGGACACGGCAGTCGGTCGAGGATAGGCCGATGGGGCCCACAGAACGCCGCAGCACAGTGCTGTCGCCTGCGGAAGAAGGCCGCCATCTTAGCGCTTCGCGTGCAGGCGAGGCTGCCGCTCGACCTCGTCTACATAGCTCTCAAGGACGTCATCCCACACCGTCGACGAATGCGTCGGTCGCGCCAACTTGCATCGCTGCCTTCAGCGGCACCTTTGCCGGCCTCGTGCCGCCAAACCCGCCTGCGGCGGTCACCATCGGATCCGCGTGAAGAGTTCGAGATCTAAATCGCTCGGCAGCCGTTGCGAGAAACGACCAGGATGCGCGGCCAGCACCGGATTTGGTCGACCGCGACTGTAGCGCGTCCGGGCCAAACCAGCTTTGGGTGGCCGACATCACTTATGTGCCGACAGCGGCGGGGTTCCTGTATTTGGCCGTCGTGCTGGATGCGTGGAGCAGGAAGATCGTTGGCTGGTCGATGGCGAGCCATTCGCGGACCGAGTTGGTTCTGGACGCGAAGGAGGTTGCCGTGAGCCAGCGGCGCCCCAAGGTCGTCATCCACCACAGCGATCAGGGCAGCCAATACACGTCCGTGGCGTCCGGCGTGCGCTGCGGAGAGGCTGGCGTGCGTCCGTCGATGGGATCGGTCGGCGACGCCTAAGACAACGCCATGGCCGAGAGCTTCTTCTCGACGCTGGACGCCGAGTTGTTGAGCCGCAGGCGGTTCGCGTCCCAGGCCGAAGCCCGTACGAAGCCAGCATGCAATCGGCAGAAGCCGACATGTAGCTCCAAAGTCCGCAAACCGTCCACGAGATCGGGGCAACCTCAATCCCAGGTCGGCTCTGTATTCCTCCCTCAGGATCATCAGATTGACGCCGGAGCGCTTGAGCTCGCGCGCCACTACCGGCCAGTCGGGCTCGGCGTGGAAGCGCGCGCAAAGCCGAACACCGCCATTGACGAACAGTCGAGCCATCAGGGACTCGTCCGTCGTGTCCGTATCCAGCGGCCAGGTGATCCCGGCCGCGGCTACTCGGCCGAGATACTCCCTCGCCGTGCTCGGCGAGATGCCGAGCGCACGCGCGATCGCACGGGTTCTGGCGCCCGCGCCAAAGTGCATCGTCAGCAAATGCCGTATCCGCCGCATGGACAGCCTCTGTGTCGGCATCCACCCCTCCACCAATTGCGATGGAGGCACTGGACTCCAGGTCAGTGCTAACCCGCGAGACAATCCACATCTGACCCGACCCCATCCCCAGGGTGGGCGGGATCATCGGAATGGTGGGCGGCTTGAGATCGGAGCGGTGAGCGGCTTACGTTGGAACCCGCATCAGCTAAGGCCAGGCGGTCAGGCAGGGTCAGGCAAAGTCGATGACGATCTTGCCGAAGAGTTCAGGCGACGATTGAGCGCGGAAAGCGTCCTTGGCATCCTCGAAGCGGAAGGTGCGGTCGATGGGTGGCTTGACCCGGTGGGTGTCGATGGCCTGCGACAACGCCTTGAACCCTTCCGCGTCGCCCACGGCGATGCCGCGCACGATCACGCCCTTGCCCATCAGCATCATGGGATCCAGCGGCTCTCCAAACGTCATCAGCCCCATCACCGCCGCTTCGCCACCAGGGCGAAGGGCTGCAAGGGACTGGTTCAGCGAGCCGGTCCCAGCGGCGTTGACGACCCGATCCACGCCACCAGTCAGATCGAACACCGCTTGCCCCCACTCCGTGATGTCTCGGTAGTTGACTGCACCGCTTGCGCCGAGGGCTGCCACACGCTCTTTCTTGGCCTCCTGGCTGGTCGTCGCGATCACCTCTGCGCCAAGAGCGCGCGCCAGGACCAAGGCGAACAGGGCAACGCCGCCGGTTCCGAGAACCAGGACCTTGCTGCCAAGTCCGACTGGACGGTCGCCCTGCAGCGCCGTCCAGGCGGTAAGGCCGGCGCAAGGCAAGGTCGCTGCCTCGGCATGGCTCAGGCTCTTCGGTGCGCGGATGATGCGCTCGGCCGGGAGGACCACGTATTCGGCCAGCATCCCGTCCTCATCCCGTGAACCCAGGCCCGTGCCCATGCCTGGGTGCGGCGGCCCTTTTAGGCGATCTCTGAAGTAGAGGGACGTCACGCGCTCGCCAACGACCCAGGCATCGACGCCGGGTCCGACCGCGTCGATTTCACCTGCACCATCTGCGACAGGCACGAGGTCGCGGCCAGGCAACCGCCACAGCTCGCCGGGGTCCTGCAGGACGAGCTGGTCACGGTAGTTGAGCGAAGCCGCATGAACGCGGACCCTTACCTGGCTTGGCCCGGGTTCCGGCATCGGCGCGTCCTGCATGACCATCCCGCCGAGATCAGTCGTGCCAGCCTTCAGCATCCAACGTCGCATGTGCGCCCCTGTGCGGCCTCTCGGCATCGGCCCAAGAGCCACCCTGAAAGGTATTTGTGATTGATACACTCTCACCAGCTTTATGCAATGGTGATTATTGCATTTATTCAGGCTGACGTCCTGCCGAGCCGTGACATGATGGCCCGATGATCGACATGCGGTTCCCGACGGCCCTCCAGATGGTCCTGAGCCTCGCCGTCGCCCTGGAGACTGGCCAGCGTTGCACGAGCGGCGGACTGGCGGCCGGGCTTGGAGCCAATCCCAGCCTTGTCCGCAAGCTGCTGGTTCCGCTCAGCCGCGATCGGATCGTCGCATCATCACTGGGCAAGAACGGCGGCGTGCGCCTGGGGCGGCCCGCGAACCAGATCACCTTGCGCGACGTGTACCGATCGATCACCGAGGACAAAAGGATCATGGCGGCGCGCCCCCGACGTCCCGCGCTTGTGCTTCGTCAGCGCGAACATGGGCCGTTTCTTCGAGATGTTGGCGAGCGAGGCGGAGGATGCAGTACTAGGTGTGCTGAGCCGCCGCACGATTGCCGATGGCGTCGCGGAGATGCGGAGGCTTAGCCAACAGGAACCCGGCCCAGGCCATCCGGCATCGTTAGACTTTCAGGTTGCAGCCGGCGCATGAACCAGAAGCTCGCGAAAAGCCGGAACTTGCAGTTTCCGTAACACGACGGATACTGTTGTTAACATCGTTCAGTCATTGCGGCGAAGTGCGAGACCCGGATTGGTGCGAGTGGGCGTGGGGCGAACCACGCCGGGAGGCGGTCGAGGTTGATGGCCGCGGCGGTAGCTATGCTTTGCACGTCCGTCCTGGCCGGCCCGCGGTAGCGGGCGCGGCGTAGCCCGAGGCCACGCACGCTTCGTGAAATCGTGCCCCCTATGCCCTGGCGCTGAGCGTGGAGCATTCGACCCTGTTTGGTGTCCCCGCGCGCCCGTGCGGCCGAGAGCGCTTCGTGCTGCTCGCGCGCCGGCAGCGTCAAGCGTGACCAGAGCCAGGCGCCAGGGCGCATACGCCGGCTGCCCACGCCTGGGGTAAAGGTCGGCAAAGCCCGCGGACTCAAACACGGCGCCGAGCAGGTCGCGCAACAGCAGGCAGGAATTGCCGCGCCGGGACGCTGCCCGCGCAATGCGAGCGGTGTAGTCGGGCACCGGCGGAATGGGCGGTTGCGGGCGGAACGACATAGTGGCCCTCAGAGAGAACTTCACCCCATCGTCGCCGTCCAGCCTTGGCTGCCGAATGCGCCAACAGTATCCGAACGATTGGCGGACAAATTGCATGGCAGGCCGCTTCCAAAACGTCGAAGCCGTTCGGCTTGCGCTTGGGCGTGTCTCAAGCGTCAGGCACCATGTTGTGCAGATGACGGGACGCTGGCAGCGGCGAGCGACCGGATCAGACCTAGCGCGTCAGCCGCTCGTAATGCGCAATGAAGCATGTGATCGACGGAGCCTCCATCGGCGGCAACGAACCAGCGGACGCACGGGCAAGCCCGTTTCTTGCTCAAGACGCAACGCATGGACATGCGCGGAGCAGGATGCGGAGATCGAGACGGTCGAATAATCCGCGGTAGCCACCCATGAGTGCCGCGTTTGAGTGGCGGCCAGCGGCCGCAGACATCCTCGTCGCGCTCGAGTTCATTGATCCGACCCTCGAGCTGGTCCTCCGGGGTCAAGCGCGCGCCCACGCACCAGCCTTCCAGGATCAGGACCGAGACGGGCGTGCGGACCTGATGCCAGTCGGCGAGAGGAGCCCGGTCGTCTATCGCTTTGTCGATGCACGGCACAGGCGAGACGCCGGCCTCGCCCAACAAGCCATCGAGCGTTCGGCGCGCCAGGTCGAGATCGTGCGTGCCCGGAACGCCACGGGTTTCCAGCAGCGGATGCACCTCGCGGCCGAGAGCCGCCCGCTCGACACGCGTCAGGTAGAAATCGTCGATCGACCGCACAGCCGTCGTGGCGCCGCGGCTCTCCAGCCGCGCCGCCATGGTCGACTTGCCGCTCCCCTGCGCGCCGCAGAGCCCGGCGACGATGGGCCGGCCGAGCCGGTCGTGACAGCGACGATCGCATCGGCAACAAGCGCGTCGCCCGCCTCGAAACGTCCGGCGCTTTGCGTAAAGCTCCGGTGTCGGTCCATCGTCATCCGAATGCGTCCGCAACCGCCTTGCCACCGCGGTCGCGCATCCGATGGCCCAGCTCCGCCAAAACGCGCTCGATTGCGCGCACGAGGTCGGACGCGGTGTTCAGTGGCACCGTTGCCATGTTCCCTCAATCTTCAGGTTCAACCAGGAAAGTCAGAACTTTTCGTTCCGCCCGATTCCTGAGAGCGATCATCGCGATGGAAACCGACTGGGCTGTGGCGGCAGGGCGTCTGCCTTGGCATGGTCGATGGCATAGACCTCGCGCGTTCGCTGATCGGCTTGGTCATAATCAGCCGCTAAGCGACAGACCCGCGTCGGCGAACGCGGCCGGCGCTTCCTGCGGGAGGTTATGACCGACGCCCGGCAGTGCCGCGTGCCGGCGCAGGTCGGCGAAGTGAGACGCGATCTTGTCCAGTGGCTCCGGCGGATCGACGCCATCGTCGGCACCCGCGAGTGCCACCGTAGGAACCGCGATTCGCGGCTGTGCGGCAAGGCGCCGCTCCAAGTCGTCCAGAGCCGGGTCGCCGGGAACGGCGCCGATCCGGGTGCGGTAGGAGTGCAGCACCACGTCCACGAAGTCGGGGTTGTCGAAGGCGGCGGCAGTCCGATCGTATGTGGCGTCGGTGAACCTCCAGGTCGGCGAGAAGTCCCGCCACAGCAACCGGCACAGGCCCTGCCGGTCGGCCGCGAGCGCCGCCTGCCCTCGTTCGGAGTTGAGGTAAAACCAATACCAGTGCCGGCGTTCGGTGTCGGGCATTCCTGGCGTCTTCGCGGTGTCCACGTTCTGCACGTTGTAGGCCGTCCTGCAGGTCACGAGGCCACGCACGCGCTCGGGCCATAACGCCGCGACGACGCAGGCGGCGCGTCCTCCCCAGTCGAAGCCTGCCAGCGTCGCGCGCCCGATCTGCAGCGCCTCGAGCAGGGCGAGAAGATCGGAACCCAGGGCTGCCTGTTGTCCGACCCGAGGCGCGCCGGCACTTGAGAAGCGGGTAGGCCCAAACCCTCGCAAGAACGGGACGATGACGCGCTTACCCGCAGCGGCCAGGCGTTCGCCGGCGACGTCATAGCAATGCACGTCGTAGGGAAAGCCATGCAGGAGGATAACCGAGGGACCTTCCTTGCCCTGCTTCGAGGTAAGCAACGTCGAGAACGCCAGCATGCACGTGCTTCATCTTCGCCTCCGCCTTGGCCAGCCTAATCGGTGCTGCGCCAAACGTCCGCTCCGATCGCGGGAGCGACGCGATCGTCGCCGATGTAAGCATTCCCATGAGCGCTCGGTGATTCAGGCGCATCGGCTTTTCCGGTCCCTGCGCTGCAACTGTCGGATCATGCCAGCCTGTCCGGCGGCTGCCTGCCCGCAAACACGCCGTGGAGATTGTCCAGCGCGCGCATCCCTATGGCCACGCGGGTTTCCATTGTGGCGCTTCCCAGGTGCGGGAGGGTGAAGACGCTTTCGAGCTCGCGGTAACGAGCATCGAAGGCCGGCTCGCCGGCGAATACGTCAAGCCCGGCGCCGGCGACGCGTCCGGAACGCAATGCTGCGACGAGGGCTTCGTCGTCCACCAGTTCACCCCTGGCCGTGTGGACAACCAGGGCGCCGCGCGGCAGCAGGGAGATGCGCTGCTCGTTGAGCCAGCGCTCGATTTCCGGCGTGCGCGGGCAATGAAGCGAAAGAACGTCGCAGCCCGGCAGAAAGGTTGCGTCGCCGGCATGGAATATCGCGCCGCCGACAGTCGCCTCGCCCGCCGGATTGCAAGACCGCGCCCGGTGATGCACCTCCATGCCAAACCCGGCCCGGGCGCACCGGGCAACAGCTTGCCCGATACGGCCAAATCCAACGACGCCGAGCCGCCTTCCAGTCAGGCCTGTGCCCATGAGCTGCGTCGGCGACCATCCTGTCCAGCCACCTCCACTGCATTGGCGCCTCCGGAGCGGCCATTGCGCGGTCTGAGAGCACTGTCATAGTGTTTGCACCGTGCTGGCCGGTTCCGCAAAAGCATGGGCAGATCGCCCTTCGCCGCAAGCGGGTCGCCGCGATCACCTCGACACGAGGATAACAGCCAACGCGCGCCTTTTGGAGGTCGTCCGGACACCCTGCCTCTTATGCTCGGTAAGCGCGCATGTAGGCTGTGCAGAGTCTGGAAAAGAGGTGGGTCTGTGCCACGACAGCGTCGGACGTTATATTGGCTTAGTGACGCGTCTGTGGATGAAGCAGGTCGCCCATTCCAGCGGCCTGGAGAAAAGCAGCCCTTACTCGGTCACCGAACTTGTTGAGCTCTTCGGCCCCTCCATCAGCGGGATCGATTGTGACCCGCAGCGGGCGAGTGCCGTATGGTGTAGCAATGACCTCAACGATTGCGCGCGCAACGTCCGCTGGATCTGCGTCGTCAGGCACGCTCTTGAGGTCGGCTTGCTTGGCCTGCTCGGCGAGATCGCGCGTCGGGCCACCAGCGTATTCGGCAGCGCAAGCCTCATCACCGGGCTGGTCAGCATGCGCAAAATGGTTGGTGCCCTTGATATAGACGCCGGGAGAGGCAATTACCGTCTCGATCCCCCAGCGGGCAAGTTCGCCAGCGTAGCTGATCGCGAGGGAGTCCATCGCCGCCTTCGCCGCAAAGTAGGGCGCCAGATACGGTGGCGTGCCGCCACGCGTGCTGGTCGAGCCGATCCAGACAATCAGCGGCTCACCGCCGCCCTTGCGCATGTGCGGCAGCGCCGCGCGGTTGAGCCGCTGCGGGCCGATGACATTGATGTCGTAGAGCGAGGCAAACTGCCCCGGCATGAATGCCTCAGCCGGTCCAAACGCCATGTGTCCGGCGTTGTGAATGAGCACGTCGATCCGTCCCTGCTCTGCGATGATCTGCGCCACGGCGGCGTCGACCGAGCTGTCGTCTTGCACGTCGAGCGCAAGGGTGCGGATGTCCGCACTGTGCGCGGCTGCATAGGCACGTGCCTGCTCGACCTTGTCGTCGTCTAGCGTCCGCATCGAGGCGTAGACAGTGTGTCCGGCATCGGCGAGGCGGTAGGCAGTCATCTCGCCGAACCCGCTCGACGCACCGGTGACGAGGATGACCTTGGCCATCAGATCACCCCGCCGTTGGCGCGCAGCACCTGCCCGCTGACCCAGCCGCCGTCCGGGCCGACCAGGAAAGAGACGACGCGCGCGATGTCCTCCGGCTCACCGAGCCGCCCGAACGGGTTCGTCTTCTTGATGGCTTCGATCTGCTCCTGACTCTTGTCTGCGGTGAATAGTGGCGTGTTGACCGGCCCAGGCGCGACGCAATTGACGGTGATGCCGCGTGCTCCGAGCTCCTTCGCGGCGATGTGGGTCATTGCCTCGATCCCCGCCTTCGAAGCGGCATAGAGCGCATAGGTTGGCTGGTAGAGCCCGACCACACTGGACGAGAAGTTGACGATGCGGCCGCCGTCGCGCAGTCGCTTCGCCGCCTCTCTCATGCCGTTGAACGCGCCCTTGAGATTGACTGCGATTGTCTTGTCGAAGGCGTCATCGCCGGCCTGCGCGATCGGTGTCAGCGTCATGACGCCGGCATTGTTCACCAGCACGTCGCTCCCCCCGAACGCCTGTTCAGCGGCATCGAACAGAGCCTTGACCGCAGCGGGATCGGACACGTCGGCTTTCACGGCAACCGCCTTGCCGCCATCGGCTTTAATTTTTGCGACCAGCGCCTCCGCTTTGTCGCTCTCCGAAGAATAGTTGATCACCACGGCCAGCCCATCCCGAGCGAGCTGCTCGGTGATGGCGGCGCCGATCCCATGGGAACCACCGGTGACGATCGCGGTGCGCTGCTGCCCTGCCATCACGCGACCTCCATCTGGACAATGATCTTGCCATGCGCACGGCCGGACGCCTGGTAGGCGAAGGCTTCGCTGAACCGGTCGAGCGGCACAGTGCGGTCGACCAGCACAACGAGCTTACCCGCTGCGACCTGACCAAGCAGCGTCGTCAGCCGTGACGCGTCCGACTGGTGAAACACGAACGTCGCGACCACCCCATGCGCCTTCGCCAGCGCCTCATCGGGCGGCGACGCGGTCGAGACGAGATACCCGCCCCGGCGCAAGACGGCAAACGAGCGCTGCTGGGTGTCGTTTCCGATCGTGTCGAGCACGACGTCGACGTCCGACACCGCGTCCTCGAACGCCTGCGTCTTGTAGTCGATCACCTGGTCGGCGCCGAGACGACGGACGATTTCCAGGCCTTCGCCCGAAGCAGTGGCGATCACTCGCGCCCCGGCATTGCGGGCAAGCTGGATCGCGAAACTGCCGACTCCCCCCGCGCCGGCGTGGATCAGCACGCTCTGCCCGGCCTTCAGGCCCGCCACCTCGAACAGGGCTTGGTGCGCGGTGCCTGCCGTCGTGGGCACACCCGCAGCCTGCTCGATGGACAGCGACGCGGGGAGCTTTGCGAGGTGGGTGGCCGGAACGACCGCGAACTCGGCGAATGCGCCGCCATTGGGCGGATCGGTGCGCGCGACGACACGGTCGCCTGCGCTCCAGCCGGTCACGTCGGTGCCGACCTGCTTGATCGTGCCGGCGAGATCGGTGCCGAGCGTGTAGGGGAACTCGATGGGGAAGAAGTCGTGCAGGAAGCCCTGCTGGATCTTGGTGTCGAGCGGGTTGAGCCCGGCGGCGGCGATCCGGATCAATACCTCGCCAGCGCCAGTGTCGGGGGTCGCTATCCCCTCGATGACGGGCTGAGCCTTGTAGGCGGAGATGCGTGCGGCCTTCATGATGCGTCCTCCTTGTTCGTGGGCCATGCACCGACCTGGTTCAGCCAGCCGAACCAGTCCTCCAGGTGCCAGGTGTGGGTGAGCCGGCCGTTCTCGATGCGATGGAACTCGTGCAGCGGGATCGAGAAGCGCCGGCCACTGGGCAGGACGCCGAACCAGGCGCCCGCATGGGTGCCAGTTATCTCAGCGCGCACGCCAATCCGATCCCCATCGGCGATCACGTCGTGCACGGTGATCGCAAGGTCGGGAAAGGCTTCCTTAAAGAGCCGGATCATCGGTTTGATCCCGTCCCGGCCGGGCTCCTGTCCCGGGGCGAGCGGGATGTCCTGCCAACCGGGCGTGACCACCTGATCGAGCAGGTCGGGCTCACCCGCAAAAGCCTGGTAGAAGGTGTCGACTGTTGCGCGGACCTGCGCGTGGGATCCACTGCTTCTACCGCTTAGAGCCTCAATCATCGTGATGCCTCCATCTGTTGAACGATAGCTAAGCCCTGCGCTAGCGGAGTTGAAATCGATTAACGAGATGTGGGAGCATCCACGCCATGGATTTGCATGGCATCGATCTCAACCTTCTCGTCGCCTTCGATGCGTTGATGGCCGAACGCAGCGTCACCAGGGCCGGGACGCGGATCGGCAGGACGCAACCGGCGATGAGTGCGGCTCTAGCGCGGCTCCGTACGCTGCTTCGAGACGAGCTGTTCGTGCGAAGTCCGGCCGGGCTGCAGCCTACACCGCGTGCGCTTGACCTTGCCGGACCACTGAGTCGTGCTCTTGCTGACATCCAGCGGACCCTTGCGTTCACGCAGGGGTTCGATCCTCGCTCATCGACGCTGGCTTTGACGCTTGGGCTGTCGGAGCATCCAGCCTTCGTTCTGCTTCCTCGACTGGTGGCGCGATTGCGGGAGGTGGGGCCTGCGATCACCCTCCGCGTCCGCGACTTCACCGCGCGTGATGATGCAGTCGCGATGCTTGACGCCGGCGAGGTGGACCTGGCAATCGGCGTGCCGCCGACAACTCAGACGGCGCGCATCCTGGTATGCCCCCTGTTCGAGGAGCGGTTCGTCTGCATTCTCCGACGTGGGCATCCCGCCGCGAACCTGCCGCTCGACCTACCGACGTTCCTCACGCTGTCTCACCTGCTTGTATCGCCGGAGAATGAAAGATTTGGGCATGTGGACGCGGCGTTGGCCAAGCGTGGCCTCAAACGCAGGTTGGCACTGACCTTGCCGCATATGTATGCCGCACCGATGCTGGTTGCTCAGTCGGACATGATCGCGACCATCATGGCAGGCGTGATCCCTGCTTCTGGCCGATCGGACGCGCTGATCGTCGCTGATCCTCCGCTGGACTTGGACCCGGTGCCGTTCGTCCAATTCTGGCATCGCCGCAATGATGCTCATCCCGCTCAGGCCTGGCTTCGCGAGACCGTCGAGTTGTTATTCGCGCCCGGCATTTAAAAACTTTTCACTGGTCTCGCCAGATTAAGGCAACTCTTTTCAAGGCGTGTTAAACCAGGATTTGTCCACTTAAGCCCCGTTGAGCGCGCTCGTCATGCAGACAGTGCTACGGCTACCACAGGCGAAAAACTCGCGTTAACCACCCGCTGCAGCTATACTTAGAAGAGTCGCCAGATGCCCGAGATCTCCACCGCCCCACGCACTCGGACCGAGATCAAGGTCGAGCGGCCAAGGCCGCACAAGGTCTTGCTGCTCAATGACGACTTCACACCGCGCGAGCTCGTAGTCTTGATGCTGAAGGCGGTGTTCCGGAAGGACGAGGGACTGGCGAGCCACGTGATGATGACGGCGCATTAGCCGCTCTCATTCCGCGGCATGGCAGGATTCGGTGGCGGGTGTCGCGTGAGCGGCTGATTGTGTTTACGGATTGGGTGTCGAGACCATCCCGTCCCACGATCACGCCGAGCCACACCCGCGATGTCCGACAATTCGTTCGCACCGTTCCTGTTTCCAGCCGTGAGGCGCAAGAGAGTCACCGCGGCCTTCGATGGCGGCTTCACGCTGCTGGCCGCTGCCGAGCGTCGTCTCGGCCTGGCCAACCGCCTTGCCCGCCTGATCGCCGACCCGCGCAACCCGCTGCTCGTGACGCACAGCGCCGCCGACATTCTGCGCGCACGAATGCTGGCCATCGCCTGCGGTCGCCTGCCGGACAGCGGCCGCGATCTCTGCTCGCAGCCGACCGTGTCGCGCTGGGAGAATGCGCCGACACTGCGCGAGGTCATCCGCCTGAGCTACGCCATGGTCGATACCAACTGCGCCAGCTACCCAAGGCCCCCTGCGAATGTGACGCTGGACATCGACGACACCGTCGACGTCGTGCCCGGCCATCAGCAGTTGTCCCTGTTCAACGCGCATCACGACGAACGCTGCTTCATGCCGATCCACGTCTACGACATCGCCACCTCGCGCCCGGTCGCGATCCTGCTGCGACCCGGCAAGACGCCATCCGGCCACGAAGTCCGCTGTCATGTCCGCCGTCTGATACGCCGCATCCGCAGCCATTGGCCCGCAACGAGGTTGACCCTCCGCGGCGACGGCCATGACGGCGGTCCCGAGGTGATGGCGTGGTGCGAGGCCAACGCCGTCGCCTACATCTTCGGCCTGCCCGGCATTGCGGTGCCGAGCCGGTTGCTCGAGCCCGTCGCCGACGATGTCCGGACCCGGCGCGCCGCGGCGCTTGGGCAAGGCGGCGCACCGGTGCTGCGCCGCCACGCCGAGATCCGCTACGGCGCCAGATCCTGGGGCTGCGAGCGTCGGGTCGCGGCTCGGATCGAGGCGAGCAGCAAGGGGCTCGATATCCGCTGCGTGGTGACCAGCCTGCACTCCGGCACTGCAGAATGGCTCTACGACAGCTTATGCTGCGCTTGCGGACAGGCGGGAAATTTGATCAAGCTGCAAAATGGCCAGCTCGTCTCCGATCGCACCAGCTGCCGGTCCGCACGTGCCAACCAGGTTCGCCTCGTGCTGCACACCGCCGCCTACTGGCTGATGCTGACGGTGGGCGACACCATCCCCAAGCCACAGCCGCTCACTACCGCCGAGTTTGCTACCCTGCGGCTGCGCCTGATCAAGATCGCCGGACGCGTTACCAAGACCGCAACACGGGTCCGCATCGCGTTCGCCGCGGCATGTCCCGACGCCGAGCTGTTCCGCGGCATCGCCAGCAGCCTGCAACCAGCCGGGCCGTGACGAACGGGGCTTCCGCCCCGAACCCGCCCATCGCAGCAACCCCAGCGCCTGCCATCTCCGAGCCGAAATCACGCCCATGCGGCGCCTCGATCAACCGCGTCCAGCGATCAGAGAGCTGACCAATCTTCAGTCCGCTGATTAAGACGGGTTAGCGTGGCGCCTGCGTGCTGGCGGTCTTTACTTCGGGAGGTGGCGGAGGACAGGGCGACGCTTGCCACCGACATGGCACGCTTGCGGGACTACCCGCTGCTGTTCACCACCGAGCCGGAGGATTAGGACCAAGACCGCCTCCCGACCTGCCTCGACGGTCATCGCAGGCTGCGCTGCTCAAGTACCCCGGCTTTGATCGGGACCTTGCTTGATCGCAGCGCCGACAGCGTGGTGCTTTCGCTCAAGGCCGATCTGGCCGCCAGTTATCGAGATCGCAACGATGCCCGACGCGGTTGAAGCTCCACTTCGGAGGTCAACGCCCCTTGCGGCATCATCAGCATCTCCAGTTCAGGAAGGACGTCAGCGCGCTGCCATCCGGCAGCACCGTCAGCCGGTCGCGGATGCGGGCGATCGAACCTGGCACCGGCCACCGGGTGCGCCGCGGGAGCCGGTAGGCATCGGTCATCCGGTCCGGGAGCGCCAGGGCTGTCAGACAAGCCCGCATCAGCTCTGCGAGATCCCCGCCCTCGCGTGCGACGCTTCCGACTCCCGCGACTGCCCGGCCCCGCGCCCAGACATGCAGCCCGAGCTGCCGCCGCAGTCCCTCCGCCTCCCGGGCAGCGGCCTGCGCCTCCGGTGCGGTCGCCGGCAGGATCAGCCGAGCGCGCTGCTGGGTGAGGGCCGCCGCCATCACCAGCCAGTCCGCCCAACGCGAGAGCGACGACGTATCCGTCCGGTGAACACCGCCTGCTGTGACGTCCGGAGTTAGGCGACTCTACGCACGCTTTTAGATGTGGCGTTAGAGGCAGTTGGGCGTGGTTGAGATCATCACTGGAGTTGAGCGTCGCCGTCGCTGGCGGCCAGAGGACAAGGCGCGGATCCTCGCCGAGACAGAGGAGCCGGGCGCAAGCATCGCGATCGTTGCGCGCCGCCACGACATTAGTCGCGGCCTGCTCTGGCACTGGCGGCGCGCCATGCATGGATCACAAGCGGGGCTGTCATCGGCCGAGGGCTCTGCTTTCCTGCCGGTGACGGTGGTTGGCGACAGCAGGGCGGCGCCACAGGTCCCCGTTGACCGATCGATCGAGATCATGTTGCCGGGCGGCGTCTGCGTGCGTGTCGGCCGTGGTGCGGATCTCAAGGTGCTCCGGGGCGTGCTGACGGCCTTGCGGTCGTGATCCCTATCCCATCCGGCGTGCGCGTGTGGCTGGCGGCGGGACACACCGACATGCGCCGCGGCATGAACGGCCTTGCGCTTCAGGTCCAGCAGGCTCTCGAGCGCGATCCGCATGCAGGCGACCTCTACGTGTTCCGCGGCCGTCGGGGCGATCTGGTGAAGGTCCTCTGGCACGACGGTCTCGGCATGTCGTTGTATGCCAAGCGGCTCGAGCGCGGCCGCTTCATCTGGCCGACGCCCGCAGACGGAACTGTCGCGATCTCGGCCTCGCAGCTCGCCTACATGCTGGAAGGCATCGACTGGCGACATCCGCAGCGCACCTGGCGGCCGGAGATGGCGGGATAAAGGGGGTACACGCCGCGTGCGCGTCGTGCTCCACTTGCAGCGTGACCGACGCGGCGGATCCGATCCCGAACGAGCTCGAGGCGCTGCGCGCGGCCCTCCTGGCCGAGCGTGCGGCGCGCCAGGAGGCAGAGGCGCGGGCGAGCGGGCTGGATGCCATGGTCGCGCATCTCAAGCTGCTGATCGCCAAGCTGCGGCAGGAGCGGTTCGGCGCCTCCGCCGAGCGCGGCGCCAGGCTCGACCAGCTCGAACTGCAACTCGAGGAGCTCGAGGCCACGGCCAGCGAGGATCGCGCAACGGCGGTCACGTCATCCAACAGCGATCGGCCGGAACCCGTGCACCCTCGTCCGGCACGGCGTCCCCTCCCGGCGCATCTGCCGCGCGAGCGTGTCGTCATCCCCGGCCCGGTGGCCTGCCCGTGCTGCCAGGGGCAACTGACGAAGCTTGGCGAGGACATCACCGAGACGTTGGAGGTGGTGCCACGCTCCTGGAAGGTGGTGCAGACGGTGCGCGAGCGCCTGGTCTGCCGCGCCTGCGAGACGATCACCCAGGTCCCAGCGCCGTTCCATCCGATCTCGCGCGGACGCGCCGGACCTGAACTGCTGGCGACCATCCTCGAGGCGAAATTCGGCCAGCATCTGCCCCTGAACCGGCAGAGCGAGACGTTCGCCCATGAGGGGATCAACCTCGACGTCTCCACGCTGGGGGATTGGGTCGGAGCCTGCAGCAGGGCTCTCGCGCCGCTCATCGAGCTGATCCGCGCCCATGTGCTTGCAGCCGAGCGGCTGCACGGCGACGACACCACCGTGCCGGTGCTGGCCAGGAACCGGACGAGCATCGGTCGATTGTGGACCTATGTGCGCGACGACGGGCCATTCGGCAGCTCAAGCCCACCAGCAGCGATGTTCCACTACACGCCCGACCGGACGGCGGCTCATCCGCGACGGCATCTCTCCCGCTATACGGGGATCCTGCAGGCGGACGCCTATGCCGGGTTCAACGAGCTCTATCGTGAGGGGCGCGCGCCTGGGACCATTGTCGAGGCAGCGTGCTGGGCGCATGGCAGGCGCAAGCTGTTCGTCCTCGCCGACCTGGCCAAGGCGCCGCTTGCGATCGAGGCGGTGCGGCGGATCGACGCCATCTTTGACGCCGAGCGGGGGATCCTCGGGCAACCTGCCGAGCAGCGTCTGGCAGTACGGCAAGAGATGATCGTGCCGATGGTCAGCGAGCTGGAAGCCTGGATGCGCACCGAGCGCGCGCGGCTGTCGAGACACAACGATGTCGGGCGCGCGATGGACTACATGCTGAAGCGATGGACCGCGTTTACGCGGTTCCTCGAGGACGGCCGGATCTGTCTCACCAACAACGCGGCGGAACGCGCGCTGCGTGGCATCGCCATCGGCCGCAAGGCGTGGCTGTTCGCGGGATCAGACCGTGGAGGCGAACGAGCCGCCGCGATCTACAGCCTGATCGTGACCGCGAGGCTCAATGACGTCGATCCGCGTGCCTGGCTTGGCGACACGCTACGCCGCATCGCCGACCACCCTGCACAGCGCCTGCACGAACTGCTGCCGTGGAACTACGCGAACGCGCTCATCGCCAAGTAGTCGGCCGCCTGAGCTACTACAGGGCCCTCACCGGAAGGTTACGCGACGACGGAGCCCGAGCTGCAATGTCCACCTGCAGCGCCTGCTCCAGTGAGTCGGCAAAGGCCTCGATCAGCGCCACGATGAATGGACGCGACAGGTCGAGACGGTGTGTCCGCACCAGCTCGGGTAGCCAGTCGAGCGGCCCCTCGAAGCGTTCCACCGACAGCACCGGCGCCTCGCTCTCCCGCCGGAGTGCACGCGGCGCCCGCTGCCAACGGAAATCGTCGGGCTGACCGCCCTCCAGTGCCAGCGGCTCGGCGCTATCCTTCATGCCGCCTGGTCGTAAAGCGGGCGGATCTCGAAGCGCAGCTGCGGCCAGTCGGCTGCCAGCGTCGCCAGCGCCCACCACGGTGTCCAGTCCGCCGCCCAGAAGCCGACCCGCAGCACCGCCTGCCCGGCCCGACCGCCTCCGGCCCATATGGCTCCGCGAGCACGACCACATGGCGCAATGCCTGAGTGGTGCCCCAGTGCTGCCACAGCCAGGCCAGCGCCTGCGGATGGTCCGGCCCCAACGCCAGGACGCTCTTCGGCACTGGAGACAGCGCGTGCAGGTCGAACGGGCAGGCGCGGCTGCGCCCGACCTGCGCCACCGCCAGCACATGCCGCCGCTCGGACGCCTCGCGCAGCTGCTGCGCCAGGATGCGGGCGCCCGAGGCGCTCAGCGTGCGCGAGGGTATTGCCATCAGCCGGTGGAACCAGTTCTCCCGCAGCTGCTCGAAATCGAGCTGCCACGGGATCACTCCAGCCCCCGCCGCCGCGGCCCGAACGGGCGCCAGCTCCGCTACCGGCCCGCGGATCGTCAACCGATGCTGCAGCCAGTCGTTATCCGGCAGGCACAGCGCCTCTGCCGGCTGCACCCCCTCTGACGCGATGGGATCCGCTGCCCCTGAGCTGCTCACGCCGCCGCCTTTTTCGGCCTCAAGCGGCGGAGGCTGCGGCGAGCCAGGATACGGCGCAGCGCATCCGCGCCAAGGCGCTGATGCTCGAGGTTGCCCCAGCGGTCGATCTTGCGGAACACCGGCCCGAAGCGCGTCTCGGAGCTGCGCAGCCAGTCCTCCAGCACCCGGGGCGGACACAGCCGGCGCTCGGCCGCACGCGGCAACGTCACCGACTGCGTCTCATGGTCCTTCGTGACAAGCTGCAGGGTGACGCCCTGGTGGTCGAAGCCGATATGCTCGACATCGAGCCCGACCAGCGCGCTGCGGCCGAGCCCGCTGGCGGCCAGCAGCAGCAGCGCGCGGTCACGTAGCTTGGCCAGATTACCGAGACAGGCACCGACCATACGGGTCAGCCGGGCTGCACTGAAGGCCAGCCGACGCCGCGAGCGTGTCGCACGACGCGCCTCCCGCAACACCACGCGCACGGCGAGGTCTCGCACCGGTGCTTGCAGCCCCTGTCTATCGTGCTGACCCGCGATCGCCGCTAGCCGCGGCGTCAGCGCACCCGTATCAACCCGCAACGCCTGGTCCAGCAGATACGCCGCCAGCGTCGCCGCATCGACCGGGAGCGCGGCCTGATCGCCGTTGCGGCACCAGAGTGCAAAAGCCGCTCAGTCGGTCGCATAAAGCCGCCGCGTCTCCGGCTTCAGCTGCGCCGCGCGACCCACAGCCGGGTGCACCGAACCCAGCACGCCCCGCTCCACCTGCGGCTCGGCGATCACCGCCGTCATGTCACACTCCCCGCGCTGGTCTCGATCCAGCGACTGGAGTCTGCGGCCTTTAACCAAGTAAGGCAAGCGCGTCTAAGGCGCGGTAAGATCTTTGGACGCTACATATGCCCGATAAGTTTCTTTGTAGCGTCACGTAATTGGAGACAGTGCTCTTGTGCTCCCTATTCTTTGGCCGCGCACGTCTCCCGCTATGCCGCTTGCTGTCCTTGGTTCTTGAATTCGCTCGTCGCGCCGCAGAGAGCTGAGTGCGTAGCGCGCGAAACCCGGAAACCTACGACATGATCAGGCCGCCATCCACGTTGATCGTCTGCCCGGTAATATAGGCGGCATCCGGCCCCGCCAAGAATGCCACCAGTCCCGCCACGTCCTCGCCGCGCCCTGCGCGTCCCATCGGAATGCCCTCGACCCATTCCCGCATCAGTTCTCCGGGGGCGTAGTCCCCGAGCAGCTTGCCCCAAGCCGCGTCGTTATAGGCCCACATGTCGGTCTCGATGATGCCGGGGCAGAACGCATTAACCGTGATCGCCTCCTTGGCGACCTCCTTGGCGAGGCTTTGTGTAATGCCAACGACGCCGAACTTGCTGGCAGCGTAGTGCGGCGTGAAGATGAAGCCCTGGCGCGCCTGCCCGGAGGCCGTGTTGATCAACCGGCCGCCCTGTCCGTGCCTTCGGATGCGCGCGATCGCCTCGCGGCAGCACAGAAACACACCCTTGGTGTTGACAGCCAGCACCTTGTCCCACTCTGCCTCAGTCATCGCCTCGATGCGAGCGATGGTGATAACACCGGCGTTCTGGATGGACATATCGACGCGGCCGAATGCCGTCTCCGCGGCGTCATAGAGTCGGGCAACATCGGCCGCCGACGTCACGTCGGCCTCGCACGCCACCGCGCGGCCACCGTCACGCTCGATACCGGCTGCCACGTCATGCACCGCAGCCTCGTTGGCACTCAGCACTACCGACGCGCCGTCGCGCGCCAGGCGCGTGGCAATTGCGGCGCCAATGCCCCGGCTGGCGCCAGTGATCACGGCGACCTTTCCGTCCAAGAGTGCGGTTCCCGGCATGCCCTGCTCCCTCACGATGAGGCGGCGTCGAGGCGCGCCGCTGTGAATTGATCCGTCACCAGCACGTCGATAAAGCGGCCGCGCAACGCGCCCAGCAGCGCCCTGACCTTGCGCGCCCCGCCGGCGACGCCGATGACGCGCGGCACCCGTCGCAATTGCTCCAGGGTGATGCCGATCACGCGCCCCTCGACCGGTGAGCGGATCGCAGCACCTTTGCTGTCGAAGAAATGCAGGCAGATGTCGCCCGCCGCGTGCAGCCCGGTCAGTTCGCCGAGTTCGGCGTCGGTGAAGATGTTGCCGCTATCGGCCAGCAGCTTCGACGGCTCGACCGCGCCGATGCCGATCAGCGCCATGGTCAACGCACCGAACTCCGCCATCGTGCTCGCAACATACGGGTCCGCCACCAAGGCATCGCGCGCACTGACGCTGCCGGCAACACCCTGCGTCGCCAGCAGCATCGGAGTGGCGCCGGTCAATCGTGCGAGACGCGTCGTCAATGTCGTCGCATGCGCCTGCACCGCGGGATTACCCATCCCGCCCAGGATCTGCACGACGCGCGCCGCGCGATGCCGGCCGGGCTCGAGGTTGTCGACCATGCGCAGCAGGCTCTCGCTCCAGGACGAGATCCCGATTACCTCACCCGGCTGAAGCGTCATCTCGAGATACTGTGCCGCCGCCTCGCCGATGCGAGCCAGAATCTGCTCCTCCCGGTCCTCGACGCACTCCGCGATCACCATTTCAGTCAACCCGAACCGCAGGCGCAGTCGTTCCTCGAGTTCGGGAAAGGTTCCCGACGGAGCCTCGACGGAAATACGCACGACACCCTCGTCGCGGGCGCGTTTCAACAGACGTGACACGCCGGCCTGCGAGATGCGCAGTCGCTTCGCGATCTCACTCTGCTTGATGTCGTCGAGATGGTACATGCGCGCCACCCGCGCAATCAGTCTCAGCTCGTCGGAACGCGCCGCCATCCGGGATCAGCCTACCAACAGCAGAAACCGCCATCCACCAGCAGATCGACGCCGGTCACGAACGAGGCCGCATTCGACGACAGGAACACGGCCGGCCCGACCAGCTCATCGACCTGCGCCATGCGTCCGAGCGGCGTGTCGGCCTCGAACTGCCTGACCTGGTCGGCAACCTCCGAGCGAATGTTCATCGCGGTCGCCGTATATCCCGGGCTGATCGAATTCACACGCACGCCGCGTTCCGCCCATTCCATCGCAAGACTCTTGGACAGGTGGATCACCGCCGCCTTGGCCGAGTTGTAGTGCGCCTGCAGCAGGCCACGATTGACGATGATACCGGACATTGAGGCGATGTTGACGATCGAGCCGCCGCCGTGCCGCAGCATCGCGCGCGCCTCCGCCTGGCAGGACAGGAATACCCCGGTCACGTTGATGTCGTACATGCGCTGCCACTGCGTGCGCTCCATCTCCTCCGCGGGCGCCGCATTGGCGATGCCGGCGCAGTTCAGGGCCACCGAAACCGGTCCCAGCTCCGCCTCCAGCAGGGCCACCGCCTGCTCCAGCGTTGCGCCGTCGGTCACGTCGCCGGCGAGCGCGAGACCGCGCCGTCCGACGGCGCCGATGCGCGTCACGGTGTCCTGCAGGCCGGGGCTGGATGCCAGGTCGAAGCAACCGACATCGGCGCCCGCCTCGGCAAGGCCGACCGCAACACGCTGGCCGATCCCGCTGCCGGCGCCAGTCACGAAGGCAACTCGACTGCTCAGGCTGAATAAATCCATCGATCCTCTCCCAGACGCTGTTTCAGAACATCGGCCGCGATCACGGGAGCGCAGAAAAGCGGCGTCGGATCGCCAGCAGCAGCGGCTGTTTGAAAACAGCCGCTCATGCGGTTGCCAGTTCCATGATGCGAACGTTGCTCGCTTCGCTGCGGTCCAGCACGCCCATCTGCCGCCCGCGCGCCAGCACCATGACCCGGTGCGCAAGGCCGAGCACTTCCTCCAGATCGGACGACACCACGATCACCGCCATGCCTTCGGCGGCAAGTTCCGCAATCACGTCATAGATCGCAGCCCGGGCGCCCATGTCGATGCCGCGCGTCGGCTCGTCTAGGATGAAAACCCGTGGACCGCGGGCGACCCAGCGCGCGATCACCACCTTCTGCTGGTTGCCGCCGGACAGCGAGCCCGCGGTCTGCTCCGGCCGCCCTTTGACGCCGAGCCGGCGCACCAGTCCGGCGGCAAACTCCCGCGCCCGTCGCGGCGAGAGCCAGCCGCCGCGCGCGAGCCGATCCATGTTCCCCAGTGCCAGGTTGTCGATGATGGAATGGTCGAGCACTACCCCCTGCCCCTTGCGATCCTCCGGCACCAGCACGATGCCGGCCCGAATGGCCTCGTCCGGATGGCCGGTGCGCAGCCGCGTGCCTTCCAGGGTGATTGTCCCCGACGCAACCGGATCGGCGCCGGCGATGGCGCGCACCAGCTCGGTGCGGCCGGCGCCGACGATGCCGGCAATGCCGAACACCTCGCCGGCGTGCACGGAGAAGTCCACGTTGCGGAACGCGCCGGCGGCCGAAGTCAATCCCTCGACACGCAGCACCTCCGCTGTTCCAGGCACCCTGCGTTCGGGAAAGATGCGGTCGATCGAGCGCCCGACCATCTCGCGCAGCAGCACCGGCACCGGCACCTGCGCTGTGTCGTGCGTGGCCACCAGCTGGCCGTCACGCAGCACCGCGATGCCGTCGGCGATCTGCGCGATCTCTTCCAGGCGGTGGCTCACATAGATGAACGAGAAACCTTCCTGCTTCAGCCGCCTGACCTGCTCGAACAGCCGCTCGGTCTCCGCAAGCCCGAGGGCGGCGGTCGGCTCGTCGAGGATCAATAACCTGGCGCGCAGCGTCAGCGCCTTGGCGATCTCTACCTGCTGCTGCGCCGCCACGCTGAGGCCACGCACCGTGCGCGTCGGCGATATGTCGAGGCCGAGACGCGAGAGCTGTTCGGCAGCCCGCCGGTTCATGCTAACGCGATCGATGCGGCCGCCGCGCATCGGCAGCCTGCCCACGAACACGTTCTCGGCGATGGTGAGATCCGGCAGCAGCCGCATCTCCTGGTGGATCAGGCCGATACCGGCCGCCATCGCATCGGCGGGACGGTGCGGCGCGTAGGCAGCGCCTTCCCAGGTCATGCTCCCGGCATCGGGTGCGGTCAGGCCGGCGATGATCGAGGACAGCGTCGACTTGCCGGCGCCGTTCTCGCCGAGCAGCGCCAGCATGCGGCCTTCCCGCAGCTGGAGGTCGATGCCGTGCAGTACGCGCACCGTGCCGTAGCTCTTGGTGATCCCCTGCACCGACAGCCGCACCGCCGCCTCGCCGGGATGCTGCTCAGAAGACGATGCCAGCATGTCGATGCTTCCTGTGGATGCCGGGCGGCCTCAGGGGTGCTGGGCGATGAACGGTGCCACGTTGGCCTTCGTGGTGAGCACCGCCGCCTGCAGCTGCTGCGCCGACACCATCTTGCCCGCAATCAGGTCGAGCGCGCTGTCGAGGGCCAGCTTGCCCATGTAGCGCGTCTTCTGCGTCATCGTGGCTGCCAGCGTTCCCTTCTGCACTGCCTTTAGCCCGGCAACGTCCCCGTCGAAGCCGACGATCGTCACCGGATGATCGAGGTTGGCGACCTTCACAGCCTGCGCGGCGCCAAGGGCCAGGCCGTCTGCGCGGCCGAAGAAAACGGTGATGTCGGGGTGACGCTGCAGCATGTCCTGCGCGATCGAGAAGCCCTCGCTCTGCGACCATTCCTGGCTCGGCTGCTGCGCCACGATCTTCAGTCCGGGACAGGCCTGCACCGCCTCGTTGAAGCCCTTCGCACGATCGAGTTCCGGCGTGGTGCCGATCTGGCCCTGGATGATCGCGACGTTGCCCTTGCCCTGCACCGTCTTGCAGACGAAGTCGCCGAGGATGCGCGCAGCGTGCACGCTGTCGGTGGCGATGAAGCTGTTGGCAGGCGCGTCGGGCGCGTTGCGGTCGACCGCGATCACCGGAATATGCGCCGCCTGCGCCGCACGCACCGGCACCCCTGCGGCGGTGGCGCCGGCCGGGATATAGATGATCGCCTTGACGCCGCGGGTGATTAGATCCTGGATCTGGTTGACCTGGGTCGCGGAGTCGCCGTGCGCATCCACGACGATGAGCTGCACGCCGCGCGCCTTTGCCTCGGCGGACACCGACTGCTTGATCTGGTTGAAGAAGTCCGCCTGCAGGTTGGCGACGGCAAGGCCGATCGTGGTCTGTGCGTGTGCCGTCGCCGGCAATGCGGCGGCGAGAGTTCCTGCAGCGAGGATCGTGCAGGCGAGCGATGCGAGCTTGGACATGTCGTTCCTTGTTTGATTGAAGCCACCGGACGATTTCTACCGCCGGCGCATGGTGTCGAAGGTGACCGCGACTGCGATGACGCAGCCGATCACCACCTGCTGGATGAAGGGGGAGATACCGAGAAGATTGAGGCCGTTATGCAGGACACCGATGATGAAGACACCGACGACGGTGCCAGCGATGCTGCCGATGCCGCCCGAGAGGCTGGCGCCGCCGATGACCACGGCGGCGATGGCGTCAAGCTCGTAGCCAAGCCCGGCCGAGGGCTGCGAACTGTCTAGCCGGGCTGCCATCACGGCAGCAGCAACGCCCGCGAGCAGGCCGGACGCGACATAGACCGCGACCGTGAGCTTGGCGACCTTGATGCCGGCCAAGCGCGCCACTTCCACGCTGCCGCCGATCGCATACAGGTTGCGCCCAGTGATACGATACCTCAGGAAGATCCAGCCGGCGACCGAGAGCGCCACGAACAGTCCTACCGTCGCCGACAGCACGCCGAGATGCCGCTCGGTGGCAAGCCCGGTGAACCAGTCCGGATAGCCCACGATCTGCTGTCCGTCGGTGGTGATGTTGGCCAGACCACGCGCCACCGACATCATGGTCAGCGTCGCAATGAACGCCGGCAAGCGCGCGCGCGTGACCAGCAGGCCGTTCACCAGGCCGCACAGGCCGCCGGCGACGATGCACAGCACCAGCCCGAGCCAGAACGGGATGCCGTAATCCTGCGGCAGCCAGCCCAGCACCATGATCGACAACGCAAGGATCGAGCCGACCGACAGGTCGATCCCGCCGATGATGATGACGCCGGTCATGCCGAGCGCGAGGATGCCAAGCGTGGTGACCTGATCGACAACGTTCAGCGCGTTGCGCAGCGACAGGAACACGTTGCTGCTCAGCGCGAAAACCACGCAAAGCAGGACTAGGCCGATCAGCGGTCCCTGCGCGCCGCCCACGAAGCGCCGCAGGCGCGCGTGGCCGGCTTCATGCACCTCGTCCTGGCCAGCAGCCGGCACCGGCCGCATCGTGGCAGGCTTGTCCTGGATGCTCATCGTTTGGTCTCCCTGACGACGCGGCTTCGGGCACGTCCGACAGCGTCGTGCCAGTGCCGGATTTGTTGTCTGGACCCGGAGCTTTCGCGTCCGGGCATGAAGCGATCACGTGGCCGCGGCAGTGCCTCGAGCGCCTCGCGCGACCACAGGCCGGAGGCGAGACCGGCGAGGTGCGCCACGCCCAGCGCCGACAATTCCGGTTCCCCGGCGCGCAGCACCGGGCAGCCGATGCGGTCGGCCTGCATCTGCACCAGCCCGTCGGTGCGCGTGGGACCGCCATCGACGAACAGGGTGCTGACCGCGCCGACCGAGTGCGCGATCGCCTCGACCAGGTCGCCGACCTGGTTGACCACGGAATCCAAGGCGGCGCGCGCCAGCGCTGCCCGCGAGGTGCCGAGCGTGAGGTTGCTGAGCAGGCCGACAGCGTCGCGATCCCACCAGGGCGCGCCCAGCCCGCCGAACCCCGGCACCAGCACCACGCCTTCGCTCTCTGCCGCCAGCCCCATCGAGACCAGCGCCGGGACCTCGACCTGCAGGATCGAAGCCAGCCAGCGCAGCGTCGCCCCCGACGACCGGATATTGCCTTCCGCCGCGTAGGCCGGCCGGTCGGTCATCCACCCGATGGTCAGGCACAACCCGGCCTGCAATTCGGATGGATGCGCCAGCAACCCCATCACCGATGAGCCGGTGCCGTAGGTCGCCTTGACCTGGCCGGGCGCAAGCGCTCCGTGCCCGAACAGGGCGGCATGGCTGTCGCCCATCACCGCATGCAGCGGCGTGCCGTCTGGCAGCGGAGCGAGGCCACGCGTCGCCGGGAATGGACCGGTGGAGGCAACGATCCGCGGCAGGCAGGCGCGCGGGATGCCGAACAGCGACAGCAAGTCGTCGTCCCAATCCACGGCCGCCACGTTCAGCAGCTGTGTGCGCGACGCGTTTCCGGCCTCGACCAGATGATCGCCCGACAGGCAGCTCAGCAGCCAGCTATCGATGGTGCCGAGGCGGATCGCGCCCGCGTTCGACCGCGCGCGGTCCGGATCGTGGGCATCGAGCAGCCAGCGCGCCTTGACCGCGGAGAACATCGGATCGAGCGGCAGGCCCGTGCGCAGACGTACCAGTCGCTCCGTCTCGTCGGAGCGCATGGTGTCGCAGAGCCCGGTGCCGCGCTGGTCCTGCCAAGAGATCACCGGAGACACCGGCTCGCCGGTCACGGCATCCCAGAGCAGCACGCTCTCGCGCTGCGTGCTTAGGCCGACCGCGACGATCCCTCGCTGGTCGACACCGTCGAGGCAACGCCGGACCGCGTCACAGACGCTCGCCCAGATCTCCCGGCCGTCCTGCTCGACCCAGCCCGGCTTCGGATGCCGCTCGGTCAGCGGCGACACGCCGCGCGCCACGAACTGCCCGCGCTCGTCGATCAGGGCGCATTTCGTGGCACTGGTGCCCTGGTCGATCGCCAGGATGAACGCGCCTCGGGCTGCCGCGATCGGCATGATCAGGCTAGCAGCGCGCGCGCGGCGCGAGCGATCCCGGCCGCGTTGAGGCCGAAATGATCGAGCAGGAAGCCGGCACTGCCGGTCGGCGCGAAATGCGGCACGCCGAGGATGCGCATGCGCACCGGATGGTGCTGCACAACGACCTCCGCCACCGCGGCGCCAAGGCCACCGGTCACGATGCCCTCCTCGGCCGTCACGATCCCTCCGGTCTCCCGAGCCGCCGCCAGCACCGCGTCGTCATCGAGCGGCGCGATCGTCGCCATGTTCAGCACGCGCGCCGAAATACCGGCTGCAGCCAAGTGCTCGGCAGCCTCGAGCGCACGCGAGACCAGCACGCCGGTTGCGATCAGCGTCACATCCGTGCCCTGCCGAAGCATCAGGGCGCGTCCGGGTATGAAGTCGGCATCTTCCGGCGTCACCGCCGGCACCTTGAAGCGGCCGATGCGCATGTAGACCGGCCGCTGCGCGCCGACGGCCCAGCGCAGGGCATCCGAAGTCTGCTTCGGATCGGCGGGATTGAGGATGGTGAGATCGGTCAGCGCCCGCAGCCACGAGAAGTCCTCGACCGAGTGGTGCGTCGGACCGAGCTCGCCATACGACATGCCGGGGCTCTGACCGCAGAGCACGACATGGTAGTTGTTGTAGGCGATGTCGGCCTTGATCTGCTCGAGCGCGCGCCCGGTCAGGAACGGCCCGGCGCAGGACACGAACGGGATCAATCCGGCATTGGCGAGACCGGCCGCGACACCGACCATGTTCTGCTCGGCGATCCCGACATTGACCAGCCGGTCCGGGAATTCCTCCTGGAATGCAACAAGGTTCGATGACCCGACGGAGTCGTTGCAGACCGCCACGACGCGGCTGTCGGCCCGCGCCAGTGCGGCGAGCGTCTCCGCAAAGGCGACGCGGCAGTCGAAGGTGGGCGGAGCTCCGGCCACCGGGGGGCTCATCTCGTTCATTGTGCTGCGAGCTCCTCGAGGGCCTGCTTCGTCTGCTCCACCGAGGGAACTTTGTGGTGCCACTCGACGCGGTTCTCGATGAACGAGACACCCTTGCCCTTGGTAGTGTTGGCAATCACGAACCGCGGCTTGCCGATCCGTGGCGCCTCGAACGCGGCCAGAAGTGCCGCATGGTCGTGCCCATCCACTTCGTGCACCTCCCAGCCGAACGCACGCCACTTGTCGTCGAGCGGATCGAGCCCGTTGGTCGCCTCGGTGCCAGCACCTTGCTGCAGGCGGTTGCGGTCGACGATGGCGGTAAGGGAGGACAGGCCGCGATGCCCCGCATACATCGCGGCTTCCCAGTTGCTGCCCTCCTGCAGTTCGCCGTCGCCGAGTACGACATAGGTGTTCCATTCGGCGCCAGCGATCAGGGCCCCGCTGGCGCAGCCGACCCCGATCGGCAGGCCGTGGCCGAGGGGACCGGTGTTGGCTTCGACGCCGCGGACTTTGCGCCGGTTCGGATGGCCGTTCAGCGGCGAGAGCGGCGCCATGAACTGGCCGAGCAGATCGGGCTCGAAATAACCGGCGCGTGCCAGCACCGAATAGAGCGCCGCCGAGCAGTGTCCCTTGCTCAGAATGAAGCGGTCGCGCCCCTCCCAGTCCGGCTCCTTCGCTCGGTAGCGCATGACCCCGAAGAACAGCGTGACCAGGATGTCCGTCACCGAGAAGTCGCCGCCGATATGTCCCATGCGTGGGCCGGCGATGGTGTTGACAATGGAGATCCGTGTCTCAGTCGAGAGGCCGCGCAGGCGCGCCACGCGCTCCTGCGCGGCGGTTCCGACAGAAGCCGAAATCGGCGCGTTCATAGGCGTTTGTCCCTGATGAGGTGTCTGCAAAGCCGCGTCCGAACCCTTAGAATATTTATTCATTTTTGTTTCGGTATTCAGGATCGCTTCTCTCTCCGAAGGCGTCAAGCAAAATTAAAGCCTTCCGGCTTCAGGGGGCGCTCCTCGGCTTGCGTAAAAGGGCTGTTTGAGCCTGCGCGGTCAGGCGTCACTCCGAACCGTCGCACCTGCGCCCTACAGGTAGGCCATCAGCGTGGTCGCCTCTGTCAGCAAAGCCAGGTGCCTGTCGCCGCGGCACCAGGGCACGGGTGCCCTGATCATCGGCATAGAGCCGCTGCTTCTTCGGTTTCGGGATTGTGGGCATGCAATCGGCAGCGGCGAGCGTGGTTTGACTATTGCGCTGCGCATGCTTGCCATCCCGGTCCGAAAATGTCGTCAACCGCCGGATCCCAGCCTCCGGAAGCACCCTGCCAATGCCCGAGACCATCATGAGCGCTCGCATCCTCCAAGCCCAAATCCGCCGCGATCGCATTTATACGGAAAGCGGATTATGAAACCGACCGAAGTCGGAAGATGCCGCCGCCGCATCGCTTATGTATAGGTATGATGCTCTACAGCCTTAAGGACCTTCAGCCACCTTGTGTGCTGCTTGAAGACAGAGTGAACGCGGGGGCGGCCGGCCTGCTGTATGCACGGCCAAGCGCGATCGTCCGGTGTGACGATGCCCGAGACGTTGAAGCAGCATTTCGGGTCATCGAGCAGGGGCTCGCGTTCGGCCTCCACGCCGCCGGGCTGTTCTCCTACGAGCTCGGCTACGCGCTCGAGGCGAAGCTCGCGCCGCTAATGCCGGCGCCTCTCGCAACGCCGCTGCTCTGGCTCGGGCTGTTTGATCCGCCGGCACGGACCGAAGCCGTGGCCCTGGACCAGATGTTCGCGGCACTCGGGCCGCCGCCGCCGGTGCGGCTCGCTCCTCTGAAGGATCGCGCGCAGCATGTGGCGGGGGTACGAGAAGCGCTGCGGCTGATCGCGGCGGGGGACGTCTATCAGGTGAACCTCACCTTCCCCATCAATTTTAGCTACGCAGGCGACCCGCTCGCGCTCTACGCGGCGATGCGTGTGCGTCAGCCGGTCGCACATGGTGGGGTCGCCTTGTTCGGCGACATGACGGTGCTGTCCGTCTCCCCAGAGCTCTGGATCTCCACAAGCAACGGCGTGGCGACAACCCGACCAATGAAGGGAACAGTGGCGCGCGGCAGGAACGCGATCGAGGATACGGCGGCGCGAGCGGCGCTCGCGATCGATCCAAAACAGCGGGCTGAGAACCTGATGATCGTCGACCTTCTCAGGAACGACCTCTCGCGGATCTCAACTGTCGGCACGGTCCGGGTGCCAGCACTGTTCGAGGTGGAGACCTACCCAAGCCTGCATACGATGACGTCCACGGTGGTCAGCCATCTCCGCCCGGGCACAAGCCTCCGGGAAAAGGTTGCGGCGCTGTTTCCCTGCGGCTCGGTGGTGGGCGCACCGAAGATCCGGGCGGGAGAGATCATTCGGAAGCTCGAGCCGTTTCCGCGAGGCTTCTACACCGGGGCGCTGGGAGCAATTGCGCCGAACGGCGACATGCGGTTCAACGTCGCGATCCGAACAGCAATCCTCGGGGCGGACGGGAGCGGCCGCTACGGCGTGGGGGGCGGCATCCTCGCGGACTCTGAGCCGGACGCGGAGTACGCCGAGGCGTTGCTGAAGGCCCGGGTGCTAACGGATCTCGCGAAGGAGTACGGGCTGATCGAGACCTTCCGGTGGTCGGAAGCGGTTGGGTTCGTGCGGCTTGATCGGCACCTTGCCCGGATGGCGAGCTCGGCCAGGACGCTTCGGTTTACCTTCGACGAGGAGATGGTAACGCAGCGCCTGCGGGCCCGGGCTACAGGGTGGGACGCAAGCTTGGGCGATCGCCGGGTGCGACTGGTGCTGGCGCGAGACGGGACCGTCACGGTCGAAAACGAGAGCGTCGTGACGCCCAGCGGCATGATGCGGGTCGGGCTGGCGACGGACCGGCTCGATCCGGGCGACCCCTTTCTCAGGCACAAGACGACGCAGCGCACGATCTACGAGCGGGCCTTCGCTGCGGCAACGGCAGCCGGGCTTGACGAGGCGATCCTGCTCAACCGGCGGGGAGAGGTGGCGGAGGCGTCGCGAAACACGGTGTTCGTGGAGGAAGACGGGCAACTGCTGACCCCTCCACTCTCCTGTGGGGCGCTGCCCGGCGTGTTGCGGCAGTCTCTTCTCGAGAGCAACACGGCGGTTGAGAGAGAGGTCACGGTAGACATGCTCACGAGCTGCCCCCTCTGGCTTGGAAATAGCCTGCATGGGCTGCGGCGGACTGCGCTCGTAGCATAAGATCTCCCAGCTCATGCAGGCTCGATCGTGCTCCTAGACGTTTCTCCTCTACGCGATCCGGCTTCCCCGTCACCCGCCAACTGCTGCTCTAATCGCACCCCCCGTGCGTCGAGCGAATCTGCTGTCGGGCGACGTGAAAGAACTAGACATTGGCGACACGCAGAACTGGACACCTATGATTGTGGGAGTTCGGGTTGATGGTGGACGTGATGGACTATCCGCAGCTGGAGCAGCCGCGGGGTAGGGCGATGAGGATGCCGGACGAGGTAGCGGTAGCGTCCACCGTGGTGGTGGAAATTGGGATCCGGCGAGGGTGCCCCGTGATCCTTACTTCATCGCCAACCTACGAAGGACCGCTTTGCGTTGGATTCGGCGGTAGCTTACCGATCCGACCACGTCGAAGATCAGTGCCGATCTGGCTCGCTGCCAGGACGCGCTGAACGTCCAGCGAATGGCCGACTTCAGTGCTTCGTGCGCGTCCGAGATCACCAGCTTCACGCCCTGTAGGCCGCGGCGCAGCAGGCCTTTCAGGAACGTCGACCAGAAGGTCGCTGCCTCCGATGGCCCGATATGCAGTCTCACGACCTCGCGCTTGCCGTCGGTGTTCACCGCCACGAGGACTATGGCCGCCACCGAGACGATCCGGCCGCCCTCGCGCTGCTTGAGGTAGGTCGCGTCTAGCCACAGATATGGCCAGTCGCCGGTCAGCGGGCGGTCGAGGAAGGCGTTCACGCGCTCGTCGATATCGCAGCACAGCTTGCTGACGGTGCTATTGCCGATCCCCGACGGCCCCATCGCCTGCACCAGGTCATCGACCCGCCGTGGACACGCCGCTGATCCCGTCGATCCGCTTCGCGGCTCAACCCTGGATTACCGCCACCAGGGCCTTCTCCGTGAGCTTCCGCGGCTCCAGGAATGCTTCGCTGGGTGTGAGGCAGGTCTTAAGCTCTGGCTTGTCCAGCATCGCGACACCCAGCACATGCCACGTTTCAAGGTCCCGTCCGCTGCACTCAGCACGGGCCTTAAGTGAGGCATGAGGCAACAGACGGCGCATTAGTACAAACTTCAAACCGTGAGCATGTTGCTAGAAGGTAGAGATGCCAATTGCCGGAGCGCTCAGGCCATGTCGAACCAAACCACGGCTTCGCTTACGCCGTTCCATATCGCCTTTCCCGTCGACAATATTGCCGCGGCTCGTCATTTCTACGGACAGGTGATGGGTTGCGCGGAAGGCCGCAGTGCTGAGACCTGGGTGGAGTTTGATCTTTTCGGACATCAGATCGTAGCCCATTACAAGCCGCAGTCCGGACAGACTTCGCCGGGGCATCATAACCCAGTTGATGGTCATGACGTACCGGTGCCGCATTTGGCGTCGTCCTCCACATGGAACAGTGGGAGCATTTGTCGGAGCGCTTCCGGGCTGCGGGGATGGACTTCATCATCGAGCCGCATATCCGTTTCAAGGGCGAAGTTGGTGAGCAGGCAACGATGTTCCTGCTGGATCCCGCCGGCAATGCGCTCGAGTTCAAGGCATTCCGCGACATGGCCAGCCTGTTCGCGACGTAGCCAATGCGCGCCGATCGGATGCGGCTTGCTACTTAGGTTGGTCGAACGCGGAGGTAATCGAGGACCAGCGTCCTGAGATCCTCCATGGCGTTCCTGTAGCTGAACTTGGGAAACATGACAGACCTGAACAGGCAGCCATCCAGGAACGTCGAGATGACGACCGACATGCGCTTTTCGTCGACAGCGCGGAACGTGCCTGCCTTGGAACCGATGCGGATGGCCTCCCCCAGGACGATCGACTCCTTGTCATAGAAGCGCCGGATGGCCCGGTCGATGCGCGGCGTACGGGTTGCGGTGCTTGCGTAATCCAGACTGACCTTGGCAAGCTTGCGCAGCAGCACGAAGTGCAGCATGTGGATCTCGATCCATACCGAGATGATCGCCTCCGGCGTCGGCGCCTCGGCGCGCACCGCCTCGAACTTCTGGAACGCGGCTTCGGCGGTTGATTCTACTGCATTGAGGAAAAGATCCTCCTTGCTCTTGAAGTAGTAGTAGATCAGGCCGGTGTTGATGCCCGTTTGCCGGGCGATATCCTTGATCGTGACGGTCGAGTAGTTCTGCTCCGCGAAGAGTTCGAGGGCCGCCGCCTGCAGCGCCGCGCGAACGTCGACCGTGCCCTGGCGCGGCCGGCGCTTCCGAGGCAGCCCTTCCGGGGCACTGATTGCGAGGTCGCTGGAGGTCGCATCGCTTCTGTGCGCAGGCGCCCGTTTCCGTACGATCCGGGCGATGCCGGGTTCGATTGCGTTCGCTCGCATGGATTGCGCCGCCTCCAGACCGATTGCCCGCTCATTCCGCAGGGCGTTACCGCCTCCATAGCCGAAGAGGCCCTGACGGCAAAGGCCATGGGTCAAGGTTGGTCGATTAATCGCTCAATCAATCCTGGCACGTTGCTTGCGTAGCGGAATGCATGCGCACGTCGTCCTTCAACACCGAGCCATTGGCATGCGACGTCCTCGTCGTGGGGTTCGGGGCGGCAGCGTTGACCGCGGCCCTGACGACCAGTGCTGCCGGGCTGGCGACCTTGATCGTCGAGAAGGCTTCTCGGCTGGGCGGGACAACTGCATGGTCCGAAGCCGCCATCTGGGTGCCCGCCAACCATCATGCCGCCGCGGCCGGTCTCAAGGACACGGTCGACGACGCTCTCGCCTACGTGGCAGCCGCGGCACCACCTGATTGGGCTGCCACCGAAGCGCCCTTGTGGCGCGCGTTCGTGCAGCAGGCGCCGCGGATGCTGACATTCGTGGAGGTGCACACCCGCCTGAGGATGGCGCTGACCGCGCAGCCCGATCCCCTCGCTGACCTGCCCGGCGCCTCCCAGGCGGGTCGCATGCTGAGCCCACGCCCGTTGCCGCGCAGGCGTGCCGGGCGCGGCCGGATCCCGATCCGGCGGGCACACCTCTGGCACCTGTTCACGTTCCAGGAGATGCTCGCCTCCGACCCGCTGCGCCGGCCGGTGTGGGCCGCCGTGCGGCATGCACCGCGGCTGCTGTTTCGCCTCCTGACCGGCGCCAGGGCACAGGGCACGGCGCTGGTGGCGGGTCTCTTGCAAGGCTGCCTCGAGCAGGAGTGTCAGGTGCTTTGCGGCGCCCCCGCTCGGGCGTTGGTGCTGCGGGACGGCGCCGTGCGCGGCGCCATGGTGCAGCAGGACGGCGAGATGCGGATGGTCACGGCCCGGCAGGGCGTCATCCTCGCCTCCGGTGGGTTCGAGTGGGACGCCGAGCGCCGCCAGCGCCACTTCCCTGGCCTGCCGTGCCTGGTTGCCAGCCCCGGAAGCAACACCGGCGTTGCCCATCGCATGGTCGAGGCGATCGGCGGCCAGCTTGCCCGCATGGACCAGGCGAACCTGTCGCCCGGCGTTCCAACCGGCGGGACGGATCGATTGTCGGCGCTCTTGGTCTACTTCCAGCAGGATCCGGCAGCCATCCTGGTGGACCGCTCGGGACGACGCCTTGCGGAGGCAGGCGACTTCAACCTCGGAGAGCTTCTGCTGCGGCGCGTCGACGGGGCGCTGGTCCATCTTCCAGCCTGGTGCGTGGCCGATCGTGGCCTGTTGCGACGCGCTCCCTTGTTGCGCTGGTTCGCTCGCCGGCGACCTGGCTGGATCGTATGCGCGACGACCGTGGGTGCTCTCGCCGCCAGGATCGGGCTACCGGCGTCGGCGCTCGACACGACCATCGCCCGCTACAACGCCACCTGCGACAGCGTGCCTTCGAAGCCGCGACAGCTTCGGACCGGGAGCGGCACGGGCAGCGCGCCTGCCGGTCTGCCCCGGATGCCGATCGGTCCGCGCGATGTCGTCGCCTTGCCGCTCGTCCCGACCTTCGTGTCGACCAAGGGAGGTCCGCGCACCACGGATCGCGGGCAGGTCGTCGACAAGGCCGGCCGGCCGATCCCGGGCCTGTACTGCTGCGGGGTAGCCATGGCGAACCCGATCGGAACCCGTGCCGTGGGCGCAGGCACGACGATCGGCCCGAACATGACCTGGGGCTATATCTGCGGCAGGAGCCTCGTCGATGGGTAAGGCGCCCTCGCAATCACCCGGTGATGTACCAGGTCGCAACGCTGCCGCCATCTACCACCAGCATGTGACCATTGATGTAGCGGGCTTCGTCCGAGGCCAGGAACGCGACCGCGCCGGCGACCTCCTCCGGCTCGCCCGCACGGCCGAGCGGAATGCGGCGAACCTCTTCGGCCAGCAGCGGCTCGCGCTCCTCCCAGCCGGTGCCGGCCGCCCGGATCGGGCCGGGGCTGACGCCGTTGACGCGTATGCCGTGACGCGACCATTCGACGGCCATCTGCTGCGTCAGGCTGACCAAAGCTGCCTTGGACGGACCATAGGCGCCGGCTCCCGGGTAACACCTGTGCGCGGATGCGCCTGCAATATTTACTACGACCGCTTGCCGTCCGGCTTGCATGACCTCGCGAACCAGCGCGGCCGCGGCGATGAAGGGGCCGCGCGCGTTGACGGCGAAGACACGATCCCACGCCTCGTCATCGAGCTGCTCGAGCGGCGCATGTGCCGACGCGCCGGCGTTGTTGACCAGGATATCGACAGGACCGAGTGCGGTTCCCGCCGCCTCGACCACGCGCTGGAACGACTTCCGGTCGCATGCGTCCGCAACGAATGCCTGTGCGCTACCGCCCAAGTCGCGGATGGCGCGTGCGGTCACCTCCGCGGAGGCGAGATCGCGTACGGCGAGAACACCAACCGATGCGCCCTCGGCTGCGAGGCGCGTGCTAATCGCACGCCCGATGCCCTTGCCGCCGCCTGTCACAAGGGCGGTCCTGCCGTCAAGGCGGCCGGATTGCAATGTTCCACCACGAATACCCACACGGAAACTCCCCTCGACTGCAAGGCCCCGGCGCTGGCCAGGACGGACTTTTCAACCACGGGGCATTGAACGATGCAAGAACCTGCGGTCGAGCCATCGAAGTCTGCAAGCAATACGGCACCACCGAAATCCTCAAGGGCGTCTCCATGTCGCCCCGCCCTGGCGAGGTAATCAGCCTGATCGGTCCATCGGGGTCGGGGAAGTCGACGATTATTCGCTGTATCAACCATCGTGAGACAATCGATTCCGGGCTGTTGAGGGTGAACGGGGACTTTGTCGGCTACAGCCGTGCGAGGCACGAGTTGATCAAGCTGCCGGATCGCGAGATCGCGCGGCGTCGCGCGCAGATCGGCATGGTGTTCCAGCGCTTCAACCTGTTCGCGCACAAGACGGCGTTGCAGAATGTCATGGAGGTCCCGATGCTGGTCCAGAGGCGGCCGAGACGGGAAGTCCGCGACCGGGCCGGGGAACTTCTCGAACGTGTCGGCCTGACCAGGCAGGCCGCGTCCTATCCGCACGAGATGTCGGGTGGACAGCAGCAACGCGTCGCCATTGCCCGGGCACTCGCGATGCATCCTTCGGTCCTGCTTTTCGATGAGCCGACTAGCGCCCTTGATCCCGATCTCGTCGAGGAAGTGCTGGCTGTCGTCCGCGACCTCGCGGCACGCGGCCAGACGATGATCATCGTGACCCACGAGATGGGGCTGGCGCGGGAGGTTTCCGATCGGGTCGCCTTCATGGATCATGGCATAATCGCCGAGATCGGGATTGCTGCCGATATACTCGCCGGACCCACGGACAATCCCGGCGGGATTGCGGGCGTGATCTCCGATACGCGCACGATGGTTCGGATCGCCGAGCAGGTCGGTTTCGATACCGCATGGCTTGCCGAGCGTCATTTCACCAACTACTCGATCTCGCCGTCACCCCTGATGTTGGCATCGCATTTCGCAGCCTGTACTCAGAGGATCCGGCTGGGTGCCGCAGTCGTCGTGCCGCCGCTCTACCAGCCGATGCGGGTGGCACAGGAGATCGCGCTTGTCGACCAGTTGAGCGGCGGCCGCCTCATGTCGGGTGTGGGCAGCGGCTACCAGCCCTACGAGTTCAACCGGCTGAGAGCGGATGTCGGGCTGAAGACCGAGACCTTCCTGGAATACTGGGAGATCGTGGAGCAGGCACTGCTGGAGGGTAGAGTCGAGTTTCATGGTCATTTCGCCGACATCCCGCCGTCTGTGGTCGGGCCCGCGTACTGTGAGCGGGCGCCTGCCCGAGCTCTACCTCCCTTCGATGGATCCAAGGGTCGTGCGCCGCCTGTCCCGGCACGACGTGATCCCGTTCATCACCGCCGGCTGGCGCGGATCGCCGGCATTGGCGCTGCTGGCGGAAAAGGCCGGCAGAAGCTGGGCTTGCGGCCAGGCTCTGCGCGGCTGTCTCGGACCGCCTGAACGTTCCAATGCTGCCGACGCTGCCCTATGGATGTTCCCTCGGTCACAGCCACCGCTGGCCCGGCACGCTGGCGCTGCCGCCGCAGCTGCTGACCGACCTGGTGGTCCAGATCGGGAACTGGGCGTTCGAGACTGGAGTCCGCCGCCTGTTCCTGGTCAACGCCCATGTCGGAAACGCGGCGCCGCTCCGTTGCGCCCTGGAACTGCTCTGTGCCGGCCACGACAGGCTGATGCTAGCCTTGATCAACACCGCCACCGTCAGCGACCGGGTTCGCGAAGTCTTTTTTGCGGACGCGCGTGACTGGCATGTCATCGACGCCCAAACCTTGCTGATGCTGGCCATCGCACCTGACTTGGTCAGACCCGACAAGCTAGCCGAGGCCGACGATGTCGATCGCACCGGGGACTGTGTGACCTTGCCCCCTGAAATGCCCCCGTTCTGAAGTTAGGATCCGTCAGCAGGAGACGGACAGATGAAGCGGTTGAGGTTCACGCAGGAGCAGATTATCGGCGTGCTGAAGGAGCATCAGGCAGGTGCGACGGCGGCTGACTTATGTCGCAAGCACGGCATCAGCGATGCGACGTTCTACACGTGGCGGTCGAAATACGGCGGCATGGAAGTGTCTGATTTTCGCAAGCTGAAAGGGCTCGAGGAAGAGAACGCCAAGCTCAAGAGGCTGTTGGCCGAGCAGATGCTGGACGTGGCGACGCTGAAGGAGATGCTGGCAAAAAACTTCTGACGCCTGGCTCACGGCGTGCCGCCGTGACCTGGGCGATTACACAGAAGAATTACTCTCAACGGCGCGCGTGCGGGTTAGTCGGGCTAGAACCGAAAACCTACCGATATGCCTGCAAGCGACCCGGCGACGGCGAGATCCGTGCCAGGTTGCGCGTGCTGGCCGGTGAGCGGCGGCGGTTCGGCTACCGGCGACTGCACATCTTGCTGGCGCGTGAGGGCGTGCGGCTGAACCACAAGCGGCTGTTCCGGCTCTACCGTGACGAGCGACTGGGGGTGCGCAAGCGAGGCGGCCGGAAGCGGGCGCTTGGCACGCGCTCGCCGATGGCGTTACCCGAAGCGGCGAACCAACGCTGGTCGTTGGATTTCGTGTCCGACGCGCTGGCCAACGGGCGGCGGTTCCGGGTGCTGACGGTCGTCGACGACTTCACCCGTGAATGCCTCGGCATGGTCGCCGACACGTCGCTGTCCGGCCTGAGGGTCGGTCGCGAGCTCGACTGCGTCATCGAGCGGCGTGGCTGCCGTCCGTTGACGATCGTCAGCGACAACGGCACGGAGTTGACGTCGCACGCGATCCTGCGCTGGCAAGAGGAGCGTTCGGTGCTGTGGCATTACATCGCGCCGGGCAAGCCGCAGCAGAACGGGTTCGTGGAGAGCTTCAGCGGCCGGTTCCGCGATGAATGCTTGAACGAACACCTATTCAGCAGCCTGGCCGCGGCACGCCGGATCATCGAAGCATGGAGGGTCGATTACAACACAGAGCGCCCACACACGAGCCTGGACGGGCTCACCCCAGCAGCCTTTGCAACACGCCCCAACCAGGGGCATACGGAGAACGGACCCTGCTTATGAACGAGGGCACGTAAGGGGGCAGGGTCAAGGGTGATCCAAGCTCATGGACATCCGCCACTTACAGCGAGTTCCAGCCAGCCCGATATAAAGGGTCTAGGTGGCGCTTTAAATCGGACTCTGCGAGGCGGCTTTTCGCCTCGTTACAAGCCGATAGCCATGCTTGATCGACGGCGGGCTGTCCCTCGCAAGGCTCCGGCTCGCGTAAGCTTCTCTGGGAAGCCCAGAACTCGGCACCCTGATGAGCGGAGGATGGGAGTTGTGCTATCCAAGCTTCCCAAGCCTTACGGTCAGCTAGGCCGGCAGAGAAGGACTCAACAGCTTGGGGCGCAATGCTTGCCGTGACGGCGGCAGTTTGCGGAGATGGTTTTGTAGGGGGAATGACAGGCGGCGCGGGCGGCCCGGGCGGCGCAGTATCGTTTGAGGCGAAGGCTTGTTGAGGCTGTGGTTCCGGTTGAGCCGAAGGTGTTGACGTCAGGAACTTGGTGCCTAGCTCCTGTAGCTGTTCAATAGTGAGCCATTGCATCTGGTCTGATGTTGTGGTTACAAGCTGGCCTAGAATGTCGGGAGCCACCCCATACACAGCAAGATCACGAGCAAATGCTGTAGTCATTCCCATCGTCTGAAGGTCCTCCTTGCCGCCTAGCGATGCGCTATGCACTCCGATAGATGCGCCGGGCTCGATGACTGTCCGTTCGCTCGCAGCGAACAGGAGAAAGCAAGCTGACGCACACATGGAGTTTTTCAAGACAACGACTGACGTGTGGAGCCTGTGTATACCCTCAGCTATCTTCTCGGCCTCGAAAAGGTTGCCGCCTGGACTGTCCAGACTGAAGCCAATGAATCTCGGACCTGAGGGCTGTGCTGCAAAGAAAGAGCCTATGCGCTCAAGGTCGCCTTGGAGAATCTCGCCATTCAAGGTGACGACGTAGCCTCCATTCAATTCGACACGTCCGATGTTCATAGCGTAGCATGGACCGGTAGCAATCAGCGCAGCGGTCGTCGCAGCACACACCCGGAGTGCTAGGCTCTGTCGGCGGCGGAGCAGCTTGAGGCGGGGGCTCATAATTTGCTTTGTCGGCTAAGATTACGTTTTCGTAATAAGACTGTCGGGTTTCCGGCGTCAAGAGCCTTCTAAAGCGGGCACCTACGAAGCTTGGCAGGGGTAGACTGTCGTACGCGCTGACGGCCTCTATGGCATTCACTAGGGGAAGCCCGGCCCAGGCAGACACCTCATAAACCCCTGTCCACTGCCCCTAAACCACCACTTCAGCGCCTCTATCAAGCCGCCCGCAGCCCCCAGGTCTTCAGCGTCGTTGCCACTAGCTCATTGATCCGGTCGGCGGCTTCCCTTGCGGTTGATGCCTTGGGCAGTTCAAAAGGCGGGGCGTCGTAATTCTGGATGTGAGTAACGTTGTAGCCGCCCTGGCGACTCTTACCGAGGTGGAAGCACACGGCGATGGGAGGGCCTGCAATCTGGTCTACGGCTAGATACTGATACTCGGCATCCCCTGGCCCGTTGTGATCTACGACGGTGCTGAGGGCGAACCACCCACGGCTCACTAACTCAGACAACCTTAAATGGACAGTCGCAATGTCGGCTTCGGAAAGCGTGCCATTGCTGTTTGGGTCGCTCATCGAAATCCTGCCGGGGCTTAAATGATAATGTGCCGACCGCATCTCGTTATCGCTACGTATCGACTAGGGCGAGATAGTACAGCGTTAGAGGCCCGTCAACGGAATTTCAGTGGGCTGTGAAATGGGCTAACAAGGCGATAGGCGGAGGGCTGAGGGAGAGGCTCTGCGCCGCGTCTCGCTCCAGCCGGTAGCGCTCCACCTTCCGCGTGGCTACCGCCAAAGCCCGCGCCATCACCTCTTCGTCGCTCTCAGCTAGCTCTTCGCCCTGGACATAGCCCCCGTCCTTGCGGATCGCCGGCAGGACAGTGCCCACTACCCATTCCTCAAACGCCTCTGCGGCGGGGAGCTTGGAGCGGAAGATGAGGCGGTAGACATCACTTTCGGGGATGATCTTGGTCCGCTGCGGGCCACCGGCTGAAGGAGTGAGCGTTTCGCTCACCCATTTGCAATGCTCCCGAACCGCCTCAGGCGGGTTTGCATAGCCCAGCAACACGGCAACGTCCTTCGCCACGAACCAAGCCGCTCCGTCCCTGTTCAGGACGCGGACAGGCATTGACTGGCCCGTTGGCAGGGCGAACGTGAAGTCTTTGACGAGGCTTGCGAGGCTGTGGTGGGCTTTACGGGCGGGATCTTTCCTTCGGCGGCCCTCTGGCGGGCTGACCAGTCACAGCCCCCGTTGCCAACGCTGTTCTCTTTCTGTTCTAGTCTCCCGATGACAGTCGAAGTGCAGGGAGATGTGTCGCGTGTGGCGTCTGAGCCCCTGCCGGAGGGGGCAATGATAGCTGCCTTTACGGCGGCCCTTGCACGCCATCAAGGCGGCCCCTTACGCGCCCTGGACGTGCTTGTCGCCCGCACTCTCACGCGGGAGCTAACAGCCGGCGGGCTGTTCCTGACAAGGCGGCTGCGAACAGCGGGCGAAGGGGCTGAGGACTGAAAGTTTGATTGCGAGTGATAGTAGATGAAAAGATCTTAAGATTGACGGCGGCATCGTTCTGACAGCGCACCGACCACGGGTGAGGTTGTACAGCGTTAGAGGCTCGTCAAAGTAATTTCGAAAGGCCTCTTAAGAGCGGGCTAGGAAGCCCTGCGCCGGCACCGCCACTCCCTGAACAGCCGGCTCAGGCACCGTGTGCCATCGAGCAGGTGCCATGGCGTGTGCCATCGAGGCGGCTCAAGGAGGTGTGTAAGGCGTTGAAAAGGCTAGGTAACTGCGCGAATTCGTTACGCTGGCGTCCCGTAGGGGATTCGAACCCCTGTTACCGCCGTGAGAGGGCTTACACTAGTTAACGAAATCACGCCCTTAGATGCACTTACACACAACTTCAGACACACGGTTTTCCGCAGAGAGCGGTGACGCGCAACCGGGTAGAGGTCCATGTGGACCACGCTCGCTGCACCCGATAGGTTCTCACCGAGCTATGCCGCCGCCCCACCTCCACTCATCAGACACCCAGCCCCTCCCCACGATCCGCAGCACCCACGAGAGCGGCCACAGCGTCCTGGTCCGCTGCAACCGGTGCGACCGGGCCACTCCGCTCGATCTGCCGAGCCTGATCGCCTCCGGGCGCGGCGAGGTGGCGCTGGTCGAGCTGCCGATGCGCTGCACCTGCGGATGCCGGGAGCGGACCATCACCGTAATGGCGGGGCGCGCGTTTCACGACCCGGGGATGCGCGTCCAGGATAGCTGAAAAAGATTACGACAGAACGTCGTTTTACCTTGTCGGCTACGACGTTCTGTCGTAAGTTCTTCTTGTCCACAGGCAATGGGGCCTGGGGACACGGAGGATAAGACAATGCCAGTCTGCATTGTTCTTAGCTTCCGGTGGAGGCCGCTGAAGGTGACTCTCTACATCACCTTCAACGTCTGACTTCCCACCGGGGCCAGGGTCGCGATAGCGGCCCTGGTTTCCTGGATCTTAGATAGAGGGCAAGGGCGATGGAAGCAGAGAACTACACTCCTGGCCGAGGCTCATCGGAGAGTGCGGCTTGGTTCCGGGACAAGCTGCAGTCGCTGGGCATGGGGCAGTCGGCACTGGCTCGGCTGATGATCCAGCACGGCGATGATCGGCAGATGACCACGATTCTGCGCAGTCTGTCGCGCATGGCCAGCGGCGATGCCCGGGTATCCGGTGAGATGCGGGCCTTGCTGGGGACGTTGGGGGAGGCAAACCAGCGAACGGCAGCTTAGGGCTGGCGATCGCCAGGCGCCTCGATCTCCGTCACCAGCACGCCGTCGTCGGTCTGCTTCACAGCTTCGCCGCTGTGCAGCATGGCACCGCTTCGTGAGTAGCAGCAAATTGCAGGTTTTCGCGTGTCCTGTCAGTCAGTTGCGTAGCGAGCGATGGCGCGACTGAAAGTTTGATTTGCCAATTCGTGATGGTTTGCTTGAGGTAGCCTTGTCTGAACCACGGTTGCCCACAAGACTGCGTCCAGCCGGCTTGAGGCTGCTAGCCGCTGGGTCGCAGCCTCGGATAGCTCCGCCTGCAAGTTAAGCTTCGGAAGATCGGTCGGCGCGTGAACCTTGTTGAGCGAGGGGTAGCCGACTGGGCGACCTAGCCACCTCGACAGGTTCTCGATCTTGGCATCGTTCTCAACGATATCCACATGATCGAAACGGGACAGTGACGTCCTGGCTTGCCTAAGAAGCGTCTCATCATGCTTCGGGTCGATAAAGTCACCGTCCGGAATTAACGGATGCGGCCAGAGAAGCATTCTTAGCGCCATATTATCTGTGTGTGCGACGATCCTACGGTCGGTAAGAAAATCAACAAGCGGCCTCCGGGAGATTGCAACGATCTCCCCCCACCTACCCCAGGCAGCCATCTGTGCGGGGGATTGTGACCGCCAGAAGAGGTAATGGGAGAGCAACCGCACCCTCGCTTCCCGCAACAGAGCCAGTAGCTGCGCATCCGGATATCGTTCATTCACGGCCGAGAGAGGTATATGGCCGTGAAGCATGTCGCCATCATCTGGAATGTCAGATGGCTGCAGGAATACCGTTCGCTTAGCCTCTGGCGCGAGCGTCTCGAAATCGTCGAACCTACCGAACAGGTACCGGTCCAGGCCGGTCACGACCTTCTTCGGCTGGATAGCGTTACTGACAGCAACGACTAATGACGTGCCACTCGTCTTTGGGATGTGCATAAACGCGATGGGCCGTGCAGGATCGAAAGGCGTAGCTCATGCTCCTCGTAAAGCTCGCCAACTTCATCTATTTGTAGTGCTTGATGCAAGTGAATTTAGTGTCCAGGCCCTGATTCGCGAATCTCCGTCACCGGCACGCCGTCGTCGGTCTGCTCGAGCAGCAGCCGGTGGCCGGATTGCCAGAGGAGCTTCTCCAGCAGGGTGGCCGGGATGACGAGCGACCCGTCAGGGCCGAGGGTGAGCTCGTGCTGGTCTACGTCGTCGAACATATCAGAACCGTCTTTTCATGAACTGGCGAACGCGCCTGGCAGCGTTGACAATGCGGCTCGGTCGTGCCGCTGACGAGTAGTCATAGCTATCTGTTACAAAGTGCTTCAAATCTGCATTCGCCCGATGGATTTGATCTACTGCTGCAGTTATGAATGGGGCTTGCTCCTGATCCGCTTCATTGCCTTCTGGATAGTTGGACACAGCTATACAGAAGTTGACAATCCGCGCTTTCGCTAAGTTGACGGAGGCGAAAAGATTCTCAATCTCAGACAACAACTCTGCCGTTTGCGACAGAACTGCCCACTTGCTAGGTGAAAGCTCGTCCAGCAGCGCAGAGGTCATTCGCAAATGTGCGGTGGGATCGTAAGGATGACGTCCTCTAAAGTTCAAGACTGCTTGAGACATCGTCCACTTTAACTCCCCACCAACCGGCGCTGCGAGCGTCCGGAGGTGACGGTGGATCGCACGGGTGACAGTCTTCTGTTGAGAATCGACTTGCCGAATTTGCAGACGGGCCGAGCGTAATGTAGCCCATACAGCTGCCGCTCCGCCCAGCAGCGTGAGCACCCCGACACGAATACCGGTGGTCGCCGCTGCCTTCGTTGCCTTCGCCTGGATCTCGGCAGCGCGCAACGTAGCGCGGACTCCAGCGCAAGCGTCTGCTGAGACGTCTGGGATAGAGATGTGCAGAAAGTGGCTACAGTCCATCAAGCGCAACTGTGGTTTGCGTGCTGTCGGTCACTCTCCATCCTCCTCTAGCGTCCATACTGCCATCGGCTTCGACGGATCTGCGTCGAGGATGACAAGCCATGCGTCCTGAAGGTGCGCCACAACCCGTTCCAGTGAGAGGTCTGCCGCCGCAGCGACTTCGCCTATTGTCGTGCGATAGGAGCCTTCCGGCTTGCTCGCGATCTGCGCCTGCATGATCTCTACTAAGCGATAGTGCTCGCGCTGCGCTTCATGGCTCCGCAAGTCTGCCGACGCAATGCCGGTGATGTCGGCTATCGGCAGCGGGTCGGCGGAGATCGTGGTTTGATGGTCAGCGTCGTACATCGTTTGGCTCCATCTGGTGCGCTTCACGAACACCAGCAATCGCGTCATAGAACCGGTTGAACCGGGCAATATGACGGGCCTCTACCGGGACAGTCCGCAGCCATTCAGATAGGGCTTCCGCAGCGTCGAATAGGTCGCTGTTGGCCTGCTCCACCACCACGACACGCCGGAAGAATGGCGCGACTTCCGGCATTTCGCGAAGGCGGGCAATCACCTGATCCATGTTTGGCGTCTTGGTGGTTTCAGTCATGGCCGTCCTCCCATCACAACCATTCGCCCAGCCGCGATCTCTCGGTTCCGCCATTCCTGACGCCGCGCATCTGCCGCAGATTTGGCGTCCACCTTTGCCTCTGCCTTGTCGGCTGCGTCTATAAGAGCTTGCGCCAGCATACGCGCCTGCTCCGTCGTCAGGTCGGTTGCCGCTTCGATCTTGGCACTACCCGATGTCCAGCCTCGGACGCTGAGGCGCATGGCGATGCCGACGCATCCGGCTTTGTAGGACTTCTTGACGGCAAGCGGGCTGGTGGTTTGATGGTCAGGCATCGCGCGGGTCTCCCGGTAGATAGGCCCAGTGAGTTGCTTCGTAGCCCCAAGAAAGCGGCTGCTCGTCCCAGGCGACAACCCACTCGCCGTCTTTATACTTTCCGACTACCGTCAACGGTTCCCAGTAACAGTGGATGAGAATCTTCGACCCATCCTTGATTTTATCCGGAGCAGATGAGATGGGGCGGTAAGCCAAGGGAACCTTGCGAAGGCCCTCCTTAATGTGCCGTATTGTAGCCAGACGATGCTCTTTCGCTGTCTGCAATGCGATGTCGGCCTCGCGCTCGACTAGTCGCTCGGTGGTTTTGCCGGCTTCGGTCATGACAGCGGCTCTTCCGGGCCTTCGAACAAATGCGGATGCTTCTCGCGCGCCCACTTCAAAAACCGCGGGAACTGACTAGTGAACGTCCCGTCAATCTCTTCAAGATTCAAACCAGCGCGAATGATTACGAAAGCAACCTCAAGGTCTAAGGCCTCAACCTTCATCTCAGGCTCATTGCCATGTTTCAAGAAGTTCTTGAGCTTATTCAGATCGGGTAATGTTCCGACTGCGTCCTTCAAACGTGCACGTGCCGAGCGTCCCTTTAGATGCTTTCCCAGCACCTCTTCCGCTGCGCCTGCCAGCGTGTAGGCTGGGACGAGCGCATCGTGATCAAGCAACAGTCGTATAGACCAATCAAGCTGATCGATGGCAACATCCGTACGCGGTAGGTGGTGGAACTTACGCAGTAAAGCCGCTTGTTCCTTGTGCTCCTCAGCCATTGGCTTCGCTCACTTCTGCTTCTCCATCCTGATCTGCTTGCGCCGGTCGTCCATGCGCCGCTTCAGCGTGTTCCGGTGGACCTTGAAGTCGTCAGCCACTGCCTGTGCCGGTTCTCCGCGTTGGACGCGGGCAATGGCCTTATCGACCATGTCCTTTGTCAGCTTGGGCGGCCTGCCGCCGATCGTGCCGCGCTCGCGTGCCTTGTCGAGACCGTGCTGGGTGCGCTCTCGAATTAACGCTCGCTCGTATTCCGCCAAGGTCGCGAAGATGCCAAGCAGAAGGCGCCCCTGCGCAGTTCCGGTGTCGATGTCACCGTTCAGCACCTTCAGCCCGACGCCGCGGTCCCTCATCTGATCAACAGTCAGGACGATCTCCACGAGGTTCCTGCCAAGGCGATCAAGTGACAGGAGGACAACCGTGTCGCCGGGTTCGATCTCCTTCCACAGCGCTTGCCACCCGGGGCGCTTCATCGTCGCTCCCGACATGCTGTCCGTGAAGATCGCCCGTGGATCCACGCCATAACGGACCAGTTCATCAATCTGGCGCTGCGTGGTCTGATCGGACATCGAGACACGGGCGTAGCCGACGAGGTAGCCTTGTCGGGCAGCAGGTTGAAGCGGGCTGACCACAGCCGGGTGCAATGCCGCCGCTGCATCCTTTCGGCTGGTGCTTCTCAGGGCAGTCACTGTGTCTGATCTTTCTTCCGTGCGCGCGCTGCTGCCATTGCAGCCAGCCGCTTCTGTTCTCGTTGCTCAAACTCAATCTGCTCTCGGTGTCGCGCTTGCGCCTCTCGACGGTTGCCCAGGTGCAGGACCAGCGTTGCGGGCGCCATGGGCCGCTTACCGTCCAAACTCGCCATCCGGCGCAGCTCTTGCGTGCTCGGCTCCGGCAGGTGCCAGAACGGCCGCACGATCTCGATGTGCTTGAGCGTCCGAGCCCTTTGATTCTCTGCCCGCACTTTGCGCGCGTTCGGCAGATCAGATCCGAACTTCGCCGTCGAGAACGCCGCCAGCGCCTTGGCCATCAGAGCAGCGGGTGGGTTTGGCGGTAGCTCCAGCTCGTCGTAGTGCGACAGTAGCGTCCCGTTCTTCTCGGCGAGCGCCGCCAGCACGGAGGTCAGGTCAGTGATATCGAACGCGATGCAGGGCAGCGCCGCGACCCGCACCAGCAGCGGCTTCGGTCGGCCTCGGGGTGTCAGTAGCACTGCCCGCTCCTTCAGCGCCGCCACCTTGCGGCCCTTGCGCGCCGGCCCGTTGATCTCGTCGCAATATCTCGTCAGGGCGCTCGCAAACTTGCCCAGCACCTTCTCCTGACGCTCGATAGACCAGGCCATGGAGATGGTCGAAAGGTAGGTTGCGTCCTGCACTTTCTGGCTTTCCACAATTGCACTTGTATTCTGTGCTAAGAGGGTGCTAGTGTCAAGAGGCATACTAGGAGGCTTTCCGGTGGCCGAGCTTACGCCAGACGTCATGTTCACGACCGAGAACAGTGGAGGCGCAGATGACCTGTCGGTCGCAGCGCTGAACTTCGAGTTGATGGACGTCCTTGGTGGCCTAGTGCCGGGCAGTCCAGTCTACCGGGAGCGAGCGAAACTGTTTCACGCTGAAGTGGCTGCTCGCCGTGGGCGTCAATAACCCCAAGGAGGCTCAAGTTAGGTGGCTGGCGGCGTGGAAGGACACGCGCTCATACGGACTGCGCTCCGTGGCTGATGCACGGATGCCACGGCCAGGACCGCATGAGTTGACGGGTGGGAGCGTGCTGTTCCCCCGACCGGGTATCGAGCCCCGGACAGCCTCCTAACTTGAGCACCCATAACCCCGGTCAGGAGACCGACATGAACCATTCGGAGTTCAAGATCGGTGGCGAGTTCACGATCCCGAATGGCAGCGTATGGCGATGCACCGACATAGGCACGCGGACGATCCTCGCGATCCGGGTCGATCAAGCGATAGTCGAGACTATGTCCGGCGGCAGGTCTATAATCGAAAAGCTGACACGGGCCGAGGCGGAAGCGCGCAACTGGTTCAGCGGGCCACCCTATGGCGTAGTTGAGCCTGTTTTTGATGAAGACGAGCAAGAAAGCTGCGAGCCCGCCTCAACAAAAAAAGCCCCGACGCAGAGGGGGCATCCTCCACGCCGGGGCAAGTCGTCTGAACGCCAGTCGTTACGATACTACATCATCGCGGGTATACCGGCAATAGTCCTCCGCGCTTGTAAGTGCGGCCGCCGGTCGTCGTGACCTCGAAGTCCAGTCGGTATGTCATTCCGGCCACACCGCCGCTGACGAAGCAGCTCGCGATGCCCCCCGACAACTGCCCGGTCCCCATCGTCAGGCCGGCCGGTGTGGCGGTGACACCTACGAGCGCGGTCACCGTGTCCGCGTCCAGCGTCATCTGCGCGGTGAAGTCCATGCCGTAGTCCAGCACGTCGAGCGGGTCTTTGACCGGGTAGGTGAACGTGGTCATGCGACCAGACACTCCATGCTGATGAGCACCCTGCCCTCGCCTGCTAGCACGGCATGTCGCTGCTCTGCGACCAGGTCGGCCGTCCGGTTCTCAGCGACCAGTGCGAGAAGCCGTTCGTGCGGCGGCGGCTTGATGACATCGGTGCCGCCACCGGTCGCCGAAGGATCGATCTCGCCGCTTCCGGCCGCCGGATTCGCCAGCGCTGCGAGGCCAAGTGCCGCCGGTGCGGCCGTGCCAGCGCCCGATGCTGCATCCTGCTGCGACGCAGTGCCGCTGCCGTGCGCTGGCGGCAGGACGCCAGCCCCTGACGCCTGATCGGTCCCTTGCACCTGGCCAACTGCGCCTGGTGTTGCAGTCCCACCGCCCGTTGCCGTGACGCCGGCTGCAAGCGTGCCAGCACCGGCCAGACGGGCCGTACCGGCGCCCGCAGCCGGATCGGCCTCCTGCGCCGCGCCTGCTGCGCCTGGCTGAGCTACGCCGCCACCGCTCGCCGCGTCAGTAGCCTGCGCGGTGCCCCCGCCGGTGACAGGTATCGTGCCACCGCCGCTGGCGCCGGGCGTGTCCTGCGCGCTGCCGGAGGCCGACGGTGTGATCGTGCCAGTCGCACTCGCCAGGTCGGTACTGCCGGCGGCGCCCGTGGAGGACGGTGGCACCGTTCCCGCACCGGTCGCGGCATCGCTGCTCGAGACGACACCTGAGGCGCTCGGCGCCACCGAAGCATTGCCGGATGCGCTGTCGGGTCCGGAGCTCGCCACGCCCGCCGCCGACGGCATGACCGTGCCGCCACCGGTGAGGTTGTGCGCGGTGTCGACGACGCCCGTGGCACCCGGCTGCACGGTTCCGGTGCCGCTTGCCGTCTGCGCCTCGGTGACGGTGCCTGCGCCGCCCGCCTGCACCACGCCCGCGCCCGAGACCGGGTCGGCTTCCGAGGCAGCGCCGGTCGAGCTCGGCGCCACAGATCCCGCGCCGCTGACCGGATCGGCAGCCGTCGCAGCACCGCTCGCGCCCGGCGCGATCGTGCCGAGGCCCGCAGCCGGGTCTTTTGCCTGCGCGACGCCCGCACTCGAGGGTGCGATGACCGCCGCGCCGCTCGCTGCGTCCTGGCCCGCAGTGCTGCCCGCAGCCGAGGGCACGACAGAACCAGCACCCGAGGCGGTGTCCGGACCCTCGGTTGCCGATCCTGAGGCGCTGGGCGCAATCGTCGCAAGGCCGGCCGCCGGATCGCGCGCGCTGGCCGCGCCCGTTGCCGAGGGCAAGGCCATGCCGCCGCCCGATGCCGCGTCCGCCTCGCTGGCCGCGCCCTGCGCGCCTGGAACGGCCGAGCCGGTGCCGCTGGCAGGATCGGTGCCCTGCGCGGCACCCGCGCCCTGTGGCGCAATCGTCGCAAGGCCCGCGCCCGCCTGCGCCTCGGCGGCACTGCCCGCCGCTCCGGGTGCGACGCCGCCCGCGCCACTCGCGGGATCAGCCGCACTCGCAGCGCCAGTCGCCGAGGGTGCGATGGTGCCAGTGCCGCTCGCGAGGTCGGGCGCTGCGACCGTGCCCGCGGCACTCGGCGCGGTGGTGCCCGTGCCGCTTGCAGCATCCGCCTCGGTGGCGGTGCCCGCAGCGGCCGGTGCCACACTGCCTGTGCCACTCGCAGGATCGACGGCACCCGCGGCGCCAGATGCGGACGGCGCGACTGATCCTGTGCCGCTTGCAGGGTCCGCTGCCGCCGCAGATCCGGTCGCACTCGGCGCAACGGTGCTCGTGCCGCTCGCCTGGTCCGTCTCGCTCGCCGCACCGGACGCGGACGGCGCGATGCCGCCCGCTGCCGCAGCGGGGTCGTTCTCGTTGGCGGCGCCTGCCGCACTCGGCGTGATGGTGCCGAGAGCGATGAGCGGGTTGATCGGCGCAGTGGTCCAGTAGATGCGGATCTGACCGCCGCCGCCTGCCGACGAATTGCCCGAGTTCCCTGCGCCCGAGCCTGCACCTCCGCCGCCCGGATTGCCCGCAGCACCCGAGCCCGCGTAGCCAGCACCACCGCCCGCACCGCCCTCGACGTTGCTGCCGCCCGCACTTCCCGAGCCTGAGCCGTTGGCGCTCGGCGCACCACCGATCGCGGTGCTGGGAGCGGGCGCGTTGGCGCCCGCCGTGTTCTGCTGCGAGGAGCTTGTCGCCGCCGACGCGTTGCCGTTCGCCGCCATGGTGGCCGACGAACCACCGCCCGAACTGTAGGTGCCCGAGCCGTCCGTTTGAGCACCCGCCTGCCCGCCGATATAGATGACGGTGCCCACGCTCATCGATGCGAGCGGCACGCCTGGCGTGTTGCTGCTCGTCGGTCCGAGGCCGCCTGCACCGAGCACGGTGGTGGTGCTCTTAAACCAACTGGCGGTGCCGTTGATGCCGTTGGCGCTGCCCGCGGCACACGTGCCGGTCTGGTAGGTCGTTGCTCCGCTGATCGCAACGGTCGGCACCGAGGCGAACGAGCCGCCCGAACCGCCGACGCCGTAGCCGGCTCCTCCCGCACCCCAGGCCTGCACAGGTCCCACGGTGGTGATGCCGGGAGGCTGCGGCCAGGAGGTTCCGCTGGTCAGCACCACCGAGAAGGTCGGCAGCACAAACGCGGAGAAGGCCCACGCGCCGAAGGAGCCGCCGCCGAACACTCTACGGAGTCAGGATTGCGGTGGAGCGCGCGGCGGTCAGGATACCCGCGCTCACCAGCGCCGCGTGCGCGGTGACCGTAGCGGAATCGGTGAGCGTCACTTGTGGACCAGTGAGCACGGTCCAGCTCCACGCCCAGGTCGCGCCGCCGACCGTCGCACCAAGCACGATGTTGGGGTTCGTCGTGCTGTGCGTCAGCACGTAGGTCTCCCAGGCGGTCAGTTCGGCGGTGGTGAAGCGCGCCATACAGGCTGAATTGCTGATCGTGGTCGGGTTCGGCACGGTCGGCGCGGGTGCGATGGTATTGCCCTGCGCCTGCCAGCCCATGACCTGCTGGTAATCCGCATTGCTCTGGTCCACTGGCACGAAGGCACCGTCGGACGTCCGGAGGATCAGGTTGGCGATCTGGGTCTGCTGGTAAAGGCTTGCCATGACGCCGCCTTACAGATCTGCGCTTGCGCTGAACTTCACATTCAGTGAGTAGGTGCCCGCCGCAGTCACCGTCGCGGTCGCATAGACACCGTTCGCGACATAGGCGAGCGTCGGCGTTCCCAAGTTCGAGTCCGATGTCGCGGTGGCGGTTAGCGTTGGTGTGGCTCGCATCGGATTGATGGCAGCAGTTGCGGAGATGGGGGTGCTGGCGGCACCATAGCCTCCCTGCACGATCTGCCCGACCTGATAGGTGCGCTCGCACTGCAGGAAGTCGATTTCGATAGGTCGCTTCTCCAGCGCGGTCGCATAGAGCCCCGGTTCCAGTTGCACGCCGCCGATGGTCAACGTGGTGTTGCCCGTGCTGGTCACCTGCGTCAGCTGGACGATGACCTGCAGCCCGTTCGCGGCACCGGCAGGCAGGGCGGCAAAGGTGGTCGAAACGCGCGCGGCGGTGCCCGACAGCGTGATGGTGTTCGTCGCGATGGTGGTCTGCGTGCCGAAGCTGTCCTGCGAAGTCGGATACGACAGCTGGACGACCGCCGTCACCGTGCCCGCGCTGGTGGACGCCAGCCCGGTGAAGCTGAACGTGACCGGCTGCCCGACCAGATCCATGCACTCGTAGGACTCGATGCGCTGCACCAGTTGCAGCGTGCCACCGGCGGTCAGACCGGTCGCGACCGCCGACAGCGTGCCGCTGTAGGCGTAGCTCGCGGACGCCGCACCCACGGTCGTCGCGATGGTGCCTGCGGTCGCTATCGCAATCCATCCGTCTGCGGTGTAGGCACCCGACGTTGTGTAGGTGCCCGCGCGCTGATTGATCTGCATGCGCGGATTGCGAATGCGGTTGCGGCCATAATTGCTGTCCGTACGCGCCTGCAGGTCTGTGGCGAACTGCGCACTCGGCGTGAGCGTCAGCACAGCATTGGCGGTGAGCGTGAGCGCCGTCGCGTTGCCCGCGCTGGTCAGGATGACCGTGCTGCGGGTCCACACGCCGGTGCCCGAGAGCAGGCCAACGCCAAGCTCCCAGCTCGTGCCGTCCTCGATCAGGTAGTAGGAGCTGCTGCCAACCGGGAAGCTGGCGGGGAAGCTCTGGTAGGCGCTGACGGCGGTGCCGACCGCGAACGTTCCGGTGCCGGGCGCGGCGCTTGCCGCCACCCGCACTCGGTCGGCAAAGAGCAGTGCCATCAGGCTGCAGCCTTGCGGCTGTCAGTTGTGCCCGCTACCCTTGCGCGATGGAAAGACAGCGCATCGACCTGCATACGCTGGTCGCCCAGACCTTCGGCATTCTCACCGTGCGCGAACGCGTCGAGAATGACAGCAGCGGGTCGCGCCGCTGGCGCTGCGAGTGCGCGTGCGGTGGCACCACCATCGCCAGGACGCGCGACCTTCGATCTGGCAACACGACCAGCTGCGGCTGTGCCGGATCGCGCACCACCATCGGCGCACGCAGCCTGAAGCACGGTGCCAGCCGGTCGCGCGACTACGTGATATGGTGCAACATGAAGGCGCGCTGTACCGACCCGGAGCATCCGGGCTGGCAGGACTATGGCGGGCGCGGCATCTCGGTCTGCGCGCAATGGGCCGACTCCTTTCAGACCTTCACCGACGACATGGGCCCGTGCCCTCCGGGCATGTCGATTGACCGACGCGACAACGATGGGAACTACACCCCCCAGAACTGCCGATGGGCCACGACCATTCAGCAGGCGAACAATAAACGCAGCAGCCGACACATCACGGCGGGCGGAATGACCCTGACGCTGGCGCAATGGTCCGAACGGGTCGGTCTTACTCCTGCTGCGCTCCATAGGCGACTCCGGTTGTGGCCTCTCGAACAGGCCCTTAACATGTCCGAAAGACCCTATGCGGGGACTGGAACTCGCCGTAAGGTTTGAAACCTTACAGTGCAGGTATGCGGTTTTGGAAACTTGAGATCGTTACCGGCACGCCCACTTGGATTCCCGTATTCCCGATGATGATGTCGGTGGCCGATGTGCCCACGGTGTAGTCGCAGATGTAGGTGGTGCCGTTGCTCTCGGTGGCCCGGGCGTAGCCGACAGTGCCGTTCGCGACCGGGTTGGCGCTGGTCGAGGTGAAGGCCGCCGCCGCGCCCTCGTAGCCGCCGCTCAGGGCAGGAGCCGCGAACGCGGTGGCGCTGAAGGTGAAGGTGACAAGTGCCGTCCCGGTCGGCGCGGTCTCTGGCGTGGCTGGTGCGGAGCCCGAATAGAAGATCAGCGTGCCGCCATTGAACAACGCGTTGCCGGCGTTGAGCATGGTGGTTGCAAACAGGGTGCCGATGTTCATGTGCAATGTCCTCGGTGGGTTGTGCTAGCGTCACGGCCGGGCACACGTGCCCACAACCGGGAACAGGAGAATGACGATGCAGTGGAAGAAGCCGGTGATCGTCGAGATCGCGCTGGGCGCCGAGATCAACAGCTACGCGAGCGCGGGCAACCGTTAGGCGGGCGTCAGATTGAACTGGCGTACGCAGCCGTCATAGCTGGCGAACAGCACGCTGCCGTTCCAGATCGTCGGCACATCGAACTTATCGAAGGCGAACTGTATCGCCCAGTCGGCGCTGCTCCAGAGCTTCTGCACCTCGCCGGAGCCGTCCGCGAACCGGCCGAGGTTGTCGGCATCGAACACCGCATAGACGCCGCCGGTGACCGTCTTGTTGGCATCGCCAAGCGGATAGAGCACATGCACCAGGCCGGTGCCGGACGCGTTGGCGTTGCTGCTGATCGACAAGAAGCCGCCCGGCATCCCGCCGTAGCTCTGGCCCGGCACGACCGGCGCATTGGGCGAGGCATAGACGGCGCTGCAACCCAAATAGGTGAGCGTTACCTTGGTACCAGTCGTGCCGAGCCGGAACACGCGCAGGTTGCCGTTCTCGCCCATGAGCCAGAGACAGGGGCCGAGGACCGGCGAGCGGTAGAAGCGCGCCTGCGCATGGATGTGATGGGTGCGGCCGGCATAGACGGTGTCGAGCGTCGAGAGGTCGGTCGGCGTCGGTGTGGCCGGATTGAAGTAGCTGCCCCACACCGGAGCGGCCAGGAACTCGGCATAGACCTTATCCTGGATCGTCGCTGGCGCGAAATCGGCCAAGCTGGCGCCGTTCATGCCGTTCGCGTCGGCGACGTAGATCACGCCGTCCTTGCCGCCGAACACCGCGAGGTTGTAGGGCAGGCCGCTAGCCGCGGCCGCGACATACAGGACACCAGCAGATCCAAGATCCTCATCGCCTGCCGAGAGCATATTGACCGGCGCCGGCGCGCTGTTGTGCACCATCATGCCATGCATGCCGTTGGTCGGCGCCGGGTCCGCCGCGTCGCGCATCGCCTTTGCGTTGGGAATCGCATCGAGCGTTGAGAGCGCCTGGTCAGCCTCGCCGCCGACACGCCCGGTATCGGTATAGGGTGTCGAATGATCGACCACCGTGATCGAGGCCGCGGCCTGCGCAGTTGCCTTGGTGTAGCGCAGCTTGAGCAGGCTCTCGCCCCATTCGGTCGGCGGTGAAAAGTCGCCATTGGCGGTGACGACATAGAGATCGCCATTCGCATCGATCGCCGGCGCCTCGCTTGCCATCCATATGCCGGCGCCGGAACCAGTCACCGTCGTGGTGAAGCAGGCCGCAATGCTCATGGCGTTCGTCGCCACGTTGCAGGCGATGACAAACCCGCGATTAGAAGAATTGCTCTCCAAAAAGCTTCCGGTACAGACACAGACCGTCGAGCCGTCGGCGCTCATGGCGAGGCCCGCGCGCTGTTTGCGCACGGCGGTAGTGAATTTCTGCACCGGCAGGCCGGGTGGCTGATAGGTCGCTACGTTGAGGTTGAGCGGCGCCGCATACGTTGAGCCGTCGGCCGGGTGCAGTGCCAGCAGAAAATACTGCGCATCGGCAAAGCTGCTGGTCGGCGATATGAACGCCACGCAGTAGTAGACACCCGTGGCAGGATTGATCACGCCGGTCGAAAGGATGCCCCAGTGCTGATTGATCAGCCACTCGTCATAGGCGCGGGTATTGGTGATTGCCTGTCCGACATGCACGCGCCAGAGCTCGGCGCCGCTCTCGACATCGAACCCCTGCACGTAGTCGGCCATGGTCGCGGTGATCAGGATGTCGTGCACCGAGCGGTCGGCACGCTTGACTTGCGGCACGATCAGGGGCTGGCCCTCAGTGCCGCGCGCATCGCCGTAGAGGGGCAGCGTGCGCGTCAGCACTAGACCGCGCGCCTTGACGTTTGCCTGCGTCAACACTGTCTCATGCGGCCAGTGGCCGGTGCGGGCGCTATCGAACGACCGCGTATAGACGCCCGGTGGCACAGCAGCCGCAGCAGCCCGGCCGGTTCGGGGCGCCAACGCCGCAGCCGCCGTGCCGGCCAGCAGCACGCGACGCGTGAGCGTCATGCCTCGCTCCAGGGCGCGCCGGTGTAGGTCATTCGTAGACTGAACGGCACGCCAGGCGTTGGCATGCCCACGGCCACGATGCTGATGGTGTGCCAGCCCGAGCGCTTGGTGCGGGTCGTGTGGCCCTGCGTCGCGTCGCCCTGGTCATCGTAGGGCATCATCACCAGGAAGCCCTGGTCATCGGTGATGTGCACCGCGAGATCCGCGCTGTTGCCCCAGGACGCGTCGTCGATGGTCAGCGTCGACGACAGCCAGGTGCCGGCTGCGGCCCAAATCCGACCGACGGCCAGCGTGCCGGTGGTGATCGGACCGATGTCGAGGTCGGAGGCGCCGAAGAACGTCTGGTTGGTCTCGCGCGTCGGCAGCGAAAAGCCGCCCTCGACCCCGGGCAGGCCGAAGACGAGGTAGCTCATCCCGTTATCATTCTCGGGGATGGTGACGGTCAGCGAGCCGTCCTCGGCGGTCCAATGATCGTCCGAGTAACCGCCGTTCCCGGTGTATTCGTGCAGCCGCGTGTTGCCCGGATAGCGGGTCGCGACGGTGACCGTGTGCGTTGCATACTGATCGTTGTTCGCCAGGACGACGCAGCCGGGCGCCCCCCCGTAGCCGAGCCGCTCGAAGGCGAACACCTGATAGTCGCTTGAGTCCCGCACCACGAAATCGCCCTGCGCGACCCGCTCGTGGATCCAGACGAGGTTGTCGATCAGCGGCCCGAGCCCGTAGCACTCCAGTTCCGCGAGGTCGTCGCGTGAGTAGGTCATCGGGTAGCCGGGCAGCGTCATGATAATCGCGTAGACAAGCATCTTGTTGTAGATCGTCTGCTCGCCCGGAGACGTGTCGGTGTCGGCGCTCTCGGCCCAGGTGATCGCATTGCCGGCGGCTTCAAGGCACCAGCCGATATTCGCGATCTGCCCCATCCACTCGCGAGAGTTGTTGTCTGCGATGTTCCCGAGGTTGAACTTCGTCGCGAAATCTAGCGCGGAGCCGCGCCAGTTCTGGCTCTCGCAATAGGCTCGGATCGCGTCGAGATCGCCGTCGTAGTACTCCCAGAAGACGAACTGGCTCGCGAGGCTCGGAAGCGTCGTGATCGCGAGGACGACGTCGGCGTTCGTGCCCTTCGCGTCGTCAATCCGCATCCCGTCCGTGCCGAGGGTTGCGACGAGCCACTCGGCGTTCGACTTCGCGCCCTCCCACATGTACCCGGCCGGGTCGGCGTTCTGATAAGACGGCATCAAGCCGAAGCCGAAGTTACCCTCCTCGTTCGGAACGACGTCGGGCGTAACGCCGCCGACGAAATCGGCCTGCTCCGCAAAGCAGAGGTTGTGCTTCGGCCATCGTCCCGGCGCGCCGCTGCCGGGCGGACTATAGGTCCCGTCCGCTTGCGTTCCGTCGTACTGATGGAGCACGAGGTCGATATAGACGTCGGCGCCGTAGCGGTGCGCCACCGCGATCAGTCGCCGTAGATCCTCGGCCGTGCCGAACGCCGTCGCGATCGCGCCCGCCTGGTCCTTCGAGCCGATGTCGTAGGGATCGAGCAGATCGTAGCCGCCGGAGAACGGCCCGCTCGCGCCCTTCGTCGAGGGCGGCAACAAAAAGGCGGTGTATCCGCGCGCGACGAGGCCCGGGATCATCGCGGTCATCCGGGCGTAGGGCGACGTCGTCGCCGTCTTGTCGGCCAGCCAGCCGACCGTGTCGCTGTTTGTGTCGCCCGGCGTCGAGAGATAGCGCCAGTTGAAGTTGTAGATCACGCCGATGGTACACACCCCTTACTAAAACCAGGTCTGCCGGAGCACGGTACGGCTAATGGTGCTTTGGCTGAGGCCGAATTGGGCGGCCAAAGACACCTGGGATCGACCGGCAGCGAACAACTCTCTGATTTCTACAGCTGTCTCGGCGGTCAGTTTGGCACGGGGGCTCCGCTCGCCCCGAAGATGTGTGCCGTGCCGGACCATATCGGCGCTATTGTCTTTGTTCGTAGTCCACCGAAGGTTCGTCCAGTGATTGTTGCGCGGATTGCCGTCATTATGCGCAACGCATGCTCCTAGAAATGGTGGTGGACCCAGGAAAGCTTTCGCCACAAGGCGGTGGACAGTGCAGCCTTTGACCTTTCTGTGAGCCCGAGATGCTGCGTCCGTAGTAGAACAGGGCGGGGTCAAACCCACTAACGTGTGCCCGTAGTTACCGTATTCCCTCGGCTGTAAGACGTTTCCATAGTAGCGCCCCCAGCGGTCAGGTACGCATCGGCGGACAACACCGTCCTCGCGCACCTCGTAGTCCGGAAAGCCCTCGACAGGACGCCACTCTAGCGTCAAGTTCTCGTCAGCCATGACATGTCCCCGCACGGTGTTGTGGTTAGGACCGCGCAAGGTCTCAACACCGTGCGCGGTCCGCCCACTGTACAGTCGGGCTTTCTTCTTGGCCTTCGAATAATGCCGCTTGACGCTCTATAAACGTTGTCGCTCAGGCCGCGGCCGGCGCCTTCAGGCCATTCAGCACGTCGCCTGCTGCCGCCTTCACGCCGGCGAAAACCGCGTCCTCGCTGGGCAGCGCCAGGCCGAGGACTGATGCGATCTGGTGGAAGGCCGCAATGCTCGCGGTGATCAGCGGGTTGCTCGCCTCCAGCGTGTCGAGCTTGCTGTGCAGCTCGTCGACCTCGGCGGCCGCATCGGTGCCGGCGGTGACCAAGCCGGTCTGCACGGTGACGTTCACGGGCGCGAGCTTGCCCGCGAAGGCCATGCCGATCAGCCCGGGCAGGCTCGCCAGCAGCGTCTGCTCGACGGCAGTCATGGCAGGCGCAGCAGTGGTGGTGGTGCTCATGGTGTTCTCCTGGATCATTGAGCCCGGGCGCAGACCCTTACTGCGTCCCTAAGGCCGAGGTAGTCGGCAATCGCGCGCTGGGTGACGGCTCCGTCGCTCGGGAGCTCGGCAGCAAGCGCCTGCTGCTCGGCGGGGGTATAGGTGACCAGCACCGGGCAAACCGGAATCGCTGGGCGGACAGCGCAGGCACCGAGCGCCAGACACAGCCAAAACGCGCGCATCAGAACGTTCCGTCATTGGCCCGGTGCGCCACGCCGGGCGTGTCGTGCGGCGCATCCGCCTCGGCCTGCGCCATCTGCTGCTGTTTGATGATCACGCTGGCCTGCGTCGCCTCGTCATGAGCGGCGTCGCCGGCTCGTGTCGCGTTGGTGCCGTCGCTGCGGCCGAACCAGATCAGGCCGCCGATGGTCACCATCAACATGCCGAACCCGACGAGCCAGACGATCGACATCACGCGCCACCCGTGCGCTGGAAGAACGCTGCCAGCAACATCGCGCAAGCCATCAGGACGTAGACGACACGCATGCTAGTCGATCCTGTTCCAGGCCAGCACCAGCACGGCGAAGACGATGGCGGCCAACCACGCGATCAGCACGACACCGCTCACAGCCTGGTCGCCAGCGCGTTCGCGACGCCGGTCACCTTGCGCTGCACGTCGGCGATGCGGCCGCCGTTCGTTGCGATCGCATCCGTATGGGCGCGAGCCACGTCCTCGATGGCGTCCAGCTTCGGCAGCACCCGCGGGTCCGAAAGCTTCTGCGGCACCGCGATGCACGTCCCCGCGAAAGCCAGCATGGTCTCGAACTGGCCGTCGGTGAGGACGTGCCGCACGACGCCGATCAGCGCCGCCACCAGCACGCCGACACCGATGATCGTGGTGCTGGTCCAGCCGCGCATGGCGTCACACGGTGCCGGGGTGGCCGAGCAGCAGCCACACGACGAGGATGACCAGCACCAGCGGCAGCAGGCCGATGGCGTTGAAGCCGCCCTGGCCATAATAGCCGGCACGGTAGCTTGCACCGCCGCCGCCGAGCGCCAGCACGACCAGGACGATGATCAGGATGGTGATCATCAAATTCTCCTATTTGCCCGGGTTCGCTGCTGAATACTTTGCGAACGCCGCCTCAATCGTCGCCAGGATTGACGCTGACGTGCCAGTGGAACCCAAGGCAGCCACAACCGCGGCGCTGAGCGTTGTCCAGCTGTAGGACGTCGATGCGGTCGTGCCGGTGCCGGTAGTTGTGCCGCTCTGTGTGACTGGGAACGTGGCGCTGGTCGCCGTGCCAGGGACCGACAGTTCGATCTCGGTCAGGCTGTCGGGCACCGTGGTGAAGTAGGGCTGCAGCGTCTCGGTGCCGTCAGGGCAGTTGTCCCAGTAGGTGCCTATGCCCACCATGCCGGTGCTGGCGGTCTGCGCGCTGAGGTAGAGCGTGGCATCGCCGCCCGTCTTCTTGACGAAGCTGATCGCCAGCTTGTCGCCGGTCTGCTGTGCGGCCGTGATGGTCAGCTCACCGCTGGAACCACTGCCGCTGGATGGCGGCGTGACGGGCGAAACGGGCGCCGTAGGGGTGGTAGGGGCGCTTGTCGCCGCGCCGCCCGCTTCCGCCACCAGCTTGGCCAGGATGCCGCTGATGCCGCCAGCCGCTGCCTTGTCGGCAAGAGCGATCCACTGCGCGATCTCGATATACATGCCGACAGGGCTGGTCTCGGTTTCGGCGCCGACACCAAGAACCTGATTGACCCCGCCGTCGGCGTAGTCCTTCGGCACCTGCGAGCCGCTCACCGAGTAGATCTCGGTCTCGTCGATGTAGAAGGTCAGCACGCCGGGCGCCCAGTCTAGCGTAAAGACATGGTTCTTTGTCATGTCGATGCCGGTGGTGCCGTGGAACAATTGGCCGTTGTTCCCGCTGGCGCTGCTGCTCCAATAGTGCAGCGTGCTCTGCGTCGTGACCGAGTTGTCCCAGGTCTCGTGCATGTCCATCTCGGTAAACGTGTTCGGCCTGGTGCTGTCCAACCACGTATCGTCGGCACGCCAAAGTAGCGCGTAGCAGCCGCCCGGCTGATTTGCTCTCTCGTGGCGCAGGATGAAGCTGAACGCGCCGTAGCCGTGGCCGGCAGATGGGCCCGACGGCATCTCCATAAGGCCCATCTCGCCGTAGTCATTGGTCGGGCCACTGCCGATCAGCAGGCCAGCGCTGCTCAGGCTCATCTGCGAAGCGTTGCCCCAGAAATGGCTCATCGCTGTGTTGTAGACAGACGAGACAGTGCGGAAGTCTATCGTTAGACTCATAGCGACAGCTCCATTATAAGAGATGGCGCCATGTGCGCCCAGACTTGAGCATGTAGATTGAATTGGCTGACACGCGGTATTGCGCCGCAAGGTCGTCTATCTGACCGCGATAGTAGTCTTTCAGGGCTTTCTTGATCTCGCGAGCCTGCGCCTCTGTCAGTCTGGCGTTCGGGTTTTTGCTACCGACTACGTCCGATTGCCGCTTGTTGTTAGCCTGTGCCTCAGCGTCTGCCCACCGGCAGTTTCCTGGCTCATAGCCGCGCTCGTTATCAATTCGGTCGATAGAAAGTCCCTCGGGGCGCTCTCCCATGTCTTCCAAGAATGCTTGGAAGCTATTCCACCTGTCGCAGACGGTTATGCCGCGCGCCCCGTACCATTGAAAACTGGGAGACTTCGGGTTACCGCAGCGCTGCCGCATGCCCTTCCAAATATTCCAAGTCGCCGTCTGGGAACGACCATGCACTCGCCGCCCGATGCTCATCAGTTCTCGCTGCAAACATCCACAACTCTTTGACGCACCGTTCTTCAAATTTAGACCTGCAACAGTCTTTTGTGTGCCGCACTCACAGCGGCAGAGCCAAAGACAGTTCCTCACACACTTTCCGGCGTAGCTGAGCACCGCCCAACGGTTGAAAGTCTGTCCTGTCAGGTCGTATTTGTACGGTTGCACGGCTTGTCCCCCAAGCTGTGAAGTCGAGCCGGGAAGGTCATCACCCTTCTCGGCTCGGCGATTCTACACTTGCAGCATTCTCCAAGTATAGCCGCTAAGCGACTGGAATAGCCAAGCCGTAGGCCGCCATCTGGCGTGCGTTCACGCGGTTGAGCCAGCCGGCGCCAAACTCGCGATAGTCTGGCAGGCTGCGGTAGTACGCGGACTGACGCGCGTTCAGCGCCGTGATCACCAGCAGCGCGATCTGCGCCGGATGCGCCGCGATCGCCTTCTGTGTCTGCGGCCCGATGACGCCGTCGGTCTTGATGCCGAGCGCCTGCTGCAGGCCGTGCACCGCATTGGCATCGGCCTGCTCGAGCAGCGCCGCCGGCTTCGAGATACCGAGCGCGGCCAACGTGGCCGGGCCGATCCAGCCATCCTGCTTCACGCCGAGGACGTGCTGCAGGATCCGCGCGCTGGCGGCCGCACCGGCGTTGAACGCCATGTCGGCGACCATCAGGTCGACACCGGCCGGCAGGCTGGCACCCGAGATCGGCAGCCAGTAGAGCACCTGGTAGATCGAGCGCACGGTCGGCGCCGCGATCGCCGCCATATCCTCGGCGGTGATTGCGACCGGGGCGAGAAAAGCGATCAGGACGGGCGCCGAGATGCCGCAGTTGGTGCCGATCAGGGTCCCCTGCCCGCACACGCCGCTCGACCAGTTGCCAGCGTCGTCGGGATCCTTAGACAGGCCGCCCTCGGCCTTCATGGTCCAGGCAAGGATGGTCTCGAACGAAGCCTGCACAGGCGCCTCGCAAGAAAAAGGCGACCCGAAGGCCGTCTTGCTCAGTCGTCGGGTTGCGCGGGTCGCCTAGGGGCGAGCGGCCGTCACTCGCACTCGCCGGTGTCGCAGTTTCGGAAATCGGTGCCGGGATCAGACGGGCTGGATGGCGCTGGAGCGGGTGCCAGCCCGAGCACGGCCAGCAGGTCGTTGATGACGCCGGCACGCGCGGGCTGCGCGGCGATCAGGCACGAGACAGTAGCTGCGACAGCGGCAGCGAACATCAGACGACGCATGATGGTCTCCTAGTGCGAGGGGTTCGGATCGTAGGGCAACGTCGTCACGGCGACCCCGGATCGACCGAGATCGTCGTGCAGCACGGTCGACCGGGCGGTGAGGACGCCGGACATCGGGCCGCAGCCGGGTAGCGAGACGGTCTGCTGCAGAACCCAGTCGGTGCGGGGCTCTGTATCGCGCGGGATAGGGATCTCGAACGGTGTGCCAAACCCGGCCATGGCGCTGTCGGTCAGCACCTGGATCTTGGTGCCCGGCAGATCGCAATCTCGGCTTGTGCATAGCCGCTGCATCATCTTGGGAATGCAGCCCGGTGGCACGATGATCTTCTCGTTGATCAGCAGGTCATCGCCCGCATGCACGGGCCCCACGATCGTCGCGTTGCGGATGTCAGGCTTCTCGCTGGCGAGCTCAACGCCCAGGACGGTTCCGGCAACCACCAGGGCGGCCGCGGCGCCGCCGAACAGCGCCCAGGTCGACCACTTCAGCAGCAGAAAGGCCTGGGTGCTGAACGTGCTCATAAATGATGCCCCAGGACTGTCAGCAGCATCGTAATGAAACCAGTGATGGCGGCGAGGAAGGTCGCGACGTAGCCGAGGCTGACGAGGTTCTTGTTCCTTGCCAATGCGGCCTTCTTTGCCTGTTGCTTGCACCACTGCCATGTCAGTTCAAACTCTTCCGCATCCCTGGTCATCCTGCGCAGCAGATCAATCAACGCCGCGAAGTGTTCCTCATTGGCACCCGGATCGAACGCATCGCGCGAAGCATTCATTCCGATATTCTGCCAGCGCCGGATGATCTCCTTGGTGATCTGCTCCCGCGCCGCCGTGATCAGCGCTTCGATCTCGGAGCGGCTGAGGAACTGATTTTCCAGACGGAAATGCTTGAGGGCTTTCGCCAGCTCGACTTCACCCACGATCACGTCATATCCGGGCAGAATGGCCGGCTTGCGTCGGTGGCGCGGGCTGTCGTCGTCATCGTCAAGGTCGGGCATGCGGCGAACCCTTATCCGAGAGCCCGCTGGCGGTGCTCATCTCCACGTCAGGCCATCGGGATCCGGATCAGTGCTCCTCCTCCGTCAAGAACAACCATGTCGCTGCGCCGGCGGCCACGATGTAGGGCGCGCATCCCGTCTGGATCGGGTAGTGCGAGCTGAACAGCACTTCCAGCAGCAGAAGCCAGAGTGCCTGCAGGCCAGCCGCTCCACGGCGTATCGGGCTTGGGTGAAGGAACACCCCGGCGGTGGAGACCAGGGCTATAGCGGCGGATGCCGCGACCCAGCCCGACGTGGGCATGATGTGCAGGAACGGCTTGTAGCCCGGGCCGGACTTCAGCACGTCATGCGGCTGGAGCAGGATGGCGGTCCAGAGCCAGTGCATGGCGCACAGCCCGTTCCGGACGACACGCCGCCCAGTCATTCGCGGCCATGCATCAGGCCAGCCAGCGGTACAGCACGATGCCAGGTGCACCGCTGCCGCCCTGGTAGGTGTTGCCGGTGAATGCCGCGTCGTAGGCGCCGCCCCCGCCGGAGCCGTAGCCGGTCGCCGCGAGGCCGGCATGCGACCCTGCGCGACCGTTGCCACCGAAGAACCCGACGCCACCATTGCCGGCAAAGATGTTCCCGCCGGCCTGTCCGTCGGACCCCTGGCCGCCCATCTGGTTGATGATCGTGCCACCCACCGCATTGCCGCCGGCAGCCCCCGCCGACGTCGCCGTCGACGTGAAGCTCGCAAAGCCGCCACCCGTCGCCGACAGGAACACGCTGCCGCTTGTCGGCCCGAAGCTGGTCGTGCCACCCGCCACCTGCGCACTGCCACCGGCGCCGATCGTCGCGGTGTAGCTCGCTCCCGGCGTGACAGCATACTTGCCCCAGCCGAAACCGCCGGCACCGCCGCCACCACCCGAGACCTGCGTCGAGCCGTTCGAGCTGCCCGTGGCCGCACAATCGCCACCACCACCGCCACCGCCGATCAGCTGCACCTCGACGTGGCCAGCCCACGCTGGCGCAATGACCGCCTGCGTCGTCAGCAACGGCGTAAAGGTCGTCGGCACGAGCTGTGGCAGCGTCGGGTAGAATGGCGGTGTCGCGGTCCCGCTCAGGTAGGCGATGTTCGTCGCAGCAACGGTCGTGTTGCCGCTCGGGACCAGCACGGTCGCGATCTGGACGCTGCTGGTTGGCACTGACGTGGCGATCCCGACCGCCAACGTCTTGGCACGCCGTGTCGGTAGCGTGGCGCCGGCATTACCCTGGCCGGCATAGGTCTGAGATGGGTTCGAAGCGTTGTAGAAGGGCAGCACGACAGGCGTGTCGTCGCCGGTCACCTGCGTCACGTAGACGTAGTAGGTCGTGTTCGTCGCCGGCACCGTTACCGTGGTCGCGGTATCCAGCAACCACTGCTGCACGGTCAGGTCGGCGTCGGCTGCCAGCGAGCCATAGGCGTTCGGGTCGGTGGCGGCGGTCTGTAGCACGGCGCCGGGCGCCACCGTCACGGTGAGGCCGCTGCTGCCGGGTGTCACCACCAGGCCGCTCGCCGCGGTGACGCCGAAACCGTGCGTGGCGCCGGCCAGCTGACCAAGGCCCTGCACAGCCCAACGTTCGGCATTCAGCAAGTCGGTGTCGAGCGGCACGGCGGCCGGGTACGGGATCAGGCGATGCAAGCGTGTCTCCTGCCGTCAGGACGTCTTGATGCGGATGCCGGCACCGATGCCGTCTGCCTTGGCCCCCAGCACAGCATTGGCGGTGGCGGTCAGGCTGCTGCCGACTGGCATCTCGACGAAGAACACGCCCGGCGTGCTAAGCGAGCCGTAGCGCAGGCCGGTGGTGCCGTAGCCATAGCCGCCGCCGGTCGCGGGCGTGCTTGTGCTGCCGTAGCCCTTGGTGTCGCTGGCGTTCAGCGGCTCGATGATGTTCGGCGTGTTACCAGTGGCGCTCGCGATGGCGGCCGATACGGCAGCCCGCGTGTTCTTCGGCGCGGTGAAGTCGGCGAGGATGCGAACCTTGAAGGCCGCATCGGTTTCGCCGGAGTTGCGCGGCAGAGTGCCACCGAACATGTCGGCCGAGAACATGTCGACGAAGGCACCGTTCATAGTCGCCAGCCGCGTCTGCGCGCGAGTGTAGGCCAGCAGGCTGTACAGATAGGCCCAGGCATTGCCGAGGCCGAGCAGCAACGCGTCTAGTACCGGCGTCTGCGTCGTGCCACCGGACGCCGGCGGCGCCGGAAACCAGCCGAGCGGCAGGACGGCGCGCAGCCTTGTGGCGAAGTCGCTTTGGTCGCCGAGTGCCATCAGGCGTTTCCGCCGGTCACGGTCACGTTGATCGTGCCTGCGCGCACCGCTGTCTCACCGGTGCCGCCCAGGTTGGCCGTGCCGCCATTCAGCAGCACCGTCGGCACGCCGGTGACGTTGGCGCCGCCGACCGTGTAGGCAATGTAGGCCAGCCGCGAGTAGTCGTAGACCGCGCCGATCGCGGTGGCGTCGATGTCCGCGGTGATCGCGTTGGTGACGGCCGTCGAGATTGCGCTGTTGCTGCCGGGCGCCTGGATGGTGATGGCCATGGTGACGTTGGCCGTCACCAGGCTCGGACCCTGCACCGCAAAGCCAACGCCGCATGCGCGCACGGCGTTGATGGCGGCATAGACCGAGGCGATCAGGCTGGCTGGCGGGCTGCCGGTGCCGTTGTCGATGATCTCGGTGAAGTAGCCGCCGCGATAGTTGCCGCTCGGGTCGGTCTGGTCGGCGTTGGCGTACAGCAGCCCGGTCTGCAGGCTGGCGGCGGCCTGGTTCACGGCGGCCACGGTGCCGGACGCCAGCGTGGTGAAATAGCCGGCGAAGCGTACCCGCAGCGCGGCATCGGTCTCGGACGCACTGCCATTCACGAAGGGCAGCAGGTTGGTGACGGTGTCGATGCCGCTGATCGCGGTGCCGAGCAGGTTGATCGCACCCGCCGCCGCGTTGCCGGCGACACCGGTCGTCGTGCACTGCACGGTGACCAGGATCGACGCCGTGCCCACCGGCCGCAGGTAGGCGTTCGAGCCGCTCGAGTACGCGGCCTGCGTGGTGTCGGCAACCACCGCGTAGATGATGCTGCCCATGCGAACGGTGGCGCCGACGGGCACAGTGGCCGAGGTCGAGCCCGGCGACAGGCTGGTCATCTGGATCGAGCCGGACGCCGCAACACCGGGCAGCCGGGTCAGGCCGTAGTCGGCGACGAAGCTGTCGACGTCGGTGCCGCTGGAACTCGCCAGCCGCGTCAGCGCCAGCACCTGCAGGATCAGGTATTGGATCCACAGCGCGACCGCCGCATTGGCCTCGAGAATGGCGCGCACCACCGAGCCCACGGTCAGGTCGATCAGCGTGCTGCAGGCGCCCTGCACGGCCGCGGCGCTGTTGGTCACCAGCGTCGTGAAGCTTTGCAGCGATAGCGCCATCCGGGTTCAGTCCGATCAGCTCAGGGTCAGCACGAGGCTCGGCGGCAGTGACAGCGTGGTCACCAGGCCGCTGGCCGCGTCGGTGTAGGCGATCGTCAGCGACACGGTGCCGGTGTTGTTGGTCACCACGGTGACGGTGATCGGCTGTGTCTGGTCGACCGCCGTCTCCAGCGCCATCTGCGTGGTGACGATGCCCTGGATCTGACCCAGCGAGACCGGCGTGCCGATCATCGCCGGCAATCCGCCGCCATAGCCTGGCTGCCAGATGTAGGCGCCGAGGTTCGTCAGCAGCCGGCGCAGGATGCGCTGCTGGGTCCAGGTGTCAGTATCGACGGTGGCAAGGTCGCCAATGGTCGCGACGGAGAGGTCGGAGCCGTACTGGTGCGCCAGATCCGGCATCAGCCTTGGCCCTTAGTGGTCTGCGTCAGGCCGCCGCTGCCGGGCAGATAGCCGTGCGTGTGCGTCTCGAGCGTGACGCCGTTGGCCGAGACATCGCCGGTGCTGGTGATGCCGCCACCAGTCTGCTGCACGCCACCTGACGTCATCGTCCAGGTCATCCCGCCGATGGTGAACATGATCTGGCCGTTGGTGATCGCGACGGTCGTGGTGGTGCCGACGCCCGCGAAGAAGCCTTGCGGCTGGATGTGCAGGTAGGCCGGGTTGGTGGCGGCCGCCTGCCCGCTCGCCGTCGCCTGGCCGGCCAGCACCAGCAGCTCGCCGGGCTGAGCGGGCTGCCCGGTCACCGGCGAGACCGGCGGCGTCATCATGGTGTCGAACAGGCGGCCGACGATGACCGGGTGCTCGGCGTCGCCCTCGACGCTCTCGACCAGCACCTGGGTGCCAATTTCCGCCGGGCTGGCGATGCGCAGCCCGCTCGCCGCAAGGCCCGGGTCCGGCATCCAGCCGCTCTCGGTGCCCTCCGGCTGCAGCGTGACCTTGACGGCGTGGTTTACAGGATCGACCGCCGAGACCAGAGCGTGCCGAGCCTTCCCGACGCCGGCGGCCGCGGCCTGCGCGTGCCGCTGCATCAACTGGTCAAGCATCGGGCAGCGTCCCGTCTGTATCGGCCGCCACGTCGTCGCGATTGCGCAGGGTGACGCTCTGGGTGAAGCCGTCCAGGCCGAAGCGCCGGGCGACGCTGTCGACCCGGTAGGTGGCGTCCCACGACGTGTTGGTGCCGATCAGCTGCACGCGCTGCCGCGGCGTCAGCGTGGTGTCGCCGGGCATCTCGTAGGTGACGGTGCGCTGGTGCGCGAGGATCTCGGCGTAGAGCGCCTTGGCCGTCTTGTCGCAGTCGGCCTGCAGCAGGTGCGGCCCGCATGAAGGCGTATTTCTGCGTGTCCGGGTTGTTCGACTGCTTTGGCGGCCAGAGCCCGACATAGGCCTTGCGCTGCCGGCTGTCCCAGGAATGCACCTCGACCTGGATGCCTTTGGTCAGGCCGGCCAGGCGCTCGAGGTTGATGGTCATCACCGGCGCCGTCGGCACAGGGCCCGACAGCCCGATCGGCAGCTGCACCGGCGTCGTGGTGTCGGACAGCTGCGGCTGAAAATATACCGTCGTGCCGGTGACGTAGAGGTCGTAGCTCTCGATGCGCGCCAGCCGCGTCATCAGGTCCCAGGCGGTGGTCTCGCGGGAGTGCGAGATCGCGCCGGCGCGCTTGTGCTCGATCTGGAAATACTGGCCGATCGGCGTGCTAGTCGCAGTCACGCTCGCGGTGAGCTGCACCGTGTTGGTGCCGTTCGCGGCGGTGACCAGCTTCTGCACCACCTCGCTCGACGTATTGTTCAGGAACGCATCGACGGTGGCCCTGTAGTCGACCAGCTTGGACGAGTAGTCCCGGCCCTCGACGCTCAGCGTGCGCCGGATCGGGTCCCAGCGTGTGGTGTCGATGGCGCCCTGGATCATCAGCGGCAGCGAGGAGACCGCGCCCTCGGCGGCACCCGGCGGCAGGAAGCCGATCTGGATCTGTGCGTCGAGCGGCGCGGTGGCGGCCGGGTCGAACCAGGTGGCACCGGGCGGCGGCGCGATCTGCGCCGAAAAGGTGTCGCCACGCCCGAAATTGTTGCTGTTGATCTCGCACGAGACCAGGCCGGGCTGCACCGTGCCTGCGATCAGGATCTGCGCCCGCGGCCGGGCGACCGAGCCGCTCATGTGGCCGGGATGCCGGCCTGCTGCGATGCGTCGACGCTCGGCAGCGTCAGGGTGACCGGCGCCGTCAGGCTGGCCAACCAGAAGTCGGTCAGGCCGTTTAGCGCGGCGATGCGATAGGCCTGCGTCGCGTCACCGAGCTGCGCGGCCGCCACGTGAAACAGGCTCACGTCGGTGATGCTGACGGTCACGGTGGCCATCAGGCGTGGATCACAGGCGCCGCTGGCGTGGCACCGTTTGCCAGCGCCGCATTGTCCAGCGTCCGGTTGACGTAGCCGCCGGTGGTCACAGCCGCCGCCAGTGCGCCGGCGTTTGCCGAAGCCGCGGCGAGTGATGGCGCATCCAAGACAAGGCTGCCCGACGGTGCCGCGGCGCTGATCCCGACCAGGTTGCTGCCGGCGCTGGAGATCGTCGACATCAGCGAGCTCCCGGCCGACTGCAGGTTGCCGACCAGCGACGCGGCGGCCGCCGGCGCGCTGGCAAGGTTCACACCTGCCGTTGCGACACCGCTGGCCAGCGTGAGACTGTCCTGCGCGTGGGCCAGGAAGCCGCCGGCGCCGACCAAGGTGGCGATCGGGGTGATCTGGCCGGCGACGCTGGTCACCTGCCCCAGGACGTTCTGCGCGTAGGCGGAAACGGATCCTAATGTTGCGGTGACCGAGGTGATGGCGCCAGCCAGGTCGGAGCCGACAAGGCTGGACAGTGACGACGAGGAGAGGCTGCTGCTGGTCGCGACCTGGGGCAAGATCTCAAGGACCAGGGTATACGGAAGCCAAGCGCCCTTCTGCTGATAGTCGTAAGAGAAGGCCATCACCAAGACGCGCATGCTCAGGCCGGCAATGCCGAACTTCTGCGGCGCTCCCCCACGCCTCAGAGCCTCAACCTGTTGCGCACGGCTCTGCGCAGTCGGTCCTATGAAGCGACCACTAAGCGTCAATCGGTCAGGATCGTTTCCCATCGCCTGGATCACACGATCGCCCCCGGGGAGCTTGTGGACGACAAGTGTCTGCTCGCCACCGACGCGTAGCTGATCTGGAACCTCGAAGCCGGCGAAGGTCATGCTGCCCAGGGTCACAGGCGAAGAAGCGTTCGACCTGCCAAGAGAACCGATAGCGGTTTCCAGGTTGAGCAGCAGACTTCCGGACATATGACCTCCTGCCGGAGGCCGCAGCGCGGCTACGGCGTGTACGGGTAGTGGATAGCGGTTGCCTGGGCCTGGAGGTCAGGTGCACCGTGCAGGTTCAATGGGATGAGGTGAGAGTTTGCCTCGGTCAGCGTGTGGTCGTCAGTGTATTTTGCACAGACGCTCGCTGCCATATCGAAAACGAGGTTCTGAGGAGCGGCCATTTGTGAGCGCATGCATTGAACGTCGCCTTCCCATGGACGTCGTCCCAGGTCGGCACATCCGTTCACAAGAACTGGCAACGTGAAGCAGGCTGCTAACGCTAAAGATCTACTGACCATTGCGTGTCGCCCGATCGCCTTCCTTCACAGCGTCCCTTTCGCACTCGAATTGCCCATACTTGGTCCGGCCGTACCATCTCTCTCCAGAGTAGTGGTAGACGCCAGAGTTAGTGTTGACCCAGACGACTTGGTTTTTGTTACAGCTGAGACCGGTATCGACCTGAGCATACTGCTTGTGGTGACCTGCAAGAGCCACAGCAGGCCAAACCACGACTGCTATAACAACTGGAACGAGTTTCATTACGGCCTCCGCTCTATAACGGAGGTTTACATATCGTTAACGATATGGACTGGGAAGGACAGTTTTACCTGCCCTTCCCTGAATATAGCCTGCCGCGACGTGCCGGGGCATGCCGCGCCTTGCCTAGCCATACCTCGCCAGCCACGCCCTACCGGGCCACACCTTGCCTCACCACGCCTAGCCGCGCCATGCCTGCCACGCCGTGCCTAGCCGCGCCTCACCCCACCGCGCCTTGCGTTGCCGCGCCACGCCTGCCGGGCCCCGACAAGCCTTGCCGTGCCGTGCCTAGCCTCGCCTGCCCCGTCATAGTGCCGAACCGGGATGGCTCCCGGCTCAACCCAACGCCTTGAGCGTCAGCCTAGCTTCTGCCTCTTCTCGTCGATGACGGCGTGTATCTCCGCCAACTCCGAGTAGGCCGCATATCGCGCCCGCCAAGCCTGCAGCTCCTGCCAAGCCCTGGCAAGGACTTGGCGCCGTAATTCTGCATCCGACATCGCCGCGCCGAGAGACGTGTAGCCGGTTGTCTCGGCCTGCTGCACCGATACAAAAGCCCGCACTTCGCGCTGCACACCCTTGGGTGCCACCTTCACGACCAGCGCGCCAACCAGATAGCGCGCTTGGTCCTCGCGATGACGTTCCGCCGCAATACTGTCATCCCACTCGAAAGCGGGATGCAGCACGCTTGCCTCGTTGCGGGCAGCATCGACCACCTGAGCCGGCGTCAGCTGGCCGTTGGCCCGCTTTCGAAGAGTCTCGATCTCCTCGCCGGCATACTGCGGATCGACGCTGAAGCGGGCGCCCTGACGCCACTGATAGGTCATACCGTGCATCAGGCCGCCTCTTCTGTCGAAGCGACGTGGAACATGCCGTAGGAGCCGTTGCGCTCTGGCCGCCACTCGCCCACCCCAACACCGAAGCCGGCCGTGTTCAACAGATTGACGATTTGCTCGGCACTCAGCGCGTTTGCGTTGAAGCGCACAGCCAGATCGACCGACCAAGCCTTGAACTCGCCGCGGTAGCGGATATCAGCCGTGCCCATGCCGACGCGCACCATGTCTTCGCGCGGCTTCGGTTCACCCTCGATGGTGACCATCTCACCCACGATGTGGAAGGCGCCGCGGGCCTCAGTCATTCTGACGCCATCAGCGAAGCGGCAGGCCGAGACTGCAGCGGATTTGAACGCTACCGCCGGGAAGCCGTATCTGCCTTCCGGCAGTTTGTAGAGGCTGTCCTCATAGTCTTGCTCGGGAACTTTAGCCTCCTTGCCTGCTCTCGCCTTTTTCATCTGACGGTCGAGCATCTGCTTTTTCGCCTTGTGGCTCCAGGCGTGACAGATGAGCGGACTGTCGCCGACAAGCCGGACGTGCAGGAGCTGCACATCGAGCCGCGGCAACTGGATTGTGGCGACTTCCTTGGTCACGGGTGCCTTGCTCATGGTCAGGCAAGCCCCAGGATGTCGCGGCAGAGAGACCAGGGAACGAATTCGTCGTCACCCGGATCCATGTTCTCATCCTTGTCCAAGCCGAAATGTCGCATGGCGGCCCTCGCTTTGGCCTCAAGTCCTTCCCTTGTTGTCGCCGGTGTATGGCCAATGCGCTCGCGCAGCGACTTGTACTCGTCGCCAAGTGCTTCCGCCCGCGCTTCAAGGTGCGCTGGCATCTTCTCCGTCGTCTCCATCCAAGGCCGATCGATGGCATAACCCTCGTCGTCGGCAGCCAGCAGCCGGTCGCACATGGCGATTAGGTTGGCGTCCGGTGAGGCCAAGGCCGCCACCGCTAGCGGAACGGCAACAGCTGCCGCCGTCGCCGATGTTACGGCCAACAGGCTGCGTCGTGAAATCTCGCTTTTTGGCCTTGGTTGCCCTACAAAACGGGTAGTCATGATCTGCTCCACATCAGCAGGTTGTTGACGAGGCTCGGGTCGGCCCCTGCCAGGGCTTATCGAGCCGCTTAACGGTCGGCGGCGGGGTGTATGCTCCCTAAGCGTCCCCCGCCGCCGGTTCGGACGGCATCTGCCGAAGCATCTCGGCTTCTATGCAGACCACCAGCTGGGCGTTCTGGGTCCGGCGGTTCCGGGCTGCCTCAGAGGCGATCCAAGCTTTGACTTCGCTCGGCAATCTGATCTTCATCTGAGGATCGCTGCGCTTCATGTATCTCCCCTCCGTGGCCACAATATGGACCACGTTGTGGGAATTTCGTCAAGCCACTTCGTGGGCCATCATGTGCCCATGAGCGGCCGCGTCGACCCCCTTTTCAAGCTAAGGCTGCCCGACTTCATTCGGGAGAAGCTGGAGGCCGAAGCCACACGTAATCGGCGGTCCATCACGGCTGAGATCCTCGAGAGGCTTGAGAACTCGTTTTCCGATCGGGAGGAGCGCCTGAACGGGCTCGAAAAAGAGGTGTTCGACGGTATGCGAGGCAACCAGAACCTTCACGAACGGCTCGAGACGCTTGAGCTAATGAGCCGAGGCATCGACCCCTTCAACCGAGAAGACTGACTTTCGTCTCGGCTGCTTCTACTTCCCCGCCGGCTTAGGCGCCGGGTGGGTCGAGGTCGTCGTCCGTGGGGTGCGGGGCTTAGGCTTCTTGGCCATAGGTTCCTCAGTATCTGGCGCCAGCCGGCATCGGCATCATCGACGGATCGAAATCGTTCGTTCCGAGCTGCACCGCTGGCCGCATATTCTTGACAATCTGCCGCTCCACCGTCTCCGAGATCTGCCGGCCGTCCAGATTGACGTGGACGTGCAGGTCGACCGGCTGATCAGTGACGGTGTTCGCTACCCGAGGGGATCCAGAAACCTTTTCGATGCTTCGAGCCGGAGGCGGTAAGACGGGAACTGGCAGCGTGAAGGGCGCTGGCATCGACCGCGGCACAGTCGGAAACCCACCTTGCTGGTCAAAATGCTGCGCCCTCGCCGCCTGCTGAGGTGTGGCGAACTCCGGAACCTGGCCAGCAAACCCGTGGGTTGCAAACCACCGGTCGAGACCCTTGAGCTCCTTATCAAGCCAGCTGTCCACGTTCGTGTGCTGGCGGATTTCACTCCCAGCGAATATTCCCGCCGCCAGCGCCGCTCCCAGCAGCGGGATAGATCTCGCCACCAGGCCAATCCCGGTACTGACCCCAGCCAAGCCGGAAGCGAGCTCGGTTCCGGCGACACTGGCGGTGAGCAGCCTCAGGCTTGAGGCAAGCGGTCCGAATGCGGCTGCCGCTATGGCTGCGGTGCCACTGGCGACCGCTAGAACCCCCAATGACCCGGCCAGCAGCTCGATCGTCTGCACAATCCGCGGGTGATCGGACGCCCAAGTGGTGAGCATGGTCAGACCACGGGTCAGCGGCGGGAGAATGCCGACCGCGTCGTTGACCATAGGAGCGCCGAGCGCGGTTAGCAGGTTGTGCCAAGCTGTCGTGAACGCCGAGATCTTGGTCGTCGGGTCGGTTGCTTGGCCGACCGCATACTGGTCGGTGCCAGCCGCCTGGTCGATGTTCCCGGCGTCCTTGTGGAGAGCCGGATAGGACCGCAGGATCTCCGCGATCAGACCGGTCACCGTGCTGCGCAGGTGGCTGCCCATGATCGAAGCAACCTGCTGATCGGCTGTCACGTCGCCCTGCTTGATTAAGGCGCCGCCGAGATACTTGTGGATCCACTCGACGGGGTCGCGCCGCAAGAGATCCCCGTCGATCAGCGCCCCAGGATCCAGGGTCATGTGACCACCGCGGCCTTGATGCACCTTCTTCGGGTCCATCAGGCCGAGCTTCTCGAGGTAGCCTGACCCGGCACTCGTCATCACGCCGCCGAGCAACTGCTGGTCGAGCGACGAGAGCTGGGTGCCGACCGAACTCGCGGACTTGGACGCTCCAATCACTGGCGCCAAGTGGATCAGCCCCTCATCACTGAGGGTCGAACCCGCCGCCCGGGCATATTGCTGGAACGACAGCAGCTGGTCGGGCCCGACCCGGCCGCGCGTGCCGGCAGCGATGGCCTCGAGGATGCGAGCTTGCTGCTCAAGCCGCTCGCCACTGATCTGGTGGGTGACAGGGTCGACTAGTGACCCACGCTGCTCCAGGAAGCGTGCCGCGGTGTCGCCTGCCTTTTCCTGGTCCTGTCCGGTCAGGTTCTGCAGGTAGACGCCAAGCTGCGCCATGGCCGGCATCGCCATGACGGCTTCCTTCATGGAGCCAAGCCGGTTCCTGAGATCGGCAACCAGCGCGATGTTCTTCTCGGCCGAGGAGCCGATCACGTCGCCGGCAGTCTTCCAGGCGGAAGCCGTGGCGACTGCGATGTCCTGCTGGCTGATGCCAGCCTGCGCCATCAGGCTCTGCTGGTGCACGAATTCCTTGCCGTGCTCGACCAGCTTGACCATGCCGCCAAGGATCAGAGCGCCGCCCAGGACGCCGGCCATGCCCGCTGCCGCCAGCTTGACCCGGTTCAGGCCGCCTTCGACGTCCTTGGCCCTCAGGTTGACGCCTAGCAGGCTGCTGCTAAGCGCGGTCAGCACCTGCGTCGCATTGGACGACATCGCGATGCTGACGCCGATCCGATATGCGTCCGGAATGGCTTCCTCCCGACACCATCGGTGGTAGTGTTCAGATCATGGAACGGGACGAGGACTTCGACGACGGCGGGACACCGGCTTGGCGTGCCCGTCAAACCCACATCCGCCAGCAGGCGCTCTTGCGTCAGCCGGGGTTCGCAGGCGCCTGGCGAAGGGCCTCCCCGGCGAAGATCTTTGTGATCGGCTTCCTGATCAGCTTCGGTGTGCCAGCCACCGTGCTTGTCGGCGGCCTACTCCTCGCCTTCGGCTGGTCCCAGCTCACCGGCATGTAGCTCGATCGGCAGGCTGCCGTTCAGCACCTCTGCGCCGACCAATGCCGCCACGAAGTGCGAGCCAATGACCTCGGCGACCTCGTGGCCTGACCGGTAAGCCGCACCGCCCAGGACCGAGCGTGGGGGTTGGCGAGCCGTGCCGAGCTCGAAGAACACCAGGTTCTGGTCGTCCGAGCCGATCTGTGCCGTATGACCCTGCACCACGTGCTCGATGCTGTCGCGCATGGCGCCGGAGCGCAGGCCGGGGTCGTTCTCCGTGTAGCCCTGGCGCAGGCGGTCTTCCTTGGTTGCATCCGCCAGCTCGGCCCAGGCCGCGAACTGCCCGGCATCATCCTGATAGGTGCCGATCGCATCCTTGGCCTCGCGCTCGACGATGCGCGCCGCCTCCTCAAGGGCGTCGTGCGTCTCGTGCTCGATCTCGATCGTCATGGCGGCAATATGCTCGACGAAGCCAAGGATCGAGAAGTCAGTCATTGAGCGGGATCCACTCGTTGTTGTCCCAATCGAACCGGCCGCCGTCGATCTCGCCGTAGATGACAGTCCAGGCTTTTACCTGCTCGTCCGTGATCGAGAACGCCAGGTCGTAGCTGCTGAGCTTGTTCGCCAGGTAGAGCCGTGCGCGCAGATCGGCGTCGTGCGCTAGTTCGTAGGGTCCTCGCGCGGCACCGCCCCGCCGCTTTGCAGCCAGTCGGCCACGGCATTGATGCCCTCGGTGTCGAGCCTGGCAACCAACAGGTCGGCCTGGTCGGCGTTCTGCGGGGTTGGCACGGGCACGCCGTCGATGGACTGGACCTGCGCGGCCAGCACGACCTCGCCGAACCAGCGGTCACTGTCGGCGGCGGCGCCGCATGCGCGGGTCAGACGGCGGATCTCCAGCTTGGTTGCCCGGCGCAGCGACAACACCCGACCGCGGGGGTCGGTTACGTCCTCGGTGACGGTGGAAGCGGCGACGATCTGCTGTGTCGGCGTCATCTGGCTCAGCTGATCATGTTGCGCTGCGAGGCAAAGAACTCGACGGTCTGCTTGACGATCTGCTCCTGGCGATAATCACCGGCGTTCGACAGCCGGATGGCCACGCTGGTGAATTCGTAGCAGCTGGTCGAACCGTCCCGCTCGTAGATGTATTGGTAGATCGTGCCGTTGGCGATCGTGCCGGCATTCCAGAAGGCGGCCTCGATGGCCGCGATGAGAATGTCGAGTGTCGCGTCCTGGCGGTCGACATCGAACTGACCGCGCCAGCCCGAAGGCGTGTTGAACTCGATCGGCAGGCTGTTCAGCGGGTCGCTACGCTGCTGCTTTGTCTCCTGGTTGGCCCGAAAGCCGGTGACGTTCGGCAGCTGGATATTCTGTCCATTCCAGAGGAACACGACAGTCGTATTCCGGCCGATCGTAAAGGGTGCGTTCGCCATGTCCGTTCTCCCTTACGTCGCGGCCTGGGTGACCTGGACGGTCTGACCCCCGTTCAAGTTGACGATGAACTTCTCGTTGATGCCCTGGTACTGCACCTGCACGTCCGCCTGGACGTAGCCGAGCGCTGTCCGGCTCTGCGGATTGTTGCTGCCGTTGCAGATCACCGCGTAGGGCAGCGCGCCGGTCACCGAACCCAGGATGCCCTGCTGCAGCAGGTTGCCCAGGAAGCCGAGCAGCGTCGCCTGGATGTTCGACAGCAGCGAGGCGTTGATGACCTGGCCGACATAAGTGCCCATGCCGGCGGCCAACGTGCGCGCGATGAAGGTGGTCAGGCGCGGGTAGTTGTCGCCGTCGATCGCGGCGTTGCCCGACGCGTTGTGGCCGAGGCGCAGGCCCCAGTAGGCGCCGCCGGGCTGCGGGCTGGTGATCAGGTCGATGTCCTGCGCGAACAGCGCCTGCAGCTGGGCCTCGCTGTAGCGGTTGGCACCGCTGCTGCCCGTGTAGTTTGAGCCGGCGATGCCCGGGATCAGCTTGTTCAGGCCGCTCTGCTGCGGCGACAGCGCCGACAGCCGTCCGGCCGCGAACCCCTGCGGCGAGACCATGCGCAGCACGCCGGTGACGGTATCGTTGAAGTAGAGGAAGTCGCCGTGCAGCAGCTTGGTCCAGGCCGAGAAGCCGAGCGCCTGCTTGGCGGTGACCGCGGCGGCGATCGTGGTGCCGTTCGGCAGGCACTGCTGCATGTAAATGCCCTCGCTGCTGGCGAGGCCGTCCACCGTGGTGAACGAGGTGCTGGTGGTCAGGTCGGCGACCAGGCCCACCGAGCAGCCCTGGTTGCGCAGGCAATACATGCCGGTCGGCGTCAGCCCGTCGACGCCAAGCAGCACCGTCGGCGTGATCGTCGTGGCGCCGTCGGTGCCACCAACCAGCGCCGTGGTCGGGATCGCAAAGGCGGCACCGGTGCCGGCCGAGGCGATGACCAGCTTGGAAGCGGTCTGGCCACCGGAGATGCCGTTGTTGATCGCGGCGACCAGCTGCGCCCAGGTGGTGAAGCCGTTGTCGAACAGCTCGCTCGGCCGCCCGGCGCGTGCGATGGTGGCTGCGAAGCTGCCGGTCGCCTTGCCAGTCGCAACCGTGACGGTCGTTGCCGTGCCACCCGAGCCCGTAAAAGCCGCGGTGAACAGCGGGCTGATGTTGGCGCCGTTGGTGATCGCCGCCAGCGTCGCTGCAGTGTCGGTGCCGTCGGTGACCCGCACGAAGGTGAAGGCGGTCGCACCGGCCAGTTGCGCCGTATAGCAGTGCGTGCCCATGTCGTAGGTGCGCGCGACCAGCGGCCCAAAGTTGGCTACGTAGTCGGAGTAGCCACCGCCGACGACCGGCTGATTGACCGGGCCGTAGGAAGCGGTGCCGACGATACCGATGATGTTGCTCGGGACCCCATTTAACGCGAGAATACCGGGCGTTACGATCTGGACGTAGAGGTCGGGGACAACCAAGGCCGCGGTGTTCAGCACACCAGACAAGGTGATGGGGATGCTAATGCTCCTCGCCGTGCGCTTCGGCGTCGGGCTTGACCGGCTTGGCCGCGTCCGGGTGGATCGGGATCAGCGAGCCGCCGAAGCCCTCGCCGTGGATCTCCTCGATGACCTTGGCATCGGTGATGACCGTGCCCTTGGCGTAGTCGCCGAAGGCCGACCGAACCACGACGGCCGCCGGTAGCGGTGTGCTGTTGCTGCCGCTCATCGGCGCGATCTCCTGGGTGATGCTGAGGTGGTCGAGGTCAGAAGTGCGACCAGCGGTTGCTGATACCGGTGGTTGTCGCCGACCCGGCGTTCATCAGCTTGATCAGCTGCGCGGCGACGGTGGGCGCGATCAAGGCGTGCCCGAGATAGGTCGGATGCAGCTGGTCGGCTGCGGTCATGTACTGGCCCTGGTAGACCTGGCTGGCCATCGTCAGGCCGACGTCGATGACGCCGACATTGCTGTCCATCGGGTTGGCCGCCTTGTAGGCGCTGACGGCGGCATTGACGCCGGTTCGCCAGGCGCTGCCGGTCGAGAACTTGGCGGCATACTCGAACGCGACCGGAACCATGATTGCCAGCAGCGCATTCGGCGCCGCAGCGCGCAGCGCGGTCATGCACTTGGTGATCGCGCTCTGGTAGTCGGACAGTTCCTGGGTGGTGCCCACTTGGATCTCGTTGGTGCCGAACAGGATCATCACGAAGGACGGGCTTGTGCCGGTCGATCCGTAGGAACTGATCTGGTTGGCGGTATCGAGGAGCGAGACGCCCTGGTCGATCAGGTTCCAACGTGAACTGCCAGCGCTGTATGTCCCCCCGGTGCCGCCGCTGCTGCCCGAGACGTAGTAATAGGCAGGCACGTCGCCTGAGCTGTCGCCGACCGTCAGGAAGCCGTTCGCGCCGCAGGCGCTGATGCACGTGTCATATCCCGCCGCATCGAGGGCAGCCGCCACGTAGTGCGAATAGTCGTAGAGGACGCTATGCCCCCCGCCCAGCCCGGCATAATGCCCCTCGGTGATGCTGTCCCCGACGATCAGGCCCCATTTTGCATTCGGGGTCGTGGTCCCCGCAGACGACGCTCCATCAATCTGCATTCCGTTGACCTGCAGCTGATTGACGCCGCCATTCCAGCGCCCGGTAAAGGGCGAGGTGACGTGATGCACGATCAGCGTATTCGTGGCGTTCGCGACGAGCCCGGACAGGGTGACGTTGGCATTGGCCGCGACGTTGTCGGTGAGCGCGCCATTCAGGTAGTAGGAGACGATCGAACCGGTCGACGTCGATCCGAACAGGATCTGGGCCGTCGGGCTCGCACCGGTGGTCCAGGTGAACTTGAACCAGGCGCCGCAATACCAGGTCTTACGATAGACGCTGCCCGCCCGTCCGGTATCGCCTCGCCAGTTGCCAGGCGAGAACTGAAACGCGGCCGAGGTCACGGCAATGGTCGTGCCGGGGAGGGTGTCGGTCTCCGAAGATGCTGCGGTGGTGTAGCTCTGGTTATTGGCAATCGTGACGGTGTTGGTGCCTGAATTGGCAGGCGTGAAGGTGAACGTCTGCGCCGCTGTGGCACCGGCCGCAAAGGACAGAGACGTGGGGCTGAACGTGCCCCCGTTGCTGCCCGACGGGGTGACGGTCGAGGCGGCAATCGTTCCCGTCGGGGTGACGGTGTAAGTTCCTGCCGTCCCCACGGTGCCGGTCGAGGGGCCGCTCAGCGTGAAGCCAGGGGTTGCCGCGCCGTCGCCGGAATAGAAATTGATCTGCGTAATTGCGGTGAGCGGCGTTCCGGCGGTGTTGTTGACACAGAAGCCGATATTGCCGCTGAGGCTCTGGACCGCGCTGCTATCGCTAAAGGTATAGGTCGTCTGCGCAAGCTGGGTTCCGGTGCAGAGTGTCTGTGCGCCGCCTCCTGCGGGCGGGGCGACACCTTGATAGAACGTCAGGGTGCAAATAGTGACCCCGGTCGCGTTCTGGACCACGGTCGCGGACGTGTCGATCCAGCCGCTTGCCGTATAGAGCGTGCCCTGGGTCGTGCCCAGCGTGCCCTGCAAGAGCTCGATGAATATTCCGCGCCCGACGAGAACCCCGTCAGGCGCGGATACGCTGGTGCCACTGGCAGTCTGCGAATAGCGCGCGATGGTGTAGAGGCTGGTGCTGGCCCCGACGTAGAACCGCATGTCGGTGCGGGCATTGATGCAGGTCGCGAGCGTGCTGTCGACCAGCTGCCCCGCCTTGTAGGAGGTCGAGCCGCTATAGTTCGAGACCAGGCTGAGACAGGGGACGTTGGCGTTGGTGCCGCCGGCGACGACCTGCCACTGGCTGTACGGATCCGAGAAGCCCGGCACGGCGCCGACTGCCGCGACCGCGCTCGGCGCGAAGGTCCGCGTAAGGATCCAGGTCGTCACGGCTAGTAGCTCCCGATCAGCGTCGTGCCGGCGTCGGGTGTGCTGACGGTGTAGACGTTGACCGCGCTTGTGGAAGGCGTCGGCGCAGTGCCACCGGGCCACTTGATCGTCGCCGGGAAGCTCTCGGTGAACCCGCCGGCGCCAGGCCGCACCACGATGGTCAGCGTCTGGTATTGACCGGCCCGGCCGCCGCTCAGCGTGAAGGCGACGTTGCCGGTCTTGGTCACGTCATAGGTGGCGTTGCCGCTCGCCGCGAACGCCAGCGACTGCGCGGTGCCGCTGGCGGCGACAACGGTCACCGGATTGGTCGCGGCCGCCGTTGCAGCCGCGGCCGCCGTGGTCGCAGCAGCCGAGGCGTTGGTGGCGGACGTCGCGGCAGTGGTCGCGGCGGCGGCCGTCGTGGTCAGCGTTGCCTCGGCGGCCTCGGCACGGGCGATCTCGCCGGTGAGGCCGGTATAGTCCGCCTTGCTGGCCCAGAGCGCGTTCCACTCGGTCGACGGCGGCACGTAGCCGGTGGTCCAGTTCGGCGTTGTCTGCGCCAGTGCCAGGGCAGGCAGCAGCACGAGCGCCAGCGCTGCAGTCATCGTCCGCATCATGACACTCCGATCGGCGACAGGCCGATTTTCAGGCCGGTTCCGATAGCGTTGGGCGTGGGCGTGCCGCCGATTGGCGAGACACCGATGCCGAAGGCACCGATGCCGCTGGAGGCCGGGAGACCACCGATCGGCGTCGTGCCAATATGGAACCCGCTGCCGATGCCCTGGCCGTTCGTGGTCGGCAGCAGCGTGCCAAAGGTGCTGTCTGCGCCGTCCTCGAGCGTGCCGACGCCGAACACCATCGGCGCCGAGGTCTGCGTCTGGATGGTCGGGTATTCGACCAGGAAATTGATGTCGCGCCGATACAGCGTGGCGTTGGTGCCGCTGTCGGTCTCCGAGGTGCCGAAATAGCGGATGCGCGTGGTGGTCGGGTCGCCCGCATCGATGAAGTCCACGTCCGAGAAGCCGTTATCGATCGCACCGCCCAGCAGGTCGCGCAGTTCCGGCGTCGGACACCAGATCGAGACCATCATCCGCTGCTCCTGCCGGCGGGTCTCGCGCCAAGCGGTGCCAGTCGAGTTGGCGTACCCGATGGCGGTTTTGCCGTTGCCGCCGGTGGTGGTGATGGTCACTGACGGGCCGGTCGCCGTCGCCACCAGGCGCCCGTCGGCATTGACCGCGGAAGCCAGCGCCGATGCGATCGACGCCAGCGTGTCGGAGGCCTGCACGGCGTAGCTGTAGCCGATGTTGGCGGCGCTCAGGCTAGCCAGCTGCGCGGCACCAGGCGTGCCGCCGAACGTCACCACGTTGCCGCTGGACGTCACCGTCAGCGTCGGTGCGGCGATCGGCAACGTACACCAGGTGCGCGGGTAGCGGCTGGTATCGCGACTGCCGCCGGGGATGCTGTAGACGGACACATCGCACACGCGCGCGGCCATGTCCTGGTTGAGCTGCTGCGGATCGGGCCAGCCGCGGAAGATCCGGACGTCCGAGCCGATGACGCTCTGGCTACCCATGCCGTTCGGGTAAGCGTAGCTCGCGGCCAGCGCGGCAATCGCGGCCTCAACGGCGGATATATTCGCGATAGCCGCCTCCCGCTCAGGTCGTGGAGAAGCTGGCCAGCAGCCGGTTGCCGAAGCTCGTCTGCTCGGCCGCGTTAACCACGTAGGTGTTGCCCTGCCCGTCATTCAGCCGCAGCGATGGGGTGATGGCGACGCCCGGAATGATCGGCATCAGCACCTCGAACGACGCCGAGCGCACGTCGGCCGGCAGCTTGACCGGGTCCATGTCACCCTTCTGCTTGATCAGGATGCTGACCGGCCAGCCTGTCGCCAGCACTTGGTCGGTAGCGTTGGTGCGACCCGCATAGGTGTTGCTCAGCCCTGGCAGCGTGTCCTCTCCCGGCGAGGAGATCGACATCACCGCGTTGCACAGCACCAGCTCAGGTGGCTCGTAGAGCTGGAACGCCGAGACGAACAGCGTCTGAGCTTGGCCGACAAAGTAGTCGCCCACCTGCACGTTGGTGGTGTCGAACAGGCCGAAGCGCGTCGGCTTGCCCCAAAGCGCGGGTCCGGCGAACTTGAAGCCGGCAGTGGTGTCGAAGGCCGCGTTCAGTGTCTGGACGACGTTGGTCAGCGCCGCGTTCGGGCCGGTCGGGCGGTATTGCGTATAGGTCGAACCCAGGAACCGCGCAGCGATGCCATAACCACGGGCAACCTTCGTCTGGATGCCTGCTGCGTCCATCAAACGATAAACCGCACGGTGTTATCCGAAATCTTCAGCCCGGGTCCGGGAGGAATGCCCAGAAAAGTACATAGCTCGCGCCGGCGCATCCGGAACAGCGTGTCGCGGTCTCGAACCTCGTTCTTGTTGTGATACCACACGGCGGCATGGTCGGTGTCGAGGTTGGCACCGGACGTGGGCACCGCGGTGTCGAGGATGTTGAGTTCGGCCAGCTTCGACCTGCAGACGATCAGCTCGGGATCAAGCAGGTTCGCCATGCGATACTCGGCGGTCTCGAACGCTGCGCTGAACCGGTTGAAGGTGTCGTCTCCGGGACCGGCTCCATAGGCACCATAGCCCATGAACCGCCGCGCATCGACCTTCTCGGCGTCAGCCAGCGGAGATTGGGTCGTGGTCCCAGACACGGCTCAGACAGCGACCAATGGTACACCGAGCGCTTGGAGCGCCGCAGCACGGGTGGCGGAGAACAGCATGACCTGGCCAGCCTTGAGCGTGATCAGCGAGCCGTTCGAGTAAAAGCTGCAGGCATTGGTCGCGCTGTAGGTGATGTGGCTCATTACCTGCGCCGCCTTCTGGTTGGAAGTGGTCGCGGTCGCGATCGATCCGCCGACCAGGATCGGCGCAAGGATCAGTGCTTCAGCGTCGATCGCCGACATCTCATTCGGTCCACTTCACGGGTGCATCGGCGCTATCGAGGAGCTCCTTGAACTTCTCGTCGGCGACGACCTCCTGCCCCTCGGCGAAGGTGTGGGTCGCGTGACTGTAAACAACCGAGAACCGCTCCTCGGCGGCGCCGCGGAACACCTTGGCCGGATCGTCCGGCGGATCGAGATGGATTACCCGGTGCCGGGGAGGCTTGCCGGTGCGCTTCTTCGGCTCCCCGGTTGCAGTGTCCTCGAGATCCTCGACGCTGGCAGGCTCGGCCTGGTTCTCGGTCACCGGCGCAAGATCCTTGTGCTCGACGTCCGGCTGCTCGTTGTGCTCATCCATGATCCGCTTCCTTAGCCGATGTGCTCGATGACGACCGCGCGCTTGTAGGCAGCGTTGGTCGAGGTGGCGACGGTGGTCGGCGATGTGGTTAGGTCGGTCGGTGCGCACCAGCCGCCAATCCAGAGCCAGGACTGCGCGATTTCCTGCTGCAGCCGATCGAGCGGCTCGCGGGTGATCATCGCCACGCCGTCGGTCATGCTGAACTCGGCGACGGTGGCACTGGCCTGGCGGGTCCAGTCGCCTGCAAAGGTGCCCTCCATGAGAGCGCCTGCACCGCAGATGATTGGGCGGCGGACGTAGGCACCGGCAATGCCGATGGCCGGAGTCACATAGGCCTCGGTCGTCTCCATGACCCGGAGGCCGAGGATCGGAGACTCGTACACCTTACCCTCGCGGAAGAAGATGTTCTCCATCGTGGCTCCCTGGAACAGGAGCTTGAAGTCCGGGTCCGCGAACAGCTGCCGACCCGACACCGGATCGCAGTAGATGTGGTAGAACCCGCCGATCTTCGGCACCGCATTCAGCTCGAGCGAGGTCTTTGCATCCAGCAGGTTTGCCATGGTCAGGACGTCGGTTGCCTGTAGGGCGGCTGTCGATGCTCGACCAGAAGGCCGATAGATCTTTGGCGCCGTTGCGGCGACGGCCGGATTGCCGGCCGTGCCGTCGGCGACAGTGACGTTGGTGGAGAACGTCAGCGTGCCAGACGTGCCGCCTGCCAGGGAGGCGGTCGAGACGTTGGTTGCATCGATTGTGAAGCCGATCAGCGTATAGACGTTCGAGCCAACGGTCACCGCCATGGTGGCAGCGCCGCTGATCGGGGTCTGGACACCGTAGACGGCGGTGGTCTGGAAGCCACGAACATCGTCGACAGCGATGGTTGGGCCGGCGCCACCGAGCGTGGTCGTGACCCGGGTGTTGCCGCCGAGATAGGCTCCGAACAGGGCGTTGCGCGCCATGTTGTCGAGCGAGCGGGCTGCGTTCTCACCCAGGGCCACCGCGTTCTGCACGAACTGGTTGGCAATGCCGACCTGCTCGCCGACGATGTCAAGGTTGAGCGTCTTGGCATAGCGGTTGATGGTGATGGTGAACTGCTCTTCGCCGAACTGGTCCGGCGTCATGCCGTTGTCCAGGTTCGTCTGACCAGCAGTTGAGACAGTGCCGGCGGTGTTCGGCAGTGGCGTGGTGATAGGCGCGAGCAAACCAACGCGGGTGTCGGTCAGCGTCTGGCCGATGCGGGTCGGGAATGCCTTCTGATCAGCGACCATGCGGTATTTGAGGACCGAGCGCAGCGCCTGCTGGAAGCGCTTTTCCAGATAGTTGGTCTGGATGATGGGCTGCAAGATTGCCGGAAAATTACCAATTGCCATTGCTGTTGCTCACTCTTTCCGTGTGTGGTGCGGTCACCCACACGGGTGCGCCGGCCTTGCCCAGAGGCGGTCTTTTGGGCAGCAAAAAGCCGCCAGCGGGATGCTTGGCGGCTCGGGAAAACTCGCTGCCCTGGTTGGGCAGGCGTCAGACGGTAATCCCCATCTGACGCTCGAAACCTCGGATCTGGTCCGCATTCATGTCGTTGACGTTGGCAGGCTTCCCATTGTCAGGCTTCGGCGCAGGAGCCGTGCTCGATGTGCTGACCTGGCCGAACAGGTGCGGCTTTGCGGTCTTCCAGGCGGCCATGGCTTCGGCCGCGTTGGTCACATCGCCGTCGTCGTTGAACTTGAGCGTCCCGTGGTCCAGTAGCTTCAGAAAGTCCGGGTCGGCAATACCGGCCTGAGCGGCGGCCTGCTTTAGATCCGATGCGACCACGCGCTCTTGTGCCTTCGTGCGGATGTCCTTGGCAGCGGTTTCGGCGGCTGTGGCGCGCGCTGTCAGGTCCAGGCGCTGCTTCTCGGCGTCCTCGGTCAGCTTTTTCTGAAGCGTGTCTCGCTCGACATCCTTGGCCTCCAGCTGCTTGCGGAGATCCTCGACCTGGGAGCGGAAGTTGTTCGAGTTGAGCCGGTGACCCTTTGCCTCGTCGTTGACGGTCTTCAGTTGGTCTTTCACCGCAGCCAATTCGGCCTGAAGTGACTCTATGGTCGGTTCCATCTCGGCTCCTTTGCCCCTCACGGGCAGCTGACGCACGCGGCCTCGCCATCACGGCTCGGCCGGTTGCGGTAGTAGGTCGGCTATTGTTCTTCCTGAGCGTTTGCCTTGAACTGGACACCTGGCTGCGTCGCCAGACGCGCATCCTGGGCCGCGATATCGGCCTGGATGCGGGCCATCTCGGCTTTGATGTCGGCCACATCCTCGAACTCTACCACCCGCTCAACGGCCGTCTCGCGGCTGATCAGGCCGTCGCGCTTGAGGCCACCTAGCGTCTGACCCATCAACTGCTTGTCGTGGATCGTGGCGGGGAAATACGGCCCCCAAACCAGCGTCAGCCGGTTCTTGGTGCTCAGCGTCCCTCGCGCGATCGGCTCGTCGTAAGCCTTGAGCGGCGAGCGCGCGTTGGCCAGCACCACCATGCGCAGCAGCCGCTGCACGCCGCGGCCGTAGCTGTGCCGCAGCTTGTCGACCAAGTTGATCAGCGGCTGGTAGAGAAGCTCCATTGCCCGCCCGGACTGGGCCGCAGCCAGCTTTTCCGGCGTCGACCGGTTGCCGTGCATGGTTTCGAGCGCGAGGTCCCGCAGCGCCCTGCTGTAGTCGATGATGGCAGAGGTCGAGGCACCATTGATCTCCAACATCTTCGCGTCGCCGTCCTTGCTCACGATGATCGCGTTGCTGGCGCTACGAACCATGTCGCCGTCCGGGTCGCCGGCGGGCTCGCGGATCATCATCAAGGGGTCGGAGGCGTAGTGCAGCGCCCGGCCGCCTTGGGAGAGGCGGTACTCGATCTCGATCTGGGTCTCGATCCCGAGCGCAAAGGTGCAGGCGCCGTCGATGTCGTCGCCACCCGGGAGGTTGCGGATCCAGACCGCTGGCACGAAGCCGAGCCCGTGCTGGACGGTCCGGTCCTTGTCAACCAATTGCGGTTTGCCATCCCTTTCGTCGTCCAGCGAGAGCGGCAGGAACCAGGTCTCGGACAGGCTGTCCCAGATACGCTGAAACCAGTAGGTCTGCGTGCCTTGCTCTTCGGGGATTTCGTATCCCTGGGCTGCGAGATCGGAGCCCTTGACCTGGTAGCGCTCCGTGATCGACTTGAGGCTGTCCGGCTCTTCCGGGTCCCAGACCGGCGTCAGTGCCAGCGTCGGCATCGCTTGCCAGAAGACCCGGCCCTTCAGCACCCGCAAGAAGATGGCCACCGAGCCGACCGAGCCGCGGGTAGCGGCATCAACCATCACCTCGGTGAGGTTGCTCTCGTCGATGATGTCCTTGATCGTGGCTTTGGTGCGATCGTCGGCGCAATCGATCGTCGGAAACCGGCCCTCGCCAAACAGCATCGAGACGCTGTCTTCGACCACCATGCGGCAGAGGTTGTAGCGGATTGACGGCTTGCGCTGCTTGAGCGGGACATATTCGCCCGTACCGTTCTGCTCGTCACCGAACTCGTATTGCAGGCTGTCGTAGAGCGCGCCATCCAGCACCTTGGCAAGAAGATCCAGCCGCTGCGCCCGTTCTGACAGGCCGGGCGGCTTCGGGATCGTCTTGACGATGCTGTCGAGCACGTTACCTCATCGGATGCGCGGGATGTGCGTAAAGCGCGCCGGCTGGACGGGCTGGATCACCGCGACCGCCATGTAGCGCGCCGCATCTGCCCCGTGCGACGCGTCGTCGTGCTTAGGCGTCCGGTCGAGCTCGAGGGTCTTAGGGTCTCTCTCGTATCGATATCGGCGCAGCGCATTCAGACCGTCGGCGCATCTCGTCTGATCCCACCAGATTTGCGGGAACAGCGTGCGCAGGGCGTTGATGCCGTCAGCCACCGAGAGCCGCGGCACGATCTGCACCGGCAGGTCTAACGCCCGCATCTGCTCCTCGATCGACCGGCCGGTACCGAGTTGCTTCGCCTGCGCGTCATGCGGCAACCAGTGCTTGCCGTAGCTGTAGCCGCGCCTCTTGATCTGCTCGACGTAGTGCCCGAGCGGGTTCTGGCTGCCCTGCTCGTAGTCGATGACCCGATATTCGAGGCCGACCCGCTGCGCGAACCAGATCGACGTGCTGTCGGCCCAGCCCAGGTCCCAGAACGTCTCGACCGGTATGCCGGCCTGGACCGGAACATCAGTGATGCGACCCTCCGCGACTGCTGACCGGATCTCCTTGGCGTAGATCGCTCCGTCCAGGACCTGGCGGCAGTGACCTTCCCAGACAGTCAGGTAGGCGTCGAAGTCGGTGTCCTTGAGCACCTCCATCTCGGTGCGCAGGACGTCCGGAAACCAGGGGTTCTCCGACCAGTTGACCTTCATCAGCGCCACATCCGGGCGTCTGGTCTTCACGAACCGGAGGTAGGTCTCGTCGGTGTCGAGCTCCGGGTTGAACGTCACCCAGATCTGCGAGCCCGGCGCCCGGATCGTCGGTATCAGCGCCTCCCAGGACGCTTTCGAGACGGTCTGCGCTTCCTCGACCCAGCAGCGGTCGATGCCCTGCATGGACCGGATGCTGGTGATGTTGTGCCGCAGGCCCCGGAAGATGAATTCCGAGCCGTTGCGGCCGCGAATGATGGTGTCCTGGATCTCGTAAAAATGCGCCAGCCCGAGCGCCTCGATCTCGTCAGACAGCAGCTTGTGGACGCTGTCCTTGGTCGAGATCTGAAACTCGCGAGCGCACAGCACCCGTAGCGGACGCTCGGCTGCCTGGACCAGCAACGCGCGGGCGGCTCCAACCGACTTGCCGGAGCCGCGGCCGCCATACAGGACCTTGTAGCGAGCCTCGCCGAACAGCGGCTTCAGCGCGGCCGGAAACTGGATCACGCCCCAGCGTCGGGCTCTACGAACGACACCAGCAGGCTGCTCAGGATTGTGCCGCCGTCAGCGCCAGACACATGCGTCGCGGTCGGCTGAGGCGACTTCTCGAACCGGATCGCGGCCTTGGCTGCATCGAGCCGGAGGTCGATCGGCAGCTGGGTGTCCTTGTAGACGGTCACCATGAGAGCGTGCGCATCGCCGCTGAAGGGCGCGGGCAAGGACGCCTCGATGGCCAGGATCGCCTTGCGGGTCGCGTCCTCGCGCTCCTGCGTCCTGCGATTAGGCGTGCCCTTGGCTCGACCGCCACGGCGCTCGCCGGGCTTCGATCCGCTCGGCACCTTGCTACCCTCTGCTACTGTAGCGAGGCCGCACGGCACAAAAAAGCCCACTCGGCGACACCGTGTGGGCGCAGCATGCGACACTACAGAATCTCGCATAGGCGAGTGACACTCGATTTGGCAACAAAAATCTTGCGCCCCTACCAGATTTAGTGTCCGGCATCGTTATCCAGCCCCCAGAACTCGACCATCCGCGTCAGAACGGCGTCCACCTCGCCCATCAACCGGCGCTCGTCGGCCGGGATACGGCGGCGGGTGATCGGGTCATTGTGGCCGAAACGGACTGCGATCCCACTCACAGGCAGGTTGTCCACGATCAGCAGGGTGACGATGACCCGGGCGCGGCCGCCGAGCGCCTCGTGCAGCCGGCGCAGGTTGGTCGCAGCCTGGATCTGGGTCAGGACCGGGTGGCCCTTCTGCCACTGGTGCGGATTGCGGCCGTTGGCCTCGCCGTTTTGCCAGCGCGCGCCGATCTCGGCCTCACGCAGCTCGGCGTAGCGTTGGGTGGCCAGGTGCTGAGGCTTGGTGATGGCGCCGCGGTTGAACAGCCGGTCGGAGGCGCTGACGGCCAGCGGACGCGAGACGGTGCGGTTCGGGTCGTCGACCTCGGGGGCCCGATGCTCGACGGCCACGTCGCCTCGACTGTAGCGCAGTTCCAGGCCGTGCTCGGTGACGACGCTGGGCAGCGCCTCGGCAGCCAGGCGGCCGCGCTTCTTGGCACGACGGGCAGGCTGTATCGGTTTCGTCGCCATCGCGTTCATGCCCACCCGTCCTTGCGATCCCTGCCCACCACGAAATCGTTGGACGGCTCGACCTGCCCTGTCAGCCGCACAAACTTGCCCCCTGGACCGCGCACACGGGTCTGAGCGTGGTAGCGCACCGTTTCCACCCGACAGCCGTCGGGAACCGCCACAGGGCCGTCCTGTAGCCGCTCTGGGCGGGCTGCGGCGTCCAGGAGCACCAGATCCGCCGGCGATGGCTCTGGCAGGCGCAGGCGGGCTTCCAGGTTGGTAATTTCCTGCTGCGCCACCGCGAGCTGCGTCTCGACGTCGAGCGCGTGCAGCTCCAGCTCGCCGATGCGTGCATGCGACGACCGGCACGTGGCCAGCGCCACGTCACGCTGCAGATCGGCGTCGGCCAGGTGCTGTTCGAGCACCCCGATCGTGCCCTGCGCGTCGGTCAGCAGCCGAGACGTGTCGGCGAGCGTGTCGCGCAGGCTGGCAATCACGGCGTTCGCGGCGTCGAGGTCGCGTATGGCGTTGTCCGCGTAGCTGGCAGACAGGGCGGCCGCGGCGGCGTGGGAGGCCCGGGCAACGCGCAACCTAGTCGTGAAGCCGACCACCGTCAGCGCCCAGCATCCGCTGACGATCCCCAACCCGCCCAGCAACAACTGCTCGTTCATCCCCGCTCCCCCCACACCACGCGCCGGCTCTCGACCGCCGTCCGGCTGCGAGCCCGCTGCGCCTGCACCAAACGCCCCGCCAGCGCCTCGCTGAGCGTCCTGGAGGCCAGCCACACCCGCGAGGCTGCATCGCCCTGCCCGTCGACGTACACCCGCCCCAGCGGGTCGCTGGCGGCGCTCAGCCACACGATGCCGGGCTGCTCGGCCAGCTGCAGGTGCGCCAGCACGCGGTGGAACGCCGCCCACTCGTCGGGCTGCGGCGGCCAGTCCAGCGGACGCCGGTGCGCGAACTGCGACCAGCCAGTCGGGGCACGCGATCCGGACTGCGGCGGCAGGCGGCGCTGGCGGCGGGTAGCGAGCCAGAGCAGGGCGATCGCGAGGAGGGTGAGGCGCAGGGTCATGCCGCCACCGCCAAGTCCGCATCGTGGCTGTTCTGAGACCCGTCCTCGATGACCTCGGCCGCCTCCGCACAGTGCGCCCTCACGTAGTCCAGGCAGCGGCACCGGCGGTGACTGGTCAGTGTGCCGACCTCGCCGAACCCCTCGGTCTCGCGACGCTCGAAGTAGCGCACCCAGTCGGCCACCTGCTCAGGCGTAGCGGGCATGCTCCGCCTCCTGCTGACGCTGTGCCTCAAGCTTCTTGCGCAGGAACTCTACCCGCAGCTTCGACGCGCCGTTGCCCGCATCGGCCAGCTTCTCGTGCTGGGCGAGCAGCAGCTCGTCCGACACGACCGCCGGTGCGAGTGCCAAATGTGCGGCAATGTCGGCCTGACGCTCGGCCTCGTGGCGTTCGGCGACTTCGTCGCGCCAGGAGCGCAGCATCTCGGTGACGGCCGCGCGCGCCTCGTCGCTTGGCCCTGCTGGCGGTTCCAGATTGGCCTGCCGCGATGCCTCCGCAAGGATAGCCTCGCAGCCGCGACGTTCGGCGAAAATGCGGCCGGCAAACCCGCCGAGCAACACGAACAACTCGCCGGCAGTCGGCCAGAACTTGCCCGCCGGTAGTGTGCGCACCCACTCGCTGCGCGTCTCGTCGCACCAGACGGCGCACGGCAGCGAACCGCACTCTGCCCAGATCGCCGCCGCCTTGGCCTGCAGATCCTGCCGGGTTGCCGGGGCATTCGCGACCGCTGGGGCCAGCTTCACCAACCAAACGAGCATGTGGTCTTCGGTCGCCACTGCGGTCAGGCGCTCGATTTCCCGCAGCCGCGCCCACGCCGCCTGCTGCACCGGCTCGGCGATCAGCCCAACGCTGGAACCGCGTGCCACGGCCCGAATGGTGGCGCCGAGCACGCCGCCAGCCTCGACGTAGACCGGAACGGCAGACGTTGGCTTGCCGCCGAAAGTGGTCAGGGCGGTCATTGAGCGTAGCCTCGAGCCCGGGCGAGGTCGGCGTAGAGGTCAAGCTTGCCGGCAGGCTCTGCCTTGACGTCCGATCTCGGCTCGAACAGGCCGGTCCAACCGCGCTGTGTCGATTGGTTGAGCACCGTCTCAGGGTCGTGACCGAGCTCGCGAAACCTCTCGAGCTCGAGAAGCGACAGGCGGATTGCCGCGGGCGTCGCTGGAGCTCGCTTCCGTCGCCGCATGTCGAGCCAGCCGTTCCAGGCGTCGATCGGAACCCAGTCGGGAATATCGGCTTCGAGCACCGCTTTCCGCTCGCGCGCCCCGCGCGCCGGAGAGATCGCCAGATCTCTCCCTCTTTCTAGCTTCTGGCTTCTAGCTTCTTGGAGATTAAGGGTAGGGTTAACCCCCCCGTTTGCTTTTGCGTTATCATGACCGTTATCGCCACCGTTGCCGGATGGCTTATCCTTCTTAGGTCTGCGAGTAGTCAGCTCAGGGTTGCCCCCCTTCTTGCCGTATTCGCGCGCTGTTTGCCGACGCTCAGAGTCGCGCACCATGCGGCGGCTGAAGATCACGTCCCTTTCGGTAAGGCTGTAGACGCCGTTGCGCGCGAGCTCGACCAGCAACTTCGTCACCTCCCGCTCGGGCGCGTTGATGATTCCCGCAAGTTGCTTGACCGTCACCTTGCGGCCGGCGATCAGCAGATGACCTTCCACTTCAGCCGCGTGCATGACGGCGAGCATCTCGATCCACAGGCCGCGCGCGGCAAGGCTGCAGCTCTTGAGCGCAAGGTCGTTCTGCCAATCCTTCCACCAGAACTTGGACCAGTTGTCGGCCCGCTGCTCGGGCTTCTCAATCTCTGTCATGCCGCGATCCGTGCCCGCATCGGCACGCCCTCCTGATGCAGATATGCAAGCACCTGTTGTGCGCTGGTGCAGATGGCGACAGCCCCACCCATCGACCGGATCGCCAGGTGGAGTCGCTTTTGCTCCTTGCTCACCTCGCCGTCCTTTGGACGCTTAAGCTCGACCCACAGGTAGCGGCGGCCGTGCATCACCAGAATGTCCGGGATGCCGCGTACGACACCGCGGCGCTTCCGGGCCGCACCTTCGCGAGCGCTCTTGGCGTTCCGGTGCTCGATGCTGAACCAGAGCACGTCCGACGGCGACCTCGTGCCAGGCGGCGCGATCGCGACGGCAAGCGTTTCGGCTACGGCCTCGTGGACGTCATCCTCCGACAACGAGGAACTCGCGACGGTCATCCGAACCTGCTGGTCCGCAGCGGTGACATCTGCTCGTCAATCCAAGCAGCAATCTCTTCACGCTCGTCCTGAGAGGCACGACGCCAGACTGCCTGGAGCGCCCGCAGAGGAGGCTGGTCTTTACGCCAGCCCATCTCCTTGCAGGCGCGGTGCACCGACATCTCCGACGTATGATCGATGACCTGTGCAAGCAGATCGGCCGCGTGTTCGTCGCCAGCCTCGGCCGCTTTGCGCAGACGACGGATGCCGGCCTGCGCGCTATTTCCGACCGGACTAACTCGCTTTTGCTCGATGATAACATTGTTATCATCGAGCACACCGCCGCTGTCACCGGAGTGTTGATTACGGCCGGTCAGATTATACGCCCCGCCATGAGGCCGCTGCATCTCACGATCAAAAGCGAGCAGCGCTTCTTCCGCGCGGCCGGTCGCATTTAAGAGCTGCCTCACCTGCTCGATGGTCGACCCAAGGCCCTGGGGCGGCCGAGACACAATCCACTCGGCCATGCTGCTGTTGCGATAGACAGTCTGCAGCGGTGTCTCAAACTCCTCCCAGGCACGGAGTTTGATCGCCCGTAGGATTGCCCACGGCAGCGAGTCCAGGTTGCTCGAGCCGTAGCGCAGCACCTGCGAAACGGTCTTGACAGCCTCGGTGCGGGTATTCAGCACAGCCTCTTCGGGCGTCGGAAACCGCATCATGGGGACGACGCTCATGCCGCGATCTCAAACTGCCGGCCGCCGGTGTAGCCAACATCGAACCCGTGATCGTCGCGCATGCGCGCCAGGTTGAGCGCTATCTGCTCATTGGTGTACTGGCCGGGTTCTATCTGTGTCGCGCGGAACCGCCCAGCCTCTGCGATTTCCTCTGGCGTAAAGCGATAGCCACCGATGATGATACCGCCGTCGGAAAGGACCGACCGCCGCACCACAATGCCAGCCGTGTCATAACTGTCACGCAGAGCGCGGGCGACCTCCGGCCTGGTCAACTCTTTGTCGCGCATGAACTGGCGCACTTCGTCCAAGATCTCGGCCGCCAAGGTCTTGAAGCGCTCGTCGCCTGGCATGAACATCTTCGCCATTTCGCGGGCACCGCGATGCCGGACGCGCACGAAGCGGCCTACAAACTGACGGAAGAACAGGGTGGAGACGACGTTGCTGGCATAGACGCCGACCATAAGACGTGGGATGTCCACGCCTTCGCTGATCTTGCGCACGGCCACGATCCACCGGCCGACACCAGTGCTGAAGGCCTCTAGTTCATCGTCGGCGGTGTCATTGTCCGATATGACGACGGTGGCGACCTCGCCCGTCACCTCCTCGATCACCTTGGCGCATTCAAGTGCATGCTTCTGGTTCATGGCAACCAAAAGTCCGCCGGCATCGGTGAAGCGCCCGCCGCGGGATCGAATGCCTGAGATCTCTCGGTCCGCCATCATTACGAGGTCAGCGACCAGAGGAGATTTGACGTCGAGGGCGGCCCGCAGGCGAGCACTCTCATGCTTGCCATCAAGATCCGTGTTGAAGTCCACGGTCCACTCGCGACCATGAGCTATGTAGGTGTTCTCAAGGTTCTTCCAGTCGAAAGCGATGGGACGGCAGACATCGTCCTCCATCGCCTGTGCGTAGCTGTACGTGTAGCCGTGATCACCGCCTGCGACCGCGATGCCGTCTCTGCTGAAGTGGACCCAGGGGATAACGTTGCCGTCGTTCCGGAACGGCGTCCCAGACAGGTGTAGGCGGAAACGGGCGCTCTCGAAGGCGAGCTTTGCTGCCTCACCCCATGCCAGCAGATCGCCCAGGTGATGGCACTCGTCAAAGATGACCAGCGACTTATCCGGCGCGCTCTCGATATTCATGGCGTGAGCGTCAGCGTCCGAGGCCACCTGATGATAGGTAGCGGCGACGCCGCCGACGTCGATCGGCAAGCTATAGTTGCGCAAGGAGCCGTTCTTGCGGCGAACGAGCTGGATGCCGAACAGCCGCGCCTCCTTGTTCCACTGCAAACGAAGCGTCGTCGACGGCGTCACGACGTGGATGTGCGTGATCGCGCCGCTAGACAACAACGACTGCGCGAAGGACAGCGCAAGCTTCGTCTTCCCACCACCTGGCGTCGCCACCACCAGATAGTCCCGCTGCCGCTCGAACGCTCGACCGAGCTGAAGCAGGCAGTCTTGCTGCCAAACGCGAGGCACGAAGTTGGAGACGTTCATCCTTGTTCTTCCTGACGGGTTGCCGCGGCAGAGCGGTCCTTGTTCAGTTCAAAGTGTCCGAAGGTCGCTTCAGCTTGCGCCTGAAATGCTCTAGCCCGAGCCCGAAGGCGCAGTGCCCGGCGCAGGAGCATGCCAGCGTACATCTGCTGCAGCGTTGCAATCCGTATAGCTAACCATCGGGCCATTCCTCATCCCATTTGTCTGCAGCCAGTTTCGTGAGCGCTGCCTGGTGCGCGTACTGCGCGGCGACGCGATCTAGCTCGGCACGCTGCCATCGTCGGGCACGCGCCAGCTCATCAGCCCAGACGCGCCGGACCTCGCCGTGCAGGATGCCAAGCACCCGCCGCGACGAGATGCCCAGCGCCCGCGCTGCCCGGAACACGGCCTCCTGCTGCCCGCGACCGTCGTGCGACGCCATAGCTGCCGCCACATACCGGTGCATTTCTGCTGCCTCGGCCGTCACGTCAGCACGCTCCGGATTTTCGGATCTCTTCTCCAACATCTCGTGGATGCCCCTGTCCCATGGTCACCAGCGTGACCAAGAGGGGGAGCAGCAGAGGCAATGGATGGACAGTTGGACACAGCGTTGCGCCCCTTGACCGCGCAGGCAGTAGAGTCAGCGATACTGATACTGGCCGAACTACGGGCTGTTACCAGCCCGCCACCCACGACGGACGGGGCGGCAACCCCGTCCAATCGTGTTCTTAATCTGCTTGCCGCTCCGGTGGTCATGCGGCCACCGGGAAGTTCAAACAGCTGAATTCGCCGAACAAGCTCACCGCGGCAGCATCATAAGCGCGGGCGGCATCCTCGGGCGTAGGGAACATGCCTAAGTGACGATATTGGCCATTTACCTTAATGCACGCCCGAAAACGGCGACATTTGGGAACTTCAGTTACACCGCGGAAACCTGTACGATTCTCCCGGATGGTACGCGCTGTGTTCTGCTGCCGCGTCACCAAGCGCAGATTTGCTCGCCTGTTGTTCAGGCCGTTGCGATCAATATGATCGACTTCCAGACCATCGGCAGGATCCATAATCAGGCGATGCATCAGACTGGTCAGTTTGCCGCTGAGCGTCAAAACTGCCGCTTTACGTTGAGCGTAAAACAAGTTGGGAGGTTTCGTAATCTTCGCCCGCCACGACCATCGGGTAACAAGCGCTATGTCATCCGCGTCGATGAAGGCGTGAAACCCTCCAGACAGGGAGATACCAACGGCATCGTCTTCCGCGTAGAGAAACGACAACGGGTCACACGAGCCGGGTCTCCGTCTTCTGCTGGCCGCAATCACTTCAAGACGGGCAGCGGCGTGACGCATCAGGCTGCCGCTTGCGGGGTGAGCAGCGCGATCGCATTCTTCAGCAGCGAGCCATCACCCCAGCGCAGCTTTGCCTCGGTGCGTTCCTGCACCGTCAGCGGCGCCACCACGTCGGTAAAGGACAGGCCCACCACGTCGCCGATCTTGCGGATCGTGGCGACCTTGGCGACGCCCCCTTTCTCGTAACGGAACAGGGCAGCCCGTGAGATCTCCAGCCGCGCCGCCAAGTCGACCGACGACACCTCATTGCGCGCGCGCCAGAGCCGCAAGCGCACACCTGCCCGGCTGCCTTCATCGACGATCGCGTCGAAGTTCATCAGCCGCGTCATGCGGCAGCCTCGCTGGACTGGCGTTTCTGGACGTAGACGCGGCCGCAGCACGCGAGGCACCAGCTCTTGCCCGGCACCGACGGCTTGGAGCAGAATCGCCACGGCCTGCCATTGGTCAGCGGATACTGACAGGACGGCGCTGGACCTGGCCCGACTTGCGTCAGGGCTGCCTTCGGCTTCAACTGGAACCGCGGAGCGTGAGCCGTCTGCCTGGTCACGAACCAGCGCTCGGGAACCAGCAGCTGGACGACGTTGGTCTCAACCGGGATTGGCACGGAGATCTCGGGCTCCGTGGGCGCGGCCCTCGGCTGGCTGCGCGGATTGACCGGCACATTGGCCGCGCGGCTGCAGACGCCGCACATCTCGCTGCACCGCAGCGCGTAGGCCTGCACCGTGTTGGTCCGGCCGCAGCCGCATCGCGTGATCCAGGATGCGTGCTTCGAACCAGGCGCCTTCTCGGCGCGCGCGAGCACAACCCGGGTACCGAAACGCCGTCCGGTCAGGTCGGCGCCGTGCGGCAGGGGTTTGGCAACGACCGGCGGCGGCACAGCCTTCGGTTTGATCGGACTGGCGCGACCTACCAGCTGCAGCCTGTGCGCGCGGCCGATGACAGCGTTCTTGCTGGTCCCCATCGCCTCGGCGATTCGCACGGTCGTGAGCCCCTGCTCCCAGAGATCACGCAGGCGGCGATCAGCGTCGCAGGTCCAGCCGGGCATCAGGACTTGCCTCCGACCAGCACCGCGATGCCGATCACGACCGCCCAGGAGGCGGCCCCATAGAGCGCGACGGTGAGGAGCGTGCGGAATGTCATCGCCGCCTCAGTTCAGACGACGCGCCGATGCCGTGAACACTCCAGCCGGCACGCAAGCCTGAGGCAATAGAGGCACGTTATCGAAATTTAGGCAGAGTCCGGGATTTGGCATCCAAGGCGCTTTTTGAGACAGGGTGGCAGTAGGTGGTGTGCAGCGGGTGACGGGGCGGCTCGGAAAGCCGCAGCGCATCAGCCTGGCGAGTGCGCGCTGGAGAGCGCGGTGCGCCCTCGGGAGCCGTGATGGGTCAGGTTAGCCATCAGGCGGCGACCCGCCCGGCCGGCGGTCGGTGTATTGACGCTGGCCATTCGGCGTTAGGTGGCCAGTTGTCCGAGAAGAATTGGATCGTCGAGTACATCGTATCGACCTTGCAGCCTTTGCCTTCCCTCAACCGGATGAAGAAGCGGCCGTCTCGACCTGCCAGATTCGCAACCCGAGCTTCCGACAGGCCGCGCGCGGCTGCCATTCTCTCGACCAGCTCAATCAATTCAGATCGATAGTCCATGCACCTCATCCGCGATGGAAGTATCGCAGTGCGCACGATACTCATAGCGAACGACGAGTGCAAGCCTTTGCGACACAATTATCGCATGGCTTTCGAACTACTCTTGGCTCGGATCGACGAGCGACTGAAGACCCTCGGGCTGTCCGAGCGCGCCGCCTGCATCAAGGCTGGTGTCGGCCTGAACACAATCCGCCACATCCGGCACCGCGGTCACGCTCCGAAACCAGAGACACTTGCGAAGCTGGCAGGGGCGCTGAAGGTGCAGCCAAGTTTCCTGCTGGACGTGTCCTTCGAACCGACACCTTCAGTGCCATCCGACCAGTTCGTCCCGGTCTCGCTCAAAACAATCTACGTCAAAGGCGCAGTCCAGGCTGGGTTATGGACTGACGCCGTCGAGTGGGATGGCACTGACTGGACCCCGATACACATACCAGATGACTCCCGTTTTCCTGGCATCGAGCGGTTCGGATTGCTGGTCAGGGGTAGGTCGATGGATCGCGTCTATGCCGAAGGTTCTATCGTCATCATCGTGCGTTTCGCGGACATCGCCAGGGACCCTCATCCGGGAGAACGGGTAGTGGTGGTCAGACGATCGCCAACCGGGGACCAGTATGAGGCGACGATAAAGTCCTATGATATAACTGAAGACAACCGGGTCGTCCTTTGGCCCCAGAGCACTGACCCAGAATATCAGGTACCAATCATCCTCCCCAGAAGGACTGAGGAGGTGACAGCCGGTGGAAACGATGGCGACCAGGCCGGCTACCCGGACTTGGTCATCATGGGGCTGGTTGTGGGAAGCTATCGTATCGAGCCGTAGCTGGAGAGACGAAATGTAAGAGCCACCGCTTATGCGATAAATCCATCGCATTACCTGTTGACTGCGATGGTTCTATCGCACATAAAGGGCTCACCAACCCGGTGAGCCCCGATGTCCCACTATCCCGACAACCTCTCCCAGGCAGCCTTTTCAGCTCGATACGAGCCTCGCCTGCTTCCACCCAATGCGTCCGAGCAGCTCGCCGAGCATGCCATGCGCATTCGTCGCATCAACGAGTTCCGTTCCTGGCTGGCCGATATCGACCCGGCTGACGCCTTCACCGCCAGCGCCGACGACGCACTGCACGACGTGATCAGCGACCTGCAGGGCGCCCAGCGCCGGCTGCTCGATGACGTCCGCTGCGGAGACGCGTCATGATCGACCTCCCCGCCCTCACGATTACCTGCGCCGCAACCGCAGCTGTCCTCGGCGCAGGCCTGTCGATCCGCGCCCGGCTCGCGCAGCGTCATTGGTGGTCCGTGGACCCGATGGGCAACGCCATCTTCTTCGCGTTGTCGCTGGCCGCCCTCGAGCTGGTCACCGTCTTCGCCTCGCTCGGCATCATGACCGACGGTGGCGTGTGATGCCGCTCTACGACTGCGGCCACCGAGACTGCGACGAATGCCAGCGCGCCTTCGGGCCGGACCGCGCCGACGCCATCCGCCGCTACGAAGTCCGCCGCCTCTGCATGGATGCGCTGGCGGTGCAGTTCCCCCTTCCGCCCCTCAAGCAGGAGCACGTCTGATGTCCCTCTTCCGCACCACCGACGACGAGCGTCCGACGTTCGACCCGCCGCGCGATGCCCACTGGTATGCCGCGCGCCTCGCCACCGCCCAGCGCGAGATCGACGAGCTCCGCTACCTGCTCGCCGAGCGCGACGTCGAGATCGCCGGCCTGCGCTGGGCGCCCGCACCCGGCGGCCGCGTCGTGCGCCTGAGCACGCAACCGCGTCCGGTCCTGCAGCTGGTGGTCAACCATGACCAGTGACCGGCGCGACCCGCGCAGCAGCGACGAACAGGCGATCGCCATCATCGCCGGCACGCTTCGGATCGCGCTCATCGTCATCGTGACCGCGGCAACCGTCGGCCTGGCCTATGGCGGCCGCGACTATCCCCGCGCAACCGTTGCCGCCGCACAGGACAAGACCCGATGAGCACCCGCGGCTACCTGAACGCCACGCTCGAGACCGACGATGGCGCCGACAGCGTCGCTTTGCGGATCCACTATGTGTTCCGCGCCGGCGCGCCCGCAGTCATGTATCAGCGCAACGGTGATCCCGGCTGGCCGGAGGACCCCGACGAGATCGAGTTCAACTACGTCGAGATCCTGGAGCCCCTGAAGCCGGGACAGCGACCGGTGTGGCACTTCGTCCATTCGGCCGAGGTTCGCTTCGATACGAACCTCAAGAACTGGGCCGAAGCCTATCTCGACGAGCACTTCGCCGACGTCATCGAGACCGTTGCAGCCGAGGTGGCCGAGGCCGCCGAGTATCGCGCCGAGCTGAGGGCAGAACGATGAACACGATCAGCGCAGTGCCGCGCATTCCGCCGGTGCCACTCGAGCCGACCACGGATGTGCACGCCAACCTGGCGCGCTACGTCCGGTCGATCAGCTATCTCACCGTCGAGCACAGGCAGGGCCTGCTCGACCTGGTGCAGAACGCCGATCGCTACACCACGATGGTGTCGGCGCGGCACGACCTGCTGCTCGACCGCGTGCTGGTGCCGCATCGCTACCGGTGGCCACATAGCCGCGTGAGGACAGTGCCATGAGCGACACCCTCGTCACATCGCCGCTGATGGCTGTCATAGACGCCGTGCACATGCAGCACATCAAGGCGACGTCGGACCAGTGGGTCGCGGCGCTGCGTCGAGCGCGTGCCACGCCGGAGGAGCCCGACAACGCCACCGTCGACCTGATCATCGCCGCGGAGGCAATCGAGGACGCCGCCAAGCACGCGAAGGCTGTTCTGCGCGAGCGGCTCGGCGAGAGCATGGAGCGCGACGGTGTTACCGGCTTCGAAACCGCACACCACCAGATCACCCGCCGCAAGGCCAACCAGGTCGCGCTGATCACCGATGAGAAGGCGCTGGCGGCGCAGCATCCGGAGCTGATGACGACGCCGGAACCGCGGCCGGACCGCACCGAGATCGCGCGTCGGCTGCGCAAGGGCGACCGCATCCAGGGCGCTGAGCTGACAAACGGTGGGGCACCTGTGGTGGTGATCTCCGCGAAGAAGGGAACATCCGCATGAACGCCGTCACCACCCGCGCGCCGACGAACTCCGGCATCGTGCCGGTCCTGCAACCGCAGACGTTCCAGGAACTGGTGCGTTTTGCCGAGATGGCGGCGAGCTCGGACCTCATGCCGCCCAACTACAAGGGCAAGCCGGCCAACATCATGCTGGCGGTCCAGATGGGGAGCGAGCTCGGCCTATCGCCGATGCAGGCCATTCAGAACATCGCGGTTATCCAGGGACGACCTGCAGTCTGGGGTGACGCTTTGTTAGGCCTCGTCCGAAAGGACCAGCGCTGCAAAGACGTCGCCGAGACACTGACAGGCGAAGGCGAAGCGCGTGTTGCCACCTGCATAGTTAAGCGGGCAGGCAGCAGCGATGTGGTCCGCACATTTTCTGTAGCTGACGCCAGGAGGGCCGGCCTGTGGGACAAGCAAGGGCCTTGGAAACAGTATCCCGATCGAATGCTTCAGATGCGTGCGCGCGGTTTCGCATGCAGAGACGCATTCCCTGACGTGCTGCGCGGCCTGATCAGCGCCGAGGAGGCCGCTGACACGCCGCGCGACGACTTCCGCGGCGTTACCATCCAGAGCACCGCTGAGCCAGCAGCAGCACCACCAGCTGCAACTGCCGCGCCGCAGCCGGTCGACCACGTTGCCATCATCCAACGCAAGGTTGCGGCCTGCACCGACGCAGAGTGCGTGACTAAGCTCGGCACCCAGTGGATGGTGACCATGGAGCGCGCCAAGGCCGCCGGCCGCCCGATTGCCGAGGACGTGCACATCAGCGTCACCGACTTGCTGGCCGACGCGCTGGGCCGGTTCGAGGTGAGCGAGCCGGACTATGGCGAGATGGCCGACGAGAGCATGCCTGCCTGATGGAGACCGCAAACAACCTCGGCCCGCGCTACACCGAATTTCTGGCCAGCCGCGTCCCGAAGGCCGGCGCGGTAGGCTTTAAGCCGGAGGCGTTGCGCCCTTGCCTGGACGGCTTCCGCGCATTCGCCGCAGAGGCGTGCATCCGGCGCGGCCGCTCGGCGCTGTTCCTGGACACCGGCCTCGGCAAGACCACGATCGAGCTGGAGTTTGCGGCTCAGTGCGCCGAGCGCACTGGCAAGCCGTCGGTGATCCTGACGCCACTGGCGGTGGCCCGCCAGATGGAACGCGAGGCGAAGCGGTTCGGCTATCCGGCGCAGGTTATTCGCGAGCAGACCGACCTCACGGCGCCGATCGCGATCTGCAACTACGACCGGCTCGACCGGATCGACGTCTCCGCCTTTGGCGCCATCGTGCTCGACGAGAGCAGCGTGCTCAAGGCGTTCGACGGCAAAACCACCCGGGCGCTGATCAGCGCGTTCGCCGACACCCCCTACCGGCTGGCGGCGACCGCAACACCAGCCCCGAATGACCATGTCGAGCTCGGCACGCACGCCGAGTTCCTGGGCGTCATGACCCGGGCCGAAATGCTGGCGCGCTGGTTCATCAATGACACCTCCGAGGCGTCGCAGACCTGGCGCTTGAAGAAGCACGCGGTCACCGCCTTCTGGGACTGGTGCGCCTCGTGGGCCGTCATGGCCGAACGACCCGAGGATCTCGGCTTCGACGGCGCCGCCTTCGTGTTGCCGGAGATGCAGATCATCCGGCACAAGACCGACGCCGGCATCGCCCCGACCGACGGCCTGTTCGGCTTCAACACCTCGGCGACCGGCATCTTCGACGTCAAGCGCCAGACCGCCGACGCCCGAGCCGAGGCCGTCGCCCGGATCGTGCGCGCGGAGCCAGACGAGGCCTGGGTCGTGTGGTGCGATACCGACGGCGAGGCGGACGCGTTGCTGAAACGCCTGCCGGATGACTTTGTCGATGTCCGAGGCTCGATGCAGGCCGATCGCAAGGAAGACGCGCTGGAGCAGTTCGCCACCCAGGCCGTCCGTGGGATCTGCACCAAACCGAGCATTGCTGGCGCCGGTCTCAACTTCCAGTTCTGCGCTCGGATGGCTTTTGTCGGCCGCAGCTTCTCCTACGAAAGCTGGTATCAGGCCGTCCGCCGGTGCTGGCGGTTCGGGCAGACCCGGAACCTGCAGGTGCACCTGATCGTGGCCGAGGGTGAGGACCAGATCGGCCGCGTGCTCAATCGCAAGTCGGAAAGCCACGCAATCATGAAGGCCGCGATGCGGGACGCACAGCGACGCAATGTCGGCCAGGCCAGCGCCACCAAGATTGCCTACAACCCCACCCACACCGGGAGCTTGCCTGCATGGCTATCCGCTGCCTGAACCACGCTCAGGGCGACGACTGGATCGCCTACCACGGCGACAGCTGCGACGTGCTGCCGCAGATGCCTGATCACAGCGTCGGGTTCTCGATCTTCTCGCCGCCGTTCTCGAGCTTGTTCACCTACTCGGACAGCATCGCCGACCTCGGCAATGCCGCCAGTCACGACGAGTTCCTGGAGCACTACCGCTTCATCACCGAGGAACTCGCCCGCGTCATCAAGCCCGGCCGGCTGGTTGCGGTGCATTGCTCCGACTTGCCATTCACCAAGTGGAAGGACGGCATCATCGGCATCCGGGACTTCTCGGGTGACCTGGTGCGGGTGCACGAAGCGGCCGGCTTCGTGTTGCACAGCCGAGTGACAATATGGAAATGCCCGGTCATCGAGATGACCCGGACCAAGGCGCTCGGGTTGCTGCACAAGCAGCTGCTCAAGGACAGCGCGATGTCGCGTCAGGGCATGGCGGACTACCTGCTGGTGTTCAGGGCGCCCGGCGTGAACGAGGATCCGGTCAGCCATCGCCCGCAGGATCTGCCCGTGGCGACGTGGCAGAAGTGGGCGTCCCCAGTCTGGATGGACATCCGCCAGAGCAATACCCTGAACGTAGCAATTGCTCGCGACGCGGCCGATGAACGGCACGCCTGCCCGCTTCAGCTCGACCTGATTGAGCGTGCTGTCACCATGTGGAGCAACCCGGGTGACGTGGTGCTGTCGCCGTTCCTGGGCGTTGGCTCCGAAGGATTTGTCTCGCTCCGACTGAAGCGGAAGTTTGTCGGCATCGAGCTTAAGGAATCCTACTGGCGCACTGCTTGTCGGAACCTCGGCGCGGCATCCGACAGCGCCGCCAGCCTGTTCGATATGGCTGAGGACCGGGCGATGCTCGCATGACCGCCGCCCTCACCTACATGGCGGCCGTCGCGATGCTCGCGTGCGGCGTCATCATGCTCACCGGCACGGGAGGGTTGCTGTGATTCCCGACGATGACGACGGTCCCGAGATGAGCGACGAGGAGATCGGCACGCGCCTGCTGTATTTTGCGGCGTTCATGTCGCTCGTCGTGCTGGCGCTAGTCGAGGTGCTACCATGAGCGAGCAGACTTTCGCCGGGATTGCCGACGCCGAATACAAGCGTCGACACAACAGGGCGTTGGCCACACTGCGTGTGAAGCTCATCCGTATGTCGGACAAGCGGTTGCTGTCCTACACCCGCAAGGTGCTCGCCTCGACGGCCGCCCCCTATCACGTGTTGGCGGTGCAAAGCGGGCTACCGTCGACCACGCTGAACAACATGGCGCGCGGGATCCAGCAACGCCTGCATGACGACACGCGCGAGCGGCTCGTGCGTTTCGTCGCCGAGCTGGAGCATCAGCACGCACTGGCCGAGCCATGACACGCGACGAGCGCTCCTGGCTTGACGACCTGCGCAACTACGGACCGACGCGGCCCATCACGATCTACGACCGGCGGGTGGCCGTAGCGTGTTTTCGGCAGGACTGGTGCGCCGAGACCGGCGACGGAACCGGCCGGTTTTGGCTCACCGACGATGGGAAGGCGGAGCTGGACGCTGAGGAGTTGCGCGCGTGAACTGGTACGAGATCTTCGGCCTCGCCATCGTCGGTGCCTGGATCGCGCTGGCCTTGCTCGTCGCCGTGCCGTTGGCGCTGCTGATCAGGTGGTATGACCGCGCCGAGCGGCGCCGCCAGGTCACCCACCAGCGCCGCAACGGTGGGATCTCGCTGCCGGCCGAGTATCAGCATCAGCACTGGGTGGATCTTTCGCGATGACCGACGGCACGCTGATTGAGCGCATCAACGCGCTGCGTCTGTCGGGCTTGTCGCTGGAGCGAATCTCGGAGGGGTTGGGAATCTCGCGCTGGTCGATCTCCACGCTGCTGAAGAGCGACCAGGTGCGCCGTGAGTTCGGAGACGGGCTGGCACCGGAGCGTCGGGAGGCAGGGCCGTTGCCGCTGCCGGTCGGGCATCCGCTGGCGGCTCTGGAGGTGCGGCTGTGAACGCCACGCTGGAACGACCGCGCCCGCGCTTGATGACCGTCAGCGCCGCCGCCGAGCTCATCGGCATGCACCCGGAGACCTTGCGCCGCGCGATCCGCAAGGGCGAGCTCACTTGCTACCGCCGGAAAGGATGCACGCGCATCGCGCCGGAACATCTGCAAGAGTTCTTGGACAAAGACCTATGCCTCGCAAAAGGATCGACCAGCCTCACCTTGAGAAGCGACGGGGATCTTGGTCTATCGTCTGGTGGGAGCGAGGGCAGCGTCACCGCCTTTCGACGGGGACAGCGGTTGAAAGCCGCGCTCGACAAGCCCTCGCGGATTTCGAGCTCGAGCTAGAGCGTCGGCCGCTCAAGCTCTCGGTCGACGAAGCGCTTGACCGCTACATCGTAGCCCGCACCGGCAAAGTGGAAGCAATGGACCGCCTTCAAGAGGCGGCTACGGCGCTGCGGATAGGACTTGGCCATCTGCGCGTCGACCAGGTTAACCAGGCGCAGTGGGATCGGTATGCGTCGCAGCGCGTCACCCGTCATCGCGGCCGCGGTGACCCGAGCAAACACGTCGCCAAGCCGGTTTCGACTGGCACCCTGCGTCGCGAGTTCAATGTGCTGCGCGCGGCGCTCCGGCAGGCGTGGAAAGACGACTACCTCGTCAAACCGCCTGTCTTGCACCCGCCACAGGACTCTGCCCCTCGTGACCGGTATCTGACCAAGGACGAAGCGCGCCGGCTCATCGCGGCGGCCGAGACCAGTCCGCATGTGCAGCTGTTCGTCGCACTGGCGGTCACCACTGGCGCCCGCAAAAGCTCGATCCTGTCGCTGACTTGGGACCGGGTGAACTTCAACACTAGGATGGTGGACTTCCAAGAACCGGGACGCCGGCTGACCAGCAAGCGCCGGTCCCAGGTGCCGATCAACGCGACGCTCCTGCCCCACCTGGAGCGAGCGCATGAGGCTGCGCAATCGAGCTACGTAGTGGAGTATGGCGGCGGCCCAGTGCCGACCGGCTTGCGCTGGTCCTTCAAGCGGCTTTGCATCCGTGCCGGCTTGACGTGGGCGCCAACGCCACACCATCTCAAGCACTCGGTGGCGTCCTGGTTCGCGATGGACAAGATCCCGATCGACCAAGCGGCGGACTGGCTGGCCACGGACCCGAAGACGCTGCGCAAGGTCTACCGCAAGTTCGACCCGACCTATCTCAGGTCCGTCGCTTCGGCCCTGGATCTGTAGTGGTCCTTGTGGACCTAAACACGTGGCTGTGGAAAACCGTATTTCGCAGCGATTTCAATGGCGTCCCGTAGGGGATTCGAACCCCTGTTACCGCCGTGAGAGGGCGGTGTCCTAGGCCTCTAGACGAACAGGACGTGGCCGGGCGTGCCAATACGGCAGCCTGTCGACCGGCGCAAGGGCCGGGTTTGCGCGGCTCGCCATCACTGATCGAGATCGGCACGGGCGGCGATCCGCCCGGTCAATTCGTCCCACACCACGACCCGATCCGGCCGGCCGCCGCCGCTCAACAACAAGGCCAGGCTGCTGTCCGACTGTCTGACCGCCCCCGCGATCCGGGTCCCCGCCGGCTGGTCGAGCGACGCCGTCACCGGCGGCAGGCGGGCGCTGGAGGCTGCCAGCGTGGCCGGCGCATGCACCAGGCGCTTGATCACGGTAGCGACCAGGATCGCCGTGCCTGCCGCGATCAGCAGGGCCATCACGACGACCGCAGCGATCAAGGCTTTCAATCCACCCATCCGCATCCTTCCTCTCCGACCCGGGCCCGGTTGCCCTGGTGACACCGGCGCCGGTTCGCTATGCACCCTCCATGGTGGAGAACCCCGTCGCCGCTGTCGTCCCGTTCAGCCTGATCGCCACCGCGGAACAGGCGGGCCAGCGCACCGACCGGTTCCTGGCGGACGCCATCGGCACGGCTTCGCGGTCGCGGGTCAAGGCCCTGATGCAGGCGGGGAGCGTCCGGCGCGACGGCATCGTCCTGCGGGACGCCTCGGACCCGGTGCGCCCGGGTCAGCTCTACAGCGTCGAGTTTCCGCCCGCCGTCGCTGCCCGACCGCAGGGCGAGGCCATCGCGCTCTCGATCCTGCACGAGGATGACAGCCTCATCGTGCTCGACAAGCCGGCCGGACTGGTCGTCCATCCGGCGCCCGGGAACCAGGGGGGCACGCTCGTGAATGGCCTGATCGGGCATTGCGGCGAGGATCTTCCCGGGATCGGCGGCGAGCGGCGCCCGGGCATCGTGCACCGACTGGACAAGCACACCTCCGGGCTGATGGTGGTGGCCAAGACCGAGGCGGCGCTGGCAGCGCTGTCGGCCGATTTCGCGGCACGCAGGATCGAGCGCAGCTACCTGGGCCTGTGCTGGGGCATCCTCACGCCATCCTCGGGCGCGATCGAGAGCGCGATCGGCCGGGATCCGCGCGATCGCAAGCGGATGTCGGTCGTGTCGCGCGGCGGCAAGTGGGCGCTGACGCACTACCACACCCTCGAGGTGCTGCACGGCGCGGTGAGCCTGGTCGAGTGCCGGCTGGCGACCGGGCGCACCCACCAGATCAGGGTGCATCTGTCGCACCAGGGCCACCCGTTGCTCGGCGACCCGGTCTATCTGCGCCGAACGCCGAGCGCGGCCCGCCTGCTGGCCGATGCTACGAAACGCGCGGCCCTCGGCTTCACGCGCCAGGCGCTGCACGCCCGGACCCTCGGCTTCACCCACCCGGCGACCGGAGATGCGATGCGGTTCAGCAGCGAACCACCGCCCGATTTCCACGCCCTTGTGGCGCAGATTACAGCAAATTCAAGAACCGATTAGTGTCTTGTTCTTGACAGGACCTGAGCGGTCCTGTATCAACCCGGACATTCCGACGAGCGGGCGCCCCGCCGGTCTGGACGTCCTGCGATCTGTTTGCCGCTACGGAAGAGGTCTCAGGGACGTGAAGTCCTTACCTGCGCCCATGCTGATTGATCGCGAAACTGGCCGCCTGATGCGCCGTATGGGCATCACCGGTTCGCGTCCAACCAGACGAAAGGAGCCTAACCGTGGCCTCTGCCGTCCTCAACCTGGGTCCCGAGGGAAATCTCTCTCGCTACCTCCAGGATATCCGCAAGTTCCCAATGCTGGCTCCCGAGGAGGAGCTGGCTCTTTCCAAGAGGTGGCGCGATCATGAAGACACCGCCGCCGCGCACAAACTCGTCACTTCTCATCTGCGACTCGTTGCCAAGATTGCAATGGGCTATCGCGGCTATGGCCTGCCGATCAGCGAATTGATCAGCGAAGGCAATGTCGGGATGATGCAGGCGGTCAAGCGCTTCGATCCAGAGCGCGGTTTCCGGCTTGCGACCTACGCGATGTGGTGGATTCGCGCCGCGATCCAGGAATATATTCTGCATAGCTGGTCGCTGGTGAAGATGGGCACCACCGCCGCCCAGAAGAAGCTGTTCTTCAACCTGCGTCGCCTCAAGGGCCAGATGCAGGCGATCGAGGACGGCGATTTGCGTCCTGAGCAGGTCGGGCAGATCGCCCGCTCCCTCTCAGTCTCCGAGCAGGACGTGGTCAACATGAACCGTCGCCTGGCGGCGCCGGATCACAGCCTGAATGCACCGGTGCGCGCCGACAGCGAAGGCGAATGGCAGGACTGGCTGGTCGACGAGGGCGATAGCCAAGAGCAGGTGCTGGCCGAGCACGAGGAGTTCTCCGGTCGCAAGGCCCTGCTTGGCGAAGCGCTGCGGACCCTGAACGAGCGGGAGCGCCATATCCTGATCGAGCGCCGTCTCAACGAGGAGCCCGCGACCCTCGAAGACCTGTCGCAGGTCTACAACATCTCGCGCGAGCGGGTGCGGCAGATCGAGGTCAGGGCGTTCGAGAAGCTGCAAAAGGCGATGAAGACCCAGGTCACGACCCGTAGGATGTCGGACCAGGCCGCCTGACAGGTCCAGGCAGCGTTCGGCTTGGCAGCGGCATGACCATGAGTATGAAGCAACGCCGCCCCGGCTCCCGGGGCGGCGTTGCTCATGCGTCCTGCATCGTCAACCCTCCGGCAGGCTCCATTCCGCCTTGAGCGCCGCAAGTTCGCCCTCGATGAAGCGCTGACGCCGCGCAACCCGCAGCTCGGTGATCCAGCGCGCGGTGATGCAGGCCGCTTCGTTTGCAAACCAGCCTGTCGCCGCCGCGGTCCAGGCGAGCGGCAGGCCGCCGAGACGAGGCAGCAGCTCCAGGGTGGACGCGAGGTCGTGCGGACCCATCAGGAACAGCCGCAGGGTCTCGACTGACCCCGCAGCGGTGAACAGCGCGACGGTGCGGGTAAGAGGTCGCCCCGGCGCATCCTCTCCCGCCATCGACAGGATGATCGGCGCTCCCAGGACCAGCAGCAGCAGGGCTGCTCCCGGCGAGACCGCAAGCACGACTCCTGCCGCCATGCCCTGCCACCAGCGCCAGCCGGAGGCCTTGTGCGGCTTCTTCGCCGGCTTCGCTTTGCGGCTCATCTGTCTCGATCAGGCATCGATCAGGCCAGCATCTCGAACAGCAGCATACCCATGATGCAGACCAGGCCGCTGGCGGAGGCGGTATCCTGAGCGGCCTTTCGCGACGCCGCCTGCCGCTGCGGCGCGGCTGCAGCCTCGTCGTTCAGGGTCTGACTGAGCAGGATCGCCTGCTGGACGGCCTGCTCGCGTGCGGCGCCGTCATGCTCGCGTTCGGACTGGTCGATCACGAGGTCCAGCATCGCCTGCAGGTCGCCCTGGACGCACGCCGCCCGCAGCAACTGCGTCCTGCGCTCCCGCCGGCTGGCGCCGGGCCAGTCCTGCAAGGTCGGCAGGGTGGCGGACAGCAGGCTGGTCGCGAGGCGCGGCAGCGGGCCGCATCCGGTCTGGCGTTGGCAGCGCGCCAGTGCAACCAGGTCGCGAAGCTCCGGACCGGCCGCCGCCTGGCTCCGCGTCTCCTGTCCCGCATCGTCGGCGCGTGCTGCCAGGAAGGCGGACATCTCGGCATCCAGCAGCGGGCGCACCGAACCCGGCGTTGCGACCGCAGGACCCAACGGGACGGCCGGGGCCGCCGCCTCGAGGACCAGGATCACCTCGGCCGAGGTGGCGGCCGCGACCTTGCTGCAGAGCGGCGCCGCGCAGGGCAGCAGCGGGTTGAGCATGTAGAGGGCGAGCAGGCACAGATCATCGGCATCGAGCACCTGCGCCTCGCGCGCGAGGCGCGACGGGATGGCGGCGAGCAGATGGTGCGGCCGGTCCATCTGCAGCGACAGCCAGCGCGCCACCATCTCGCGCGCCAGCATCGCCTCGACGAGCAAAGCCGCCGCACGCCGCTCGATCAGCGGCGGCTGCGCCAGCATGCCGGCGAGCAGGGCGCCGAGCCCATCCGGCCATAGCCAGACGCCACGCCAGAACAGCGGTGCCTCGGGATCCAGCAGGGCCACCAGGCGCAACATCGTGGTGTCGTCGGCAAGCGGCGTGCGCCGCTCCGCCGCCGCGTCCAGCCGCCGCAGCTCCTCGACATTGCCGCTCAGGACACTGTCCTCGGCATGCCGCCGGAGCCATTGCTCAAGCAGGCCCTGCCTGAGCAGGGCGAGTGCGGCCGCCGGCTGTTCGGCGGCCGCCAGCGCGAGGCTGCGGCAGTTCCAGGCTATGCGCTCCTGGACGGCAATCGGCCGGCTGGCGCGCAGCATGGTGCGCCGGATCACCCGGCGCTCGTGGATGCCATCTAGGCTGGTCAGCGAGGCCGCAGTCGGGCGGGCCGCCGGCTGCTCGGCCAGCATGGCGCGCAGGATCTCCTGGAACCCCTGCGGCAGGCGCGCATCCTCGATGAGGGCTGCAAAGCTGCCCAGCTCCAGCTTGCGTCGCAGCACGTCCTGCCCAGACACCCCATCGAGGGGCATGCGCCGCCGCCACAACGCGAGCAGCAACACCCCGAGCGCATAGACATCGTCGGCGTAGCTGCCCTGCCCGCGCGCGTTCGGAGCGCAGACCAGGCTCTCCGGCGCCTCGAACGCCGCCGGCTGGTGCATCGCCGGCGGCGCCGCCCAACCGGGACCGAGGACGATGGCCCGGCCGGCCGGCGCCAGGTAGACATTGTCCGGCCTGATGGCGCGGTGGGTCAGCCCCACCATGTGCAACCGCTCGAGAGCGGCGGCCGCCGGGCGCAGGACGTGCGTCAGCAACGCATTGCCGGTCCAGGGCGTGACGAGCGAGGCGAGTGAAGCTCCCGGCGGCATCTGCGCGATGATCCAGGTGTCGCTCCCGAGGCTGCCATGCGCGATCGGCGACAGCAGGCTCTCGTGCCGCACCGGGATATAGTTGGCGAGGCGCGCGCGGGATGGCGCACCACGCTGCACCTGCAGCGCGACGATGTCCGCGAACTGGCCGCGGCGGTCCTCGGCGACAAAGGCCGGCACACCGCCGAAGAGGCCGGCGGGCTTGTTCGGCAGCACCGAGAACCGGCTGTCGATCAAGGCCGACGCAGGCTGCGGCGCGGCAGTTTGTCCAGCCTTGACCACGCAACCCTCGCCCGCCTCACCCGCCACCGCCATCCTGCGCCGCAAGCATTAACAATTCCTTGCCGCCACCTCGCCGACAGGATGCGGCATGTGGCACAACGGCGGTCCTGGATACGGCACCGTTATCGGAGGCAATTAAAATGGATCTCGAACACGCGCAGATCCTCGCCCACCGCGCGATCGAGGCGGCGGCCCGGTTCGGCAAGCCGATCTGTGTCGCCATCTGCGACGAGCGCGGCCTGCTGTTGGCCTTCCTGCGCATGGACGGCGCGCCGGCGCGCAGCGTCGAGTTGTCGCAGAACAAGGCCTACAGCGCGGCCAGGCTGGGCACGACCACCGCCGCGTTCCATGCCCGCATGCTAAGCGAGAACATGCCGGCCAGCTATTTCTGCGATACGCGCCTGACCGGCATGCCTGGCGGCAGCGCGGTCGTTGCCGCGGGCGGGAGTGTCGCCGGCGGCGTCGGCATCAGCGGGCTCTTGCCTGTCCAGGACCAGGAGATCGCCGACCTGCTGGTAGCGCAGGGATAGGCGAGCCGGATGTCCTACGTCCACCGGTGAAAAGAACCGTAGCCGGCGGCCTCGCGGCGCTTCTTCTTTGTGCTGCCGCTCCCGGGCAGGAGGCGCTTGCGACGACCGTTCCGCATGGCGGGGATGACAGCCGGGACGCATCGGCGATGCTCCGGAGCGTCGAACTGCCGCCGGGCTTTCACATCGCGCTCTACGCCCTGGTGCCGGATGCGCTCGCGATCGCGGTCGATCCGACCAGCAAGGACGTCTTCGTCGGCACCGGCGGCAATACGGTCTGGGAGCTGTCCGGCAACGGGCACGGCAAGGTGTCCAGGGTCGCCGCCTTCGCACCGCAGCCGGCTTCGACCACCCGGGCGGCGTCTGCTTTGCCGCCGACGGCACGATGTTCGTCGTCGAGCCGGACCGGGTCATGGGCTTCGATCCGGTGGATGGCGCCGACGCGGAGGAACACGACGTCGTGCGGCAACGCCCGCCGGTCCCGCACGGCAGATCCGCCGACCAGGTTTTGCATGCCTGCCGGGTCGGTCCCGACGACAGGCTCTACTCGCGGGCGATGCGATCGAGCGCATCGGGTTCGACGGCACCGGGTGCGCGCTCTACGCACCGCGCGCGCATGCGCTCGGACTGGATTTCGAACCGTGCAGCCGCACGCTCTGGTTCACCGACGACGTCCCCGGCGAGCTTCGTCGCGTCACCCGGGTCGGCCAGCATCTCCGGCCACACGACGATCAGGCCGTCACCCGGTCGATCGTCGCCGGGTTGTCGTTCTAAAACGGCACGATGGTTCCGGTGCGATATCGCGGCGGCATCTTCGGTATCCAGGAGCAGCCGCGAGACCAGCCGCGGCAACCTGGCCTGCTTATCATGTTCACCAGGCTGAAGTCCGAAGGCAAGGCGGCCGAACCGACGCTGTTCGCGCTAGCTGGCCGATGTCCGGGCAAGCCTCGCGCAGCCGACTCGTCGTTGTGCAGCCGCATCGGGACGGCTCCCTGCTGGTCCTCGGACAACGCCGCCGGCGCCCTGTACCGGATCACCTGCGAGGGCGGGCGAGGCGAGGCCGCGGCCCGGACATCGCGCTAGCCACGCGGCAACGTTCCGGTCTCGGTCACGATCTTCCCGAACTCCGCTGCGGCGGCGAAATGCACCGGTTTCACCTGCCCGAGCTTGCTGCTGTCGATCACCAGGATGCTGTGCTGCGCCTGAGCGATCACCGCACGCTTCACCGGCGCCTCGTTGAAGTTCGAGCAGGTGGCGCCGTTGCGGCCATCGAGACCGCCCGCCGAGATGAACGCCTTGTTGATGCCGATCCGCTGCAGGGCACGCAGCGCGTCATCCGAGGTGAAGGTCGCGGACGACGCATGGAACAGGCCGCCCAGCAGGTAGAGCCTCGCACCGTCGAGCCGCGCCGCCACGGCCGCGATGTTCAGCGCGTAGCAGACGATGGTGAGATCGGAATCCTTCGGCAGAGCCGCCGCCAGGTGCGGCATCGTGGTGCCGCAATCGATAAAGATCGTGTCGCCGCGCGCCACCAGCCGTGCCGCATGTTCCCCGGCCAGGCGTTTCGCCTGCGCATGACTGTCGGTCTCGTCCTCCAGCCGGTAGCGCGAACGCGCGGCGGCGGAGGTCGCGATCACATGGCCACCGAGCAGCTCGACTTCGCTCCCGGAGACCGCGAGGTCGCGCCGCACCGTCATGGCGGAAACGCCGAGCAGCTGCGCCGCCTCGGCGAGCCGCACCGAGCCGCGCTCGGCAACCAGCGCTGTCAGCTCGTCCAGCCGATCCCGACGGCGCCGGATGCCGATGCCATCTGCCAAACCCGCCACCTTCCCGCCCTTGCCAATGTGAGGTTTCTACCATATGTGAGGATCGTAACAAGCCGGGCGTGGCGCGGTCGGCCGGGAGATGACCAAGATGCCGGAACAGTTCGATCCGAAGAGCCTCGCCGGCCTGATCGACCATACGATCCTCAAGCCGGACGCCACCACCGCGCAGGTTGAGAGCTATTGCGAGCAGGCGCTCCGGCACGGCTTCAGGTCGGTCTGCGTGAACCCGGTGCAGGTCAGGACCGTCGCCACCAGACTGGCCGGCAGCGCGGTGCGCACCTGCTCGGTGATCGGCTTCCCGCTCGGCACCAGCACCAGCCGGATCAAGACCGCCGAGGCAGCAGCGGCCGTCGCGGACGGTGCTGCCGAGATCGACATGGTGATCGATATCGGGGCCCTGAAGGACGGCCGCAACGAGCAGGTCGGCGCCGACATCGCGGCCGTCCGCGAGGCCTGCCGCGGCGCGGTGCTCAAGGTGATCATCGAGACCTGCCTGCTCAACGACGACGAGAAGCGCACCGCCTGCCGGCTCGCCAAGGCGGCGGGAGCGGGTTTCGTCAAGACCTCGACAGGATTCTCGACCAGCGGAGCCACTCTGGCGGACGTGGCGCTGATGCGCGCCGAGGTCGGACCCGAGATGGGCGTCAAGGCTTCGGGCGGGATACGCACGCTGGAGGTGGCGCGTGCCATGGTAGAAGCGGGCGCCACGCGTCTCGGCACCAGTGCCGGCATTGCGATCATCAGCGAGGCGCCTGCCGGCGACGCGTCCGGCTACTAGAGCTTTATCCGAGCGAGTAGCAGGTGGATCGGATGATGCTCTAGCTCCACACTCACCCCGCGCGGACACAGAAGCCGCGCTCGAGACAACCCGGAGACGTATCATGAACGAGTTCAGCCGCCGCCAGTTCTCCAGCCTGACCGCAGCCACGCTTGCCGCCGGCTGGATCGTGCCGCGCACCGCCTGGGCCGATACTCCGGCGGTCGCCACCGCCGGCGTGCCGAAGACGATCACCGCTAAAGCCACCAAGAAATATTCGATCGCCACCGTGGTGAAGGTGGACGGCATCGCCTGGTTCGACCGCATGCGTGTCGGCGTGAAGCAGTTCGGCGCCGATAACGGACACGACACCTGGATGGTCGGGCCGAGCCAGGCCGACGCCGCCGCCCAGGTGCAGATTGTCGAGACGCTGATCGGCCAGGGTGTCGACTCCATCTGCATCGTGCCGTTCTCGGTCGAGGCGGTCGAGCCGGTACTGCAGAAGGCGCGCGACCGCGGCATCGTGGTGATCTCGCACGAGGCCTCCAACCTGCAGGCCACCGACTACGACGTCGAGGCGTTCGACAACCACGCCTATGGCGCCAAGCTGATGCAGGTGCTGGCCAGGCAGATGGGCGAGCAGGGCAAGTATATCGCAACCGTCGGCAGCCTGACTTCGCAGTCGCAGAACGAGTGGATCGATGGCGGCGTCGCTTACCAGCAGCAGCATTCCCCGAAGATGCAGCAGGTGACCAAGCGCATCGAGACCTATGACGACGCCACCACCGACTACAACAAGCTCAAGGAAATCCTCACCACCTATCCCGACCTCACCGGCATTTTGGGCGCGCCGATGCCGACTTCGGCCGGGGCCGGCCGCCTGATTGCCGAACGCGGCCTGAAGGGCAAGTTGTTCTTCTCCGGCACCGGCCTGGTGTCGGTGGCGGGTCAGTATCTCAAGGATGGCGACATCGAATACATCCAGTTCTGGGACCCGGCGGTGGCCGGCTACGCCATGAACATCCTGGCCGTGCTGGCGCTGACCAAGCAGCCGATCAAGGCCGGACTGAATATCGGGCTCACCGGCTATACCGACCTCAAGGCGAGCGATCCGCAGCGTGCCAACGTGCTGTTCGGGCAGGGCTGGGTCGGCGTCACCAAGGAAAACATGGGCCAGTACGACTTCTAGGTCCGGCTCCCGGGGTCCCCATGCCACAGCCCTTGCTTGCGCTGAGGAACGTCAGCAAGAACTTTGCCGGCGTCCAGGCCCTGCGCGACGTCTCGCTCGAGATCGCGCCCGGCGAGATCCACTGCCTCGCCGGCGAGAACGGGTCCGGCAAGTCCACCCTGATCAAGATCATCTCGGGCGTGAACCGGCCGGACGCGGGCAAGATCGAGATCGACGGCACGACCGTCGCCGGCCTCACCCCGCGCGAGGCGATCGCGCACGGCTTGCAGGTGATCTACCAGGACTTCTCACTGTTCGGGAACCTGACGGTCGCGGAAAATCTAGCTCTCGGCAGCGAACTTCACGACCGGCGACGCATCGTCAACTGGCGACGCATGCGCGAGCATGCCCGAACCGCGGTGGGCCGTCTCGGGGTGGAACTCGATCTCGACGCCAACGTCGACAGCCTGCCGACCTCGGGGCGGCAACTGGTCGCGATCGCGCGCGCCCTGATGGCCGATCCGCGCCTGCTGATCATGGACGAACCCACCACGGCGCTTACCGGCCGCGAGGTCGAGCGCCTGTTCATGGTGGTGCGCGACATCCAGGCGCGCGGCATCGCGGTGCTGTTCGTCAGCCACAAGATGCGCGAGATGCTCGACATCAGCGAGCGCCTGACCGTCATTCGTAACGGCGAGGTGGTCGCCGCGGGCCCGATCGCGGATTACGACGAGGCCGCCATCACGCGTGCGATGACCGGCTCCGACATCGCCGAGGAGCCGTATCGCTGGGAGCCGAGCGCGCGGGGCAGCACGCCCGCCCTCGCGATAGAGCATCTTACCGTCGAGGGCGAGCTGGAGGATGTCAGCGTCGCCATCATGCCGGGCGAGATCGTCGGCGTGTCCGGGCTGCTCGGCTCCGGACGCACCGAGCTGGCGCTTGCGCTGTTCGGCATGCGCCCGACCTATCGCGGCAGCATCAGCCTGCATGGCCGTCCGGTGCGGCTCGCCAACCCGCAGCACGCGATCGCGAACGGCATTGCCTACGTGCCGGAGGACCGCCTCACCGAGGGGCTGTTCATGCCGCAGAGCATCGACCGCAACCTGCTCGCGACCTCGTATGGCGCCTTGAGCCGGTATGGGGTGATCAGCGGCCGCCGTGCCGAAGCGGAGGCGGCCGGGATGCTGCGCGACATGGCGATTGCGACGCCCACCGGTGCGCGCCCGGTGTTGCAGCTTTCGGGCGGCAACCAGCAGCGCGTGGTGATCGGTCGCTGGCTGATGCGCAACCCGTCGCTGCTGATCCTGAATGGACCCACCGTCGGCGTCGATGTCGGCTCCAAGGCCGGCATACACCGCAAGATACGCGACCTCGCACGCGAGCGCGGGCTGGGCGTGCTGATGATCTCCGACGACGTGCCCGAACTGCTGGCGCACTGCAACCGCATCGCGCTGATGCATCGCGGCCGGCTGCTCGACATCGTGCAGGCGGCGGAGACCAGCGAAGCACAGCTCTCCGACCGGCTCGGAGCGCTGACTTGAAGGGCACTGACTTGAAGGCGTTCGCGCAGCGCGCGCTGCGGACACCGGAGCTTGGCGTCGGCCTCGTGTTGGTGGTCGCCATGCTGGTGATCGGCAGCATCAACCCGGCCTTCTGGGACGCCGCCAACCTGTTCAGCCTGCTGCGCGCCAACGTCATCACCGGCATCCTGGCACTCGGCGTGCTGATGGTGATGCTCTCTGGTGGCATCGACGTCTCGTTCCCGGCCTTTGCCATCGCCTCGATGTACCTGACCATCAAGGGCATGGTGGCACTCGGCTATGACGGCGTCGTGCTGCCGTTCATCGCCGCCACCACGATCGGGCTTCTGCTCGGGCTGGTGAATGCCTTCTTCGTGCATGCGCTGCGCATGATCCCGCTGATCGTCACACTCGGCACCGGCACCGCGATACGCGGCTTCCTGCTTGGTGCGGTCGGCGCCAGCCAGATCAATATCGACCGCATGCCACCCCGGCTGATCGCCTTCGCCCGCACCGACCTGCTGACGGTCACCAGCGGCGGCGAGCATTTCGGCCTGTCGGCGATGATCCTGGTCTATGCAGCGCTTGCGACCGGCGTGCATCTGCTGCTGCGTCATACCCTGATGGGACGCAGCATCTACGCACTCGGTGGCGGCGAGGAAGCAGCGCGCCGGATCGGCTTCTCGGTCCGCAATACCCGCATCCTGATCTACGGCCTGGCCGGGGCGCTCGCCGGCTTCACCGGCCTGCTGCACGGCTCGATGATCTGGATCGCCAATCCGCACGACATGGTCGGGATGGAGCTCGACGTGATCGCCGCCGTGGTGCTCGGCGGCGCCAGCATCTTCGGCGGCCGCGGCAGCGTGCTCGGCACCGTGCTCGGCGTGTTCACGCTGGTCATGGTCACCAATAGCCTGATCATCATGCATATCGACACGACCTGGCAGCGCGTCGTGGTCGGGCTGATCGTGATTGCCGCGACCGCCGCCAGTTCCTGGCGCGATCGCAAGCGTCTCGCATGACGGAGCTCCCCCGCATGATCGCGCGCTTGCGCAGCACCCGCCTGCCGAAACTCGACAGCAGCCTGCTGCAGCTCGCCGTCCTGACCGTGGCGATCTTTGCGGTGATGGCCACGCTGAACCCGGACAAGTTCCTGCGTCCGTACATCTTCGAATCCATCACCTACGAGGCGCCGGAGCTCGGCCTGCTCTCGATCGCGATGATGCTGGCGATGCTGACCGGCGGCATCGACCTCTCGGTGATCGGGCTGGCCAACCTGTCCGCCATCCTGGCCGGGCTGTTCTTCCACGCCTATGGCGGCAGCCGCGGACCGGGCCTGATGCACATGGCAACGCTGCCGGTGCTGGCCGGCGTCGGCATGGCGCTCGCGACCGGCCTGGTCGGCGGCGCGATCAACGGACTGCTGATCGCACGCGTGCGCATCACGCCGATCCTGGCGACCATCGGCACCGGCCAGATCTTCACCGGTCTCGCGCTGGTGCTGACCGGCGGCCCCGCCATCGTCGGCTATCCGATGGCCTGGGGCGCGATCGGCAACGGCAGCCTGTTCGGCGCTGCGATCCCGCTCGTGCTGTTCCTGGTCGTGGCCGTGCTGGTCAGTCTGATGCTGGCGCGCACGCCGTTCGGCATGGACCTGCTGCTGATCGGCACCAACCGCCGTGCGGCCCTGTTCGCCGGCCTGCGCACCGCGCGCACGATCTTCTTTTCCTACGTGCTGAGCGGCGTGCTCGCCAGCATGGCGGGGATCCTGCTGTCGTCGCGCACCAATGCCGCCAAATCCGACTACGGCGTCTCGTACCTGCTGCAGGCGGTGCTGATCGCGGTCCTCGGCGGCACCAACCCGGCCGGCGGTCGCGGCTCGGTGGCCGGCATCGCGATCGCCCTGGTTGCCCTGATGCTGCTGTCGAGCGGCCTGCAGCTGATGCGTTACAGCAATTTCCTGGTCGATTTTGTCTGGGGCGCGTTCCTGCTGCTCTCGATCGCGCTCAATGCGTGGCGTATTCGGAAATCATGACAATGCAGAGAATGCTCGCGACCCAGCCCCTGCACCGCAGCCTCGCCACGCGCGACGAGCAGGTCGTGATGCAGGCCGGCGTGCTCACCGCCTCGCTGTTCCGCTACGCCAGCGGCATCGAGGCGCTCCGCCTGCGCAACGCGCGCGGCAGCGTGATCCTGCTGCCCTGGGTTGGCCAGATGATCTGGCAGGCCGAGTTCGACGGCGTGCCGCTCGCCATGCAGAGCGGCTTCTCGATGCCGCTGCCATCCGCCGGGATCGCCGGCACCTATGGCTGCTTCGCCTTTCATAGCGGCCTGCTGCGCAACGGCGTGCCGGGTCCCGGGGACGACCATGCGGCGCACGGGGAGTTCCCGACCGCCGCCCTCGGCAACGCCTGGCTGGAGCTTGGCGAGGACGCCCGCGGCCTGACGCTGCGCCTGGCTGGCGAACGCGAGCATGTGATGGGTTTCGGTCCGCATTATCTCGCCCGCCCATCCGTCAGCCTCGGCGAGCACGCAACCCTTTTCGAGATCGGCATGCACGTCGAGAACCACTCCGGCAAGCCGATGGAGCTGATGTACATGGCGCACGTCAATTTCGACTTCGTGCCGCAGGGCCGCATCATCCAGCCGGTGCCGTTTACGCCCGATCATGTCCAGGTGCGGCGCGCGGTGCCGGCGCATGTGCAGCCGAACCCGGATTATCTCGCCTACATCGAGACGCTGGCGCACGCGCCGGACCTCATGCAGCAGCTCGACGAACCCGCGCGCTACGATCCCGAGCAGGTGTTCTACCTCAGGGACCTGCCGCAGGGACCGGACGGCCGCACCTCCATCATGCTGCGCCGGCCGCAGGGCGACGCCTTTGCGCTCAGCCATGCGCCCGCGCAGTTCCCGCAATGCGTGCGCTGGATCCTCGATGATCCGGACCAGAAGGTCGCGGCGTTCTCGCTGCCCTCGACCTGCGAGCCGGAAGGCTATGCGGCGGAGCGTCGCAAGGGCAATGTGCGCATACTGGCACCCGGCGAGGCGGCCCGCTTCTCGCTCAGTGCCGGCTACCTCGACCGCGCCGCCGCCGACCGGATGGAGGTCCATATCGGCGAACTCTCCAGCCACGGGAAGCAGGCATCATGAGCAGGCGCATCGGCGTGATCGGCAGCAACATGGTCGATCTGGTGACCTACGTGGACCGCATGCCGGATGCCGGCGAGACCCTCGCGGCTCCACGCTTCGCCATGGGCCCCGGTGGCAAGGGCGCCAACCAGGCGGTCGCGGCGGCCAAGCTCGGCAGCGACGTGCTGCTCGTGAGCTGCGTCGGAGACGACCTGTTCGGCCGCAACACCCTGGACAACCTGAAGACACTCGGCATCGATGCCGCTCATGTGCGTGTCGTCCCCGGCCTGTCCAGCGGCGTCGCGCCGATCTTCGTCGAACCGAATGGCGAGAACCGCATCCTGATCGTCAAGGGCGCCAACGATGCGCTGTCACCCGAAGATGTCGAGGCCGCCGCGGACGATCTCCGGACTTGCGGCCTGATCCTGCTGCAACTGGAAGTGCCGCTGCCGACGATCTATGCCGCAATCGCATTCGGGCAGGCGAACAACGTCCCGGTGCTGCTCAATCCGGCGCCGGCGACGCCCGAGCTCGAACTCGACCGCATCGCCGGCGTCAGTTTCTTCGCACCGAACCAGACCGAGCTTGCGATCCTCACCGGCCTTGCGACCCGCACGCCGGACGAAGCCGAACACGCGGCGCGCACCCTGCTCGCGCACGGCATCGGCGCGGTCATCGTGACCCTCGGCGCCGAGGGCGCGCTAATGGTCGAGCCCGACGGCACCGAACGGATCGCCCCGGTCGCCGTCCGCGCGCTCGACACCACCGGCGCCGGCGATGCGTTCATCGGCGCTTTTGCGCACCACTATGTCGATGGCCATGACAAGCTTGCATCGCTGCGGCAGGCAGCGCGCTACGCCGCCGATGCGGTGACCCGCCCGGGAACGCAGAGCTCGTTCGCGACGGCCAAAGAGTTTGCAGAGTTCCGTGACGGGCTCGGGAACAGCCAGGTGTCACCCTGACGCCGCCGCGGCCGGTGCAGCACCCAATCCGGCGGCCCTCTGGGCCCGACCACCGGATCGCTGCGACACCCACCACATGAATTTGTCGAACAGGCGGTCGGACAGCGCCCGCCGGATGAACAGGAATATCCTGGCACCGCCACCGGAGGCGTAGCGCGTCCGCGGATGTCGGGCCGTGACCGCCCTGCCGATGGTCCTGGCGACAATCTCGGGGGGCGACGGCAGCCGCGACGCGACCGCACTTTCCAGCATCCAGGCGTGTCGCCGAGCCCAGGGACCATACGCGGTAGTGCCGGAGGTTTTCAGCAGGCTGTCATGCGCGATGCCACCCCATTCGGTCCGGATCGCCCCGGGCTCGATGACGATGACGTCGATGCCATGCGGCGCCAGCTCCATCCGCAAGCAGTCGCTCATGCCTTCGACGGCGAACTTGGTGGCATGGTACCAGCTCCCGAACGGCTCGCCGCCCTTGCCGCCGATCGAGGTCACGTTGACCAGCTTGCCGCTGGCCTGCCGTCGCATCATCGGCAACACGAGCTGGCAGAGCCTCGCCAACCCGAACAAATTGACCTCGAACTGCCTGCGGCCCTCGGCAAGGGGTACGTCCTCGAGCGAGCCATAGGCGCCGTAGCCGGCATTGTTGACCAGCACGTCCAGGCGGCCAGCCTCGTCGGCAATCCGCTCGACTGCAGCAACGACGGACACGTCGTCCGTCAGATCCAGGGCGATCACGCGGGCTCCCGCAGCTTGCAGGGGCGCCATGCGCTCCATGCGTCGTGCTGCCGCATAGACCAGGAAGCCATCGCGCAGAAGCTGGCGTACCGTTGCCTCGCCGATGCCGGACGAGGCGCCTGTGACCAGCGCGGTCTTCGTCATTTTCGAACTCCTCAAGGACCCACGACCAGAGCTATAACCCTGGAGCCAAGTCCATGGTCAACTGGTTGAATGATGCTGATCTCGGAGTTCGCGCGTCGCACGGGACTGAGCAGCGACACCGTCAGGTTCTACGTGCGGCTCGGCCTGCTGGAGCCCGCGACCGGCAGCAAGGGCGGTCGCAACCCCTACCAGGTCTTCACAGCCGAGCACGTCGAGATCGCCCGGATCATCCGCATGGCGCAATCGATGGGCTTCTCGCTCAAGGAAATCTCCGCCCTGGGCGCAGAGCATCGGTCGGGCAAGATGACGCGCGAGCGGAGTGCGGAGATCATGACTCGGCAGCTCGCCCGGCTGGAACAGCAGGCCGCGCACCTGAACGCGATGACCGCCTACCTGCGCGCCAAGGTGGATTGGCTGCGACACGACGACGGCAAGCCAGAGCCACGGTTCTCGGACTATGCGGGCGAGCCAGCCGCCACCAGTTAGAGCCCGGACGGCTCAGGCGTCGGGCGGATCGCCCGGCTCGAAGGTGCGCACGACTTCGTACTGGCCGGCCTCGAAAGTCGCAATGGTCAAAGCGCGATACAGGAACGCCGGCAGCGACGGGTCGGCCAGCAGCGCCTCGTAATGCTGCATGCTGCGCCACTGCACGTACATCGTGACCCTATTGCCTTCCAGGCCGCGATGCAGGCTGCACGAGACGGAACCCGGCGTCTGCGAGATCGTGTTCGCTTAGGCGTCGGTCAGCAGCTCGAGCAGTTCCTGCTGGTGCGGCGGCTGCACCGTGAAGTCCTGGATCAGGGTGATCACGTCGGTGCCGGCATGGATGGTGATCATCGGAGCGACCTCCTAGCCCTCGAACGGATCACGCACCAGAATGGTGTCGTCGCGCTCAGGACTGGTGGACAGCAACGTCACCGGCGCTTCCACCAGCTCCTCGATGCGGCGGACATACTTGATCGCCTGCGCCGGCAGCTCGGCATACGAGCGCGCGCCGCGCGTGGTCTCCTTCCAGCCGGCCATGGTCTCGAATACCGGCTCGATACGCAGCGACGCCGCGGGGGCGGCCGGCAGGTGGCGCACCTCGACCCCGTCCAACCTGTAGCCGGTGCAGATCCTGATCTCGTGGAGCCCGTCGAGCACGTCGAGCTTGGTCAGCGCCAGGCCGTTGATGCCGCCGACTCGGATCGCACCACGCACCAGCACCGCATCGAACCAGCCGCAGCGGCGCGGCCGTCCGGTCACGGTGCCGAACTCGTGGCCGCGCTCGCCGAGCAGGCGTCCGGTCTCGTCGAACAGCTCGGTCGGGAACGGCCCGGCGCCGACGCGGGTGGAATAGGCCTTGGCGATGCCGAGCACGAAGCCGATCGAGCCCGGGCCGACACCGGCGCCGGTACCAGCGTTGGAGGCCACCGTGTTGCTGCTGGTCACGAACGGATAGGTGCCGTGATCGACATCGAGCATCACCGCCTGCGCGCCCTCGAACAGGATGCGACGCCCGGCGCGCCGCGCCTCGTCGAGCAGTTCCCAGACCCGGTCCGCGAACGGCAGGATGCGCGGCGCCAGCGCCAGCAGCCAGTCCAGCAATTCCTGCTTGGTGAAGACCGGCGCGCCGAGCCCCTGCAGCAGCGTGTTATGGTGCAGCAGCAGCTCGTCGAGCTTCCAGTCGAGCGTTGCAGGCTCTGCGAGATCGCAGACCCGTATCGCACGCCGCGCCACCTTGTCCTCGTAGGCGGGACCGATGCCGCGACCGGTGGTGCCGATCTTGCGCTCGCCGCGCGCCACTTCCCGTGCACGATCGATCGCGCCGTGCACCGGCAGGATCAGCGCCGCGTTCTCGGCGATGCGCAGCGTCTGCGGCGTGACATCCAGCCCCTGCGCGCGCACCCGGTCGATCTCGGCGAGCAGCGCCTCCGGGTCGATCACCACGCCGTTGCCGATCAGGCCGGTCTTGCCGCGCACCAGCCCGCTCGGCAGCAGCGACAGCTTGTAGGTCTGGTTGCCGACCACCAGCGTATGACCCGCATTATGGCCGCCCTGGAAGCGCACCACGATATCGGCACGGCTGGCGAGCCAGTCGACGATCTTGCCCTTCCCCTCGTCGCCCCATTGCGCGCCGATCACGGTGACGTTCGACATGCTCAGGTCCTTGATTGGGCGCCGGAGAGGGCTACCGCCTCGCCGTCGCGCATCAGATAGGTACAGCCAAGGCGCGTAGCCTCGGCAGCCAGATCGTCGTGCGCAACGAGGCTGGCCACCGTCGCATATCCGGCCTCGCGCAGCCTGCGCGCCGCCGCCGCATCGACATCGACCGGCAGCAGCACGCGCGGCCTGGTCGGCCGCCCGGGTGCCGCACGCAGCAGCGCCTCCGGACGCAGGGTGATCCCGCAGGCCGGCTCGTCGCCGCCGCTGCGATAGCGGCCGCCGCGTCCGAGCTCCTCGTGCCGCCCGGGCGCATACACCGTCACGCACAGGCCGGTATGGTAGCGTAAGGAGCGGAACTCGATCGGATCGATGGTCAGCCGCAGGCCAGGCGCACGGGCGAGGATGGCGCTGACGCTGTCGGCGAGCCGGTCGCACAGCGCGCGTGCCCCGGGCGTGAGATCCGCCGCCTGCAGCACCGCGAGCGCGCGCGTCGCCGGTCCCGACGCCAGCAGCAGTTCGTTCAGCAACGGCGCGACCGCTGCGCCATGATGGCTGACCTCGGCGGCGTTCTTGCGATCCAGTGCCCGCATCAGCTCCGGCCGCACGGCCAGCGGGATGCCGGCCTCCTCGATCAGCATCGGCGCCAGCGACGGCAGGGTCAGGTCGAAGCTGACCCGGGTGAGCCCGAGTGCCGCCAGCGCCTGTGCCGCCACCCCTATCACCTCGGCATCGGCTTCCGGCTGGTCGGGTCCGATCAGCTCGATCCCGGCCTGCGAGATCTGCCGGTCGGCGACCAGCGTGCCGCCCTGCACCTGGATGCAGGCGCCGGCATAAGAAAGACGCAGCGGACGCGGCGCATTGGTCAGGCGGGTGGCGGCGATGCGGGCCACCTGCGGCGTCATGTCCGGGCGCAGGCCCATCATCCGGCGGGTGGAGGGATCCATCAGCCGGAAGGTCTGCTCGGCAACGGCCGCCCCCGAGCCGGACAGCAGGCTGTCCTCGTATTCGAGCAGCGGCGGCTTGACCCGCTCGTAGCCGTGCGAGGCGAACACCGCCATCAGCGCCTCGACCGACAGCGCCTCGGTCTCCGCATCCGGCGGCAGCAGGTCGCGCAGGCCGGCGGGCAGCAAGGCCGGGTTCGGGGGCAGGTCGTCGCTCATACCGGGGCGGTCTTACCAGCGAAGAGCGCGCGCGTCTCGGCTTCGGCCCAGTCCAGCCACGGCAGCAGCGCGTCGATGTCGGAGGTCTCGACGGTGGCGCCGCCCCAGATCCGCAAGCCCGGCGGCGCGTCGCGATAGCTCGCGATGTCGTACCCGGCCTGCTCCCGCTCGACCAGTTGCGAAAGATGCTTCGCCGCGCGCGACTGTTCCGCCGCCGGGAGGGCTGTGAACCAGGGTGCCACGACGCGCAGGCAGATCGAGGTGCTGGAGCGCTGCGCCGGGTCCTCGGCCAGGAAGCCCGCCCAGTCCGAGCGCTCCACCCACGCGGCGATGGCGGCGAGGTTCGCGGTGCTGCGGGCGATCAGCGCCTCGAGGCCGCCGATGCGCCCGGCCCAGCGCAGCCCGTCCAGCGCATCCTCGGTACACAGCATCGACGGGGTGTTGATGGTATCGCCGGCGAAGATGCCTTCGATCAGATGGTGCCCGCTCCCCGAAATTTCAGGGCTCGTCAGCCGGAACAGCTTGGGCAGCGGTCGTGGCGGCGGCGCGCCTTCAAGCCGGGCCACCGCGCGCGGCGAGAGCGCCAGCATGCCATGCGCCGCCTCGCCGCCGAGCACCTTCTGCCACGACCAGGTCACGACATCGAGCCGGTCCCAGGGCAGCTTCATCGCGAACGCCGCCGAGGTCGCATCGCAGATCGCCAGCCCCTCATGCGCGGCTGGGATCGCGTCCGCACCCGGGAAGCACACGCCCGACGTGGTGCCGTTCCAGGCGAACACCACGTCGCGCGACCAGTCCACCCGATCGAGTGGCGGCAGCGCGCCATACGCCGCTTCCAGCACGCGTGCATCCGGCAAGGCGAGCTGCGCCACGATGTCGTTTGCCCAGGTCGCGGAGAAGCTCTCGAATGCCAGCACGTCGACCGGGCGCGGGCCGAGCAGGGACCACAGCACCATCTCGACCGCGCCGGTATCGGATCCCGGAACGATCCCGAGGCGCCAGTCCTGAGGCATGCCGAGCAGCGCGCGCGACTGCCGGATCACCGCGTCGAGTCGCGCCCGCCCCCTCCGCCGAGCGATGGCTGCGGCCGAGAAATGCATCCTCCAGCGCGTCGAGGCTCCAGCCGGGACGTTTTCGCGCATGGGACCGGATCCGAACCGCGGATTGGCCGGGCGCAGGACGGGCTTCGGCGCTGGATGCATGGACGGGCTCGATACGGCAGCGGGGATCGGAGCGCACCCTAATGCAGTGCCGGCGAGATGGGGAATCCGGGGCGATCCCGCGCGGAACTTGGCGTCGCGCGCCGCGGTGCTTCATTAGTGCACGATGACCAATGCCGATCCGACCGAACTGCACCAGGGCCGGTCGCCCGCCGAGCTTGCAATCGTTGCCTCCGGCTTCACCGTCCAGAGCCGCGAGCTGCCGCGCCTGATCCGCCTGGTCGCGCGCCGCCTGCCGCCGGGTAGCGCGCTAGCCGGCGAGCACCATGCCAGCATCGAGACCGTGCGTGCCGCCCTTTGCGAGGTGCGTCGCAAGGGCTGGGCATCGCGCCTGGTCGATCGCAGCCAGCGCGGCAGCCGGCTCTGGGTCAGCCGTGCCGACGCGCAGCTCGCCGCCGAGCTGATCGACGATCCCGACGCCGACGACGCCATGCTGGCGGCGGCCCTGGAGCCGATCCTCGCCACCCGCTACCGCGCCACCGCCGACGCTCCGCAGGCGGCGCTGGACCTCATCGCAACAGAGCTGTTCGACGCCGCCGGGCGCGTCCTGTCGCCGGCGCAGCATGCGACCCTTGCGCGCGAGATCGCCGATGCCTTTGGCGAGGACCAGCGCTTCACGGAGACCGCCGCCCGCACCGAGCAGCAGCGCCGGACCGAGCGCGAGGCGGTCGAGGCCGCCGCCCGGCGTCGTCGGCGCGAGGAGCTGCAGCGCCTGCGCGACTGGGAGCGCAGCCTGGTCGGCTTCGCCGACGTCCCTGCACTGCTCGGCATCGATCGATCGACGGCGCTGCGGCTGGTGGCGGAGAACCGGCTGCCGGTGGCGCGCCGCATCACCCGCGACGGCGTCGAGCACTGGGAGTTCGACCCGGCGGAGCTGGCCCGGCTGCGCGAGCAGCTTTCGACCGAGACCGGGGCGCCACGCCAGGCGCGTACCCAGCAGACCGGCATGCGCGTCGGCAACGCCGCGATCGCGCGCATCGCCGCACTCGACCGCTACGCTGCGCATTTCCGCACCGCGCGCGCCCTTGCCCGCCGGATCACCCTGGTCACCGGCCCGACCAACAGCGGCAAGTCGCACACCGCGCTCGATACGCTGTCGCGGGCCGAGAGCGGCATGGCACTCGCGCACCGCTGCGGCTGCTGGCGCACGAGTTCCGCGAGGCGCTGGGAGCCCGCGGCGTGCCGTGCTCGCTCTCCACCGGCGAGGAGCGCATCCCGGTGCCGGGCAGCCGCCATCTCGCCGCCACCGTCGAGATGTGCCCGCTGCACAATCCGGTGGACGTCGCCATCGTCGACGAGGCGCAGATGCTGCACGACCCGGATCGCGGCGCCGCCTGGACCGCCGCCATCATGGGGGCGCCGGCGCGGCACCTGTTCGTGCTGGGGGCGCCGGATTGCATCCCGATGGTGCGCCGGATCGCCGCCCTCTGCGACGATCCGCTCGACGAGATCACGCTGGAGCGCAAGGGGCCGCTGGTTGCCGCCGACGAGGCAGTCAAGCTGGCCCATCTGCAGCGCGGCGACGCGCTGATCGCGTTCTCGCGCCGCGAGGTGCTCGACCTGCGCGCCGCGCTGCTGGCGCGCGGCCGCCGGGTCGCGGTGGTGTACGGCGCCCTCAGCCCCGAGGTGCGCCGCGCCGAGGCGGCCCGCTTCAATGCCGGCGACGCCGAGATCCTGGTGGCGACCGACGCGATCGGCATGGGGCTGAACCTCAACATCCGACGCATCGTGTTCGCGGCGCTACGGAAATTCGACGGCAGCATGAGCCGCGACCTCTCGGCGCAGGAGGTGAAGCAGATCGGCGGCCGCGCCGGACGCTACGGCAGGCATGAGGCGGGCGTGGTGGCGGTGCTGGCCGGCGCCGGCAGCCCCAGCTTCGTGCGCTCGATGCTGACGGCCCCCCCCGTGCCGCAGGCCGAGCTGCGCCCTTTGGTGCAGCCTGACGTCGACATCGTCCGCGCGGTGGCGGCCGAGATCGGCTCGGACAGCCTGTTCGGCGTGCTGGTCCGCATCCGCCGCGCGGTGCTGCGCCGCGACGACCCGAACTACCGGCTGTCGGACATGGGCCAGGCGTTCGCGGTCGCTTCGGCGCTGGAGGGGATCTCCGGCCTCGACCTAACCCAGCGCTGGACCTATGCGATGTGCCCGATCGACGAGCGCGACAGCGGCATCACCCGCCTCGCCGTCTGGGCCACGGAACACGCCGCCGGCCGGCCGGTGATCCCGCCCGGCATCGGCAAGCTGTCCTCGCCGGAGCGAGCCTCGCGCGACGAGCTGGAAAAGGCCGAGAAACGCCACAAGCGCCTGGTCGCCTGGCGCTGGCTTGCCCTGCGGTTTCCCGACGCCTACCCGGCGCGCCAGGATGCGGAGAACGCGACGCTGCGGCTCAATGGATGGATCGAGGATGTCCTGAGACAACAGCGGCGCGGCAAGGATGGCTAGACTGGCTGAAGGGGACGTTGGTGGCCGAGGTCGGACTCGAACCGACACGCCTCTCGGCAGACGATTTTGAGTCGTCCGCGTCTACCATTCCACCACTCGGCCAACCCGGTCCTGATAATCAATCGGGCCGAAGCTGACCAGTGCGTTTGAGCAAGCCCTGATCTGGTCCGAGAAGCGCCGCGCTGAGCGAGCGTGTTGCGCAGCGAAGCACCCGGCGTGACTGTCGAGAACCGGAGCGGAGCGGCCTCCCATGCTTGAACAGCGGGGCGGTGAGCACCGGAAGCGCAGACAGGCGCGTCGGATCGCCGGCGTAGTAGCATCATCGGACCAGATCACCGGTGGATGCCACACTCCACTTTGGCAGACCCCGCCCACCTTCCGGCGCGGCTGTCCTCGTCGGCGCCCACCGCGCGCGTGCAGGTCGCGCAGCCGATCGAGCGATAGCCCTGGCCCACCAGCGGATGCCGCGGCAGGGAGCGCGCGTCGAACTCGTCCTGCAGGCGCGCCGCGTCCCAGCCGGCGAGCGGGTTCAGCTTCAGCCGGCCAGCCTCCTCCTCGACGACGGCAAGCCCGGAGCGGGTGGATGCCTGGAACCGCTTGCGGCCGGTGATCCAGCCCGCGAACGGCATCAGCGCGCGCTCCAGCGGGCCCACCTTGCGGATGGCGCAGCACGCATCCTCGTCGTAGTACCAGAGCTCGCCGGTCGGATCCTGGCTGCGAAGCTGGGCCGGTTCCGGGATCACGTTGCGCACGTCGCTCAGGCCGAGATGCTCCGCGAGCCAGTCGCGATAGGCGAGCGTCTCGGCGAAATGCTTGCCGGTCTCCAGGAAGATGACGGGCGTCGCCGGGGCGATCGCGGCCACCACCGCCAGCAGCACCGCGGACTCAGCCCCGAACGACGACACCACGGCAAGCCCGCCCGCGAGCGAGCCGTGCAGGGCGTCCGCGAGCAGCGAAGGGCCGTCGGCGCCCTGGCGCTCGCGCATGCGCAGAGCCGCGATGGCATCACGTCGCACCATGCCGGCGCCACCGACCGTCGCGTGTCGGGTCGCATAGGTGGTGTCATCGGCCGGTAGTACGGAGTGGTCCGTGAAAGCCATGTCCATCGTGGAAAATCGCAGCCTCTGTGCAGGGCGAACATAGCGAACGCACGTCCGCGCAACAGGGTTTGAAACGACCAACACGGCAGCATTGTGTTTTTGTTGCAGCGGAGACGCACGTGACCGCAACGAAGCGTCTCAGGCCTTGAGCACGTTCGCCGTCACGTTCTTCGCAAAGGCAGCGGAATCAAGGGTTTCCGGTGTCAGTCCAATCAGCTTCAGCTCATCCATGTATTGCGCGACCTGATCACGTAGATCATTGCCGACCGGGTGGACCGCCTTGCCCTCGCTCTTCAGCATGCGCGCGCACTGCTCCAGGGTGAGCGACCGGCTCTCGGCCGCCAGCAGCACGGCGGTCTGCTGCGGGTGCGCCGCCACCCAACGCGCCGCGTCCTGCATCGCCAGCGTGAGCGCCACCGCGGCCGCCGGGTCGTCATGCAGCAGCGTGCTGCGCAGCCCCAGCACGCGACTGACGCGGACGCTGTAGCTGCCCGTGATCGAGGAGGCGAGTTCGTCGAAATGCAGGCTGTCGCGCAGCAGCCAGATCGCCGGATCGTGCCCGACCACCGCCTGCACCTCGCCCTCGCTGAGCGCCAGTCCGAGGCCGTCGGGCGGAAGCTGGCGCCACTCGACGTCGTGGTTCGGGTCCATTCCCTTGCGGCGCATCATGATGGAGAAGAACAGCCGGTCCGGACTGTCGAGGCTGCCGATGCCAATCACACGCCGGTGCAGGTCCTCGATGCGGCGCAGCGGCGACCGCCGGGCCACCAGCAGGCGCGAGCTGCCGGCCTGCAGGCCGCACACCAGCCGCGCCGGCAGCCCGGCCTGCAGCCGCGGCAGCCAGGACAGCGCCGCCGCCACCGCCGCATCCGCCTGGCCGCGCTCCACCTGGTCCAGCGCCGCATGCCCCGACGGCACGCGGTCGACATACTCGATCTCCAGGCGGTAGCGCTCGAACAGGCCCTGGTCGCGCGCCGCCAGCAGCACCGGATCGTGGCGCGGGGCGGTCGCCGCGACCACCAGGCGGCGCGGCCGGCCGTCCGGCGTGACATGCTTGTCCTTGTACGGATGGCGGACCTGGTTGCGCACCACCAGGGCGGCACCGACGGCGATTCCCGCACCGCCGGCCGCCAGCAGCAGCCTGCGGCGCGGCACGGCATCGGGACCTGTAGGCTGGGCCATCGTCACGTCCTGTCGGCAGCGTCAGCCGGACGGGCCGGCGCGGGCAACCCGCGGGGCTTTACGTCCTTCTGCCGCGTCGCTATACGGGCCACCGCCATTCCCGGATAGCTCAGTTGGTAGAGCAAGCGACTGTTAATCGCTCGGTCGTAGGTTCGAGTCCTACTCCGGGAGCCAGCGACCCGGCCGATGCATCGCCGATCTCCTGTCGCAGGCACGGCGCCCGGCTTGGCAAAAGCGGTGCGATCGGCCAGAAGGTTGCATGAGCGGCACCTCAACCGAGTCCCCCGAGCCGGGCGGCGAGCACCCGCAAACAGGCGCTCCCGCGGTCATCACCGCCGATGATTTCTACGGCATCGACATTCGGGTCGGTACCGTGGCCGACGCCAAGCCGTTTCCCGAGGCGCGCAAGCCGGCGATCCGGCTATGGATCGATTTCGGGCCGACATTGGGTATCAGGCGGTCCTCGGCGCAGGTCACCCGGCACTACACCCCCGACCAGCTCATCGGCCGCCAGGTCTGCGCCGTGGTCAACCTGCCGCCGCGCCAGATCGGCCCGTTCGTCAGCGAGGTTCTGACCCTCGGGATGCCGGACTCCAAGGGCGAGGTCGTGCTGATCCGGCCGGACCACAAGGTGCCGGACGGCGGCAGGCTGTTCTGATGCCGGCCTCTCCCTGATGGCCGTGAGCTACGCGACCGTCACCTGGGACCAGTTGCATCGCGACGCACGGCATCTCGCCGCCACCTTGATGCCGCTCGGCCCCTGGCGCGGCATCGTCGCGATCACCCGCGGCGGCCTGATCCCGGCGGCGATCATCGGCCGCGAGCTCGATTGCCGGCTGATCGAGAGCATCTCGGTGGTCTCCTACGACGAGGAGACCCAGGGCGCGCCACAGGTCATCAAGTCGCCGGATGCGGCGGGTGATGGCGAAGGCTTCCTGATCATCGACGACCTGGTCGATTCCGGGGTCACGGCGCAGCTTGTGCGCAGCATCCTGCCGAAAGCCTATTTCGCCTGTCTTTACGCCAAGCCCTCCGGGCGTCCTTCGACCGACATGTTCGTGGTCGAGGTGCCGCAGGAGACCTGGATCCTGTTCCCCTGGGACACCGCGCCGCTATTCGTGCCGCCGCTGGCCCGCTCGCGGCAGGAAGGTGCGGTCTAGCAGGCTGCTGAAGAACTCCCGCTGCCGGCGATCCGGCGGAAGTTCTTCAGCAGCCTGCTAAAGGCAGCTCTACGCCTTGCCTTGTGACGAACGGAACCATAGGGTCCGCGCCACAGCGTGATGCCCGCATCGCGCTCTTCGTGGGAAGCGAGTGGAGCAGCATCATGCTGCTCCTGGGTCGGCGGGGCGTGGCGCAGCCTGGTAGCGCGCGTGTTTTGGGTACACGAGGCCGCCGGTTCGAGTCCGGCCGCCCCGACCAGCGGATACAGGAGGTTCGAGACAGCATGCGCGCGCGCATCTACAGGCAGCCGAAGACGTCGATGCAGTCCGGCCAGGCCAACACCCATGACTGGGTGCTGGAATGCGGCCAGAGCGAGCAGCGCCGGCAGGATCCGCTGATGGGCTGGTTTGGCAGCGGCGACATACAGAGCCAGCTCCGCCTCAAGTTTCCCTCGCAGGAGGAGGCCGTTGCCTACGCGCAGCGTGAGGGCATCCCCTATGACCTCGAACTGCCGGTCGCCCGCGTGCGCAAGCCGAAGGCCTATGCCGACAACTTCCGCAGCGACCGCCTGCAGAACTGGACCCACTGACGATCGTTTCCCGCCGTGGACCTGCGCGCCCTTAGCTCAGTTGGATAGAGCAATGACCTTCTAAGTCATGGGTCGGTGGTTCGAATCCACCAGGGCGCGCCATTCCGGCTTCAGGCAGCGCCGCGTATCAGCGTCCCGGGACCCGCGGCCGTGAACAGTTCGAGCAGGCAGGCATGCGGCACCCGCCCGTCCAGAATCACCGCCGCCTTGGCGCCCGCCGCCACCGCTTCCAGGCAGGTCTCGACCTTCGGGATCATCCCGCCCGAGATCATGCCGCTGGCAATCCCGGCCATCGCCTGCTCGGGTGACAGCTCCTCGATGAGCTGGTGGTTGTCATCCAGCACTCCGGCCACGTCGGTCAGCATCAGCAGCCGAGTGGCACCCAGCGCGCCGGCGATGGCGCCCGCCGCGGTGTCGGCGTTGATGTTGTAGGTCTCGCCGTCCGCGCCGACGCCAACCGGGGCGATCACCGGGATCAGGCCGGAGCCGGACAGGGCATACAGCAGCCGGGTGTCGATGCGGTCCGGCTGGCCGACGAAGCCGAGATCCAGCGCGCGCTCGATATGGCTGTGTGGGTCGCGCACCGTGCGCTTGAGCTTGCTGGCCCGGATCAGCCCGCCATCCTTGCCGGAGATGCCGACCGCCAGCGCGCCTGCGCGGTTGATCAGGTCGGCGACCTGCTTGTTCACCGAGCCGGACAGGACCATCTCGATGATCTCGACCATCGCCGCATCGGTGACGCGCAGCCCGTCCACGAAGCTGGACTTGATCGCGAGCCGCTCCAGCATCGCGTTGATCTGCGGACCGCCGCCATGCACCACGACAGGATTGACGCCGACCAGCTTGAGCAGCGCGATGTCGTGGCCGAACGCCTCCGCCAGCTTCGGGTCGCCCATGGCGTGGCCACCGTATTTCACCACGATGGTGTCGCCGGCATAGCGGCGCAGGAACGGCAGCGCGCTCGCGAGCGTGGCCGCCTGCTCCTGTGCCGCCTTCAGCGCCGCTTCGCTTACACTCATGGACGATGGCTCCGCATCACAGGCGAGCTTGCACCGGCAGCGCCAGTCCGGCCAGTGCTGCCCGCAGCTCCGCAATGCCGAGCCCGGTCTCGCTGCTGCTCAGGATCACCTCGGGATGCGCCGCCGGATGCCTGCGCGCCAGCGCCTCGACCTCTTGCCGCTTGGCCGCCAGCACCTGCGGCTTCGGCGCATCCGCCTTGGTCAGCACCAGCTGGAAGCTGACCGCGGCCCGGTCCAGCAGCTTCATCGCCTCGAGATCGTTGGCCTTGATCTCGATCCGGCTGTCCAGCAGCAGCACCACCCGGCGCAGCGTCACCCGCCCGCGCAGGTAGTCGAACATCAGCCCCTGCCAGTCCTCCTTCACCGCGCGCGCCGCCTCGGCGTAGCCGTAGCCCGGCATGTCCACCAGCGTCAGCCGGCTGCCGAGGTCAAAGAAATTGAGCTGCTTGGTGCGCCCCGGCTGCGTGGAGGCGCGCGCCAGGGCCTTGTGGCCGGTGAGCGCGTTGATCAGCGTGGACTTGCCGACGTTCGAACGGCCGGCGAAGGCGATCTCCGGCCGGTCCGGGTCGGGCAACTGGTCGAGCCGCTGCGCCGCATAGAAGAATTGGCACTCGGCGGCGAACAGCAGCCTGCCAGCTTCGAGGGCGGCAGCCTGCTCGGCTTCGCGCGCTATCGCGTCGGCGCCTTGAAGGCCGATGATGGTGTCGTTCAGCTCCGCACCGGACGTACTGCCCGTCCGCCCCCGAGCTTGGTGCTGCGCATGATCAGCCATTGCTGAGCCACCGTCAGCGTGTTGTTCCAGCAATAATAGATCACCAGTCCGGCCGGCTGCCGCGCCAGCACGAAGGTGAAGATCAGCGGCATGATCTGGAACAGCCGCGCCTGCGTCGGATCCGGCGGCGGCGGGTTCATGCGCTGCTGCATGAACATCGTGACCCCGAGCACCAGTGGCCAGACGCCGAGATGCAGCATTGGCGAGAGTGCCGTCGGATCGAACGGGACCAGCCCGAAGCCGTTGAACAGGTTGGTCGGATCCGGCGCCGACAGGTCGCGGATCCAGCCGAAGAACGGCGCGTGCCGCATCTCGATGGTGACGTAGAGATCCTTGTACAGGCACCAGAACACCGGGATCTGCACCAGCATCGGCAGGCAGCCGCTGGCCGGGTTGACGCCCTCGGTCTTGTAGAGCGCCATCATCTCCTTGTTCATCGCCATCGGGTCGTCTTTGTAGCGCTCGCGCACCGCGGTCATCTTCGGGGCCAGCAGCTTCATCTTGCTCATCGAGCGGAACGACTTGGTCGCCAGCGGAAAGAACAGCGTCTTGACGATGAGCGTAAAGGCGAGCAGCGCCAGGCCGAAATTGCCCAGCACGGTGTTGAGCCAGTCGAGCACGTAGAAGATCGGCTTGGTCAGGAACGCGAACCAGCCGAAATCCACCGCCTTCCAGAAATCCGCGATGTGCAGCGAGGCCTGGTAGCCCTCCAGCAGATGGACCTCCTTGGCGCCCGCGAACACATGGCTGGTGCTGGAGGCTGTGGCGCCGGGTGCCACCACGGTCGGGCTGCTCGCCAGGAAGTCGATCTGGTAGGTGCCGGCGCCGCTGTTCGGCACATAGCGATAGGTGGCGGTGCCGGCGGCCGCGGCACCCGGGATGATCGCGGTCAGCCAGTATTTGTCGGTGATGCCGGCCCATGCTCCAGGAGACTGGGCTCCTAGCGGCTGCGCGCCGGCCACCGGCCCAGGCTGCGGCGCGCTCCAGCCGACGCCGTTGCCGCTAGCCGCGTTGCTCTGCACGCTCTTGTAGGACATCTCCTCGAGACGCCCGTCCACCACCGCGATCGGGCCCTCATGCACCAGGTAGCCGCCGGTCACCAGCGGCGTGTAGCCTCGGCTGACGCGCGACCATGGGTACAGCGAGACCGGCTGGCCGGTCGCGTTCTGCACCGACTGCTCGACGCCGAACATGAAGTCGCGATCGACGGTGAAAACCACATGGAAGGTAAGGCCGGCGCCGTTGTTCCAGGTCAGCGTGAGCGGGCTGGTGGGCGTCAGGCTGTGCCCGTCGGTGGTCCAGCGGGTCTGGCTGTCAGGCAGCCTCAGCGGGCTGTCCGGGCCGGCGCTCCAGCCGACCTGCACCAGGTTCGGCTGCGGCGCCGAACGCGGCTCCAGCACGCGGACCTGCGGCGAATTCGCCCGGATGGTCTCGCGGTAGTCCCTCAGCACGACGTCGTCGAGCCGGGCGCCGGTGAGGTCGATGCTACCCTTCACCCGCGGCGCGTCGATCGGCACACGCTGGTCGGAGACCTGCCCGGACAGCGGCGCCGGGATCGAGACCGGCTGGTTGCCGGCCGAAGCGGTATCGATCTGCGGCGCCGGAGCATCGCCCGCGGGCGTCGCCTGCGTGGTCTGCGCCGCCTGGTGATGCAACGCGGCGCGGTTCTGCGTCGGCAGGATGAATTCGAAGCCGACGAGGATCGCGATCGAGAGCGCGACTGCCAGGATGAGGCGGTTATTGTCCATCAGGGTGCAGCCGGGCTTTTCTGTAACGGAGTGGATGAGCAGGCGAGCGGCACGGGATCGTGGCCTCCGGCGCACCAGGGGTTGCAGCGCAGCAGCCGGCGCGTTGCCAGACCTGATCCACGCAGCGCGCCGTGCCGCGCCAGCGCCTCGATCGCATAGTCGCTGCAGGATGGCACGAAGCGGCAGTTTGGACCGAGCACCGGCCGCAGCACGAGCTGGTAGCCTCGGATCGCCAGACGCAGGCAGCCGGACACCACTACGCGCCAGCCTTGCGCAGCGCCCGGGAGAGGTCGTCGACCAGGGCCGGAAAACGACGGACGCGCGTGCCTTCGCGCCCGATCAGCACCAGATCGACGCCGCGCAGGTCGCGCTCGCGCAGCACCAGGCGTGCGGCCTCGCGCAGCCGGCGTTTGGTGCGGTTGCGAACCACTGCGTTGCCGACCTTCTTGGTCACCGTGAAGCCGACCCGGGCCGGCGCGTCGTCGCCGCGTGCCAGGCATTGCAGCACCAGGCCTGGCATCGGCGCCTTGCGACCTCGCGAGGCAACCCGGAGGAACTCGGCCCGACGCTTCAGCCGGAATTCGGCCGTGGCCATCAGCCTCATGCTTCCGACGACCGGGCTTTCAAGATGTGACCCTTGCCGGATCAGGCAGAAAGGCGCTTGCGACCCTTGGCGCGTCGGTTGGCAAGCACACGGCGGCCGCCGACCGTCTCCATGCGGGCGCGAAAGCCGTGACGCCGCTTGCGGACCAGCTTGGAAGGTTGATAGGTGCGCTTCACGACGGCACTCTCCTAGGGTGGATGGCCAGGCACCGCTTGCTGATGGCCGAAATGGAGACCATGGACGGCACGCAGGATGGATGCCCTACGCGGTCAACGGAGCGGCGGCTTATAGTCGTCGCCGGCACACCGCGTCAACCGCCAGCCTGGAGCCGCGACCATGGCCAGAACCGCCGAGGACCAGTCCCTCATCGACCAGTTGACCGCGCGGGCGCAGGCGGCGGAACAGGCGCTGGTGCAGCGCGACGCCACGATGTCGAAGCTGCGCCACGACCTGCGCGGCATCCTCTCGCCGGCCATGCTGATGGCCGATCGGCTGGCCACCAGCGAAGACCCCTTCGCCCGCCGCACCGCCGAGACGCTGATCAAGACGATCGAGCGGGCCGACGCCGCGCTGAAGGCCACGCGCCATACGTGAACCTTCCTTTTTTCCAATCATCAGAGGCTGCTTGGAGACGCCCGATGCTGGAGAGCGGCTCGTAGAGCCGCGGCCGGCCCGACTTTTCGAGCATCGGAGCGGAGCGGCCGTCTGGCCGTGAGCACCGAAGCGCAGAAAAGGCACGTCGGATCGCCAGCAGCAGGTGTTTGCAAGTAGCCTTAGCGCTGAATGAGTTCCACCTTGTAGCCGTCCGGGTCTTCGACGAAGGCGATGATCGTGGTGCCGTGCTTTACCGGGCCGGCCTCACGGGTGACCTTGCCGCCTCCCGCTCGGATGTGCTCGCAGGCGGCGGCGACATCCGGGACCCCGACCGCGAAATGTCCGAAGCCGGTGCCGACTTCGTAGCCGTCATCCTCGCCCCAGTTATAGGTCAGCTCGATCTCGGCCTGGCCGTGCGCATTATCGTCGAAACCCACAAATGCCAGCGTGTACTTTCCGCCCGGTACCTCGTTGCGGCGCAGCTCGCGCATGCCGAGCAGCGTGTAGAAGGCGATGCTGGCATCGAGGTTCTTCACCCGGACCATCGTGTGCAGGTAGTTCGTGCTCATGTCGTATCCCCGATTAGATGTTCGATCCCGATCAGGAACAGGCCGGCGCGGTCCGCGGTTGCAATGCAGCCGGCGCGATCGGCGAGAAGGGTGTAGCCGGCCTCGATCGCGATGCCGCGCAGCCCGGCCGCCGCCGCATGCTCGACCGTCAGCGGGCCGATCGTCGGCAGGTCGGCGCGACGCTCCTGGCCCGGCTTCACCAGCTTGACCAGCACGCCGCCCGGCCCCGGCTGGCGCAGCGACGCCGCGCGCTCCAGCATGCGGTCGGTGCCTTCGAGCGCCTCCACCGCGAGCACCAGGTTGTCCTGCACGACGCAGCCCTGGCCGATATCCAGCCCGCCGAGCGTGCGCACCACCGCGACGCCGCGCGCGATGTCGGACAAGGCCCGCGCATCCGGCGCGACGCGGCCCATGCGGCCCTGGGTCGCCACGCCATCCGTCAGGAACTCGTGCGCGCCACGCACCGTGAAGCCTTCCTCGCCCAGCACCCGCACCAGCGCGCCAAGCAGCCCGTCATCGCCGCCGAACAGCGAGCGGCCGATCCGGGCCAGGATGCGGGTGCCCTCGGCATCCGGCCGGAGGTCGCGCAGCGATGGCCGGCGCACCGGTCCGATCAGCACCAGCTCCCGGCAGCGTTCGCGGCGCAGTGCCGACAGGGTCTGCCCCGCTGCCGCCAGCCGGATCACCTCGTGCGGCCAGGGCGCGAGCACCGCCGGCTCGGCGAAATCGGCGAACCCGATGATGAACACCCGGTAGCCGGCTAGCGCCGCGGCCGCCGCCACCTGCCCGGGCAGCGGACCACCGCCGGCCAGGATGCCGAGTCCCGGCAGGCCGCCCAACGCTGCGTCCGTGCCGGTCAGGCGCCCTCGCTCTCCTCAGCGCCATCGCGTCGGGCCACCCGCACCAGGCCGCGCCGGCTGGGGGCATCGATGAAGGCCAGGATCTCGTCCACCCGCGGATCGCCGGCGAACTCCGCCCGCACCTTCGCCAGCCGCTCCTCGAACACGCCGGCGCCGGTCTCGTCATGCGGATAGAGGGTGCGGAAGGCGCGGCGCAGATGCTGCATCTCGGCGGCGGCGACCCCGCTGCGGCGCAGCCAGACCCAGTGCAATCCCACCAGCCGGGCCCGGTTGCCGAGCACGCTGCCGTAGGGGATGACGTCCGCCTCGACTCCGCACACGCCGCCGACCATCGCCGCCCGGCCGATCCGCACGAACTGGTGCAGCGCCGCCGCGCCCATGATGCGGGCATGGTCGCCGATCACCACATGGCCGCCCATCACCACGTTGTTGACGATGATGACATGATCGCCCAGCTCGCAGTCATGCGCGATATGGGCGTTGGCCATCAGCAGGCAGTCGCGGCCGACCCGCGTCAGCCCGGTGCCGGTGACGGTGCCGCGATGCACGGTGACGTTCTCGCGTATCACCGTGCGCGCGCCGATCTCGCACCGGGTCGGCTCGCCACGGTATTTGAGGTCCTGCGGCGCCAGCCCGACGGTGCAGAACGGATACAGCAGTGCGCCGGCGCCGATACGGGTATGGCCATCGACCACCACATGCGACACCAGGCGGACACCGTCCTCGAGCGTCACGTCGGGCCCGACGCTGCACCAGGGCCCGACCTGCACCCCTTGCCCGATCACCGCCCCCGGCGCCAAGATCGCACAGGGGTGGATCTCGGCGGCGGGAGACGGGTCCTGGACGCTGGTAGTCTGGCTGGGGTCGGTGTGCTTCATCGGTGAGATCAACATCGGGCCGGAATCGCCCGCCTCGGTGGCGCTGCCAAGACACCAAATGTTTCCGGGAATGTTACGGGCGGCGACCGGACAGCGGAGCCGGCCGGCTCAGCGCATGATCATCGCGCTGTAGGTCGCCTCGGCCACCGACACGCCCTCGACCCGCGCGACACCGCGGAATTTCCAGACATTGCCGCGGTTGCGCTCCTTTTCGACGTGGATGCGCAACTGGTCGCCCGGCACCACCGGCCGTCGGAACTTGGCGTTCTCGATGGTCATGAAATAGACCAGCTTGCCCTCGAAGGCGTCGCCCAGCGTGAGCACCACCAGGGCCGCCGCGGTCTGCGCCATCGCCTCGATGATCAGCACGCCCGGCATAACCGGCCGGCTCGGGAAGTGGCCGAGGAAGTGCGGCTCGTTAAAGGTCACGTTCTTGATGCCGATGGCGGACTGGTTCAGCACCACGTCCACCATGCGGTCGATCATCAGGAACGGGTAGCGATGCGGGATCGCCGCCATGATCTGGTGTACGTCGATCCGGGCGATCCGCTCGCCAACCTGCGCGGGCAGGGAGGCGTGGCCGATCTCCGCTGCGGTGTCGCCCGCACTGCTGGCTGCACCGTTGCCTGCGCCCTGGGCGTCAGCAGTGCCGGTCTTGTCGTTCTGTGCCGTTCCGTCCATCGAGGCTGAACCCAACTCCCGCGCAGCTAGGCTGCGACCCAACTCCGACGCATTAACGCTGCGCCCTGACACCCACCCGGGGCTATGCACCGTCTTCCGGGGTGCGGGTGTCCGAAGCGCCTGTGGCACCGGCCACCGGCCGACGCGCCAGCCGCTTGAGCGCCGCAACATTGCGGAAGAACTCACGGAACGCCATCGCCGGGCTGCCGATCACATCGGCGCCCGCGTCCACATCCGACATCACCCCTGCCTGCGCCCCGATCCGCGCCTTCCGGCCGATCCGGATATGACCGATCAGGCCGGCCTGGGCTGCGATCGTCACGAAGTCCTCGAGCTCCGTCGAACCCGAGATCCCGGCCTGGGCCACGACAATGCAGCACCGTCCGAGGCGCACGTTGTGCCCGATCTGCACCAGGTTGTCGAGCCGGGAGCCGGCGCCGATCACCGTATCCTGCGCCGAGCCGCGGTCGATGGTCGAGTTGGCGCCGACCTCGACATCGTCGTGCAGCATCACCCGCCCGAGCTGCGGCACGCTCACGAAGCCCGCATCGGACAGCGCGAAGCCGAAGCCGTCCTGGCCGATCCGCACGCCGGGGAACAAGGTGACGCGGTCGCCGACGATGGCGTGGCTGATGCTGGCATGGCTGCCGATCCGGCAGTCGCGGCCGATCGCAACACCGGGTCCGATCACCGCATGCGCCATCAAGACGCTGCCGGCGCCGATACGCGCCCCGGCGCCGACCACGACGAAGGCGCCGATCTCGGCGGCAGGGTCGATCGTGGCCCCGTCCTCGACCAGCGCGGTTGCATGGATGCCCGGCACCACCGCCGGGCGCGGATGAAACAGGGCCGCGATGCGGGCCCAGGCTAGATAGGGCTGCGGCGTCACCAGGGCGGCGCAGTGCGGCGGCACCTGAGCGGCGAAGGCGGCCCCCAGGATCACCGCGCCGGCCCCGGTCGAGGACAACAGCGGCAGGTAGCGCCGGTTGTCGAGGAAGCTGACCTCGCCGGCGCCGGCGGCCTGCAGGGCGGCGACGCCGGTGAGCGGCGCGACCGCGTGGCCGTCCGCCGGCTGCCGGATCTCGGCGCCGACGAGATGCGCGAGGTCGTCAAGAGCCTGCGGCCCGCTATGGGCGAAGAACCGCTCGTCGCCAGTGCCGCGCATGCGGCGCTAGTTCTTTCCAGCCGTGCTGCGCATGCAGGCTACTTCTTGACCGCCGCCGCACTCGGGCCTGACCCGGCCGGCGCGGGAGTGGTCGCGACCGTCGCCACCGGCGGCGCCGGCGGCTGCGGACCCGGATTGGCGGTGGTCGGGAAGCTGCCCGAGCGCGCCAGCTCCTCCGGATCGACCCCGTCGGCCGGGATGAACACCGAGGACAGCGTCGAGTTGAGCTGGTTCGACACCTGCAGGGTGATGTCGAAATCGTTGATGTTCAGCGCCACCTGCTCGCGATGCAGCACCAGGTTCATGCCACGGGTCGAGGCGACCTGGCGGATCACCTGCACCAGCTCGCGCTCGATCTGGCCCAGCGAGACCTGGGCGGCTTCCTGGATGATCCGGTTGCGGTTGCGGAAGTCGCGCTGCGCCGAGGTAACCCGCTGCTGCAAGGCGCGCTCGCGCGTGGCTAGCTGCTCCTGGCTCAGCTTGGAGTTCTGGATCTGCTGCTGCAGGTCGCGCCAGCTCGCCTGCTCCTTCTGCGCGTCCTGGTTCAGCTTGTCGCGCCGCGCACCGAGGATCTTCTCGACCTGCTGCGCCGCGACCGACTGGCGCATCACGTCCGGCACGCTGAGCACGCCGATCACCGCGGTCGGCGGCGGGGCGCCGCGGGCCATCTCCGACAGTGCCGGGATCGGCGGCAGCGGCAGCACCGGCGGGGTCTGCGGCGCGCCTGGCGCCTGCGCATCGCCGTCGCCCATGGCGTTCGCACCCGGGCCCGCGACCGGCATCACCCCGGGATGGCGGCGCACCACGCTCTGGCCCGCACCACCGGAGGACGGCTGTTGGCCCTTCGGCACGAACCAGCCGGGGCCGCTGCCGGCTCCGGCGCTCTGGGCGCTCGAGGGCGTGCTGCCCGCCAGCAGCGGAACCGCCACGAAGGCCGCCAGCAGCGCCGATGGGAAGAACCTGGAACGCGCAGCAGACTGCACAGCAGTGTCTCGGAGCATCATCACCTCAGAAGTTCGAACCGAAGCCAAAGCGGAAGACCTGCGTCTGGTCGTATTTCTGCTTCACCACGGGTACGCCGATATCGACATTGATCAGGCCGAAGGGGCTTTTCCACGACACGCCGACACCGACGGCGACACGCGGCGTCAGGTTGTCGCCGGCCAGCGGCTGGTCCTGTGCCGCGGTGAAGCTGCGGATCGTGCGTATGCCGTCGAGGCCGCCGACATCGGCAAAGGTGCGGCCCGACAGGCCGAGATCGGGCCCGAGCGGCAACGGGAAGTTGAGCGTCGTGGACTGCGTGTAGATGAAGCGGCCGCCAAGCGCATCGCTGGCCGGATACCGGTTGGTCGGCACCGAATGCGGGCCGACGCCGCCATCGAGGAAGCCGCGCAGGTTGTCGCCGCCGAGATAGAAGTTGTCGACGATGTCCTGCCTGCCACCGGAGTAGTCGGCGATGTAGCCGGTGCCGGCGACGAGGGCGATCGTCCAGTCATGGTTGTTGGTGAACCGGTCGAGCGGGATGTAGTACGAGGCGTCGAGCTTGCCGCGGACGTATTTCTCGTTGCCGCCGAGACCGGCGAGATCGCCGCCGGCCCGCACGATGTAGCCCGTGTGCGGCTGCAGCCGGCTGTCACGGCGGTCGTAGGCGAGCGTGGTGCCGACCTGCGACAGCAGCGAATGACCGGATTCGTCCTGGATGTAGAGGCTGGCGGCGGTGTTGATGTTGCTGACGTGGCGGTCGATCAGCGAGTAGTTCCAGGACTGCGACAGATACCGGTTGTAGGCGTAGCCGATGCGCGCGGTGCCGCCGAGCCGGGTCTCGTAATAGTCCGAGATGTTCAGGTTGTCGGTCTGGATGCTGAACAGGTCGATGCCGGCGACCAGGTTGCGGCCGAGGAAATACGGGTCGGTCAGCGAGAAATCGACCTGGTTCTCGTACTGCGCGAGCGTGCCCTGCAGGCTCGCATCGATGCCGCTGCCGACCAGGTTCTTCTGCCGGATGCCCGCATTGCCGAGGATGCCCGCATCCGTCGAATAGCCTCCGCCCAGGGTCAGCTCTCCGGTCGGCTTCTCGGCGAGGGCGGCGTTCACCACCACCTTGTCGGGCGACGAGCCCGGCGCGGTCTCGACATTGACCGTGCTGAAATAGCCCAGATCCTCGAGCGACTGCTTGGAGCGGCGCTGCTGCGTCGGCGTGAACGGGTCGCCCTCGGCCATGTCGAACTGGCGCCGGACCACATGGTCCTGGGTGATGGTGTTGCCGACGATGTCGAGACGCTCGACATAGATCCGCGGGCCTTCGCTCACGTCGAAGAGCAGGTCGACGGTGTGGCGGTCGGTGTTGCGCGCGATCTCGGGCTTGACCACCGCGAACGGCTCGCCATGCGCCTGCAGCCCGTCCTGCATGGCATCCGAGATGCGCTGCACCTCGTCGCCGTCGTACCATTTGTGCTCGAGGCTCTCGACCTGCGGATGCAGGCTGGCGCTGGGGATGTGGCGTAGGCTCGACCTCACCTCGAGCTTGTCGATCCGGTAGCGCGGCCCCTCGGTGATGGTGAAGGTGATGTAGAACGACTTGCGGTCCGGCGAGAGCTCAGCGGTCGCGTCCGACACGTCGAAATCGACATAGCCGTTGCGCAGGTAGAACCGCCGCAGCAGCTCGCGGTCGTACTGGATGCGCTCGGGATTGTACTCGTCTGAGGACGAGAAGAACCGGTACCAGGCGGTCTCCTTCGACGTCACCACCTGCGACAGCCGGGCCTCGGAGAATGCCTTGTTGCCGACGAAGCTGATCTTCTGGATCAGGGTGAGCTGGCCCTCGCTGATCTGGAACACCACCTCGACGCGGTTGTGCGACAGCCGGATGATCTGCGGCGTCACGGTGACCGCGTAGCGGCCCTTGCCGGCATACAGGTCCAGGATCTTCTGCCGGTCGCGCGCCGCCAGCTCCGGCGTGTAGACCGCGCGCGGCCGCAGCGTCAGCACCTTCTTGATGTCGTCGTCCTTGGCGGCGTGATTACCCTCGAAGGCGATGCGGTTGACGATCGGGTTCTCGGTGACCTTGACGATCAGCGTCGAGCCGCTGCGCGTCAGCGACACGTCGTGGAACAGGCCGGTGGCGTAGAGCGTCTTCAGCGACCGGTCGAGCTCGTCCTGGTTGAACGCATCGCCCTGCTGCACCAGCAGGTAGGACAGGATCGTGCTGGTCTCGATGCGGGCGTTGCCGCGCACCTCGATGGCGCCGATGGTGCCGCCGGAGGCCGGCAGCGCCGGGCTGCGATGGGTGCGGGCTGTATGAGCATGGCGCCGCTGCACCCGCCCCGGCTGATCGCTCGGCGCGCTCTGGTCGGGTGGCACCGGGCCCGGTGGGGGGGCGGGCTGGCCGTAGGCTGCGCCATCGACCATGAACGGGATCAGGCACGCGGAGGTAAGCAGCGCGGAGCGTCTAGCGGACAAGGATAGGCATCCCCCTAGAGCGTGATCGAAGCGACCACGCTCTGCTCATCGTTTGCCGGGGCAGCTCCGGCTGCTCCGGGTCGGGTCGGGGACCGGTCCCGGTCCCGTACCGGAACCTGAATGCCGCCATGCACCGCCCGCGGGGAACTAGCCGCAATGCTCACGCAAACGCAAGCGGCCGCCCTGAAACCAAAGCTCTCGCCGCCAGACCTTTCCGTCTCGAGACTTCAACCCACCCGGCGCGACACCCACTGGAACAGGCCGAGGTGCGACAGGTCGTTGAAGGTCACGAACAGGAACAGGCAGGCGATCAGCGCGAACCCGGCACGGAAGCTGAATTCCTGCACCGGACGCGGCACCGGGCGCCCCCGGATCGCCTCGATGGCGTAGAACACCAGCCGGCCGCCATCGAGAACCGGGATCGGGAACAGGTTGATCAGTCCGAGATTGATCGACAGCAGCCCGATGAAGCCGACCATACTGGCCACCCCGAGCTCGGCCACCTGGCCGGAGAGCTGCGCGATCCGCAGCGGGCCGCCCAGTCCGGCCGTGCTCTGCCGGCCGGTGATCATCTGCCAGATGCCGTCCAGCGTCTGCACGCTGACCGACCAGGTCTCCTGCACCCCGGCCACCAGGGCAAGCCCGGGCGACAGCCGTCTCGCCGGCGGCGCGGTGAACATCACGCCGATCACGCCCGAGCCGGCTTTCTCGCCGGCGGCCTTGGCTCCCGCGCCGGCCTTGGCTCCCGCGCCGGCCTTGTCGCCACCGCCTGCCTTGTCGCCACCGCCGGCCTTTTCGCCACCGACTGCCGCCTTCTCGCCACCCACGACCACCGGCACCGTCACGTCCGTGGCGCCGCGGCGGACCTGCAGGACGAGGTGCTGGCCGGGGGAGGTCGAGATCAGCCGCTGCACATCGACGATGCTGCCGGTCGGAGTCGCGCCGATGCGCTCGATCCGGTCGCCCGCCAAAAGCCCGGCCATCTGCGCGGCGCTCCCTGGCAGGACTTCGCCGATGGTCGGCGGCATGCTCGCGAGCGGCACCGTGCTCGGCCGCCCGACGACGGCGAACAGGGCGGCGAACAGCACGATGGCGAGCAGGAAGTTGAACACCGGCCCGGCAATGATGACGATCGCCCTGGAGCCGACGGACTTGTCGTGGAAGGTGCGGCCCGGCAGCCACTTCGCCTGCGCGTCGGGGCTTGCCTCCCCGGGACCTTCGAAGCCATGCGGCTTGACGTAGCCGCCGAGCGGCAGCACGCACAGCCGCCACTCGGTGCCGACACGGTCATGCCAGCGCAGCAGCGGCCGGCCGAAGCCGATCGAGAAGATCTCGACATGCACGCCGCGCCAGCGGGCGGCGAGATAGTGACCTAGCTCGTGGATGAACACCAGGATGCCCAGCACCAGCGCAAAGGCGAGCGGGGTACGCAGCACCTGCGGCAGGATCACGACGCAGCACTCGCCCGGCTCCGGTCACGCGGTCTTTCGCCACCCTTCGCCTCGCTCAATCCCACCATCATGGCTCTCGACCCTCCGCAGCAGTCACGCCGCACGGGACCCGCTGCCCGGCGTCGGCAGGCAGGCCCGGGCAATGCGCCTGGCCTCCTGATCCCAGTGTAGCACCGCATCCAGCGTATCCGCCGCCTGCGCGCCGATCTCGTGCATGACCCGCTCGACGAGCCGGGCGATGTCGAGGAAGCCGATGCGCCGCTCCAGGAACGCGGCGACGGCGATCTCGTTCGACGCCGACAGCACCGCGGGCGCCGCGCCGCCGGCGCGCAACGCCTCGCGCGACAGCCGCAGCGCCGGGAAGCGCACCGGATCGGGTGCCTCGAATTCCAACCGAGCCACGGCCGCGAGGTCCAGCCGCGGCGCATTGGTGCGCATGCGCTGCGGCCAGGCCAACGCGTGCGCGATCGGCACCCGCATGTCCGGCGCGCCGAGCTGGGCCAGCACGCTGCCGTCGCTGTATTGCACCATGCCGTGCACCAACGATTGCGGATGCACCAGCACCTGGATGCGGTGCTCCTCCAGCGCGAACAGCCGCGCCGCCTCGATGATCTCGAGCCCCTTGTTGAACATGCTGGCGGAATCGATGGTGATCTTGGCCCCCATCGACCAGACCGGGTGGCGCAGCGCCGCCTCGGGACCGGCCTGTTCCATCTCCTCGAGGCTCGCCGTGCGGAACGGGCCACCCGACGCGGTCAGCACGATGCTCTCCACCCCGTCGTGCTGGCGGTCGGCCATCGCCTGGAACACCGCGTTGTGCTCGCTATCCACCGGCAGCAGGGTGGCGCCGGCATCGCGCACCGCGCGCAGCATGACGTCGCCGGCACAGACCAGCGCCTCCTTGTTGGCCAGCGCCACCGCGCCGCCATTGCGGATCGCCGTCAGCGTGGGGGCGAGGCCCACCGCCCCGGTGATCGCCGACATGGTCCAGTCCACCGGCCGCGCCGCCGCCTCGCACACCGCCGCCTCGCCACCGGCCACCGTCGTGCCGTACCCTTCGAGCCGGGCGCGCAGCTCGTCGAGCCGGGAGGCATCCGCGATCACCGCGTGCCGCGCCCGCAGCGCCACCGCCTGCTCGGCCAGCCTGGCGGCGTTTCGGCCGCCGACCAGCGCCTCGACCTGGTAGCGGTCCGGCGCCTGGCCGAGCAGGTCGATGGTGCTGCAGCCGATGCTGCCGGTACTGCCGAGGATCGAGACCGTCTTCATTCCACCTGATCCATAACGGGACCTGCTCATTTTCTGGGGGGGTTGCGGTCGGGCGTGCCACCGAGCCAGCCTTCCAGGCGTCCCGCGGCCGGCGACGGTCGTGGCGCCAACCCGACATCGACCAGCCCGAGCTGCGACGGCCGGACCTGCCAGAAGCCCTGCCCCGGCGCGCAGCCGAGCGACAGCAAGGCGGCCAGGGGTGCGGCCGCGAGCAGCCCGTCCAGCCGGTCCAGCAGGCCGCCATGGCCCGGGATCAGCCGCCCGGAATCCTTTACGCCGCAGCGCCGCTTGAGCGCGCTTTCCGCAAGGTCCCCGGCCTGCGCCGCAAGACCTAGCAGGCCGCCGAACAGCAGGCCGCGCGTGAGCCGACCGTCGAGCGCCTCATGCAGCCCGGGGGCGGACGCGCCCGCCAGGCCAGACACCACGGCGCCGGCCAGCATCGCGCCGAACAGGCCGCCGAGCGCGCCAGAGCGGGTCTTGCCGGGCGAGATGCGCGGCGCCAGCTTCGGACCGCCGAGCGCCCGCCCGACCAGGTAGGCGAGGCTGTCGCTCGACCAGACCACCAGCACCACGAACAGCAGCGAGACGGCGCCGACCGCGTTCGTGCCGCTCAGCCAGACCAGCGCCATCCCGGCCAGGCCGATCAGCACGATGCCGCCGCCGCGCATCGGCCCGAGCAGGCAGCCGGCGCACAGCAGGCGCAGGCCGGCCAGCCAGTCGTAGGACACCGCCACCAGCAGCGACACGCCCGGCCAGATGAGCAGCAGCACGCCAGCCGGCGAGGCCGCCCGCACCCGGGCCAGGCCTGCCCACTCCCAGGCAAGGCCGGCCATCACCAGCATGGTCAGGCCGACCAGCACCCAGCCGCCTTCGAGCAGGCACAACAGCCCGATCGGGGCGAGCACCGCGGCCGAGACCAGCCGCACGCGCAGATCGCGCCATGAGCCCGCGGGCGCCGGGGACCCGGAGTGCGCCGGGGCCCCGGAGCCTGCCGCAGGAAGCTCGGCGGGGCCGGGCGTCGAACGACCCTCAGCCAGGGCGCGCACCGAAGCGGCGCTCGCGGCGCGCATACGTCTCCAGCGCCTCGCCGAAGTGCTGCGGACCAAAATCCGGCCACAGCACGTCGAGAAACACCAGCTCGGCATAGGCCGCCTGCCAGAGCAGGAAGTTGGACAGCCGGAACTCGCCGCTGGTGCGCACCATCAGGTCGGGGTCAGGGATGCCATCGGTGTAGAGGAACCGCCCGAAGGCCGCCTCGTCGAGCTGCGCCGGATCCAGCCTGCCGTCGCGCACCGCCTCGGCAATGGAGACCGTCGCGCGCAGGATGTCGGAGCGGCCGCCATAGGACAGCGCCACCATCAGGTTGAGGCGGGTGTTGCCGGCGGTGATGCGCTCGGCGCGCTCGAACTCGCGGCACATGTCGGCATCGAAGCGCTCGCGCTCGCCGATCACCCGCAGCCGCACGCCCTCGCGGTGCAGCTCGGCCAGCTCGTGGCGCAGATAGTGCCGCAGCAGGCCGGTGAGGTCGGTGACCTCGTCGGCCGGCCGGCGCCAGTTCTCCGAGGAGAACGCATACAGCGTCAACCAGCCGACCTTGTTCTGGATCGCCGCCTGGATGCAGCGGCGCACCGCCTGCGCCCCGGCCCGGTGCCCGGCCAGCCGCGGCAGACGCCGTGCCGCCGCCCAGCGCCCGTTGCCGTCCATGATGACGGCGACATGGCGCGGTACGGAACGGTTGCCGGTCTCCCGGGCAGCCTCGTCCAGGCGCTCGACCTGCATCGGAGTACCCTGCGACACCTGCGTCAGACCTGCTTGATCTCGCGTTCCTTGTCGGCCAGCGAGTCGTCGATGCGCTTCACGTAGCTGTCCGTCAGCTTCTGCACGTCCGCTGCCCAATCCGTGCTGTCATCCTCGCTGATTTCGCTCTTCTTCTCGAAGCCCTTGATCTGGTCCATGCCGTCGCGACGCACGCCGCGCACCGAGATCTTGGCGTTCTCGGCATACCGGCCGGCGGCCTTGGCGAGCTCGACGCGACGCTCGGTGGTGAGCTGCGGGATCGGCACCCGCACCACCTGCCCGTCCGCCATCGGGTTAAGCCCGAGGCCGGCATCGCGGATCGCGCGCTCGACAGCGCCCACCAGCGTGCGGTCCCAGACCTGCACCGTGATCATGCGGCTTTCCGGCACCGCGATGGTGCCGACCTGGGTGATCGGCATCTCGCCGCCATAGGCCTCGACACGCACCGGCTCCAGCAGCGCCGGGCTGGCGCGGCCGGACCGCAGGCCGCCGAAATCGCGGCGCAGGGTCTCGAGCGCGCCGTCCATGCGGCGTGTGAGGTCTTCCTTCAGCGCAGTCAGGTCAGCGGCCAACGTGGCTCTCCTCCAAATTTCCGGCGCCCCGCTCTGCCGGCCCGGCTCCGGACTGCCGTTCAGGACCGGCATGTCATGCTTGATGAAACCTTCGGCCGCTCGCGCGCATGCCGGACCCCGATTCCCTACTGGGCCTCTACGATACGCGTGAACGGGCCCTCGCCGCGCATCACCTTGGCAAAGGCGCCCTGGGCGTGGATGTTGAAGACGATGATCGGCAGCTTGTTCTCGCGCGCCAGGCTGATCGCGGACGCATCCATCACGTTGAGATCGTTGGCCAGCACGTCGAGATAGGTCAGCTCCTGGTAGCGCTTGGCGTCCGGATCCTTGCGAGGATCGGCGGAATAGACGCCATCGACCTGAGTGCCCTTGAGCAGCGCGTCGCAATCCGTCTCGGCGGCACGCAACGCCGCCGCGGTGTCGGTGGTGAAGAACGGGTTGCCGGTGCCGGCGGCGAAGATCACCAGCCGGCCCTTCTCCATGTGCCGAAGCGCGCGCCTGCGTATGTACGGCTCTGCGACGCTGGACATCTGGATCGCCGACATCACCCGGGTCGGCACGCCGGCATGCTCGAGGGCATTCTGCATCGAGAGCGCGTTGATCACGGTGGCCAGCATGCCGGCATAGTCGCCCTGCGCCCGGTCCATGCCGCGAGCGGCCGCCGCGATACCGCGGAAGATGTTGCCGCCGCCGATCACCAGGCTGACCTGCACGCCGGTCGCGAACACGTCCCGCACATCGGCGGCGATGGCGTTGACCGTCTTCGGATCGAGCCCGAACTCGCCGTCCCCCATCAGCGCCTCGCCGGACACCTTGAGCAGGACGCGCTTATAAAGGTTGCCGCCTGAAGGTTCAGTCATCCACCCTCGTGCCCTTCATGCCGTGCGGCGCCCCTCATATCCTCCGCACCCCGGCGTCACAAGCAAATCGAGGCAGCAGCCGCCGTTCCCCGCCACCTGCCGGAACCGGCCTCTCTCCTGCTCCAGCTCTACCCCTGGTCGTCCAGTCCGATCGCGCGCAGCCGGGCGCGCTCCTCGTCCCAGCCGGCGCGCTCCTTGACGTTGAGGAACAGGTGCACCGGGCGCTCCAGCAGCGAGGCGAGCCCGTGCCTTGCCTTTTCGCCGATCGAGCGGATGCGGCTGCCCTTGTCGCCGATCAGGATGCCCTTGTGGCCGGCGCGCGAGACATAGATCGTGGCCTCGATCCGCACCGAGCCGTCCGGCTGCTCCTGGAAGCTCTCGGTCTCCACAGTGGCGGCGTATGGCACCTCCTCGTGCGTCTGCAGGAAGATCTGCTCGCGCACCATCTCGGCGGCCAGCAGCCGGTCCGGCAGGTCGGTGAGGTCGTCCTCCGGATACAGATACGGGCCCTCGGGCAGCGCCTGCGCCAGATCGTCGAGCAGGTCGTCGAGGCCTTCGCCCGACCGCGCACTGACCATCAGCGTCCGCTCCACCGCGAACAGGGCCACCAGCTCCGCGGTCAGCGGCAGCAGCCGCGGGCGCGGCACCAGGTCAGTCTTGTTCAGCACGAGCCAGAGCCGGCGGCCGCTGCCGCGCAGCTTGGCCGCGATCTCGCGCACCCCCTCGGTGGCACCACTGCGCGCATCGACCAGCACCAGGGTGATGTCGGCATCGTCCGAGCCGGTCCAGGCAGCGGCGACCATGGCGCGGTCGAGCTTGCGCTTGGGCCTGAAGATACCCGGCGTGTCGACCAGCAGCAGTTGCGCCCGGCCCTGTTCGGGCAGGTCGTGCATCAGGATGCCGATCACCCGGAAGCGCGTGGTCTGCGCCTTCGGGCTCACGATCGACAGCTTCGAGCCCGCGAGCTTGTTCAGCAGCGTGGACTTGCCCGCATTCGGCGCACCGACGATCGCCACGAAGCCGCAGCGGGTCAGGCCGGTCATTGCGTCTTCCCTTCGAGGTTCGGCGTCGCCGGCCCCGGCTTGTCCAGCCCCGGCTTCTCCAACTTCGGCTTCTCCAGCAACCGCACCTGCGCCAGCAGGTCCGCCGCCGCCGCACTTTCCGCCGCCCGCTTGGTGCTGGCGGTGCCGATGCCGGAGGCTCCCGCCGCGGTCACCCGGATCACGAACACCGGGGCATGCGAAGGTCCCTTAGCGGATTCCACCACATAGACCGGCAGCTTGCGGCCGCGCCCGAGCAGCCATTCCTGCAGCGCGGTCTTTGCATCCTTCGGCGGCAGGGTCTGCGCCTCGATCGCCTCCGCCCAGGCTGTCCGGATGAAGCTGCGGGCCGGCTCCAGGCCGCCATCGAGATAGGCCGCGCCGAGCACCGCCTCGATCGCATCGGCTAGCACCGTCGCCGCCTGCCGCACCCCGGCCCGCGTCTCATGCTCGGAGACCGCCAGCGCGTCCGACAACCCCATGCTGGCCGCGATCCCCGCCAGCACCGCGCGCGACACCAGGCGGGCATGCCGCAGGCCGATCTCGCCCTCCGGCTCGTCGGGATAGCGCTCGATCAGCCATTCGGCCATCAGCAGGCCGAGCACGCGATCCCCGATGAACTCCAACCGCTCGTTCGACCGCCGCCCGGTGCCGCGCCGGGACCGCGCAGCACCTCGTCCATCGACACCGTGATGCTCGTTCGCGACCGAGCGATGGGTCAGCGCCTCGCTCAGCAACTCGGGGCGCCGGAACCGCCACTGCAGCAACGCCTCGATCCGGTCGCGCGCCTCGCTCATGGATCGAGAGGCGTCACCGCCTACCGCACCCAGTCGAGCATACGCGACCAGCGTATCTCGGCCGGCCACTCCCAGACCTGCCAGAGCGGATGCCGCTCGTCGATCGAGAAGAAGATGAACTTGGCGTGCCCGATCAGGTTCTGCATCGGCACGAAGCCGAGATCCTCCGGCTCGGTGCCCATGAAGCGGCTGTCGGCGCTGTCGTCGCGGTTGTCGCCCATCGCGAAGAAGTAGCCGGCAGGCACCACGTAGTCCGGCGTGTTGTTGTACGGTCCGTCGCTGGTCAGCTTGAGGATCTGGTGCGCCACCGGCCCGCGACCCGCGCTCCCGGGCAGGTGCTCCTCGTAGCGGCGGCCCTGCATGCGGGTGCCGTTTTCGTCAGACGCAACGTCATCGCCTTCGTCGGTGCGCGGCACCTCGGTGCCATTCAGGTAGAGTTCGCCGCCGCGCATCCGCACGTGGTCGCCGGGCAGGCCGACGATGCGCTTGATGTAGTCGATCGAGGTGTCCTGGGTGAAGCGGAACACCGCAACGTCGCCGCGATGCGGCACCTGCGCCATGACCCGCCCCTCGAACAGGTCGGGCGAGAACGGCAGCGAGAAACGCGAATAGCCATACTCGTATTTGGCGACGAACAGGTAGTCGCCGACCAGCAGGGTCGGGATCATCGAGCCGGACGGGATGTTGAAGCTCTCGAACAGGAAGGTGCGCACCAGGACGGCGATCGCCCCGGCATAGAGCAGCGTGCGTATCATGTCCCAGATGCCGGACCCGGCGCCGTCCTTCTTGCCGATGCTGTCGTTCTTGCGAACCGAGGACTTGGTGGCCATGGTGTCTGTTCCGCCTGTTCCGACGAGAACCCCCCGCGGCGGGCGGATGAAGCCGACCCTGCTCCTGCCTGTCAAGGAATGCACGCCCGCTCGTCGGCGGCGCCAACCTAGCGATCGAACAGCGCCGAGATGATGACCTGCGCGAAGGCATACGGATATTCGTCGGTCATCGTCACCAGCAGCTGCGGGGTCGTCGCAGGCGGCAGCAGAACGTGCAACCGGGCGAGCGCGCCATTGGTGAGTGCCAGCGTCGGCTGGCCGCCGGGAAGGTTGACCACGCCCATGTCGGAATGGAACACACCCTGCGAGAAGCCGGTGCCGAGCGCCTTGGCGCAGGCCTCCTTGACCGCCCAGCGCTTGGCATAGGTGCCGGGCCGGATCGCCGGCGTCCGGCGCTCGGCGCGGGCGCGCTCGGTCGGCGTGAACACGCGCTCGATGAAGCGCTCGCCATGGCGGCCCATCACGCGCTCGATCCGCCTGATGTCGCACAGGTCGGACCCGATCCCGATCATCAGGCTCGATGAAGCAGCGTTCAAGCCTTGGCGCGCTCCACCTGGGTGATGCCGCTGGCCCCGCGCAGGCCGGCGATCACGGTGGACAGGTGGCGCAGGTCGCGCACCTCGACATCGACCAGGATCTCCATGAAATCGAGCTGCCGGTTGACGATCTTGAGGTTGACGACGGTGCCGTCATGCTTGGAGACGGCATTGGTCAGCGTCGCCAGCATCGACGGCTCGTTGGCGGCGATCACGCTGACCCGGCCGACATGCGGCTCGGCGTTGCCGCCGCGGGTGATGGCGTCATAGTCCCAGTCGACGTCCATGAAGCGCTCGGGGGTGGCGGCGAAGCTCTCCAGCGTCTGGCAGCCGACGGTGTGGACGGTGATGCCCTTGCCCTGCGCCACGATGCCCAGGATGCGCTCGCCCGGCAGCGGGTGGCAGCAGCCGGCGAAATGCACGTCGATCCCCGCGCCGAGGCCGCGCAGCGACATGTTGCCTGGTGCCGCACCACCGGCCCCGCGCGCGGTGCCCAGACGCCCCGCATCGGGACGCGGCAGGCCCGGGATCATGCGCGGCGCGCGCGCGCTCTGGCGCAGTTCCGGATAGGCCGCGTGCACCACATCCTTCGGGCCGAGCGTGCCGGTGCCGACGGCAACGTAGAGATCGTCGCGGCTGGCGCATTTGAGTTGTTTCAGCGCGCCATCGAGGATCTTTTCCGAGCCCTCCACGCCCTCCTGGCGGAACGCCCTGGCGAGTGCGGCGCGGCCGGCATCGAGATGGGTCTCGCGTTGCTGCTGGGTGACGTAGCGCCGGATGCGTGCGCGCGCCTTGCCGGTGACGACGAAGCGCTCCCAGGACGGCGACGGGGTGCCGCCGCGCGCGGTCATGATTTCGACCTGGTCGCCGTTCTGCAGCTCGTGGCGCAGCGGCATCAGCCGGCCATTCACCTTGGCACCGACGCAGCCGTCCCCGACCTGGCTGTGCACCGCATAGGCGAAATCGACCGGCGTGGCGCCACGCGGGAGCTGGATGAGCTGTCCCTTCGGCGTGAAGCAGAACACCTGGTCCTGGTAGAGCTCGAGCTTGGTGTTCTCGAGGAACTCGTCCGGGGCGGCGGAATTCTCGATGATCTCGAGCAGGTCCTGCACCCAGCGCAGCCGGCGCAGGCTGGTCACCGCGCGGCTGACCTCCTCGTCGGCGGCCCCTGGCGAGAGCTTGTACACCCAGTGCGAGGCGACACCGTTCTCGGCGACGTCGTGCATCTCGGGGGTGCGTATCTGCACTTCGATCTTCTGGTTGCGCGGATGGCGCAGCGTCACCCCGGTATGCAGGCTCTGGTAGCCGTTCGCCTTCGGGGTAGAGATGTAGTCCTTGAAGCGGCCGGCGATTACCGGATAGGCCGCATGCACCGCGCCGAGCGACACGTAGCAGGCCTCGCGCGAGGGTACCAGCACCCGGAACGCCATGATGTCGGAGAGCTGCTCGAAGGCAACGTTACGCTTCTGCATCTTCTCCCAGATCGAGAACGAGGATTTCTCGCGCCCCATCACCTCGATGATCGGCACACCGGCAGCGCGGCAGATCCGGGTCAGCTCGCTGCGGACTTCCTCGATGACATCCGCACCCTGACCGCGCAGGTAGTTCAGCCGCGCCTGGATGGTCGAGTTCGCCTCGGGTTCGAGCTCCCCGAACGACAGATCCTGCAGCTCGGTCTTGACCTTGTCCATGCCGATGCGCCCGGCAAGCGGCGCATAGATGTCCATGGTCTCGCGCGCGATGCGCTCGCGGCGGTCCTGCCGGCGCACATAGTGCAGGGTGCGCATGTTGTGCAGCCGGTCGGCGAGCTTGACGATCAGCACGCGTATGTCGCGACTCATCGCCAGCACCAGCTTGCGGAAGTTCTCCGCCTGCTTGGTGCGGTCGGACTGCAGCTCCAGCCGGGTCAGCTTGGTGACGCCATCTACCAGGTCGGCGATCGCGCTGCCGAAGCGGTCCGAGATCACCTTGTAGGTGACGCCGGTGTCCTCGATGGTGTCGTGCAGCAGGGCAGTGACGATCGACGGCACGTCTAGCCGGAAGCCGGCCAGGATCTCGGCGACCGCGAGCGGATGGATGATGTACGGCTCGCCGTTGTCGCGCTTCTGGTTGGCATGCGCGTCGCGCGCGATCGCAAAAGCCTGCTCGATCAGGCCGACATCGGCACCGGGATCGTAGGACAGCACGCGACGGACCACGGCCTCGCAACCAGTGGCGGCGACCGCGCTTTGGCCGCTCGTCTCGGCGACGCTGGCCTTGGCCACCGCAATGGGAGAGCCGGCCGGCACGCCGATGGCGAGGTCGGCCGCAATCTCCGGCGGCTGACGGGCGCCGTCGGGCGCGAACAGCGGGCGTGGCGGCTGGCCGGGCGACGTGCCACGGCCTTCAGGCGACAGGACCGCCGATCCGAACCAGAGCGGCTCGCGCGGTCCCCTCATCTAGCGGCGCGAACGGCCACCGAGTTCTGCCTCGATGGCGGCCTCGAGTTCCTCGGGAGAAAGCTCCGTGCCCATCGCACCAGCCTCCTCCTCGGCGGAGACGTCCTGCAGCCCGAAGATGTTCTGGTCAGTCGGGATCAGGTCCAACACCTCCTCGTCGGCAGGCTCCGGCTCCGGCGCACGTGCCAGCGACTTCACCAGGTCCTGGTGCAGGCGGGTCAGAGAGATTGTCTCCTCGGCGATCTCGCGCAACGCCACGACAGGGTTCTTGTCGTTGTCGCGGTCGATGGTCATCTCCTCGCCGCGGCTCAGGTTGCGCGCGCGCTGCGCCGCCAGGAGAACCAACTCGAAGCGGTTCGGGATCTTCTCAACGCAATCTTCGACGGTGACGCGCGCCATGCGGCCGACCTCCGCTTATCTTTGTGGAATACTAGAGAGTAGGGGTTGCACTGGCGCGGCGCAACCATCGCCGCCGGACCCGTGCCACAGGGCGGCGATGATCGCATCCACCGGGCGGCCGTCGCGCGGGTCGATCCAGTCCGGGCAGACGTCGCGCAGCGGCTGCAGCACGAACAGCCGGTCCTGCAGCCGGGGATGCGGCAGCACCGGATCGGGCGCCGGCCGGACCAGCCCGTCCATCGCCAGCAGATCGAGATCGAGGCTGCGGGCGGCGTTGGCGACACTGCGCACCCGTCCCGCCGCCGCCTCGATCCGGTGCAGCGCCGCCAGCAGGGCCTCCGGCGTGAGCAGGCCGGCCGCCGCTGCGTCGGGCCCGGCCCGCTCCAGCCGGACGACGCCGTTGACATAGTCCGGCTGCCCGGACGGCGGCATCGCGGCACTGCCGTACCAGGTCGAGACCGCCACCAGCCGCAGCCCCGGCACGGCGGCCAGCGCGCGTGCAGCACGCCGGCAGGTGGTGATCGGCCGCGCGCCCCCCGGGCCGGGCAGGTTGGCGCCGACCGCGACCAGGATCATCGTGGCCGCGTAACGACCGGGAGTCGCCCTTCCGCGCATTCGGGGTTGCCTGCTATGGGCGCTGCATGCATGCCGGGCGCGGTTCCCCGAGACGCCGGGGGCGCCGCGGGTCCAAAGGTGCCAGCAGACGAAGCCTGGGTGTGGCTCAACCCTTTCTTCATCGACCTGCCGCATGATCCCGGAGGAGACAGAAACACAATGGACTTCCGCAAGGACGAACGAACCTGCCTGTTCATCGACGGCGCCAACCTCTATTCGGCGTCGCGGAACCTCGGCTTCGACGTCGATTACCGCAGCATGCTCGCGTTCTTCAAGGCGCGATGCAACATCGTCCGGGCGTACTACTACGCAGCCGTGCTCGATACGGAAGACTATTCGCCGCTGAAGCCGTTGACCGACTGGCTCGCCTATAACGGCTATAGCCTGGTCACCAAGGCCGCGCGCGAGTTCACCGACCAGAGCGGGCGTCGGCGGGTCAAGGGCAACATGGACATCGAGCTCGCCGTCGACATGCTCGAATCGGCGCCGCGGACCGATCACGCCATCTTGTTCAGCGGCGATGCCGACTTCCGTCGCCTGGTCGAGGCGGTGCAGCGCCAGGGCGTGCGCGTCACCGTGATCTCCTCGATCCGCAGCAACCCGCCGATGATCGGCGACGAGCTGCGCCGCCAGGCCGACCAGTTCCTCGAGCTCGCCGAGATCGCCACCGACTTCACCCGGCGCCAGACCGAGCCGCGGCCGCGCCCGGCCCGCGCCGCCGGCGCCGAGCCCGTCACCGACAATGCCGTGCCGCTGTGACCATGCCGGAGCTCGCCGGCGGGGCGGTGCTGGCCGAGGTATCGGTGCAGCCGGACCAACCGGGGCACGACTGCTCCCTCTGCCCGCGACTGCTGGCCTATCGCGAGGCCAACCGGCAGGAGCACCCGGACTGGTGGAATGCGCCGGTGCCGTCCTGGGGGTCGCTGGCGTCCGAACTGCTGATCGTCGGCATGGCGCCCGGCGTGCGCGGCGCCAACCGCACCGGGCGGCCGTTCACAGGCGACTTCGCAGGCACTCTGCTGTACGAGACACTGCTCAAGTTTGGCTTCGCCACCGGCGCCTATGCGGCCACGCCGACGGACGGCATGGCACTGCTGAATTGCCGCATCGTCAACGCGGTGCGTTGCGTGCCACCGGCCAACCTGCCGCAGCCGGTGGAGGTGCGCACCTGCAACCGGTTCCTGCGCGCCGAGCTGCAGGCGGTCCGACCGCTGCGCGCCGTGCTGGCCCTGGGCGTGCTGGCGCACAGCGCCGTGCTGGCCGCCTGCGGAATCCCGATATCCCGGCTGCGCTTCCGCCACGGCCAGATCCTGACCCTGCCGGACGGCCTGCTGCTGGCCGACAGCTACCATGTCTCGCGCTACAACACGAACACCGGCAGGCTCACCACCGCGATGTTCGAAGAGGTGGTGGCAGGACTGCGCGCAAGGCTCGAACAGCCTTAGCTGCCGCTGAACCAGTTGTATCCCTGATCTTCCCAGTATCCCCCGGGATACGTGTCGGTCACGTAGATCGCGGCGATATGCTTGGGGTTCTTGAAGCCGAGCTTGGTCGGCACCCGGATGCGCAGCGGATAGCCCCATTGCGGCGGCAGCGGCTCGAGGGCCGGCCCGGTCTCCAGCGCCAGGATGGTCTGCGGGTGCAGCGCAGTCTGCATGTCCATGCTGGAGTAGTACTTGTCGGCGCACTTGAAGCCGACATAGCGCGCGCTGGTGTCGGCGCCGACATGCTGCAGGAACGTCCGCATCGGCACGCCGCGCCACTGCCCGATGGCGCTCCAGCCCTCGACGCAGATCAGCCGGGTGATCTGGCTCTCCTGCGGCAGCGCCCGCAGCCGCGCCAGGGTCCACGGGGTCTTGTCGGCGACCATGCCGGACACCTCGAGCTTCCAGCTCGCGAGGTCGATCTCGGGAACGTTGTCGATCGGATAATAGGCGTTGAACGGGAACGGCCGGGTCAGCTTCGAGGCGGCATAGACCGGCGCCAGCCGGGTGCGGCTGAACAGCAGCCCCTGGATGCGGTCGTTGAAGCGCGACATCGCCCAAAGCACGCGGTCCACGCTGTCGCCGTCGGCGAGGTTGCAGCCGCTGAGCATGCTGAGCGCCCCGAGCGACAGGCCCGAGCGCAGCAGCAGGCGCCGGGACCGGTTCGAGAGCTCCGGCGGCTTGTTCATGGGTCGGCCGCCGGGCGCCCGCGGCCGGTGATCATCGAGGGCAGCGTGCGCGGCACCAGGACCACCAGGGCGACATGGATCACGAAGAAGCCAACCAGCCCGGCCATCGCGCAGAAATGGATCCAGCGCACCACCGGATAGCCGCCAACCAGGTCGTCGAGCAGTTGCAGCTGCACCGGCTTCCACAACGCCAGCCCCGACAGCACGGCGGCGACACCGAGCAGCAGCGACACCAGGTAGAGCAGCCGCTGCACAGCGTTATACACGCCAAACTCGTGCGGCAGGCTGAAGGTCACCGCGCGCCTGAGGTCGCGCAGCACGCCGGCCGGCGTGATCGGCAGCAGGGTCCGCCGGAAGTGCCCGCCGAACAGCCCGTAGGCGAAATAGACCAGCGCGTTGCCGACCAGCAGCCACATCGCGGCCAGGTGCCAGGCGATGCCGCCGCCGAGCCAGCCGCCCAGCGTGGCCCAGGCCGGAAAGGTGAAGGGCAGCAGCGGCGACGCATTGTAGATCTGCCAGCCGCTCGCCACCATGCAGCCCAACGCGAACGCGTTCACCCAGTGCGTCAGGCGCACCACCAGCGGATGCACCACGACGCTCCTGCGCGGCTCCGCCAGCGACGTGCTCACGGCCGATCCCACGACCGATCACATGGGAGGAACGGCACCATCTTCTCCCACCACGATCCGCTTCGCGTCGACGCTGCCGTCCGGGTTCTTCGGCCCGAACGCCACTACGTGCGCGCCAGCCTTGAGCAGGCTCTTGTCGCCCGCCTCCAGATCGACCACCGGCGCGTCCTCCGGCACCGTCATCGCCTTCTTGCCGCCCTTGTAGTCGACCGTCATCGTCCGGCCGCTCGACCCCGACACGGTGCCGATGGTGCCGTTGGTCATCGACCCCTTGGCGCCGAGGTCCCAGCCATAATGGCCCTCGCCGGCGCCACGCATGCTCTCGGGAAAGATGGTGACCTCGCGGGCCACCAGAATACCGCCGGGGCCGGGATTGGCCGCAACCCCGATGAAGCGGCCCTGCTTCGCCTCGGCGAGCGAGGACTTCGTGGCGCCGACATAGCCGGTATCGGGGGTGATCTTCAGGGTCACCGGGCCGCCGAAGCGGGTCTTCAGCGTGATGGAGGTGTCCGACATCGCGGTGATCACGCCCCGCGTGCGCGGCGGCGGACCGCTGTCGGCGCGTGCCAGCGGCGTCATCGCCACCTGAGTCGCCAGGACCGTGGCGGCCAGGCCGGCAGTCGTCAGGAGCTTCGTCATCGATCGGCACGTCCTCGTCATTGCACGACCACTACGCCGCCAGGGCACCGAAAGTTACCTAGATCAGCATCCGATCAATTGGAATCGCTTCGCGATGCCAAGTGTCGGATAAAGCTGTTCTATCAGACGACAAGCTGAGCATGATCGTTCGGATCATGCTCTAGCCCCGCGCGCGCATCAGTCGCGCCTTGTCGCGCTGCCAGTCGCGCGCCGCCACTGCCTGGCGCTTGTCCGCCTTCTTGCGGCCCTCGGCGAGACCCAGCAGCACCTTGGCCACGCCGCGCTCGTTGAAATGGATGTCGAGCGGGATCAGCGTCTGTCCGTCGCGCGCCACCGCGCCCAGCATCTTGTCGATCTGCTTGTGGTGCATCAGCAGCTTGCGCGGCGCCCGCGGCTCAAAGCGCGACAGCACGCCGCCCTGGTATTCCGGAATGTAGCAGTTGAACAGCCAGACCTCGCCGTCGCGCTCGCCGGCGAACGCCTCGGTCAGGGTGGCGCGCCCGAGCCGCAGGCTCTTCACCTCCGGACCCTTGAGCACGATGCCGGCCTCCACCGTCTCCTTGATGGTGTAGTCGTAGCGGGCCTTGCGGTTCTGCGCCGCCATGCCGTGCGAGATCAGCCCGCTCTTGCGCTTCTCAGCCATCTCACGCAGCCAGCCCGGCCGCTTCGACGGCGCGTCGCACACGCTCGCGGCTGGCCTCGGCCAGCGGCGCCAGCGGCAGCCGGCAGGTCTCGCCCGACCGGCCCAGCAGGCTCGCCGCGTACTTCACCGGCACCGGATTGCTCTCGACGAACAACGCCTCGTGCAGCGCCAGCAGCCGTTCCTGGATCGCCATCGCGCCGGCCAGGTCGCCTGCCTTCCATGCCGCCTGCATGTCGGCGCAGGCACGCGGCGCCACGTTGGCGGTGACGCTGATGCAGCCGACGCCGCCCGACGCCAGGAAGGCCAGCGCGGTGCCGTCCTCGCCCGAGAGCTGCACGAAGTCGCGGCCGGCGGCGGCGCGGATCTGCAACGGACGCAACAGGTTGGCAGTCGCGTCCTTGACGCCGACGATGTTGGGATGACGGGCCAGCCGCGCCATCGTCTCGACGCCCATGTCGATCACGCTGCGCCCGGGGATGTTGTAGATCACGATCGGCAGGTCGACCGCATCCGCGATCGCCAGGAAGTGCAGGTACAGCCCCTCCTGGGTCGGCTTGTTGTAGTACGGCGTCACGACCAGCGCGCCGGCGGCACCCGCGCGCCTCGCATGCCGGGTCGTCTCGATCGCCTCCGCCGTGCTGTTCGATCCGGTGCCGGCCAGCACAGGCACCCGGCCGCCTGCCGCCGATACCGCCATGTCGATCAGGCGCCGATGCTCGGCGTGCGTCAGCGTGGCACTCTCCCCGGTGGTGCCGGTGGGGACCACGGCGCTGGTGCCCTGCACGATCTGCCAGTCGACCAGCGCCTCGAAGGCGGCCTCGTCGAGGCTGGTGTCGGCGCGCATGGGCGTGATCAGGGCGGTGATCGACCCCTCGAACATGGTGCTCTCCAAGGCGGCGGCGCCGCGCCGGGTATGCTGCGTGGCGGCGGCGGACACTAGAGCAGCGCGCGCATTATTGGAACGCCCGGCAGACGCCGCATTCTTGGAACTTGCAACGCGCGCGCGTTGCGGACCACCCTTTGGCCTTCATGCGACCAGTCTTGCGCACGCTCCTCCTGCCCGGCCTCGCCTGCCTGCTCACGGCCTGCGCGGTGCATGGCGCGCTGTCGCAGTCGCAAGCCACCCCGCCGGAGACTCCGCAACAGGCTGCCACCTTGCAGCGCGCGCAGGCGCAGGCCGCACGGTCGGCGGATCCGATCGATGCCGCGGTCGCGACCTGGCTGCGCCTGCAGCTCCCGGCGGGTGGCAGCGCCACCGAGATCGACCACTTCCTCGCCGCCCATCCGGACTGGCCAGGCCGCGCGCTTCTCGGCCAGCGGCTGCAGGAGGCGCTCGCGGCCGAGCCGGACGATGCCGTTGCGCGCGGACTCTGCACCACGCACCGGCCGATGCTGCCGGCGACGCTGCTGCGCTGCGCGCTGGCGCTCGGCGGACCCGCCACCACGCTGCCGCCCGGCGCGAGCGTCGGGGCGGCGGGGGCGCCCGGCCAGGTCATGCCGCCAACGCTTGCCAACCTGCCGGCATCGATCGTGGCGGCGGCGCGTGCGGACTGGGCCGAGGGGCTCGACGATGCGGTGCAGGAAGCCGAGTTCCTGCGGCTGTTCCCCATCGTGCCCGGACCGGCCGAGCAGTGGCGGCGGTTCGACCGGCAGGAGTGGGGCGGCGCGCTGGCGGCGGCGCAGCGGCAGATCCCCAGGCTGCCGGCAAACCTGCGTCCGCTCGCCGTTGACCGGCTGGCGCTGCATCGCGGCGACGCGGATGCCGAGGGCCTCGCGGCCTCCCTGCACGGCGACGCGGCGCACGATCCGGCGCTGCTGCTCGACCGCGCCCGCTGGCTGCGCCGGCACGACCAGGACGATGCGGCGCTGGCGCTCTGGCACGCGGATGCCGCGGCCGCGGAACAGGCGGCCCCGGCGGCGCGGCGCATGGCGTACTGGACCGAGCGCGACGCACTTGCGCGCGACCTGCTGGCGGCGCATCGCGACACCGATGCGCTCTATCTGGCTGACGACAGCATCCAAGATGCCCTGGCGGCCAGGGTTGACGTGGATTTCCTGGTCGGCTGGATCGAGCTGCGCCGCCTGCACGATCCGGCGGCGGCGGCGCCCCGGTTCGCGGCGCTCACGACCTCGCGCTCGGTCATCACCACCAGCCGCGGCTTCTACTGGCTCGGGCGGGCGATGGACGCGGCCTGGCACCCGGCCGATGCCGGCACCGCCTACGCGCAGGCGGCGCGTCACCCGACCAGCTTCTACGGCCAGGCCGCCCTGGCCAAAGCCGATGGCGGCCATGCCGACTCGCTGCCCGCTGCACTGGCCGCACTGCACGATCCGGCCTGGAGCACCGGCGACGCGGTCGCCTATGCCGGCCAGGACCTCGCCCGTGCGGCGGCCTTTCTGGTGGCCTGCCGCGATCCACACCATGCCAGGCTGTTCCTGCTGCGCCTCGATCAGACGACGACGACCGAAACCGGCCACGCGCTCGGCGCCGGCTTCGCGATCCGGCTCGGCCTGCCGGACGTCGCGGTGGCGATCGCGCGTGCGTCGGGACGCCAGGGACTCGTCTTGCCCGCGACCGGCTGGCCGATGCCGTACGTGCCCCCCGCCTCGGCCAGCCTGCCGCCCGGGCTGGCGCTCGCGGTGATGCGGCAGGAGAGCAGCTTCGACCCCGCCATCGTCAGCCCGGCCGGCGCCATCGGGCTGATGCAGTTGATGCCGGCGACGGCGCGCCAGGTGTCCGGCGGCGCGGTGGGGGCGGACGCGCTCGGCGATCCCGTCCTGAACATGCAGACCGGCACCACCTATCTGTCGTCGCTCCTGCAGCGCTTTGGCGGCCGCGAGCCGTATGCGATTGCCGCCTACAATGCCGGCCCGAACCGGGTGCAGCAGTGGATCGCCACCACCGGGCCCGGAGCGGATGGATCGGCGACCTCGGAGGCGACGATCGACTGGATCGAGCAGATCCCGTTCGCCGAGACACGCAACTACGTGCAGCGCGTCCTGGAGAGCAAGGCGGTTTATCGCCAGAGATCAGCAGGCGGCGCGGCGGCCCGTATTGCGATGGTCTCCCAGGTCCCGACGCATTGAGCCCGTCGCAGTGAGCCGGGCCGATCACCGGCGACAGGACAATGCGGGCCGCCTCGCGGTGCTGCTCGCAAGTGGGCTCGGCAGCGGCTTCAGCCGCGTCGCACCCGGCACCTTCGGCAGCCTGGCGGCGCTGCTGCCGGGCATCCTGCTCTGCCGGCATCCCTGGTCGCTCTGCCTGGCCATCCTGCTGGCCTGCGCGGCCGGTCTCTGGGCGATTCCACGCGCCTCCGGAGGGGCCGATCACGGCTGGATCGTGGTCGACGAGGTGGCCGGGCTCTGGATCACCCTGCTCGGCGTTCCCAGACCGCGCAGCCTCGCCTGGCCGCCCGCCCTCGGCGAACTCCTGTGGTTCGCGGCTGCGTTCGCGCTGTTCCGGCTGCTCGACATCAGCAAGCCGGGGGCGATCGGCCGCCTGGACCGGCGCCACGACGCCATCGGCGTGATGGGCGACGACATCCTCGCAGGCATCCTCGGCGCAGTGCTGCTCTGGTGCGTCCGGTTGCTGCTGGGGCATAAGGAGTGATGATCGACGAGGCGACCCTTGTTCTGGCCGGCGAGGTGCTGCAGCGCTACCGGGCGCACGGCCTGACGATCGCGACCGCCGAAAGCTGCACCGGCGGCCTAGTCGCGGCCAGCCTGACCGATCATGCCGGCAGCAGCGACGTCGTGCTGGGCGGCTACGTCACCTATTCCAACGCGCTCAAGCACCGCAGCCTCGCAGTGCCGGTCGCGATGCTGGAGCGACATGGCGCCGTCAGTGCCGCGGTTGCGCTCGCCATGGCCGAAGGGGCGCTGCGGGCCTCGGGCGCCTCCTGCACGGTCGCGATCACCGGTATCGCCGGCCCCGGCGGCGGCAGCACGGACAAGCCGGTCGGTCTGGTCTGGTTCGGCATCGCCGGGGCCGGAAAGCCTGCGATGACCGACAGGCAAATCTTCTCGGGCGACCGTGCGGCCGTCCGGGCCTGTGCGACGCTGCACGCCTTGATCCTCCTCAACGATCGCATCGCCTGACGAAGACGCATAAGCAAGGGCGTGCCCGCCTATGCGTCTCCAGTCGGGGAAGCAGGTGCCGGGATGGAATGCTACTTGGGCGGGGTGCTCGCATCCGGGGTCGCAGCCGGCGCATTCATCGGCGCCGCGCCGGGTGCATTGCCCGGCGTCATCGCGCCGGTCGCGCCGGAGGCCGAGGTCGGCATCGACATGCCGGTGCCCGGGGCCGTCGTGCTGGTGCCGCTGGTTGCTGGAACGGCGCCGGCTTTGGCATTCTGCAGGCTCTGCTCGTTCAGCTTCTCGACCTCGGCGTCACCGCTGCCCTTCGACATCATGTGGTGCTTGCCGTGCATCATCATGTGGTGGTTATGGTGGTGATGCATCGGGGTCGCATCGGTCGGGGCGTCGCCCGGAGCGGCGATGGCCGGAGCGGCGACCAGCATGGCCACGGCGGCCGTCGCACTGATTGTGAACTTCATCGATAAATCCCTTACTGCCTGGTGCCCCGACCGCTCTGACCGGGCTACCCGGGTTGTAAACGCATCTTTGTCGTGAACGACGACACGTCCAAGCAACGAAACCGCCGCGTGGCGGTTCCGCAACAGTTTCGAAATGCAATCCCTACGCGCGCGCCGGGGCGCGAGCCGGGGTCGGGGCTCCATACACGTCGCGCGCCCGCTTGAGGAACGCGCTGACCATCAGCTTGACCGCCTCGTTGAACACCACGCCGATCGCCGCCTGCAGGAGGCGCGAGCGGAACTCGAACTCGACGAAGAAATCCACCAGGCAGCCCTGCGGATGCTCGGTGAAGGTCCATTTGTTGTTGAGATAGCGGAACGGGCCGCGCTCGTAGCGCACATGCGCCGAGTGCGGACGGTCGAGCTCGACCCGGCTGGTGAAGCTCTCCCGGAACGGCCCGAACCCGATGGTGAGGTCGGCGACCAGCTCCGCCTGGGTGCGGCTGCGCAGCTTCGCGCCCACGCACCAGGGCAGGAACTCGGGATAGCGCTCGACATCGGCCACCAGGTCGAACAGTTGCTCCGGCCGGTAGGCGATCAGCCGGCGCTCGGCATGCGTCGGCATCAGGCGCTCGCGGCCGGCCGACGTGCCCGCTCGGCGCGCAGGGCGGCGAAATCCGCATCGGCGTGATACGACGAACGTGTCAGCGGCGTCGCACTCACCTGCAGGAACCCCTTCGCGCGCGCCATGCCGGCATAGTCCGCGAACTCGTCCGGGGTGATGAAGCGATCCACCGCGGCGTGCTTCACGCTTGGCTGCAGATACTGGCCGAGCGTCAGGAAATCGATGTCGGCGACGCGCAGGTCGTCCATCACCTGCAGGATCTCCAGCCGCTGCTCGCCGAGCCCGACCATCAGGCCGGACTTGGTGAAGATCGCCGGATCGAGCCGCTTCACCTGGTCGAGCAGCCGCAGCGACTGGAAGTAGCGCGCGCCCGGGCGGATGGTCGGATACAGCCGCGGCACCGTCTCGAGATTGTGGTTGAACACGTCCGGACGCGCCGCGACGACAATTTCGAGCGCCCCCGGCTTGCGCAGGAAGTCAGGCGTCAGGATCTCGATGGTGGTGGCGGGGGCGGCGCCTCGGATCGCCTCGATGACGGCGGCAAAGTGGCCCGCCCCGCCATCCGGCAGGTCGTCGCGATCCACCGAGGTGATCACCACGTGGCGCAACCCAAGCTTCGCTACCGCCTCGGCGACACGGACAGGCTCGCTGGCATCGAGCGCGTCGGGCTGGCCGGTGCGCACGTTGCAGAACGCGCAGGCCCGGGTGCAGATCTCGCCCATGATCATCATGGTGGCGTGCCGCAGCGACCAGCACTCGCCGATGTTCGGGCAGGCGGCCTCCTCGCAGACCGTCACCAGCCCGTGCTCGCGCATCAGCGCCCGGGTCTCGTGATAGACCGGGTGGTTCGGCGCGCGCACCCGGATCCAGTCCGGCTTGCGCTGGATCGGGTTGTCCGGCCGGTTCGCCTTTTCCGGATGGCGCAGAACCGGCGAACGATGGTCGATCAGCAGCCGGGTGGAAGACATTGGCAACCTTTGTGCAGAAGAGCCGGATTCAGAAATGGATCACCTGCCCATAAGCGTCCAGCACCGCCTCGTGCATGGTTTCGCTCACCGTCGGGTGCGGGAATACGCTGTGCATCAGCTCCTGTTCCGTGCTCTCCAGGGTGCGCGCGATCACATAGCCCTGGATCAGCTCGGTGACCTCGGCGCCGACCATGTGCGCGCCGAGCAGCTCGCCGGTGGAGCGGTCGAACACCACCTTGACCATGCCCTCCGGCTCGCCCATCGCGATCGCCTTGCCGTTGCCGATGAACGGGAACCGGCCCACCCGGATCTCGTATCCCTCGGCCTTGGCGCGCGCTTCGGTCAGGCCGACGGAGGCGATCTGCGGCCGGGAATAGGTGCAGCCGGGGATGTTGGTCCAGTCGATCGGATGCACGTCCAGACCGGCCAGGTGCTCGACGCAGACGACGCCCTCGTGGCTCGCCTTGTGCGCAAGCCAGGGTGCCCCGGCAAGGTCGCCGATCGCGTACACGTTCGGCTCGCCGGTGGCGCAGAACGCATCGATCAGCACGTGGGTCTTCTCGACCACCACCCCGGTGCCCTCGAGACCCAGGCCCTCGACATTGCCGACGATGCCGACCGCCGAGATCACCCGGTCCACGACGAACGTCTCGCGCTTGCCGCCCGCCTCGACCGGCACCGTCACGGTGCCGTCCTTAGGCTCCAGCGGGCCGAGCTTGGCACCCGTGAGGATGCGCATGCCCTGCTTCTCGAACGCCTTGCGGGCGAACGCGCCGATCTCCTCGTCCTCGACCGGCAGGATGCGGTCGGCCACCTCGACCACCGTCACCTCGGCACCCATGTTGCGGTAGAACGAGGCGAACTCGATGCCGATCGCGCCCGATCCGACCACCAGCAGCCGCTCCGGCATGCTCTTGGGCACCATGGCCTCGCGGTACGACCAGATGTACGCGCCATCCGGCTCCAGGCCCGGGATCACGCGTGCGCGCGCACCGGTCGCCAGGATGACGTTCTTGGCGGTCAGCCCAAGATCGGGCTTGCCCTCCTTGGTCACCTTCACCCGGCGCAGCCCGCCCTCGACGCCGTCGAGCGCGGCGTTGCCGTCGAACACGGCGACCTTGTTCTTCTTGAGCAGGTGGCCGACGCCCGATGCGAGCTGCTTGGCCACCGCGCGCGAGCGCTTCACGACCTTTTCGAGGTCGAACTTGATGTTGTCCGCCGAGAAGCCGAACTCGCCGAGATTGTGCAGCAGATGGTTGATCTCCGACGAACGCAGCAGCGCCTTGGTCGGAATGCAGCCCCAGTTCAGGCAGATGCCGCCGAGATGCTCGCGCTCCACCACGGCGGTCTTCATGCCGAGCTGAGCGGCCCGGATTGCGGCGACGTAGCCGCCGGGTCCGCCGCCGATGACGATGAGGTCGAAGCTCGGGAGGTCGAAGCTGGTGTCGGCCATCCGCTCAGACCACCAGGCTCATCGGGCTTTCGACGACCGACTTGAACACCGACACCCATTCGGCGGCAAGCGCGCCATCGATGACCCGGTGATCCACCGACAGCGTGCAGGTCATCACGTTGGCCACCTCGATCCTGTCGCCGGATCGCACCACCGCCCGCTTCTCGCCCGCCGCCACCGCCAGGATCGCGCCCTGCGGCGGGTTGAGGATCGCCGAGAACGCCTTCACGCCATACATGCCCATGTTGGAGATCGAGAACGAGCCGCCCTGGAACTCCTCGGGCCTGAGCTTGCCGTCGCGCGCCCGCTTGATCAGGGCGCGGGCCTCGTTGCTGATCAGCGACAGGCTCTTGGTATCGGCCTTGGTCACGATCGGCGTGATCAGCCCGTCCGGGATCGAGACCGCGACCGCGATATCGACGTCGTAGTACTGGATGATCGCCTCGTCGGTGTAGGACGCGTTCACCCGCGGCACCCGGCGCAGCGTCACCGCCGACGCCTTGATCAGCAGGTCGTTGACCGAGAGCTTGAAGCTGCCGGGACCTTCCTTCGGCGACGACGCGTTCAACTCCGTGCGCAGCGACAGCAGCCGGTCGAGCTCGACGTCGATGGCGACATAGAAGTGCGGGATGAACTGCTTGGCTTCCGACAGCCGGCGCGCGATGACCCGACGCACGTTGCTGTTCGGGATCTTCTGGTGCGGCGCGGTGATCGGCACCGGCGCCGGTTTCGCGGGCGCCGGCGCGGCCGCAAGCGGTGCCGCGGCTGGAGCCTTGGCTTCTGCCGGGCCCGCCTTGTCGTGCGACTTCTGCGCCGCCTCGACATCGGCACGGATGATCCGGCCGTTCGGGCCGCTGCCGGCCATCGCCGCCGGATCGAGCCCGGCCTCCTTGGCCAGACGCTTCGCAAGCGGCGAGATGAACACCCGGCCGTGGCCGTTCGAGGCCGGAGACCGTGCAGGGCTGGGCGCCTGGTGTGTCGCCGGAGCAGGCGGCTGCGTCGGATTGCTCGCCTCGGCGGCCGGCGCCGGCGCCGCCGCCTTGCCGGCGGGTGCGGCGGCATCCGGCACCGCCTCGCCGTCATCGACGATGATGCCGATCGGCTGGTTCACCTGCACGCCCTCGGTGCCGTCGCCGACCAGGATGCGGCCGAGGATGCCCTCGTCCACCGCCTCGACCTCCATCGTCGCCTTGTCGGTCTCGATCTCGGCAATGATGTCGCCCGACGCGATCGCGTCGCCTTCCTTCTTCAGCCAGCGCGCCAGCGTGCCCTCGGTCATCGTCGGCGACAGCGCCGGCATCAGGATGTTCACGGACATCGTCGGGCTTCCTCAGACCAGCTTCTTCACGGCGTCGACCACCCAGCCGGGCTGCGGCAACGCCAGCTTCTCGAGGTTGGCCGCATAGGGCAGCGGCACGTCCAGCCCGGTGACCCGCACCGGCGGCGCGTCGAGCCAGTCGAAGGCATGCTCGATCACCTGCATCGCGATCTCTGCGCCGATGCCGGCATACGGCCAGCCCTCCTCGACCGTCACCAGCCGGCTGGTCTTCTTGACGCTCGCAACGATGGTCGCGGTGTCGAGCGGCCGCAGCGTGCGCAGGTTGATCACTTCCGCCTCGATGCCCTGGCCGGCCAGGATCTCGGCCGCCTTGAGCGCCACGCCGACCATGATCGAGAACGCCACGATGGTGACCTGCGTGCCGGCGCGCTCGATCTTGGCGCGGCCGATCGGCAACACGAAGTCGGGATCGGTCGGGCACTCGAAGCTCTGCCCATACAGGATCTCGTTCTCGAGGAAGATCACCGGGTTGGGGTCGCGGATGGCAGCGCGCAGCAGACCCAGCGCATCCGCCGAGGAATAAGGCGCCACCACCTTCAGCCCCGGCACGTGCGCATACCAGCTCGCATAGCACTGGCTGTGCTGGGCGGCGACGCGCGAGGCGGCGCCGTTGGGGCCGCGAAAGACGATCGGGCAGCCCATCTGGCCGCCGGACATGTACAGCGTCTTGGCCGCCGAGTTGATGATCTGGTCGATCGCCTGCATCGCGAAGTTGAAGGTCATGAACTCGACGATCGGCTTCAGGCCGGTGAGTGCCGCACCCACCGCCATGCCGGTGAAGCCGTGCTCGGTGATCGGGGTGTCGATGACCCGGCGCGCGCCGAACTCGGCCAGCATGCCCTGGCTGATCTTGTAGGCGCCCTGGTACTCCGCGACCTCCTCGCCGATCAGGAACACGTCGTCGTCGGCACGCATCTCGATCGCCATCGCGTCGCGCAGCGCGTCGCGCACGCTGACGCTCTTGGTCTCGCCCCACGCGCGCTCCGGTTCGACCCGGGCCAGGTCCGGCGCGCGGGCTTCCGAAGCGCGATCGGCGATCTCCTTTGCCCCGGCGCCCTCGGCCGCCACCTTGGGCAGCGCCGGGCTCTCCGCCTTCGCAGGCTTGCCGTCCGCGGCGGCTGCCTCCTCGCCCTCGCCGAGCAGCACCGCGATCGGCGCGTTCACCGCCACGTTCTCGGTGCCCTCCTCGACCAGCAGGCGCCCGATGGTGCCCTCGTCAACGGCCTCCACTTCCATCGTCGCCTTGTCGGTCTCGATCTCGGCGATCACGTCGCCGGCCGCCACCGTGTCGCCGACCTTCTTCAGCCAGCGCGCCAGCTTGCCTTCGGTCATCGTCGGCGACAGGGCGGGCATCAGAATCTGGGTCGACATGGCTCAGGCCTCCACCAGGATGTCGGTCCACAGCTCGGACGGATCCGGCTCCGGGCTCGACTGCGCGAACTCCGCCGCATCGGCCACGATGTGCTTGATCTCGTCGTCGATCGCCTTCAAAGCCTGCTCCTCGACACCCTGACCCAGCAGGGCATGACGCACCCGCTCGATCGCATCATGCGTGCGCCGCATCTCGTCGACCTCGTCGCGGGTGCGATACTTTGCCGGATCCGACATCGAGTGACCCCGGTAGCGATAGGTGGTCATCTCCAGCAGGAACGGCCCATTGCCCGCCCGGCAATGCGCCACCGCCTGCCGGGCCGCGTCATGCACCGCCTCGACATCCATGCCGTCCACCTGCAAGCCCGGGATGCCCCACGGCTCGCCGTTGCGGAACAGTTGGCGCGACGCCGACGAACGCTCGACGCTGGTGCCCATGCCGTAGCGGTTGTTCTCGATCACGAAGATGCACGGCAGTTTCTGCAGCGCCGCGATGTTGAAGCTCTCGAACACCTGGCCCTGATTCGAGGCGCCCTCGCCGAAATACGCCACCGAGACCTCGTCCGAGCCGCGGTAGCGATTGGCGAACGCCAGCCCGATGCCGATCGAGACCTGCGCGCCGACGATGCCGTGGCCGCCATAGAAGTTCTCCTTGCGCGAGAACATGTGCATCGAGCCGCCCTTGCCGCGCGAATAGCCGGTGGCCCGCCCGGTCAGCTCCGCCATGACGCCACGCGCCTCCATGCCGGTGGCAAGCATGTGGCCGTGGTCTCGATACGAGGTCACCACCTTGTCGCCCGGCTTGAGCGCCATCTGCACGCCGGTCACCACCGCCTCCTGGCCGATATAGAGGTGGCAGAAGCCGCCGATCAGCCCCATACCGTAGAGCTGGCCGGTACGCTCCTCGAAGCGCCGGATCAGCACCATGCCGCGATAGGCCTTCGTCAACTCCTCGGTGGTCATTGCCGGGCTGTTGCGCCCGTGGCCTGCTTCAAGGTCCGCCGAGGCATTGGCGGGGGCCGAGCCCTGAATCTTGGAAGACTTGTTCACGGGCACGTTCCTTCCTGCCTCGGATCGATGGACTCTGCGATATCGGTGCGGCCTCCGGACTTCCGCACCACGCGCACCGCATCGATGCGCATGCTCCGGTCGACCGCCTTGCACATGTCGTAAAGCGTCAGCGCCGCAACGCAAGCGGCCGTCAGCGCCTCCATCTCGACCCCGGTCGGGCCATGGGTGCGCGCCCGCGCCTCGATCTCTACCGCCTCGCCATCCTCGGACGCCACCAGATCGACGGCGACCGACGTCAGGCTGAGCGGATGGCACAGCGGGATCAGCTCCGCGGTACGCTTGGCCGCCATGATGCCGGCGATCCGCGCGGTTGCCAGCACGTCGCCCTTAGGCAGCCGGCCGGCCATGATCAGCTCGAGCGTCGCCGCCCGCATCACCACCCGGCCGCGTGCGGTGGCATCGCGCCTGGTGTCGGGCTTGTCCGAGACATCGACCATCGCGGCATGGCCGGCGGCATCGAGATGCGTCAGCCGCCCACGCGGGACGCTGTCGGTCGCGTCATGCACCGGGGCAGGCGGCATGCCTCAGATCGGCCCGAGCAGCGCACGGGCCGCAGCACCCGCATCGGGCTGGCGCAGCAGGCTCTCGCCGACCAGGAAGCAGGTGGCGCCGACAGCGGCCAGCCGCAGCACGTCCTCGCGGCAGCCGATGCCGCTCTCGGCCACCACGATCCGGTCGGGCGGAACCTGAGGCGCCAGGTCCAGCGTGGTCGCAAGATCAGTCCGCAGGGTGCGCAGATTGCGGTTGTTGATGCCGATCAGGGTAGTCTCCAGCGCCAGCGCGCGATGCAGCTCGGCCTCGTCATGCACCTCGACCAGCACGTCCAGGTCCACCGAGCGTGCCAGCCCCAGCAGGTCCGCCGCCTGCGCGTCGTTGATCGCCGCCATGATCAGCAGGATGCAGTCCGCGCCGATCAGCCGGCTCTCATAGATCTGCCAGGGCTCCAGCATGAAATCCTTGCGCAGCGCCGGAAGCGCGGTCGCGGCCCGTGCCGCCTGCAGGTCGGCGACGTGGCCCTGGAAATGCGGCCCCTCGGTCAGCACCGACAGGCATGCGGCGCCGGCGGCCTCATACTCGCGGGCGATCGCCGCGGGATCGAACTGCGGCCGGATCAGGCCGGCCGACGGCGACGCCTTCTTGATCTCGGTGATCAGCCCGACCTGCCGCTCGGCGGTCTTGAGCTTGAGCGCATGGCCGAAGCCGCGCGGCGCCTCGTCGAGGTCGCGCAGCCGCGCCTTCAGGTCGCGCAGCGGCAGTCCCGCCATGCGACGCGCGATCTCCGCGCGGGTCTGGGCACAGATGCGTGCCAGGATGTCGGGCGCGTCGTGCATCACCTCGGCGCCCATCACCTGCGGTCGTCCCTGTCCCTCAGCCTGCATCGCAACCGTTCCAGCACCGCCAGCGCACTGCCGTCATCCAGGGCGGCTGCCGCCTCGCCGACCGCGGCGCGCAGCGCATGCGCAAACCGACCCGCCGGCGCCGATCCGGCTGCCTCGCCGCCCGGAGCCGTCCGCGTGCCGCTGCCATCCATTCTCCGCGGGAACATGTTGCCTCCGCGCGCCACGCGCAAGGCTGCGGCGGCATTCAGCAGCACCGTATCACGATACGCCCCGGGCGCGCCGCGCAGCAGCGCCTCCAGCGCCTGCGCATTGTGCGCCGCATCGCCGCCGGCGATCGCCCCGACCGGGGCCGGCGGCAGCCCGGCCAGCTCCGGCGTGATCACCAGTTCGTGGATGACGCCGTCCTCGAGCGCCACCACCTGGCTCGGGCCGGCCAGGGTCAGCTCGTCGAGGCCCTGGCCGGACAGATCGCCCGCGATCGTGCCGTGCACCGCCCAGATCCGTGTCGAGCCGAGACGGTGCAGCGTCTTCACCACCGGCATCAGCCAGCGCCGCTCATAGACACCGATCAGCTGCAGCCGGACCGAGGCCGGGTTGCAGAGCGGACCCAGCAGGTTGAACAGGGTGCGGGTGCCGAGTTCGGCGCGCACCGCCGCCGCATGGCGCAGGGCCGGATGGTGCGCGGGCGCCGCCATGAAGGCGAGGCCGTGCGCCGCCAGTTCCGCCTCCAGCAACGGCACGTCCCGCACCGGCGGCACGCCAAGCGCCGCCAGTACGTCCGAGGCACCGGCCTGCGACGACAGCGCCCGGTTGCCGTGCTTGGCCACCGGCACGCCGCAGGCCGCCAGCACGAAGGCGACCGCCGTCGAGATGTTCAGGGTGCCGTGATGATCGCCGCCGGTGCCGCAGACATCGATCGCACCCGCCGGCGCCTGCACCCGGGTCATGCGCCCGCGCAACGCCCGCACCGCGCCGGTCATTTCGGCCACGGTCTCGCCGCGCACCCGCAGCGCCATCAGCAGGCCGCCGATTTGCGCCGGCGTCGCCGCGCCCGCCATTATAACGCCGAACGCTGCCTCGGCCTGGGCCTCGTCGAGCCCCTGGCCGCCGGCGACATGCGCCAGCACCTGCCTGAGGCCAGCGCCTGGATTGCCTGTCATGCGCCGGATCGGATCAGGCCGCTCGCGACCGCGTGTCCTGGGAGCGGGTATCGTTGCGCCCACGGGCGATCGCCAGGAAGTTGGCCAGGATCGCATGGCCGTGCTGCGAGGCGATGCTCTCGGGATGGAACTGCACGCCGAACAGCGGCAGGTCACGATGGCGCAGCCCCATCAGCACCCCGTCCCCGGTCCAGGCGGTCGGCACCAGCGTCTCGGGCAGCGTGTCGGGCCGCACCACCAGGCTGTGGTAGCGGGTCGCCTCGAACGGGCTCGGCAGGCCGGCGAAGATGTCGCTGCCGTCATGGCGCACCGGACTGACCTTGCCGTGCATCGGCGTTGCCGCACGCACCACCGCGCCGCCGAACACCTGGCCCAGCGCCTGGTGCCCGAGGCAGACCCCAAACAGCGGCACCCGTCCGGCGGCGGCCGCGATCAGGTCGCAGCAGATGCCGGCCTCGTTCGGCGAGCACGGGCCCGGCGACAGCACGATGGCCTCCGGCTGCAGCGCCAGCGCCTCCGCCACGCTCAGCGCGTCGTTGCGGCGGACGTCGCACTCCGCCCCGAGGTCACCGAAATAGTGCACCAGGTTGAAGGTAAAGCTGTCGTAGTTGTCGATCAGCAGGATCATTAAACCAACGTGGTTGTCGTGACCGACCCGGTCAATGCGAAGACCCTGCGCCGGAGGCGAGAGCGGCCTCGGCCGCCCGCAGCAGCGCGCGCGCCTTCTGGCGGGTCTCCTCGTATTCGGCCGCCGGCACGCTGTCGGCGACCACGCCGCAGCCGGCCTGCACATGCATCACGCCGTCCTGCAGCACCGCCATGCGCAGGCCGATGCAGGTGTCCATGGTGCCGTCGGCACCAAAATAGCCGATGCAGCCGGCATAGGGGCCGCGCCGGGTCGGCTCCATCTCGTCGATGATCTGCATGGCGCGTATCTTCGGCGCACCGGTCAGCGTGCCGGCCGGGAAGCCCGCGACCAGCGCGTCGAGCGCATCCAGCCCGGGCCGCAGCCGGCCCTGCACCGTCGAGGAGATGTGCATGACGTGGCTGAAGCGCTCGATGGCGAAGCTCTCCATCACACGCACGCTGCCGATCTCGGCGACACGCCCGACATCGTTGCGGCCGAGATCGACCAGCATCAGGTGCTCGGCGCGCTCCTTGGGATCGGCCAGCAGCTCGGCCGCGAGGCGCCTGTCCTCCTCCGGGCTCGCGCCGCGCGCGCGGGTGCCGGCGAGCGGGCGCACGGTGACGGTGCCGTCGCGCAGCCGCACCAGCACCTCGGGCGAGCTGCCGACCAGGCTGAACCCCTCGAGGTCGAGCAGGAACAGGAACGGCGACGGGTTGATGCGGCGCAGCGCGCGATAGAGCGAGATCGCCGGGAGTGCGAACGGCGTCGAGAACCGCTGGCTCGGCACCGCCTGGAACACGTCGCCGGCGGCGATATACGCCTGGATGCGACGCACGACGTCCTCGAACTCCGCCCGGGTGAAGTTCGAGGTCGGTTCCGGCGAGACTGAAGTTGCAGCGGGCGCCGGCGGCTGCGGCACCGGCAGGGCGAGCGCCACCCGCGCGCGTTCCAGCAGCGCCTCGCCCGAGGCCGGCGTTGCGCCGTCGCGCAGCGGGACAGCCAGGGTGAGCTCGTCGCGGACATTGTCGAAGATCGCGAACAGCGACGGCCGCAGCAGCACCGCCTCGGGCAGGCCTAGATCGTCCCCCGGGAGCGTCGGGAAGATGCTCCATCTGACGCACCATGTCGTAGCCGAGATAGCCGAACAGGCCGCCCGTCATCGGTGGCAGGCCCTCTGGGAATGTCAGGCGGTTGCCGTCCACCAGGGCGCGCAGGCTTGCAAGCGGCACCGCGCCGGTGTCCGTGAAGCCGGGATCGTCGCGGCGGCTGATCGCGACACGGCCATGGTCGCAGCGCCAGACCACGTCCGGCAGCAGCCCGATCACCGAGTAGCGCCCGCGCGCAGCACCGCCCTCGATGCTCTCCAGCAGGAAGGCGTTTCGCTTCGCCCCCGCGAGGCGGCCGGTCAGCTTGAGAAAGGCGGCCACCGGCGTCAGCAGGTCGGCGGCCTCGACGCTGAAGACGATGCGCGCCCCGGGGCCCCCGTTTGCACCCGTCTCCGGCTCGTCCATCAGGGACCGACCACGCTGCGGATCGCCTGCGCGTTCAGGGTCGGCTGCTTGCGGCTGCGCAGCAGCGTCGCGTAGGTGATCTCGATATCGTTGGAGATTGAGCTGTCCAGGTTGGATTGCAGCCGGTCATAAGCGAGGCGATTGCCGGCCGGGTCCGGGTGCTGCATCCCGGTGATCGTCGCCACCGTGAAGCCATCCTGCTCGCGCACCATCGTCGACTGCCCGACCGGCAGGCTGAAGGCGATCTGCTGCAGTTGCGGCGAGATCCCCGGCGGCGGCCGGGCACGGCCGAACGGCGGCTCGTGCACCAGCTCGGCCAGCCCGGGGAGCTTCGCCAGCCCGCCCGCATGGCGCGCCTGGGCAAACAGGCCGGCGGCCTGCTGCTCCGCCGTGCGCCGGCGCGCATCCGCCAGCACCGCATCGCGCACCTTGTCCTGAACGGCGGCGAAAGGCTGCGCGGCGGCGGGCGTCACCTGCTCGACCACCGAGGCATACTCGGCGTCGTCCGGTCCCTGCTTGAGTTCCGCCGGCGCCCCCTGCCTCTGCGCGAACGCGCTCGCGATGATCGCCGAGCGCAACCCTGGCGACCCCGGCAACGGCGCCGGCTCGCCGGCCTGGGTGTTGCCCTGGGCGTCGAGCGTGCCCTCGGCGGCGACCGCGCCGATATCGGCCGGGATCTGGTCGAGGCCCGAGCCGCCCGCTATCGCGTCCTGCAGCTTCTGCACCCGGTCGGCGAGCAGGTCGCGCACACGAGCGACGGCGAGCTGGTCGTGCAGCGCCTGCCTGGTGTCCTCGAAGCTGTGCGTGATCGCCGGCTCGATCTTCGTCACCCTGAGCAGCACCCAGCCGGTCTCGGTCTTCATCGGCCCCGCGACATCGCCGGGCTTCGCAGCAAAGGCGAGACCGCCCATCTCCGGCGACGGGAAGGTAGCAAGCGCCGCGTCGTCGAGCGCCACCGGCACGCTGTCGGCGGCCGCCGCCTGCATCTGCGGCCAGCCGGCGCCGCCGCGCCAGAGTGTCGCCAGCGCCTGCGCGCGGGCCTCGGTCGGCGCGGTGATCACCTGCACCGAACGCTTCTCCGGTATCGAGCCGTTGTTGTTCTGCGCCTTGAACAGCGCGCGCTCGTCGGCTTCGGGGATTTCGATCGAGCGGGCGAGCGTCTGCGGCGACAGCAGCACCAGCTTGATGCGGCGGAACTCCGGCGCCTGGAACTGCTGCGTGTGGTTGTCATAGTAGCGCTGGAGCGTCGCCTGATCGGGGGCAGGCGGCGCCGGCTGCGTCGCGAACCGGAACCGCACGAGATCGGCGGTCCGGGTCTGCGCCGCGAAATCATAGGCATGCCGGACCAGCACCGCCGGCGCCAACGCGCCCGCACGCAGCGGCTCGACCAGCGCATTCGCGGTAAGGTCGTCGCGGAAGATCGACAGCACGCGTGCCTCGGTCAGGCGGTTCTGCTGCAGCCAGGTGTTGAACCGGCCGCGGTCGAAGCGGCCGTCGCTGCCCTTGAACAGCGGCAGCTCGAAGATGGTCCGGCGCAGCACGTCGTCCGGCACCACGATGCCGAGCCGCGTCGCCTCGCGCAGCGCCTCGGCGCGCGACACCAGCCCCTGCAGCACCTGCATGGCGACCTGCGCCCGCTCGGGTGCCGGCATCTGCGCGGGATCGGCCCCGGTCTGCTGCGCCACCTGGTCGAGCTGCGAGTGGAAGGCATTGTTGAAGTCGTCGACGCTGATCTTGTGGTCGCCGACGGCCGCCACCGTGGACGCGTCGGGCGTGCCGCCGAGCCTGGTGAAGAAGTCGCCGACGCCCCAGAGCACGAAGGCTGCGAAGATCAGCACGGCGAACGCGCGGCCGGCCCAGGAATCCACGAAAAGATGTCTGAAATAGGTGATCATGCGGGATCCGGCATCAGGCAGCGAACCAGGGTCGGGAGGCGGCGCACCATAGGGAGGGTGCCCGAGATTGACCAGCGGCAGCCCCGCATGGTCTATGCCCGCTTCTCGAAGCCGCACGTCCCGCGCTATGCGGCGGGCGTCGACCGATGCGGGAACTGCTTGATGCGCCAGGTGATCGCCGGCAACTGGAAGATGAACGGCCTGACCGCGGACACCGAGGCGCTGGCCCGGGGGCTGATGGTCGGCCTGGAGCATGTCCCGACCGCGGCCGAGGTGCTGGTGTTCCCGCCCTACACGCAGATCGCGAATGCCGCCCGCATCCTGGCCGGCAGCGGGATCGGCTGGGGCGGCCAGGATTGCCACATGGCGGAAAAGGGTGCGCATACCGGCGACATCTCGCCGGACATGCTGCGCGACCTGGGGGCGACGCATGTCATCCTCGGCCACTCCGAGCGTCGGCACGACCATGGCGAGCTCGACGAGACCGTGCGCGAGAAGACCGTGGAGGCGCTGCGGGCCGGGCTGATCCCGATCGTCTGCGTCGGCGAAAGCGAGGAGCAGCGGGCCGGCGGCCAGCACCAGGACACCGTGGGGTGGCAGATCAAGGGCAGCCTGCCGGACGGCTTCGGCGGCGCCGACGGCAGCGGCGGCATCATTGCCTACGAGCCGGTCTGGGCGATCGGCACCGGGCGGACCGCGACCGTGGAGGACATCGCGGCCATGCACGGCTTCCTGCGCGGCGAGCTGGTCCGGCAGATGGGCGAGACCGCCGGGCGCGGCATACGCATCCTCTATGGTGGCTCGGTGAATGCCGGCAATGCCACCAGCGTGCTGGCGGTTCCGGATGTCGCAGGTGCCCTGGTCGGCGGCGCGAGCCTCAAGGCCACCGACTTCCTGACCATCATTGCCGCCGCGACCGGCCTGCCCGCCGCGTGACCTAGACCGGAACCCATGACCAGCTTCCTGCTCATCCTGCACCTGCTCGTGACCCTCGCCCTGATCGGAACCGTGCTGATCCAGCGCAGCGAGGGCGGTGGCCTGGGCATCGGCTCGACCCAGGGCATGGGCTCGTTCATGTCCGGGCGCGGCACCGCCAACCTGCTGACCCGCACCACCTCGGTGCTGGCCGCGATCTTCATGGTGCTGTCCCTCACCCTCGCCGTGCTCAACCGCGGCACGTCCGGGGTCGGGCGCGACATCCTGGCCCAGCCTGCAGCGCCAGTGGCGGCCACGCGCACGCCGGCGCCGCCGCCGAAGCCGACCGGTCCGACCGTTCCCACCCATTGACCCGATGACGGGAGCCGGCCAGGGCGGTCCGGAGGCCAAACGTCTGGACTACGACGTCGTCATCGTCGGTGCCGGCGCCGCGGGGCTCGCGGCGAGCGCCATCCTGCGGGCCGCCGGAGTGAGCAGCCTGCTGATCGAGGCCGGACGACATGTCGGCGGTCGGGCCCGCACGTTAACGCCGCCGATCCTCAACGGTGCCCACTTCGACATGGGCGCCACCTGGCTGCACCAGACCGATCGCAACCCGCTGGTCACCCTGGCACGCGCCCGAGCGGTCGGGTTGCGGCCGGCGTTCCAGGGCGGACGGCGCCTGCTGGTCGACGGGCGCATCGCGACGGACGACGAGGAGGCTGCCTACCAGGCGTCCCGCGACCACTGGGAGCGGCTGGTCACCGATCGCGCGGATGGCGCGGATTGCTCGCTTGCCGAGGCGGGAGCTTCGCACGCCGACGACGCCTGGACCGCCAGCATCGAGAACTGGGACGGCGCCATCATCGCAGCCGCCGATGCAGCCGACCTCAGCCTGCATGACTGGCGCCGCAACCTGCTCGACGACAACAACCTCAGGGCGCCCGGCGGCGTGGGCGCGCTGCTCGGTGCCGAATTCATTCCACGCATGGGACCTTGCCGCTTCGGCACACGCGTCAACCGCATCGAGTGGCATGCCGGCGAGCCCTGCGCGGTGCATTGCGACGGGGCTGCCCTGACCGCCCGCGCGGCGATCGTGACCGTCTCGACCGGCGTGCTGCGCGCAGGCCGGATCGCCTTCGATCCACTATTGCCGGAGGAGACCGTGGCGGCCCTCGACGGCCTGCCGATGGGGCTGCTCAGCAAGCTGGCTTTTCCCGCCGCCGAGCCGCTCGCCGGCATCGCGGACGACACGCTGATCGAGCGGCGGGTGCCGCGGCGCGGCGCTCCCGGCATGCTCCTCTCGATACGGCCGAACGGGGCTGGCTACGTGGCGGGCTTCTTCGGCGGCCAGCATGCCTGGTCCCTTGCATCGCACCCGGAGGCGGCGCTGCAGGAGGCGCGGGGGATCCTGCAAGAGGCTCTGCCCGGCATTGCGCCGGGCACCGGCGGGCTTGTCACCGAATGGGGAACCGATCCGCTGTTCCTGGGCGCCTACTCGTACTGCCGTCCGGGGCATGCCGAGTCGCGCGAATTGCTGGCGCGGCCGCTCGGCGGTGGCCGGCTGCTGTTCGCCGGGGAGGCCTGCCGCACCGATGGCCTGGCCGGCACCGTCGGGGGCGCTTTGTTCGACGGCGAGCGCGCGGCGCAGGCGGTGCTGCGCTGCATCATGGGAATGGAGTCCGTGCCTTCGCTTACGCCGTGAGGGTTCACGCCCGGTCCGCCGCAGTGTAGGACGGACGCCCATGACGCGGTTCGTATTCATCACCGGCGGCGTGGTCTCCTCTCTCGGCAAGGGAATCGCATCGGCGGCACTGGCCGCGCTGATGCAGGCGCGCGGCTACAAGGTCCGGCTGCGCAAGCTCGACCCCTATCTCAATGTTGATCCCGGGACGATGAGCCCGTACCAGCATGGCGAGGTGTTCGTCACCGACGACGGCGCCGAGACCGACCTCGATCTCGGCCATTACGAACGCTTCACCGGGGTGCATGCCACCCGCGCCGACAACGCCACCACCGGGCGGATCTACTCGGACGTGATCGCCCGCGAGCGCCGCGGCGACTATCTCGGCGCCACCGTGCAGGTGATCCCGCACATCACCGATGCGATCAAGGAAGCCATCGTCGCCGGCACCGCGGATCTCGATTTCGCGCTGATCGAGATCGGCGGCACCGTGGGCGACATCGAGAGCCTGCCGTTCCTGGAAGCGATCCGGCAGATGCGCAACGATCTCGGCGCCGAGCGCACCATGTTCGTGCATCTCACTCTGGTGCCGTGGATCGCGTCCGCCGGCGAGCTCAAGACCAAGCCGACACAGCATTCGGTCAAGGAGCTGCAGAATGTCGGCATCCAGCCGCAAATGCTGCTGTGCCGCTCCGACCGGCCGATCCCCGAGGGTGAACGACGCAAGATCGCCAATTTCTGCAACGTGCGCCCCGAAGCGGTGGTGCCGGCGCTCGATGTCGACACCATCTATGCCTGCCCGATCTCGTACCACGAGGGCGGCATGGATACCGAGGTGCTGCGGCATTTCGGCCTGCCGCACGACGGCGAGCCTGACCTGTCCGGCTGGCGCCGGGTGCTGGACGCGATGCGCAACCCGGAGGGCGAGGTACGCATTGCCGTTGTCGGCAAGTACACCAGCCTGCTCGACAGCTACAAATCGCTCAACGAGGCGCTGATCCATGGCGGTATCGCGAGCCGCGTCAGGGTGCATCTCGACTGGGTGGACAGCCAGATCTTCGAGCAGGCCGGTGCGCTGGAGCGGCTGCAGGACGTGCACGGTATCCTCGTGCCGGGCGGCTTCGGCGAGCGCGGCTCCGAGGGCAAGATCGAGGCGGTGCGCTTCGCCCGCGAGCGCGGCATCCCCTTCCTGGGGATCTGCTTCGGCATGCAGATGGCGGTGATCGAGTGCGCGCGGAACCTGGCCGGGCTGCCGGAGGCGTCGTCCACCGAGTTCGGGCCGACCGACGAGCCGGTGGTGGGATTGATGACCGAGTGGGCGCGTGGCGAGGAGCTCGAGCGGCGGCGGGCCGGCGGCGACCTCGGGGGCACCATGCGGCTCGGCGCCTACCCGGCGGTGCTCAAGCAGGGCTCGCGGGTTGCCGCCGCCTACGGCAGCACTTCAGTATCCGAGCGGCACCGGCATCGCTGGGAGGTCAACATCCACTACCGCGAGCGGCTGGAGGCAGCGGGCCTGGTGTTCTCCGGCCTCAGCCCGGACGGGGTGCTGCCCGAGATCATTGAGTATCCGGAGCATCCTTTCTTCATCGGCGTGCAGTACCACCCGGAACTCATGTCCAAGCCGTTCGCTCCGCATCCACTGTTCCGCGGCTTCATAGAGGCCTCGCTGAGGAAGGCCCGGCTGGTATGAGGGGCGTTGCATGAGCTCTGTACGGATCGGCGATCTCGAAGTCGGCAACGAACGGCCGTTCACGCTGATCTCCGGCCCATGCCAGATCGAGAGCGCGTCGCACGCCTTCGAGATGGCCGGCGCCCTGCGTGAACTGTGCGACCGGCTCGGCATCGGCCTGATCTACAAGAGCAGCTTCGACAAGGCGAACCGCACCAGCCTGGGGGCCGCGCGCGGCGTCGGCATGCAGGCCGGGCTGCGGATCCTGGCGGATGTGCGCAGCCGCTACGGCGTGCCGGTGCTGACCGACGTGCATGCCGCCGAGCAGTGCCGGATCGCGGCGGACGCCGTCGACGTGCTGCAGATCCCGGCCTTTTTGTGCCGGCAGACCGACCTGCTGATCGCGGCGGGGGAGACCGGCGCCGCGGTCAACGTCAAGAAGGGCCAGTTCCTGGCACCCTGGGACATGGCCGAGGTCGCCGGAAAGATCGCCTCGACCGGGAACGAGCGCATCCTGCTCACCGAGCGCGGCACCTCGTTCGGCTACAACACCCTGGTCAACGACATGCGCTCGCTGCCGATCATGGCAGGGGCGGGCTACCCCGTGGTGTTCGACGCGACGCACTCGGTGCAGCAGCCGGGCGCGCTCGGGGGCGCCTCGGGCGGCCAGCGCGAGTTCGCACCGGTGCTGGCGCGCGCCGCGATCGCAGTCGGCGTGGCGGCTGTGTTCATCGAGACCCACCAGGATCCCGACCATGCGCCGAGCGACGGGCCGACGATGATCCCGCTCGGGCGCATGGCATCGGTGCTGGAACGGCTGCTGGCGTTCGACCGCGTCGCCAAAGGCTGAGGCTGCCCGGCTGCGACAGGATTTGGCTGCAACATCACAAGGGAGACGGCGATGAGCGGAATTTTTGGGGGCCTGCTGGGCCAGCTTGGCGGCCTGCTCGGCGGCAGTTCGAATGCACAGGCAGGCGCGGGCGGATTGCTCGCGACGGTGATCAACGATGCCGGCGGACCGGCCGGCATCCTCGCCAAGTTCCAGCAGTCCGGCCTGGGCGCGCAGGCGGAGAGCTGGGTCGGCAGCGGCCACAACCTGCCGATCACGGCCGAGCAGGTCGCCCAGGTGTTCCCGCCCGCTCAGCTCGATGCCTGGGCGCAGCAGCACGGGCTGCCGGCCGGCGTCGCCTCGCAGGTGCTGGCGCATTTCCTGCCGCATGCAGTCGACGCCACCACGCCGGACGGCACGACACCGCCGCAGGGCGCGCCGCAACCCGACGCCAGCGGCATCGATTTCTCCAGCCTGATCGGGCGGCTTGGCGGCCTCGGCAAGTAGCGTCGGTTGCAAGTTCCGCAGAACGTCTTGAAATCGACACAAGCGACATGGACGATGGGGTGCTCCGGCCTCTTCGGGGCAGACCCTTGCAAAGGACCAACACCATGCGTGCTTATGGCCCCTCAGGCCTGCTCCTGGCAGCCACCCTCGCGATCGCCAGCCTTGCCGCGACTCCCGCGCACGCGCTCAGCGCCAAGGATTGCAGCGTCAAGTACAAGGCGGCGAAGGCCGCCGGCACCCTGAACGGCGAGACCTGGAAGATCTATCGCGTCAAGGAGTGCGGTGCGACCCCGGCAGCGGCCGCCACACCTGCCGCGAGCGATATGGCGGCGCCGGCCACCAAATCGAGCAGCGTCGCGCCGGCAGTGGCGACCGGCCCGGTAACCTTTCCGAACGCGGTCGACCCGAAATACGCCAAGGAAACCGCCGGCAAGGCGCGCATGCACACCTGCCTGGACCAGTATCACGCCAACAAGGCCGGCACCGGCAATGGCGGGCTGAAGTGGATCCAGAAGGGTGGCGGCTACTACAGCGCCTGCTCGAAGAAGCTGAAGGGTTGAGCGGAGCGGTCGTTCCCGGACGCGTGCGACCTGGCCATGCGGCACTTCCCGCCGCATGGCTTGCCGCACGTTCATCGGCAGTTCCACATGCTGCTCCAGCAGGCTGCTGAAAACTCCCGCCGCTGGCGATCCGACACGCCTTCCTTGCGCTCCGGTGCCCAGACAGTCACGCCGGCCGCGGTCCTGCGGACAGCTCTCATCCAGCAGCGGAAGTTCTTCAGCAGCCTGCTGAGGCCTGCGTTCGAACAATTACGACCTTAACCGATCCGTAATCGTATCGATTGAGGTCGCGACACATCCATGTCAAGCTAGACAACGCTCCTTGGGATCAGCGAAGTCCGGAGGCTTTGCTGCGATAGAGGGTCGTTGTTTGAAGAGGCTGGCATGCCGCGACTGATCTGGCAGCTCTATCGTGCACCGGGGCCGCCTGACAGGCTGCGTACGGCAGTCCTGCTTGTTGTCGTTTTCACGGGCCTGGTGCTCGTCACCCGCTTCCTTTGCATCGACCCTCAAAAGAGCACCGTCTTCTGGCCGGCCAACGGCGCCCTGGTCGCGGCCTTGCTGTCACTTCCCGCTTCCCTGTCGGTGCCGGTCGTCGCCGCTTGTGTGGCTCTCAATCTCGTCGCCAACGCCTTTTCCAGCTTCAGCATGCTCGACGACTTCCTGTATTGCTTTCTCAATATTGTCGTCAGCCTGGTGGCGGCGCTGCTCACACGCAACTTCTGTGGTGCGAGGATCGACCTCTCGCGCTTCCATCGCTTGACTGCGTTCAGCGTCATCGCGTTCGTGTCGGCCGGCCTGGAGGCTACGCTTGGCGAGCTCATCGACCCGGGAGGAACCACAAAGTCCGCGGTCCTGAGCGACGGACTGCAATGGACCCTCTGCGACGGCTTCGGCCTACTCATCTCGACTCCCGCAATACTGCTTTGCATCGCACGCAGCGATGATGCCGGTCCGTGCGATGCCGGACCAATGGAACGATGGGTCCTTCTCCTTTCGACTGCCTGCCTGGCCGTTGCATCGTTCTCGGTGGCACGATCCCCCACCTTCATGCTGATCTACCCGCTTTTGATCCTGACGGCGTTCAGGGCTGGACCCCGCTGGGTCCTTGCCTCGATCCTGATCACGTCGCTGATTTCGGCCGCGCTGACGGCGCATGGCTACGGGCCGCTCGCTCTGCTGTCTTCGCGCAGCTTCCTGCTCGGGCAGGGCATGGTCCAGCCTTTCCTCGTCTCGATCTTCCTCTGCGCCATGCCTGCGAACAGCGCCCTCGGCGAGAAGGGCCGCGCCGTGCGGCGCATGCTGCAGATGAAGGAAGCGGTCGAGCATGCCGCAACCCATGACCCGCTGACGGCTCTGCCCAACCGGGACCTGTTCCGCCGTCGCCTGGCGGATCTGCTTCGAGGCGGGGGCAGCTTTGCCGTGCTCTATATCGACCTGGACCGGTTCAAGCTGGTCAACGACACGATGGGACATAATGCAGGCGATCAGCTTCTACGCACCTTCAGCACCCGGATGCAGGCGGTGGTCGAAACTGACGTGACCGTCGCACGGTTCGGCGGCGACGAGTTCGCGATGCTGGTGCCATACCAGTCGAGCCGCACCAACTACGAGCAGGTCTGCCGCAGCGTGCTCGAAGCCGCACGCACGCCATACCTGCTGTCGAGCGGTCCGGCTCATGTCAGCGCCAGCATCGGCCTGGCCACCGGTCCTGGCGGTACGCTCGATCCGGGCGAGCTCATGCGGAGCGCCGACATCGCGCTGTATGCCGCCAAGGCGGGAGGCCGTGACAGGTATCGCTTGTTCTGCAACGAGCTTGACCGGGCCGCCCAGGATCGCGTGCGGCTCAAGACCGACCTTGAGGCGGCGCTTGGCAGCGACAATCAGCTGAGGCTCGTCTACCAGATCAAGGTCGGAGCCGACGGCGTGATGCGAGGCGTCGAAGCCCTGCTGCGCTGGCACCATCCGGCACGTGGCCTGATGTCGACCCAGGACACCATTGTGCTGGCGGAGGAGACCGGGCTGATCATTCCGCTGGGAATGTGGGTCCTGCACCAGGCGCTCGGCTTTGCCAAGCGCTGGCCCACGCTGACCGTGGCGGTGAACGTCTCTCCGGTGCAGCTGCGTCATCCGGCCTATGTCAACGCAGTGCTCGAGCTTCTGCGAACCTTCGCCATCGGGCCAGGCCGGGTCGAACTTGAGATCACCGAGACCGCGCTCTTGGACGACATCGATGGGATCTCGGGGAAGCTCTCCACCCTCCGGGCAGCCGGTCTGTGCATCGCCCTCGACGATTTCGGCACCGGCTTCTCCTCGCTCCGTCATCTGCATCGCTGTGTGGTGGACCGTGTCAAGATTGACCGGTCCTTCGTCCAGGCGCTCGGCCAGAGCGAGAATGCCGCCGCAATCGTGACGGCCGTCATCCAGCTTGGGCACGCCATGGGATTGCAGGTCACCGCCGAAGGCGTCGAGACCGAGTCGCAACGTCTGTTTCTGCTCGGCGCCGACATCGACGAGTTGCAAGGCTATTTCTTCGCACAGCCGGTCGAAGAGGCCTTCCTCGCCACGCATGCAGACAGGCGCGACCCGTCATTCCTGGAGACGGACGACGGCTTCTGGGCGTCGGTCAGCGCGAGAAGCGGATGAACGGCGGCCTGGACGCGAAGCGGCTCTCCGGGCGGGTTGCCACCGACCTAGCACGTCATCTGCCTCGGGTATCGGCATAGCCAGTCAAAACGTCCGGGCCAGCAGCACCGCGACCAGGCAAAGCAGCACGACGGCGGTGAGCACCCACCGCAGCGCCATGTAGCCGGCGGGAACGCTGCCCCGGCGCTGGGCCTGTTGCTCGACCAGGGTGGTGACGGCATATCCTACGATCAGCAGGGCGACCGCCACCAGCGGCGAGGCTACCAAGGGGATCAGCAGCGCCGCCCAGCCGATCAGTGCCGGCACCACGCCGAGGGCGAGCCGCTTGCGATCCGTCGCCGGCCGCGTCGGCTCGACCAGGGCCGGCGCCGGCTCCAGCGCGAAGCCCCAATGCACGCCGCCCAGGAAGGCAAGGATGACGGCGCCATAATCGATCAGCGCCGCCACCAGGCGTGGCACCGGCACCTCGCGCGGGAACAGCAGGATGCCGACGGTGCAGCCGAGGAACGGCAGCAGCCCGGCAACGCCGAGCGCCACCGCGACAATGGGAAGTCGCCTGATCACCTTGGTCCTCCTGCGGATCGAGACCTGCCAACGCCGGCCGGCCCCGATGGGATGCGCCACCGGGGCGCCCCCTCCTTGCGAAGCACGCGAGATGGTGCAAGTTGGCCCCCAACAGCACGGATGACCGGACCATGAGCGCGATCACCGACATCACTGCCCGCGAGATCCTCGACAGCCGCGGCAACCCGACCGTCGAGGTCGATATCGAGCTGTCCTCCGGCGCCACCGGACGGGCCGCGGTGCCGTCCGGCGCCTCCACCGGCGCGCATGAGGCCGCCGAACTGCGCGACGGCGACAAGTCACGCTACGGCGGCAAGGGCGTGCTGAAGGCGGTGGCGTTCGCCGAGGGCGAGATCCTCGATGCGCTGCAGGGTGCGGAATCCACCGACCAGGTCGCCATCGACAATGCGATGATCGATCTCGACGGCACCCCGAACAAGTCCCGGCTGGGCGCGAACGCCATCCTCGCGGTGTCGCTGGCGGTGGCCAAGGCGAGCGCCAACGAGCTCGGCGTGCCGCTGTATCGCTATGTCGGCGGCGTGTTCGCCCGCACCCTGCCGGTGCCGATGATGAACATCGTGAATGGCGGCCAGCACGCCGACAACCCGATCGACATCCAGGAATTCATGGTGCAGCCGGTCGGCGCCCCGACGCTGGCCGACGCCGTGCGCATGGGCTCGGAGATCTTCGCCGAGCTGAAGAAGGGCCTGAAGGCAGCCGGCCACAACACCAATGTCGGCGACGAGGGCGGCTTCGCTCCGGGCCTGAAATCGGCAGACGAGGCACTCTCCTTCATCAGCACCGCGGTGGAAAAGGCCGGCTACCGGCCCGGCGACGACGTCACCTTTGCGCTCGATTGCGCCGCCACCGAATTCTACAAGGATGGCCGCTACGAGATGGAGGGCGAGGGCAAGACGCTCGACTCGGCCGGCATGGTGGCATACCTCGCCGACCTCGCCTCGCGCTACCCGATCGTCTCGATCGAGGACGGCCTCGCCGAGGATGACTGGGAGGGCTGGGCCCACCTCACCACCGTGCTCGGCGGCAAGCTGCAACTGGTCGGCGACGATCTGTTCGTGACCAACCCGGAGCGGCTGCGGCGTGGCATCGCGGCCGGCACCGCCAACTCGATCCTGGTCAAGGTGAACCAGATCGGCACGCTGTCCGAGACACTCGAGGCCGTCGAGCTCGCGCACAAGGCGGGCTACAGCGCAGTGATGAGCCACCGATCGGGCGAGACCGAGGACGCCACCATCGCCGACCTCGCGGTCGCCACCAACTGCGGCCAGATCAAGACCGGCTCGCTGTCACGCTCCGACCGCACTGCCAAGTACAACCAGCTCATCCGCATAGAACAGGAACTAGGCTCGGCGGCTCGATACGCAGGCCGCACCATCCTCCGCCACTGAGACCCGCCGATAACGCTACAACGGCGATCATCGACGCGACTTTCTGCGCTTCCGGTGCTCACAGCCAAAGAGGCTGCTCCGCTCCGGTTCTCGAAAGCCACGCCGGTCTGGCGCCTAGATGGCGCCTCTGACCCGCCGCAGCGCGTTCTCGCAGGGTCTCCGATCGAACCGATCTGAGCGCGGCCTTAGCGCGTAACCAGGTCGAGTCTGAGCGTCATGCAATAGGCGCCGCCGCCCGAGAGGATAAACGGGTCTAGCGGCACCGGGCTGACGTCGTAGCCGCGCTCGCGCAGGGTTGCGACCAGGTGGTCCGCGGGGCTCGCCATGACGATGGTGCGATCCACCGCCACCGCGTTGACGCAGAACCGCGCGGCATCCTCGTCGCTGGCTTCGATCAGCAGGTCCCCCGCTACGGTGTCGCGGATCAGCGCGTTGCCCTCCTTCGAAAAGGCCTGTGGATAGAACAGCACCTCGCCGCCCGGCAGCACGCAGAAGCAGGTGTCGAGGTGATAGAAGCGGTCGGTGGCGAGCTCGAGCCGCCGCACCTCGATATCGAAGGTCTCGGCGATGAAGGCCGGGGCCGCCGGCGACGAGCGCGGGCCGTAGCCGGTCCAGGCCAGGCTGCGGGTGCGGTCCCAGATGCAGTCTCCGGCGCCCTCATGGGTCATGCCGTCCGGCAGGGTGATCACCTCGTCGAGCAGGCCGCGCGCCTCGAAGCCCTCGAACACGGTGCGGAACGCCGCCTCCTCGCCCTGCCGCTGCGGATACCGGAAGCGGGCAAGCAGGGCCCGGCCGTCGAGCACGACGCCGCCATTGGCCGGGAACACCATGTCGGGCAGCCCGTCCACGCCCTCGGCGATCTCCACGGTGCCGCCGGCAGCGCGCAGCGAAGCGGCAAGCGCCGCAAACGATGCCTGCGCCTCGCGCCGATGGCCGGCGGGATCCTCGGCCCAGACGCCAGGCTGCATCCACGGGTTGATCGTGTACGACACGTCGTAGTGCGACGGCTCGACGAGCAGATAGACGGGTCCGGAAGCTGCAGCCATGCGACGGGCGACTCCTGATTACGCTGCACCTGCAGCCTTGCCGATCCCGTAGCAGGGTTTTCTTCACGCGGGCGTGAAATTGCACTTGCGGAGCCGGCTGGGGATCGTGAAAAGTCGGCCTCCCGGCGCGGCTGCAGGCCGGACCGGAATTCCGCTTGTTCAAGGAAGTGCGGCATGAGCTTCAAACGGACGGTGAAGCGCAAGCTGAAGGCGGGATTGCCGCCGGTGTTCTTCCTGAGCCTGGTCGCCTACTTCTCCTGGAATGCCACCCAGGGAGACCACGGGCTGCGCAGCTATTCGGCGCAACTGCACCTGCTGGCAAAGGCTGAAGACGGCAAAGCGGCGGCGATCGCCGAACAGGCCGCCTGGACCCAGCGCGTTTTGGGCCTGCGCGACCATGCACTGGACGCCGACACGCTCGACGAGCGCGCGCGCGCCATGCTCAACCTCGCGGATCCGAACGACATCGTCATACCATACGGACCGGCCAACCGGCTGTACTAGGCCCTCGATCCGCGTGACGGATGCCGGCCGACCGCAGTCAGCCGGCGGTCATCACTTGATCTTGGCTTCCTTGAACGCGACGTGCTTGCGCGCGACCGGATCATACTTGCGCAGTTCCATCTTGCCGGTCTGCGCGCGTGCGTTCTTCTTGGTCACGTAGAAGTAGCCGGTGTCCGCGGTGGACACGAGCCTGATCTGGATGGTGTTGGACTTGGCCATGGAAAACCTCGCGACTGCGGCCCCGCTGCACCAGGCCGGCGACAGAGGCTCAAGGAGCGCGAAATGGCGCGGAGTGGCCGCCGAGGTCAAGAGCAAACCTGATCGCCCCTGCCCTGTCCACGCCACGCGCTTCGGCGATGGCATCCGCTTGCCGGGCGTCGTGGCGTGCTGAGCGTCGCGGAGGCGCGGGAGCGGATCCTGGCCGGGCTCCCCGCGACCGGCCTGGAGCAGCTCATGCTGGACACAGCCGTCGGCCGGGTCACGGCGCGGCCGGTGCAGGCCCGGCTGTCCAACCCCCCGGCCGACATCTCCGCCATGGACGGCTACGCGGTGCGCGCCGCCGATACCGCGGTCGGATCGCGCCTCGCGGTGATCGGCGCCGCGCCGGCCGGACATCCATTCGCCGGTCGCGTGGACGAAGGCACCTGCATCCGGCTGTTTACCGGCAGCCTGATGCCGGACGGCGCCGACACGGTGCTGATCCAGGAGCACGCCACCCGGGACGGCGACCGGCTGACGGTGAACGAGAGCGTCGCCGCCGGGCGGCACATCCGGCGCATGGGCCAGGACTTCGCGGCCGGCGAGGCGGTGCTGCCGGCCGGGCGGCGGCTCGGCGCACGCGATATCGGCGTCGCGGCGGCGGCCAATCATCCCTGGATCGCCTGCCACCGACGCCCGGTGATCGCCCTGCTCGCCACCGGCGACGAGATCGCGCTGCCCGGCGAGCCGATCCCGCCGGGCGGCATTGCCAACTCGAACACGCCGATGCTGGCCGCGGTGATCCGCGCGGCCGGGGGCGTGCCCCTGGTACTGCCGCCGGCGCGCGACCGCATCGAGGCGATCGCGGCCAGCCTCGATGGCCTGCGCTGCGACATGCTGGTGACCATCGGAGGGGCCAGTGTCGGCGACCACGACCTGGTGCAGGCGGGGCTCGGCACCCGCGGCTTCGAGGTGGATTTCTGGAAGATCGCCATGCGCCCGGGCAAGCCGCTGATGCATGGCCGCGTCGGCGAAACCCCGGTGCTCGGCCTACCCGGCAATCCGGTCTCCGCCCTGGTCTGCGCGGTGCTGTTCCTGCTGCCGGCGATCGCGCGCCTGTCCGGCGACGGCAACGCGCAGCCGGAGGTCGAGGCCGCCCGGCTCGGCGCGCCGGTTCCCGCCAATGACCATCGCGCCGACCACCTGCGCGCCTCGCTGTCGCTCGATGCCGACGGCAGCCACCTGGTGGTGCCGTTCCCCCGGCAGGATTCCGGCATGCTGCGCCGGCTTGCCCTGTCGGAAGCGCTCGTGCTGCGGGCGCCGCACGCGCCGGCGGCAGCGACGGGAGATCGCGTCGGCATCATCCGGCTGGACCGCCTTGGATTGTGACGACTGGGGTTCTGAACGACAGCTTGACGCATTCGGCGGAACCTATGTAGAACACGATCGACGAGTTTCCTGTTTGTTCAGGGGGCCGGCGACCGATGGGATGTTTCGATGCTCACGCGCAAGCAGCACGAATTGCTGGGTTTCATCGATCGCCACCTGAAGGAGACCGGTTTCTCCCCGAGCTTCGACGAGATGAAGGACGCGCTCAACCTGCGCTCCAAATCCGGCATCCACCGCCTCATCTCGGCCCTCGAGGAGCGCGGCTTCCTCAGCCGCCGGCACCATCGCGCACGCGCCCTGGAAGTGCTGCGGCTGCCGGACCAGCCCGGCGCCGGTGTCGAGGCGGCTCCGGTGGATGCGATCGATGCGTCCGACGTCGCCGGATCCGCGACATTCTCGCCGAACGTGATCCGTGGCGATTTCAGCCAGCGCCTGCCCGGCGTGCGGGCGGCAGCCGATGCCGGCGCGGTGCAGTTGCCGCTCTATGGCCGGATCGCCGCCGGCCTGCCGATCGAGGCACTGCGCGACACCGGAACGCACGTGCAGGTGCCGATGTCGCTGCTCGGCAGCGGCGAGCATTATGCCCTGGAGGTTGCCGGCGACTCGATGATCGAGGCCGGCATCCTCGACGGCGACACGGTGATCATCCGCAAGGAGGAGACCGCCGAGAACGGCCAGATCATCGTGGCTCTGATCGATGACGAGGAAGTCACCCTCAAGCGGCTGCGCCGGCGCGGCAACGCGATCGCGCTGGAGCCGGCGAACGCCCGCTACGAGACCCGGATCGTCCCGGTCGATCGCGTGCGCGTGCAAGGCCGGCTGGTCGGACTGCTGAGGCGCTACTAGGAAGAAGCGTCCCTACAGGCTCTCAAGCAAGGGCATCAGCGCGGCGCCCCGGTCGATCGCACCGGCATCGACGCGCTCGAACACCGGCAACTCCGCCAGCACCCGCACCTGCCCGTGGCGCGCGATCGCGTCTCGATTGCCGGGCGATGCCGGACCATTGAGCATGACTCCCGCCACCGGGATGCCACGGGCGCGCAGGGCTTCGAGGCTGAGCAGCGTGTGGTTGATGGTGCCGAGCGTGCTGGACGCGACCAGCACCACCGGCAGCGCGAGGCGCGCCATCAGGTCGATCATCATGGCATGGCCTGCGATCGGCACCATCAGGCCGCCGGCGCCCTCGACGACCACCGGTCGGTTGCCGTGCGGCGGCAGCCGGATGGCGTCGAAGTCGATCGGAACGCCTTCGAGGGCGGCCGCCGCCTCGGGCGAGAGCGGCGCGCGCAGCACGCAGGCGGGCGGCAGTACGTCGTCGGGCGGCAGGCCCGCGAGCCTGGCTGCGGTATCGCTGTCCGCAGTCTCGGTGTCGATCCCGGTCTGCAGCGGCTTCCAGTAGCAGGCGGTCCAGGCCCGGGCGAGACAGGCGGCGACCACCGTCTTGCCGATGCCGGTGCCGGTGCCGGTCACGAACACCCCTCGCCCGGCGGCGCGCCGGAACACGCCGGTGCCGATCCGGTACTCCGCCGTCGCCGCGTACTCGCGCTCGAACCGCAGCATGGCACGACGCAGCGCGAGCGGGTCGGCGGGTCGCACATCCGCGCGCGCCAGATCGGCACCGATCGCGCGCAGGCCGCGCAGGAAGTCGATGCCGCTCCGGTGCGCCTGCAGCACGGTCTCCGACGACCACATGCCGCAGCCGCCAGCCGGCCACTCGGCCTGCAGATCCTCCAGGAGGGGGCGATCGGGAGCGCGCGGCTGCAGGCCTTCCGATCGCAGGGCGGCATGCCATCCCGCGAAGCTGCCGTTGCAGAGCGTGGTGAGGACGAGCAGGCCGCCCGGTGCCAGCAGGCCGGCGAGGCGGCGCAGGGTCCCGGGGCGGTCGGCGAACCATTGCATCGCCAGGCTCCCGCAGACCAGGTCGTAGTCACCGCGCACCGCCGGCTGCCCGGCATCCATTGCCAGGAAGCGGCTGGAATCATGGCCGGCGAGAGACGCGCGGCTGCGTGCGACCATCGCCGGCGAAAGGTCGGTCACCGTCCAGTCTGGCACGCGTCCGCTGCCGACAAGGCCGCGCTGCAGGACGTCGGTGAGCAGGCCGGTGCCGGCGCCGAGTTCCAGGATGCGCGGCGCCGCCGGCAGCCCGGCTGCCAATATGCGATCGGCCAGGCGCGCGGCCGCCGCCCGCTGCACCACCGCATGGCGATCATAGCGCTCCGCCGCGGCGCCGAACCGGTCGCCGACCGCCCTCGCCGGGCTCATCGCAGCGTGTCCAGCAGCTCGAGGATGACGGCGACGCAGGCCTCCGGGTGCGTGACCGGCAGCACATGGCCGCCCTGCTCCACCCATCGCAGGGCCGGCCTGCGATCGGACAGCGGTCGCAGGCCGGAGAAGCAGGCCCGCGCGAGAGCGGGAGGTGCGATGGCGTCCCGGCCCCCGGCGATGGCCAGCACCGGAACGGACAGGGCCGCGAGAGCGCCCCGGCCGTCGCCGTCCTGCAGCAGGCGCAGCCCAGCGGCCAGGCACGGCAGGTTCTCCTGGGCCTGTTCGGGCCCGGAGGTTGGCAAGCCGCATACGGCATGGAAATCCAGCACGGTCGCCGCCGGCTGTCGCCGCAGCCGCTGCGCCATGCGCCGCAGGATGCGCGGGTCGATCCCGTCCGGGTGATCGGCCGCCCGCGCCAGGCGGCTGAAGCCGTTGATCGCCACCAGGCCTGCAAGTCGGCGAGGCGGCGCCTCCAGGAGTTGCATCACGCCGAGCGAGTGGCCGACCGCCAGCACCGGCCGCGCCGATCCGGCCTCCCCGAGGGCGATGTCCGGCGGCAGCAGCGCCCGCACCCGGTGCCAGAAGCGTGGCGGCATCGCCCAGCCGCGCACGAAGCACAGCGACGGCGTCACGCCGCCTCGCGCAGGCACTCGGGCAGCAGATCGATCAGGCGTCCGATCGCCGCCGCGTCATGCGTCGCGGACAGCGCGAAGCGGATCCGGGCGGTGTTCGACGGCACCGTCGGCGGCCGGATCGCGGCCACCAGTATGCCGCTTCGCTCGAGGGCGGCGCCGACCGAAAGCGCGCGTTCCGGGGCGCCAAGCAGAGCCGGCACGATCTGGGTGGACGAGCCGGCGGTGTCGATCCCGAGGTTCCGCAGGGCGTCGCGCAGGCGGTCGGACTGGCCGGCCAGATGCCGGCGCTCGGCGTCCATCGACGGCACCAGGTCAAGCGCCGCGTCGATGGCGCCGAGCACCGGCGGCGGCAGCGCGGTGGTGTGGATGAAGCCCGAGCAGGTGTTGACGAGCAGGTCGCACAGCGCCTGCGAGCCGGCCACGTAGGCGCCGAAGCTGCCGAACGCCTTGCTCAGCGTGCCCATGACGCAGTCGATGCCGTCGAGGCCGGCGCATAGCCCGCGCCCCTGCGGCCCCAGCACGCCGGTCGCGTGCGCCTCGTCGACATAGAGGAAGGCCGCGTGCTCCCGCGCGAGCATGGCCAGCCTGGGCAGGTCGGTGCGGTCGCCATCCATGCTGAAGACGCTCTCGGTGAGGATGTAGCGTGGGCCCGCATGCCCGCGCCGGGCGACGAGCAAACGCTCCAGATGGTCGAGGTCGTTATGCCGGTAGCGTATCTGGCGTGCCCCCGCCGCCGCACAGCCCTGATGCAGGCTGGCATGGTTCAGGCGGTCGGCGAACACCAGCGGCTCGCCCTGGCCGGCCGCCACCCGCAGCAGCGCCGGCAGCACCGAGGCGTTGACCTGCCAGCCGGACGCGAACAGCAGCGCCGCCTCGCATCCCTTGAAGGCGGCAAGTCGGGTCTCGATGCGGACATGCGCATCCAGGGTGCCGCTGACCAGGCGCGACGCACCGGCGCCGGTGCCGAACTGCCGCGTCCACTCCACGGCGCGCCCGATCACCAGCTCATGTCTGGACAGGCCGAGGTAATCGTTGCCGGACAGGTTGAGCAGCGTGCTGCCATCGACGCGAAGCTGCCCCGGCCCTGCGGGCTGGACCGGACGCAGGGTCCGGCGCAGCCGGCGCGCGGACAGGTCGCCCAGGGCCTCGGTGAACAGCGCGTCGGTGCCGGAACCCACGATCGTATCGCCTAGACCGCATCCCAGCGCGCGGCCGCCAGATCGTCCGCCTCGCGTGCCTCGACCCAGGCGTTGCTGCCGTCGGAGAACAACTCCTGCTTCCAGAACGGTGCGCCGGTCTTCAGCCAGTCGATCAGGTAACCGGTCGCCTCCAGCGCCGCCCGCCGGTGCCGGGCGGCAGCCAGCACCAGGACGATCGGCGCGCCGATCTCGAGGCGCCCGATGCGGTGGATCACGGTGCAGCCGAGCAGGTCGAAGCGCTCTGCCGCAGCCTCGACGACCCGGGCGACGGCGCGCTCGGTCATGCCGGGATAATGCTCCAGCCGCAGCGCCTGCAGGCTGCCCCGGCCCGGAACGACGTCGCCACGGACTAGGCCGATGAAGCTGGCGACCGCGCCGGCGCCCGAGGCGGACAGGGCCGCGATCTCCGCCCCGGCATCGAACGGCCCGGCCTGGACCGCGACGCGCAGGCTGACGGGATCGCGGGTCATCAGCCGCCGGTCACCGGGGGGAAGAACGCGATCTCGTCGCCGCCGCGCACCGGGGTGGCGTCGCTGGCGAACTCCTGGTTCACCGCCGCACGCACCCGGCCGCCGGCACTGAAGATGCCCTCGAACACCGGGTCGCGTGCCTGCAGCCAGCGTCGCAGCGCCGCCACGTCGGCGATGCCGTCGGGCAGGTCGAGCAGGTCCTCGGCGCGGCCGAGGCGGTCCTTCAGCCAGGCGAAATAGAGGATGCGCAGGGGCGCCGGGGATTGTGGCGAGATGGGCGGCATGGGGCAGGACCGGACGGTTGCCGACCCTATTTGGGGGTTCCCTTGACGGTCTGCACGCTGCCATCGGGGCCGATCACCGTGCTCGTGCCGTCGCCGTTCGGAATGACGATCGCGTGCCCCTTGCCGTCGCCGCCCACGTCCCCCTTGCCTTCCCTGGTCCGCGGCGGCGTGCGGTCGACATGGTCCGAAAGGCTGCCGCCGGTCCCGCCGAAGCCGTCGCCGCCCAGGGTCTCGCTCGATCCGGGGGTGCCTGGCCCGCTGATGGAGTCCGTCGGCGCGCCATGCTCGATGGCGTCGTTCTCGCCCATGCCCATGCTGTTGCCGTCATGCAGCGACGGCGCACTGCCGCCGAGCGGCGTGCGTGTACTGGAGTCGCCGCCCAGGCCATTGCCCTGCTCGCGCGACACGTCGCTCAGCGTCGGCAACGGCTGCGGCGGTCCCGGCCAGACATTGCCGCGCTCGGGCAGCAGCGGCGCCTCGCCGATGCCGCGGCCCTCGGAGCGGGCCTGGTTCTCGCTCAGTCCCGACGGCAGGTTCGGGTTCATTCCCGGCAGTGTGATGGTATCCTGGAAGAATTTACCAAGGCCGGAGCACCCGCCGAGAAACAGAACCGACGGAAGCACCAGTGTGCCGATCAAGGCAGAACGCCGCATTTCAAGATCCCCTCACGGTGTCGCCACCGCTCCCGGCTGCAAAGTGCATGTCCGGGGTTCAATGCTCAAGAGATGTTGTCCGTACAGCCACCGGGCGCCGGATCGTTGCAGAACTGGAACCGCCTGGTGATCCAGCGGCAGACCGCCGCATGATCGTCCAGCGCCAGCCAGCACCGGTCGCAGTCCGGCGGCCGGACGTCGGCGGCCACCGCCTCCACGCCGGGATCGCCGGGCCAGAGCGGCTGCCTGCCGGGGAGGGCCGCCACCGGCTGCCGCACCACCTCAAGCCGGGGGCCAGGCGTGCGGGCGAAGCCCTCGACCAGCACCAGGTCGACCGGCGCCAGGCGCGGCAGCAGGTCCGCGAGAGCTGCCTGGTCCGGCGCGCCCTTGCGGCGCTCGTGCAGCAGCGCCCACCGCTGATCGCCGACCAGCAGAACCTCATGCGCGCCGGCCTGGCGGTGCCGCCAGCTATCCTTGCCGGGCTGGTCGAGATCGACCGCGTGATGGGTGTGCTTGACCGTCGAGACCAGCAGGCCCGCGCGCGCGAGGCGCGGCAGCAGGGCGGTGAGCAGCGTGGTCTTGCCGCTGCCGGACCGCCCGATGATGCCGAGCACGTTCACGATGGTGGGCTCAGGGCACTGCCTTGCTCGCCGGCGGCCGGACATGCCGGACGCCGGTGGAGAGATAGTCCCAGCCGGTGACCAGGGTCAGCAGCGCCGCGATCCAGAGCAGCACCGAGCCGATCAGCCCGACCGGCAGCCAGGCGATGTGCAGCAGCCGGGCGGTGCTGTCGCCGGCGAGCAGGGTGCCGATCGAGGCCATCTGCGCGGTCGTCTTCCATTTCGCTAGTCGGGTGACCGGCAGGCTGACCCGCGAGGCGGCGAGGTGCTCGCGCAGGCCGCTGACCAGGATTTCGCGCAGCAGGATGACGATGGCCGGGTAGAGGCCGCCGAAGGGCAGCCGCCCAAGTCCGGCCATCACCATCAGCGAGGCCCCGACCAGCAGCTTGTCGGCGATCGGATCGAGCATGCGCCCGAGGTCGGAGAACTGCTTGCGGCTGCGCGCGATGTGCCCGTCCAGATAGTCGGTGATACCGGCGGCGATGAACACCAGGCAAGCCAACAGGTCGGTCGCCTCCCCACGCGCCGCCACCAGCGCCACCAGCACCGGGATCGCCGCGATCCGCGACAAGGTCAGCAGGTTGGGCAGGTCCGTCAGCATCGCGGAGGAACCTAGAGCAACCCCTGCTGACATAACACTCACTAAGTCGCCCCCAGGAGGCTGCTTGCAGGCACCTCAGGAGCGGTGGAAATGGCCGTAGACCGTTCTGGCGGTCTCGTGGCTGATCCCGGGCGCCGCTTCCAGATCGGACAACCCCGCCTGCTTGACGCCGCGCGCCGAGCCGAAATGGTTCAGCAGGGCGCGCTTGCGGGCGCTGCCGATGCCGGGGATCTCGTCGAGCTCCGAGCGCGAGATCGCCTTTGAGCGCCCGGCGCGGTGCGTGCTGATGGCGAACCGGTGCGCCTCGTCGCGCAGCCGCTGCAGGTAGTACAGCACCGCGTCGCGCGGCGGCAGCTGGAACGGCGGCGCATCACCGGTGTGGAACCATTCCCGCCCGGCATCGCGGTCGGGCCCCTTGGCGATGGCGACCAGCTTCACGTCGGTCACACCCAGATCGTCCAGCACCGAGCGCACCGCCGAATACTGCCCGGCGCCGCCATCGATCAGCAGCAGGTCGGGCCAGTCGGTGCGCGCCCCCCCGGCCTGCTCCTGCTCCTTCAGGGCGCGGCCAAAGCGGCGCTCCAGCACCTCGCGCATCATCGCGAAATCGTCGCCCGGCGCGATCGGGCCACGGATCGAGTATTTGCGATATGCATTCTTCATGAACCCCTCGGGGCCCGCGACCACCATCACGCCGTAGGCGTTGGTGCCCATGATGTGGCTGTTGTCGTAGGTCTCGATGCGCTCGGGGGGCGCCTCCAGGCCGAACAGCGTCGCCACCCCGTCCAGCAGCTTCGCCTGCCCCGCCCCCTCCGCCAGCCGGCGCTCAAGCGCCTCTCGGGCATTGGTGAGCGCATGCTCCAGCACCTGGCGCTTTTCGCCACGCTGCGGCACCGCCAGCTCGATGCGGCGCGCCGCACGACCACCATCCCGGGCCAGTCCGGCGGCGCGCAGGCTGAGCGCCTCGCCGATCAGCTCCGCCTCCGGCAACTCGTGGCTGAGCAGCAGCAGCGGCGGCGGCGGCTTGTCGTCGTAGAACTGGGCGATGAAGGCGCCGAGGATGTCCGTCGCATCCGCGTCGCGTGCATTGGCCGGGAAGAACGCCCGGTTGCCGTTGTTGCGGCCGCCGCGGATGAAGAACACCTGCACGCTGCACTGGCCGGCTGCCTGCCACAACGCGATCACGTCGGCATCCTCGATCGAAGCCGGGTTGATGATGCCGCTGCCCTGCACGTGGGTGAGCCCGCGTATGCGGTCGCGCAGCGCCGCCGCCCGCTCGAATTCCAGCGCCTCGGCCGCCTGCTCCATCTCGACCGCCAGCTCGCGCTGCACGGTGCCTGCCTTGCCGGACAGGAATGCGCGCGCCTGCGCCACCAGCCGGTCGTAGCCTGCCTTGTCGATACGATCGACGCACGGCGCCGAGCAGCGCTTGATCTGGTGCAGCAGACAGGGCCGGGTGCGGGTCGCGAATACCGTGTCGGCGCAGGAGCGCAGCAGGAACACCCGCTGCATCGCGGTCACGGTCTGGTTCACCGCCCAGGCCGAGGCGAACGGGCCCCAGTAGCTCGCACCCTTGGTCGGCTTGCCGCGATGCTTGGCGATCTGCGGGAAGGCGTGGTTCTCAGACAGCATGAGCCAGGGATAGCTCTTGTCGTCGCGCAGCATGATGTTGAAGCGCGGCTTCAGGCGCTTGATCAGGTTGGCCTCGAGCAGCAGCGCCTCGGCCTCGGTGTGGGTGGTGACGATCTCCATCGAAGCGGTCTCGGACACCATGCGCCGCAGCCGCTCGGGCAGGCGGGCGATCTGCGTGTACGATGCGACACGCTTCTTCAGCGACCGCGCCTTGCCGACATAGAGCGCCTCGCCGCCTGCATCGAGCATCCGGTAGACGCCCGGCGACAAAGGCATCGTCAGCAGGGCGCGCTCGATCGCCGCCACGCCGGCAGGCAGGCTGTCGCGCGCCCGCGGGGGCGATTCGTGTTCCGTGGTGGGCGTCTCGTTCATCCGGCAGATCTAGTGCGGCAAGCGACGTCGCGGGAGCCCCGACGCGTGCGCCGGGCGCTTATGCAGGGCTGATGCACTAATCCACCGTTTCTGTGGAGAACCCTGTGGAACGGCGACGCACAAGCGGCGCGCCTGCTGTGATCATCCCGGCTTCCTGATGATTGCCTAGATAGGCGGCAGCGGCTCTTGCAAACGCGCGACGGCCTCGGCCTCTCGCCACCTGCTGCCGCCTACACGTATGCCGTGTAAACTCAGTCGGCGCTTCGCTCAAAAGCATCCACCGTTTCTGTGGATAAGTCTGTGGGAGAACGGCAGACAGAATCGTCCGTGCCGCGACATTGCTGGCCCCGACCGGTTTGCCCACTAAGCAGGCACCGCTCCATAAGCCACTGATTTCAATATATTCTTATAGGCATGTCTCGTCATAACAATGACTTAAATCCGCATTGCTTGGGAAATAACGGGAGTCAATGGCCCTGGTGGACAAAATACCGGCCCGACCACTCAGGGATAGCCGCCAAGAGTCTTGTTTCGTTCTCGCCGGGAGACGGCTCACGGCTCCGTGAGCAGCCGTATCGTAATTGAGACCGCGCGAAAAACTTGATCAGGATTGCGCGACCGCGCGCGTGAGCGGACACGCCGCCGCCACGCCTGCCGCGCGTCGTTCCGCCTGCTTGCTGCGCAACCGGCTGCCGACTGCCCGGTTCAGGCTCTTAGATCATCGCCTCGATAACGGCGGCGATGGTGGCGGTGCAGGGCGCGGCCGAGAAGCGTTCCGCCCTGGCGCGGATCATGGTGCGGTCGAAGCTGTGCCGGCGGCCGTGGAAGCTGCGCAGCGACTCCGCGATGCCGGCGACCGAGATGTCGCGCAGCAGCACGCCGGTGACGCCATCCTCGATCACCTCGGGGATGCCGCCCATGGTGGTCGCGATCGAAGGCAGGCCGGTCGCCGCGGCTTCCGCATAGACCATGCCGAAGCCCTCGACATCGCCGCCGCTCGGCTTCACCGCCATGATGAACGCGTCGCTGCGGCCAAACTCCTCGATCACCGTCTCAGTGCTCACGCAGCCCAGGAAGCGGACGCGGCCGGATAGGCCCAGGCGATCGGCCATGCAGATCAGCCGCGCCAGGTCGTCCCCGTCGCCGATGACGGTGTAGTGGCAGTCGATCTCGCCCTTGAGCAGGGCGATCGCCTCGAGCACGCCCTCGATGTTCTTGCGCCGGGCGCTGGAGTCGAGGCGGGCGACCGTGACCAGCCGCAGGCGCTCGCTGATGCCTGGATTGCTGTCGCGGAAGAAGTCGGGACGCATCCCCGGAGGCACCACGGTGAAATGCGATGCGGACAAACCGTACAGGCTCGCGCACAGGTCGCGTGAGAACGCGCTGTTGGCGAACATCCAGCGTGCGCCGCGCAGCCCGGCGCCGATCTGCCGGCCGCGCCAGCGCTGCACGATTGCCTGCCCCGCCAGTCGGCCGACGTTGCGGACGGTCCGGCCGGGCATCGGGTACCAGGGCCGGGTGAAGTCGTTGCCATGGACATAGGCGAACAGCGGCGCCTTCAGGACGCGGCTGTACGGAGCCAGGCCGGCATTGAGGGTGATCCAGGCATCGACCGGCTCGTGCTCGAGCTGTGGCACGTCGTCCGCCAGGTTCCAGCGCATCACCGGGCGCACGGCGACGTTCGGGCCGGCAATGTCGGACACCGGTGCCTGGCCGGTGAAGACCACGATCTCGTGGTCCTGCGAGAGGTTGTCCACCAGGCCGCGCGCATGCTCCTGCATGCCACCATGCCCGGGTGGGAACTCGGAGGCGATGATGCCGAGCCTGAGGGCGCGCCGGGCCGGGCTGCGGGGCCGCCACAGCGGCTGGGGCAGCGACCGCTTCGGCATGTCGTGCACCAGAGGCGCCAGCGCCACGTCGGCGTGGGCGTGAGCCTCGTGATCCTGGTACCGGTCGGCGTCGAGCAACACCATGTCTGCGATCCTGGAGCGCGTTGCAAGGGAGAGCGGGTTGCGGGGACGTGCCTGCCGCCGGGGCGATGATGACGCCGCCGGCCGCCGCAGGCCTCTTGGGTTCAGGCTATGTCTTGCGGCCGGGCCGCGCCGCCTGGCGTGCCAGGCGCAGGCCGTCGAGCACCATCGGCGGCAGCACGTAGCGAGCGGTGCGGGCCGCGCGATCGCGAAGCGGAACCTTCACCACCTCGGCATTGAGGAACTGGGTGGTGATCCGCTCGGCCGGGGTCGGGTCGGGCCGGCCGTTGGTGTAGAAGTAGGCTGCGACCGAGCGCCGGGTGCGGCCGTCCGGGGTTTTCACCGGCACCGGATGGCCGTGCAGGCTGTGGGCGGTGTGCATGAACACGATGGAGCGCCCGAACACCGGGACCACTTCTCGAACGCACTCGGCACGGGTCCAGAGCTCGAGCGCGCCGCCCCACTCCGGCTGCCAGCCCTTGTTCAGGTAGGTGATGAAGACCAGCCGGTTGTCCAGCTTCGTGTCCACGTGCCGGGTGAAGTCGACATGCACCTTGAACTTGCCGCCCACCGGGATCTCGTGCAGCCCGCCGCCGCGCAGCATCGGGTCGGTCACCAGCGCCTGGATGCCGGTCACGCCGCTCAGGAACTGGGTGAACTTGGCGCGGTGGATGGTGTCGAAATAGCTTTGGCTACCCGGTCCGAGCCGCACGTTGGGCCGGGTGCCGAACTTCACCTCGTTGGCGGTCTCGTACTTGATCCAGTCCTCGCTGCTCACGCGGTCATAGTCGGCGGCGACCCGCTCCAGCATTTGCGGGTCGAACAGCCCGTCGATCACCAGGTGCGGGAACGGCGCGGCGGTGTCGAAGCGACTACGCAACGACAGCACCGTCTCCTCGGAGAGCAGCGCCTCGTTCAGGCCGTCCGACGAATAGGTCGGCGGCAGCTCGACCGCCACTGCGTCCTGCAGGATGGCCTGCGGCGACGGGGCGGGTTCTAACGCGGCAAGGGTAGCCGAAGCAGACATCGGTATCTCCGTAAGGCTGGCAGCAACACGAATTCAGCACCGCAGGCGTCGCGCGTGTCTGCCGTAAGGAATGTCTCGGTGGCACTTGGTTAGAATGGATTTCCGAACCAGGGCAATGACGAAGTCACCTGGCATTCGTTACGACACCGTTGCGGTCTGACAAAATGTTCCGACGACGATGTGCGCTTCCAGCCATCCTATTTGCAAGGGAAGCGTAACTTTCTACCCGTTAATACTTCGTTTGGATTGCTGCGCTCATGTATTGCGCCAGTTCATGGCTGCTCAGTTGCACGTTCAGCCCGTTGCAACATCCGGATAAAGTTGCCGCCCCAGAAGGCGGAGATCTCGGCATGGCCGTAGCCGCGTCGGACCAGCTCCGCGGTCACCGCCTCGCTCTCGCCGGCGTTGCTCCAGCCGGCGATGGCGCCGCCGCCGTCGAAGTCCGAGCTGATGCCGGCATGCGCCACCCCGATGCGCTGCACCACATAGTCCAGGTGGTCGACGAAGTCCTGCACCGACACCTGGGTCCGGCCCGGTCCCTGCTCGGCCTTGGGGCGCAGGAAGGACGGCATCGCGGTGATCTGGATCAGGCCCTCGGTGTCACGCAGCGCGTCGAGCTGCATGTCGTCGAGGTTGCGCGGATGGTCGCATAGCGCCCGGACGCAGGAATGCGTCGCCACCACCGGGGTGGTCGAGTGCATCGCCGCCTGCAGCATCGCCTGGCGCGACAGGTGCGAGACATCGACCAGCAATCCGAGCCGGTTCATCTCGGTGATCGCGTCGCGGCCGAGCCCGCTCAGGCCGCCATGCAGGGTCTCGCCATCCCCGAGGTCCCGCCGCGGGATGGCGGAGTCGGCGAGCGCGTTGTGCCCGTTATGGGTCATCGTCATGTAGCGGGCGCCCTGGGCGCGCAGGCGCGCCAGCATGCCCAGATCCTCGCCGATGGCGTGACCGTTCTCCACCGCCGGCACGATGGCGATCGCCCCTGCTGCAAAGGCGGCCTCGATCCCGTCGCCGGTGGTGCAGAGCCGGGTCTCGATCCCGGCCCGGCTCCTACCCATCAGGGCGATCGCATCGAGCATGGCGAGCACTCGGGCCGAAGCGGCTCCATAGCCGGCCGCATCGCGGCTGCCCTGCGGGATGTAGGCGGCGAAGCACCCGGCTCGCAGGCCACCGCGCAGCATCTTGGGAAGATCGACGCGGCGCTTCGCGGTATCGGTGAACGGGTCATCGGCCTCGGTGGCCGGCCAAGGGATGTCGATATGACTGTCCAGCGTGAGGACGGAGCGATGCAGGGCTGCGATGTCGGTCATGTGGCGGCAAGCCAACGCCAACCGCGACGGTTAGGCAAGTTCGACACCAAAGCCTGCGCCGCGGCCAGGGGACGGCTTGCGTCGGGCGCCGCTTTGCGCGACCTCGCCTGCGCATGCGCATCGTCACCTGGAACATCAACTCCCTGCGGCTCCGGCTGCCGCTGCTCGAACGCATGGTGCTGGCGCTGTCGCCGGACGTCGTCTGCCTGCAGGAGACCAAGGTGCCGGACGAGCTGTTCCCGCATGCGGCGGGGCCGGCGCTTGGCTATCCGCACGTCGCCTTCAGGGGCATGAAATCCTACAACGGGGTCGCGATCTTCTCGCGGCTGCCGATCACGCCGGTCGATCCGTCGCCCGACTGGTGCCTCAGGAACGACCGCCGCCACCTCGCGGTCACCTTGCAAACGCCGTCCGGCCCGATCGAGCTGCACGACTTCTACGTCCCGGCCGGCGGCGACGTCCCCGATCCCGAGGCGAACCCGAAATTCGCCCACAAGCTCGCCTTCGTGGACGAGGTCACACGTCACTTCACGCTCGCGCCGCCGCAGCGGCGGGTCCTGGTCGGTGACCTCAACATCGCGCCCGGCGAGCACGACGTCTGGAGCCACCGGCAGCTGCTCGGCATCGTCAGCCACACCCCGCCCGAGGTGGAACGGCTGCTCGCATGGCAGCAGACCGGCTTCGTGGACGCGATGCGGCACTTCGCACCGGCCGACCAGAAGCTCTACACTTGGTGGTCGTATCGCAACCGCGACTGGCGGCTGTCCGACCGCGGGCGGCGTCTCGACCATGTCTGGGTCACGCCCGACCTGGTCCCCGGCTTGCAGGGGATCACCATCCACAAGGAGGCCCGCGATTGGCCGACGCCCTCCGACCATGTCCCGGTGATGCTCGAGCTGGATGCCTGATCGGCACGTCATGCGCCTGACCGGCCTGCGCCTGACAAGCCTGCGCCGCTATCCGGTCAAGGGTCTGCGCGGCGAGGACCATGCGGCGATGGAAATCGATCCCTGCGGCCCGAGTGGTGACCGGCGTTGGATGGCGGTGCAGCCGGATGGCGTCTTCATGAGCCAGCGGCGCTGGCCGGGCATGGCGCGGATCGCGGCGACGCTGCAGGGCGACGGCGCGCTCGTGCTGAGCTGCGATGGTGCCTCGATCCGGGTGCCGGTGCCCGACGGCGCGGCGCGGCTGCGGGTCACGGTCTGGCGCAGCGAACTGGATGCGGCGCTTGCGGGGCGGGTCGCCGATGCCTGGCTCGGCGAACGACTCGGATCAGCCTGCCACCTGGTCCATCTCGACGATCCGACCGCCCGTCTTGTCGAGCAGATACGTGGAGTCCGGCCGGACGATGCGGTCTCGTTCGCGGACGGCTACCCGATCCTGCTCACCAGCAGCGCCTCGCTGTCCGCGCTGAACGCGGCACTCGGGGCTCCGGTCGGCATGGACCGGTTCCGGCCGAACCTGGTGATCGACGGCGCCGAGCCCTGGCAGGAGGATGGCTGGCAGCGGCTGCGCATCGGCGCCATGCTGTTCCGTGCGCCCAAGGCCTGCACCCGCTGCATCGTCACCACCCTGGACCAGGTGACCGGTCTCGCACCGGTGCCGGGCGAGCCGCTGCGCACCCTGGGCCGGCTGAGCCGCCACGCGGATGGCATCGTGTTCGGCCGCAACCTGATCCCAGAGGCGCCCGGGCGGCTCCGGCTGGGCGACGCGGTCGAGGTTCTCGGCGAGGCCTGAGCCCGCGCTCAGTCCACGATCGCGTTCACATCGGTCGAGTGCACCGAGACCACCCCCTCGATCTCCGACAGGCTAGCGCTGAGATGCGTGACCGGGCGGCCGCCGCGTACCTCCAGCGACAGGGTGACGATCCGGGGGGCGCCTTCCGCCGCCTCCTGGTCGTGTTCGATCTGCACCCGGTCGATGACGAAGCGCTGCGCCCCGCAGGCGACCAGTACGTGGCGCAGGATGCCGCGCCCGTCCCAGTAGGCGACCGTCAGGTGCGAGGGCGCCCAGCGCGAGCGCGGCAGCCGGCGCACCATCAGCGGAAAGATGAACATGATGAAGAGATGGCCGATGGTCGCCGCCACCGCCAGGACCGGCAGCCCGGCACCGCATGCCATGCCGAGTGCGGCCGTGAGCCAGACCGAGGCGGCGGTGGTCAGCCCGCGCACGAAGTCGCGCCGCATGAAGATGACGCCGCCACCGATGAAGCCGATGCCGGACACCACCTGTGCCGCCACCCGCGAGGGGTCGAGCACCACGCGGTTGGTGGCCAGCACGTCCATGAAGCCGTACTTGGAGATCAACATGATCAGCGCGGAGGCGAGGCCGACCAGGCTGTAGGTGCGCAGCCCGGCGCTTTTCTGCCTGAACTCGCGCTCCAGCCCGACCACGGCGGACAGCACGAAGGCGAGGCTTAGTTCGGAAAGCTGCAGGCCGCCCTGCCCCGTCTTGGTGAGTGCGGCCTGGTCGAACAAACCGGTTATCAAGGCAGGCCAATCACATCAGTTGCTTCCACACCCGGGCTGTCTGCTCGGCAATGTGCTCCCGCAGCGAGCGGCCGGTCCAGTCGCGCATCCGGATCGGCACCGCGCGCGCGATCTCGGCGCGCAGCATCGCCTCGACCGCCTCGGCGGTCGGACGCCCCAGCACGATCGCGTCGATCTCGTTGTTGTAGTAGACGCTGCGGCGATCGAGGTTGGACGAGCCGATCGCGGTCCAGACCCCGTCGATGGTCCCGACCTTGGCGTGCAGCATGCCCCGGCGCACCTCGTGGATGCGCACGCCGGCGGCCAGCAGCCGGCCATACAGCGCGCGCGCGGCATGCACCGCCGGCTGCACGTCGCTGTAGCCGGGCAGCAGCAGGTCCACCGCAACGCCGCGTCGCGCCGTCGCCGCCAGCAGCCGCCACTCGCGAGTGGTCGGGACGAAATAGCCGGTCGCCAGCACGACCCGGTGCCGCGCGCCCGTCAGCGCCGCGCGCAGCGCGTGGTTGTAGAGCGGCCGCCGCTCGGCCGGCGCACTGCCGTCGATGCGCAGCGTCTCGGCGGGCGTGGTCGCAGGCGACCCGGCGGACGTCGTCGCAGGCGACCCGGCGGACGTCGTCGCAGGCGACCCGGCGGACGTCGTCGCAGGCGACCGGTCGGCGTCGCCCTGCCAGCTGCCGGCCTCGCCGCGCAGCCGCGCGCGCTCGCCGTCCTGACCGTGCCATGTATGGAAGAACAGCTTCTGGATCTCGGCCACCGCCGGTCCGTCGATGCGCACCGCACTGTCGATCCAGAACGCATGATCCGGGTCCGGGCCGCGCCCGACGCTCTCCGGGGTCTCGTACACCCGGGACATGTTGGTGCCGCCGAGGAAGCCGACCGCGCCGTCCACGACCGTCAGCTTGCGGTGGTCGCGGTCGTTGAGGTGCAGGTTGAAGCGACGACGCAGCGGGTTGACCGAGTGATATTCAAGCATCTGCACGCCGGCCTGCCGCAGCCGCTCGAACAGCCGGTCGGGCGTCCTGCCGGACCCCACGGCGTCCCAGATCACCGCGACCTCGACCCCCGCCCGCGCCCGCTCCTCGAGCAGCGCGAACAGCGACACGCCGTCCAGGCTGACGTCGGCGAGCGTGTAGTATTCCATGTGGACGTGGTCGCGCGCCGCCTGGATCGCCTGCATGATCGACCATACCGCGTCGGCGCCGCTGGTCAGCAGCGTCACCCGGTTGCCGTCGATCAGCGGGCAGTCCGAGACCGGATCGTGCAGCCGGATCTGGTGCTCCAGATCGTCGGTCGCCGACCAGTTGGTCATGTCCGCCTCGTCGCGCGGCATCGGACGACGGTCGGACGCGCGACGTGGCACGCGCACAACTCCGTGGGCGTGCTCCCTTTTGCGCGACGCTGCGTGCAGGTAGAGAGAGGCATGATCGCGCTCCAAGCCACCCGGCTCGACCGATATGTCCTGCGCCAGTTGCTGGCCGGCCTGCTCGCCAGCACCGGCGGCCTGGCGGCGCTGATCTGGCTGACGCAGTCGCTGCGCTTCGTCGCCATGGTGGTCGATCGCGGGTTGTCGCTGCGTGTGTTCCTGCAGCTCACCGGGCTGCTGATCCCGTCCTTCGTCGCGGTCATCCTGCCCATCACGACCTTCGTCGTCGTCCAGTTCATCTACCAGCGCCTCGCCGGCGATCGCGAGCTGACCGTGATGCGCGCCGCCGGCCTGTCCTCGACGGCGATCGCGCGCCCGGCGCTCGCCTGCGCCGGCATCGCGGTCGTGCTCTCCTACGTGCTCAACCTGTGGATCGTTCCTGCGAGCTACCACGCATTCCGCGAGTACGAGTTCGAGATACGCAACAAGATGGCCGCCTTCCTGCTGCAGGAGGGCGTGTTCACCCAGATCTCGGACACCATGACGGTCTATATCCGCACCCGCGACCATGACGGCACCCTGCGCGGCATCCTGGTCGAGGACGACCGCCAGAAGAACAGCCGGGCCACCATCCTGGCCGAGCACGGCACGTTGCTGGCCGGCGACGGGCCGCCTCGCGTGGTGCTGTTCAACGGCTCGCGCGAGGAGATCGACCGCCGCACCGGACGGCTCGACGTGCTGACATTCGCGCGCAACACCATCGACCTTGCCTCGGCCAACAAGGACGAGCAGCGCTACCGCGATTCCACCGAGATGTCGCTCGCCGAGTTGCTGCATCCCGATCCGCACGTCGTGGCCCTCCGCGACCGCGGCAAGTTCCTGGTCGAGGCGCACCGCCGGCTGTCGGCGCCGCTGACGGCGTGGTCGTTCGCGATGGTGGCGCTGGTGGCGGTGCTGATGGGCGCCTTCAGCCGGCATGGCGGCATGATCCGGCCGATGGTCGCCATCCTGGTGGTAGTCGGACTGCTCGCCCTCGGGCTGGTGGTGCAGAACATCGCCGCGCGCGATCCGGTGCTGATCCCGCTGATCTGGCTGGTCTCGATCCTGCCCGGCGTGATGAGCGGGGCGATGCTGTTCGGGCCCGAATGGCGCACGCGCGGCGATATCGATCGCCGCGACCTGGCCGCCCGCGTTCCCGCCATACGCGCCACCTCCGCCTGACCGATGTTCACCCGGCTTGCGGTCACGCTCTCGTTCTACATCGCCCGGCAGTTCACCTATGCCGTGCTGGCGATGGTCGCGGCCCTCACCGGCCTGGTGTCACTGTTCGACTTCATCGACCTGCTGCGCCGCGCCGCCACCCGGCCGGACGTCGGCGCCTCCATCCCGGTGCAGATCGCAGCCCTGCGGCTGCCGTACTACTGCATCGAGATCCTGCCGTTCGCGGTGCTGCTCGGCGGCATCGTGTGCTTCTGGCGGCTGACCCGCTCCTCCGAGCTGATCGTGGCGCGCGCCTCGGGCATCTCGGCCTGGCAGTTCCTGGCCGCACCGCTGACCTGCGCGCTGCTTATCGGGGGCCTCGCCACCACCGTACTGAGCCCGCTCTCCTCGGTGATGTATGCGCAGGCCGAGGCGCTCGACGGGCTCTACCTGCAGAACGGCGGCGGCACGCTCGACCTCGAGGGCGGCCAGCTCTGGCTGCGGCAGGCCGACCGCCAGCTCAAGCCGCAAGGGGTGGCGATGCTGCATGCGCGCGCGGTGCACATGCAGCGTAACGACCTGGAGTTGCAGGACGTCAGCGTGTTCCGCCTGGACGATGCCGACCGCCTGCTGGTGCGCATCGAGGCGCCGTCGGCCCGGCTCGGCCAGAAGCGCTGGCTGCTGACGGATGCGCACAGCATCACGCCCGACCACCTGCCGGTCGCGGTCGGCGCCATGAGCCTGCCGACCGACCTCACCGTGCACCGGGTGCAGGAGAGCTTCGCCTCGCCCGATACCTTTTCGGTCTGGACGCTGCCGGGCTTCATCGCGCTCCTCGAGCGTTCCGGCTTCTCGGCGATCCGGCACCGCCTGCACTTCCAGTCGCTGCTGGCGCTGCCGCTGCTGGCCGGCACCATGTCGCTGGTCTCGGCCGGCTTCTCGATGCGCCCGGCGCGGCGCGGCGGGGTGGCGCGGATGATCGGCAGCGGCATCGCCGCCGGCTTCGCGCTGTTCACCATTTCCAAGATCGCCGAGCAGTTCGGCGAGTCCGGCGCGCTGCCGCCGGTGATGGCAGCCTGGGCGCCGACCGGCGCCGGGCTGCTGCTGGCCATCACCCTGCTGCTTCACCTGGAGGATGGCTGATGCCCCGCCACCGATCGGCCGTGCTGTCCCCGCCGCCTCAGGTCCGCCTGGCGGGGGCCTTGCTGGCCGGCCTCTGCCTGCACGCGGCTCCGGCGCAGGCGCAGATCGGGCTGCATAACGGCCACGCGGCGCCGGTCACGCGCGACGAGCCGGTCACTTTCCAAGCCGACAACGTCTCCTACGACACCCACCAGGCGCTGGTGACCTGGACCGGCCATGTCACGATCTGGCAGAACGGCCACATCCTTCTCGCCGACAAGGTGACGTTCGACCGCAACACCAACGTTGCGGCCGCCACCGGCCATGTCGCGATCATCGAGCCGGACGGCCAGGTGCTGTTCGCGCAGTACATGGAGCTGACCCAGGGCATGCGGCAGGCGGTGATGACCGACATGCGCGGCATCCTGGCGATGAACGGCAAGCTTGCTGCCAACGGCGCGCGCCGCACCGACGGCAAGCTCAACGACATGTCGCGTGCAGTCTACACCGCCTGCAAGATCTGCGCGCAGCATCCCGACCGGGCGCCGTTCTGGCAGTTGCGGTCGTATTCCGCGACGCAGGACCTCGAGCACAAGCGCATCGAGTACGAGGACACCTACCTCGACATGTTCGGGATCCCGGTGGGCTACCTGCCGTATTTCTCGACGCCGGATCCGTCGGTGAAGCGCCAGAGCGGGTTCCTGCTCAGCGACCTGTCGCCGAACGACAAGAACCTCGGCACCTACGTGACGCTGCCGTACTACTGGGTGATCGACGGTCAGTCGGATGCCACCGTGGTGCCGCTGATCTCGTCCGCCACCGGACCGCAGCTCACCGGCCAGTATCGCAACCGCTTCAACGACGGGCGCTTCACCTTCACCGGTGCGGTGGCCTACGACACCCATACGCCGTCGCTGATCGCGGGCCAGACGCCGATCTATTCCGCCATCGGGCTCTCCGGCTACGGCTTTGCAAAGGCCGACTTCGACTGGAACGAGAACTGGCACTACGGCGCCAACATCAATCTCGCGAGCTCGTCGGACTACATGCGCGACTATCGGGTGACCGGCTACGGACAGGACGTGCTGACCAGCAACGCCTTCCTCGAAGGTTTCGGCATCGGCGCCTACTCGCGCCTGGAGGCGATCGCCTTCCAGGGGCTGAACCGAGGCGTCATCAACCAGAGCGAACTGCCGTATGTGCTGCCGCGCTACAAATACGACTATTACGGGGAGCCCGACCTGCTCGGCGGCCGGCTGTCGGTGGACAGCAACGACTTCAATGTCTACCGGCCGGACGGCGTGTCGGACGAGCGCGCCAGCCTCAGCCTGAACTACGACCGGCCGTTCCGCGGACCGATCGGGACCATGTGGCTGTTCACGCTGCATCTCGACTCCGAGGTGTACAACGCGCACAAGCTCGACCTCACGCCGACCTACGGCAACGTCAACGCGGCCACCACCGCACAGGCGCTGCCGACGGCGGCGCTGAAGCTGAACTGGCCGTTCCTGCGCACGCTGCACAGCGGCAGCACGCAGATCGTGGAACCGATCGTGCAGCTCATCGCGGCACCGAACTCCGGCAACAGCATCAACGACCACATCCCGAACGAGGACAGCCTGGACTACGAGTTCACCGACACCTCGCTGTTCGCGCTCAACCGGCACGAGGGCATCGACCGGCTTGATGGCGGCATGCGCGCCAATGTGGGGCTGCACGCGAACTGGTCCTGGGGCACCAGGCAGATCGACGCGCTGGTCGGCCAGAGCTACCAGGAGCATGTCGACCAGAACCAGATCGTCGATTCCGGGCTGACGACGCATGTATCCGACATCGTGAGCCGGATCAGCTTCGTGCCGTCGCCCTGGCTCGACCTCACCGCGCGCGGCCGGTTCGACCATGAGAGCGGGCAGGTGCATTTCGCAGACGGGCTGATCAGCGTCGGCACCAACCTGTTCCGCGTCACCGGCGGCTACATCTACAACCAGCACGACCTGTACTACTACTATGACAGCAGCTACCGGACCACCAACCCGCAGCTCGCCGACTACGAGCCGCAGAACGAGGCGACACTCGGGGTCTCCAGCCGCTGGAAGCAATATCGCGCCTCGGTGTTCGGGCGGCGCGACCTCGCCACCAACCAGAACGTGGCGATCGGCGCCGACGCCGCCTATGAGAACGACTGCTTCATCTTCGACGTCTCGTACGTGAAGCGCTACACCACCATCAGCGGCGAGACCGGCGACTCCTCGATCCTGTTCAGCATCACCTTCAAGACGATCGGCACCTTCCCGGTGAACGGATGACACGCGCGCTGCCCAGTTCGGAAAGAAACCTCCTATGACCAGAACCAGCCTTGTGGCAATCCCGGCGCTGGCGGCGCTGGCCTGGCTGGCGACGCCACCTCCCGCAGCGGCTGCACAGCGGCATGCGCACCAGACGCCGGCGAGTGCGACCGCGCCGGCGCCCGATGCGGGCAGCGATGACGGCCAGAGCCAGGATGCGATCGTCGCCGTGGTCAACGGCAGCATCATCACGCATCGTGACGTCGACAACCGTGGCCGGCTGTTCGCGCTCTCCACCGGGCTGCCGATGAACGACGAGGTGCTGTCGCACCTGCGCCCGCAGATCACCCGCCAGCTCATCGACGAGAAGCTGCGCATGCAGGAGATCCAGTCGCGACGCATCGTGATCGCGCCGGAGCAGATCGCCGCCGCCATCGCCGACATCGAGAAGCGCAACAACATGAAGCCCAACGCGCTGCGCGATCATCTCGAGCAGGACGGCGTCTCGCTCAATACGCTGATCGACCAGATACGCGTGCAGCTCGGCTGGACCCACGTGTTGCGCGAGCAGCTCGGCGAGCGCGCGCGCATCGGCAATGCCGACATCAAGCAGCGCGAGGCGGCGCTCAAGCGCGAGGTCGGGCAGCCCGAGTACAGCATCAGCGAGATCTTCATCCCGGTGGACGATCCCACCCACAACCAGGAAGCGCTGAACTTCGCGCAGACCGTCATCAAGCAGTTGCACGAGGGCGCGCCGTTCGCGATCGTGGCCGCGCAGTTCAGCCAGGCGCAGACCGCGCTCGAGGGCGGCTCGCTCGGCTGGGTGCAGGCGGACGAACTCGATCCGCAGGTTCTCGGCATCGTGCGGCAGATGCCGACCGGGGCGGTCAGCAACCCGATCCGCGTCGCCGGCGGCTACGATGTCGTGACCCTGCTCGGCAAGCGCGAGATCGGCCGCGAGATCGCCACCGTGCTCGGGCTGCGCCAGGCCTTCATCCCGTTCACCAGCACGCTCAACCCGCAGGCGCCGACGCCGCAGCAGCAGCAGGCGCTGGCGCGCGCCGAGGCGCTGTCCAAGTCGGCGCATGACTGCGGCGCCATCGATGCCGCCAACAAGGCAGCCGGCGAGGCCCGGGCGGCCAATCCCGGCGATGTCGAGCTCGACCATCTCAACCCGCAGATGCGCAACGTGCTCGACCCGCTCAAGCCCGGGCAGGCCACGCGGCCGCTGGTCTCGACCGACGGCATCGCGGTGATCATGGTGTGCTCGCGCGAGACCAAGAACCTCTCCGACCGCTCCGCCGACGAGATTGCCGACCAGTTGCTCAACGAGCGCGTCGAGCAGGTGTCGAGGCAGGTCAACCGGGATCTGCATCGGAGAGCCTCGATAGAAATGCGCTCATCCTGATCAGGCTGCCGACAAACGCCTGCTGCTGGCGATCCCCCTCCTTCCAAGAATGGGTGCCTTTCCTGCGCTTTGCTGCTCACGACCGCGTCCTGGAGAAGGGGGCGGCCGCTGCGCTGCGGTGCTCGAACGGTCACGCCGCCCGCGAGCCTGCCGCTCGCTCTCATCCAGCAGCAAGCGTTTTCAGGCAGCCTGAGGTGTGATGTTGGCTGAAGAAAGCCTGCGCGACGTCATCGCGCGTCATCGGATGCAGGCGCGCAAGTCGCTCGGTCAGCACTTCCTGCTCGATCTCAACCTGACAGCGCGGATCGCGTCGATGGCCGGCGAGCTGGCCGGGCGGCATGTGGTGGAGGTTGGGCCTGGACCTGGCGGTCTGACACGGGCGCTGTTGCGCGGCCAAGCTTCGAGCATCACGGCGGTGGAGGTCGATCCGCGGGCGATCGCCGCAATCGACGAACTGGCGGAATTACATCCGGGACGGCTTGTCGTGGTGGCGGGAGACGCACTGGCGCTCGACCTGTCCCTCTTATGTCCGGCGCCGCGGCAGATCGTCGCCAACCTGCCGTACAATGTCGGCACGCCGTTGCTGGTCGGCTGGCTGCGGCAGGCGGCGCAGTGGGAGCGGCTCACGCTGATGTTCCAGCTCGAAGTCGCGGAACGCATCTGCGCCGCACCCGATACGAGCGAATACGGGCGGCTCTCGGTGCTGGCACAATGGTGCTGCAGCGCCGATGTGCTGATGCATGTGCCGCCCGGCGCTTTTACGCCGCCGCCGCTGGTGATCTCGGCGGTGATCGGGCTGGTGCCGCACGCGGTGCAGCCGGATGCGGCGCTGTTCGCATCCATGGAGCGGCTGACCGCGGCGGCATTCGGCCAGCGCCGCAAGATGCTGCGCGGCGCCCTGCGCGGGCTTGGCGGCGAGGCATTCCTGCTGCGCGCCGACATAGAGCCGAGCCGGCGCGCCGAGACGCTCAGCGTGGTCGAGTTCGACCGGCTGGCGCGGCTGCTCTGACCAGTACAGGACCACGCCGCGAATACTCTCGTCCGTGCGCAGGAGCTCGAAGCCTTCGATGATCTTCTCAACGGGCATCACATGGGTGATCAGGTCGTCGATAATGATCTAGCCGTCCATGTAACCGTCGACGATCTTCGGGAGATCGGTGCCGAGACCCTAGAAGGCGCGGCTCCTGTCCTCGATGCGGCCGTAGAGATGCACGCCGCATCCCTTGCACTTGTGGCGGATGATGGTGGCGGCCGGATTGACCACATCCAGCTTGTGCTGGTTCTCGGTGACCGCGACGGCATCCCGCGACACCACGGCGATCAGCGAGACCCTCGCATCGTCCGGCTTCCAGCACCTGGTACATCCGCAGACGTGATCATGCGCGACCTGCGCACCGACCTTCACTTCGAGCGGGTTCGAGGGGCACCTGCACTGCAGGGTGCCACCGGCAAAGGCCGCCGATCCCGGCGTTACGTCGAAAACGACCGAGGGATGGAAACGGAACTAGCCATGCGCTCTATCCTCTGGATTGGGTTGAGGTTCGGCCCGGCAGGCCAGAATAGCCTGCGACTGATCCGCACCGCGGCGCAGGCCCATTCGGACGGGTTGCCGGTATCGACAGCCGCGACGCTACGCGCCTTCACATACTGGTAGATCGCCTGCAACTCGTCGGGAGACAGGAAGCCCGCCCAGGCCGGCATGCCCTTCTCATTCCGGCCGACCATCCCGGCCGAAAGAAACTGGCTTTCCGTCATGCCGTTCGCGGGTGAGCCGCGCAGATCGGTGCGGTCGACCCGCCGATCGCATCCGGACCATGACACCGAAACGATACGAGTTGAATCGCTCGAAGCCATGGAAGACGGCGGGTGTGACTGTCGTCGTTCCATCCTGGGAAATTGGAAAGTCGAACGTTACGGGTCTCCCGTTGACGGTGTAGGTATATTGTCTTTCTGCCGGCGCGGCAGAAGTTGACTTCTGCTTCAGCGTCATGATCCAGGAGATGATCTGGTCGATCTGGGCGCCCGCGCAAGCATCTCACCGTTCGACTTCGCATCGACTGCGGCAGCCACGCCACCAAGGCCAAGCGAGGCCACGGAGGCGACAGCCACGGCAGCGCCAAGCCGACAAGGAACTGACCGGTTTCTAGATCTTACCGTCATGTATCCGCTTCCGGCTGGTCGTTTCATTGTCGCTGATCGCCCGGGCCGGGGGACCATGTTTACGATCGATACCGAATACGGGAGGCCGGCCATACATCAGACGTTGAAGGCCTGGTAGCTCATTCAAAGCTGGTTCAGCGGCGTGTAGAACAGCGTCGATCCTGCATCTCCCGGTGAAGAGTTCCGGCCGCGTGGCCGGGCTCGATGGCTGGCTGACCCGGCACTCCGGCTCGACGGCTATCCGCTGCTGCAGACCTGCCTCGACAACCCCTCGCGCTGAAACATCCCGGTCCCGTCCGGGCCGGGCGGAGCGGACCAGCGCGCCCGGGAGGATAATGGCTGCCTGACGGTGCGCCCGGATAGCGGTATCATGGGGTTCATCACCTGCCGGAGCAGACCCGCCATGCCCACACCGCTCGCACAGGACGCCGTGCTCTCCGATGTCGTGCCGCTGCTCAAGCAGCCCGAGGAGGACGTCCGGCGCATCCTGGAGGCGCTCGGCAAGCTGCGCGAAGGCAGCCGCGATGTCGTCGTGCGGATCGGCGTGACCGGCACCGGCAAGCCACCGAACTACCGGATCGACCTCGCGGACACGCCGCTGATGGCCTTCGACGGCGCCACCCATCGCGTGCTCACCGGCGTCAAGCGGATCGAGACCGAGGCCTGGAGCACCGCCAGCATGACCTACCTTGAAGTCAGGACCATGCTGGGCCGGCTGCGCGGCTTCGTGAAGAAGGGCCCGGCGCCGCGCGGACGGTGAGGCTGGGCGCATGGGCTGGCCCGCCCTCATTCGGCCGCGAGTGCCGGCGCCGTCTCCAGCAGACCCTCGATTAGGCGCCGGTCGGCCGCCGTCGCCGGGTTATAGACGATCAGGCCGAGATCGGGCCGGCCGTCCACCGCGAAGCCGGAATATTCCAGCGCCAGCTCTCCCACCTTGGGATGCAGCAGGTGCTTGATGCCCTCGCCATGCGTCTGCACGTCGTGCTCGCGCCACATGGCTGCAAATTCTGGGCTGGAGCCGCAAAGCTCGTCGACCAGCGGGGCAATCTCGGCATCGGCGCCCGCGCGCGCGGCCTCGATCCGGAAGCTGGCGACGACGAAGCGCGCCACCGTCTCCCATTTCGGCTGCAGCGCGCGGATCCCCGGATCGCGGAAGATCAGGCGCAGGATGTTGCGCTGCGCCGGCGGCAGCGCACCGTAGTCGGTGAGCACGACGGCAGCGGCGCGGTTCCAGGCGATGACGTCCCAGGTGGCCGTCCTGATGATGGCCGGGCTGCAGGTCAGCGTGTCGAGCAGACGCTGCAGCCGGGGCGTGATCTCGTCGTGGCCGCGATAGCGGACATCGGGCGGCCGCCCGAGACCGATCAGGAACAAATGCTCGCGCTCGACATCCGTGAGCGTCAGCGCCCGCGCGATGCGGTCGAGCACCTCCGCCGAGGGACTGCCGCCACGGCCCTGCTCCAGCCAGGTATACCAGGTGGCGCTGATGTCGGCCCGCTGCGCCACCTCCTCGCGGCGCAGGCCCGACGTCCGGCGCCGGCTCCCGGTGACACCGAACGAGGTGGGATCGAGCTTGGTGCGCCGGTTCCTGAGATACGCGCCGAGTATGTTGCGGTTCGACATCGGCCCATCCTGTTAGCGTCTATACCCGTATGATCTCACTACTTTACCAGCATGAGCGGCGTGCCCACAACTGATCGGGACAAACGGGAGATCAGCTCATGCGTGTATTCGTCACCGGCGCGACCGGCTTCATCGGGTCCGCCATCGTTTCGGAACTCATCAAGGCCGGCCATGAGGTTCTCGGACTGACGCGATCCGACAAGGGTGCGGCGTCCCTCATCGCCGCCGGCGCCGAGGCGCATCGGGGTGACCTCGAGGACCCGGAGAGCCTGCGCAGCGGAGCTGCGCAGGCGGATGGCGTGATCCACACCGCCTTCGACCACAACTTCTCGGATTTCATCGGGATCTGCGAAAAGGACCGGCGCGCCATCGAGGCCCTCGGCGGCGCGCTCCTCGGCACCGACCGGCCGCTGGTCATCACCTCGGGAGTCGGCATGGGCAGCACCGCGCCGGGACAGCCGGCGACGGAGGACGTCTTCAATTCCGGCCATCCGAATCCGCGGGTCGCGTCAGAACTGGCGGGGGCGGCGATGTCGGCGGCGGGCGTCAATGTCTCGGTGGTGCGGCTTCCGCAGGTCCACGACACCGTCAAGCAGGGCCTGATCACCTACTCGGTGGCGGTGGCCCGCGAGAAGGGCGTCTCGGCATACGTGGGCGATGGCAGCAACCGCTTCTCGGCGGCCCACGTGCTCGATGTCGCCCGGCTCTACCGGCTTGCGCTGGAGAAGCGGCAACCCGGCGCCCGCTATCATGCGGTCGCCGAGGAGGGTGTTGCGGTCCGTGACATCGCGGAAGTCATCGGACAGGGCTTGAAGGTTCCGGTGGTCGCCCTCTCCGCTGAAGCGGCGGCAGAGCATTTCGGATGGCTCGCGATGTTCGCCGGCATGGATCTCGTGGGCTCGAGCGCGCTGACGCAGGAACGGCTCGGATGGCATCCGACCGGCCCGGGCCTGCTCACCGACCTGCGCAACATGGACTACGACGTGGTGTGACCTTCGCGTGCGACCCGGCCGTCCGCCGCCACGATGGCATGGCAGATCGTCTCGCGATGCGCGGTTCGCACCTTGCGTTCCGGCGTGTCCCAGACGAACGGCCGTCCTCGATCGCGTCCATGAACTCGTGCCAGCCCACCAGATAGGGCCGGGGGTCGTAGCCGGACGGAAAGCTGTGCGTGAGGGTCAGCAGCGTCCCGCCAGCGGATACCTGCAGATCGAACGCCAGCGGGACATCGCCTGCCTCCAGCCCCGGCTGACGCCAGACCATCGCAGGCTGGGCGCGGGGCGCGAGATGGGACGGCGGCTCGATCCCGGTGAGGGTGCCCTCCATCACGACGGGCGCCATCGCAAACCGGATACGGAACCGGTAGGCGAACCTGGCATCGTGCTGCAGAGGCCCTGCCTCGCCCAGCCACTCGAAAGCTATGGGTGAGCTTGGCCGGTCTGATGATCTCAGTCGGCGCGGCGCAGCAAGGCCTGCACGGCCTGATCGATCAGCTCGGCGATGATGCTCGCCGTCGGCTGGATCTGCGTCACCATGCCGACCGACTGCCCGGCCATCACCGAACCGGCCTCGATGTCGCCATCGATCACCGCGCGACGCAGCGCGCCGGCCCAGAAATGCTCGATCTCGAGCTGGGCGGTCTCCTTGGTCAGCTCGCCCGACTGGAACCGGCGCAGCGTCTCGGCCTGGTGCACCAGGAACCGCTTCGTGCCCTCGTTGACCAGGCCACGCACCGGGATCACCGGAAACCGCTCGTCGAGCTGCACCGAAGGCAGCGCGTCGCGCGCGGCGGCGCGCACGAAGGCGGCCTTGAAGCGCTCGTGCGCGATGCTCTCGGTGGAGGCCGCGAACCGGGTGCCGAGCTGCGCGCCGGCCGCCCCCATCTCCAGCATGCCGAGGATGGCGTCGCCGCGTCCGAGGCCACCGGCCACGAACACCGGCACGTCGCGTATCTGCGGCAGGATCTCCTGCGCCAGCACGGTCAATGAGACCGGACCGATATGACCGCCCGCCTCCGAGCCCTCGATCACCAGGGCGTCGGCGCCGGTGCGCGCCAGCCGCTTCGCCAGCACCAGGGCGGGTGCGAACGCGATCAGCTTCGCGCCACCATCCTTGACCGCGCGCACCGACGCCCCCGACGGGATGCCGCCGGCCAGCACGACATGGCCGACCCTGGCCTCGATGCAGACCCGGATCAGGTCGTCGAGCTGCGGATGCATGGTGATCAGGTTGACACCGAACGGCATGTTGGTCAGCGCCTGGGTGGCTTCGATCTCGCGCGCCAGCAGGTCGGGGCCCATCGCGCCACAGGCGATCACGCCGAAGCCACCGGCATTCGAGATCGCGGAGACCAGGTGGCGCTCGGACACCCAGCTCATCGCGCCGCCGAGGATCGCGTACTCGGTGCCAAGGAAGGAGCGCCCGCGCGCCCACAGCCGGTCGAGCGTGGCTCGCGCGGCGAGCGCCGGATCGAGTGCCATGTCAGGCGACATCGAGGCGGTAGGCGCTATGCAGGGCCCGCACGGCAAGCTCGGTATATTCCACCGCGATCAGCACGCTCACCTTGATCTCGCTCGTCGAGATGACCTGGATGTTGATCGACCGGTCCGACAGCGTGCGGAACATGGTGCTGGCGACACCGGCATGGCTGCGCATGCCGACGCCGACCACGCTGATCTTGGCGACGTCGGCATCGGTCAGCATCTCGCCGTACTGGATCACGCCACGCGCCGCCTCCAGCACCTCAATGGCGCGCGCGAGATCGCTCTTGCCGGTGGTGAAGGTCATGTCGGTGGTGCCGTCGGCCCCGGTGCTCTGCACGATCATGTCGACGTTGACGTGCGCCTCGGCGAGCGGACCGAACACCGCGGCGGCGACCCCGGGCCGGTCCGGTACCCGGCGCACGGTGATCTTGGCCTCGTCGCGCGAATAGGCGATGCCGGCGACAAATTCCTGTTCCACGATCTCGTCCTCGTCAACGACCAGCGTGCCGGGGAGCCGGCCCTCCTCGGGCGGTGCGTCGTCGCCGAAGCTCGACAACACCTGCACCCGCACCCGTTCCTTCATCGCCAGCTCGACGCTGCGGGTCTGCAGCACCTTGGCGCCGACCGAGGCCAGCTCCAGCATCTCCTCGTAGGCGATCCGGTGCAGCTTGCGCGCCCGCGGCACGATGCGCGGGTCGGTGGTGTAGACGCCATCGACATCGGTGTAGATGTCGCAACGATCGGCGTGCACGGCCGCCGCCAGCGCCACCGCCGAGGTGTCCGAGCCGCCGCGGCCAAGCGTGGTGACCCGGTGGTCCGGCCCAAGGCCCTGGAAGCCAGCCACCACCGGCACCTGCCCCGCCTGCATGCGCGCCACCAGCGTGTCGCCCTCGATGCTGCGTATGCGCGCCTTGCCGTGCGCATCGTCAGTCAGCAGCGGGATCTGCCAGCCCTGCCAGGAGCGCGCCTCGACGCCGATCGCCTGCAGCGCCAGCGCCACCAGACCGCTGGTGACCTGCTCTCCGGTCGCCACCACCGTGTCATATTCGCGGGCATCGTGCAGCGGCGAAAGCGCCTGGCAGTAGCCGACAAGCTGGTTGGTCACGCCGGACATCGCCGACACCACGACGGCCACCTCGTCGCCAAGCGCCACCTGGCGCGCGACGCGGGCGGCGACGCTGCGGATGCGGTCGAGATCGGCAACCGAGGTCCCGCCGAACTTCATCACGATGCGGGCCATGGCAGCGACAGCCTTCCAGTTCACCCTGCGCCCCGCGGCAGGAGCCGGGCCCCCAGGGCAGGAGCCGGAAGCCCGCGCCGGGCGCCGGCGCCGACGGCGGCACGATTGCAGGCGGGCGACAGGCGGGTCACATAGCTTCGTCTCGGCGGCACGGCAACATCGGCCCGGCGACGAGGAGCAAGGCGGCGAGAGGGCAAGGCGTCAACATGGATGAGAATGAACCCGGTGCGGCCGCAGGCCCGGTGCGAGCGGCGTCCATCGTGCCTACGGAGATCGAGCGCTTCGACGCCCTGGCGGCGCGATGGTGGGATCCCGACGGACCGATGCGCATGCTGCACCGGATGAACCCGCTGCGCATCGGCTGGATCGATCGCAGGCTGCGTCGGAGGCCGGGCACGCGGCTGCGCCTGCTGGATCTCGGTTGCGGCGCGGGACTCGCGAGCGAGGCCCTGGCGGCGCTGGGCCACGACGTGCTTGGGGTGGACGCGGCGCCGGAGGCCATCCTGGCGGCACGGAACCACCAATCTTCTGTGCCGGCCGTCTCCCATGCCGGCGCCCTGTCGTACCGGTGCGCCAGCGCCGAGGCGCTCGTCGGGGAGGGAGCGCGCTTCGATGCGGTCGTCGCCCTCGAGGTGATCGAGCACGTGGCCGATCCGGCCGCCTTTCTGCGCCTGCTGGCAAAGATGCTGGATCCGGGCGGCGTGATCGTCGTCTCGACGCTGAACCGCACGTGGCAGTCGCTCGCCACCGCCAAGATCGGCGCGGAATACGTGCTGCGGCTGCTGCCGGCCGGCACGCATGACTGGCGTCGCTTCATGACCCCGGCCGAACTCGGACGGCACGCGGCGCAGGCGGGCCTGCGGGTCGCCGACGTGTCCGGCATGGTTCCCGGCCTCAATGGCTGGCGCGAGAGCCGCGACACGGCGGTGAACTATATTGCGCTGCTCGAGAGCGCGTGATGGACAAGCCTAGCGCAGGTGGCATGCCTTCCCGATCATCCCGGTGAACCGGCTCCAGCGCTGCGTCTCGCCGAAGATCGGCAGCAGGAGGTAGCCGCGCAGGTTGAGCATGCCGGGGCTCGGGGACCAGATCTCGGCGTGGTAGGTGCGCCCGGTTTCCGGATCGAGGATCATGCCGTCCCAACGGGCGGCCTCGTCGGGATCGGGGCGGAAGTCGGTCAGCATCATCAGGTCGCATTGCGGCTGGCCGTGCTTGTCGGTGGGCATACGGTCGTCGTAGCGGATGCCAACCAGCCGCCCGCAGAGCACCGGGCCGCAGTGCCGGATGTCGAACACGCCGTCATGGTCCTGGCTGAGCCAGAGACCGATGGGTGCAACAGACTGAAGTGCGACAGTCTTGGGCGCCTGGGCGACGACCGGCCCCGGCGCCAGACCGGCGCCGACGAGTGCCACCCAGGCCCAGTGCCGCAGCCTAGCTGTCGGCACGCGGCAGCCACGGGATGCGGTTGACCTCGATCCCCTCGTCGGCCAGCGCCTCGACCTCGCCGGCGGTTGCCTGCCCGTAGATGCCGCGCGGCGCCCGCTCCGGCTCATCGGCGGCCTTGCGGTGCTCGGCACGCGCGACGTCTGCGAAACGGTCGCCGACATCCTCGCAATGCCGCTCGATCCCGGCGCGTATCCGCTGCAGCACCGCACGCACCTCGTCCGGCAGCACCGCCACGTCGCCGGTCGCCGCCCTGGCGCCCGTCGCCCTGCCTGGAGCCGGCCCGGCACTGGCCCCAACTCCGGCATCGGGGCCCGGCGGGGCGGCCGCGACCGGCGCCGCCGCCTCGGCCACCCGCCTGCGGCGGGACGATCGCACCGCCGGCGCCATCATCGCGCGCGTCACCGACTGGGTCCCGCAATCAGGGCAATTCAGCAGGCCGCGCGCCGATTGCTCGTCGAAGCCGGCGGCATCGCGAAACCAGCCCTCGAAGCCGTGGCCCGCCGAACAGCGCAACTGGTAGTGGATCATGCCGACCGGATCAGGCGGCCTTGAGCATCGGGTCGAGTTCGCCGCGCCCGTCCAGCGCCATCAGGTCGTCGCAGCCGCCGATATGGCGGCCGTCGACGAAGATCTGCGGCACGCTGGTGCGACCGCCGGAGCGCTCCGCCGATACCTGGCGCTCGGCGGTGCCGTGCGGCGCGTTGATCTCCTGGAACGTCACGCCCTTGCCTTGCAGGAGCGCCAGCGCCCGTGCGCAAAAGGGGCAGTACGGCTGGGTGTAGATCTCGATCTGCGCCATCGTCACATCCATCAACGTTATCCGAGCCTAATGGTCGTGTCGAACAGGCGACGCGACAAGATCCAGAGTGCCGCCGCCGTCGATGATCGTCAAAACCCGTCCCCCGCATTGCTATCGGCAGCTGGTAGCTCATGGGTCTCCAAAGCGCGTTGCGGGCTCTCCCGCGGCGCGGTACGGGCCGCCACCAGCAGGTCCACCGCGGCCACGCCCGCCTGCAGCAACACCTCCGAGCAGGCCTGCGCCGTCGATCCGGTGGTGAGCACGTCGTCCACCAGCAGGACATGCCTGCCCGCGAGCGCCGGCAGCCGGTCGGGCCGCACCGCGATGGCGCCCCGGATCAGCGCCGCGCGCTCGGCCGCGGAGCATGAGGCGAGACTCCTGGTAGCCCGCGTGCGCACCAAGCCGTCAACCAGCACCGGTCGCCCGGCGATCGCGCCCACATGGCGTGCCAGCAGCGCCGACTGGTTGTAGCGGCGGCTGAACAGGCGTCCGCGATGCAGCGGCACCGGCACCAGCAGGTCGCATCCGGCCAGCAGCGGGGCGCCGGCGCGGGCCATGTGCGGCGCCAGGAACCGGGCATTCTCGGTCCGGTCGGCATATTTCAGCGGCAGGATGATCTGGCGCGAGAACTCGTCGTAGGTGAACGCCGCCCGCGCCCGCTGCCAGGTCGGTGGCCGCTCGATGCATCCCGCGCAGGTCCCGATCAGGCCGGCTTCCGCCACGGTCGCGAACGCGACGCCGCAGCGACGGCAACAGGGCTCCACGATGAAGTCGGCTCGCCTGAAGCAGACCGCGCAGAACTGGCCCGGAACCGCCACCACCCGGTCGCAGGTCGGACACTGCGGCGGCAGCACCAGATCGAGCGCAAGGCGGCCGCCGTAACGACCCCAGCCACCCAGCACTCTCAGCGGGGGGAGTGGCGTACGCATTGTTTCTCGCTCGAGTTGCATTCTGCACTCATGACGTGCAATCCCGGTGGAAGCAAGGCCGCAACAATCAGCGCCCTTGGCAAACCGCCCGACCATCCGCACATCCCGCGCGTGCTGGACGCCATCATCTTCGACCGCCGTGCGGTCCGGCTGCATCGCGACCGGGCCGCGCGCACGGTTTGCGCGGTGGGCGACATCCTGGACGAGGCGGCCGACCGGCTGCTCGACCGGCTCGATGACGTCAATCGTCGCTTCGTGCGGGCGCTGGACATCGGCGGCCGCGGCGTCATCGCGCGCCGCCTCGAGGCCCGCGGCATCGAGACCGTCAGCATCGACCTGTCACGGCCAATGCTCGAACGGTCCGGGGCGCTCGGGGTGGTCGCCGACGAGGAGTGGCTGCCGTTCGGGCCGGGCAGCTTCGACCTGGTGGTGGCCAGCCTGTCGCTGCACTGGGTCAACGACCTTCCGGGGGCGCTGGTGCAGATCCGGCACGCCATGCGACCGGATGGGTTGTTCCTGGCCAGCATGCCGGTGCTGCCGACGCTGGCCAGTCTGCGCGCGGCCCTGCTGCAGGCCGAGATGGAGCTGTCCGGCGGCGGTCTCGCCGCGCGTGTCGCCATTTCCCGAGCTGCGCGACTGCGCCAGCCTGCTGCAGCGGGCCGGCTTTGCCCTGCCGGTCGCGGATGCCGACGAGATCAGACTCGCCTACCGCGATCCGCTTGCCCTGCTTCGCGACCTGCGCGCCGCCGGCGAGGGAAATGCTGTCGCCCTGCGCGATCGCCGGGCGCCGCCGCGCGCGCTGGTCCCGATGGCCCTGGGCCTGCTTGGCGAAACCCTGCCGTACGAGACCACCTTGCGCATGGCGATGATGACCGGCTGGTCGCCGTCGCCAGACCAGCCCAAGCCGCTCCAACCCGGGCAGTTCACCGTGAAGCTGGCCGACGCCATCGGCGACCGTTCCTCGGCTCTGCTCGGCGAGCCGGAACCGGAGTGACCGACCCCGCGCTACGGGAGCGGGAGACCTTGATGAAATAACTGATGTCAGCCTTGTTCGCGGCCCTGTGCGCTCTCGCCGCCTGCACCACGACGCCGGCGCCGCCCTCAGGCTCATCCTCAGCGGCCAAGCCCGCGCTGGCCAGCCCGCCCGCGTCGGTGAAGACACCGCAGGGCTACTAGCCTGGCCTCAACCGCCGGTGGCGCTCATGTGCCGCGACACGCCCACGGTCGTATCGCGGCGACCGATGATGAAATCGTGGCCTTTTGGCTTGCGGGCGATCGCGAGGCGGATCTCCTGCGTCAGATCCTCGTCGGTGGCGCCGGCGCGCAGCGGCGCCCGCAGGTCGGCGGCGTCGTCCTGGCCCAGGCACATGAAGAGCTTGCCCGTGCAGCTCAGCCGCACCCGGTTGCAGCTCTCACAGAAATTATGGGTCATGGGCGTGATGAAGCCCAGCCGCCGACCGGTCTGGGCCACTCGCGCATAGCGGGCCGGACCGCCGGTCCGGTAGCCGGTCTCCTGCAGGTTCCAGCGCGCCGCGAGCTGGGCGCGCACCAGCGAGAGCGGCAGGTAGCGGTCGCAGCGATCCTCGCCGGTATCGCCCATCGGCATCGTCTCGATCAGGCACATATCGGCGCCGATGCGGCCGCACCAGGCGATCAGCTCGTCGAACCCGTCCTCGTTGACGCCGCGCATCGCCACCGTATTGATCCTGACCGCCAGCCCTGCCGCGCGCGCGGCTTCGATGCCGTCCAGGGTCTGCGCCAGGCTGCCGATGCGGGTGATCTCCCGGAAGCGCTGCGCATCGAGCGTATCGAGGCTGACATTGACCCGGCGCAGGCCGGCCCGGTGCAGATCCTCGGCATGCTGTGCCAGCCGGCTGCCGTTGGTGGTCAGCGTGATCTCGTCGAGCCCGGGCTGGCCGACTGCGCGTCCAAGCCAGCCGCCGAGCTCGCCCATGAACCCGATGACGCCGCGACGGATCAGCGGCTCGCCGCCGGTGATGCGCATGCGCCGCACCCCGGAGCGGATGAAGGCGGCGCACAGCCGCAGCATCTCCTCGAAGCTCAGCACCTCGGCGCGTGGCAGGAACACCATGTCCTCGGCCATGCAGTACACGCACCGCATGTCGCAGCGGTCGGTCACCGACACCCGCAGGTAGCTGATCGAGCGGCCGAACGGATCGATCACCGGGGCGGGCCCGGAAGCGAGCGTGTCGACGGTCACGGGCATGGTCATCGGCGACACATCTAGTATTGGATCTGCAGATCGACCAGGGCGGCGTTGATCAGCACCTTGCCGCGATGCTCGAAATTGACCGTGACGCGTGCTCCCACCGCCGACTGCACCTGCCCGAGACCCCAGTCGTGATGGTGCGGATGCAGCACCCACTGGCCCGGCTCGATCGAGCTGCGGAAGACGGGACCTGATCCGGGCTCGACCAATCGCGTCCTCCAAATTTACCGAATCTTCAGTTCGCAGGGTCAGTCTGGGCTCTCGAACGCTTCCGCACGCCTGGGCCGTCTCGCCAGCCTGAGCCGTAACGCATTGGAGTCTCGGTTGGACGATCTGCTCGCCGATTTTGTGACCGAGACCCTGGAGAGCCTCTCCGAGCTCGATCTTGCCCTCGTGAAGCTCGAGAAGGCACCCGACGACCAGCAGACCATCTCGCTGATCTTCCGCCTGATCCACACGATCAAGGGAACCTGCGGCTTCCTCGGGCTGCCGAGGCTGGAAAAGGTCGCCCACGCTGGCGAGACGGTGCTCGACAAGCTCCGCACCAAGGCGCTGCGCGTCGATACGTATGGCATCGGACTGATTCTGAACGCGGCCGACCGCATACGCATGATCATCGACACGTTGGCGCGCGGCCTCGACGAGCCGGCCGGCGACGACAGCGCGCTGATCCACGCCCTGAACGAGCTGGCGGAGGGCCGCGTCGTCGCTGCCGAGCCGCCGGCCGCCATGGCCGCGGTTGCCGTTCCGGAGCCGTCCGCTCCGGCTTCGGCGCCGACCCCGCTCGCGGCAACGTCGCCGCGTCCGGACGAGCCCGCAGCCGAGGTGCATGGCGAGCAGCAGTCCCGCGGGCAGACCACGATCCGAGTCGGCGTCGAGGTGCTCGAGAACCTGATGGGCCTGGTCAGCGAACTGGTGCTGACCCGCAACCAGTTGCTGCAGATCCTGCGCACCACCGGCCGTTCCGAGCAGGGCGCGGGCGATGCCGGCGGCGAAGGCAGCCTGGCGACCCCGATGCAGCGGCTGTCGCAACTCACCACCGATCTGCAGGAAGGCGTCATGAAGACGCGCATGCAGCCGATTGGGATCGCCTGGAACACCGTGCCGCGGCTGGTGCGCGACCTCGCGCATGATCTCGGCAAGAAGATCGAGCTGGTCACCATCGGCGCCGACACCGAGCTCGACCGCCAGGTGCTGGAGCTGATCAAGGACCCGCTCACCCACATGATACGCAACAGCGCGGATCATGGTTTGGAAACGCCGTCCGAGCGACGCCGCGCCGGCAAGCCCGAGACCGGACAGATCACGCTCGCGGCCCGCCACGAGGGTGGCCACGTGGTGATCGAGATACGCGACGACGGCCGTGGGTTGGACCCCATGCGCATCGGTGCCAAGGCGGTGGCGCAGGGCATCGTCACCGAGGAGCGGCTGCGCCGGATGAGCGAGGACGAGATCCGCCGCTTCATCTTCCATGCGGGTTTCTCGACGGCGGCGGCCATCACCTCGGTGTCAGGACGGGGCGTCGGCATGGATGTCGTGCGCAACAACATAGAGCAGATCAACGGCACCGTCGATATCGAGAGCAAGGTCGGCCAGGGCTCGCAGTTCCTGATCAAGATCCCGCTGACGCTGGCGATCGTCTCCGCCCTGGTGATCGGTTCCGCCGGCGAGCGCTTCGCCATTCCGCAGATCAGCGTCGTCGAGATCGTGCTGCCCGGCGCGCAGCCGGACATGGTGCTCGACACCATAGACGGGGCGCCGGTGCTGCGGCTGCGCAACCGGCTGCTGCCGCTGGTCTCGCTCACCCGCACGCTGCGGCTGCAGACCGACGCCGATCCGTCCGGCGACGCCGCATGCCTCGCCGAGAAGGTCGTGGTGGTGCTGGCCGTCGGCAGCCAGCGCTTGGGGCTGATCGTCGAGCATGTCTTCGACACCGAGGAGATCGTGGTCAAGCCGGTGGCACCGGTAATACGCAGCATCCCGCTGTTCTGCGGCAACACCATCCTCGGCGACGGCTCCGTCATCATGATCCTCGATCCGCTCGGCATCGCGCGCGCCAGCGGACTGGGAGCGACCACCGAGGCGCGCGGCCGCACCGCCGATGCAAGTGCCGTGGTCAGCGACGGCCGCAGCGACCTGCTGCTGGTCCGGGCCGGCCCCGGCGCCCAGAAGGCGCTGCCGCTGGCGCTGATCGCCCGGCTTGAGATGGTGCCGCGTGACAGGATCGAGGCGACCGGCGTCAGACTGGTCACGCAATATCGCGGCGGCCTGATGCCGCTGGTCCCGCTCGATGCGGCGATCAGCTTGGGCGGGGAGCACCAGGCGGTGCTGGTGCTGAGCGACGGCGACCAGCATGTCGGCCTGATGGTCGACGAGATCCTGGACGTGGTCCGCGACCGGATGGATGTCGAGATCAGCAGCGACGAGCCGGGCCTGTTCGGGACAGCCATCATCGGCGGCCAGGCGACGGATGTCGTGGATGCGGGGCACTTTTTGACGCGCGCCTCGCAGAACTGGTTCCGCCAGGCAGTCGCCGCGGGTCCGACCCGCCGCAAGCTGCTGGTGGTCGAGGACAGCGATTTCTTCCGCAACCTGCTGGTGCCGAGCTTGTCGGCCGCCGGATACGACGTCACAACGGCCAACGACGCCGAAAAGGCGTTGGCGATGCGCGATGCCGGTCAGATCTTCGACGCCATCGTCTCGGATATCGAGATGCCGGGCATGGACGGCAACAGCTTCGCCCGCAAGGTGCGCGAGGGCGGCCCGTGGTCGAAGCTGCCGATGGTGGCACTCAGCGGGCGCGACGACGCCAAGACCGGGCGGGACGCCGGCTTCACCGATTACATACGCAAGTTCGAGCGCGAAACCCTGCTGGCGAGCCTGGAGCAGTGCCTTGCCCAGTCCTTCGCCGCCTGATCCGGACACAGCATCATGAACGCTTCGAGCAGCAACGTCGCGGCCGGGACCACTGCCGACCAAAGCGTTCTCAACGGCAAGAAAGAGCGCGAGCAGGGCTTCCTTACCCTGCTGGTCGATGGCCAGCTTTGCGGCGTGCCGGTCCTGGCCGTGCGCGACGTCATCGCCGACACGGTGGTGACGCGCATTCCGCTGGCACCCCCGGAGATCGCCGGCAACATCAACCTGCGCGGCAAGATCGTGACCGCGATCGATCTCAGGCGCCGTCTCTCGCTCAGGCCGGCCGCCCCGGGACTGCGGCCGGTCGCGGTGGTCGCCGAGGAAGGCGCCGGAAGCTACGCCCTGCTGGTCGACCAGGCGCTCGAGGTGCTGACGCTCGATCCCGCCGACATCGAGGCGCCCCCACCGACGCTAGGCGCGGTCTGGATCGAGTTCGGGGCGGGGATCTTCCGCCTCCCCGAGCGGCTGATGGTGGTGCTCGACATCAGCCGCCTGCTGTTTCTCGACCAGGGAGCGCCCGTCTGATGAGCGACGTGATGGAGAGCGCCGAGCGGTCGGGCGCGACACGGATCCTGGTCGTCGATGACAGCCGGGTGGTACGCAAGGTGGCGCGGCGCATCCTCGAGCATGCCGGCTACCAAGTAGCCGAGGCCGGGGACGGCGCCCAGGCGCTGGCGGCATGCCATCTCAGCCTGCCGGACGTGGTGCTGCTCGACTGGAACATGCCGGTGATGAACGGGATCGACTGCCTGCGCGGCCTGCGGCGCGACTTCGGCCCGGACGAGCCGAGCGTCATCCTGTGCACCACCGAGAACGGCGCCGATTTCATCGTCTGCGCGATCGAAGCCGGGGCGCAGGAATACATCATGAAGCCGTTCGACGACGCCATCCTGATCGGCAAGCTGGAGCAGCTCGGCCTGACCGGGACCCGGGCGTGAGTGACGCGCGGCAGGGATCGCCAGCAGGCGTCACCGTCCCCTCCGGCGCTGCTCCGGTCCGGGTCCTGATCTGCGACGACAGCTTCACCGTACGCTCGATCATCGCCCGCATCCTGCGTGCCGAGCCCGACATCGAGATCGCCGGTCTTGCCGCCAACGGCGAAAAGGCGGCCGAGGCGCTGCGCCAGGGCGGCATCGACGTGGTGGTGCTCGATGTCGAGATGCCGGTGATGGACGGCCTGACCGCATTGCCGCAGCTGCTGAAGATCGATCCCAGCGTCCGGGTGATCATGGCGTCCGCTCTGACCACGACCGGGGGCGCGATCGCCATGCAGGCGCTGCAGGCGGGGGCCGCCGACTACGTGCCGAAGCCCGCCGCGCACCAGATCGACGAGTTCGCCCGCGAGATCCTCGCAAAGATCCGCGGCCAGGCGCGACTGCGTCGTCAGCGCAGCGTGCCGGAGCGCGTCCGGGCACCGGTGGCCGTGCGCGCCGCACCGATCGCGGCCGCCGTTCCGCGCGCGGCCAAGGCGCCGCTGCTGCTGGCGATCGGCAGCTCGACCGGTGGACCGCAGGCCCTGTTCAGCTTCTTCCGGGCACTGGGCCGTCCGTTGCGGGTGCCGATCATCGTCACCCAGCACATGCCGCCGGTGTTCACCCGCAGCCTGGCCGAGCATATCGACCGGCTCGGCGCGCGCGGCTGCAGCGAAGCCGTCGATGACGAGGTGCTGCGCCCGGACCGGGTCTACGTGGCACCCGGCGACCGGCATCTCACCGTGCTCGCGCGTGGCCAGGCCCTGCAGGTAAAGCTGACCAGCGAGCCGCCGGAGAATTCCTGCAGGCCGGCGGTCGATCCGATGCTGCGCTCGGCCTCGGCGGCCTGCGGCGGACGCGTGCTCGCCGTCATCCTCACCGGCATGGGCCAGGACGGGTTGCGCGGCGCGCAGGGGCTGATCGAGGCCGGCGGCACCGTGCTGGCGCAGGACGAAGCCAGCAGCGTGGTGTGGGGCATGCCCGGCGCGGTGGCGAAGGCCGGCCTCTGCCACGCCGTGTTGGCAATTGACGAGCTTGCCGAGAAGGTCACCCAGATCGTGAACGCAGCACCATGACCAGCTTCGACGAGATCACCGCTCTGGTGAAAAGCCGCTCCGGCCTGACGCTCGGCACCGACAAGACCTACCTACTCGAAACACGCCTTGCACCGATCGCGCGCCGTCTCGGCGTCGCCGACTTCCACGGCCTGGCCCCACGCCTGCGGCACGATCGCGCCCTGCAGGACGAGGTGGTCGAGGCGCTCACCACCAACGAGACGCTGTTCTTTCGCGACAGCCGTCCGTTCGACCATGTCCGCGACGTGGCGTTGCCGCGCCTGCTCGCCGGACGTCCGGCTGGTGCCGCGTTGCGGGTCTGGTCGGCGGCGGCGGCGACCGGACAGGAGGCCTATTCACTCGCCATGCTGTTCAGCGAAATGGGCCCCAGGCTCGGCGGCCGGATGGTGCAGATCCTGGGCACTGACATCGCCCGCATCCCGCTGGCACGCGCCCGCGAGGGCCTCTACAGCCAGTTCGAGGTGCAGCGCGGGCTTCCGGCGCGCATGCTGGTCAAGTATTTCAAGAAGGAGGACGAGGGCTGGCGGCTGATCAAGCCGATCCGCGACATGGTCGAGTTCCGCGAGTGGAACCTGCTCTCGGACGCCAGCACGCTCGGGCGCTTCGACATCATCTTCTGTCGCAACGTGCTGATCTATTTCGATCCGCCGACCAAGACGCGGGTGCTGGAGATGCTGGCGTCCCGGCTCAGCCCGGGCGGCCTGCTGTTCCTCGGCGCCGCGGAATCGGTCACCGGGCTCACCGGCGCGGTCCGGCCGGTCGCCGGCGAGCACTTCGTCTTCGAGGTTCCCGCGCCAACGGCACCCGCCATGAGCAAGCCGGCATTCCACAGCCCGGCCCTCAGGACGACGATGCAGGCGTCCCTGGCCTGAGCGGACTCAGTGCCCGGCATTCTCCCCCGAGAAGTCGGGCGCCTCGAGGCCGGACTGCGCGAGCTGCTCGGTCAGCGCGACCTTCAGGCGGTCGAGGCCGGCGTCGCTGAGCCCTTCGGCACGCGCCACCAGCACCGCCTGGGTATTCGAGGCACGCAGCAGCCACCAGCCATCGTCGGTGCGCACGCGCACGCCGTCGATGGCGGAGACCTGGGCGCCGGTGGCCTTGAGGCGCGCCGCGACCTCCTCGATCACCGCAAACTTGCGGGTGTCGTCGCAGTCGAAACGTAATTCGGGGGTGCTGGCGGTGTGCGGCAGCGCGTCCTTTACGTCCGAGAGCGGGCCGTCCATGCGCGCCACGATGCCCAGCAAGCGCACGGCGGCGTAGAGCGCGTCATCGAACCCGTACCACTTGTCGGCGAAGAACACATGGCCCGACATCTCGCCAGCGAGCGGCGAGCCGGTCTCCGCCATCTTCGCCTTGATCAGCGAGTGGCCGGTCTTCCACATCAGCGGCTGGCCGCCGGCGCGGGAGACCTCGTCGAACAGCACCTGGCTCGCCTTGACGTCGGCGATGATGGTCGCACCCGGATGGTCGCGCAGCACATCACGGGCCAGCACCACCAGGATCTGGTCGCCCCACAGGATCTGGCCCTTGTTGTCGACCACGCCGATGCGGTCGGCGTCGCCGTCGAAGGCGATGCCGATATCGGCCTGCTTCTCGTGCACCGCCGCGATCATCTGCTCGAGATTCTTCGCGACCGTCGGATCGGGATGGTGCGCCGGGAAGCGACCGTCGATCTCGCCGTTCAGGACCGTGTGCTCACCCGGAAGGGACTGCACCAGGCGCTGCAGCACCTCGCCGGCCGAGCTGTTGCCGTTGTCCCAGACCACCTTGAGCAGCCGGTCGCCGCCGTCCCAGTCCGAGATCAGGCGCGCCACGTAGTCATGTGCGATGTCGACGCGGCGATCGCTGCCCTCGGCTTGCGGCACCACGTCGGGTGCCGCCGCCATGCGGCCGATCTCCTTGATCTGGGCGCCGAAGAACGGCTTGCGGCCCAGCATCATCTTGAAACCGTTATAGTCCGGCGGGTTGTGGCTGCCGGTCACCATGATCGCGCCGTCGGTGGCGAGCGTGGTGGCGGCGTAATACAGCATCGGCGTCGGGCATCGGCCGACCCTGAGCACCTCGATGCCGCTCGCCTTGAGCCCCTCCACCAGCGACTGCTCGAGCTCCGGCGAGGACAGCCTGCCATCGTAGCCGACGGCCACCATCTGGCCGCCGCCACGGATGACAATGCTGCCGAACGCTCGGCCGATCGCAAAGGCGTCCGCCGCATGCAGCGATTTTCCGACGATGCCGCGGATGTCGTATTCGCGCAGGCTGGTCGGGTCGAAGTCGTGGCGGAAGGACATCAGAGGCGCTCACAATAGTATTTGAGAAATTCGCGAACCTGCGGCCCCAGATCCTCGCGTTCCAGCGCGAAGGCGATCTGCGCCTCCAGGAAGCCGACCTTGTCGCCGCAATCGAAGCGCTTGCCCTCGTAGCGCAGGCCATGGAACGGCACCGTCCCGATCATCTTGGCCATCGCGTCGGTGAGCTGCACCTCGTTGCCGGCGCCGCGCTCAAGCCTGGACAGGTGAACCATCACGTCTGCCGTCAGCACGTAGCGCCCGATGATGGAGAGATTGGACGGCGCATCCTCCGGCTTGGGCTTCTCGACCAGGCCGGTGACTTCGACCATGCGGCCGTCATCCTCGCCGATCTTGAGGATGCCGTAGCGGTTGGTGTGCTCGTGCGGCACCTCGGTCACGGCCACGACATTGCCGCCGGTCTGGTGATAGGCGTCGGCAAGCTGCTTCAGGCACGGCTCCTGGCTGAGGATGATGTCGTCGGGCAGCAGGATCGCGAACGGGTCGTCGCCGATGAACGAGCGCGCGCACCAGATCGCGTGGCCCAGGCCGAGCGGCTCCTGCTGGCGCACCGACACGATCGAGCCGGGCTCCATCTCCGACGCACGCAGCGCCTCCAGCGCCTCGGGCTTGTCGCGCTGCCTGAGCGTCGCCTCGAGTTCGTACGCCTTGTCGAAATATTCGACCAGCGCCGTCTTGCCGCGCCCGGTGATCATGCAGAACTGCTCGATCCCGGCAGCCCGCGCCTCGTCGATGGAGTACTGGATCAGCGGCCGGTCGACCACCGGGAGCATCTCCTTGGCCATCGCCTTGGTGGCCGGCAGGAAGCGTGTCCCGAGGCCCGCAACCGGCAGGACCGCCTTACGCAGAGGCTTGATCACGTCATTCCACCCTTATCAGCACGGACCGGCTGGCCCAGATCGACGCTTGAGCGTAGCAGATCATGGCGCCGGCCTGGGTAGCCCTTCGGTAGCAGTTTGCCAACAACCGACGCGCCTCAGCCCGTGTGCTGCTCCGCCTGCAGGGCGGCCAAGGCGGTCAGGTTGACGATCGCCCTGGCGGTGGCGCTACCGGCCAGCGTGTGGATCGGCTTGCAGGCGCCCAGCGTGATCGGCCCGACCTGCAGGCCCTCGCCCGCCGCCTTGAGCAGGTTGAAGCTGATATTGGCCGCATCCAGCGTCGGCATGATCAGCAGGTTCGCCGTGCCGCTGAGCCTGCCCGAGGTCATCACCCGGTCACGCAACGTCTCGCTCAGGGCCGCATCGCCCTGCATCTCGCCGTCCACCTCGAGGTTCGGCGCATGCTCGTGCAGCAGCGTCAGCGCACGCCGCATCTTGCGCGCACTCTCCGAGTTGCTGGCGCCGAACGAGGAATGCGACAGCAGCGCCGCCCGCGGCGTCAGGCCGAACATGCGCACCGCGTCGGCCGCCAGCATGGTCATCTCCATGATCTGCTCGGCGGTCGGATCCAGGTTGAAATGGGTGTCGCAGAAGAACAGCACGCCGTTCGACTGGATCAGCCCGGACAGCGCATACAGCCGGGTCACCGACGGCCGGCGCGGGATCACCGGGTGCCAGTAGTGCATGTGCCGCCACCAGTCGCCATGGCCGCCGACCAGCGCCGCATCCACCAGCCCCGCATGCAGCAGCATGGCGGCAGCCACCGTCGGGCGTCGCTGCAACTGCCGCTCCGCCATCACCGGCGGCACACCCTTACGCTCCACCATCTTGCGGTAGGGATCGATCAGTGGCCCGAACACCGCGACATCCTCCTCGGGATCCAGCACCTCGACGTCCCGGCCCGGCGCCATGCGCAGCCCGAGGCTCTGGATCCGGTTGGCGATCACCCCGTGCCGACCGATCAGCACCGGCTGTGCGAGGCGATCGTCAATCACCGTCTGCACCGCGCGCAGCACCCGGTCATCCTCGCCCTCGGCATAGACGATGCGCTTGTTGGCTCGGCGCGCCACCTCGAAGATCGGCCGCATCACCTGGCCGGAACGGAACACGAAGACCTCGAGATCGTCCTTGTACTCGTCGAAATCGGTGATCGGGCGGGTCGCGACCCCGGAACGCATCGCAGCCCTGGCCACCGCCGGCGCCACATGCAGGATCAGGCGCGGGTCGAACGGCTTGGGAATGATGTATTCCGGCCCGAACGCCGGCGCCTCGCCGCCATAGGCCGCGGTCACCACCTCGCTCGCCTCGACCCGGGCGAGGGCCGCGATCGCCTCGACGGCGGCCACCTTCATCTCCTCGTTGATCTCGGTGGCGCCGACATCCAGCGCGCCGCGGAAGATGAACGGAAAGCACAGCACGTTGTTGACCTGGTTCGGATAGTCCGACCGCCCGGTGGCGATGATCGCGTCCGGCCGCACCGCACGCGCGAGATCGGGCAGGATCTCCGGCTCGGGATTGGCAAGTGCCAGGATGAACGGCTTGGCCGCCATCTGGGCGAGCCATTCCGGCTTGAGCACCCGCGGCGCCGACAGCCCGAGGAATACGTCGGCGTCGACCAGCACCTCGGACAGCGCGCGAGCGTCGGTGCGCCGGGCATAGCGCGCCATGTTGGGCTGCATGTCGTCGTCGCGGCCTTCATAGACGACGCCCTTGATGTCGGTGAGCGTCACGTTCTCGATGCGCAGCCCCATCTGCACCAGCAGGTCGACGCAGGCGAGTGCCGCCGCACCCGCGCCCGATGTCACCAGCTTCACGTCGGACAGGGTCTTGCCCTGCACCTCGAGCCCGTTGCGCACGGCGGCGGCGGCGACGATCGCGGTGCCGTGCTGGTCGTCATGGAACACCGGGATGCCCATTCGGGCGCGCAGCTCGGCCTCGATGCGGAAGCATTCGGGGGCCTTGATGTCCTCGAGATTGATGGCGCCGAAGGTCGGTTCCAGCGCGGCCACCACGTCGATGAAGCGGTCGGGATCGGAGGCGTCCACCTCGATGTCGAACACGTCGATGCCGGCGAACTTCTTGAACAGGACCGCCTTGCCCTCCATCACCGGCTTGCCGGCGAGCGGACCGATATTGCCCAGGCCAAGCACGGCGGTGCCGTTGGAGATCACGCCGACGAGGTTGCCGCGTGCGGTGTAGTCGCGCGCCTTGGTCGGATCGGCCTGGATCTCCTCGCAGGCGGCGGCGACGCCGGGGGAATAGGCGAGTGCCAGGTCGCGCTGCGTCGCCATGCGCTTGGTGGGCGTGACGGAGAGCTTACCCGGGGTCGGCAGCCGGTGGTAGTCGAGGGCCGCCTTCCTGAAATCTTCGTCCATCCCCAGAACCCTTCTTACCCTGTGGGGCGGAAAGGAACACTCAAGGCAGCCCAGCGGCAAGAGCTATGGTCGGGGATGAGTTGGTGCGGTCGAGAAGACTCGAACTTCCACGAGGTTTCCCCCACAAGCACCTCAAGCTTGCGCGTCTACCATTCCGCCACGACCGCACCGTGACACCTGGCCTCGCCTGCGCGATACCGGTTGACGGAGGCGCGTATAACCGATGGTCGATCCGACGGCAATGACAGAGACCCGGCCGGCATGGCGCACCCACGCGAAGCCGGTCGCCTACCCGGACGCAACCGCCGCGATGCAGGACCGGGTGGCGGCAATCCGCGCCGGCACCGCACCGGAGGCGGTCTGGCTGCTGGAGCATCCGCCGCTGTTCACATCGGGCACCTCGGCGCGGCCCGAGGACCTGTTCAACCCGCTGGGGTTTCCGACCTACGCGGCCGGGCGCGGCGGCCAGTGGACCTATCACGGGCCGGGACAGCGCGTGGCCTACGTCATGCTCGACCTGCAGCGCCGGCACGGTGCCGTGCCGGCGCGCGATGTCCGCTGCTTCGTGCGGGCGCTCGAGGCCTGGCTGATCGCCACTCTGGCGGATCTCGGCGTGCAGGCCGGCACCCGCGAGGGCCGCGTCGGCGTGTGGGTGCGCGATCCCGGAACCGGCGGCGACAGCAAGATCGCTGCCCTCGGCGTACGGGTCACCCGCTGGGTGAGCTGGCACGGCGTCTCGCTCAACGTGGCACCCGAGCTTGCGCATTTCGACGGCATCGTGCCCTGCGGCCTGCGCGAATACGGGGTGACCAGCCTGGGCGCCCTCGGCCTCACGGCGAGCCTGGCGGACGTAGATGCCGCGCTGCGGGCGAACTGGCGCACCAGCTTCGGCTGATCGCCCGCTTCAGGCCGCCGCCTCAGGTCAGGGGCCGGAACAGGCCCGGATCCAGCGCCAGCCCGGACTCTGGGTCGATCAGGTGGAAGCTCGTCCGCTGCCCGCGCGCATCCACCGCCTCCAGCCCGACCAGGAGCAGGTCCGCACGGTCCGCAAAGACCAGCGTCAGCAGGCCCTGCGCCGGGTTGGCGGTACGCGCCAGGGAGGCCTGCAGCAGCCCGGCGCGGCGCTGGATGTCGGTCACGGTGATGCTGCCGGACAACCGCAGCCCCGGCGCCAGCAGCAGCCCGAGCGGATTGGTCGACAGCGCGATGCGCGTGGTGCTGTCGTCGGAGTCGCGATGTGCCACTAGGTGCATGCCGGTCGCCACCACCTCCATCCGCCCCGGCTGCTCGTAGTCGAGCCGCAGCCGCCCGGGCTCGTAGTACGCTGTCCCGCTGCTGGTGCCGCCATCGGCGCCGATCTGCAGGAAGCGCGCGCGCAGCCCGTGCAGCCTGTCCAGGTAGGCCTGGATGCGGTCGAGATCGGACTGATCCTGCGCCGAGAGCACCGGACGCACCGCGCAGCCGCCGAGGACGGCAAGCGTGACTGCGAACAACTCGCGGCGGCTCGGCAGAGTCTGGCTCAGATCGAAGTCCCCCCGGCTGGATCGGCGAGCGTGTAGAACAGCCGCGCGCTGCTGGAAAGATTGGGGTTGTAGAACGGGTCGTGCCTGAAGAAGCTCCGCTCGCCCCAGCGTTCCAGCATCACCTGGCGTTCGCGCAGGAATCGCGCCTCCTGGTCCGGGCGCAGGTCGCTGCCGCGCGACAGGCTCTCCAGGTGCTCGGCGACCACATCGGCGCACCAGACCACCCGCCAGCCGTGCTCATGCGCCCTTAGGCAGAGATCGACATCGTTGTACGCCACCTTCAGGTCGACCTCGTCGAAGCCGCCGATCTCGCGGAACAGCTCGGCGCGCACCATCATGCAGGCCCCGGTCACCGCCATCAGCTCCTGGCTCAGCCTGGCGCGGCCAAGATAGCCGTACTCCTCGATCGACGCGCCGAGATGCGGATGCGCCGCGACCCCGTGCAGCCCGACCAGGACACCCGCATGCTGTACGGTGCGGTCGGGATAGAGCAGCTTGGCGCCGACGATGCCGATATCGGGCGCTGCCGTCATCTCGGCCAGCAGGCGACGCAGCCAGTGCGGATCGTCGATGACCACGTCGTTGTTGAGGAACACGAAGTGCCCGGCGTCGCTGGCGGCGGCGGCAAGGTTGTTCAGCCGCGAGTAGTTGAAGCCTTCCTCGATGCGCAGCACCCGCACGCGCGGCTGGCGGCCCATCTCGTCGAGGAACCCGGCTAGTTCGGGCGCGGTGGACCAGTTATCCACCAGCACGATCTCCCATGCCGGAAACTGGGTGTGGCGCAGCAGCGACATCACCCCCGAGCGGGTGATCTCGATCTGGTCCCGGAACGGGATGATCACGCTGACAGTCGGCTCGGCCGGTGTGGCGTCAGGCGGCAGCCAGTCGATCCTGTAGATGCTGAGCCGGTCGATCGCTAAGACGTCTGCCGGATGCCCGGTGCGCGCGAGATGATCGGCGACACACCGCACGCCGGCCGCGACCGCATACTGCTTGTTGGCCACGCTGTCCGCCGTCGAGTTCGGCGTGATGCGCCAGTGGTAGAGCAGCTCCGGCACATGGTGGATGCGGCGGGGCTCGAGCAGCTCGGCGCAGCGCAGGATGAAGTCGTGGTCCTGCGCGCCGTCGTACTCGCGCTTCATAGGACCGACCAGGCGCATGGTGGCGGTGTCCACCAAGGTCAGGTGGCAGACATAGTTGCAGCCGAGCAGGTAGCGGTAGTTCCAGTCCGGCTTGAAGTTGGGCTCGCGGAAATAGCCGCCGCGATCGATCTTGTCCTCGTCGGAATAGAGCAGCAGGGCGCCGGTGCGTCGGGCCTCGCGGAGCATCACCTCGAGGGCGACGTCGACGAGCAGGTCGTCATGGTCGAAGAATGCCGTCCATGCGCCGCGCGCCGCCTGCATCGCAAGCGAGGTGGCGCGCGCGATGCCGGCATTGCGGCGGCGGACGATGCAGCGGATCCGGCTGTCGCGCGCGCAGAACGCCTCGATGCAGGCGCTCACCTCGGTCTGCCTGCTGCCGTCATCGACGATGATCAGCTCCCAGTTCGCATGGGTCTGCGCCAGCACGCTCTCGACGGCGGCCACGAAGTCCGGCAAATGCGGCCGCCAGGTCGGCATCAGCACGCTGACCAGCGGCTCGCCGGCCTCTCCCGTCGCCTCGACCATGCGTCGGCCGGCCGCGACACGCAGGCGCAGCGTCTCGTAGTAGCGTCTCGCCCAGCGGTCGAAATCCTCGATATGGTAGCCCTCGGAAGGCAGCAGCAGCTCGAGCTCGCGACCCATGCGGCCGAGTTCGGCCTGCAGGCGCGCCATGCCGGCGGACAGCGCGAGCAGCCGTCCCTCGAGCAGGTCGGTGACGGTCGCGGTGACCAGCGGGCTGCCGGCCAGCTCGCGCATCTCCGGCAGCGCGAAGGCCCGGTACCGGCGCGGCTGGCTGCTGCGCAGATCCTGCGGCAGCGCGAACTCGAAGCCGCAATAGGGATCGCATGCGTTGGCAAGGCCGACATCGCGGCGCAGCCGGTCGGCATGCGCGAGGCCGATGCGCACGTCGTCGCAGGTGACGAGCACGTCTGCGCCGGCGACCAGCGCGCCGTCGCGGCCGGTCTGCCGCAGCACCCAGCCGCGCAGCGTGTTGTGCACCATACCGTCGAGATTGCCGCGCAGCGCCACATGCGGCAGGCCGGCAAACTCCAGCGAAGGGGACAGGCTGCCGACGCCACCCACGCCCATGTAGAACAGCACCTCGCCGTCGGGCAGCCGGAAGCTCAGGACGTGCGGGGTATTTTCGAGGTAGCGCGCCGGGATGTCGTAGCGAAAGCCGACCCGCGCCGAGGCCAGGCTGAGCGCCTCGCGCACATCCTCGCGCAGCCGGTCGCACAGGACATGGTCCACCTCCTCGCCGTCGATGAGCGCGGTGAGCACCACGATGCCCTTCGGGTTGGCGCGGTTGGCGACCCATCCGGAGGCGCGGCCGGTCTCGTAGCGGTCGAAATAGCCGCTGAAGCCGCCCCGGCCGATCTCAGACATGCCAGCACTGTCCGCCACCTGCAACCTCCCGCGCGGCGCAGCCTATACCGGATTGCGTGTCCGGTGGGCGAAGACACTCGGAAGCGATAACGTCGGCGCCGGCATCGCAGGGAGAATCGGATGGCGCAGGATCAGGCAGGCGGCACGCGCGCCAAGGCGGTCCCGGGCCGGCGCGGCATCGTCGCGGCACTGGCCTTGCTTCCGCTGGCGGCCTGCTCGGCGCCCGCTGCACCACAGCATACGGACCCGTTCTACCTGGCCCCGGCGACGCCGGGCGACCGTACCACCGCACCCACGGTCACCGCCGGCCCGCGTTCCGGCGGCGGTGCGCATGGCGGTGGGGCCGGTGGTCAGTATCCGGGCCAGGGTCCGGGGCTCGGTAGACCCGACAGCGACATGCCCGGCTCGGGCTCGATGTCCGTGGGCGGCGGCGGCGGCGGCCTCTAAGCGGCCGACCAGCCGCCGCTACAAGTAAACAACTGTTGGAGTGATACGGCGGAGCGTCCGCTAGCGGCCGTTCTTGTAACAAACGACGGCGGCTATTTCCGCTTTACATGTTCGATACGGGACCATTATGTTCCGTTAGCGCCTTAACGTTTAATTACCATCTGCATCGGTAACGGCCGTGACGTCTCCCTGGTCGGCTCAGTCTGCGTTCTTCCGACACCTCCCGCGCCCCGGGTCGAGCCGTGACCGCTCGCCCCGCCTTCCCCCGATCCGCGCTGCCCTGCTGAGCATGCGCAGCCTCAGGTAGCGCCCCCCGGGCGCGACCCGCCTTCGGCTTCACCGACAACCATCGACTTCACCCGGCCTCGCACTCGCGGCGCCGCGAGGGTTCCGCCATGCCCACGTCCAAGCTGCCCCAGCCGGGTGATACCGTTTCCGGCGTCTATGTCTACGCCCTGCAGCTCGACGTCAGCGTTCTCGGGCAAGGGCTGGTGGACCTCGTCAACCCTTTGGCCACTGCCAAGCAGGTGACGTTCGGCACCGACAGCAGCGGCAACGAGACCATCTCCTACATCGCTGACAACGGCGCCATCGTCAGCAACCAGCCGATCTCGAAGGTCGGCGCCCTGCAGGACGGCAGCGCCTTTTCATACGTCTCGAGCAACACGCTCTATCTGTTCTCGAACACCGCGATCACCGGCATAGCCAATGTGACCATCGGTGGCCTCCAGCTTAACGTGCTGCCGATCTCGACCTTCAGTTCGACCCCGGGCCAGTACCTCTACCCGGTCGGGGGCACCGTCGTGGCACCTTCGGGCCTCACGCTCGCCGCCGCCAGCGACAGCGGCACCCAGGGCGACGACATCACCAGGGTCACCAATCCGGTCATCACCGGCACCGGGGAAGCCGGCGCCACCGTGACGCTGCAGGACGGCTCGACCACCATCGGCACCGCCACCGTCGCCGGCAACGGCACCTGGAGCATCACCACCACCACGCTGACGGACGGCCGCCACGCCCTGACCGCCTTTGACACCGACGGCTCGGGCAACGTCTCGGCGCGATCCGCTTCGCTCGGCCTGACCATCGAAACCGCCATCCCATCCACGCCCGGCACCCTAACGCTTGCCGCCGCCAGCGACAGCGGCGTCAAGGGCGACGACATCACCAACGTCACCAATCCCGTCATCACCGGGACCGGCACCGCAGGCGACACCGTGACGCTGCTCGCCGGCGGCACGATCCTCGGCAGCGGCACGGTGGCCGCCGACGGCACCTGGTCGATCGCCACCACCACGCTCGCCGCCGGCGCGCACAGCATCACCGCGCTCCAGACCGACGTCGCCGGCAACCCGTCCGCCACCTCCGCCGCGCTGGGCGTGACCATCGACACCGCGGCCCCGGCCGCACCCGCAACGCCGGTGCTGGCGAGTGCCAGCGACAGCGGCACCCAGGGCGACGGCATCACCAACGTCACGACGCCGGTGATCACCGGGACCGGCGCCGCCGGCGACACCATCACGCTCTATGACCGCACCAACCTGATCGGCACCGCGACGGTCGCCGCCGACGGCACCTGGTCGGTCACCACCACCACGCTGCCCTCAGGCACGAACAGCATCACCGCAATCCAGACCGATATCGCCGGCAACGGCTCGACCGCGTCGGCCGCACTCTCGCTGACCATCGACACCGCCGTGCCGGCAGCACCCTCGGCACCCATCCTGTCGGCGGCGAGCGACAGCGGCGTCGCGGGCGACGACATCACCAAGGTCGCCACCCCCATCCTGACCGGCACCGGCATCGCCGGCGACACCGTGCGGCTCTATAACGGCAGCAGCCTGGTCGGCAGTGGCACCGTCGCCGCCAACGGCACCTGGTCGATCGCCACCGCGACCCTCGTCGACGGCGCGCACAGCATCACCGCCACCCAGACCGACGTCGCCGGCAACATCTCCGGTGTGTCCGCCGCCCTCGGCCTGGCCATCGAAACCGCGATACCGTCCGCACCGTCCGGCCTCATGCTGGCGGCGGCCAGCGACAGCGGGGTCGCCGGCGACGACATCACCAATGTCGCAACGCCGGTCATCACCGGCACCGGCACCGCCGGCGACACCGTGACCCTCCTCGACGGCAGCAGCACCGTCGGCAGCGCGACGGTCGGCGCCAACGGCACCTGGTCGATCACCACCACCACCCTCGCCGCCGGTGCACACAGCCTGACCGCCACTCAGGCCGACGTCGCCGGCAACGTCTCCGGCGCCTCGACGGCGCTGTCGCTGACGATCGACACCACGACACCGGTCGCACCCTCCGGACTCACCCTCGCCGCGGCCAGCGACAGTGGCGTGCAGGGCGACAACGTCACCAACGTCACCGCGCCCTCCATCAGCGGGACCGGCACCGCCGGCGATACAGTCACGCTCTACGACGGCACCACCATCGTCGGCACCGCCACGGTTGCCGGCAACGGAACCTGGTCGGTCACCAGCGGCATGCTCGCCGCCGGCGCGCACAGCCTCACTGCCATTCAGACCGATGTCGCCGGCAACGCCTCGGCCGCCTCGACCGCGCTGGGCCTGACCATCGACACCGCGACGCCGGCGGCTCCCTCGGCGCTTGTGCTGGCGGCGGCCAGCGACACCGGCGTCGCCGGCGACGACATCACCAGCACCTCCACGCCGGTGATCACCGGGACCGGGATCGCCGGCGACATCGTCACCCTGCTCGACGGCAACCTCGTCATCGGCAGCACCAGCGTCGGTGCCAACAACACCTGGTCGGTGACCAGCCTCGCCCTCCCGGCGGGCACGCACAGCCTGACCGCCAGCCAGACCGACGTCGCCGGCAACGTCTCCGCCGCCTCGAGCGCGCTGAGCCTGACCATCGAGACCGCGTTGCCCGCCGCTCCTTCGGCGCCGGTGCTGTCGGCGGCCAGCGACTCCGGCGTGGCCGGGGACGGCATCACCAGCGTCACCACGCCGGTCATCACCGGGACCGGCACCGCCGGCGACACCGTGACGCTCCTCGACACGGCGAGCGGGGGCACCACCACCGTCGGCAGCGCCACCGTCGGCACCAACGGCACCTGGTCGATCACCAGCAGCACACTGCCGGCCGGCGCGAACAGCCTCACCGCGACGCAGACCGATGTCGCCGGCAACGTCTCCGCCGCATCCGGCGCGCTGAAGCTGACCATCGACAGCACGGCCCCGGCCGCGCCCGGCGCGCCGCTACTCGCAACGGCCAGCGACAGCGGCACCCAGGGCGACGGCATCACCAACGACGCCACGCCCTCCATCACCGGCACCGGGAGCGCCGGCGACACCGTCACGCTGTATGACGGCAGCGCGATCATCGGCGCCGCGAAGGTCGCCGCCAACGGCACCTGGTCGATCACCAGCAGCATGTTGCCGGCCGGCACGAACAGCCTGACCGCCACGCAGACCGATGTCGCCGGCAACATCTCCGGCGCGTCGGCGGCACTGTCCCTGACCATCGACACCGCTGCCCCTGCGGCGCCTGGAACACTGGCGCTGGCCGCCGGCAGCGACAGCGGCACCCAGGGCGACGGCATCACCAACGTCATCACGCCGACCATTACCGGCACGGGGACCGCCGGCGACACCGTGACCCTCCATGACGGCAGCGCGGTCATCGGCACCACGACGGTCGCCGCCAACGGCACCTGGTCGGTCACCAGCGGCATGCTCGCCGCCGGGGCGAACAGCCTGACCGCGACCCAGACCGATGCCGCCGGCAACGTCTCCGCCGTCTCGTCCGCGCTCAGCCTGACCATCGACACCACGGCTCCGGCCGCCCCCGGCGCGGTCCTCGCTCGCCGTCGCCAGCGATAGCGGCATCGTCGGCGACGGCATCACCAACGTCGCCACCCCCACCATCACCGGCACCGGCACCGCCGGCGACAGCATCACGCTCCATGACGGCGCCGCCATCGTCGGCAGCGCCACCGTCGCCGGCAACGGCACCTGGTCGATCACCAGCAGCACGCTCGCCGCCGGCATGAACAGCCTGACCGCGACCCAGACCGATGCCGCCGGCAACGTCTCGGCCGCCTCCACGCCGCTGACCCTGAGCATCGACACCGCGACACCGTCGGCACCCACGGCGCTCGCGCTGGCGGCCGCGAGCGACAGCGGCGTGCCGGGCGACGGCATCACCAACGTCACGTCCCCCACCATCACCGGCACCGGCACCGGCGGCGACACCGTCACGCTTTATGACGGCACCAGCATCATCGGCAGCACCATCGTCGCCGCCGGGGGCGCCTGGTCGATCGCCACGGCTGCACTTGCCGCCGGCTTGCACAGCCTCACCGCGACCCAGACCGATGTCGCGGGGCAACGTCTCAGCGGCTTCGAGCGCGCTCGGCCTGACCATCGACACCGCAGCACCCGCGGCCGCTTCCACGCCGGTGCTGGCCGCCGCCAGCGATACCGGCGTCGCCGGCGACGACATCACCAGCGTCACCGCCCCCCATCCTCACCGGCACCGGCATTGCCGGCGACTCCGTGACCCTGTTCGACGGCACCACCGCCGTCGGGTCCGGCACGGTTGGCGCCGACGGCACCTGGTCCGTCACCAGCGGCAAGCTCGCCGCCGGCACGCACAGCCTCACCGCCGTGCAGACCGATGTCGCCGGCAACGTCGCCTCCGCGTCCTCGGCGCTGACCCTGACGATCGACACCGCGACGCCATCCGCGCCGTCCGCACCGGTGCTCTCGGCGGCGAGCGATACCGGCGTGCAGGGCGACGACATCACCAGCATCACCGTGCCGGTCCTCACCGGCACCGGCACCGCGGGCGACAAGATCACCCTGCTTGACGGCACAACGGTGGTCGGCACCGCGATCGTCGGCGCCAACGGCACCTGGTCGGTCACCAGCAGCACTCTTGCGGCCACCGCGCACACCCTCACCGCGACCGCGACCGATGTCGCCGGCAACGTCTCCGGGTCTTCGGCGGCACTCAGCCTGACGATCGACACCACAGCGCCCACCGCACCCTCTGCCCCGGTGCTCGCTCCCGGCAGCGACAGCGGCGTGCAGGGCGATGATATCACCAACGTCACCACGCCGACGCTCAACGGCAGCGGGCCCGGTCGGCGACACCGTCACCCTCTACGACGGCACGACGATGATCGGCTCCGGCGCGGTTGGCGCGAACAATATCTGGTCGATCACCAGCAGCGTGCTCACCGCCGGCGTGCACCACCTGAGCGCGACCTACACCGACGGCAGCGGCACCGTCTCCGCCCCCCCTCCACGGCGCTGACGCTGACCATCGACACCACCGCGCCCGCAGCGCCGTCGGCGCCGGCGCTCGCCGCCGCGAGCGACAGCGGCATTCTTGGCGACGGCCTCACCAACGTCACCACGCCCACATTGACCGGAACCGGCACCGCCGGTGACACCGTGACCTTGTCGGATGGCGGGACGATCGTCGGCAGCGGCGTGGTCGGCGCCGGGGGCACCTGGTCGATCACCACCACCACGCTCGCTCCCGGCCCGCAGAGCCTCACGGCGACCCAGGGCGACGTCGCCGGCAACGTGTCCGCTGCGTCCACCGCCCTAGGCCTCGATATCGACACCGCCGCGCCGGACGCACCGTCCGCGCCGTCGCTCCTGCCTACCAGCGACAGCGGCACCCTGGGCGACAACCTCACCAAGATCACCACGCCGACCCTCACCGGCACCGGCATCACCGGCGACACCGTCACCCTGCTCGACGGCAGCACCACCGTCGGCAGCGGTGCGGTCGGCGCCGGCGGCACCTGGTCGATCACCACATCGACCCTGGCCAACGGCACGCACGGGATCACCGCGGTGCAGACCGATGCGGCCGGCAACGTCTCGATGGCTTCGGCGGCGCTCGGCCTGGCGATCGACACCACGGCGCCGGCGGCGCCCGGGACCCCGGCGCTGGCCGCGTCCAGCGACAGCGGCATTCAGGGCGACGACGTCACCAACCTGGCCACGCCGCTCATCACCGGCACCGGCGCCGCCGGCGACACGATCACGCTCCTGGACAACATGGCCGGCGGGGGCGCCACCGGCGTCGGCACCGCCACGGTGGCCAGCGACGGCACCTGGTCGGTCACCAGCCTCACGCTGTCGGCCGGCGCGAACAGCCTGACCGCCACCGAAACTGATAGCGCCGGCAACGTCTCCACCGCCTCGACCGCCCTCAACCTCACCATCGACACCACCGCGCCGGCGGCCCCATCGGCGCCGGTGCTCGCCGCGGGCAGCGACAGCGGCACCCCGGGCGACGACATCACCAACGTCACTGCGCCGACCTTCACCGGCACCGGCACCGCCGGCGATACCGTGACACTCTACGACGGGGCCCCGTTCAATGGCGGCACCGTGGTCGGAACCGCAACCGTGGCGAGCGACGACAGCTGGACGATCACCAGCTCGACGCTGTCGGCCTCCACCCACGGCCTGACCGCGACCCAGACCGACTATGCCGGCAACGTCTCCGTTGCCTCCACGGCGTTGAGCCTGACCATCGGCACCGCAGCGCCGTCGGCGCCGTCCTCGCCGCTCCTCACCGCGGCCAGCGACAGCGGCGTCAAGGGCGACGACATCACCAACGTCACCACGCCGGTCATCACCGGCACCGGCACCACTGGCGACACCGTGACGCTCCGTGACGGCTCCGCCGTGCTGGCAACCGCCGTCGTCGGCGCCGATGGCGGCTGGTCGATCACCACCGGCAGCCTCGCCGCCGGCATGCACAGCCTGACGGCAACCGAGACCGACAGCGCCGGCAACGTCTCCGCTGCCTCCGGCCCGCTCAGCCTCGCCATCGAGACCGCCGCACCGGCGGCGCCGGCGTCCCCGATGCTCGGCGCCGCCAGCGACAGCGGCGTGCAGGGCGACAACATCACCAACGTGACCTCCCCCACCATCACCGGCACCGGCATCGGCGGCGACACCATCACGCTCTATGACGGCACGCCGGGCACCGGCACCGTCATCGGCGCCGCGACAGTCGGCGGCGACGGCACCTGGTCGGTGAACAGCAGCGCGCTTGCCGCCGGCGCCCACGACCTCACCGCCACCCAGGCGGACGTCGCCGGCAACGTGTCGACCGCCTACGCCACGCTCGACCTCGGGATCGAGACCGCGGCTCCGGCCGCACCCCTGAAGCTGGCACTTGCCGCCGGCAGCGACAGCGGCACCCCGGGCGACGACATCACCAACATCACCACTCCGGTCATCAACGGCACCGGCGCTGCCGGCGACACCGTGACCCTGCTCGACGGCACCACCATCGTCGGCAGCGGCCTGGTCGGGACCGACGGCAGCTGGTCGATCACCACCAGCACGCTTGCCGCCGGCACGCACACCATCACCGCGTTGCAGACCGATGTCGCCGGCAACGTCTCGGCGGTCTCGCCTGGCCTCGGCATCACCATCGACACCACGCCGCCCTCCACCCCGTCGGCGCCGGTGCCGGCCGCGGCCAGCGATACCGGCGTGCCCGGCGACGACATCACTGCCATCGCGACTCCCACCCTCACCGGAACCGGCGACGCCGGCGACAGCATCACCCTGCTCGACGGCACGAGCGTCATCGGCACCGCGACGGTGGCGGGCGACGGCACCTGGTCGATCGCGAGCAGCGCGCTCGGCAACGGCATGCACACCTTGAGCGCGACCCAGACCGACGCCGCCGGCAACGTGTCCGCCGCCTCGCCCGCGCTGATCCTGACGATCGACACCGTGATCCCGCCGGCCCCCCCGGCGCCGGTGCTCAGTGCCGCCAGCGACAGCGGCGTGCAGGGTGACGACATCACCAGCGACACCACCCCCGTCCTCGCCGGCACCGGCATCACCGGCGACACGATCACGCTCTACGACGGCGTGCTCCATGGTGGCGGCACCATCGTCGGCATCGCGACGGTGGCGGCAGACGGCACCTGGTTCCTCGGCAGCAGCATGCTCGCCGCCGGCACGCACAGCCTCACGGCCACCCAGACCGACGTCGCTGGCAACGTCTCCGCGCAGTCGGCCGCCCTGTCGCTGTCCATCGACACGACACCGCCGAGCGCACCATCCACCCCGGTGCTCGCCGCCGCCAGCGATACCGGCGTCCCGGGCGACGGCATCACCAGCATCACCACGCCCGTGCTCACCGGCACCGGCAGCGCAGGCGACACCGTGACCCTGCTCGAGGGTGCCACCGTCGTCGGCACCGCCACCGTCGCCGGCGACGACACCTGGTCGGTCAACACCAGCGCGCTCGTCGCCGGCACGCACCGCCTGGACGCGACCCAGACCGACATCGCCGGCAACGTGTCGGCGGCCTCGGCGCCGCTCGCCCTGACCATCGACACCGCGGCACCGTCGGCGCCGTCCCATCTCGTGCTCGCAGCCGCCAGCGACAGCGGCGCCAGGGGCGACGACATCACCAACGTCGCGACACCGACCATCACCGGGCTCGGGGTGGCCGGCGACACCGTCAGCCTGCTCGATGGCGCCGCCCGGGTCGGCACCGCCATCGTGGCCGGCAACGGCACCTGGTCGGTCACCAGCGGCACGCTGGCCGCCGGCACGCACAGCCTGACAGCAATCCAGTCCGACGTCGCCGGCAACGTCTCCGCAGCGTCCACGGCCCTGGACGTGACCATCGACACCGCGGCACCCGCCGCGCCGGTCGCCCTGGCCCTGGCCGCCGCCAGCGACAGCGGCACCCAGGGCGACGACATCACCAATGCCACCACCCCCACCATCACCGGCACCGGCACCGCCGGCGACACGGTGACGCTGCGCAACGGCGGCACCGCCGTCGGCACGGCGATGGTGGCTGGAGACGGCAGTTGGTCGGTCACCACGAGCACGCTCGCCGCCGGCTCGCACAGCCTCACCGCGACCCAGACCGATGTCGCCGGCAACGTCTCGGCGGCTTCCGCTTCGCTCGCCCTGACCATCGACACCACGACGCCGGCCACACCGTCCAAGCCGGCGCTCGCCGCCGCCAGCGACAGCGGCGCCCCGGGGGACGGCATCACCAACGTCACCACGCCGACCATCACCGGCACCGGCGCCGCCGGCGACACCGTCACCGTGCTCGACGGGTCCACGATCGTCGGCACCGCGATGGTCGGCGCCACCGGCACCTGGTCGTTCACCAGCAGCACCCTCGCCGCCGGCGCGCACAGCCTGAGCGCGACCCAGACCGACAGCGCCGGCAACCAGTCCGCCGCATCGGCACCGCTCCAGCTGACGATCGATACCGCGTCGCCCGCGGCGCCTACCGGCCTGGTGCTGGCCGGAATGGATGTCGAGGGCACCGCCGCGTCCGGCGACACCGTGACGGTGCAGGAGGACGGCGGGACGGTCGGCACCACCCAGGCGAACGGCAACGGCAGCTTCAGCCTGGCGCTCGATGCAACCGAGGCGACCGGGCTGCATACCGTGACGGCGACCGTCACCGACGCCGCCGGCAACAGCTCCGCTGCCGCCAGCCTGGTCATCGGCGCCTTCCACTGGGCGTCCCCGGTCAACGGGGTCTTCACCCAGAGCGGCGAGTGGCTGGTCAACGGGGCGCAGACCGCTTCGGTCCCGTCCGCCGCTACCGATCTCGCCTATTTCGACACCGGCAGCCCTAATGCCTACACGGTCACCGGCAACGGCACCGCCGGCGAGATACGGGTGGACGGCGATCACGTCACCTACTCGGGCACCCTGTCGCTTGCGGGCCTGCAGGACGGCGCCGCCGGCGGCGACACCTCCCTGGTGGTGGACCGGGGGGGCAGCCTTGCCCTGGGCGCCGGAACGTCGGTCCTCGGCGGCGCCGCCCTGGCGGTCGGCGGCGCATCCGCGGGGACGTTGACCCTCAGCGGCACTCTCTCGGATGCCAGCGCCACCATCGGCAATGGGGGCACCATGGACGCCGGCAGCGGCGCCACCTGGAGCACGAGCGGCGACCTCACGCTCGGCGCCGGCGGCAGCCTGACCCTCGACGACACCGCAACGCTCACCGGCACCGTTCTGCTCGATGGCGGCGTGCTGACCGCACAACCCGACGCCAACGGAGGCGACGACGTCGTGCTGTCGGATGCCCTGCAGGGTGTCTCGGGCACCACGAGCTATATCGGCAGCATCGGCGGCGCCACGCTCACCCTGAGCGGGTCGCGCACGCTTGGCGCCGGCGAGCTGATCTATCGCGGCGGCACCATCATCCTCGAAGGCGCGCTGCCCACCGATGCGGCCCCGGCCGTGGTGGACGGCGCAACCCTGGAGCTCGGAGGTCCCGCGCAGACCTTCACCGCTTCGATCACCACGCTGGCCGGCACCACCAACACCCTGGTGCTGAACGCCGACGCCGCCAACGTCACCAGCAACGGCAACGACACCATCGAGATCGGGTCCGGCGATCTCGCAGCCACCGTTACCGGGGCGGCCGCCATCGTCGGCGGCAGCGGCGATGCCACCATCTATGCAACCGGCAGCACCGTCACCGTCAGCGGCGGCACCGGCGACATCGTCATCAGCGGCACCGCGAACGCGGTCATCGCGTCCAGCAGCAGCAAGAACGTCACCTATTCCGGCACCGGGCAAGTCAGCTTCACCGGCAATGCCGGCGCGGGGGTCACCACCCTCGATGTGACCACCGGGGGGACCATCACGACCGCCGTCGGCGGCGACACGGTCGTCAATCTCGGCACCGGTGCCGCCCAGGTGAACGCGATGGGCAGCGACACCGTCGATGCCGCGAGTGGCGCCGCTACCATCTACAGCCGGGGCGCCAGCCTGTTGGTGCATGGCGGCTCGGGCAGCCTGGCGGTCAATGGCGGCAGCGGGCCGCTGACCTTCCTGGGCGGCTCGGGCAGCACGACGGTCTCGGGCGGCGCTGCCGCTGCGGTGATCGTGGGCGGTGCCGCGGGCGGCGTGCTCACCGGAGGGTCCGCCGGCGACAGCGTGCTGGTGTCGAACGGCAGCGCGGGAGCCGCGACCACGATCCAGGGCGAAGGCGGCGGCAACCAGATCTTCGGATCGGCGTCCGGCCAGGACGTGCTCGATCTCGGCGCGGGCCGCTCCTCGGTGCTGGGCGGCGGCGGCGCCACCACCATCCAGGGCGGCGCCACCGGCAGCGTCATCTTCACCGGGTCCGGCCCCACCGTCGTGGTGGCCGGCGCCGGCGGCCAGGACACCATCGTCGGCGGCGCCGGCAACCTCGCCGTCGAGGCCAACCACGGCGAGGCGGTGTTCGGCGGCAGCGGCGCACTCGATGTCGCCGGCAGCATGACGGGTGCAGACTCGATCATCGGCGGCAGCGGCGCGCTTACCGTGGCCGGCCGGGGCGGCAACATGCTGGTGGTCGGCGGCAGCGGGTCCTCGAACATCCGGACCGGCAACGGCGCCAGCCTGATCTTCGCGGGCGCCGGCAACATGACCCTGAACGGCGGCAGCGGCTCGATGCAGGTGATCGTAGGCGCCGGCCACGCGACGGTGGCCGAGGGCAGCGGCCCGACCAGCTACGATGTGGTGAGCGGCGCAGCGGGCGGCATCGAGATCGTCTCGGGCTTCAAGGTCGGGACCGACCGGATCGACCTGTTCGGCTACCAGTCGTCGCAGACCACCATCTTGTCGAACGGCACCACCAGCATCGTCCAGCTTTCCGACGGCACCAAGATCGAGCTGCTCGGCGTGCCGCACCCGAACGCGAGCGTGGTCGGGTAGGCTGCCGCGCGCCGCCGGGCTTGCTGGCGGTCGCTGCTATGCCGGGCTCATCTGCGGCGCGGCCTGGCCGATGAAGTTGCCCTGGACGAGATCGCAGCCCTCGTCCTTGAGAAAGGCAAGCTGCTGCGCGGTCTCGACTCCGACGGCGCAGACTTTCCTGCCCAGGTCGTGCGCCAGCCTGATGACCGCGTAGGCCACCGCGTCGGCGCGGGGATTTGCGCCGACTTCCCGCACGATCGTCTGGTCCAGCTTGAAGACGTCGAACGGGAACGCCTCGACATAGCCGAGGGCAGAATAGCTGGCGCCGAAATTATCGAGGGCGAGCAGCACGCCGAGGGCTTTCAGTTCCTGCATCTCCTGCGCCGCACGGACCGGTTCGCGCATCAGGACACCCTCGGCCAGCTCGATCGTCAGGCGGTCCGGCGGCAGGCCGGTGCCGGCAAGGATCTGGGCCACGATCGCCGCGAGGGCGGAGCGTTTGAGGGCGAACCAGGTGCTCGAGCAATTCACCGAAACCCCCCTTCCGTCATCGTGCGAAGCCGTCTCGGCGCAGGCGCTCTGGAGCACGAAACGATCGATCCTGCTGATCAGGCCGGACTTCGATGCGAGCGCCATGAAGCTGCCAGGCATCATCACCGAGCCATCCGGCCGGGGCAGCCGCACGAAGGCCTCGTGGCCGACCGCCCGCAGCGTGACCGGCTGACTGATCGGCTGCCAATGCAGCAGCAGGCCGTCCGCGACGAGAGCCCGTTGCAGGTCATGCAGCAGTTCCGGCTCGTCGCCGGACTCATCCTGCCGCTCGCGGATGATCAGCTCGATCTCCTCGGCCAGCTTGCGCAGGATGAGTCGCTCGGAGTCGCTGAATGAACCGGGCACGTGATCCAGGACGCACAGGGCGCCCACCGGCTGGCCGTCGCCGGCGCGGATCGGCATGCCGGCGTAGAAACGGATCGGCAGGCGCCGCGCGGTGACCAGCGGATTATCCGCAAAGCGCGGGTCCAGCAGCGCATCCTCCACGACCAGCGGCTGGTCCGGATGCAGGATTGCGTGGCCGCAGAACGACTCTTCCCGCGAGCCGCTGGTCATTTTCAGGTTGACGCCATCACGCATGAGCTGGCGCTCGCTGGTCACCAGCGACAGCGCCGCGGCGGGTCGTTTCAACATGCGGGTGGCGAGCTCGGTCAGCGCCTTGATGCGCTGGTCGGCGAACCCTTCCAGCAGGCCGGTTCGATAGAGCGACGCCAGGCGCTCCTGCTCATCGATGGGCTTGTCGGGTGCGCGCATGCGAGGTTCCTGGTTCCTGATCCGGCCGATCAGGCTCGGGATGCCATCTGGTAGAGCAGCTTTATCCGATAGTTGGTATCGCAAAGCGATCGAATTTATCGGATATTGCCTGACGGATGCTCCTGAACAGGGCAGCAAGCTTGGAACAGGCGCAAGACCGGCGAACGTACGCGGCTCATTGCAGCCGCCTCGCGCTGTCGTCCAGCATATCCTGCACCGCGGCGACGATGGAGCGCAGGGTGAACGGTTTTGCGAGACACCGGAACGGCTGCGTGAGGGAATTTTTGTGCAGCAGATCGACCCGGCCGCTGACCAGGATGACCGGGATCCCCGGGTGGACCTCGCGGAGATGGGCCGCAACCTCGAACCCGGTGCTGCCGGGCATGTTGATGTCGCTGACCAGGACGTCGATGTCGTCGAGATCATCGATCAGGTGAAGCGCCTCCCGGCCGTCTTTGGCCTCCAGGATATCGAAGCCCGCGCCATCCAGGACCTCGACGAGCATGAGCCTTATGAACTCGTCATCCTCCGCGATCAGGACGCGGGCGGTGCCATGTTTCACGCAGCACACGTCGAGGCACACGATGGGCGTGGCTGCGACGAGGCGAGGGGCATTCGCGTCATTGTCGCGGCGATGTGGCGGACCCGTATCGCCACCAGCTCGCGGGTGGCACCGGGGGCGCCGCCGCGACGGAGCGCATCAGGGCGCGCACCAGTGCCAGCACATGATCGCCGTCATAGGGTTTCGGGACGAATCGCATACGCGTGTTCATCGTCTGCAAAACCGGACAGACGGCATCCGACGTCAGCAGGATCGCGCAGGCCGGGCTCGTTGCATGAATGATCTCCGCGAGCCGGAAGCCATCCGGCGCGCTGGGCATGACGATGTCGGTGAACAGCGCATCGAGATGCGGCCGCTGCCGCAGCAGCATGATTGCCGCCATGCCCGACCCTGCTTCTAGGACCTCGAAGCCCGCTTCCTCAAACACGGCGACGACCGGGTCCCGGACATGCTCCTCGTCATCCACGATCAGAATGACCGGCGGCGGCTGCGTCGCGATCCCTGGAAGCACGCTTGATCGACGTTGGGCGCTGGCCATGCAGTCCCGCCCTAAATGGAGAAGAGTACGCCGTTACTATCCGTCATCGAGCGCATACATCGTTACTCACTTAAACTTGAGTATCAGATGTGCGATCCCGGCAGGGACCAGCCGGACAGGAAGGCGGCGGCGATCGCAAGCAGCGGGGCCGGCGGCATGACCGGAGCATCGAGCCTGAGGAACCTCCAGGCACTGACGGCGTGGTCCCCGCGCCGCAGCGCGTTCAGCCACAGGATCGTGACCAGCGAGCCCGCGACCAGGAGATTGGGTCCCGGGTCGACGCCGATCAGCACCGCGCTGCGCACCGGATCCGGCGCCTGCGCCAGCAGGACGACGCGGCCGGCGACCGGGCCCGCCGGCAGGTTGACCAGGTTGCAGCCGACGCCGAGCAGCAGCCCGGGTGCCCAGGCCGCTCCTGTCGCCGAGTCCCGCACCAGGCCCTGGAGCAGACTCGACAGCGCGCGGGTCACTCCGGTCCGCTAGATGTCCTCAACCAGCACGAACAGCCCGGCGACCCGCGGCGGCACGCCCCAGGAGATGTCGCGGACCCCGAGATCCCTCATCAAGTGGGTCTGGGGCCTCAGGCCAGGCGGGGCGAGGGGCGCCGGTGCCTCCCTCCCCCGGAAGTTCACGTTCACTTTGCCTCGCCGTCGGGAGGCAGCCGGCAGCGGTCGGCGTGCGTTGAGCCATCCTGACAGGTTGGGTGCGGGGCGGACATGGCGGTATCAGCGGAACTGCCTGCGACACCCGACGGCAGCGAGCCCGGCTATCTCGCCCTTCTCCGCCAGCCGAGTTTCGCCCTGTTCTTTATGGCCGCGACGACGTCCACGCTCGGGTCGGCAGTGGTACCGATCGCCCTGACCTTTGCGCTCCTGCAGGTCGGATACACCGCAACCTCGGTCGGCCTGGTCCTGGCGGCCCAGACGGCGCCCACCGTCATCCTGCTGCTGGCGGGCGGCATCATCGGCGACCGCTGGTCACGGCGCCGCATCATGATCGGAGCGGACGCGCTGCGATGCGTCTGCCAGGCCGGCCTCGCCGCCCTGCTGGCGACCGGCCATCCGGCGCTGCCATTCCTGATGCTGCTCGCCGGATGCCTCGGTGTCGGTAATGCCTTCTTCAGCCCGGCCGAAAGTGGCCTGATCCCGGAGATCGCAGGCGAAAAGGCTCGGATCAAGGCAGCCAACAGCCTCCTTGGCATCTCCAGCTCACTCTCCGCCATCCTGGGTCCGGTCATCGGCGGCATGCTCGTCGGACTGGGAGACGCGCCGCTCGCGATCGGCATGAACTCCCTCACCTACGCCGTCAGCGCGGCCTGCCTCGCCTTCATTCACATCCCGCCGCACGAGAGGACGCTGAAAACCTCGTTTCTCACCGACCTGAAGCAAGGCTGGTCGGAGTTCCGCCGGCACCGGTGGCTGCAACTGGTGACGGCGCAGTATGGTCTGCTCAACCTGGTCACCTTCGCGCCGTTCTTTGTTCTGGGGCCGGTGATCTTTTCCTCGTTGCCGCATGGCGCCCAATCCTGGGGCCTGATCGCCTCGGCCACCGGCGCCGGCGGCGTGGTCGGCGGCCTGCTCATCCTCAAGCTGAGGCCGTCGCGACCACTCGTCGCCTATGAGATCGCGGCGGCATTGCTGGCGGCTCCCCTGGTCGTTCTCGCGTTGCACGCCTCCATCCCGGTGCTGATGGCAAGCAGCGCGGTCTTCGGGCTGGCCTTGTCGATCCTGAACGTCACCGTGCAGACCACGATACAGGAGCGAATGCCCGAAGAGGTGCTGTCGCGCATCAACGCCTTGTTCAGCGTGGTGGCGACCGGACTGGGACCGATCGGCTTCGCGCTCTGCGGCCCGGTGGCGCATCTCGCGGGTCCGCGCTATGCGCTCGGGGTCGGATCCGGCATCACCCTGGTGAGTGCCGCGGCACTGCTGTGTCTCGGCCACATCCGGCACCTGAAAGCCATACACGAACCGTGATCGGGAGGCCGAAGGCGCGCGACTTCCAGGTTTGGCCGCACCGGATCGTCTGTGATCGAGGAGCGGCAGGAGTATCGAGGAAGAGCAGCGGGATACGAAGCGGCGCATGGGACGGCTGTTCGGTTCTACCGCCTGGATCGGCCGGCTCTTGCTGGCAGGTTGCTCGCTCGCCGGGGCAGTGACCCGCACCACCCTGGACTACAACCAGGCGCTCAAGGCGGTGACCAACACCATTCTCGTCACCATCCTGCTCTGACGGGACCAGGCGCCGCTGCATTTCACCGACCTGTCCCAGATCAGGAGCTCGCTGCGACTGCAGGCCCAGGCACAGGCCGCGGAGCCGTTCGGCGGCGAGTTCACCTCGGAAGACCATCCCAGGGCGATGCTCACGGGGAGTGGTCGGGGCGGCCAGCAACCCGACCCTCGATGTCGTCCCGCTCAACACGAAGGAGTTTACCGAGGGCATCACCGCTCCGATCGATACCGGTTACGTCGTCTATCTCTTCAACAAGGAACAGGATGACGAGCATCAGAGCACCATCGCCAGGCTCCTGTTCGACAAGATCCGGATCGTGTGGCGCGACGGCACGGATACGCATGCCTGCAGCTATGTCAACAATCCTGACCGGCAGGCGCCGTTCGCGAGCGACAGTTCCTGTGCGTCGGCCTACGAGGCGGTGTTCGGCGTGGCGGCACCGCCACTATCTCGGCAGGATGCTCACCTACCGTCCCGCAGACCGGGTGCTGCCGTTCTACATCGACGCACGCAGGCCGGCGGATCCAAGGTTCAGCGTCGTCTATCGGGGAGAGACCTGTTTCGCTCCGAGGGCTTCGCCTCTCGCAGCGGTCGGAACCCGCCCCGTGCGTACTCCGTCAACCGCAACTGCCAGTACGACGCGCTCGGCCGGCCCTCCTGGCGGTCCACTGAAGCCGCAGGCGGCCCCGGCTTCGGCGACTGTCGACGAGTGCGTCCGGGAGACCGGCTCCCAGGCGACCGGACGTAAGTAGATTCCGGCCCTCCCTGCAGGCAGCGGACCGAGGCCAATGTCGGGTTACCAAGCCTGTTCACCTGGGAAGTCTCATCCATGGCAAGATTCACCGACAAGGTTGCCGTCGTCACCGGCGCCTCCAAGGGCATCGGTGCGGGCATAGCGAGGCGGCTCGCCTCGGAGGGTGCCACCGTGATCGTGAACTACAGCTCCAGCGTGGAAGGCGCTTCCCTGGTCGTCGACCAGATCATATCCGCCGATGGTCAGGCCACGGCCCTGGGCGGATCCGTTGCGCGGGAAGACGACATGTCCCGGCTGTTCGCCGAGGTGCAGGCCTCGTTCGGTCGCGTCGACGTGCTCGTCAACAATGCAGGCGTTTACGCCTTCGGACCGTTGGAGACCCTGTCGATCACGGAGGTCAGGCGGCAATACGACACCAACGTGCTCGGCCTGCTGCTGGCGACAAAGGCCGCCCTGCCCCTCTTCCCGGGCGAGGGCGGCAGCATCGTCAATATCGGCTCGATCGCCAGCACGCTCGCACCGCCCGGCGGCGCGATCTATGTCGGCACGAAGGGTTCGGTCGATGCGATGACGAAGTCCCTTGCCAAGGAACTCGCGCCGCGGAAGATACGTGTCAATGCCGTCAACCCGGGCTTCGTCATCACCGAAGGCACGAAATCCGGCGGCCTGGCGGGGGGCGAGTTCGAAGCGCGGAGCCTCGCGTCAAACCCGCTCGGGCGGGTGGGACAACCCGAGGACATTGCCGCCGCAGTCGCCTTCATCGCATCGCACGAGGCGAGCTGGATCACCGGCGAGTGCCTCATCGTCGCAGGCGGAACCGGGATGTGACGATGGCCGCCGGAAAAGCGGCAATGCCGCGACGCCGGTCCGTGAGAGCAACACCTCGCCCTGAAGCGGCCGCGAAAGATCAGGCCCAGGACATGTCGGAACGCAATCTGGCGCTTGCACGCGCACGGGCTGCCGCAGCGCAGGAGGCAGTCGACCGCCTCAGCTCGTACTGGCCTCGCTGAAAGGCGCCGCTACACGTCGAGATTGGCTACCTTGAGCGCATTGCCGACGATGAAGTCGCGGCGCGGCTCGACTACGTCGCCCATCAGCGTCGAGAACACCTGGCCGGCATTCTCGATGTCGCCGACCTTCACCTGCAGCAGCGTGCGCACCGAAGGGTCCAGCGTGGTGCGCCAGAGTTGCTCGGCATTCATCTCGCCCAACCCCTTGAAGCGCTGGATCGCCAAACCCTTGCGGCCCTGCGCCAGGATTCGGTCATAGGCGCTCGACGGCCCGGCCAGCGGCGCCTCGTTGCTGTCCAGGGCGAGAGTCGCCGCATGCTCGCCGGCAAAGTCGCGGCCGAGCAGTTCTGCACGCTCGGCCAGCCACAGCACATCGGCCGAGCGCAGCGCCGCCGCATCGACATGGTAGCGCTCGGCGACGCCGCGCACCTCGCGCGCCATCGTCAGGCCATGCTCGTCGACCAGCACCTTCCAGCTCCGCTCGTTCGGCAGCGACGCGCCATTGAGGCGGCCCACCAAAGCCTGTGAGTGCAACTGCCCGCGATGCATGTCGGGCGTCAGCGCGCCGGCGACCGCGGCCTGCTCCAGCAGCCAGGTCGGCGCCGCCACCGCAAGCCGGCGCAGCGCGCGGGTCGCCTCGCGCAGCCAGCCCATCTCGACGCCGAGTTCGGCGCCTTCCAGCACGCGCCCGTCGGCATAGGTGAGTTTCGCGTGCGACAGCGCCTTGTCGAGCAGATACTGCTCGAGGGCGGCGTCGTCCTTGAGGTAGCGCTCCTCGTTGCCGCGCTTGGCGCGATAGAGCGGCGGCTGCGCGATATAGAGATGCCCGCGCTCGATCAGCTCCGGCATCTGCCGGAAGAAGAAGGTCAGCAGCAGCGTGCGGATATGCGATCCGTCCACGTCGGCGTCGGTCATGATGACGATGCGGTGGTAGCGCAGCTTGTTGATGGCAAACCCGCCCTGCTCCGGCTCGGCATGGCCGATGCCGGTGCCGAGTGCGGTGATGAGCGTGCCGATCTCGGCCGAACCCAGCATGCGATCGAAGCGCGCGCGCTCGACATTGAGGATCTTGCCTTTCAGCGGCAGGATCGCCTGGAACTTGCGATCCCGCCCCTGCTTGGCGGTGCCGCCGGCGCTGTCGCCCTCGACCAGGAAGATCTCGGCCTTCGAGGCATCGCGCTCCTGGCAGTCGGCGAGCTTGCCCGGCAGCGTGGAGATGTCGAGCACGCCCTTGCGCCGGGTCAGCTCGCGCGCCTTGCGTGCCGCCTCGCGCGCGGACGCCGCATCGATCACCTTGCCGATGATCGAGCGCGCCTCTTTCGGATGCGTCTCGAACCAGTGCGCGATCGCGTCCGCGGCGGCCGCCTGCACCACCGGCTGCACTTCCGAGCTGACCAGCTTGTCCTTGGTCTGCGAGGAGAATTTCGGATCCGGCACCTTGACCGACAGCACCGCCGTCATCCCCTCGCGCATGTCCTCGCCGGAGAGTGCCAGCGCCTCCTTCTTGCCCATGCCCTCGGCATACTTGCCGACCACGCGGGTCAGCGCCTGCCGGAAGCCGGCGAGATGCGAGCCGCCGTCACGCTGCGGAATGTTGTTGGTGAAGCACAGCATGGTCTCGTGGAAGCTGTCGTTCCAGGACAGCGCGAACTCGACCCTGATGCCCTGCGCCGGATCCTGCCCGAGAGCGGTGATCGGCGGCGCCATCACCGGGATCTTGCCGCGGTCGAGCCACTCGACAAAGGCGATCAGGCCGCCCTCGTAGCAGAAGCGCTGCTCCTGCGCCGGCGCATGGCGCTCGTCGCGCAGGATGATCTCCATGCCGGAATTCAGGAATGCCAGCTCGCGCAGCCGGCGCTCGAGAATGGGGAACTCGAAATCGACGCGCCCGAAGGTGCCGGAGCTCGGCTTGAAACTCACCTCGGTGCCGCGCGCCTCATGACTCGGCCCGACCACCCTGAGCGGCGCATCCGCCTCGCCGTGTTTGAAGCTGATCTGGTGCTCCTGGCCCTCGCGCCAGATGCGCACGCGCATCCATTCCGATAGCGCATTGACAACCGCGGCTCCGACGCCGTGCAGGCCGCCCGACACCTTGTACGAGTTCTGGTTGAACTTGCCGCCGGCATGCAGACGGGTCAGCACCACCTCGGCGGCGCTGATGCCCTCCTCGATATGCATGTCTGTCGGGATGCCGCGGCCATTATCGCGCACGGTGACCGACCCGTCGCCGTTCAGCACCAGCGAACAGGAGGTGGCGTAGCCCGCCTGCGCCTCGTCCACCGCGTTGTCGATGATCTCGAACGCCATGTGGTGCAGGCCGGAGCCGTCATCGGTGTCGCCGATATACATGCCCGGGCGCTTGCGCACCGCGTCCAGACCCTTGAGGACCGAGATCGAGGCCGCATCATAGATGCCGTCCGCCCCGGCGGCACCTTCCGGCATGCTCTCCGCGGCGCCTGCCGGCGTGGCTTTGGGGGCAGGCGTGCCCGTGGGCTCGGCTCTATCGGACATGCCGGCTGGTCGCTCCGTGGATTCTGTGCTGAGTGTCTCTAGACTATACGCTCGCTGCACCGGCCGGGCCAGAACGCACATCGGCCAAACCCGGCCCGGGCAGCAGTTTTCCCGCCCCGGCGCGCCAGAAGCCGGCCAGCCCGTGCAGGCTGGCGAACGGCTCCGGATCGGTGCCGGTCAGCAGCGCCGGCGCCGGCAGCAGCAGCAACGCCGCGAACAGCGCCTCCCGCCGGGCGAGATCGAGATGCACCAGCGGCTCGTCCAGCAGCAGCAGCGGCGCCTCGCCGCGCACATCGGCGATCAATGCCGCATGCGCCAGCACGATGCCGATCAGCAGGGCCTTCTGCTGCCCCGTGCTGCCCAGGGAAGCCGGCCGGCCGCTCCTTCGGTCGCTTAGCACCAGATCGGCCCGGTGCGCCCCCAGCGAGGCGCCTCCCGCCGCGGCGTCCGCACCCCTGCGCATCCGCAACTGCTCGCGCAGCCAGTCCTCGACCCCCAGCGCCGGATGCTGCTCGAGCTGCGCCGTGATGGCGCATTCCAGCGACAGGGTCGCGGCAGGGAAGCCACGGGCCGGCTCCCCGTCCTCCCCAACCTTGCCGTCCCCACCCTCGCCCTGCCCGGACCCGTTCAGGCGGCCCACCAGGCTGCGCCGCGCGGCACAGACCGCAACCGCGTGGCGCGCCATTGCATGCTCCTGGGCGGTGAGCCAGGCCGGGTCGGTACGCGCATTCTGCAGCAGCCGGTTGCGCCCCTGCATCGCCTCGTCATGCGCTGCCACCTCGCGGGCATGCTCGGGCTCCAGCGCCAGTACCAGCCGGTCGAGAAAGCGGCGGCGCGCGGAGGGCCCTTCGACGAACAGCCGGTCCATCTGCGGCGTCAGCCACACTGCGCACAGCCGCTCGGCCACCGCCGCGCGGTTGCGCGCCGGCTCGCCATCGAGCCGGAACACCCGCCGCCCGTTGCCCAGAGCCGCCCCGGCCCCGTCGGATGCAATCCCGGTCCCGATCTCGAACGCCTCGTCGCCCTGGCTCATGCGCGCTGCCACGGCCCAGCTCGAACTCCCCTGGCGCGGCAGATCCGCCAGCCGCGCCCCCCGCAGGCCGCGTCCGGGCACCAGCAGCGACAACGCCTCCAGCAGATTGGTCTTGCCGCTCCCGTTCGGCCCGGTCAGCACACTGATCCGCCCGTCCGTGTCAGCGCCGGCCGGCCGCCAGACCAGGTGCTGGTAATTCCGATAATCGGTAAGCGTCAGCCGAGACAGGCTGAGCATGGAGACCCTATCAGACGATGAAGAGGCTGGTTGAAAACGCCTGATGCTGAATGGGAGTGGCCCGAAGGACCGCGGCCGGCGCGTCTTTGCGAGCACCGGAGCGGAGCGGCCGCCCCCTGCTCCAAGACGGGGCCGTGCGCACCGGAGCGCAACACAGGCGCGTCGGATCGCCAGCAGCAGGCGTTTTCAACCAGCCTCAGACGCGCATGGGCATCAGCACGTACAATGCGGACGGGCTGTCCACGTCGCGCACCACCGTCGGCGCGGCGCTGTCGGAAAACGCGAATTCGACATCCTTGTCGATCTGGTCGGTGATGTCGCTGAGGTAGCGCGCCTGGAAGCCGATCTCCAGCGGCGTCGAGTCGTAGGTGACGCGGCCCTCGTCGAGCTCCTCCTTGGCAGTACCCTGGTCGGGGCTCGCCGCCGACAGGATCAGCAGGTTGCGGTCGATCGACAGCTTGACCGGGCGCGAACGCTCCTGGCTGATGGCGGCGACCCGCGCCACCGCATCCGAGAAATCCTTTTTCCCGACACGCAGGATCTTGTCGTTGTCGCGCGGAATGACCCGCTCGTATTCCGGAAAGGTGCCGTCGATCAGCTTGCTGGTCAGCATCACCGATCCGACGGTGAATTGGATACGCGTTTCGGACAGCGCCACCTCGACATCCTCCGCCGCCTCGTCGAGCAGCTTGCGCAACTCGTTGATGGTCTTGCGCGGCACGATCACGCCGGGCATGCCGGCCGCGCCCGACGGCAGCTCGGTCTGCACCCGGGCCAGGCGATGCCCGTCGGTCGCCACCGCGCGCAGCATCGGGCCCGCCTCGCCGGCACCCGCCTCCGCCACATGCAGGTAGATGCCGTTGAGGTAGTAGCGCGTCTCCTCGGTGGAGATCGCAAACCGGGTGCGGTCGATCAGGCCGCGCAGCACCGGCGCCGGGATATGGAAGGCATGCGGCAGGCTGCCGGTGGTCATGGACGGGAAATCATCGACCGCGAGCACATTGAGGCTGGTCGCGTAGCGTCCGGCGCGCAAGGCAAGCGGCGCGTCGCCACCGGAATGGTCGAGCTCGACCTCGGCGCCATCGGGCAGCTTGCGCACGATCTCGTACAGCACCGCCGCCGGCGCCGTGGTGGCCCCGTCCAGCACCGCACCCGATGCGATCTGCTCGACGACGGCGATCTCCATGTCGGTGGCGGTCAGGCTCAGCCGGCCCTCCTTCACCACGATCAGCACGTTGGCCAGGATCGGAATGGTGTTGCGCTTCTCGGCCACGCTCTGGATATGGGCGAGCGCCTTGAGCAGCGTCGCGCGGTCGGCCTTAAGCTTCATCTCGAACGGGTCCCCATGCGCCGGATACCGATCCGGGGAGATAGCCTAGCAGCAGCGTCCCCGGTCGCAAATGGGCCGGCTCGCAGATGGGTCCGGTTTCAAAAGGGTCGAGCGCGATCAGCTTTCCAGCATGCGGCGGAGGAGTTCGACGTCCTCGGCAAAGGCGGTGTCGCGCTCCATCAGTTCCGCGACCCGGCTGACCGCATGCATCACCGTGGTGTGGTCACGATTGCCGAACTTGCGGCCGATCTCGGGCAGCGAGCGGCTGGTGAGCTGCTTGGCGAGGAACATCGCCACCTGCCGGGGCCGGGCCACGGCCCGCGCACGACGCGCCGAGGACATGTCGGTCAGCCTGATGTTCCAGTGCTCGGCGACCTTGCGCTGGATCTCCTCGATGGTGACCCGGCGATCATGCGCCTTGAGGATGTCATGCAGCACCTCCTGCGTCGCTTCCAGCGTCACCGGACGCCCGAACAGGTTGGCGTGCGCGATCAGCCGGTTCAGCGCGCCTTCAAGCTCGCGCACGTTGGTGGTGATCTTGTGCGCCAGGAACTCGAGCACCTTGGGCGGCACCGCGACGCCGGACGCAGCCGCCTTGGCTTCCAGGATGGAGATGCGCAGCTCGAAGGTAGTTGCGTGCAGGTCTGCCACCATGCCGCAGCCGAGACGGGTGCGCAGGCGGTCCTCGAGTCCGGACAGGTCGGACGGCGACTTGTCGGCGCTGACCACGATCTGCTTGCCGGCATCCACCAGCGCGTTGAAGGTGTGGAAGAACTCCTCCTGCGTATTGTCCTTGCCGATCAGGAACTGCAGGTCGTCGATCATCAGCACGTCGACGGAGCGAAGCTGCTCCTTGAACTCCATCGTCGATTGCGACCGGATCGCGGCGATGAAGCGGTACATGAATTTCTCGGCGGACATGTAGGCCACCGTGGTGGTGCGCTCGCCGCGCGCCAGCTCGAGACCGATCGCGTGCATCAGGTGGGTCTTGCCGAGCCCGACGCCGCCGTACAGGAACAGCGGATTGAAGCCGGGACTCGACGGGCGCTCGGCAACGCGGCGCGCGCAGGCATGCGCGAACTCGTTGGGCTTGCCGACCACGAAGCTGTCGAAGCTGAAGCGCGGATCCAGCGGTGCCGCGAGCTCGCCGCGGGCGCTGCCGGGCTCCGCTCCGGCCGCCGGCAGCGCATTCGTAGCGCTGGCCTTGGCCGCCGCACCCGGCGCGATGGCGACGTCCCCGGGATGACCGGCGGCGGCGCGCCCGTCCGACTGCGCGGAGGCGGCGGATGCCGGCTGCCGGTCGCGCGCCTCCTCCGCCGCAAGCTGCAGCTCCACGCGGCGTATCTGCGGAACCTCGGCATGCCACAGCGCGCTCAGCCGATCGCCGTACTGGCTGCGCACCCAGTCGCGCAGGAACCGCGTCGGCAGCAGCAGGGTGATCTCGTCGGCCTCGACCTCGCCGAGCCTGATCTGGCGCAGCCAGGTGCGATACTCGACCTCGCCGACCTCGACCTGCAGGCGCGCGCGGATGCGGCCCCACTGGAGTTCGAGCGGATGGCCGTTGGCATCCTGATCCCGCACCAGCGTCTCGACTGCGCCCATCGCGGTATCGGTGACTTCGTCAACGGCGAGATCGGAGGCTGCTCCGACCTCCTGGCTGCGCTGATCCACTCTCACCAAACCTGCTCCCGACTTCACACTTGCCGTCCCGCCCGCCTGCCGGGCATATGCCCGCAAGCCAGGCCAGCCGGCCCAACGAACTCTTCCCGAACCGGGCGCCGAAACAGCCCCCGCACAAGCAGGGTGGCAAAGCACAAACCGATGGGGGAACTTCGTCTGTTACATTTTGCGGTCAGGCTTGCGACCGTGCCGGACAGTAAAACAGCGCCGACAAAGGCCGCAACGGGAATCTAGCCTTGCGGGGCGCAAGACAAAAATGAGCACCTGTCAAGTAACTAGCAGGATATTGAGACGAAACAAAACAGGAACACATCGTCTGTTTACCAGAGGCAAGTATCAATAAAGCGGCACGGATGCCACAACCATGCCACGAACAGAAAACGGCCGCATTGTGAAGGGGGCAGTCTTGTCAGTCACGCACAATGCTTCACCCGGCGTTCCTGAACAGGTGAGCAGTCGGACAGTATTCAGGTGGCGGCGATCGCCTTGATGCGTGCCGACAGGCGCGAGATCTTGCGCGACACGGTATTGGCATGCGCAACACCCTTGCCGACGGCGCGCTGCATCTCGGGCTGCGCCGCACGCAGGGCGCTGACCGCCTGCTCCTTGTCGCCGCTCGCAATCGCCGTCTCGACCTTTTTCACGAAGGTCCGGACGCGCGAGCGACGCGCGACATTGCGCGCCGTGCGGACTGCGGTCTGCCGGATGCGCTTGCGCGCCGATGCGGTGTTCGCCATGGATCTGTGTTCAACCAGTGTTTGAAGCTTGCAGAGCAGGCGCCTCCGCTGGACGGCGGTCGACACCCAACAAGGGAGCGGGTTCTAGAGCACCCGCCACACCCCAGTCAAGGTGGAGCATGACCCCGCCTCAGCGCTGGAGGCGCGCGCAGAAGAAGCTGCTGCGGCCGGATTGCACGATCCGGCTGATGCCGGCGCAGCGCGGCGCCCCGGGACACGCCGGGCAGGCCTCGCCCGCCCGGCCATAGACCTTCCATCGGTGCTGGAAATACCCCAGCGCGCCGTCCGGTTGCACATAGTCGCGCAGGCTCGAGCCGCCGGCAGCGATCGCCTCCGTCAGCACCGCCCGGATCGCCTGCACCAGCCTGCGGATCGCCGGCAGCCGCACGCCGCCGCTCTCGCGCTCCGGCGACAGCCGGGCCCGGAACAGCGCCTCGCAGACATAGATGTTGCCGAGCCCGGCGACGACGCCCTGGTCGAGCAGGGCTGCCTTCAGCGTCGTGCGGCGTCCCTGCAGAGCAGCGGCCAGGCTGCCGGCATCGAAGCCCGCCTCAAGCGGTTCCGGCCCGAGATCCGCGAGCAGGCGGTGCGACGCCTCGCCCGCCGTCGGCATCAGGTCGACGAAGCCGAAGCGACGCGGGTCCACCAGGCCGAACCGGCACCCCTGATCGCTCTCGATCACCAGGTGCTCGTGCAGGGTGATCTTCACCGGCACCGACGGGTCGAGCCTGGAGAGGTTCACGCGCCCGGACATGCCCAGGTGCAGCAGCATGGTGACGCCGCCTCCGAGTCGCATCAGGATGTATTTGCCGCGCCGGGCGAAACCGTCGACGCGCGCGCCGCGCAGACGCTCGGCGAGATCCGGCGGCATCGCCCAGCGCAGGTCCGCGCGACGCATCTCGGCGCGCACGATCGTATGACCCTCAAGATGCGCGCGCATGCCGCGCATCACGGTCTCGACTTCAGGCAGTTCCGGCATGCAGGGACGGCAGGCTATACCTGCGCCCCATGAGCGACAACATCGACGCCGGATCCGCGCACCCTCTCGCCAGCACCGATTTCGGCTACCGAAGCGTCCCGCGCGAGGCCAAGAAACCGATGGTGCGCGCGGTGTTCGACAGCGTGGCGCCGAAATACGACCTGATGAACGACCTTATGTCGCTCGGCATCCACCGCGCCTGGAAGCGCATCTTCGTGGCCGCTCTCGGCCCGCGCCCGAACCTCTCCCTGCTTGACCTCGCAGGCGGCACCGGCGACATCAGCTTCGGCTGGCTGCGCGCCGGCGGCGGCCCCGCGATCCTGTCCGACATCAACGAGAGCATGCTGAGCGTCGGGCGCGAACGCTCACTCTCGGCCGGCCTGGTCGCCGATCTCGGCTTCGTCGTGGCCGACGCCGAGCGCCTGCCGCTGCCCGACCGCAGCGTCGAGCGGGTCTCGATCGCCTTCGGCTTGCGCAACTGCACCGACAAGGAGGCGGTGCTGGCCGAGGCGCGACGGGTGCTGCGTCCGGGCGGCCGCTTCCTGTGCCTGGAGTTCTCCCGCGTTCAGGTGGCCGCCCTGATGCCGCTCTACGATGCCTGGTCGTTCCGGGTGCTGCCGCGGCTCGGCAGCATTATCGCGGGCGACGCGGCCAGCTACCAGTATCTCGCCGAGAGCATACGCACCTTTCCCGACCAGGACCGCCTCGCCGGCATGCTGCGAAGCGCGGGCTTCGGCCGGGTCGGCGTCCGCAACCTGTCCGGCGGCATCGCCGCGATCCATTCCGGCTGGCGCCTCTGAGCATGACTGCCACGGCGCAGGAGGACCTCACCGGTCGGCGCGTGCTGCTGATCGTCAGCGGCGGCATCGCGGCCTACAAGGCGCTTGAGCTGATCCGGCTGCTGACGGCGCGCGGCTGCGCCGTCTCCTCAGTGCTGACCGCGGGCGGCGCGCAGTTCGCAACGCCGCTCAGCATCCAGGCGCTGACCGGCGAGGCGGTGCATGCCGACCTGTTCTCGCTGACCGGGGAGAGCGAGATGGGCCATATCGCGCTGTCCCGCTCGGCCGACCTGATCGTGGTCTGCCCGGCCTCGGCCAACATCCTCGCGGGCATGGCGGCGGGCCTGTCGCACGACCTCGCCACCACCATCCTGCTCGCCACCGACACGCCGGTGCTGGTGGCGCCGGCGATGAACGTGCGCATGTGGGACCATGCCGCGACGCGGGGCAACATCGCACTGCTGCGCGCGCGCGGCATCCACATGGTCGGCCCCGAGGAGGGCGTGATGGCCTGCAACGAATACGGCTATGGCCGTCTCTGCGAACCGCCGGCGATCCTGGAGGCGATCACGCGGCTGCTGGACGCATCCAGCACCGCCCTGCCACTCTCCGGCCGCCATGCGCTGGTGACCGCGGGTCCGACGCACGAGCCGATCGATCCGGTGCGCTACATCGCCAACCAGTCGAGCGGCAAGCAGGGCTATGCAGTGGCGTCGGCGCTGGCGGCGCTCGGCGCCCGTGTCACGCTGGTCAGCGGGCCGGTGGCGCTCGCGGCTCCCGGCAGTGCGCACGGCAAGGTGGAGCGCGTCATGGTGACGACCGCCGTCGAGATGCTGGCCGCCTGCGAGGCCGCCCTGCCCGCCGATGTCGCGGTGCTGGCGGCCGCCGTCGGCGACTGGCGCGTCGAAACCGTCGCGCCGTCTAAGCTCAAGAAACGCCCCGCCGCCGCGCCGCCGAGCCTCGGCCTGGTTGCCAATCCGGACATCCTGGCCCTGCTGTCGCGTCCCGGCCTGCGCCGGCCGGCCCTCGTCGTGGGGTTCGCCGCCGAGACCGAGGCGGTGGTGGCCGAGGCGGGCGCCAAGCGGCTGCGCAAGGGCTGCGACTGGATCCTCGCCAACGACGTCTCGCACGCCTCCGGCATCATGGGCGGCGACGAGAACCAGATCCACCTCGTCACCGAGGGGGCCGTCGAGGACTGGCCGCGCCTGCCGAAGCTCGCAGTGGCGCAGCGTCTCGCGGACCGCATCGCCGCCGCCCTCTGCCCGCAACCGGACCCGGAGCCTCGTCCATGACCGCACCGACACGTGACATCCTGGTCCGGCGGCTGCCGCACGGCGAAGGCCTGGACCTGCCTGCCTATGCGACGTCCGGCGCCGCCGGGATGGACCTGCTCGCCGCCGTCGGGGAGCCGGTCACCCTCGAACCCGGCGGCCGCGCGCTGATCCCGACCGGGCTCGCGGTGGCGCTGCCGCCCGGCCACGAGCTGCAGATCCGGCCGCGCTCGGGCCTCGCCCTGCGGCACGGCATCGTGCTGCCGAACAGCCCCGGCACCATCGACGAGGATTATCGCGGCGAGATCGGCGTGATCGTGCTCAACGCCGGCCACGAGCCGTTCGTCGTCGAGCGCGGCATGCGGATCGCGCAGGCGGTGCTGTCGCCGGTGCTGCGCGCGGTCTGGCAGGAGACCGATGCGCTGGACGAGACCGCACGCGCCGCTGGCGGTTTCGGCAGCACCGGGCGCCGTTAACAGGTTGCTGACGAAGCCAGGACAAGGGCTCTGCCCTCGACCCGCTGGGGCCTCAGGCCCCAGACCCCAATCTATGAGTTAATGCAATTTCAAAGGCTTGCCTTTGATGGGATTGAGCTGCGAAGCAGATCGGGGGGCGACGCCCCTCGCTTGGCTTGGTTCGGCCACGGACGCCGCATCTTGGAGCATTTCAGCAGCCTGCAAGGCTGGCCGCACCGCAGCCAGTGGGCTAAAGCAGCAGCGCCGCCGGCCCGCTTGCGGAATGTTGCAGATTTGTGAGTGTTGTCATTACGTTAGCGTAGAGGGTCGAGCGCGATGCAGCCATGCTGAGAGACCGCCTGCCGGTCAACATCGCGACCCGGACGGCGCCCAACCTGTTCGACATCGCCGCCATCGTGTGCATGCTGGGCGCGGCCATCGCGGTCGGCAGCGTCGCCCGCCACACCTTCGGCCCGCTCACCGCACCCAACGCCGCCGTCATCCATCTCGATCCGAGCTGGCTGCCCGGCTACGCCATGCGCACGACGCTGCGCATGTTCGCGGCCCTGATGTTCTCGCTGCTGTTCACCTTCACCTATCCGGTCTGGGCGGCGAAGTCGCGACGCGCCGGCGCCATCCTGTTGCCGATCCTGGACATCCTGCAGTCGATCCCGATCCTGGGGTTCCTGACCTTCACCGTCACCTTCTTCATGAACCTGTTCCCGGGTCGGGTGCTCGGCGCGGAGCTGGCCGCGATCTTCGTGATCTTCACCAGCCAGGCCTGGAACATGGCGTTCAGCATGTACCAGTCGCTCAAGACCGTGCCGAGCGACCTCGAGGAAGTCACGCGCTCGTTCGGATTGTCCTCGTGGCAGAAATTCTGGCGCCTCGAGGTGCCGTTCGCCATGCCCGGCCTGGTCTGGAACACCATGATGTCGATGTCGGGCGGCTGGTTCATGGTGGTGGCGTCCGAGACGGTCTCGGTCGGCAACACCAACGTCGTGCTGCCAGGCATCGGCTCCTATGTCGGCGTCGCGGTCGCGCACCGCGACATCCTGGCGGTGGGCTACGCCATCGTCACCATGCTGGTGGTGATCCTGCTGTACGACCAGTTGCTGTTCCGCCCGCTCGTGGCGTGGTCGGCGCGGTTCCGCAACGAGACCACGGTGGGTGCGGTGGCCGAGGATCCCTGGATGCTGGCGGTGCTGCGCCGCACCCGCGTGCTCAACCAGACCAGCCGGACCTTCGGCGACTTCCTGACGCGCATCGGCGGCCTGCAGATCGGGCGCCGGCCGGATGCGCCGCGGCAGCCGGTGATCCCGCCGCGTGTCATGGACGGGCTCTGGATCGCGATCCTGGTCGCCGTCGTCGGCGTGGCGCTGTGGCAGGTCGTGGTCTATGCGGCCGCCAGCCTCTCCCTGCGCGAGGTCGCGCACGTGGCGCTGCTGGGCTGCTACACCATGATACGCGTCGTGGTGATGATCACGCTGGCCTCGATGGTCTGGGTCCCGGTGGGCGTCTGGCTCGGGCTGCGTCCGGCCTGGGCCCGCCGGGCGCAGCCGGTGGCGCAGTTCCTCGCGGCCTTCCCGGCGAATTTGTTCTTCCCGATCTTCGTCGTCGTGATCGTGCACTACTCGCTGAACGTGGATGTCTGGCTGACGCCGCTGATGGTCCTCGGCACCCAGTGGTACATCCTGTTCAACGTGATCGCCGGCGCCGCAGCGTTTCCCGCCGACCTGCTGGAGGTGGCCGACAATTTCCGCCTCGGTGGCTGGCGCTGGTGGGTGCGGGTGATCCTGCCGGGCATCTTCCCATACTACGTGACCGGCGGCCTGACCGCCTCGGGGGGCGCCTGGAACGCCTCGATCCTGTCAGAGGTGGCGTCGTGGGGCAGCACCACCCTGACCGCGCAGGGCCTGGGCAGCTACATCGCGCAGGCCACCGCGGCGGGCGCCACCGCGCAGGTGGCGCTCGGGATCGCGATGATGGCGGCCTTCGTGATCGCCTTCAACCGCATCCTGTGGCGGCCCTTATACTCCTTTGCCCAGCGGCGCCTGACCTTCGCCTGACCCCAACCGCTTCCGTCATCATCCAGCCAGCCCTCGCCGAAGGATCGCCGCATGGACAACCTGCAGGACGCCCAGGCCCGCGCGGTGGGCAGCGGCCCGGAAGAGCTGGTGCGGATCCGCAACTGCCGGCAGGCCTATCACAAGGACAGCAACGCCGACCTCGTGGTGCTGGATGGGGTCGAGCTCACCTTGCACTCCGGCGAGATCGTCGGCCTGCTCGGCCGTTCGGGCTCCGGCAAGTCGACGCTGCTGCGCATCGTCTCAGGCCTGCTCAAGCCGACGGCGGGCGAGGTGCACTGGCGCGGCAAGCCGCTGCGCGGGCCGGCGCCGGGTGTCGCCATGGTGTTCCAGTCCTTTGCGCTGTTCCCGTGGCTGACCGTGCAGGCGAACGTCGAGCTGGGCCTGGAGGCCAAGGGTGTCGGCCGCGCCGAGCGCGAAACCCTTGCGGAGGAGGCGATCGACCTGATCGGCCTCGGCGGCTACGAGAACGCCTATCCCAAGGAGCTCTCGGGCGGCATGCGCCAGCGCGTCGGGCTGGCACGCGGCCTGGTGGTGCATCCCGACCTGCTGCTGATGGACGAGCCGTTCTCGGCACTCGACGTGCTCACGGCCGAGAACCTGCGCACCGACCTGATCGAGCTCTGGGCCGAACGCCGGCTGCCGGTGAAGTCGCTGCTGATCGTGACCCACAACATCGAGGAGGCGGTGCTGATGTGCGACCGCATCCTGGTGTTCTCCTCCAATCCGGGCCGGGTGCAGCACGAGCTGAAGGTGCCGTTCGCGCATCCGCGCAACCGCCACGACTTCGCCTTCCGGCAGTTCGTCGACCGCATCTACGGGCTGATGACCAAGCGGGCCGCGGCGCCGACCACGCCGGATCTCGCGCCGGACAGTGCCGCTGCCCAGATCGCCAAGAAGTTCCAGGCGCTGCCGATGCTGCCGACCAACCTGATGGCCGGCCTGATGGAGACGGTGCTCGCCGAGCCCTATCGCGGCCGCGCCGACCTGCCGCTGCTGGCGACCTCGCTGCAGCTCGAACTCGACGAGCTGCTGCCGCTGGGCGAGACCATGCAGTTGCTGCGCTTCGCCGAGCTGGAGGAAGGCGACATTCGCCTCACCGAGGCCGGCACCGCCTTCGTGCAGGCCGACCTCGACGAACGCAAGCTGATCCTGCGCGACACGCTGCGGGTCAACATCCCGTTGGTGGCCGACATACGCGCCGTGCTGGACGATCGCTGGAACCATCGTGCCCGCGCCGAGCGCTTCCGCGACGAGCTCGAGGACCACATGTCGCCGGACTATGCCCGCGAGACTCTGCAGACGATCATCGGCTGGGGCCGCTATGCCGAGTTGTTCGACTATGACGAGGAGGCCGACCAGTTCTTCCTCGACGAGGACGATACGCCGGCCTGATCAACCGCCCTGGGGAAGCCGAACCATGCGCCTGGACGACGAACGCGAGAGCGGCAACATCAGCGACCAGCGCGGGGCGGGAGGCGGCTCCGGCGGCGGCGGCCTCGGGGGCGGAGGCGGCCCCGGCTTCAAGGTCGGCGGCATCGGCGCGGTGGTGCTGGTGCTGGGCGCGCTGTATTTCGGCGTGGATCCGCGCCTGGTGTTCAACCTGCTCGAAGGCGGCAGCCCACCGGCACCGACGCAGCAGGCACAATCTCCCTCCGGGCCGCCCGCCCCGGGGCAGCAAGCCGGCGCAGAGGACCCGCAGCGCCGCTTCGTGGCCCGGGTGTTGGCCTCCACCGAGGATGTCTGGACCGACCAGTTCCGCCAGATGGGCAAGAGCTATCGCACGCCTACCCTGGTGCTGTTCAGCGGCGGCACCCGCTCCGGCTGCGGCTTTGCTCAGACCGCCACCGGGCCGTTCTACTGTCCTGCCGACCAGCGCGTGTATCTCGACCTCGAGTTCTTCCGCGAGCTCGCCGGCATGGGCGCCCGCGGCGACTTCGCCCGCGCCTACGTGATCGCGCACGAGGTCGGCCACCACGTGCAGAACCAGATCGGCCTGATGGCCAAGGTCGCCGACCTGCGCACGCGTCTGGATGATCGCGGCCGCGATGCGCTGTCGGTCAAGGTCGAGCTGCAGGCCGACTGCTTCGCCGGCGTCTGGGCCAACCAGGCCAACCGCACGCGCCACATCCTGGAGACCGGCGATGTCGAGAGCGGCCTCGCCGCGGCCACCGCCGTTGGCGACGATACCCTGCAGCGACGCGCCAGCGGGACGGTGACGCCAGACAGCTTCACCCATGGCAGCGCGCTGCAACGCACGACCTGGTTCAGGCGCGGCCTGGACAGCGGCAGCATAGCGCAGTGCGACACCTTTGCCAGCAACGCGCCCTGACACCCGCCACCGGCTTCAGGGTTCGGCGGTCGCCACCTTGGCCGATGCGATGCGCAGGTCGCCGTGCTTGTGCGACACCGGCGCCGCACCCTGCGTCCCGCGCTCCCACCAGGTGCCCCGGCGCAGGATGGTGTAGCAACGCCAGAGCCGGCGCGGCCACCAGACCGCGCTGCGCAGCGCCATCAGCGCGTAGCGCCTGGCCTCCTCGTGCGACGGTTCCGTCTTGCTGAGGAACTCGAGCTTGATCAGGTCTTCGGTGGCGGCGTCCATCGCCATTTCGCGGGCGTAGTAGTTGATCAGGCTGCGGGCCCGGAAGCGGCGCAGGAAACGCTGCTCGCACTCCTTGGAATGCCACCAGCCGTTGGTGCCGTGCACGCGGTACTTCACCATGCCGGTCGGCAGGTAGTATTTATGCGCGCCCTGCAGGCTGCTGCCGAACACCAGGCACGCATCGGCGGATAGCTTCCAGGTCTGCAGGAAGCCGGCCGGCAGGTCGAGCGCCCGGTCCGCCCAGTCCCTGCGCATCGACAGCGCGCTGGTCGCCTCGCCATACCACCAGCCGGTCATCCAGGTGCTGAGCGCGGTGTAGCCGATATCGACAGGGCGATCCGAATAGGCCTCGCGGCCCTGCTCGTTGCCGAACAGAGTGAGGTCGGTGAAGATGAAATCGATATCGGGCTGGCTGTCGTACACCGCTGTGACCTGCTCGAGATAGCTGCGCTCCCAGTAGTCGTCGGCATCGAGAAAGGCGACCACCTGCCCGGTGGCCAGCGCCAGGCCCTGCCGGAAGGCGCCGAGCTGGCCCTGGTTCGAGCCCAGATGCAGGGTGACACGCGCATCGCTGCCGTAGCGCGCGCGCAGCCGCTCGACGGACCCGTCGGTCGAGCCGTCATCGACCACGATGACTTCCGCCGGCGACCGGGTCTGCGAGAGCGCGCTCTCGACCGCATCGACCACGTAGGACGCGTAGTTGTAGTTGGTGATGATGACACTGATCGTCGTCATCTGCAGACCTCTCCCCGCACCCGCCAGAGCCTCGACTCGCGCATGACACGCCGGCGCAACGTCGGTAGAGCAGTTTCCGACCGCACTCTACTGCTAACGCAGCGTTTCGAGAAAAGTTAAACCCGGGTGCTGGGCAATATCGGCGATTGACTGGTCTTGCGTGGTGCCGAGGATGAACTTTCGTTCAGTCTCAAAATATGAACATTGAGCGGCTGGAACGGTCGAGCGCGCTACGAGGTCTTGAGTTCCAGCAGCGTCACCTGTCGCAACACGCGGCGGAGCACCGAGGCCGGTTCGGCACCGAAACGCGTCTCGAACCGCTGCTCGGCCGCTTCCCAGAGCCGCCTGGCCTGCTGCATCAGCGCGCCACCGGCGGGCGTGAGACCGACGATCCGTCTCCTGCGATCCGCCGGCGCCATCCCGACGCTCACTAGCCCGCGCGCCTCCAGCGGCCGCAGCAGGTGCCCGAGCGACGAGCGGTCCATCACCAGCAGCGCCGCCAGTGCCTGCTGCGGCGTCGGGCCGGCCCGCACCAGCTTCGAAAGGATCGAATACTGGTTCAGGGTGATCCCGGCCGGCGCCAGTGCTTCGTCATAATGTTGCGACACATGCCGGGCCGCCTGGCGCAGTGCCGAACAACTGCACCGCTCGGGTTCGTCGCTCGCGCCCATCTGAGGCTTACGCCCGGCTGGCCTGCGCGGGTGCCCCGGCGCGGCCGGAGCCGATGAACGGCACCAGGAGGGCAGCACCCAGGCACACCAGGCCGGCGGCAATGAAGGCGCTCAGGTAGCTGCCCTGCGCCGTGCGCAGGCTGCCGGCGGCCCAGGCCGCGGTGGCGCCGCCCAACTGGTGCGCGAACGCGATCCAGCCGAACATCAGGGCGGCGTTCTCGCGGCCGAAGCACTGCTCGGCAAGGCGAACGGTGGGAGGCACCGTCGCGATCCAGTCCAGCCCGTAGAACACCGCGAACAGCGACAGGCCGGCGAGGTTGTACTGGGAGAATGGCAGGAAGATGAGCGACAGGCCGCGCAGCCCGTAGTACCAGGACAGCAGCATCCGGCTGTCATGGCGATCGGTCAGCCAGCCGGAGCCGGTGGTGCCGAAGAAATCGAAGATCCCCATCATCGCGAGCAACCCCGCCGCGCGGACCGGCGGGATACCGTGGTCGCTGCAGGCGGCGATCAGGTGGGTGCCGATCAGCCCGTTGGTCGACGCCCCGCAGACGAAGAAGCTGCCGGCGAGCAGCCAGAAATCACGCGATTGCATCGCTCGGCCCAGCGCCCGCAGGGTGCGCAGCACGGGGTTCTGCAGATCGACGATGCGCGGCTCGATTGCGGTGCCCCCATAAGGTGCAAGGCCAAGGTCTGCGGGGCGGTCGCGCAGCAGCCATGCCACCAGCGGCAGCAGCGCCAGGGCGCAGCATGCCACCGTCGCAGAAACCGAGCGCCAGCCGAACCGCGTCGCCAGGGTGGCCAGCAGCGGCAGGAAGACGAGCTGTCCGGTGGCGCCGCTCGCCGTCAGCAGCCCGAGCACCAGCCCGCGACGGCGGACGAACCAGCGCTCGGCGACGGTGGCGCCGAGCACCATCGCCACCATCCCGCTGCCGGCGCCGACGACCAGCCCCCAGAGCAGCCTGAGCTGCCAGACATTGCGCATCAGCATGGTCAACCCGACGCCGGCCGCCAGCAGCAGCAGGGCGCCGCACACCGTCCGGCGCATGCCGAAGCGCTCCATGATTGCGACGGCGAACGGCCCCATCAGGCCGTAGAGCAGGATATTGATGGCGACCGCGCTGCTGATCTGCGCGTCGGTCCAGCCGAACTCGTGCTCCAGCGGCAGGATCAGCACGCCGGGGGTGGCCCGGATGCCGGCGCCGATCAGCAGCACCAGGAAGGTGACGCCGGCGATTACCCAGGCATAGGACGCCGCTTCAGGCCGGTGGCCGGCGGGATCATGCCTCATTTGACCAGCGAGGCCTCGCCATTGCCGAACGACCAGTCCTCGCGCTCGGTCGCGACCAGGCTGATAAACACGTCCTCGCGGCGCAGGCCGAGCCGGCGGTGCAGTTCGTCGGCAACCTGGCGATAGAAGTCCTGCTTCTGCCCGGTGCTGCGACCGGCGGCGAGCGTGAGCTGGATGAAGATGCAGTCGGGCGAGCGCTCGATGCCGAAGAAGCTCGGATCGAACACAAGGTTCCTCGGGGCGTGCTCGGCGATAACCTGGAAGCGGTCGTCCTTCGGCGCCTTCAGGATGCCGACCAGCGCCTCGTACACCACGTCGCCGACGGTTGCGCGATACTCGTCGGACTTTCCAAGCGCCAGATCGATCCGGGCCAGCGGCATCGTGCATCTCCCCGAGCAGGACAGGCACGATAATGAGGGCAATTGCCCGTATCAGCAACGGTGCAGTTCCGGGGTTGCGGTGCCCCCGGAACGTCTCCCGGCTGGGAGCGGATCACCAGGGTTGGCTGCTCCCGAACGACCAGTCGGCGCGCTCCACGAAGACCAGGTTGACCACCACGTCATCGGGACGCACGTCCAGGCCGAGGCCGAGTTCGTCGGCGACATGCCGGAAGAAACAGAGATTCTGCTCAGGAGTGCTGCCGACGGTGCTGGTCACCTGGACCAGGATGAACTCGGCCGATCGCTCCATGCCGAGGAAGTGGCGGTCGTAGATGAGGTTCTCGGGCTCGCGTTAGCTGACGACGATGAAGCGGTCGCCGTCCGGCGCCTTGAGCATTCGACGATCCCCTCGTAAACGATGTCGGCCATGGTGGTGCGATGTTCGGCGGATTTTCCGCGCGCCAGATCGATCCGTGCAAACGGCATGGCATGTCTCCATTGATTGGCAGCGATGCGAGGCTGTTCGCGGTTCTTCCCGTTGTCAGGCCCGCGGCGCAGCGTTCCGAACCCCGGTGCCGGGCCTGGCGTTGAGCGCCGAAATCAAGCAGAGGAGGCCGCAATGGCTCAGGAAAACACGGCCCAGGATACTCCGGTCTGGCTGATCACCGGATGCTCCACCGGTTTCGGCCGCGAACTCGCCAAGCTGGTGCTGGCGCGCGGGTGGCGGGCGGTGGTGACCGCGCGCGACGCCGCCAAGGTCGCCGACCTGATCGAAGGGCACGAGGATCGCGCGCTGGCGTTGGCGCTCGACGTCGACCAGCCGACCCAGGTCAGGAGCGTCGTGCGGCAGGCCGAGGCCCGCTTCGGCGCCGCCGACGTGCTGGTCAACAATGCCGGCTACGGCTACCTCGCCGCCATCGTCCGCACCCGTCTCAGTTGCCTTTCAGCGTGGCCCGGGGCTCCGGGCCCGCATTTGCAACCAGGGCGTCTCCGGCGTCCGGCTGCTTCACGAGCGGCTTGCCGTCAATCTCGCCCTTGAGTTTCTGGAGTTCGGCGGCATTGTCGGGCGCCTCCGTCAGGCTGGTCCAGATCCTGTGCTCGACCTCGCGGGACAAGACCCAGTTGAGCGGAATGCCGCCATCCTTGCCGGCGTGCAGGTAGAAGTCGAAAAAGGCCTCGCGTCCGCCACCGTCTTCGAAGCCGGGACTGTTGCAGAGCACCTCGCGGGCCTTCTCGATGGCGTAGGTGCCGTGGCCGGAGCGCACGCTGTAGAGCGTGTCCAATGGCGCGAGAAGTTGCGGCGCGGCCTGCATGTCCAGGGTTCGCCTGGGATCGCCGGTCGGCCCGCTGCCGCAGCGTGGAACCTGGTCGCCCTGAACGTCCGGCTCGGCATCGGCGTCGATCACCACAAGGATTGGCTCGATCCGGGGAAGCCCGGAGTTCTTGCACCGCTTCAACGCAACGCAGCCGTGCTTCTCCAGCCACTGCTCGAGTTCGAAGGCCGTCGTCACACCCGAATCCTCGAAATAGCCGCCATCCGCGATCTGTGCCGGGCGCTCGGCGAACGTCACCGAGGCAGGGCTGCTCACCGGCACCGGCCTCAGGTTGCCGGTCGGGCTCAGATACGGGAACCGTGCGGAATTATGCACCGCCGTGGAGACCCGGATATCCCGGCGCAGCAGACCCAGCACGTCGCGTGCGCCGACGAACGGCCAGTCCCGCACGAGATCGAGCCGTTCCTCCATCGGGTTGCTGCCGTCCCGCGGGATCGTGCGGACCGGCACCGTCAGCAGGCGCTCGCCACCCTCCACGTCGGTGCCGTTCGAGATCCAGACCGGCATCCCCGGCTTCCAGGCCCAGCGGCGCTTCTCCGTCCGGGTGGCGTCCCTGTCGTAGAACAGCGAGAGCATCGGCGACTGCAGGGACGGCTCGCCTGCATGGAGCGGCGGGAAGGCGCGTTCGAAGGCACGTTCGAGTGCGTCGGCCCGGTCGCCGCTGGCGGACGGAAGATCGCCCGACATGACGTGCAGCGGCCCCGCCAGCAAGGCGCGGACGCTGTCGTTGAGCAGGAAGTTGCCGAGCAGCGGTCCGAGCAGGTCGACGCCATAATGGGCGATGGCGGCGTTGTCGTCATCCAGCGGCAGCGTATCCGCCTGCTCCTTCGCCTTGTGCCAGTCCCGCAACCGGCAATGAGTCGGTCCCGGAGCGGCGGCCCGCCGCGCCACGTAGTCGGCAGCGCCGAGCGAGCCACCCGACACCGAGCTGATTGCAAGGATCCCGCTGCCGGGGCCGTCCGGCAGGCTGTCCACGGCGCGCAACACCCGCGTACCCCACAGGCCGGCGCGCGAGGCTCCCCCGGAGATCGCCACGATGACCGGGCGAACGACTTGCGGGTTGTCCCCGCCGCAGGCGTCGACCCATGATCTGAAGGCGTCCTCCAGCGCCAGCCGTTCTCCGGGCTGCATGGCATCGTTCCAGGCGGCGTCATCGATCATGCGCACCGGATGCGTGTCGAGTTGCGCGGACCAGACGCTCATGCCCACCGCCACGACCACCATGACCGTCATCGGCTTGATCAGGTCGGCGACGCGGATGCCGGTCGACGGAATGCTCCAGGTCGAGCCGAACCGTTTCCACCGGACGTCGAACAGCATCAGGACATAGCTGATCGGCCCGATCATCAGCGCCAGCGAGATCAGCGCCGCCGCCGGACCGGGGAACGCCAGCGCGATCCGGTCGGCGATCCGGATGGTCGCAAACCCCGTGGCGGTGTCGAAGGCCGCGAGGACGAAAACCAGCGCCCCGATACCGGCCGACAGGCCCGCCAGAAGCGGCCAGGGCGCATAGGCCAGGATTGCCCGTGGCCGCGCCGACCATTCCGCAGCCTCGGGCGGCAGGGCCTCGGCCACGTGCCTGCGCCAGAGGAACACCACCAGCAGGACCGCCATCCAGCCGAGCGAGAAGAACGCCTGCGACCATGCGCCACTTCGCAGCGCGGTGCAGCAGCCGCTCAGACCGACCACCATCAACAGGAGGCGTGGCCACCATGACCAGAACCGCACCAGCCAGTTGTTTGCATCCCGGGGACCCTCCGGCCCCCAGGGACGCGCTGCCAGACGGGGCGCCTTGTGGATGCGCCCGATGCAGGCGTTCAACGCCGTCCGCGCCCAGAGCCACGCCAGCAAGGCGACCAGCGCCAGTGCAGCCTGGTAACGCAGGCTGAACCAGAAATCGTCAGCCACCGCCTGCAACATGTCCTTGAGTTGCGGCGGCACCGACAGCAGCAATGAAGTGCAGGCCACCACGAACGTCGGTCCACGCACCGACATGAACAGTTGCCGGAAGCCCGGCGGCTGGCCTGGCATGACGCTCACCCTTGGTGCGGGATACTCATCCGAAGCAGGCAGAGTTTCGAAGTCGCACGGAAACTACAGGGGAAAGTCGTTCTGTAAAGCCGACCTGTATTTGCGGCTTGCGGTTCTGGCCTGAACAGCGTGACGGCCGGACCTCCTTTCGCCGCCCCAGATTTGATTTCGCAGTCGGACCGATACGGATGGCCGGCAAAACACCTGCGCCGGCCGGTGGAGCGCAATGCTACGCCGACATCTATTTTTCCTCAGCCCGGCTCGGCGACCAGCCGGTAGCCGATGCCGGGCTCGGTGGTGATCATCGGGGCGATGCCGGCCCCAAGCTTCTGCCGCAGGTGCCCGATATAGACGCGCAGATACTGCACGTCGTCGGCATGCGCGGGACCCCATACCGTGGTCAGCAACTGGCGATGGGTGACCAGCCTGCCGGCATGGCGCATCAGCAGGGCCAGCAACTGGAACTCGCGCGGGCTCAGCGTGACCGCCTCGCCCGCGACCAGCAGCCGGTGCGCCGGGATGTCGAGCGATAGCGGGCCGACCTCGATCAGCCCGTCCGCAGACGGTGTCGGCGCATCCCGATCGCGTCGTCGCAGCGCGGTGCGTATGCGCGCCAGCAACTCGCCGAGCGAGAACGGCTTTTCCACGTAGTCGTCGGCGCCGCCGTCGAGGGCCGCGATCTTCTCGGTCTCGCGGTCGCGCGCCGACAGCACGATCACCGGCACCGCGGAGAATGCGCGCAGCCGCACCAGCGCCTCCTTGCCGTCCATGTCTGGCAGTCCGAGATCGAGCAGCACCATGTCGGGCGGCCGTTGCACCGCGAGCCGCAGCCCATCGGCGGCGGTGGCGGCGATGGCGACCGCATAGCCCGCCGCCTCCAGCGCCGGCCGCAGGAAGCGGTGGATCTGGGTCTCGTCGTCGATGACCAGCACCAGCAGGCTGCCGTCCGCGGTGGTGTTCATCCTGGGCTCATCGCGCCATCGGCAGGGTCAGCGACATGCGTGTGCCGGGATGTCCGGGCGGTGCCCCCGGGCGCGGGCTGGCCGCCTCGATGCGGCCGCCCATGACCTCGATCAGGCCGCGCGCAATCGCCAGCCCCAGCCCGGTGCCGACGCCGCCCGCCACCCGGTCGCCGGCGGCCTGCGAGCGGTAGAAGCTCTCGAACACATGCGGCAGGTCGATGCCGGCGATCCCCGGCCCGTCATCATCGACCTGCAGCACGATGTCCGCGCCACGCATCGCGATGCCGACCGAAATCGGCGCTCCGGGCGCGTATTTCAGCGCGTTGTCGAGCACGTTGAACACCACCTGCTCGAGCAGCAGCGGATCGGCCAGCGCCATCGGCAGCCGATCCTGGGTGGTCACGGTGACGCGGCCGTCATGCGGCAGCCGGGCCAGCGCCGCCGAAACTAGGTCGGCCGGCTGCACCCGGGCCATGCGCGGGGCGACCGCGCCGGACTCCAGTCTGGTGATCTCGGTGATGTTGGCGAGGAAGCGCGTCATGCGCCCGGTATCCTCCTCGATGGACGCCAGCAGGTCGGCACGTATCGCGACGCTGAGCCGGTCCCATGCCGAACGCAGCGTCTCGGCGCTGCCGCGTATGCCGGTCAGCGGCGTGCGCAGGTCGTGCGACAGCGAGTTCAGCAGCGCCGTCAGCAGCTTCTGGGTCTCGTCGCGCGCCGCCTCGCGGGCCATCCGGCCGGTCAGGATCACCCGTTCGAGCGCCACCGCCGCCTGGTCGGCCAGCGTCTCCAGCGTCTGCAGGGTCGGCGCATCGAGGGGTGCTGCCGGCTGCACGCCGAGCAGCCCGAGCACATGGCGCTCGCCCTTGTCGTCCTCTTTTCTGGAGATCCGCAACGGGAGGAACCGCCAGGCCGCGAACGGCAATGTGGCGGTGCCGCGCCCGGTCGGCTCGCCACGGCTGTAGGCCCGGTGCGCCGCCGCCCAGCTTCCCTCGTCCATGGTGTCCGCCGGCGGATAGGCGTTGCGTATGTTGAGCAGGTCCTGCGCCTCTCCGGCGGCACCCAGCGTCGAGGGCGACGTCGAGCTGTTGGCCGACAGGAAGATTGCCGCCCCCGCGATCAGCGCGCCCTGGCGCACGATCTCCTCGCGCAGGTCCGGCTCGGTGCGCGCCATGCCAAAGGCGCGGCTGAACGCCCCGATCCGGCGCAGCCCCTCGATCCGGCTCTGCGCCGCGTGCGCCGCCGCCCGCAGCCGGCTGGCCAGGATGCCGGTGGTGGACGCAACGCCCGCGAACACCACGATGGCGATCCCATCGCGCGGCTCGTAGATGGTGAGCTTGTACAGGGGCGGGATGAACAGGAAGTTCCAGGACAGGAACGAGATCGTTGCGGTGAACAGCGCGATGCGCAGGCCGTACAGGCTGGCGGCCGCCACCACCGCGGCCAGGAACAGCATGCCGAGCGCCTCGTGCTCCAGCCACCGGCTGAACAGCTCGCCCAGGCCGATCACGACCGCCACCAGCGTGGTCGAGATCGCCCAGGGCAGCCAGCCGAGTTCGCGCGCCGCCAGCCGCCGCGGACGACCCGGCGCGGTCGGCACGACATGCAGCGTGTAGTCGGGGGCGAGGCGCAGCAACGCGGTGGCGAGGTCGCGTCGCAGCAGCCGCGCCAGCGCCGCCTTCGGCGCGGGGGAGCGCCCGGTGACGATCTGGCTGACATTGCGCGAGCGACTGACCTCGAGGACCGCGCGCGCCACCCCCTCGCCGCCCCGGCTTTCGATCTCCGCACCCAGCTCGGCCGCCAGCACCAGCGCCTGCTGCTCCTCTCCCGACGCCACGGCACCCTCGACATGCAGCGCGATCCAGGGTGCCCGCAGCGCATCCGCCAGACGCTTGGCGTGCCGCACCACCGCCTTGCCGCCATTCGGGCCGACCAGGGCCAGGATGCGCTCGCCGGCGGGCCAGGGTCCCGCGATGGCGTTGAGCCGCATGTAGTCGAGCAGGCCGGCATCGACATGCTGGGCGGCGCGGCGCAGCGCGATCTCGCGCAGCGCCTGCAGGTTGCCCTCGCGGAAGAAGCCGTCCAGTGCCCGCTTGGCCATGTCCGGGCGATAGACCTGGCCGCCCGAGAGCCGCGCGCGCAGGTCGCCGGGAGAGAGATCCACCAGCTCGATCTCGTCGGCGAGCTCCAGCACATGGTCGGGCAGCGTTTCGCTCACCCGCACCCCGGTGATGCGCGCCACGCTGTCGTTGAGGCTTTCGAGATGCTGGATGTTGAGCGTGGTCCAGACCGGGATGCCGGCGGCGAGCAGCTCGGCCACATCCTCCCAACGCCGCGCATGCCGGCTGCCCGGCGCGTTGCGATGCGCCAGTTCGTCGACCAGTAGCAGCGCCGGCTGGCGGGCCAGTGCCGCGTCGAGGTCGAACTCCTCCAGCGACTGGCCGCGATAGGGCATGATGCGTCGCGGCAGCACCGGCAGCGTGCCGATCTGGGCGGCGGTCTCCGCGCGGCCGTGCGTCTCGATGTAGCCCGCCACCACATCGACGCCCTCGGCCTGCCGGCGCCGCGCCTGCACCAGCATCTCGTAGGTCTTGCCGACGCCGGGTGCGGCGCCGAGGAAGATCTTCAGCCGGGCGCGGGCGTCACGCAGCGAAGCCTGGGCAAGCGTGTCGGGGTCCGGCCGGTCATCGGTGGCGAGGGGCATCCCGGCAGCATAACCTGCGACGCGAGCTCAGTGCAGCACGCCGGCGACCTGCCCGGGCGTGCCGTGCTGCGCGCCGGGCGGCAACCGGTCAAGCGCCAGGTTCACCCGCAGCACGTTGACCCGCGGCTCGCCGAACAGGCCGAAGGTGCGCGGCTGGATCTCGGCCTCGATGACGCTGCGCACGCTGGCTTCGGGCAACCCGCGCGCCACCGCCACCGGCCGCGCCTGCAGCAGCGCGTAGTCCGGCGAGATGTCGGCATCGAGGCCGGACCCGGAGGCCGTGATCGCATCCACCGGCACCGCGCCGGGTGCGACGCCGCGCTTACCCAAGGCTGCGAGATCGGTCGCGATCCGGTCGTGCAGCGCCTTTGAGGTCGGCGCCAGGTTGGACGCCAACGAGGTGCTGGCGTCATACGGCGCCGGGATCGTGTTGCCCTTGGCATCGGTGCCGGTGATCGCCGACGGGCGGCCGTGCAGGTAGCGCGGGCTGGTGAAGTTCTGGCCGATCAGCGCGGACCCGACCGGGCGGCCGTCGCGCATGACGAGGCTGCCTTGCGCCAGATTGGGCGCCACATGGCCAGCCGCGACAAAGGCGAGCGGACAGGCGAGACCGAAGAAGACGGTGGACAGGGCCACCAGCGAGACGGCGGGACGCAGATGCTCAAGCATCATGTTCTCCTCAGGCAAAGATATGAAGGGCGGTGAGCAGCAGGTCGATCGCCTTGATGCCGACGAACGGCACCAGCAGGCCGCCGAGCCCGTACACCAGCAGGTTGCGCCGCAGCAGTTGCGTCGCACTCACCGGACGGAACTTCACGCCGCGCAGGGCGAGCGGCACGAGTGCCACGATTACCACCGCGTTGAAGATCACCGCCGACATGATGGCGCTCTGCGGCGTCGACAGGCGCATGATGTTCAGCACCGCTAGCCCGGGATAGGTCGCAACGAAGATTGCCGGCAGGATCGCGAAGTATTTCGAGATGTCGTTGGCGATGGAAAACGTGGTGAGCGAGCCGCGCGTGATCAGCAGCTGCTTGCCGATCTCGACCACCTCGATCAGCTTGGTGGGATCGCTGTCGAGATCGACCATGTTCGCCGCCTCGCGTGCCGCCTGGGTGCCGGTCTGCATCGCGACACCGACATCCGCCTGCGCCAAGGCGGGCGCGTCGTTGGTGCCGTCGCCGCACATCGCGACCATCCGGCCTTCGGCCTGCGCCGAACGGATATAGCCGAGCTTGTCCTGCGGCGTGGCCTCGGCGATGAAATCGTCCACCCCTGCCTCGCCCGCGATCGCCGCCGCCGTCACCCGGTTGTCGCCGGTCACCATGACGGTGCGTATGCCCATCTGGCGAAGCTGCGCGAAGCGCTCGCGTATGCCTGGCTTGACCACGTCCTTGAGTTCGACGACGCCGAGCAGCGCACCATCCTCGGTCACCGCGAGCGGCGTGCCGCCGGCGCGCGCGATGCGGTCCACCGCGTTGGCGAAGGCGGCCGGCGGCGTGCCCTGCCCGATCATGCGCAGCACGCTGTCCACCGCCCCTTTGCGCCAGGACCGGCCATCAGCATCCAGGCCGGACAGCCGGGTGTTGGCCGAGAACGGCACCGGAACCGCGTCGTTCGGCGTGACCGGACGGATGCCGTGCCGGTCGGCGACGTAGGCGTGGATGGAGCGGCCCTCCGGCGTGTCGTCGCCGAGCGATGCCATCACGGCGGCTTCCGCCAGCCGGCGCTCGTCGACGCCCGGCACCGGGTACAACCCGGCCGCCATGCGGTTGCCGAAGGTGATGGTGCCGGTCTTGTCGAGCAGCAGCGTATCGACGTCGCCGGCCGCCTCGACCGCGCGCCCGGAGGTCGCGATCACGTTGAAGCGGATCAGCCGGTCCATCCCCGCGATGCCGATCGCCGACAGCAGGCCGCCGATGGTGGTCGGGATCAATGTCACCAGCAGCGCCGCCAGGATCGGCACCGGCAGCAGGGTCGAGGAATAGTGCCCGAAGCCGACCAGCGTGGTGACCGCGAACAGGAACACGATGGTCAGGCCCGCCAGCAGGATGTCGAGCGCGATCTCGTTCGGCGTCTTGCGACGCTCGGCGCCCTCGACCAGGCGGATCATGCGGTCGATGAAGGTCTGGCCCGGATCGGCGGTGATGCGCACCACCAGGAAATCGGACACCACCTGGGTGCCGCCGGTCACCGCCGAGCGGTCGCCGCCGGCCTCGCGGATCACCGGCGCGCTCTCGCCGGTGATCGCGCTTTCGTTGACCGAGGCGATGCCCTGGATGATCTCGCCGTCGAGCGGCACGAGATCATTGGTCTCGACCAGGACGACGTCGCCGCGGCGCAGGTCGGAGGCCGGACGCTGCCGCCAGAGCGCGGGATCGTCCGGGTTCGGCAGGTGCTTGGCGACCATCTCGGTCCGCGAGCGGCGCAGGCTCTCCGCGCGCGCCCGGCCGCGGCCTTCCGCGACCGCTTCGGCGAACGTCGCGAACAGCACGGTCAGCCACAGCCAGGCGGCGATCGCGAGCGCGAACGACGCCGGGTTGCCCGGGATGTGCACGAACAGGTCGCGCACGCCGAGCACGGTGGTCAGGATCGCCACCATCTCGGTGACGAAGATGACCGGGTTGCGCATCAGCTGGCGCGGGTTGAGTTTGCTGAAGGCGTCGCGCACGGCGCGGCCGACGATCGCACCGTCGAACAGCTTGATCTCGCCGTTCTGGTTACTGGTAGTTGTGGACATTGTCTCAGCCCTCAATAGGTCGCGCCGGCGCGCATCGCGAAATGTTCCGCGAGCGGCCCGAGCGCATCGGCCGGCATGAACTGCAGGCCGCCCAGGATGATGATGACGCCGATCAGCAGGCCGACGAACAGCGGTCCGGTGGTGGGGAACGTGCCCGACGTCGCCTGCAGCTTGGGCTTGGCGGCAAGCGAGCCGGCGATCGCCAGGACCGGCACCATGACCCCGAAGCGGCCGCACAGCATGGCGAAGGCCTGCCCGTACGCGAGCAGCGGACCGGTGGCGGTGATGCCCGCCATCGCCGAGCCGTTGTTCTGGGTGGCCGACGTCCAGGCGTACAGCATCTCGGTCAGCCCGTGCGGCCCTGCGTTGGCAAGTGCGGCGACACCCGCAGGCAGCAGCAGCGACAAAGCGGTTCCCGACAGGATCCACGCGGTCAGGATCAGGAAAGCCAGCATCGCCAGCTTGACCTCGCGCGCCTGCACCTTCTTGCCGAGATATTCCGGCGTGCGGCCTGCCATCAGGCCGGCGACGAACACCGAGAGCAGCGCGAACACGATCATGAAATAGAGCCCGGACCCGATGCCGCCCGGGGTGATTTCGCCGAGCTGCATCAGGAACAGCGGGATCAGGCCGCCGAGCGGCGTGAAGCTGTCGGTGAAGCCGGCGACGGCGCCGGTCGAGGTGCCGGTGGCGCCGACATTCAGCAGCGTGGTGAGCGCGCTGCCGAACCTCATTTCCTTGCCTTCCATGTTGCCGAGCGCCTGGTTCACGCCAAAGGCGTGCAGCATCGTCGTGCCGGACATCTCGGCGGCGTAGCAGCCGAGCGCGCCGAAACCGAGGATCAGCGCCATCGCCCAGAGCAGCGCGCGGCCCTGCGCCGGATGGCCGACCATGCGGCCGAAGGTGGCGGTCAGCGCGAACGGGATCATCAGCAGCATGATGGTCTCGATCGCGCAGGTCAGCGCGGTCGGGTTCTCGAACGGATGCGCGCTGTTGGCATTGAAGAAGCCGCCGCCGTTGGTCCCGAGCAGCTTGATCGCCTCCTGGAAGGCGACCGGCCCGCGCGCGATGGTCTGGGTGGCGCCCTCGAGGGTGGTGACCTGGGCATCGGCGAGCAGCGTCTGCGGCGCGCCGCTGGCCATCAGGATGATGGTGAACACCACCGTCAGCGGCAGCAGCAGGTAGAGCATGGCGCGGGTGATGTCGGCCCAGGCATTGCCGAGCGTCTGCACCCCGCCGGCGGCAAATGCGCGGATCACCGCGACCGCGACCGCGATACCGGTGGCGGCCGAGACGAACATGTGCACGGTGAGCCCCAGCATCTGCGCACCGTTCGAGATGCCGCTCTCCGGCGTGTAGGCCTGCCAGTTGGTGTTCGTGACGAACGACGCGGCGGTATTGAAGGCGAGCCCGGGCGGCATGCCGGTGATCGCCTGCGGGTTGAACGGCAGGTAGAACTGCAGCCGCAGGATCGCGTACAGCAGCGCGAAATGCACCGCGTTCATCAACAATACCGCCGAGACATAGCTGCGCCAGCCCATGCCTTTCGCGGGGTCGATTCCGAGGATTGCATAGGTGCCGCGCTCGACCGGGGCGAGGACGGGAGAGAGGAACGTTCGCTCGCCGCTCAGGATGGCGGCGATGTAGCGGCCGACCGGGCCCGCGAGCGCGAGCACGACAGCCAGCACCAGCGCCATCTGCGCCAGGCCGTTGATGGTCATGTGCATGTCCTTGGAAGGATTCTCAGAAATCTTCGGGACGGATCAGCGCCCAGACCAGGTAGCCGAGCAGGCCGAGCGAGGTGACGGCGCCGAGCAGCAGGTCGAGTGTCATTGGCTCATCTCCAGGGCTCAGATCCGCGCGCAGAGGGACGCATAGCCGTCCATCAGCAGGATGCAGCCGGCCCCGAGGAGCAGCAGCAGGATGTCGAACATGGTTGCTGTCTTTCCAGCAGTGAGACGCTGGACAGCACTAGGGCCGCCGCCCGTAAAATCGCCATGCGGACCCTGCGCCGCGGGCATAAAGGCGGCGTAAAGGACCGGTGGCCGGCAGTCAGCGGCTGCCGGGTTCCGCCGCCGACCGCACGCTGCTGCCGCCGAACACCGCGTGCTGGCGCATCGGCATCCGCGACAGGCCGTAGAGCAGGCGCGGTTCGGCGGCCCTGCTCACAGCATCGAGCGCCGCACGATGTTCCGGTGGCAGCACCAGCGCGAGGGCCGCGATATTGTCCGAGATCTGTTCCACCCTGCTCGCGCCGATCAGGGTGGACGCCACGGCGCGGCGGCCGAACAGCCAGGCCAGCGCCACCCGGGCCGGCGAGTGACCGATCTCGGCCGCAACCCCGCGCACCGCCTCCACGATATCCCAGTTGCGCGCGGTGAACAGGCTGTCGCCGAACGGATTGGCGCCGTCCAGGCGCCTGTCGCCGGCTGGCCGCAGCGCACCGGAGCCGGCCGCATCCTTCGGCAGACCGGCGCCGCGTGGTCCGGCCGCTTCGACCGTGGCACGGTCGTACTTGCCGGTGAGGAGCCCGAAGGCGAGTGGCGACCACGGCACCATCGCCATGCCGAACTCGTCTGCGAGCGGGATGTGCTCGTCCTCCACATCGCGATTGACCAATGAATAGAAGAACTGCATCGCGATCGGGCCCGGCACGCCGCGTGCCGCCGCCAGGGTGGCAAGCCTGGAGATATACCAGGCGGGCGTGTTCGATATGCCCCAGTAACGTATCCTGCCGGCCCGCACGAGCGCTGCCATCGTCTCGAGCACTTCCTCTGCGGGGGTCACGCCGTCCCAGACGTGCAGCCAGTACAGGTCGATAAAGTCGGTACGCAGACGGCGCAGCGACCCTTCCAGGGCTGCATAAACGTGCTTCGCGCCGTTGCCGCCCGCATGCGGACCCTCGACCTTCGCGAATCCCGACTTGGTCGCGATGACGAGCCGGTCACGCAGCGACCGGTCGGCGATGAAGCCGCCCAACATCGTCTCGCCACGACCTCCGGCATAGACATCGGCGGTATCGATGAAGTTGCCGCCGGCGTCCACGTAGGCGTCGAAGATCGCGCGGCTGGCGGTCTCGTCCGAACCCCAGCGCGCGACACCGAACGTCATGGTGCCGAGGGCGAGCGGGCTGACGCCGAGGCCGGAGCGGCCAAGCGTGCGGTAGTCGGTCAGGGGCATGATCCGTACTTTCGTAATGGGCGATACGGAACACCTGACATCGCTTGCATGCCGTCGTCAAGAGTTTCATATTGATTGGCATGAAAGCCTCGCAGCCCTCGGTGCGGAAGACCGGCCGGCCGCTCTCGTTCGATCCGCAAGCCGCCCTGGAGCCGGCCATGCTGCTGTTCTGGCGGCACGGCTACGAGGCGACCTCGCTGGCCGAGCTGACGCGCGCGATGGGCGTCACCTCGCCGAGCATCTATGCCGCGTACGGCGACAAGAAGGGCCTGTTCCGTGCCGCGGTCCGGCGCTACCTGACGCAGCCGCAGACGCCGGTCGCGGTGATCGCGCAGGCACCGAACGCGGCGACGGCGGCTCGCACCCTGGTCGAGGGGGCGGCCATCGCCTTCACCGGCACCGACACGCCGGCCGGTTGCCTGCTGGCCAGTTCGGCGATTGCCGTCTCTGCCGAGGCCGACGATGTGCGGGAGGAACTGGCGGCGATCCGGCGCGAGATCGAGACCGCGCTGCGCGACAGGATCTCGGACGACATCAAGGCCGGGAGACTTCCTCCGGCGACGGACCGGACCATCCTGGCCGCCTATGTCATGACGGTGATCCAGGGCCTCTCCACCCTGGCCCGCGACGGCGCCACGCGCGCGAAGCTGGAACAGGTGGCGCAGTTCGCCCTGGCGCTCTGGCCGCAGGCTCCGCCCGGAAAGCTCTGAGTCCCCTCAGGCCTGGACAGCGTCCGTCACCGTTTCGGCCGCGACCTGCGCCTGCCGCTCCGCATCGAGCATGTAGTCTCGCGTCAGCGGCACCGCGGTCGGATCCCGCGTAAGCTGGATCTGGAAATTCATCTGCATCTGCCGGCGGAAGGCGAGTTCCGCCGACACCAGATACAGCTCGAACATGCGGCAGAAGCGCTCGTCATAGAGTGCCGCGATCGCGGCGCGGTTGGCGGCGAAGCGACGCCTCCAGTGCGCGATGGTGCGGGCATAATGCAGCCGCAGCACCTCGATATCGGTGATCCAGAGTCCGGACTGCTCGATCGCCGCGGTGGTCTCGCTCAGCGCCGGCGAGTAGCCGCCGGGGAAGATGTATTTCTCGATCCAGGCATTGGTGGCACTGGGTCCGTCCGCGCGGCCGATCGAGTGGATCAGCGCCACCCCGTCCTCGGTCAGGCTGTCGCGCAGGCGGGCGAAGAACTCGCCGTAATGCGTGATGCCGACATGCTCGAACATGCCGATCGAGACGATGCGGTCATAGCGCTCGCGCAGGTCGCGATAATCGATCAGCTCGAACCGCACCCGGTCCTGCATCCCCTCGGCCAACGCCCGCGCCCGCGCCGCCTCGAGCTGTTCCGTCGACAGCGTGATGCCGGTGACCCGCGCGCCGTAGTCGCGTGCCAGCGTCAGCGCCATGCCGCCCCAGCCGCTGCCGATGTCGAGCACCCGCAGGCCGGGACGATCGAGCTTCAGCTTGGCCGCGATGTGGTGCTTCTTGGCCTCCTGCGCCGCGTCGAGGCTCTCGTCCCCCTGGGCGAAGTAGCCGCAGGAATATTGCCGGTCGCGGTCCAGGAACAGGGAATAGAGCCGGCCATTGAGGTCGTAGTGATGGGCCACGTTGCGGCGCGAGCGCGACGCCGGATTAAACTGCGACCAGGCCCGGCGCAGATGGCGCAGACGCGCGACGACCCGCATCGCCGGGTGCGCCGCGTTCCGCACGTTCATCATCAGGACTTCCATCAGCCCATACAGGCTGCAGCCCATCGGACGCAGGCCGCCCTCCATGTAGGCTTCCGGCATCAGCAGGCCCGGATTCAGCACCAGCCCGAACTCGGCGCGGCGCGTCTCGATCCACAGGCCGGCCTGCGGACCGTGTGTGCCATAGCGGCGCGTGCTGCCGTCGGGATAGCGCACGTCGAGCACGCCATGCCGGATGAAGCGCTTCATGATCGCGTCAAGCGTCGCCGACATGCCATCCACCTCCGTCCTGAACGCCCGGCAGAGAATGGAAGCCACGCAAGCCCTTGTCCGATAAAGATTCGCTGATCGAATGGCGGGAGACATGAAAAAGGCCCCGGTGCATCCCCCGGGGCCTCGTTCCGCATCGCGCGTGACCTCAGGCGGTCGGGTCGAAGCCGCCGGCCTGGGGGAGCTCGATCTCCTCGATCTCGTCCTCGTCGTCGTCCTGGTCCCGCCCGACATGCTCGCCGCGAGCCTGGCGCTCGGCCTCCTCGGGGGAGCGGGCGACGTTGACGGTGACGCGGATCACCACCTCGGGATGCAGCACCACGCGCACTTCGGACAGGCCGAGCGTCTTGATCGGCTGGTCGAGCTGAACCTGCTGGCGGTCGACAGACAGTCCGCCCCCGGTGGTGGCCACCGCGATGTCGCGCGGCGTCACCGAGCCATACAGGCTGCCGCTATCGCCGGCTTGCCGGATGATCACCACCGCCATGCCGCCGACGCGCTCGGCGAGCCGCTCGGCCTCTTCGCGGCGCTTGATGTTCTGCGCCTCGAGCTGCACCCGCTCGCGCTCGAAACGCTCGCGATTATGCGTGTTGGCGCGGATCGCCTTGCCCTCGGGCAGCAGGTAGTTGCGGGCGAACCCCGGCTTGACCTTCACGATCTCGCCCATCTGGCCCAGCTTCTCGACGCGCTGGAGCAGAATGACTTCGGTTGCGGCCATGTGCCTGTCCCCTCAGCTCAGGATGTACGGCAGCAGGGCCAGGAAGCGGGCGCGCTTGATCGCCTGCGCCAGCTCGCGCTGCTTCTTGGCCGAGACGGCGGTGATCCGGCTCGGTACGATCTTGCCGCGCTCCGACAGGAAGCGCGACAGCAGGCGCACGTCCTTGTAGTCGATCTTCGGCGCGTTCGGTCCGGAGAACGGGCAGGACTTGCGGCGGCGGTAGAACGGCCGGCGGGCGCCGACGGCGGTGCGCCGCTGCGACGGGTTGACGTCGGTTGCTTCGGACATCGTGCCTTACTCCGTTTCCGCCAGCTCGGAGCGGCCGCGCGGACGCTCCTCGCCCTCGCCGCGTGCGCGGAATTCCTCGCGGTCGTCATAGCCACGCTTGCGGCCGCTATCGAAGCGTCCGGCGGGCTTGGGTCCGCGGAAGCCGCGCTCGCGGTCGTCGCTCTTGCGGCTGAGGATCGCCGATGGCGCCTCGTCGATCGCCTCGATGCGGATCGTCATGAAGCGCAGCACGTCCTCGTTGAGGTTGAGCTGGCGCTCCATCTCGTTGATCGAGGCCGGCTGCGCATCAAGACCCAGGAGCATGTAGTGCCCCTTGCGGTTCTTCTTGATGCGGTAGGCCAGGCTGCGCAGTCCCCAGTATTCGCGCTTCTGGATGCTGCCGCCCTCGCCTTCGAGCTGGGTCGCGACGGTGTCGGCGACACCCTCGACCTGCTGCTGCGTGACGTCGTTGCGTGCGATCAGCACGCACTCGTAGAATGGCATGGTTGCTCCCTTCGGATGTGTTCAACCCGAGCCGGGAGCGGACGTCCGCTGCCTGCCGTCCGCATGCGGGTCACCCCGCCTTGGACATGGGTATAGCCGGAGCGATGCCACGCTCCGGCAGGGAAGCCGCGGCTTAGAGCACAGGCGGGCCGGCCGTGCAACCCGACGAGGCGGGCCTGGCCGGCGGACCGGCGCAACCGATCCCGTCCTATGATTCGAGGCTGCCGGCACAGGCGAGCGCCGCGGCGATGGCGTCCAGTTCGGGCTCTTCGCCGTTCGCGTCGGACAGCATCTCGATGACCAGCCAGCCGGCATAGCCCGCAGCATCCAGCGCCCGCGCCGCGCCGGCATGATCGAGCGCCGGCGCCGCGAACCCGCCGAGCCGCGGCTCGGCCATGTGGTAGTGCGCCAGCAGCGGGCCGGCCGCCAGAATCGCAGACGCGGGATCGTCGCCGGCGAGTGCCACGCAGGCGGTGTCGAGATGCACACGCACGCCGGGATGATCCAATCGGCGCACGAGATCGATCACCTCCTGCGCATGGGTGAGGAAATCCGCACCGTAGGCCGCAGGCACCGGTTCGATCGCCAGCACCATGCCGCCGGCCGCAGCGAGTTCGGCAAGCAAGCCGAGCCGGTCCGAAGCCAGCGCCATCCCCGCCGGCTGCGTCATCGCACCGCGCAGGCGGTGCCGCGGCGCGCCGAACACCGCGACCCCGGCGCCCAGCATCGCGGCGATCCCCGCCACGCGCCTGACCTGCTCCCGCATGGCATCGAAGGCCGGGACGTCGCCGAGGAGGGCCGCGTCCGGGCAGCCATAGAAGATCGCCTGCAGGGAACTGACCACCAGCCCCTCCGCCTGGCACGCGGCGCGGAACGCGAGCAGCCGCCGGGGCGTAAGCGCGTCCCAGTCGGCGATCCGGGTTGGTGCTACTTCCACGCCTGCGGCCCCGTGCCGCGCCAGCAGCGCCAGCGCCAGCGCCTGCCGGTCCGGACCAGCACTCCAGGCCAGGTTCGAGACCCCTAGGCGGCGCACGCCGCCGCCCGGCCGACGAAGCGTGCGAGCGCATCCAGCACCGCCGCCGCATCCATGACGAACCCGTTCGCGCCGCCGAACGACGCTGCGTGCCGGGTCCGCATGTCGTAGGTAACGGGGGCTGCCGCCTGCGCCCCGATCGCGAGGTTCCTGAACAGGCCCCCGCTTAAAGTCGCCGTGTCGAGCGGTGCGGTCGCAAGGTTGAGCAGATTGAATCCCAGGCCGCGCGCGCGCGCGAGGTCGGCCGCGAGCCGGTCGAGCGGATACCACTGGAACGTCGAGGCCGGGTTGATCGCCCCCAGCCGCTCGCCGTGCATGAGGTCATGGATGACGTTCTTCTTCAGCCCGGGCCCGAACAGGCCCGGCAGCCGCACGATCAGGCGATCAGCGAAGCGATCCGCGACATGGCGCTCCAGCATCAGGCGGTTGCGGCCATACGCATGCAGCAGCGCCGGGTCCGGCTGGTCAGTCTCGTCGACCGCGACCGGCCTGTCATAGACATCGATCGTCGAGATCAGGGTGAAGTGGGTAGCCGCGATGGTGTCCAGGTGACGCATCAGCGCCTCGATGCGCAGCCGGTCCTGCTCCGGGTTCTGGTTCGCCCACCATTTCACCGCGGCCGCACCCGCGCAGACCACCGCATCGAAACGCTGACCGTCGATGTCGCCGATGGTCGCGGAGTTGTAGGTCGACGCGAACCCGCGCTGGCGCAGCAGGTTCGAGCCCACGAACCCGGTATGCCCGATCAGGGCGTCGCGCGCTGCATCCTCAGAGCGCATGCGTGACCAGGCCGCGATCGAGGATGTCCTGCCGCAGCGGGCTCTGCAGCGGCATCACCGCATGCGTCTGCGATGCCTCGATGAAGGAGAGGATGCGCTCCATCGCGAAGAAGATGGTGTCGATCTTGCCCGACATCACCTGGAACACCCGTCCATGTCGGATCACCGAGCACGAACGATCGTCGAAGCTGCCGATCGGCTTGGTCTTGATGGCCATCTGCGGTCCGACGAAGCGGAAGCTCTGCCTGAAGCCCGGCAGGTAGCGCAAGATCTGCGCCTCCATCGCGACCCGCTTCGCATGCACGAGGTCCGACGACACGCTGTCGCGGATCAGGCGCGCGCCGGCCGCCGACATGGTATGGCCGAGCGGCGTGTGCGGCACCGAGGAGAGCGTGTAGATGCTCGGATCCTCGGTCGGATACACGGAGCAGAGCGGGCCATCGACCAGAGTGATGGCAGGAAACGGACGATCGGTCTCGTAGTACAGCAGGATGGTGGGCTCGTAGAAGAAGCCGGCGGGCAAAGCGGATTTCTGTCCCCAGCTCGCATCGACCAGCAGGTCGAACGCGGCACCCTCGACACGAACGCAGCTTGCTTCGTGCTCAATGCTGCCGACATGGTGGCCGAGCACCAGGCTGCCTGCGAGCGCGCCCGCGAAATAGCGGCGCGCCTGCTCGATCAGCAGCACGCGCTCGCCGGTCTGGATCAGTCCCATCACCTCGATAATCGGCACCGAGGCGGTCGCGACCTCGCGATAGTCGATCCCGGACGAGGTCATGATCAGGCGATAGGTCGGAAAGTCGATCAGGCTCTCGACACTCGGCACCGCGTAGATGTTCTCCACCACCTCGCGGCTGAGATACGGGTAGCGCTCCATGAAGCGCATGAAGCCGTCGCGCGACTGCACGCGGGTTTGGTGATGGCGCGGATAGTGGAAGCCCAGATGCAGGCGGAACTGGTTGTTGCCGGACGCTTCGTGCAGCGGGCGCGCATGCTGCTCGAAGACGGTGACGTCGAAGCCGAGCAGCTTGAGCGACAGGCCGATATGGCAGCCGTACCAGCCCGCGCCGATGATCGCGATACGCGAAACCATGGACTGCCTGTACCCGGCGATGCCTGCATGATGTTCTAGCGTATCGAGGCCGCCGGTGCACATTCTCTCGTCGCAAGCTGCGCGTCGATGAGACCGGCGAACTGCGCCAGCACCCGTGCATGATCGGCCCGGAAGTTCGCGAACAGCGGATCGTCCCTGGAGACCGGCACCAGCTTCGGCGCATCCGCATCGTCCTCGACGGCATCCCTGTCGGTGAACAGCAGCGTCGTCGGCAGCTCCATGTAGCGCGGCGCATCGTAGATATGCAGGTCGCCGCGCTCCAGCAGGTTGGCGCGGCTGGTGATGACCAGGCCGGGCTTGTTGCAGACCCAGCGGAACTTCGCCAGGCTCGCCCCCCAGATCGAGAGAAAACCGTCGCTGAGCTGCGCCCATGCGAGGCTGTGCGACAGCGGCGCGCCAAGCGTGTCGACGATGCACACGTCGAGCATGCCGGCGGCGGCACGCAGATCGGCCGCGATCGCGCGCTCGACCTGCAATGGCGGGATTGCCGCCATCCATTCGCCATGACTCTGGATCGGCTGCGCGCTGCCCTGCGCCGCATCCGCCTGCCAGCAATTATGCCCGTCGATGACCACCGTCGAGCCCGGCCAGCGCTGCGCGATCATCGCGATCGCATCCGCAAAGAACCGCGTGAGATCCACCATCGTGCGGTTCTCGACGCGCAGCCCGAGCACGATCACCGCCGCCGCCTTGCGGTGCGACGCCCGGGCCAGCAGCTCCGCCTCGGTATAGGCCGCGTCGTTGCGCGCCAGGCGCTGCAGCCGGCGCCGCAACCGGGCCGACACCCGCTCGCGCGTCATCCGCACCGCGCACACGCCCTCCCGGTAGAGGTAGGGCAGCACATCGGCGCCGGAGACGAACGCCCGGTTGATCCGGTGCCGCAGTTCTGGGAACACCACGTCGGTGGCGCCCCAGAGCTCGATGGCGTGGCGTGGCCCCGGCACGATCCATTCCGGCAGCAGCGTGCCGGGTGCTGCGCTGAGCAGGTGCTCGATGCCGGAGAGTTCGTTCCAGAGCTGGTGGCCCAGATGGGTGCCCGGCGCGCCGCGCAGCACGCTGGCGATGCGGGTGGCGCCACGCGCGAGATACGGCACCAGTGCGGCGCCGCAGAGCAGCGCGTGCCGGACCAGGCGGCGCTCGACGCCGGGCGCGAAGTACACGCCGAGCAGGTGCCGGCCCCACTGGTCGGGGACCACCAGGAGGTCGTTGGCCGGCACGTACAGCGCCACCGTCCTGAAGTAGTGGTCGGAGGCGATGACGTAGAAGGCGAGGCCGGCGGCGATGTCCGCAAAGCGGTAGGCGATGCGGAAATCGTCGATGTAGAGGCTGCCCTGGCAGCGCAGCGGCCGCCCGTCGACCGGACTTGGGAACGACAGCATCCCGTCATGCGTCGCGGCCAGGATGCGGTCCTCGAACGGCACGTCCAGGCCTGCCGCAAGATGGACGCGCCGGAGCTGCACGTCCGGCGCGAGGTCGGCGCCGGCGAACCGGGTCTGCTCCGGCAGCTCGTCGAGCGGGACGATCTGCGGCGGGCGCAGCACGTCGGCCGCCACCAGGTCGGCAAGCCCTTCGCGGAAGGCGTCGTTGAGCCGGCCGAAGGCCTGCGCCTCGCGCGAGAGGATCGGCACCGGCCGCAGCAGGATATCGGCCGCCACACGGCGCAGCCCCGGCAGGATGGCGTGGCGCAGGGCAGCCAGCCCGGCCGCATCGAGCTCGTCGAGCCGGTCGCCGAGCCGGCACAGCCCCGCATCGAGCAACCATGCCGCGCGCGCGCCGTCCGGCCCGTCGAACTCGAGGATCAGGAACGGTGCCGCGCCGCCGTACAGCACGCCCGGGGTCCAGCCCGGCACGAAGCCCTCGACCGGCAGGCCCGGCCCGTTGAGCAGAGGCTGCAGCGAGCCGTCGGAGCGGCGCAGGTGCTGATGGCCCGCATGCTCCTGGACGGGACCTGAGAGCAGGATCGGGTAGACCGCCGTCGCAGCGCCGCCATCGTGACCCATGCGACCAGAAGCCGTCCGGCGAGGCCGGAAGTCAAACCCGCAATCGGCGCGCGCGCGGCTACCTGTCGATCTTGAAGTGGTAGGCCTCGTGCATCTCGGAGACGACCGGCTGGCCATCCCGTATCGCTGGCCTGAAATGCCAGGACGCGACGGCATTGCGCGCGGCGCGATCGAGATCCGGATAGCCCGAGCTCTGCACGATCTCGACGCTCGACGCATGACCGTCCGGCGCGATCTCGGTCACCATGTAGACGGTGCCCTCCTCGCCGCGCAGCCCGGCGCCACGCGGATAGGCGGCCGGCTTGTTGACGTAGCGGTCGTCCGGCGAGGCCGCGATGGTGCGCTGGTCCACCAGCCCCCAGCCCGGCTGCCCGTCGAGATCGAGATTGACCTGCGCGGTCTGTGCCGGTGGCGAGGGCGGCGGGGTGGTCTGGTCGGCCTTGCCGGCCTTGTCGGCGCCCTGCTGGAGGTCCGGCGCCTTGGCGGCCGGCGGTATGGCGGGACCGGCGGGGGCGTCCATCGCCTGCATCCCGCCGCCCTGCTTGGGTTGCTCGGGCGCCGCCTTCGGCGCCGGCGGGGGCGCCTTCTGCGGCGGCGGCGTGCCGCCGACTGTCGGCGTGTCCTGCTTGACCATCACGATCTCGGCTTCCGGCGGCGGCGGCGGCACCGGGGGCGCCGGCCGCATGAAGCGGGGCAGCAGGCCGGGCGCCTCGACGATGGCGCCCACCATCATCACGTGGAACAGCGTGGCGATCACCGCCGCCCCGGTCAGCATCTCGCGCCGCCGCCGGCCGCCCCAGGCCGCGGACGGCACGAACAGGCGGACACGCTCGCGGCCGGCGATCGAAGGCGCGCGCGGTGCCGCCATCACCGGCTCGATGCGCGCCACCTCGGGCTTGGAGACCGGCATCGCCGCCACCTGCTCAGAACGGCAGCCGGCCTGGCATTCCTGCGCGCCGCACGCGCATGATCGGGGCGACCATGACTAGATGCGCAGACGGGCCGGGATCGGCAGGCCGAGACGATCGGGAATGTCCCAGACCTCGCGCACGGTGCGGACCGGCGTGAAGCCGGCGCGCACGTAGGTGCCGAGTGCGCGCGGATGGTCCGCGGTGCAGGTATTCACCCGGATCGCCGCTCCGGGGCGCAGGCCGGTCCGACGCCACGCCTCGTCGATTGCGGCATGCAGGAAGGCCGAGCCGATGCCCTGGCCGACCAGGTGCGGCATCAGCCCGAAATAGCCGATATTGACCTCGTTGCCGTGCCGGCCGTCGAGCTCGAAGAAGCCGCCCGGCTCGCCCTGGTGGTAGAGCACGTGCAGCGAGATGCGCGGGTCGGCCAGCAGGGCGGCGATCTCGGCGTCCGGCGTCATCCGGCGCAGCCACCAGCAGTAGTCGCGGCCGACCGTTGCATAGAGATAGCGGTAGAAGCCGACCGTCGGGCTGCCCACGGTGACGAGGTCGTAGCCGCCCGGCAGCGGCTGCATCGCGCCGGCAGGCGGGCGCATCATGCGCAGGAAGGTCACGTCGACACCGATACGGGTGGAGGTGCCGGAACTGGCGGGCATCTTGAAAATCGTGCTTTGAGGCGCCTGTTGGGGCGCGGCGTGGATCTGCTGGACCATGACAGAGGCTTATCCCAAGGACGATGCGAGAACGCGCACCGTGGGCGAGAACGCACGGCTGGACCACATAGTGCAGCCGCCGGCGGGCCTTCTCAACCAGCCCGGCTGCTCAATCGTCCCCGGCTGCCTAATCGTCCCCGGCTGCCTAATCGTCCAGGAACGACCGGAGTTTGCGGCTGCGGCTCGGATGCTTGAGCTTGCGCAGCGCCTTGGCCTCGATCTGGCGGATGCGCTCGCGGGTCACGTTGAACTGCTGGCCGACCTCCTCGAGGGTGTGGTCGGTGTTCATGCCGATGCCGAAGCGCATGCGCAGCACCCGCTCCTCGCGCGGCGTCAGCGACGACAGCACCCGCGTGGTGGCCTCGCGCAGATTGGTCTGGATCGCCGCGTCGAGCGGGATCACCGCGGTCTTGTCCTCGATGAAGTCGCCGAGATGGCTGTCCTCCTCGTCGCCGATCGGGGTCTCGAGCGAAATCGGCTCTTTCGCGATCTTGAGCACCTTGCGCACCTTCTCGAGCGGCATGCCGAGCTTCTCGGCCAGCTCCTCGGGCGCTGGCTCGCGGCCGATCTCGTGCAGCATCTGCCGGCTGGTGCGGACCAGCTTGTTGATGGTCTCGATCATGTGGACCGGGATGCGTATCGTCCGAGCCTGATCGGCAATCGAGCGGGTAATCGCCTGGCGGATCCACCAGGTCGCGTAGGTGCTGAACTTGTAGCCGCGGCGATACTCGAACTTGTCGACCGCCTTCATCAGCCCGATATTGCCCTCCTGGATCAGGTCCAGGAACTGCAGGCCGCGGTTGGTGTATTTCTTGGCGATCGAGATCACCAGGCGCAGGTTGGCCTCGATCATCTCCTTCTTGGCGCGCGCGCTGTCACGCTCGCCGCGCGAGACGGTGGCATAGACGCGGCGGAACTCGATGATCGGCAGCCCGGCATCCTGAGCGACCGCACCTACCTTCGAGCGCAGCTCGACGATGTCGGCGCCGTGCCTGGCGACGAAGTTCTTCCAGGGCTTGCCGGGCAGGGCCGCCGCCATGTCGATCCAGTTCGGATCGAGCTCATGGTTGCGATACTTCACCAGGAAGTCGTCGCGCGACACCTTGGTGCTCTCGGCGTGACGCAGCATCCGGCCCTCGAGCCCGTTCAGGCGCTGGCTGATCTGCTTGAGCTGCAGCACCAGCTCCTCGATGCGGTTGTTGTGCAGCCGGACCTGCTCGACCTTGCCGACCAGCTCCTCGCGCAGCTTCTCGTAGCTCTTCTCGCTCTTCTCGTTGACCGCCTCGCCCGAGGTGATGCTGTCCAGCCGCTTGGTCTGCATCTTGTGCAGCTTCTTGTAGAGCGCCTCGATCTCCTCGAACTGCGCCAGCACCTCGGGCTTGAGCTTCTCCTCGAGCGCCGACAATGAGAGGTTGGCGCCCTCCGCCTCGCCCTCGTCGTCGATCTCAGGCGCTGCATCGAACGCCTCGGGAACCACCACACCGCCGGGTGTCTCGCCGGGCACGCCGGCAGCGCCCGCCTCCTCGGCAACGTTGCCGGACTGGGTCGCCTCGAGGTCGATGATGTCGCGCAGCAGCATCTGGCCGACCTTGAGGCGGTCGTGCCAGGAGATGATGGCGCGGAACGTGAGCGGGCTCTCGCACAGGCCGCCGATCATCTCGTCGCGGCCGGCCTCGATCCGCTTGGCGATGGCGATCTCGCCCTCGCGCGACAGCAGCTCGACCGAGCCCATCTCGCGCAGATACATACGGACCGGATCGTCGGTGCGGCCGAGGCTCTCCTCGTCGACGTTGCCGGTCGGCTCCTCCTCGGTGTCCTCCTTCTTCTCCTCGCGCGGGGTCTCGGCCTCCTCGGTGTCCTCGTTCTCGACCACCTGGATGCCCATCTCGCTGAGCACCGCCATCACGTCCTCGATCTGCTCAGAGGACATCTGGTCGGGCGGCAGCACCGCGTTGAGCTCGTCGAAGGTGATGTAGCCACGCTCACGGCCGCGCGCGATCAGCCGCTTGACGGCAGCCGACTGCGTGTCGAGCAGGGTGGCGTCGGCATCCTGATCGCCACTGGTGGCTTCCGTGCTCGCGGCTGTCTTTGTTGCCATCGGCTACCCAACTCCAAACACTGGCCCGTCACCCGGGAACGGGCGGCGGGCCGTTGACGGTTCGATACAGCAGTCGCCACGACGCGATCGCTGCGTGATCCTACCCATCCTCGTCGGCCTGCTCGCCGGCACGCAGCGCGGAACAGGCCTCCGACAACGCACGCAGCCGCCTGTGGGACGGCTCGTCGTTGCGCTCGACCCACTGGCGGAGCGAGGCCTGCATCTCGTGCTCCAGCCGCTCGAAGTTGAGCAGGCCGAAATAGTGCCACCATCGCGCCTCGAGCTCGGCCGGCATCTCGCCCTGGCCGACCTGCTCCTCGAGCGGCAGAGCCTGCCTGCCGAGAACCGTGTCGAGCTGCGCCGACAATCCGGCTAGCGTCAGGTGGTCGATCAAGGCTTGCGAGTCAAGAGCCTGTGCGGCAGCGTCGGGAGCAAGACTGTCGGTGACGTGCCGCCCGGCCGATAGCGCGCTCGCCCAGTCGACCATGTGCTCGCGCAGGAGGCGCAGACCCTCCGGCAGGTCGAGCCCGCAATACGCCTCCTCGACATCGTGCAGCAACTCCGGGTGGCGCAGCAGGATCGCCGTCAGGATGCGCGTCCGCTCCTGGCGCACGCCCGAGCCATCGACCATCCGGTGGGTCGCCGGGGCACTGGCCTGCAGGCTTGTCCGCGCCGATGCCGGCCGGACGCCGCCGGCCTGGCCCGGGCGCCCGGGCTCCGGACGGCGCCTGCGGAAGGTCTCGAAGAACCGGTCCAGCAGGGTGCGCCGGTATTCGGCGGCGAGCGTCCGGTTGCCGATCCGGGCCGCGGCCTCGACCAGGCGGCTGTGCAGGGCGGCGCGCTGCTCGGGTCCGGGCTCGTGCACGCCCTCGCAGAGCAGCTCGAACAGTACGTCGCCGATCGGACGCGCGGCCTCGAGCGCGGCCCGCATCGCACCGGCTCCCCGTGCGCGCAGCAGGCTGTCCGGGTCCTCGCCGTCCGGCAGTCGGCAGAAGCGCAGCGTGCGCTGCATGTCGAGCAGCGGCAGGGCGATCTCGGCTGCGCGTATGGCGGCGCGACGGCCCGCGGCATCGCCGTCGAAGCACAGCACCGGTTCGGGCGAGGCGCGCCACAGCGCCTCGAGCTGCTCGGTGGTGAGGGCGGTGCCGAGCGGCGCCACCGCGCCACCGATGCCGGCCTGGTGCAGCGCGATCACGTCCATGTAGCCCTCGACCACCACCAGCGGCGCCGGCGCGCGCGCGGGATTGTGCCCACTCGGCACGGGGCGGAGCGCCGCCTGGGCGCGGTCGAGGCCGAACAGCGTGCGGCGCTTGGCGAACAGCGTGGTCTCCGGCCCGTTCAGGTATTTCGGCTGGCCGTCGCCGAGCGTACGGCCGCCGAAGCTCACCAGCGCGCCGCGACGGTCGCGGATCGGAAAGGTGACGCGGTTGAAGAACAGCTCGCCCTTCGGACGGCCCTCCTCGTCGAGGCGCATCAGCCCCGCCTCGGCCAGCAGGCCGGGCTCGATCCCCTGCTCGCGCACCTCGGCGACAAGGGAGCCCCGGCCGTCGCCGGACCAGCCCAGCCCGAACTCCGCGATGGTGGCGTCAGACAGGCCGCGTGCACGGAGATAGGCCAGTCCCTCCCTGCCCTCGAGTGCCCCCAGCCGGCGAAGGTAGCTGCGCTGCGCCGCCTCCAGCGCCTCGCCGAGCGTTTTCGCGCGCGCGGCCGCCCCGCGCGCCGCCTCGGTCTGCCGCGGCACCTCGAGGCCGGCCTCGGCAGCCAGCGCGTTCACCGTCTCCAGAAAGGACTGGCCGCCGCTCTGCATGGCGAACGAGATCACGTCGCCATGCGCGCCGCAGCCGAAGCAGTGGAAGTGGTCGTCATACACATAGAAGGACGGCGTCTTCTCGCCGTGGAAGGGGCAGCAGGCCTTCCAGTTGCGTCCCGACCGGGTCAGCCGGGTGCGTCGGCCGACCACGGCGGCGATCGGGGTGCGCGCCCGCAACTCGTCGAGAAAGGCGGGATCAAACGCCATTGTCGGACCTAGTTCCCCATTCCCGGCTCGGGAGGCTGTCGGCGAACGCCTGATGCTGGATGAGAGCGCCCTCCGGGGCCGCGGCCGGCGCGAGTTTGCGAGCACTGAAGCGGAGCGGCCTTCCGGCCGTGGGCATCGGAGCGCAGCAAAGGCGTGTCGGATCGCCGGCAACAGGCGTTTCCGGACAGCCTCTCAGGTGAGGCGCGCCTTCACCAGCGCATTCGCCCGCGCCATGTCGAGCCCGGCGCCATGGGTCGCCTTCAGCGCCGCCATCACCCGGCCCATGTCGCGCAGCCCCGATGCGCCGGTTTCCGCCACCGCCGCATCGACTGCGGCTTCCAGCGCCGCGCCGTCCATCGGCGCCGGCAGGTAGCCTTCGATCATGACGATTTCGGCATCCTCCTTGGCGGCCAGTTCACCCCGGCCACCCTGGAGATACAGCGCCGCCGATTCCGAGCGCTGCTTGACCATGTTGCGGAGCGCCGAGACGATCTCGTCGTCGCCGATGCCCTCCACGCCCTTCGGACGCGCCGCGATGTCGAGATCCTTCACGCGGGCCAGGATCATGCGCAGCGTCGAGACGCGCGCCGCGTCGCCCGCCTTCATCGCGAGCTTCAGGTCGTCGGAGACACGCGTGCGCAGCGTCATCGCGGGGAACCTCCGGATTGGTGAGAGAAGTTTTTTCCCAGTCCGGGTGATCTTCCGCAAGTCGGGGAAATTAGTTCCCAGCCATGTGGCCTCATCGCTTCCCATCCTCGGGGCCGTCTTGTTAGGACATAGCCTCCGCGACCAGTGCCGGGGAAGCAGCATGGCGATCAGCGTCGAGACCATCATCGAGAAGCTGGGCGGCACGCAGAACGCGGCGCGCCTGACCGGAGTCGGGATCGAGGCCGTCCGCAAGTGGCGCCAGGGCGGTGCGGTGCCGCCGAAGCACTGGGGCGCGGTCAGCCGCGCCACCGGGCTGGGCCTGGACGACCTGCGGATGCAGGCGGCCGTATCCGACGCGAGCGTGCCCGCCGACGCGCCGCCCGAGGGGGCCGACGCCCTCCTGGTCCTCGCCGATGGCAGCGTCCTGTGGGGCCGCGGCTTCGGCGCCCATACCGGCCCGGATGCCGCCGGGATCGGCGAGCTCTGCTTCTCGACCGGCATGACCGGCTACCAGGAGACCCTCACCGACCCGTCCTTTGCGGGCCAGATCATCACCTTCACCTTTCCGCATGTCGGCAATGTCGGCACCACCGCCGAGGACGAGGAGGCGACCAACGTCGCCGCCCGCGGGCTGGTGGTGAAGCAGGACCTCACCGAAGCCTCGAACTGGCGCGCCACCCAGACACTGGATGCCTGGCTGAAGGCGCGCGGCATCCCGGGGATCTGCGGCGTCGATACCAGGGCGCTCACGCTGCGCATTCGCGAGCATGGTCCGCAGACCGCGGTGCTGGCCTATCCGCGCGACGGCCGCTTCGGCGTCGCGGCGCTGCTGGCGCAGGCGCGGGCCTGGCCCGGGCTCGAAGGCATGGACCTCGCCCGCGCGGTCTCCTGCACGCAGAGCTACATTTGGAGCGAGGGTGTCTGGAACTGGGGCGGCGACACGAGGCAGCCGAACGAGGCGAGCCGGCGGGTGGTCGCAGTCGATTACGGCGCCAAGCGCAACATCCTGCGCTGCCTTGTCGCCGCCGGCTGCAGCGTCACCGTGGTGCCGGCGACGGCGCCCGCCGACGAGATCCTGGCGCACGGTCCGGACGGCGTCTTCCTCTCCAACGGCCCCGGCGATCCGGCGGCGACCGCCCACTATGCGGTGCCGGCGATCCGGGGCGTGCTCGCCTCCGGCACCCCGGTGTTCGGCATCTGCCTGGGCCACCAGTTGCTGGCGCTGGCTCTCGGCGCCTCCACCTACAAGCTGGAGCAGGGCCATCGCGGCGCCAACCAGCCGGTGCGCGACCTCGCCACCGGACGGGTCGAGATTACCAGCCAGAACCATGGCTTCGCGGTCGACGACAAGAGCCTGCCGGCCGATGTCCGGGTGACGCATGTGAGCCTGTTCGACGGCAGCAACGAGGGCATCGCCAGTGACCGGCTGCCGGCGTTCTCGGTGCAGTACCATCCCGAGGCGAGCCCGGGGCCGTCCGACAGCTTCTACCTGTTCGAGCGCTTCGTCGCCTTGATGGACAAGAGCAAGGGCGCTGCCCTTGAACCCGCCGGGGCCTGAGGCCCCAGACCCCCTTTCCGAAGGAATTGCAAAGGCTGCGCCTTTGATCGGGTCCAGGGGCGAAGCCCTTGGCCTGCCACTTCAAGCACCAGGTCCCGATCATGCCGAAGCGCACCGACATCAGCTCGATCATGATCATCGGCGCCGGCCCGATCGTGATCGGACAGGCCTGCGAGTTCGACTATTCCGGCGCGCAGGCCTGCAAGGCGCTGCGCGAGGAGGGCTACCGGGTGATCCTGGTGAACTCCAACCCGGCCACCATCATGACCGATCCGGGACTGGCGGACGCGACGTACGTCGAGCCGATCACGCCCGAGTTCGTAGAGCGCATCATCCTGCGGGAACGACCGGACGCGATCCTGCCGACCATGGGCGGCCAGACCGCGCTCAATACCGCGATGGCACTCGATGCCAGCGGCTTCCTGGCGGCGCACAATGTGGAGCTGATCGGCGCGAAGGCGGAGGTGATCGACCGCGCCGAGGACCGGCTGAAGTTCCGCGACGCGATGACCGCGATCGGCATCGAGAGCCCGCGCAGCATGATCGCGCACTCGATGGCCGAGGCGCGCGAGGCGCTGGCCGAGGTCGGGCTGCCGGCAGTGATCCGGCCCTCCTTTACCCTCGGCGGCACCGGCGGCGGCATTGCGTATAACCGCGAGGAATTCGAGCACATCGTCGGCACCGGGCTGGAGGCGTCGCCCACCACCGAGGTGCTGGTCGAGGAGAGCGTGCTCGGCTGGAAGGAGTACGAGATGGAGGTCGTGCGTGATGCCGCCGACAACTGCATCATCGTCTGCTCGATCGAGAACATCGACGCGATGGGCGTGCATACCGGTGATTCCGTGACCGTGGCTCCCGCGCTGACGCTGACCGACAAGGAGTTCCAGCGCATGCGCGACGCGTCGATCGCGTGCCTGCGCGCGATCGGCGTCGATACCGGCGGCTCCAACGTGCAGTTCGGGGTCAATCCCGCCGACGGCCGCATGGTGGTGATCGAGATGAACCCGCGTGTGTCGCGCTCCTCGGCACTCGCCTCCAAGGCGACCGGGTTCCCGATCGCCAAGATCGCCGCCAAGCTCGCGGTCGGCTACACGCTCGACGAACTCGCCAACGACATCACCGGCACTACGCCTGCCTCGTTCGAGCCCACGATCGACTACGTGGTGGTGAAGATCCCGCGCTTCACCTTCGAGAAGTTCCCGGGGAGCCCGGCCCTGCTGTCGACAAGCATGAAGTCGGTCGGCGAGGCGATGTCGATCGGCCGCTCGTTTGCGGAAGCCCTGCAGAAGGGCCTGCGCTCGATGGAGACCGGCTATAGCGGCCTCGATCCGGTCGAGCCGCCCGGCGATGGCGGCGCCGATGCGTTCCGCGCCGCCCTCTCCTCGCCGCGCCCTGACCGGCTGTTGATGGCGGGACAGGCGCTGCGCGCCGGGCTCTCGGTCGAGGACATCCACGAGGCCTGCCGCTTCGATCCGTGGTTCCTGCGCGAGCTGGAGCGGATCGTCGATGCCGAGCGCGCCATCACCAAAGCCGGCGGGCTGCCGCAGGATGCGACCGCTCTGCGCCGGCTGAAGGCGCTCGGCTTCTCCGACCAGCGGCTCGCGGTGCTGACCGACACCACGCCCGAAGTGGTGCAGGCGTTGCGCGAGCGCCTCGGGGTGCATGCGGTGTACAAGCGCATCGACACCTGCGCCGGCGAGTTCGCCTCCACCACGCCGTACATGTACTCGACCTACGAGGGCGGGTTCGGCACCCCCACCTGCGAGGCCGACCCGACCGACCGGCAGAAGATCATCATCCTGGGCGGCGGCCCGAACCGCATCGGCCAGGGCATCGAGTTCGATTATTGCTGCGTGCACGCCGCCTACGCGCTGCGCGAGGCTGGGTACGAGACCATTATGGTCAACTGCAACCCGGAAACCGTCAGCACCGACTACGACACCTCGGACCGGCTGTATTTCGAGCCGCTCACCGCCGAGGACGTGATCGCGCTGATCCGGCGCGAGCAGCAGGTCGGCACCGTAATGGGATGCATCGTGCAGTATGGCGGCCAGACGCCGCTGAAGCTGTCGCAGGCGCTGGAGCGCGCCGGTATCCCGATCCTGGGCACGCCGGCGGACGCGATCGACCGGGCCGAGGATCGCGAGCGGTTCCAGGCAATGCTGCACTCCCTCGGACTGCGCCAGCCGGAGAACGGCATCGCGCGGTCTTCGGCGGAAGCGGAGGCGGTGGCCGAGCGTATCGGCTACCCGGTGGTGATCCGGCCCTCCTACGTGCTCGGCGGCCGGGCGATGGAGATCGTGCACGACCGCAGCGGGCTGGCCCGCTACATGCGCGTCGCGCTGCAGCTCGCCGGCACCGATGTCGCCAGCGGCCCGGTGCTGATCGACCGCTACCTCAACGACGCTATCGAGACCGACGTCGACTGCATCTGCGACGGGCGCGAGGTCTATGTCGCGGGCGTCATGGAGCATATCGAGGAGGCCGGCATCCATTCCGGCGACAGCGCCTGCTCGCTGCCGCCGTACACGCTGTCGCCGGCGACCGTCGGCGAGCTGCGCGCGCAGACCGAGGCGATGGCGCGCGAGCTCGGCATCGTCGGGCTGATGAACGTGCAGTTCGCGATCAAGGGCGACGACATCTACGTCCTCGAGGTCAATCCGCGCGCCTCGCGCACGGTGCCGTTCGTCGCCAAGGCGACCGGAGTGCCGGTCGCCAAGATCGGCGCAAGGGTGATGGCCGGCGCCTCTCTCTCGGAATTCCGGCTCGACGACCGCGCCATCAGTCCGCATGTCGCGGTCAAGGAGGCGGTGTTCCCGTTCGCCCGCTTCCCCGACGTCGACACCATCCTGGGCCCGGAGATGCGCTCGACCGGCGAGGTAATGGGCATCGATGCGAGCTTCGAGCGGGCGTTCGCCAAGTCCCAGCTCGGCGCCGGGGTGAAGCTGCCGCAGTCCGGCGTGGTGTTCCTGTCGGTGCGCGAGAGCGACAAGCAGTTGGCACTGCCGCTGGCCCGGCGGCTGTCCGAGATGGGGTTCTCGATCCTGGCGACACGCGGCACCGCGACCCGGCTGCGCGCCGCGGGCATCGCCGTCGAGGTGGTCAACAAGGTGCTCGAAGGCCGTCCGCACTGCGTGGATGCAATCCGCAACGGCGCGGTGCAGATGGTGATCAACACCGCCTCCGGCGCGCAGTCGGTGGCCGACAGCTACACGATCAGGCGCTCGGCGCTGACGCACGGCGTGCCGCACTACACCACCGCGGCGGGGGCCCGGGCGGCGGTGCATGCCATCGCGGCGCTGCGGGCGGGTCCGCTTGATGTCGCGCCGCTTCAGTCCTACTTTCGCGGATCGTTCTAGGCAGAGCCGCCGCGACCGGCCCGGATGGAGCCGGTCCCGGTGGTCGCTGCTGTCATGAGACCGCATTCCTGGGGACCGGCTTTGCAGAAATTTCCGATGACGGGCCGCGGCCTGCAGCGGCTGGAAGATGAACTGCGGCGCCTGAAGGGCGAGGAGCGGCCGTCGATCATCCGCGCCATCGCCGAGGCGCGCAGCCATGGCGACCTGTCGGAGAACGCCGAATACCATGCAGCGCGGGAGCGCCAGTCGTTCGTCGAGGGCCGCATCCAGGAGCTCGAGGAGATCATGTCCTCGGTCGAGGTGATCGAGCCGCACACGCTCTCCGGCGACCACGTCAAGTTCGGCGCGCATGTCAGCCTAGTGGACGAGGAGACCGACAAGGAGGCGACCTACCAGATCGTCGGCGTGTACGAGGCCGACATCAAGTCGGGCCTGCTGTCGGTGTCCTCGCCGCTGGCCAAATCGCTGATCGGCAAGAAGAAGGGCGACAGCATCTCGGTCCCGGCTCCCGGCGGCGACCGCAGCTATGAGATCCTGAGCATCAGCTACGGCTGATGCCGGCCTTCGTCCGATGATCGAGCTCGACGACGTTGTCGCGGCGTCAGGACGGATTGGCGCCAACATCCTGCGCACGCCGACAATCGTCTCGGAGGCGCTGTCGCGAGCGACCGACGCGCACGTCACCCTCAAGCTCGACAACCTGCAGGCGATCGGCTCCTTCAAGGAGCGCGGGGCGGCCAACAAGCTGGCGCTGCTCACCGCGGACGAGCGCGGGCGGGGAGTGATCGCTGTCTCCGCCGGCAACCACGCACAGGGTGTTGCGCGTCACGCCAGCCTGCTCGGCATCGACGCGGTGATCGTGATGCCGCGCTTCACACCGGCGGCCAAGGTGACCCGCACGGCGCAGTGGGGCGCCCGCGTCGTGCTGCACGGCAGCGACTTCACCGAGGCGATGGCGCATGCGGATGCGTTGTGCGCGACCCAGGGCCGGGTGTTCGTGCATCCCTACGACGATCCCGCGGTGATGGCCGGACAGGGCACGCTCGGGCTCGAGATGCTGGAGGATGCGGGGCCGCTCGACTGCCTGGTGATCCCCGTCGGCGGCGGCGGGCTGATCTCGGGCTGCGCCACGGTGGCGAGCGCGCTGCGTCCCGGGCTGCAGGTAATCGGGGTGCAGGTCGAGAGCCATGCCTCGCTGAGCCGGCATCCTGGCGATGAGATCGCCGCCGCCGGCGGTTCGACGATCGCCGAGGGCATCGCCGTGATGATGGTCGGGCGGCATCCGCTCGAGGTGATCCGCGCGCGTGTCGACGACATGCTGGTGGTGCCGGAACGCGGCGTCGAGGACGCCATCACGCTGCTAGCCGAGAGCGCCAAGCTGGTCGCCGAGGGCGCAGGCGCCGCGGCCGTTGCCGCCCTGCTGACCTACCCGGACCGGTTCCGGGGCCTGCGCGTCGGCATCCCGATCTGCGGCGGCAATATCGACAGCCGCATCCTGGCCAACACCCTGCTGCGCTCGCTGCTGCGCGACGGACGGCTGCTGCGGCTGCTGATGGAGATCCCGGACCGGCCCGGTGTGCTGGCCGACATCGCGACGCGCATCGGCGAGATCGGCGGCAACATCATTGAGGTCTCGCACCAGCGCCTGTTCGCCGCTCCCAGCGTGCAGGCGGCGGAACTCGAGGTGATGGTCGAAGCCCGCGATCCGCAGCACGCCGAGCAGATCGCGGGCGCCCTGCGCACCACCTACACGGTGCGCCGGGTATAGGGCACAGCGCGTGGCCTGCGCGTCTCACCGCGCTTGAGAGCCTGCCGCCGAGCAGGGTTGGCAGCCGAGACCTGTGATGTCTTGGGAACTGCGGGGCTCTGGGAGCCCAATCTCTGCTGGCGTTCGTCCTCACGGTTGATCCGCTCGATTTCGGCGAGCAGAGCGGACAGGTGGCCAACCAGGCGCGCATCTCCGCTGCCAATCGGCCCGACCCACTACGGAGCCAGGTGGACGTTGTCGTCCTCCACGGCAAACCCGACCTTGATGGTCACCTGGTAGTGGCTGAGCTTGTTGTTCTCGATGTGGCCGCGGGTCTCGACAACCTGGAACCAGCGCATGTGCCGCACGGTGTTCGCCGCCTTGCTGATCGCGACCTGGATGGCGGCCTCGATGCTGGTTTGCGACGAGCCGACCAGTTCGGTCACGCGATAGACATGGTCCGCCATGTGGGTTCCTCCCGTTGCTGTCGCCAGACAACGGAGGCGGCCGCAGGCGGTTGCGGCGATGTGGTTCCGACTACTTGGTCCCGAACAGCCGGTCGCCGGCGTCGCCCAGACCGGGGCGGATATAGCCGTTGGCGTCGAGTTCGCGGTCGATCGCCGCGGTGATCAGCTTCACGTCCGGATGCGCGGCGTGGAAGCGCCGCACCCCCTCGGGGGCGGCCAGCAGGCAGACGAAGCTGATCTGCCTGGCGCCGGCGGCCTTGATGCGGTCGATGGCGGCGATCGCGCTGTGGCCGGTCGCCAGCATCGGATCGACGACGATGCACAGGCGCTCGGCCATGTCGTCGGGCAGCTTGAGATAGTATTCGACCGGCTCCAGGGTCACGTGGTCGCGATACAGCCCGACATGGCCGACACGCGCCGCCGGCACCAGATCGAGCATGCCGTCGAGGATGCCGTTGCCCGCGCGCAGGATCGAGACGAAGCAGAGCTTCTTGCCGGACAGCAGGTGCCCGGAGGCGCGCTCCAGCGGGGTTTCGATCTCGACCTCCTCGAGCGGCAGGTCGCGGGTCGCCTCGTAGGCCATCAACAGGCTGATCTCGCGCGTCAGCCGCCGGAAGCCGGCGGTCGACGTGCTCGACTGGCGCAGGCGGGTGAGCTTGTGCCGGACCAGCGGATGATCCAGCACGAGCAACTTGTCTGATGGCGTCATCCCGTCAGGCTATTTGCTGGCGGGATCGAAATCCAGCGCCAGCCCGTTCATGCAGTAGCGCTCGCCGGTCGGCTGCGGCCCGTCCGGGAACACATGGCCGAGGTGGCTCTTGCACTGCGCGCACTGCACCTCGACGCGTCGCATGAACAGGCTGTTGTCGGCTCGCGTTTCGACCGCGCCCGCGATCGGGGCGAAAAAGGAGGGCCAGCCGCTGCCGCTCTCGTACTTGGTGTCGGACTGGAACAGGGCATTCCCGCAGGCGGCGCAATGGTAGAGCCCGTCGCGCTTCTCGTAGTTCAGCGCGCTGGTGCCGGCCCGCTCCGTGCCGTGCTCGCGCAGGATGCGGAACTGCTCCGGCGTGAGCTTGTCGCGGAAGGCGTGCTCGCCCGCCTCGCCCTGCTTGGTCTGGCTGCTCATGCATGGTCTCCTATCGGGTCCTGGTCCTGAGCCGGGTCCTGTTGCTGAGATAGGGTTGCGGCCGCCGAAACCCACCCCACTCCGGCTGCCTTATGATGCCGGCACCCGGGAGAATAGCATCATGTCCGAAACCACCAGCGATCCCGACGACATCGACGAGGAGGAGAAGATCGACGAGGGCGTCGATGGGACCTTCCCGGCCAGCGATCCGCCTTCGACCGGTGGCAGCACCGGACCCAACGATCCCTGATCCGGCTCGACCGCGGGCCGCCTGACAAGCCGCCGGTTCGATGGCATGCTCCCGAACCCGAGCCCCACAGGAGCATGCCATGCCAGCACAGCAACGCCGCCCGGTCATGCTGGTGATCCTGGACGGCTTTGGCTGGCGCGAGGATGCCAGCAACAACGCCGTTGCCCTGGCGCGCACCCCAAATTTCGACCAGCTCTGGGCCGCCGGCCCGACTGCGTTCCTGCGCACGTGCGGCCGCGACGTCGGGCTGCCGGACGGGCAGATGGGCAATTCCGAGGTCGGCCATTTGAACATCGGCGCCGGCCGGGTGGTGATGCAGGAATTGCCGCGCGTGTTCACCGCCATCGAGGATGGCAGCCTCGCCACCAGACCCGCCCTGCAGCGGCTGATCGCCGCCCTGAAGCAGAGCGGCGGCACCTGCCACCTGCTCGGCCTGGTCTCGCCCGGCGGCGTGCATGCGCATCAGGACCATGCCGCGGCGATCGCCCACATCCTGACCGCCGCCGGCATCCCGGTGGCGGTGCACGCCTTCACGGACGGACGCGACACGCCGCCACGCTCGGGGCGCGCAGACCTCGAGCGGCTGCGCGCGGCGCTGCCGCCGGGCGTGCCGGTCGTCACCGTCTCGGGACGCTACTACGCGATGGACCGCGACCATCGCTGGGAGCGGGTGAAGAAGGCATACGATGCGATTGTCTCGGGCCTCGGCCCGCATGGCGACGACCCGGATGCGGTGCTGGCGCATGCCTACGGCGCCGAGATCACCGACGAGTTCGTCGAGCCGACGGTGATCGGCGCCTATGGCGGCATCCGGGACGGCGACGCGCTGCTGTCGTTCAACTTCCGCGCCGACCGCATCCGCCAACTCTACGACGCCCTGCTGGATCCGGACTTCCAGGGTTTTGCGCGCAGCCGGCTGCCGCACTTCGCGCTCGCGGTCGGCATGACCCGCTACAGCGACCATCTCGCCGGCCGGATCGAGGTGCTGTTCCCGCCGCAGAGCCTCGATGATCTGCTCGGCGATGTGGTGGCAGTCGCCGGGCGTCGGCAGCTCCGGATGGCCGAGACCGAGAAATACCCGCACGTGACCTACTTTCTCAATGGCGGCCGGGAGGCCGTGCTGGACGGCGAGGACCGCATCATGGTGCCCTCGCCGAAGGTCGCAACCTACGACCTGCAGCCGGAGATGTCGGCGCCGGAACTGACCGACCGCGCGGTCGAGGCAATCGGCTCGGGCCGATACGACCTGATCGTGCTGAACTTCGCCAACCCGGACATGGTCGGCCATACCGGCGACCTCGCCGCCGCGATCCGTGCGGTGGAGACCGTCGATGCCGCCCTTGGCCGCATTGCCGGCGCCATACAGGCCGCCGGCGGCGTGCTGCTAGCGACCGCCGACCATGGCAACTGCGAGATGATGCGCGATCCTGAGACCGGCGGCCCGCACACCGCCCACACGCTGAACCGGGTGCCGCTGGTGGCCTACGGCGTGCCGGTCGGCCGGCGCCTGCTGGACGGCAGGCTGGCCGATCTCGCACCGACGCTGCTGGCGCTGATGGAGCTGGACCAGCCGGCGCTGATGACCGGGCATTCGCTGCTGGCGCCGGCGGAGACGGCCGCAGCCTGAACCGGGTCGCGCCGATCGCCCGCGTCGTCGGCTGCCTGGTCTCGGCCAGTTGCCTGCTGGCGACAATGCCGGTCCTCGCCGCCCTCCGGCACCCGCGCCACGCTCACCATCCCGACATGGCGCGGCTCGCGGCCCAGGCGGCCGCGGCGGCAGGGCGCCTGAGAGCCGCCGAAGCCGAGCGCCGCACCTCGCAGGCCCTGCAACAGGCGGCCGTGCGACAGGCGCTGGCCGACCAGGCGCGCGCCATCGCCTTGTCCGCGCAGTCGCGGGATGTCTCGGGGCGGCTTCGGCAGACCGAGCAGCAGGTGGTCGGGACCCAGGCGCGCATCGATGCCTTGGATGTGCAGCGCCAGCAGCTACGGGACGCCCTGGCGCGCGAGACGGCGGCGCTTGCCCCCCTGCTGCCGCTGATCGAGCGGCTGTCGCTCTACCCGGCGGAAACCCTGCTCGCCTCGCCGGCCCGGCCGGAGGACGCGCTGAGCGGCCTGCTGGTGCTGCGTGGCCTCGGCGCCGAGCTTGAGCGCCGGGCGGAGGCGATCCGGGCCGGACAAGTGGAGCTTGACGGGCTCGGGGTGGCGCTCGCCAGCCAGCAGGCCGATCTCGCCGGCCTGCGACGCGAGCAACTGGCGCGCGACGCGGCGGTGAGCGCGCAGGCTGCCCAGGCGCTGGCGACTCAGCGCGCGTCCGAGCAGGCCGCCGACGTGGCGGCACGCGAGGCGGCGGCCACCGGCGCGCGGGCCGCCAGCCTGCAGGGTGCGGTCGCCGCCATCGATGCGGCGCAGCAGGCGGCAGCCGAGCGGTTCCGGCGCGAGGCAACCCAGGCCGAGCGCCAGCGTCGCCCGGTCGCCGCCCGCACCGCGCGGGCCAGTGCCGCCTCCGTCTCCGTCGAAGCCGGTCCAGGGCTGGCACCCGGCGGCGGTGGTGCTGCTCCGGTGGCAGGACGCATCGTCCAGGCCTGGGGGGCCGTGACCGATGCGGGACCCGCGAGCGGGATCAGCTACGCCCCGCCGCCGCTTGCCTCGGTCAGCGCACCATGCGACGGCCGCGTCGACTTTGCCGGGCCGTTCCGGTCATACGGGCAGATGCTGATCGTCGACTGCGGCCATGGCTACCGCTTCGTGCTGGCCGGATTGGAGAAGCTCGATGTGGCGGTCGGACAGAAGCTGGCGCGCGGCGTCGCACTCGGCACCATGCCGGATTTCGGCGACGCCAGCCGCTCGCGGCCGACGCTCTATCTGCAGCTTCGCCATGGCGAGCAGGCGATCGATCCGGCAACCTTCCTGCACGCCCGGTCCTGAACGAAGTTCACACCGCCTCTCCGGGGTGTAATCTGCAGGAGATACGCTGGCGCCATCCGATATGGCATGCTGGCGAACGCCCATGCAGGCGGCGATCAGGAGACGATACGGCATGAAGCTGCGCACTGGCCTGCTGCTCGGGTCCGCGTTCCTCGCGGGCATCGTGGCAGGCCCCGATCTCGGGAGGCTGGTGACGCATCACGGCCTCGGCATGAACGTGGCTGGTCTGATGCCGGCGGCGCTGGCGGACGAGGCGCCGACCCAGAACCATGCCGAGACCTACCGGCTGCTGACCCTGTTCGGCGACGTGTTCGAGCGGGTGCGGGCCGACTATGTCGAGCCGGTCACCGATCGCGACCTGGTCACCAACTCCCTGAACGGCATGCTGTCGGGGCTCGATCCGCACAGCGCCTACATGACCGAGAAGCAGTTCGCGGACATGCAGGTGCAGACCAAGGGCGAGTTTGGCGGCCTCGGTCTCGAGGTGACCGGCGAGGACGGGCTGGTCAAGGTGATCTCGCCGATCGACGGCACCCCCGCTTCGCGTGCCGGCATGAAATCGGGCGACCTGATCCTGTCGATCAACTCCAAAAGCATGGACGGCATCTCGCTGAACGACGCGGTCGAACGCATGCGCGGCGAGCCGGGCTCGAAGATCACGCTTGGCATCAAGCGTCCGGGCATCGACAAGCCGTACGACGTCACCATGACGCGCGAGGTCATCCACATCCAGGTGATCAAGTCGGCCCTGTACGGAAAGGTCGGCTACATCCGGGTTTCGCAGTTCAACGAGGAGACCGATCCCGGCCTGCGCGCCGCCTACGACAAGCTGAGCCACCAGGCCGGCGGCCATCTCTCCGGCCTGATCCTGGACCTGCGCAACAATCCGGGCGGCCTGCTCGAGCAGGCGGTCGATGTCTGCGACGACTTCATCAGCTCGGGCGAAGTGGTCTCCACGCGTGCGCGGCATCCCGAGGACAGCCAGCGCATGAATGCGCACGGCACCGACATCACCGACGGCGCGCCGCTGCTGGTGCTGATCAACCAGGGGTCTGCGTCCGCCAGCGAGATCGTCGCCGGCGCCCTGCAGGACCACCAGCGCGCAGTCATGCTGGGCGAGCGCTCGTTCGGCAAGGGCTCGGTGCAGACGGTCATCCCGATCCCCGGCAACGGCGCCATCCGGCTGACCACGGCGCGCTACTACACGCCGTCCGGGCGCTCGATCCAGGGTCTGGGAATCACGCCCGATGTCAGCGTGCAGGAGGATCGCGAGGACCTGTCGCGCTTCATGCCGCGCGAGGCTGACCTCGACCACATCATCAAGAACCAGGGCGGCAGCCAGGCCAAGGCGCCACCGCGCAACGACCTGCCGCAGATCGTGAAGACCATCCCGGACAAGCCGCCGGCGAACTGGCCGAAGTTCGACCTCACCAAACCGTCCACCGACTTCCAGTTGCAGCAGGGCCTCAAGGTGATCCAGGCGATGATCACCGACCGTCCGACGCAGCACGCCGGCACGCCGTAAGCGGCGGCAGGGCCGGGGTGCGGGATGCGGCGAAACTTCGGCATCCCGGCTCGGGCGCTGGCATGGATCGCGCGCAGGCGGCTCCCCGCATCGCGCAGCGGGCGCGCCCTGATGGCCTTCTGGTCGGTGCTGCTGCTGGCAGGCCTGATCGGCGCCGGGACGCTGCAATGGCTGGGTCCGGTGAAGCCGAAGCGTGACGCGCCGACGGTCGCCGGGCTGTTCGTCCCGCCCCGGGCCAGGCTGGCGGTGTTGAGCCCGCCGGTGCATGCCCCCCCTGCGGGGCCTCCACCGGTGATCGCCATCGCAGGACCCGACGCTTCGTTGCTCGAGCCGACGCCGGATTATGACGGCGCACCCGAGTTCAACGGCGCCGAGCTGCCACGCATCGGTGCCGACGGACGCCAGCCCAGGATCGTCTATGCCGGCTGGTCGCCCAGGATCGCCGTGCCGCCGAAGCCGCGCATCGGGGTCCTGCTCGAGGGTCTCGGCCTGTCGGCGGCCGACAGCAGTTCCGCCATCGAGAGCCTGCCGGCGGCGGTGAGCCTGGCGGTCTCGCCCTATGCCCCCGACCTCGAGCCGCTGCTCGCCGAGGCCCGGCTGCGCGGCCATGAGCTGCTGCTGTCGCTGCCGATGGAGCCGCTGCACGCGCCGAACGACGACGAGGGTCCGCAGGCGATGAACGACGATGTCGGCGTGCAGCAGAACCAGCGCCGGCTGCAATGGTCCCTCTCGCGGCTGCAGGGCTATGCAGGCGTCACCAACGCGCTGTCCGGCCTCTCCGGGGAGGGCTTCACCAACCTGCCGGCATTCTCCGTGGTAGCGCACGGGCTCGGCTCGCGCGGCCTGTTCTACCTCAATGCAAGCCCGGGCATCGACCGGCCGCTCGGCATCTGGGGTGCGAGCGCCGACCTGCGCCTCGACGACACTCAGGACGCCGCCGCCATCGATTCCCGCCTGCTGCAACTCGAGCAGCTCGCGTCGCACAACGGGCATGCGATCGGGGTTGCCGGGCCGCTCTATCCTGTCACGGTGGCGCGCATCGCCGCATGGTGTCGCACCCTGGGGTCGCACGGAATCGTCCTGGTGCCGGTGAGCAGCCTGGCGACGGCGCCGGCGGATGCGGTCCAGGCCAAGCGGAGCGAAGAGTGACGGTTGCGGATCATGCCAGCCTGCCCTACCGCCCGAATGTCGGAGCGGTGCTGTTCAACCGCGACGGGCTGGTGCTGGTCGCGCGACGCGCCGACCTGCCGAATGCCGAAGGACGCCCTGGGATCTGGCAGTTGCCGCAGGGTGGCATCGACGGCGACGAGGATCCGCGTAAGGCGGTGCTGCGCGAACTGCGCGAGGAGGTCGGCACCGATCGCGCCGAGATCCTCGGCGAGCATCCGGACTGGCTGTCCTACGACCTGCCGGCGGCCCTGATCGGCGTCGCCCTAGGCGGCAAGTATCGCGGCCAGCGGCAGCGATGGTTCGCGCTGCGGTTTCTCGGCGAGGATGCCGATATCCGGCTCGACCTGGATCCGCATCCCGAGTTCGACGCCTGGAAATGGCTACCGCTCGCCGAGCTGCCGCTGCAGGAGGTCGGCTTCAAGCGCGCGACCTACGACATCCTCGCACTTGCCTTTGCGCATTTCGCGAGGCCGGTCGGGTCCTGAGCACGCCGCATCCGCCGCGTTCGCTCGCGTCGGTCCCCATGCTGGTGGGCGGCATTGCCTCCTTCCAGCTCGGCGCGTCGATCGCCAAGTCGCTGTTCCCGGTGTTCGGCGCCACTGGCATGGTGGGCCTGCGCATCGGCCTGTCCTGCCTGCTGCTGCTTGGGCTCTGGCGGCCCTGGCGCCGCCACCTCTCGCGCGATGCGCTGGTTGCAATCGTGCCGTACGGGCTCTCGCTCGGCATCATGAACCTGCTGTTCTATCTCAGCCTGGCGCGGCTGCCGCTGGGGGCCGCGGTCGCGGTCGAGTTCACCGGGCCGCTCGCGCTGGCCTTTCTCGGCTCGCGTCGCCTGCTCGACCTGCTCTGGGCTGCCCTGGTGGTCGCCGGCCTCGCGCTCCTGCTCGACCCGATGGCGGCGCTGCACGGCGTGGACCCGGTCGGCGTGATGTTCGCCTTCGGCGCCGGCCTGTTCTGGGCGCTGTACATCGTGTTCGGCCAGCGGGTGAGCCGGGCTGCCACCGGCCCGCATGTCACCGCCCTCGGGCTGACGGTGGCAGCAATCGCCATCGTGCCGTTCTGCCTGCCGGCGATGGCGCCGGCGCTGCACGATCCGCGGCATCTGTCGGAAGCCGCCGCGGTCGCGGTACTGTCGAGCGCGCTGCCTTATTCGCTCGAGATGGCAGCGATGCGCCATGTCAGCACACGCTCGTTCGGCATCCTGATGAGCCTCGATCCGGCGCTGGCGGCGCTGTTCGGGCTGCTGTTTTTGGGCGAACATCTCGCGCCGCTGCGCTGGCTGGCGATCCTGTGCATCGTGGCGGCATCCGCCGGCAGCGCGCTCTGCGGCGAGCCGCGCGCGAAGCCGCTGCAAGCGTGAGGCACGATGTGAGCAGCTCCAGCGGTGGAAGTCCGGCGAGGATGCACATCGAGCGATGCGCTGGCACGCAAAGCGGAAATCAGCCCGCTTCCGTATTCTTCTCGTCGCAAGCGCGGACGCTTCAGAGCGGCCCCTCGGCAGCACGTTGTTCAAGGTTCGGCATCTAGGCGTGAAACTTCAGCGGCGATGGGCACGGGATCGAAACAGCCGGGAACGGCTCGTAAACAATCGTATCGCAGACAACGAACTTCCTGATCGTCACCGTTGACGCCCGAGATTGGCAGCTTATGCTGCCGGTCAAAATAATACCCGATCAAGTGGGTTTTGCGGGAGCGCTCAAGAGTGTCGCGTAGTTGGAACAGGCTCCGGCTTGGTTTGTTGGCTGCAGGCGCGGTGGCGTTGACCATCGGGTTGAACTCCGCTCCAGGCCGTGCCGGTCCATCGAACCTGCAACCGGATGGCGAAGCGCTGCCAGCGTGGCACGGCCAGTTGAGTTTCCCCCGGCTGACGACAATCAAAATTCCGGGCAAGCCTCTGATGTCGTTCGACTTCGGCTTCGTCGACCCGCTGCTGCCGTTCTACTTCGTCACCCGGATCACCGGCTTCTCCGGTGCGCCGCTCAATCCCGATGGTTCGCCCGACAACGCACATTCGGGCCCGAACAGCGTGCAGCCCACGACGCCGGGCGAGATCTGGGCCACCAACGGCGACAGTACGGTCAAGGTGGTCGACCTGCTCAGGCACAGGATCATCGACAGCATCTCCACCGTCCTGCCCGGCCAGACCGCCTTGCAGGACCTCCGCACCGACGGGCTCTCCTGGGACCCGGACGACCAGGTCATGGTCGTGCAGAACGGCGACGCGGAGCCGCCATTCATCACCTTCATTTCGACCAACCCGCTCAACCGGCACGTGCTCGGCCATTTCATCTTCACGGCCGCGACCGATATCGAAGCGTCCGTCTATGATCGAAAGACCGGATTGTTCTACCTGAACATCGCGCAGATCGGCACCGATCCGAATGCCGGCGCGATCTCCGTGATCAATCCGCGCACCCTCACCGAGGTGAAGGAATATCCGATCACCGGCTGCAACGGTGCGGGCATCGCGCTCGCTCCCGGGCAGAAGCTGCTGATCGGCTGCTCGCTGAACAACTACACGCCGATCGTGAGTGCGATCGACGGCAGCGTCCTCGCCAGCATCCCGCAGGTCGGGGGCGCCGACCAGGTGGCCTACGCCAACGGCTTCTTCTATGATGCCGCGCGCACCAACTCGGCCGCCAATGGCGGTGCGTCGCTCAGCGTGATCGACGCCAGAACGAACAAGTTCGTCGTGAACATCCCGAGCAACGTCAGCGCCCACGTCGTCTCGGCTGACCCACGCACCACCGACATCTTCGTGCCGACGGCCGCCATCGCGACTGACCCGGATTGCAGCACGAGCTGCATCCAGGTTTTTGCTCCGAGGGTGGATGGGAGACCGCTTCGGGGACACTGATCGCCATCAGCAAGGCGAGCCTGATCCGATCGGTCATGCTCCGCTGTTCGTTCCGTGCAACAGCTTTATCCGGTGCGCGCGGATGAACTGGCGAGGCCGCCGTGGTCAGCGGTCGCCGGGTGGCGTTCACACGCAGGCTCGCTCCGATGAAGGCGATCCGGTCATGGCAGGTTGGTGAACGGCCGCCCGAGGCTCCGGGTGCCCGACCTACTCCGCCGCCAGCCCCAGCGCCTGGCGCTCGAACAGCCTTTGATACAGCCCGTGCGGTCGCGTCAGCAGCCGGGCGTGGCTGCCATCCTCCAGGATGCGGCCGATCGAGAACACCAGGATGCGGTCGAGCGACACCACGGTCGACAGCCGGTGCGCGATCACGATTACCGTGCGGCCCTGGATCAGGCGCTGCATGGCGTCCTGCACCAGCGCCTCGGTGTCGCTGTCCAGGCTGGACGTCGCCTCGTCGAGGATCAGCACCCGGCTGTCGGCGAGGACCGTGCTCGACCTCGTAAGCAGACGCCGCGCAACGACCACGACGCAGTGGGCTGGGCGGTAAGAGGCACATCGAGGCAGCGACCTGAAGTTTCTGTTGGCGCCGTCTCACCCTGTGGCGGGTGCGCCCGCAGGGAGGAGAATGAGTTTACCGTGGGCGTGCCCGCTCAGGCTGAGGTCGAGCGCCTCTCGCCAATTCTCGAGAGCGAAGCTGCGCGCGATCGGCACCGAGAACCGCCCCTCGGCAGCGAGCTTTGCGAAGTCTCCAAGCACGTTGTAGCGCAGTTCGCCTTCGAAGCTGTTGTGAACCCCGAACTGTTCGGCGACGGGACCATGGTTGCTTATCGTGAGCACGCGGCGCCCATCGCCGCCGGCGATCCTGACGAGGTCAGGCAGCACTCCGTTGATCGGGCCGGCGTCCAGGATCAGGTCCGGCGCTCCCCCGCCGATTGCGAGGACCCGCTTGACCATCCCGTCTCCATATGGCGTGACCTCGGCGCCAAGCGCGCGGAGCCGTCCGGCATACGTATCGCCTGCGGCTGCGATCACCCGCGTTCCGCGCATGAGCGCCATCTGCACGGCGGCAAGGCCGATCATCGTTCCCGCGCCGTAGACGAACAGCGTGCGCCCGGCCGCCACGCCCAGGATGTCGAGGCTTCGGCAGGCAGTCTCGATCGCCATCGGCAGCGCGGCCGCTTCGACAAGATCAAGGCCCTCCGGAACGGGCGTCCAGATGGCCAGGACCGCCTCGTCCGACGCGCCGGCGCTCGGGAATCCCCTGAACTCGGGCACGCCCAGCACACGCTGTCCGATCCGGACGTCCGTCACACCATCGCCGACCGCCTCGACCGTTCCGGACACATCAAGACCGATGCCACGGGGAAGGTCGCCGGCGAACAGCCCTCGGCAGAGAGCCCAGTCCGCAGGATTGAGCCCACACGCGTGGACCCTTACGCGGATCTGCCCGGCACCAGGACTTGGCACGGCGACCTCTTCCAGGCGCAGCACGTCCGTCGGTTCGCCATACTCATGGAAACAAAGCGTCTTCATGGCCTGTGCATCTCCTGTTATGCCAGTGACTGACATATAGACGTAGAGACAGCGGCTGACAATACGTGTATGGGCGATCGATGCCACGCAACGCAGAACCTGCACGCCGTCGCCTGCAGCAGGCGACCCTGGAGATGTTCCGCGAGCGCGGCTACGACGCGACCACGACAGCGGAAATCGCCGCCAGGGCTGGCGTGACGGAGCGCACCTTCTTCCGGCACTTCCCAGACAAGCGGGAGGCATTGTTCGACGGAGAGGAAGCATTCCGCGACGCCTTGACCGACGCGGTTGCCGGGGCACCTGAAGGGCTGCCCCCAATGGATGCTCTGCTCTGCGCGTTCCGCTCCGTCGAGCCGCTGCTTGAGCGCAATCGCCCCTTTACTGAGCCCCGGCAGGAGATCATCGCCCGCACTCCGGCGCTGCAGGAGCGGGTGCTGACGAAGACGGCAAACCTCATCGGCGCTTTGGCTGCAGCGTTAGTTCGACGAGGCGTTGATGATGGCCTCGCGACCCTCGCGGCCCAGGTCGGAATGGCCGCCCTCGGCTACGCCGCAAAGGCCTGGTTCGACGACCCAAGGCCAGGTCTGGATACGCACCTGAGGCGGGCCTTCGAAACGCTGCAGCACTTCTCACCGACCATCTGTAAACCGGACCCGCACGTCGGCTAACCACCCGGCCGCTGGAGCTGTTTCAGCGCTTACATAGCTTTTCCGTTCCGTTGCTCCGCAGACCCCGGCTCCGAAGAGGCGACCGCGAAGAGGATCAGCGGCCGACTGCATCAGCCGCCGCCAACCCCCCGGTTCTGGAATGCCCTTACGACGTAGATCGCGCTGATCTCACCATCGAAGCCGCCCTTTTGCAGATGTCCTGTCCGTTGCCTGCCGCAGGAGGCAAGGCCAACAAGTTGCCCGTCCGCTTCGGCGACAATGGCTCTTGTCCCGCTTGGACCGTCCTGTTCAGACAAGATGCTTCGCCACATGCGGGCTCGAGCCTCAACGGACATCAAGGCAGCATCGAAGCTGGCATCAGCTCCGGGTAGCTTTCTCTCCAGGACGCACCACGCAGCGCGCCTAGGCCAGGACTGTCCTCCTCCAAGGCTGCCCTGACAGAATAGCCTGGCATAGATGAGGTCACGGCAGAGTTCTCGAAACCAGCCTTACTCCGCCGCCAGACCAAGCGCCTGGCGCTCGAACAGCCGGCGGTACAGCCCGTCCGGATGCGTCAGCAGGCGAGCGTGGCTGCCATCCTCGATAATGCGGCCGCTGGAAAACACCAGGATGCGGTCGAGCGACATCACGGTGGACAGCCGGTGCGCGATCACGATCACGGTGCGGCCCTGCATCAGGCGCTGCATGGCGTCCTGCACCAGTGCCTCGCTCTCGCTGTCGAGGCTAGAGGTCGCCTCGTCCAGGATCAGCACCCGGCAGTCGGCGAGGAACGCGCGCGCGATCGCGATGCGCTGGCGCTCGCCGCCGGAGAGCTTGACGCCGCGCTCGCCGACCAGGGTGGCATAGCCGTCCGGCAACCGGGCGATGAAGCCGTCCGCGTTGGCGAGCCGCGCCGCCTGCGCGATCTCGGCGTCGCTGGCACCCGGACGGCCATAGGAAATGTTCTCGGCCAGCGACCGATGGAACAGCACCGGCTCCTGCTGGACGATCGCGATCTGCGCGCGCAGGCTCTCCTGCTGCACGTCGGCGAGGTCCTGGCCATCGACCAGGATGCGGCCGTGCTGCACGTCGTACAGTCGCTGCAGCAGCTTGGTCAGCGTGGTCTTGCCCGAGCCCGACGGCCCGACCAGGCCGAGCCGGGTGCCGGCCGGGATCTCCAGCGACAGATCCTCGAACAACGGCGTCGCATGGCTGCCGTAATGGAACCAGACCCGCTCGAAGCAGATCGCACCGCGCCCGATCCCGATCGGGGCCGCACCGGGGCGGTCGCGCACGGAAGCGGGCTGGGCGAACATGGCGACCAGCTCCTCCATCTCGTTTACGGCGCGCTGCATCTGGCTGACCTGCTGGCCGATGTCACGCAGGTAGCCCTGCACCAGGAACACCAGGGTCAGCACATAAGCGATATCGCCGGGCCCGGCATCGCCGCGCTGCCACAGTAGGAGTGCGGCGCCGACCATGACGATGCGCAGGGCGAGCAGGCAGAGCGCCTGCACGTTGCCGCTGTTGGTGCCGCGTATCCAGGTGCGTGCGGTGCGGCCGGACCACTGGCGCAGCACGCGCGCCAGCCGCGCATCCTCGCGGCTTTCGGCGCCGAAGGCCTTGACCACCCCGTTGCAGGTGATGGCGTCCGCAAGGGCCGCCCCCATGCGGGTGTCCCAGCGGTTCGAGACACTCGCAGTGGGTGCCACGTAGCGCAGAGTCATCAGGCAGGAGACCAGCGCGAACAGCACGGCGCACAGGCCGAGCAGCAGCCCCATCAGCGGCCAGCGCAGGGTCAGCACCAGCGTGGTGCCGACCAGCACCACCAGTTCCGGCAGCAGCAGCAGCAGCAGCGTATCGTCGAGCGTGTCGATCGCCCACATGCCGCGGGTCAGGCGGCGCACCGTGGAGCCGGCGAAGGTGTTGGCGTGCCAGTCGGTGGAGAAGCGCTGCACCCGGTGGAACGCGTCGGAAGCCACCCCGGACATGATGCGCACGGTCAGACGGGTGATGCCGACATAGCCCAGCCGCCGCCCCACGACGGCGACGCAGCCGAGCACGCTGAGGCCGCCCAGGAGCAGCAGCGCCGCGCGCAGGTCGCCGGCGCGATGCTGCCCGACCCCGCGCGTCACGACATCCACCAGACGCCCGGCCAGCACCGGCGTCACCACGTCGGTGCTGGTCGCCAGCGTCATGCCGAACGCCACGGTGGCCAGCATGCGCGGATGCCGCCGCCAGCGCGCGAGTAGGAAGCCGAGCACCGCGGCGAAGCTGCCGCTCCGGCGGCCGGAGGTGGTCTCTGTGGTCAATGCGGTCCGTCCCGAACCGCGGATCAGCCGCCGGTCCGTGGCCTGAGATGGGGGCCCCGTCCTCTACAGGAAACCCGGGAACGCGGCCATGACTACCGCTCCGAGGGGCACGCGAACCGAGGGATCCACAACATTTCGAATTCAGCGGCAAGAACCGTGGAGCGTGTCCGCCCTCAAGCTGCTCCGGTCGGGCACCAGCACAGGAGACCACCATGACCTTCCGCATCTCCGGCCTTTCGCCCGAGCCGTTCCGGCATCTGTTCGGCCTGTCCGACGATGAACTGGCCAGGCATGGAGCGGTGCGGTGCGTTGCCGACAGGAAGCCCGGCTTCCCCGACCGGATCGAGATGCGCGATGCGGAGCCCGGCGAGACCTTGCTGCTGCTCAACCACACCTGCCAGCCCGCCGATACCCCGTACCGGGCCAGCCACGCCATCTTCGTCCGGGAGGGAGCACTCGACACCTACGACGTGGTGGGCGAGGTCCCGGCCGTCATGCGCATCCGGCTGCTCTCGCTGCGGGCCTTTGATGCCACCGGCATGATGATCGATGCCGATGTCACAGAGGGGGTTGCGGTCGAGGCCGTCATCGAACGCATGTTCGCCCAGGCCGCGACGAGCTACATCCATGTCCACAACGCCAGGCGCGGCTGCTACTCGGGCCGGATCGACCGGGCGGATCTCATATCGGCAGGTGGATCAGGCCAGGCGTGGTTTCCGCGAGAGGAATGATGCTGGCGGTGCTGCCCCAGGCGAACAGCGGCGCGGTCTCGGGGAGGCGCTCGGGCAAACGGTCCTCGAGGACGTGCTCGCCGGGCGCGGTGGCGCCGTCGCGGGCCTCGACCATGCCCGGCAGGTCGGCCAGGAACAGCTCCATCAGGGCCGGGTCGAACTGCGAGCCCGCCTCGCCGGCAAGGAAGCCGCCGACCTCCTCCAGCTGCCAGGCCGCCTTGTAGCAGCGCTCGCTCAGCAGCATGTCGAACGCCTCGGCGATCGCCACCACCCGGCTGGTCAGCGGGATGCCGTCGCCGGCGAGACCCATCGGGTAGCCGGTGCCGTCCCAGCGCTCGTGGTGGTGCAGGGCGATGCTGGCCGCAAGGTCGAGCATCGGCTCGCCGCTCCGCGCCAGCATGCGATGGCCGATCCTGGTATGGCTCTGCACCAGGCGGCGCTCGTCCGCGTCGAGGCCGGCCGGCTTGGACAGCAGCGCCGCCGGTAGCCCGATCTTGCCGACATCGTGCAGCGTCGCCGCCACCAGCAGGTCCGAGGCCGCCGCCGGATCGAAGCCGGCGGCGAGTGCCAGGCGCACGGCGACCCGGGCGGTGGCGTCCTCATGGGTGTCGCCGGCGACGCACAGCCGGCGCACCAACTCCGCCTGGTCGAGCGGCGCGCGGCCCGGGCGCGGCCGCGCGTTCCAGGCGCCGATGCAGGCCCCGGCCAGGGCGACGGCGACCAGCACCGACAGCACTGTGGCTGTCTGTGGGGCCTGCTGCGGCATGTCGCCGAGCCGCATGATCAGCAGCAGCAGACCGAGCAGCATGCCGCCGGCGATCGGCTTGATCAGATCGCCTAGTCCGACGGTCGGGCGCATCATGTCCTCCGCGAGGCGGCGGATCGAGGCGAAGGCGCACAGGTAGCCGGTCAGGCAGAGCAGGCCGCTGAGCGAGACGGCGAAGACCAGGACGATGTTGGGCTGCAGACCGGTCATGGGAGGGTAGCCTTGGGGTTCCCCGCATAGGCGCTGGGACTGTCACGAGGTTTTACAGTTATGGTTTGGTTCCGTAAAGAGAATTTACTCGCTAAGTTACTGTAATTATACCGATTTAATCGAGGAAGTTGTCATAGCGCCGATTACGGCAGGAATGCAGCGCAACCCGCAGATCCTGCGCTAAAACCCGTCGCGCCACCTCGTCCAGGTAGAGCCCGATCTCCTCGCGCACGCCGTGTGCGAGCAGGTGCACGCGCACGATCGAGCCGGGACGGTCTTGCAGGTCGACGCGCAGCCAGTACGGCTGCAGCCGCCGCTCGGATTGTCGTCCGGCGGCATCGACGCGGGTCAGCCGGAGACTCCGCTCGCGGAGCTCGACCGTCTCGGCACGGCGCAGGTCGCGCGCGTTGCGATGCAGCAGCACGCAGGCGAGCAGAACTTCCAGGCCGCAGAAGCCCGGAACCGGCCACGCCCCGAGCACCCAGAACAAGGTGCCGATGGCCATGCTTGCACCGGTCAGCAGCAGGATCACGATGATCCGCGCGTTCGCCGACAGGCTGGCGTTCGGCCGCATGCGCGCCTCGAACAGCAAACGGCCCCACTCCGCCTCGTCGTCGGCGAAGCGGTCCGCAATCGCGCCAATGCTCTGCCCATGGCCCATGCCGCCAACATGGAACCGCACCCGTCCTGCCGCCATAGAGCAGCATGGCCAAGCCGATCACGAAGATCCCGACAGCATCGCAAAAACCGGTCAAGCGAGCGGGAAAAGCAAGGCCCGGCGTCGCGCGGATGCCGCGCGCCGATGTGCGGCACTTCATCGAGGCGCTGGCGCTGGCCAACCCGAATGCCGAAAGCGAGCTGACCTACACCGATCCGTTCACCCTGCTGGTCGCGGTGGTGCTGTCCGCGCAGGCGACCGACGCCTCGGTCAACAAGGCGACTGTTGGCCTGTTCGCCGCCGCCCCCGACCCGGCCGCCATGGCAGCGCTCGGCGAGGACGGGATCGCCTCGCGCATCCGCACCATCGGGCTCTGGCGGGCCAAGGCGCGCAACGTGCTGGCGCTGAGCCGGACGCTGCTGGAGACGCATCGCGGCGCGGTGCCGAACGACCGCGACGCGCTCGAGGCGCTGCCCGGCGTCGGCCGCAAGACCGCCAACGTCGTGCTGAACGTCGCCTTCGGGCACAGCACGATGGCGGTCGACACGCACATCTTCCGCATCGGCAACCGCACCGGTCTTGCGCCCGGCGCCACCCCGCGCGCCGTCGAGGACCTGCTGGTCGCCCGCATCCCGCCCGCCATGCTGCGCCCGGCGCATCACTGGCTGATCCTGCACGGCCGCTATGTCTGTCGCGCCCGCGCGCCGGAATGCTGGCGCTGCGCCGCCCGCGAATGGTGCCGCTACAAGGAGAAGCGCGCCTCGCCCGCCGTTCCGGCCGACGCCGATCCGCTGCCGCCGCCGGAGCAATCCAAAGCGGGCGTCAGTCCGGGAGCGCCATCGGCAACTTCGGCAGCGCCCTGTGGCCCGGCACCGGTATCCAGGGCCTGAGCCCGCGATCGTCCTGGACCGAGACGATGCTGACGCCGCCCGGTGCGAACCAGATCGCCTGCGCACCCTGGCGCCAGACCGTGAACCGGTCGATCGACGGCACCAGCGCGCAACTGCCGGCCGCAGGCACGACCTGGCCCGGATGCGGCCTCGGCAGCGGGATCGGCGCCGGCGACAGCAGCAGCGCGATCCCCATGCAGTCCTCCGGCAGCGACGGCTTCTTCCGGTGGCCCGGGTCGCGCAGCAGCAGCACGGTCCGGCCGCGCTCCAGCAGGCGGCACGCCAGGGCGTCGCAGGAGACCGGGCCGGTCGTGCCGGAAGCCGGCATCGGTGCCGGCGGCGTCTCGATCGCCCAGGCCTGGCGCCAGTCCGACAGCACCAGCGGACTGCCGCCCGAGCCGCGCTCCAGCAGCATCCGGTCGCCATCGGGGCCCGGTACCCTGAGGGCGATCAGCCGGCCGTCGCCGGAGACCAGCAGGTCGGGTGACCGGCAGACCACCGGGCTGAACAGGCCGGACAGGAGCGGCAGCAGCCCGAGCAGGCGCCAGGCGCCGCGACGCAGGCACAGCCAGGACAGGCCGGCCGAGATCAGGCCGAGGCCGGCGAGCGGCATGGCGGTGACGGCGATGCTGGCGGCCGGCAGCCTGGCCACCGTGCGCGCCAGCCACAGGATCACATCGACCCCCCAGCCCACCGGCACCAGCAGCAGCGCCTCCAGGTGGAACGGCATCAGCGCCATCGACAGCAGGCCGCCCGGGAGCACCCACAGGGCGGTCAGCGGCACGGCGACGAGGTTGGCGAGCACGAAGTAGAACTGCACATGGCCGAAGTGGAAGGCGACATACGGCAGCGATGCGGCGCCGGCCAGCAGGCTGGTCATGAACAGCGCCGCCACGTGCAGGCCGAGCCGCCGGCGCCAGTTGCCGTCGCCATAGAGCCGGTGCATCACCGGGCGCAGCGTCTCGTAGCCGGCGATCAGCGCCAGCACGGCAGCGAAGCTCATCTGGAACGACACTTCGAGCAGGCTGTCCGGGGCGACCAACAACATCAGCAGGGCGGCAATGGCGAGGCCGCGCAGCGAGACCGCGCGCCGGCCGAGCATCAGAGCCAGCACGCCAAGGGCGGCCATGGTGAGGCTGCGCAGCGTCGGCAGGTGCATGCCGGTCAGCGCCATGTAGAAGGCGCCTGCGAGCAGCGCCGCGGTCGCCGCGATCTGCCGGGTCGGCAGCCGAAGCGCGCCATATTCCCACAGCGCCAGCGCCATTCGCACGCTGCCCATCGCGAGCCCCATCACGATGCCCAGATGCAGCCCGGCCACCGCCAGCAGGTGCGCGAGCCCGGAGACCGCGAAGGCGTTGCGGTCGGCGGCGCTGATGCCGCTGCTGATGCCGGTCACCAGGGTGGCGGCGATCGCGCCCGGAGCGCCCGGCAGCGCCTGCATGATGCGGCCGGCGATGGTCTCGCGCAGCGCCTGCCAGCGCATCGCCATCCCCGAGGCCGGCCGGTGCGCCTCGATTTCGGCCGGATCGAGCGCGAAGCCGCTGCCGCCCAGCCCGTCGAAGAACGCCTCGCGTTGCAGGTCGCGGCCACCGGGCAGCGACGGCGGCGACGGCGCCCGCAGCATGCCGCGCAGCTCGATGTCGTCGCCCACGCCGAGCACCTGCCGGTCGTCGGCGCGCAGACGCATATGCACGCGGCGGTCGAGCGGCGGATCGAGGTCCAGCGCCGGACGGGCGAAGGTGAGGCGCCGGCCGCCATCGGCGAACACGTCGATCGCGCTGATCCGGCCGGAGACCACGACGGCGCCCTTCGGCAGGTCCGGCATCGGCGCCATCCGCCCGGTCGCGAGATGCGCCGCGATGAAGCCCGCCGCCATCGCCAGCACCGCGGCCCCCGAGTAGCGCAGCCAGTCGAGCCGACGGCCGGCGAGCATGACGGCGAACCCGATCGCGGCCAGCAGCACGGCCGGCCAGACCGGCGGCTCGAAGCGCAGCGCGAAATACTGCGCGTCGCCGCAGCCGACGCAGGCCGGCACCCACAGCGCCAGCCGGTCGCGCTCCGGCACCAGCGCGTCATGCAGCACGCTGACCAGCCTGGCAGCGGACGGCCGCCGCCACCGGCCGGACGTCCAGGCCGGGCGGCGCGCTGCAGGCAACGGCCCGACGAACAGGTCCATGCCGCATCCTATACGGAGCCGTAACGAGATGCACGGACCCATGGCCGGGCCCGTTCATCGCCTGCCCGTCGTGCGGTCCTCGTTTTTAGCCGGGCGGCATGGTAGCACCCGCGCCCATGATGCTAGCCCTAGCGCAATGAGTGTCCGCACCCGCTTCGCGCCGAGCCCGACCGGCCTGCTGCACATCGGCAACGCCCGCGCCGCCTTGTTCAATTTCCTCTTTGCCCGCCATCATGGCGGCGCCTTCCTGCTCCGCATCGAGGACACCGACCGTGAGCGCTCGACGCAGCATGCGGTGGACGTGATCCTCGACGGGCTGGCCTGGATGGGCCTCGATGCGGACGAGCCGCCGGTGTACCAGTCAGCCAGGCAGGCGCGGCATGCCGAGGTGGCGCTGGCGCTGCTCGACGCCGGGCACGCCTATCGCTGCTACTGCACCGCCGACGAGCTGCGCCGGATGCGCGAGCAGGCGCAGGCCGAGGGCCGGGCGCCGCGCTATAACGCCATGTGGCGCGACCGCGATCCGTCCGAGGCGCCTCCCGGTGCCCCCTACACGATACGCATCCGGGCGCCGCAGACCGGCGAGACCGTGGTCGACGACCTGGTGCAGGGCGAGGTGCGGGTCGCCAATGTCGAGCTCGACGACATGATCATCCTGCGCGCCGACGGCACGCCGACCTACCAGCATGCGGTGGTGGTGGACGACCACGACATGGCGATCACCCATGTGATCCGCGGCGACGACCACCTCACCAACAGCTTCCGGCAGTCCCAGATCTATTCTTTGATGGGCTGGGAGCGGCCGCGCTTCGCCCACCTGCCGCTGATCCACGGCCCGGATGGCGGCAAGCTGTCCAAGCGGCACGGCGCGCAGAGCGTGGTCGAGTTCCGCGAGCAGGGCTACCTGCCCGAGGCGCTGAACAACTACCTGTTGCGGCTGGGCTGGGGGCACGGCGATGCCGAGGTGCTGTCGCGCGACGAGCAGATCCGGCTGTTCGACCTCGACGGCGTCGGACGCTCGGCGAGCCGAATGGACTACGTCAAGCTGACCCACCTCAACGGCGTCTGGATGCGAATGGCCGATGACGACCGGTTGACCCGGGACGTGCTGGCGCGGCTGGCGGGGCAGCCCCATTCTGAACAGCATCACCTCACTTCGGACGATACTGCCGCCGCGCGGATCCGCCTGCTGATGCCGGGCCTCAAGGAGCGCGCCAAGACGCTGGTCGAGTTGGCGGCCAGCGCCGCCTTCCTGGCCCGCGCGGTGCCGCTGCCGTTCGAGCCGAAGGCGCAGGCGCTGCTGACCGACACGGCGCGCGCCATGCTACGCGATCTTGCCGCTGAACTCGCACCGCTGGAGCCGTTCAACGCTGCCGAGGTCGATGCCGCGCTGCGCCGGTTCGCCGAGCGCTCGGGGCTCAAGCTCGGCCAGGTGGCACAGCCGTTGCGCGCGGCGCTGACCGGCAGCACGTCAAGCCCCGGCATCGACGCCACGCTGGAGGCGCTCGGCCGCGACGAGACCCTGGCGCGGATCGGCGCCGTCGCGGCCGAAGGACACACCGGCCATGGCTGAGGGGGGCCGGTTCTTCGCGGGCCAGGAGGGCAGCGGCAGCCAGCGCCACCTGCTCGGACTGCAGGGCATGCATCCCACCCGGATCGAGCCGTTCCTGGATCTCGCCGAGAGCTACGTGCTGCTGAACCGCAGCCGCAAGACCCAGCGCGACCTGCTGCGCGGGCGCACCCTGATCAACCTGTTCTTTGAGGACAGCACCCGCACCCGCACCAGCTTCGAGATCGCCGGCAAGCGGCTCGGCGCCGACGTCATCAACATGTCGGTCTCGACCTCGTCGGTGAACAAGGGCGAGACCCTCCTCGATACCGCCTCGACGCTCAACGCCATGCGCACCGACCTGCTGGTGGTTCGGCATGCGCAATCGGGGGCGCCCGCTCTGCTGGCCAGGAAGGTGGATGCCAGCGTGATCAATGCCGGCGACGGCACCCACGAGCATCCGACCCAGGCGCTGCTCGACGCGCTCACCCTGCGCCGGCACTACGGCCGCCTGCAGGGGCTCACGGTGGCGATCTGCGGCGATGTCGCGCACAGCCGGGTGGCGCGGTCGAACATCCACCTGCTGATCGCGATGGGCAGCCGGGTGCGGGTGATCGGGCCGCCGACGCTGATCCCGGCCGAGATCGAGGCGCTTGGCGTCGAGGTCTTGCACGACATGGAGACCGGCCTGCGCGACGTGGACGCGGTGATGATGCTGCGGCTGCAGCGCGAGCGCATGTCCGGCGGCCTGGTGCCGAGCGAGCGTGAGTATTTCCGCTTCTTCGGCCTCGACAGCGCCCGGCTGGCACTCGCGAAACCCGGCGCGCTGGTGATGCATCCGGGGCCGATGAACCGCGGCGTCGAGATCGACAGCGCGGTCGCCGACCATCCCGAGCAGAGCGTGATCCAGGAGCAGGTCGAGATGGGCGTCGCGGTGCGCATGGCGGTGCTGGATCGCCTCTCGCGCGGAGCGCGATCCTGATGGCAGGCACCCTGCTCATCGATAATGTGCGACTGCTCGATCCCGCCACCGGCCTCGACCGGCCCGGAAGGCTGCTCATGGTCGATGGCCTGATCGACGATCTCGACCTGCCCTCGGACGCGGCCGCTCCGGAAGGCGCAGAAATCTTCGACGGCGGCGGCGCGGTGCTCTGCCCCGGTCTGGTGGACATGCGCGCCAGCGTCGGCGAGCCCGGCCACGAATACCGCGAGACGATCGCCTCTGCCGCCGAGGCGGCGAGCTTCGGCGGCATCACCACGCTCGCCGTGCTGCCCAACACGACGCCGGCGATCGACGACCCAGCCCTGGTGCGGCTGCTGCGCGCGCGCGGCGAGGAGACCGGCCGGGTCACCATCCTGCCCTATGGCGCGATCAGCAAGGGCTGCCGCGGCGAGGAGCTGGCGGAGCTGGGCCTGCTGCGCGAGGCCGGGGCGGCGGCGTTCACCGACGGCATTCGCGCGGTCGCCGATACCAGGCTGATGCGTCTTGCTCTGTCGTATGCGCGCGGCTTCGGCGCCACCGTGATCCAGCATCCCGAGGACCCGTCGCTGGCGCGCGACGGCAGCGCCACCGAGGGCGAACTGGCGACCCGGCTCGGACTGCCTGGCATTCCCTCCGCCGCCGAGCCGATCCTGGTGGCGCGCGACCTGATGCTGGCGCGCCTCACCGGCGGCTCGCTGCATCTGGGCCATGTCTCGACGGCGGCGGCGCTGGAGCTGATCCGACGCGCCAAGGCGGACGGGCTGGCAGTGACCTGCGACACCGCGCCGCCCTATTTCGACCTCAACGAGACCGCGATCGGCGATTTCCGCACCTTCTCGAAGCTGTCGCCGCCGCTGCGGCCGGAGGCGGACCGGCTCGCGGTCTGCGCCGCACTCGCCGACGGCACGATCGATGCGATCGGCTCGGACCACATGCCGCGCGACGCCGACGACAAGCGCGTGCCGTTCGCCCAGGCGGCGGCCGGCGGCGTCGGCCTGACCACCCTGCTCGGCGTGACCCTGGCGCGGGTGCATGACGGCACGCTGAGCCTGCTCGAAGCACTCGACCTGCTGACCGCGCGGCCGGCCCGCATCCTCGGCGTCGAGGCCGGGCGGCTGGCGCGTGGCCGGCCTGCCGATCTGTGCCTGTTCGATCCCGAGCGGAGCTGGCGGGTGCAGTCCGGCTTCATGCCCGGGCGCGCCCAGAACACCCCGTTCGACGGCCGCGCGCTCGATGGCCGGGTGCTCAGCACCTGGAAGGCCGGCCGCCAGGTACTCGCATGAGCACGGCGCCGACGTCGGCGCTGGCGCTGGCGCTGGGCTCCTATCTGCTGGGCAGCGTGCCATTCGGCCTGCTGCTGACCCGCGCCGCCGGGCTGGGCGACATCCGACGCGTCGGCTCGGGCAATATCGGCGCCACCAACGTGCTGCGCACCGGCCGGCGCGGGCTCGCCGCCGCCACCCTGCTGCTCGACGCACTGAAGGGCGCGGCCGCGATCTGGCTGGCGATCATGGCCTGGCCGGCTTCGCTTGCGGCCTGCATCGCCGCCGTCTGCGTGATCGCCGGCCACTGCTTTCCGGTCTGGCTGCGTTTCGCCGGCGGCAAGGGAGTCGCCACCCTGCTCGGCGTGGCGCTGGCGCTGGACTGGCGCGCCGGCCTGGTCTGTTGCCTGCTCTGGCTCGCGGTCGCCCGGCTGACACGGATCTCGTCGGCCGGCGGCATCGCGGCGGCGATCGCGCTGCCGGTCATGCTCTTCGCGCTGGCCGGAGGCGATGCCGCCAACCCGGTGCCCTGGGCCGGCCTGCTGGCAGCCCTCATCGTGCTGGGGCGGCACCACGCCAATTTCGGACGGCTGCTCGCCGGCACCGAGCCCAGGATCGGCCGGCCCCGGCCTGGAACCAGCGCCCCGCCCGGATTGAACGATTGACCGATGCCCAGCTCGCGGCACGGCTGCGGCTCATACGCTCGGAGAATGTCGGGCCCGTCACCTACCGGCGCCTGATGGAGCGCTACGGCAACGCCGAGGCGGCGCTCGCGGCGCTGCCGGAACTGGCGCGCAACGGCGGCGGCCTGCAGGCGCCGAAGATTCCCACTGTGCAGGCGATCGCCGACGAGATCGGCGCGGTGCAGGAATTCGGCGGGCGCCTGCTGGTGCTGGGCGAGCCGTCATATCCGCCGCTGCTGGCGCAGCTTGCGGACGCACCGCCGGTGATCGCGGTGCTGGGCGATGTCGGCGTGCTGCATCGGCGGCTGGTCGCCATCGTCGGCTCGCGCAACGCCTCCTCTAACGGCATGCGGATCGCCGAGGCGCTGGCCGCCGAGCTGGGCGACCACGGGCTGGTGGTGGTGTCCGGGCTGGCCCGCGGCATCGATGCGGCAGCGCATCGCGGCGCGCTGTTCGTGGGGCCGACGGTCGCCTGCATCGCCGGCGGGCTGGACCATCCGTATCCGCCCGAGAACGCCGTGCTGCAGGCGCAGATCGCCCAGCGCGGCGCGGTGGTGGCCGAGGCGGCGCTCGGCACAATGCCGCAGAGCCGGCACTTCCCGCGCCGCAACCGCATCATCGCCGGCCTCTCGCTGGGCTGCGTGGTGGTCGAGGCGGCGGCGCGCTCGGGCAGCCTGATCACCGCCGACCTTGCCCTGACCTACGGGCGCGAGCTGTTCGCGGTGCCGGGCTCGCCACTCGATCCGCGCTGCCGGGGTGCCAACAACCTGATACGCCAGGGCCATGCCCACCTGACCGAGAGCGCCGCCGACGTGCTGGCGCAGTTGCCGGAGCTTGCCAGGCTGGGGCCGACCGGGTTCGCCGAGCGACCGCAACTGGCCGTGACCGGCTGGGACGAAGCGGATTTCGCCCGCTGGCCGGAGCTCGACCGGGTGCGCCCGGAGGTGCTCGGTCTGCTCGGTCCGGACCCGGTGGCGGTTGACGATCTGCTACGTCGCTGCCAGTTCTCCGTCAGTGCCGTGCTGGCGGTCCTGACGGAACTGGAGCTCGGCGGCCGGGTCGAGAGCCTGCCCGGCAACCGGGTCAGCCTGCTCGGATCGCCTCCCTGAGAGGGGTTCCCTCTCGCGAGTTAGGGCTTGCGGTGCTGCTTGAACACGTTCAACACCGCGTGGCTGTAGAGTTCGGGGATCGCAATGACTGACGTCGTCGTGGTCGAATCGCCTGCCAAGGCGAAGACGATCAACAAATACCTGGGCGACGGCTACACCGTGCTGGCCTCGTTCGGCCACGTCCGCGACCTGCCGCCCAAGGATGGCAGCGTGCGTCCGGACGAGAACTTCGCGATGGACTGGCAGAGCGACGAGCGCGGCGATCGCCAGGTCACCGCCATCATCAAGGCGCTCAAAGGGGCCAAGCGGCTCTATCTCGCGACCGACCCGGACCGCGAGGGCGAGGCGATCTCCTGGCATGTGCGCGCCATGCTCGAGGAGAAGAAGGCGCTGCGCGGCATCGACGTGCAGCGCGTCACCTTCAACGAGATCACGAAAAGCGCGATCAAGACCGCGATGGGGCGGCCGCGCGAGCTGGACCAGCCGCTGATCGAGGCCTACCTCGCCCGCCGCGCGCTGGACTACCTGGTCGGCTTCACGCTCTCGCCGGTGCTGTGGCGCAAGCTGCCGGGCAGCCGTTCGGCCGGCCGCGTGCAGTCGGTGGCGCTGCGGCTGATCTGCGAGCGCGAAGCCGAGATCGAGGTGTTCAGGCCGCGCGAGTACTGGACCATCCTCGCGCATCTCGCGACCCCGGCGGGCGCGCCCTTCACCGCCCGCCTCACCCATCTCGACGGCCGCAAGCTCGACCAGTTCGACATCAACGACGCGATCAAGGCGGCGGCAGCGCGGGCGGCGGTCGAGGCCGGCCAGTTCAGCGTCGCCTCGGTCGAACGTCGCAAGGTCAAGCGGCATCCGCCGGCGCCGTTCACCACCTCCACGCTGCAGCAGGAAGCCAGCCGCAAGCTCGGCATGGGCGCGCAGGCGACGATGCGCGCGGCGCAGCAGCTCTACGAGGGCATCGAGCTCAGCGGCGAGACCGTCGGCCTGATCACCTACATGCGCACCGACGGCGTGCAGATGGCGCGCGAGGCGATCGACGCCATACGGGGCCATATCGCCAGCAGCTTCGGCCGCGACTACCTGCCGGCGACCGCGCGCGAATACTCCACCAAGGCCAAGAACGCCCAGGAGGCGCACGAGGCGGTGCGTCCGACCGACGTTGCGCGCCGGCCGGAGGATGTCGGGCGATACTTGTCCGAGGAGCAGCGCCGGCTCTACGAGCTGGTCTGGAAGCGCGCGGTCGCGAGCCAGATGCAGTCTGCCGAACTCGACCAGGTGATCGTCGAGATCGACGAGCCGACTGCACGGGCTAAGCTGCGCGCCAACGGTTCGATCATCGCCTTCGACGGCTTCCTGAGGCTGTATTCCGAGAGCCGCGACGATGCGCGCGCCGAGGCCGAGGCCGCCGAGGATGACAGCCGGATGCTGCCGCCGATGCGCGAGCATGATCCGCTGAAGACCGGCTCGGTGGCGGCCGACCAGCATTTCACCCAGCCGCCGCCGCGATACTCGGAAGCCTCGCTGGTCAAGAAGATGGAGGAGATCGGCATCGGCCGACCCTCGACTTATGCCTCGATCCTGTCGGTGCTGCGCGACCGCGACTATGTCCGCATGGAGAACAAGCGCTTCGTTCCCGAGGATCGCGGCCGGCTGGTCACCGCCTTCCTGACCAGCTTCTTCGAGCGCTACGTCGATCCGCAGTTCACCGCCGGCCTCGAGGAGCAGCTCGACGACATCTCGGACGGGCGCGCCGACTGGCACGACGTGATGGCGAAGTTCTGGGAGGCGTTCTCGAACGCGGTCGCCCAGACCCGCGATCTCAAGATCTCGGACGTCATCGAGGCGCTCGACGCCCTGCTGGGCCCGCATTTCTTTCCGCAGCCCGCCGACGGCTCCGATCCGCGCCGCTGCACCGCCTGCGGCAATGGCCGGCTCGGGCTGAAGCTCGGGAAATACGGCTCCTTCATCGGCTGCTCGAACTATCCGGCCTGCCAGTTCACCCGCAAGCTGGTGGTCGATGCCAGGGAGGGCGAAGCCGGCGGCACGGTGACCGGGGGCGTCCGGGTGCTCGGGGTGCATCCCGACACCGGCGCGGAAATCACCGTCCGGCACGGCCCGTACGGGGTCTATGTCCAGCTCGGCGAGCAGCATCCCGACACCCCGAAGATCAAGCCCAAGCGCATGACGCTTCCGAAAGGGTTCGACGGCGACACCATCACGCTGGAGGGTGCGGTCGGGCTGCTGTCGCTGCCGCGTCTGGTCGGCATTCATCCGGAGCTCGGCGAGCCGATGGAGGCCGGGGTCGGGCGATTCGGGCCGTACGTGAAGATGGGCGCGATCTACGCCTCGCTGGACAAGGACGACGACGTGCTGGCGGTCGGCGTCAACCGGGCGGTCGACGTGATCGGCAAGAAGCTCGAATCCGTCCGCAGCCTGGGCGAGCACCCCAAGGACCGTGTACCGGTGACGGTTCGCAAGGGCCGCTTCGGGCCGTATTTCCAGCACGGGATGATGATCGCCAACATCCCGCGCGACCGGACCATGGAGGATGTCACGCTCGAGGAGGCGGTGGCGCTGCTGGCCGAAAAGGGCCGCGCAATGAAGCCACGCGGCGGCCGGAAGGGTGCCAAGGCGAAGCCGGCGCCGAAGCCGCGTGCGGCGCGTCCGGTCGCATCCGCCCCGGCGCGACCGGCGGCCAAGAAGCCGGCCGCCGCCGCAAAGTCCAAGGCCGCGCGACCCAAGGCGGCGGCCAAGGCGTCGAGGCCGGCGCGCAAGACGGCCGCCAAACCCTCCTGACGTGCCAGCCTTCGTCACGTGACCACGCTGCGCCCGGATCCGGGATCACCGGAGCCGGATGGTGGCATCCCGGACAAGCCGGCCAACGGGGCGGCGCTGCCGAGCATCGATGAGGTGCGCCGGTTCGTGGCGGCGTCCAGCGGCCGGGTCGGCAAGCGCGAGATCGCGCGCGCCTTCGGCATCGGCCCGGATCAGCGCCCGGCATTGCGCGACCTGCTGCGCCAGCTCGGCGCGGATGGCACACTGGCTCCGGCGGGCGCGAAGCGCTACCTGACCCCGGGCCGGCTTGCCGAGGAGATGCTGGTGGTGGTGACCGGCACCGATCCCGATGGCGATGCCATCGCACGGCCGGTGAGCTGGCAGGGCGACGGGCCGCCGCCCCAGGTCTGGATGCATCGCGAGCCGCGCGGCCAGCCGGCGCTCGCTCCCGGCGAACGCGTGATCGCGCGGCTTAGACGCATTGCGAGCGGCAGGAGCGCCGGAAAATACGAAGGCCGCACGGTGAGGCGCATCTCGCAGGCGCCCGGCCGCGTGCTCGGGGTGTTCCGGCCGAGCCCGGACGCGGCACCACGCGGCGGCCTGCGGCAGCCCGAGGCCGGGCGGCTGGTGCCGACGGATCGCCGGCAGAAGGCGGAGTGGAGCATCCCGCACGGCGAGAGCCTGGACGCGGAACCCGACGAGATCGTGCTGGCCGAGCCGCTGCCGCAGGCCGGCTACGGGTTGAAGCCGGCCCGGGTCATCGAGCGGCTCGGGCGGCTGGGCGATGCGCGCTCGATCAGCCTGGTCAGCATCCACACGCACGGCATTCCGGACGACTTCCCCCCCGAGGCGCTGGCCGAGGCGGCAGCGGCCCAGGAGGTTGCCATGCACGGCCGCACCGACCTGCGCCACCTGCCGCTCGTCACCATCGATGGCGAGGACGCCCGCGACTTCGACGATGCGGTATTCGCCGAGCCGGCCCAGGCTGGCGGCTGGATCCTGGTGGTGGCGATCGCCGACGTCGCGCATTACGTCCCGGCCGGATCGGCGCTCGACCGCGAGGCCGCCCGACGCGGCAACTCGGTCTATTTCCCGGACCGGGTGGTGCCGATGCTGCCCGAGGCGCTCTCCAATGGCTGGTGCTCGCTGCGGCCGGACGAGACTCGCGGCTGCCTGTTCGTCGAGATGTCCGTGGGCGCGGATGGCGCGAAGCGCGCGCACCGCTTCGGCCGCGGGCTGATGCGCTCTGCCGCCCGGCTCAGCTACGAGCAGGTGCAGGAAGCCCACGACGCCGGCGTCACTCCAGAGGGAGTGCCCGAGGAGCTGCTCGCAGCACTCTACGGCGCCTTCCGGGCGCTGCACGCCGCGCGGACGCGTCGTGGCACGCTCGATCTGGACCTGCCCGAGCGCCGGATCAGCCTCGACGACCAGGGCCGCATCACCACGATCACCCCACGCCTGCGCCTCGACAGCCACCGGCTGATCGAGGAGTTCATGGTGCTGGCCAATGTCGCAGCCGCCGAGGAGCTGCGGCGCCGGCGCATGCCCTGCCTGTTCCGCGTCCACGCCCCGCCCTCCCCCGAAAAGCTCGACGCGCTGCGCGACTTCCTCTCGACGCTCGGCCTGAGCCTGAAGCCGGCCGGGGCGCTGCGTCCCGCCGATCTCGATGCGGTGCTGCGGCAGGTCGCCGGAACCGACACGGCGCCGCAGGTCAACGAGATGGTGCTGCGCAGCCAGAGCCAGGCGGAATACAGCCCGGAGAATATCGGCCATTTCGGACTGGCCCTGGCCGAATACGCGCACTTCACCTCGCCGATCCGGCGCTATGCCGACCTGCTGGTGCATCGCGGCCTGATCGCGGGGCTTGGCCTGGGTCGGGACGGCCTGAAGCCCGAGGCAGGCGGCGCTTTCGAGGTGCTCGCCTTCGAAAGCATGGGAGAGCAGGTGACGCAGACCGAGCGGCGTGCCGCGCTGGCCGAGCGCGAAGCCGCCGAGCGTTACATCGCTGCACACATGGCGGATAAAATTGGCGCAATTTTTACGGCCCGCATTTCCGGCGTGACCCGTTTCGGGCTTTTCGTCACACTGTCGGAAACGGGCGCCACCGGTCTGGTGCCTGTCTCCACGCTGCCAGACGATCTGTGGACGCACGATGAAACGGCACACGCCCTCACCGGCCGGCATTCCCGCATGTCCTACCACCTGACCCAGCCGGTCGAGGTGCGGCTGCTCGAGGCAGCGCCGGTGACCGGCGGCCTGCTGTTCGAGATGGCCGGTGGACCTGCAAGGTCGCGGCGTGCTGGCCCGGCGCGCGAGGCATCCAGCCCGCGCCGTCCGTGACTGTCTCCGGCTGCAGCCTCCGGCCCGCATCCTGGGCCATATCGCGACCGGGGCGTAATCCGGGCGCCATACGGCTCGGCGCCGTCGTGCTGGCGCTGCTGCTCCTGCTGGCCCCGGATCCCGGGCTGGCGCAGCCGCCCTCCGTCTTCGACCCGGCGATGCTGGGCAGCGTGATCGGCACCGCGCTCAACTTCCTGCGGCCGCGCACCCTGGAGGCCTATACCTGCCGGCAGTTCACCCTGTGGGGCCTGAACGGCCTGACCGCGATCGATCCGGCGTTGACCCCGGAGGCCACCGACACGACGCTTAGGCTCGTGACGCCGAACGGCGTGCTCTACGCCCAGAAGCCGCCAGCCGAGACCGACGCCGCCGGCTGGACACGGGCCGCCGTGGCGATGGCCGGCGCCGCCTGGCTGAACTCGGATCCGCTGCGCGCGGCCGGCCAACAGGCGCTGGTGCAGAGCTTCTTCGACGAGCTGTTCAACCATCTCGACCCGTATTCGCGCTACATCGCCCCCGCTCCCGCCGCCACCGACCGCGATACCCGCAACGGCGCGCAGGCCAGCGCCGGGCTGACGGTGCGGCGCGACGGGCGCGCGATCGTGATCGCCGCGGTCAATGCCAACGGCCCGGCCTGGGCCGCCGGCCTCTCGCCCGGCATGCGCCTGCTCGAAGTCGATGGACAGCCTGTGCGCGGCCTGGACGAGGCGGCGGTCACCGCGCTGCTGAACGGTGATCCCGGCAGCAGCGTCAGCCTCACGCTTGGACCCGATCCGCATGCCCCTCGCCGCCATCGAACCCCTGGGGAGACCGTGGTGCTGACGCGGGCCGCGGTGCCCCCCGAGACCGTGTTCGCGTTTTCCAGCGGCGATGTCGTGGTGCTGCGGGTGACCGGCTTCTCTGCCGACACCGCCCAGGAGATGAGCCTGTTCCTCGATCAGGCGATGCAGCCGGATGCCCTCGCGGATGGCGGAGGCCCCGACTCCGGCACGGTCCGGGGGCTGGTGTTCGACCTGCGCGGCAATCGCGGCGGGGTGCTGCAGCAGGCGGTGACCTCGGTGGCCCTGGTGCTTGATCACGGGATCGCGGTGGTGACACACGGCCGCATGCCGCAGGCCAACCATATCTGGAGCGTGCAGGGCGGCGACCTCAGCGGCGGCCTGCCGATCGTGGTGATGGTGGACGGACGCACCGCGAGCGCCGCCGAGATCATGGCCGCGGCACTGGCCGACCATCGCCGCGCGGTGGTGATCGGCAGCGCGACGCTGGGCAAGGGCCTGGTGCAGACGATCGCGCAGCTCCCCGACGGCGGCGAGCTGTTCGTCACCTGGAGCCGGGTGCTGGCGCCGCTCGGCTGGCCGCTGCAGGGGCTGGGCGTGATGCCGGAGGTGTGCACCAGCCTGGGCCGGACGGCGCTCGACCGGGCGATGCGCGACCTGGCGGACGGCACCCAGGACATGGGCGACACCATACGCGCGTCGCGGCAGGCCAGGCCGCCGCTGCCGGTGGCGCGCATCCTGGAGATACGCGCGTCCTGCCCGGCGGCGATCGGCACCGACCTCGATCTCGACACCGCGCGCACCCTGATCGACGATCCGGTGCGCTATCACGCAGCCCTGGTGCCCGGGACGATCGGCAGCGTGTCCCGTGCAGGCGCCGCGGACTGAACGGATCTCGAAGGCTTGCCTTCGACCATGCCCGGGGGCAAAGCCTTTGGCCTGTCTCCCCGGGAATGTGTCAGATGAGCGAGCCAAGGCTGAAGACCGGTTTCTGGGTCAGCATGGCGATCCGCCGCGCCGACCAGGCAGGGCGCTCGGGCATGGTGCTGCGCAAGGGTGACCCGGATGCCGGCGGGGTGCTTGCGGTATTGCGCGACCGGGCCGGCGGAGTGCTGGTGCTGAGCCAGGTGCGCGGAGTGGATGGCGAGGCTGCCTGGATGCGCGGCACCGGTGCTGCGCCGGTGGACGATGCGGCCGCCGATGCCTACGTGCAGCGACGGCTCGGGCGCGATCCCGATCTCTGGGTGCTGGAATTCGACGGCTCCGACCTGATCCCGCCGTTCGAGGCGAAGCTGATCTAGGCAGGGGGTTGGAACGGACACCTCGCCTGGCGGCGACAGTGGAGCGGCTCATGGATCACGGCCATTCCGGCAACGGATCGCGAGACGCGAGCCTGGCCGCCTTCCAGTGGAACGATCCGTTTCTCCTGGATGAGCAGTAGTCGCCGGAAGAGCGGATGCTTGGGCGAGTGCGGCTTCGTTCGCTTGGGCGGAACTGCTGCCCCGGGTCCAGGAGGCCTATCTCGAGGAGAAACCGACCCGGCGCTGTTTCGCCTGATGGGCCAGGCGGGTCTTCTCGGCCTGACGCTTCCGCAGGCATACGGCGCGGCTGGCGCGTCCGATGTCGCCTACGGGCTGGTCGCCCTTGACATCGAGCGCGTCGATACCGGCTAGCGCTCGATGATGAGCGTCCAGTCCTCTCTCGTCGCGTATCCGATCTTCACCTACGGCTCGGACGAGCAGAGGAAGAAACATCTGCCCGGCTGGTCTCCGGGGAACTGATCGGCTGCTTCGGCCTCACCGAGCCGGATGCGGGATCGAAGCCGGCATGCGGACCCGCGCGGAGAAGATCGCCGGCGGCTACCGGCTCCGGGGCGCCAAGAGGTGGATCTCGAACGCGCCGATCGCCGACGTCTTCGTAGTCTGGGCCAGATCGGAGGCGCGCGACCAGGCCATCCGCGGCTTCGTACCGGACAAGGGCATGAAGGGCCTGTCCGCCCCGAAGATCGGCGGGCAAGCTCTGCCAGATCGGGTACCACGTCATGCGTCACGCGCGGAACCTCGAGACGGTCAACACGCGTACGAGGGCACGCACGACGTTCACGCCCTGATACTGGGGCGCGCGCGGACCGGCCTGCAGGCGTTCTTCTGAAGGCCGGGGCGTCCGACGGTGTCCGGCTATTGCGGATGCACCGGCGGGGTGGTGCGCCACCAGCGGGTTTTCTTTTTCTCGCGCGCGAAGGTGAACAGGCCGGACGCCACGATGATCGCGGCGCCGAGATACATCCAGCCGTCCGGCCGGTCGTGGAACACCGCGTAGCCGAGCAGGATCGCCCACAGCATCTGGCTGTATTGGGTCGGCGCCACCAGGCTCGCGGGCGCGTTGCGCGAGGCGAGCTGGATCATGATGTTGCCGCAGGTGCCCATCAGCCCGCAGCCGGCGAGCCACACCCACTGCCGCCCGCTGGGCACCGTGAAATGCGGCAGCATGGCGAAGAAGCTGACCACCAGCGGCCCGGCGAGGCCTGCGCCATACAGCGAGATACGCTTCTCGCCGCCACCCAGCGCCCGCAGGATCACGATGGTCACGGCACCCGACATGCCGCTCAGGAAGGCCGCGAGATGCCCGATTCCGAGTGCGCGGAAACCAGGGCGCAGCACCACCAGCACGCCGATGAAGCCGACCACCACCGCGCTCCAGCGCCGCCAGCCGATCTTCTCGCCCAGGAAGAGCACCGACAGCACGGTCACCAGCGCCGGCAGCAGGAAGATGATCGCGAACGCCTCGGCCATCGGCAGCCGGGTAAAGGCGACGATGCTGGCGAGCGTGCCGCTGGCCGCCGCCGCTGCGCGCATCAGCCACAGCGCGCGGCGCCGGGAGCGGAACAGGTCGCGCCAGCCGTCGGTCTCCTGCATCAGGGCCGGGATCGCCAGCGTGCCGAGGGCGGCCGCGATGAACATGACCTCGAACGGGTCGAGCGTGCCATGCAGCAGCTTGATCGAGGCATCGCTGAGCGCGTAGGTCGCATAGGCGACGAACGCCATCAGCACGCCCGGGCCTGTTCTGCTCCGCTCGGGGCTCACGGACCCGGCGGCGTCGGGTGGCGTCAGTGGCCGATGTTTCCGCTGCCGAAATTCGACTTCACCGACGGGTCGTTCAACCCGGTGTTCGGGTTGACGCCGGTATCCGTACCGGAGAGCAAGCTCCCGGTCGAGGCATCCTCGTGGTGATGCGCGGATGGGGTGTAGGTATTGTCGCATCCGGCGAGGCCGAGCAGACAGGCAACACCGACCAACCCGGCAACGATCTTGTACATCATGTGCACTGCTTTCCAATGTTGAATCATGCCAGGCGTCATGCGACCTCTGCACTTCAATGACAAGTGAGTCGCCATCGCACGCGCGCGCGCAGGCGATGCAATCCTTCCAGGGCGGCGATTACCGGCGGGCGGCGAAGCAGTTGGCGTCGCTGCTCGCACATGACCCCGACGATACCATCCTGCTTCGACTGTGCGGCATGGCGCTGGTGCGAACCGATGCCGCTGCGGACGCCCTGCCCTATCTGGCGCGAGCGGCCGCCGCGGCGCCGGATGATGCGATCTGCGCAACCTGGCATGGGATCGGCCTGCATGCGGCCGGGCGTCATGCGGACGCGGCCAGAGCCCTGCACGTCGCGGCCTCTTTGGCACCTGAGGATCCGGCGCCGTTGATCCATCTGTCGCGCGCACTTCTCAGGCAGGATCGGCCACGGGACGCGCTCGCGGCGGCGCAGCGTGCGGTATCGCTGGCGCCCGCGCTGCTCGACGCCGAATACGCGGAACGCCTGTCGGCTCTGGCGGTGCTGCAGGCATCGTCCGCCACCGTTGCCGCGGACCTCCTGGCCGCCGACCTCGCGGGAGCGTGGCTCGCCCTCGGCAGGATCTGCATGCGGCTCGACAAGGTGATGGACGCGCGCACAGCCTTCAGGGAAGCCCATGGTCTGCGGCCGGAGCTTTCGGAGGCGGAGTGTGAGCTGGCCCTGATGGAGCATCTCTGTGGCCAGCCGCGGGCGGCGGCGGCACGCCTCAGGGCCGTGCTTGCGCGCGATCCCGGCTGCCTCCTCGGCCGCATCGCGCTGGCCAGCCGCCTGCTGCTCGATGACGAGGCTGCCGCGGCACTTGCCGTGCTGGACGCGGTCCCGACGCCGCCGGCGCGCGGCCCGCTACGCTCGCGATGGCATGCGGAGCGGGCGCAGGCACTGATTGCCCTGGGCCAGGATGGCGCGGCGGTTCGCGAACTCGCCAAGGCGGAACAGGAGCCGGTCCGGGAACTGGAACTGCTGCTGACATGGCAGCGCCTGGTCCTCGCGCGTCGGGCCGCACGGCCGGAGGCGGCAGCCCTGGCGGACCGGGTGACGCTTCTCACCACGATCCGTGAAGCCGGCACGCTGGAGCACCGGATCGACGCGCATTTCGATCTCGCGGACCTCCGCCGCACGCAGCGCAACCCGGCGGCCGCCTTCGGGCACTGGCACCGTGGCCATGCGCTTCTTGGAGCCGCACAGCCATTCTCGCGACAGCAGCACGAACTCTATCTCGAGGCGATCGTACGCAGCTTCGACGCGGACCGCCTCGCGAAAGGTCCGCACGCCGCTACAAGGGACCCAACGCCGGTCTTCATCGTCGGGCTGCCGCGCACCGGCACCACCCTGCTCGAGCAGATCCTCAGCGCCCACCACGCGGTACACGGCGCCGGCGAGCGGCTGGCAGTGCGCGAAACGCTGGCGCGGCTCACCGGGACGCTGGCCGCCGGCACCGCGATGACCCGCGCGGCCGCGCTCGATGCCGCAACCCTGACCGCCGCATCGGCCGACTACCTGGCGGACCTGCATGCGCTGGCGCCGCCGGCTGCGTGCGTGCTGGACAAGATGCCGGACAATGTCTTCCACCTTGGCTTTCTCGCGACCTTGCTGCCCGGGGCTCGGGTGATCTGCTGCACACGCGACCTGCGCGACGTCGGGGCCTCGATCTTCCAGCACCGCTTCATCGGCTACCACCCCTACGCCCACGATCTCGCGGATCTCGGCTGGTATATCGCGAAACAGCAGAAACTCATCGAACATTGGCGCGCGAGCCTGCCGTCGCCGATGCTGATGCTCGATCATGCCGAGTGGATCGCCGACTTCGACGCCACGCTGCGGCGCGTGCTGGCATTCCTCGACCTGCCGTACGACGCGGCCTGCGAGCGCTTCTACGAGCAGGACCGGCGGATCGGGAGCGCCAGCCGTGCCCAGGTCCGCCGCCCGATCAATGCCGCCGGCGTGGGGCGCTGGCGCGACTACGCCGGACAGCTTGCACCGATGCTGCGCGAGCTGCCCGCGGCTGGAAGAACATGAAAAACGGTTGTGCGACCGAAGTCGAATAGCCGTTGCCGGCTTGCAGGATCAGAACTTGACCTGCAGCCTCGCATAGAAGGTGCGGCCGAACACGTCGTAGATGTTGGCCGCGGTGTTCTCCGTCCCGTCCAGCGCGAACGGCGGCGTCCGGTCGAACAGGTTGTCGATACCGGCGATCACCTGGATCCGCTTGAAGTTAAAGGCGGCAACGATGTCGTGGTAGAACACCTCGTTGGTCTTGTAGAACCGGTCCACCGCAGGGCTAAAGTTGGCGCCACCTTCATTGTAGGTCATGCCGTCGATGTAGCGGACGGTCCAGCTGAAGCTGAAGGGCCCATGCAGGTAGGTGCCGGTGAAGTTGTCGCGGATGACCGGAACGCCGACCGGATAGAGGCCGCCGCCGAGGACGGTGTTGAGGGTACCCTTCAGGTTGAGGAACGGGCCGCCGTTGACGAGCTGCTCGGTGTAGCCGATCGTATCAACTAGCTCGTTGCTGAAGCTGAAGCTGTTGTTGCCGCGCAGCTTCAACAGGTAGTTCATGTCAAAGTCGATGCCATTGGTCCGCACCACGCCCAGGTTTTCGTAGGGCGCCTTGGCGAGCGCGATGTTGCCGGAGCCGTTGCGCACGCCGGCGTCGGCGCAGAACGGGCTGGAGAGATTGGCACTCGTGTAGCACTGGTCCTCGACATACTGCACCGGCACCTCGCCGATCTGGTTGTTGATCGAGGTGTGGTAGTAGTCGACGGTCGCCGAAAAATTCGGCAGCCAGCGCGGCGTCAGCACCGAGCCGATCGTATAGGTGCGGGACGTCTCAGGTAGCAGCTGCGGGTTGCCGCCGACCAGCGTCGCGATCTGGTCGCCGGTCTGCTGGAAGCCGACCGGTACGCCCTGCTTCGCGCAGTTGGCGCCGACGATGCCGGCAAGGCCGCCGTAGGTGGCGATCTGCGAGCACGGATCGTTGCCCTGCTCGAAGCTGAGCGTGTCGCCACCGAAGGCCTCCTGGATCGCCGGCTGGCGGGTCGATGTGCCAAGATTTGCCCGGAAGCGGATGTCCTGCGTCGGCGACCAGTTCAGGCCGGCCTTGAAGTTCTGCACGCCGCCGAAGGTGTTGTAGTCCGACCAGCGGCCGGAGACGTCGGCCGACAGATCCTTGGCGGCGATGAGGTTCTTCAGAAGCGGGATGTTCAGCTCGCCGAACACCTCGCCCACATCGAAGCCGCCGCCGGTCGGCAGGATCTGCGCCTGGGTGGCCTGCCCAGACTCGACGGTCGGATCGGGGTGATCCGCCCCACTTTCCTGCCGATATTCAAAGCCGACAGCCAGCGCGAGCGGGCCATACGGGAGCTGCAGCAGATGGTTGTTGGTGACTGTGGCGCCGTAGTCGCGAAACTGGTAGTACGCGTTCTCATTATCCACAAACGAGACATACTTGGCGGCAGCCGGGCTGATGTTGCCGGCGCCGAACGGGTTCAGCAGCGCGCAGCCGGCGGCTGCGTTGCACAACGCCGCGTTGTAAGGATCCGTGAGGACGCCGTCCGAGCCGAGCGCATTCTCAAACTTGGTGGCGTTGATCGAGTTGTCCGTCGAGATCGTGGTGTCCGAATATCCGTAGGTAAAGTAGGCGTCGTAGTCCCAGTTGCCGGTTATGTTGCCCTTGGCGCCGATGGTCGCCTGATAGGTGTCGGTTCCGGTCCGATACTGGCGCGGGCCGATGTCGGTGGTGCGGCGGAACCCGCTCAGGGGTTCGTCGATGCCGAGCGCCTCTGCGAACGGATTGCCCTGCGGGATGACGAGCGAGGATGCGGTGTTGGGATTGCCGGTTTCCGGCTGGCCGGACAACTGCTCCTCGGTGTTCTTGTGAGTATAGAATGCCGAGGCGTAGGCGGAGAAATGGTCGTTGAGGTCGTAGTGCGTCTGGGCCGCGATATTGCCCTGGGTCTCGCGATCAGACAGGTAGCTGTCGTAGCCGTAGTCGTAGCGGCCATTGATGTTCGGCTGCGCTCCGTTGGCCCCTTGATAGATACCGCTGAACGGAACGACCTTGTTGTTGATAGTGGTGATCTCGTCGCCCGAGTTGGCGCCGAAATACCGGCCCGCGACGGGAATGCCTGAACCGATGGTGTACGGGTTGCCGGGACCGTTGTCGCCGCTAACCACCGGGTCGGCCCAGTCGCGATCCTTCTGCAGCACCGGACCACGGTCGAGATAGTGGCCGCTGATCGTGAAGTTGCCGCGACCCTGGTCGAAGTCGAAGCCGGTGATGCCGGAGATGTCGCCCTGCAGGTTGTCGCCGGACGCGGTGATGTTGCCGTTCGTGTTGATCTGCGTGCCCGAGAAGTTCTTCTTGGTGATGATGTTGACCACGCCCGCCACCGCGTCGGCGCCGTAGATGGTCGACGCGCCGTCCTTGAGGATCTCGATGCGGTCGATCATCTGGATCGGAATTGTGTCGAGGTCGACGCAGTCATCGCCGGACCCATAGGCGGAATGCACGAAGCGGCGTCCGTCCACCAGCACCAGCGTGCGGGTGATGCCGAGGTTGAGCAGGTCGATGCAGGACGAGCCGTTGGCGCCGTTGTTGGTGGTGGAGAAGTTGCCCGAGTTGCCCACCGAGGGGATCTTGCGCAGCACGTCCTCGATGGTCTGCGCGCTCGACTGCTCGATCTGCTTTGCGGTCACCACCGTGATCGGCGCCTCGCTGGTCACGTTGCTGGTGCGCAGGCGCGAGCCGGTGACCAGCACATCCTCGGCGGACCCGGCCGCCGGCACGCCCGACGCCGTGTTGCCGACGCCCGCAGTTGGCGCGGCGACCGTGTTGGCGCCGCTGATCTGGGCCACCGCGGGATGGGACGCCAGCAGCGCGGCCGCGGCCACCGACCCCGCGAGGCTCAGTCGCCCGTGCAGGACGTGACGCAGGCTAAGGTTCGGGACGCCGTTCATGGGTCAGGGCACTCCAAGTCGATCATGCTCCGACCTCGTGTCGGCCGCATGGCGGCTCAAAATCGAGCCGGCGTGGCTGTCGCAAATGTAACCAGCACGTCACGAAGCGAAACCGGGTTATCCGCCTGGAGAAAGTTTCTCAAGGCTCTGTGACATAATTGCAGCGCTGCCAAGCACGGCTTGCATGGCCGTGGATTTTCCCCCGGATGCGGGTCTCGCCTCGCGGCTGTTGGCGCCTGCCCGGTTTGGCCGGTCGCGCTGTCGTGCCGGCCACGCTACACCGCTGAAATTTATGGCCCGGGGCTTCTGCTCTTCTACCTGGGCGCGAAACCCGGTAGGACCGGAACGGTTGGTAAAGGCGCGCTCCGGGTTCCAGACGCGGGCCGGTGCGTCGGAAGTGCGGGGGTGAGCCTATGCGGCGCGTATCGAGATTGCTGGGCGGCAGCGCCCTCGCCGCACCGGTCGTGCTGACGGCGCAACTGCTCGGGCTTCCATTGATCGGAACCGCGCTTGCCCAGCCGGTGAGCGGCTTCTATGTCGGTCTCGCCGGGGGCGCCAACTTCCTGCAGGACGAGACCGTTCGCCTGAGCCCGGCCTTCCCCTCCGGCAAGGATCGCTGGGACGTCGGCTATGCCGGCATCGGCAGCGTCGGCTGGGGCTTCGGCAACGGCGTGCGCGTCGAGCTCGAGGGCAACTACCGCAACAACGACATCCAGCATTTCCTAGGCACCGGCTTCCCGACCGAAGCCGGCGGCCACCAGGACAATTATGGCGGCATGGCGAACGTGCTGTTCGACATGGATATCGGCAAGAGCTGGATCTATCCGTATATCGGCGTCGGCGCCGGCTATAGCTGGACGCACATGGACACCCAGTACGCCGGCACCAACTACCCGTATGCCGAACGTATCGGCGGCACCTCGGACAATCTGGCCTACCAGGCGATGTTCGGGGTCTCCCTGCCGGTGCCCTGGGTCGTCGGGCTGTCGATGACCGCGGAATACCGCTTTTTCTCCGTGCTGGGACCGGAACGTTTCGACGGCAGCAGCATCGGCACCGCCGGCGCCTTCGGGCCCAAGCCCTATGGCGTGGCGCGCGGCAACGAGGACATCACCTCGGACTACAACCACTCCGTTCTGCTCGGCCTGCGCTACGAGTTCAACCCGGCGCCGCCGCCGCCGCCCGGACCCCCGGCGGAGAGTGCCCCGGCTCCGGCGCCGTCGCGAACCTACCTGGTGTTCTTCGACTGGGACCGTTCGACGCTCAGCGACCGCGCCCGGCAGATCATCGCCGAGGCGGCGCAGGCCTCGACCCGGGTGCAGACCACGCGTCTCGAGGTCAACGGCTACACCGACAACTCGGCGGCCCAGCCGGGCGACCGCGGCGAGGCCTACAACCAGGCGCTGTCGGTGCGGCGGGCGACCGCGGTGCGGAGCGAACTGGTGCGCGACGGCGTGCCGGAGGCCGCCATCGACATTCACGGCTACGGCGAGACGCATCCGCTGGTGCAGACCGCGCCCAACACCCGCGAGCCGCAGAACCGGCGGGTCGAGATCATCATGCAGTAGGCGACGGGGCCGGGTGTCGGCGCCCGGCCCCGGGGCTCTATTCCAGTGTTCCCTACCCGAGCCCGGCGAACAGCGACGTGGACAGGTAGCGTTCCGCGAATGACGGCACGATCGCCACGATCTGCTTGCCCTCGTTGGAGGGGTTGCGGGCCAGCCCGAGTGCCGCGTGCAGGGCGGCCCCCGACGAGATGCCGATCGGCAGTCCCTCCATGCGGGCGCAGCGCCGGGCGGCGGCGATCGCCTCGCGCTCGGACACCGTCAGCACCCCGTCGAGGATGGAGAGGTCCAGCACGCCCGGGCAGAAACCCGGCCCGATCCCCTGGATACCGTGCGGCCCCGGCTCGTCGCCATTCAGCACCGCGCTCTCCGACGGCTCGATGCCATAGACGCGCAGGCCCTCGCGGCGCGGCTTGAGCGCGCGCGCGATGCCGGTGGCGGTGCCCCCGGTGCCGATGCCGGCCACGATAATGTCGACGCGCCCGCCGGTATCGGCCCAGATCTCCTCGGCGGTGGTCTCGGCATGGATGTCCGGATTGGCGGGGTTGTCGAACTGCCGCGGCATCCAGGAATTCGGCGTGGCGTCCAGGATGTCGCGGGCACGCGCGATCGCCCCCGCCATGCCCAGTCGCGACGGGGTCAGTTCGAGCTGCACATCCATCAGCCGCAACATCTTGCGCCGCTCCACCGAGGCGCCCTCCGGCATGGTGACGATCAGCCGGTAGCCTCTTGAGGCGGCGACAAAGGCGAGCGCGATGCCGGTATTGCCCGAGGTCGGCTCGACCAGCACGGTGCGCCCGGGCGCAATCAGCCCCTGGCACTCGGCGCGCAGCACCATGGCCGCGCCGATGCGGTCCTTGACCGAACCGAGCGGGTTGAAGAATTCGAGCTTCAGGGCGACGTCGGCGAGCAGCCCGTCCTCCTGCGACAGCCGCGGGAGCGCCACCAACGGGGTGCCGCCCACGGTCTCGACGATGCTGCCGTAGATCCGGCCGCGCGGTGCGGCGAACTCCGGATGGGCGCGGTCGCGCTGCGCCGCTTCGGCGATCGGTCCGGGCGCGGCCGCCGGTGCCGGGACCAGGCCGAGGGCGGCGTTGCCGGCAGGGAGGTCGTCGGGGGCCGTCGCCAGCGCGGTCCGTAGCTTCTTCATGGGCGAGACGTTTCCTGTTCTTGACGCGTGGCAATGCGGCGGCCGGCGGGCCGGGCACGAAAGCCGGTCCGGCCGGCTGCTATAGCACCGATCTGGAGCGTGGATCATGGGGCCATGCTCTGATATAGATGTCGCCGGCGTCCGGCGGAAGCGTTCCCCGGCCCGATCAGGGACATCATGCAATGCTGCTGAGGCGTGACCGGGCGATGATCGCGGTGCTCATCATGCTGGACGTGGCATTCCATGCCGGTCGCGCGGGCACCGTGAGCGCCGCCGACATCGCCGAGCGCGCGGGCCTGGCGCGACGCGGCATCGAGCCGCTGCTGCAGACGCTGTCACGCTCCGCCCTGCTGGAGAGCGTGCGCGGCCCGCGCGGCGGCTACCGGCTCGGGCGGCCGCGTCGCGACATCCGCCTGTCCGACATCGTCGAGATCGCGGTGTCCGAGGACGCCGGCGGCGAGGACGGCCCGATCGGCGACCTTTTCGGCCGGGTGGTCGAGCCGGCCTGGAAGGAGCTCGACGATACCCTTCGCGCCAGGCTGCGGGAGCTGACCCTGGACGACTTGGTCCGGCGCGCCGAGAGCGCCGGCCTGCGCCGTCCCCTGGCGGAACCGATCAGCTTCTCCATATAGAACGCCGGCGGGCGGCCGCCGCAAGGCGGAGGTCAGCATTGCACGCAGTGAACTTGTGGTCCAGTTGACCCGCGATTGCGCTTCGCGTTTTATCCATGGCCAACGCAGCAAATGCCGCACCCCAGGGAGCATCGCATGACCGTCCAGCTTGGCCAGATCGCGCCGGACTTCGAACAGGACACCACCCAGGGCCGCATCCACTTCCACCAGTGGCTCGGCGACAGCTGGGGCGTGCTGTTCAGCCATCCGAAGGATTTCACCCCGGTCTGCACCACCGAACTCGGCGTGGTCGGCAGGCTGGAGCCGGAATGGAAGCGCCGTAACGTCAAGGTGATCGGGCTGTCGGTCGATCCGCTGGAGAGCCATCACCGCTGGGAAGGCGACATCGCCGAGACCCAGGGGTCGGCGGTGAACTTCCCGATGATCGCCGATCCGGACCGCAGGGTCTCGAAGCTCTACGGCATGGTGCACCCTGAGGCGGATCCGAATTTCACCGTGCGCTCGGTGTTCGTGATCGATCCCAACAAGAAGGTCCGCCTCAGCCTGACCTATCCGCCCTCGGCCGGGCGCAACTTTCAGGAGGTGCTGCGCGTCATCGACAGCCTGCAGCTCACCGACGGCTACAAGGTCACCACGCCGGCGGACTGGCACCAGGGCGACGACGTGATCATCGCGCCGTCGGTCGATGACGAGACGGCGCGCGGATTGTTTCCCGGCGGCTGGAAGACGCTCAAGCCGTATCTTCGTATGGTGCGCCAGCCGGGTCGCGAGACTGCCCGCTAATGCCACTACGGCAGTCATCCGCCGCAGCTTTCTGCGCTCCCGGTGCTCAAGGCCAACCGGCCGCTCCGCTCCGGTTCTCGCAAACCACGACGAGCGGCGCCGTTGGCGCCTCTCATACGCCGGCGCGCATTCTCGAACGGTCTCTCCAGCACAAGTTTTTCAAAATGCGGATCAACCAGCGTGGCTGACGACATACGGGTCGACAAGAAGCTCTCCGGCGTGGAGACCCTGAAGCGGGAGAGCAATGGGTTGCGCGGGCGGCTGGCCGAGGAACTGGCGGAAGGCGGCATCCAGGTCAGCGAGGATGCCTACAACCTGCTGAAGTTCCACGGCAGCTACGAGCAGTTCGACCGTGACACCGCGACCGTGCGCAAGCAGGCGAAACTGGAAAAAGACTATCAGTTCATGGTGCGCGTCCGCATGCCGGGCGGCGTCACCACGGCGTTGCAATACCTGGCGCTGGACGCCGTCGCCGACCGGTTCGCCAATCGCAGCCTGCGCATCACCACGCGCCAGAGCATCCAGTTCCACGGCATCGTCAAGGGTGACCTGAAGGCCTCGATCGCGTCGATCAATCATGGGCTGCTCACCACCATCTCGGCCTGCGGCGACGTGGTGCGCAACCTGATGACGACGCCTGCGCCGCGTCGCGATGCGCGTCACGCTCGGGTGCTGGCCGACGTGCAGGCACTCGCACAGGCGCTGCTGCCGCGGAGCCGGGCATACTACCAGATCTTCCTCGACGAGGAGCCCATCGCCGGCCACTCCGAGGAGGAGACGCTGTATGGCCCGACCTACCTGCCGCGCAAGTTCAAGATCGGCGTCGCACTTCCGGACGACAACAGTGCCGACGTGCTCTCCAACGACCTCGCGGTGATCGCGCATTTCGATCCGGCGGGGACGCTCGAGGGCTACACCGTCGCCGTCGGCGGCGGCCTCGGCATGACGCACAACAACGCCCGCACCTTTCCGCGCCTGGCGACGCCGGTCTGCTTCGTCGGCCCGGACCGGTTGATCGCGATCTGCGAGGCGGTGATCCGCCTGCAGCGCGACCATGGCGATCGCAGCGACCGCCGTCGCGCCCGGCTTAAATACGTCGTCGAGGATCGCGGCATCGCCTGGATCGCAGAGACGCTCGCGACCTATCTCGGCCAGCCTTTGACGCCGCCGCGGCCGCTGCCGGCGCTGAGCGTGCCGGAACTGCTGGGCTGGCACGAACAGGGCGACGGGCTGCTCTGGCTCGGCGTGCCGGTGCCCTCGGGCCGCATTGTCGACACCGACGCCGTGCGCCTGCGCAGCGCGCTGCGTGAGGTCGTCACCCGCTACGCGGTCGATCCGGTGTTCACCGCGCAGCAGGACGTGCTGCTCTCCAACATCCGCCCCGCCGACCGAGCCGCGATCGATGCGGTGCTGGCCGGGCACAAGGTGGTGCCGGCCTCGGAGATGACGCCGTTCGCGCGTTTCGCGCTGGCCTGTCCGGCGCTGCCGACCTGTGGCCTCGCTCTGACCGAGGCCGAGCGCATCCAGCCGCAGTTCGTGGCGATGTTCGAGCGGCTGCTGGCGGCGAACGGACTGTCCGGCGAGCGCATCAGCCTGCGCACCACCGGCTGCCCGAACGGCTGCGCGCGCTCCTATGCCGGCGATATCGGGCTGGTCGGCCGCGTGCCCGGCTATTACGCGATCTATGTCGGCGGCGACTTCAACGGCACGAGGCTGTCGTTCCGGCTGCTCGACCGCGTGGCCGAGATGGCGCTGGAGGCGAAGTTCGCGTCCATGCTCGCGGCGTTCGCGCGTGACCGCCAGGGCGTCGAGGGCTTCGGCGACTTCTGCAACCGGATCGGGCGCGAGGCGCTGCTCGAACTCACCGGCGACAGCAGCAGCAAGGCGGCCTGACCGCTCCGCAAGACCTCGACCTCAGCTTGCCTGGTGCGACGCCGGCGTCGTGTGATGGCGGCGGCGAACTCCCCGGCGCTTCGACTTCGGATGCTCCTCCGTCGGTGCCGCGACCGGCGGCGGCGGCAATGCCACCCCGGTGGCGTCCGCCGTCACATCCACCTGCAGCGCGCTGCGCGGCTGGCCGCCGCCCGCCACCAGCCCGACCGTGAAGCTGTCCGGCCCGGCATAGGCGGTGTCGGCGGTATAGGTCACGTAGGTCTTGCTGTTGTAGTTGTAGATGAAGCTCTTGCCGTGCGTCGGCAGCGTGGTGAGCACGAACGAGGCATAGCCGCCGCCACCGGGCTGGTCGATCGCGACGTCGCACGACCCGTCATCGCTGCGCGCCTTGATGGCGACCGCGCGGCCGGTGGCGGTCTTGCTGATCGGCCCGATGCTGCACAGGGCGGACCGTTTCAGATAGCCGAACGGGTTGGGTGCGACCGCCGCCGGGGCCAGCGGCTTCTGCACGCAGCCGGCCAGCAGGCCGGCCGTCGTCAGGCTCAGTACAGCGACACGCACACGCACTCGACAGCTCCGCTTCTGGTCCATCCGCCAGCCGAGGCAAACCCGATAGAATCGAGCGCGCGCGGCCAGGCGGATCGAGCCGCTCCTGTAGATCAAGCGGTGCGGCGGCGGAAGCCTTTGCACGCGTGGACCGCGCTCACCGCGGACGGCTTCCTCGCGCAACGTGATCGGTTGCCTCCGTTCGCTGTAGCGCCAGTTGCGATCCTGCACCGCCCGCACGCGCGAAGCCGGACGGACGCCGCTGTCGCTGGCGGCTTTCCGGGCGCGATTGTATAACGCCCGCCCGACCTGCTTTGACCTGGAACCCTGCATGTCCCTTCGCATCGGCCGCCGCTCGATCGCCCGCCTCGCCTCTTGCGTTGCCGCCTGGTCGCTGCTGGCAGCGCCCGCCCTGACCGCCCCTGCCCTGGCCGCGTCGCAATGCGGCATGTCGCCGGCCCGCGAGGCGTTCGACGTGCAAGGGCTGAAGAGCGAGCTGATGGTCACCGCACTCTCCTGCGGCGAGCAGGACCGCTACAACGCGTTCGTCGCCAAGTTCAAGCCGGGCCTCAACGACGAGGAGGAGGCGCTGCGACGCTACTTCGCCTCCTCGTACGGCCGCACCGCGCAGCGCGAGCATGACGACTACATCACCCAGCTTGCCAACGTGCAGTCCGAGCGCGGTCTGGCCGCCGGCACGTCGTTCTGCCAGCAGCGGGTCAGCATGTTCGACGAGGTGCAGGCGCTGGATACCACCGCCGATCTCGGCGGCTACGCCGAGGCGAAGGACATCGTGCAGCCAGCGACCTACGAGACCTGCGCGGCGCCAGCGCCGGTGGAGCATCCCGGCCGGGTCCGCCACATACGCAGCACCCGCCACCACAAGGCCTGATCAGCCCCCCTTCAGCCGCCGGTCGGGTCAGCCGCGACGGCTCCGGGCGACCCGCTGTCATAGCCACGACGCAGCAGGCGGGACCAGCGCTGCATCCAGGCGGCCTGCGCCCGGCTGCCCCCGTCCGGCTGCGGCCGCACCAGCAGCGTCGCCCCCATCCAGCCGCTCGCATCCGAGCGGAACCAGCGCAGCTCGACCAGGGACTGCGGCACCGTCACGTCCATGCCCTGCAGACGTGCGATCGCGCGCCGCTGGATGATGAACTCGCGAGCAGGATCGACGATTTCCGACATACGCACCGGCCGCATCACCCAGCACTCGTGCGACGGCGGACCCGGAGAAACGCCGGCCTGCTGGCTCGCCAGCGAAGCGGGATCGTAGCAGGCGCCGGTCGGACGGATGCCGTCATCGGTGCTGGCCACCGGCGGCGGAGCTGTCAGGCTCAGCAGCCCGGTCACCTGCCCGGCACCGGTGCGCCCGAGCACGATCGACTGCAACGGGCGCGCGCCGCCGCTGCGCACCAGCACCAGTTCGACCCAGTCGCCGGCCGGCAGCGGCACCTGGCGCCCGGCAAATGCGATCGTGCCATGGCGCGGGGCACCGAGCGGAGGCGTCGCCAGGGTGCCGTAGTCGGGCGGCGTCGCATCCGGCGGCGTGGCGAAAACTGGCGCCGTCGCGACTTTCGTTGCACCGGTGCCCGGAGCGCTGGCGCCGAAATGCGGCAGATGCGGGTGCAGCAGCGGCGAGCCGGCCAGGGCGCCGGACACGGCCGGCGGCATGGCAGGCGGAAACAGCGCCGCCAGCGTGGTGCACCCGACCGCCGCGAACAGCGCCAGCCGCCAGGACGGCGCGCGCCGCCACAACCGTCCGAAGGCCGACACCGGCTAGTGGCTCAAGCCAGGCGCTCGACCGGTGCGCGCAGGTCGGCGCCGACCGCCCGCACGCCGTCGGCCCCCTGCACCAGCCTGACCCGGGTCGCCCCCTGCTGGCGTGCCTCGATCAGCCCGTCGCTGACCATCTCCTCGATCGAGCGCACCAGGTCGCGCGCGCTGGCGCCGTCGCCCAGCCGCGCCTGCTTCTGCATCACCTCGAACAGCAGCTCCGCCTCAATGCCGCCCGGGGCGATGTCCAGGCCGTAGCCGGCGATCATCGACTCGATCTCGAGGGCCGCGACACGCGCCACGTCGAGCCCTTCCAGCGAGCGGAACACGAAGATGCGGTCGATGCGGTTCAGCACCTCGGGGGCGAAGCCGGCCTGCCGCAGTGCGACCACCGACGCGCCGCGCAGCGCTTCCGCATCGCCGGCGTGGCGGATCGCGATCTCGCTGAGTACGTCGGTGGCGATGTTCGAGGTCAGCATGAAGATCGCCCGCGTGGTCGAGACCAGCGCACCGTTCGAGGCTTCCGTCACATGGCCGTCGTTCCAGGCGCTGAGGAACTTCTTGAACACGTCCGGATGCGCCTTTTCGATCTCGTCGAGCAGGACCACGCTGTCCGGGGTCTCCTTCAGGCCGCCGGTCAGCTTGCCGTAGCTGTCCGAGCCGACATAGCCCTTCGGCGAACCGAACAACTGGGTGGCCGCGTGCGGGGCGCTGAACTGGGTCATGTCGAAATGCAGCAGCTTGCGGTTCAAAGCCAGCGCCAGCCGCTTGCTCAGGTAGGTCTTGCCGGTGCCGGGCGGTCCCGCCAGCAGGAACACGCCGACCGGCTTGCCGCGGGTCTGAAGCGCGAGCCGGCGTCGCAGGGTGGAGGCGATGTCCTCGCAGACCTGGTCCTGGCCGATCACCTGGGCGCGCAGCGTCTCGGTCAGTGCCCCAGCGTCGATGAAGGTCGCCTTTTCCTGCTTCGAGAGGAGTTGCTCGAGCGCCTCGCGGTTGGTCAGCCGTGCCAGGACATCCATGATCCACCCCTGCCGCTTGCCGCGCTTGCCACCAGCCTGCGCCCGAAGACTGCGCGGACGGTCGCCGGCGCGCCATTCATACACCAGCCCGGCCAGCATCAGCGTCCAGCAGGACGCGGCAATGCCGGTATAGAGCCAGCCGATCCGGCCCAGCCAGGCCAGCATAGCACCCGGCGAAAGGTGGAGCTGCATGGCGATCTGCACGGTAGCCAGCGTCAGGAACGCCAGCATCATCAGCGGCATCAGCCGGGTCGCGGCAGGCAGCAGGCCCCTCATTGCACCACCACCCCGATATTAAGCCCCTGGCCTGGCGCCATCGGCTCCAGCACCACCGGACCGGTCATGGTCACTGCCCCGACATGCACGTCGGTTGCCGCCGACGCACCCACCGGCTGCAGCGACACGATGCCGGCACGGTCGATCGGCAGCGTCACCAGCACCGGCACACGGCCCAGCGCCACCGTCTGGCTGAGGCCGCCCGCAGTCACCCGGACCATCGAGCCGGCGCCGACATCGAACAGCGGCAACCGCACCAGCCGCAGCCGCCGGCGCTGGGCGAGCTGCGTCAGCGCGTCCTGCTGCGCGGGCGGCAGCCCGAGCGCCAGCACGGCAGCCTGGATGCCGGCGACCGGCAGACCCTGCGCCTCGAGGAGACCGTGGATGGCGTTCGGACCGTTCGGGTCAGGTCCGGACCGGTCGGCGGCGGCCGAACCCAGGCCTAGTGCCGGGACCAGGGTTGCGATCTGCGTCTCGAAGCGCAGCGTCAGCCCGGCGGCGACGAGCAGGGCCAGCAGGCCATAGAGAAACCGCTGGCCACCGCCGGAGGCTTCTTCCGGCATCGGGCTCGTGTCTCTCCGCGCATCCAGTCCTGCCATGCCGCGATGATCGCAAACGCCTTCCGGCGCCGCAACCGCCTCGGACGGCGCAATCGCCAAGGTTACAGCTTCTTACAGAGCAGGCGGCAGAGCGAGCGGGCCAGCGCGATCAGCCCGACGCCGTTTTCAAACTGCCGTCGCCGCCGTGGCCGCCCTTCTTGTCCTGGATCTCGTGCACGCGCTCGCCATCCTCCAGCTCGGAAGGCGGATTGATCACTAGCTTCTCGCCGCCGTTGAGACCATGCACCACCTCGGCCTCCTCGCCGAGGTCGCGGGCCAGGCTGATCGGGGTTAGCTTGACGGTGCCGTCGCCCTGCAGCACCGCGACGCGCAGGCTGGAGGTGTCGAAGATCAGCGCGGAATCCGGGATCATCACCACCGGCTCCGGACGCTCGAGGTGGAACATCATGTCCACGTAGAGGCCGGCGGTCAGCGCCTCGTCCGGGTTGGGGATGTCCACCTCGACCAGCAGCGAGCGCGAATTCTGCGCAAGCGACGTCGAGGTGCGGGTGATGCTGCCGCTGAACACTCGGTTGGGCAGTTCCGGCACCCGGATCTCAGCCTTGACCCCGCGATGCATGCCGGGGAACTGGCTCTGCGGCACATAAACCTGGCAGCGCAGGATGTCGTCCCGGTCGATATGCAGCAACGCGGTCCCGGAACTGGTGTCGCTCTGCACAAGGTCGCCGATATCAACTTGGCGCGCGGTGATCACGCCGTCGAAGGGGGCCACCACGCGCTCGAAGCCGGTGAGCGCCACCAGGCGGTCGATGGTCGCCTGCTGGGCGCGTATGTTGGCGGCCGCCACCCCGATGCCGGCCTGCGCACTGGCGACGCTCTTCTCCTGCACACTGCTGTTGGTGGTCTGCGTGTCGGCGTCCTGCCGGGTGCCCCAGCCCTGGCTCGCCAGCGTGGTGGCACGGTACTTGTTGATCTTGCCAAGCTTGTCGTTCGACCTGGCCTGGTCCAGCGACGCCTGCGCCTGCAGCAGCGCCGCCTCCTGCTGGCCAAGCTGCGCGCGGGCCTGGCTGAGCTGGGCGTCGAGGTCGGGGGCGGCGATGCGCAGCAGCAGGTCGCCGCGGTGCACCTTGCTGCCGATATCGACCCGGCGCTCGGCGACATAGCCGGTGGCGCGCGCATAGAGGTCGGCGGAGTCGAAGGCCAGGGTCTGGCCGGGCAGGTTGATCGGGTGGTTGTCGATCGTGCGCTTCGCGATGGCGACATGCACGTCCGGCACGAAGCTGACGGCGGCATGCTGGGTGTCGTCGGCGGCGCGCGACTGCTGCCAGTGGGTGTACCCGCCCAGGCCGACCAGCAGCACCAGTGGCACGGCAACCCAGAGAGCATGCACGGGACGCATCAGATGTAGTCCTCCGGGTCACGGACAGGCTTGGACCGCAGCAGCGTGTAGAGGAACGGCACGAACAGCAAAGTCGACACGGTGCCGACCGAGATGCCGCCGATCACCGCGCGTGCGAGCGCCGCATTCTGCTCGCCGCCCTGGCCGAGATCGAGCGCCATCGGGATCAGACCCACCACCATGGCTCCCGCCGTCATCAGCACCGGGCGCAGCCGGGTCTCGCCGGCCATCTGCGCCGCCTCCGCCGCCGAGCAGCCGGTTTCGACGCGATGTTCCCGCGCGAACGTCACCAGCAGGATCGAGTTCGCCGACGCCACGCCGACGCTCATGATCGCCCCCATCATCGAGGCGATCGAGAACGTCGTGTGGGTGATGAACAGGCTCAGGATGATACCGCAGAACACCAGCGGCAGCGCGCTCAGCACCACGAACGGGTCGCCCCAGTCCTGGTAGTTCAGCACCATCAGCAGGTAGACCGCGATCACCGCCACCAGCAGCCCGATCTCGATATGCGAGAACGCGCTGTCCATGCTCTGGATCTGGCCGCGTATCAGGATCCGGTCCGGTGCCTTGAGGTGGGCCTGCTCGTCGGCCACGACCCGGCGGATCTCGCTCGCGGCACTGCCGAGGTCGCGGTCCTGCACCGCGGCATACACGTCGTAGCTGGGCTCGGTGTTGACGTGGCTCAGCACCGACTGCTCGGTCTGGCGGTGGAAGGTCGCGACGTTGGTCATCAGGCTGACCTGCTGCGCCACCTGCGTGTTGCTGCTGGAGGTGCCCAGGATCGGCAGTGCCTCGACCGCGTCGAGCGAGGCCTGTCGATACTCCGGCGACTGCACCCAGAGCTGCCAGGGAATGCCGGTCTTCGGGTCGGTCCAGAAGTTCGGCGCCACCTGGAAGGAGCCGGACAGGGTGATGTTGACCTGGTTGGCGACGTCCTGCTCGGTCAGGCCAAGCTCGGAGGCGCGCTGGCGGTCGATGTCGGCGAAGAACTCCGGCGCGTCGGTGATCTGCTGGATGTGCACGTCGACCAGCCCGGGGAGTGCCGCGAGGCGGCGCGCGATGCGCTTGGCGGAGGCCAGGTCGGCGACGTCGTGCCGGCCATGCACCTGCACGTCGATCTGCGACGGCACCCCGAAATCCAGGATCTGGGTGATCATGTCGGCCGGCTGGAAGTAGAACAGCGCATCCGGGTAACGGCGACGCAGTTCCCGACGCAGGGAGCGGGTCACGCGGGCGGCGGACACGCCGTTCTTCAGGGTCGCGAGGATCTGGCCGTCATAGTAGGCGACGAAGGTGCCGTCGTTGAAGGCAAGGTTATAGTTCAACGACGGCAGGCCGATGTTGTCGACCACGACCGCGACGTTGTTCTGACCCGCCACGTCGCGGATGGTCTGCTCGGTGCCGGCGAACAGCTTGGCGGTGTCCTCGATGCGCAGGCCGGGCCGCGCCCGCACGTGGAGTGCAATTTGTCCCGAATTGATCTGCGGGAAGTAGTCCTGGCCGACGAACGGGAACAGGCAGCCGCCGAGCAGCAGCACGCAGCCCGCCACCAGGGCCGTGCCAAGCCGGTGGCGCAGCGCGATCTCGAGGAGTGCGGCATAGCCCTTGTGGAAGCGGTCGAAGCGGCGCTCGAAACCGGCATGGATGCGGCCGAACAGGTTCGGCTTCCTGGTGTTGCCGCCGTTCTCTCCCGCCTCTTCCTTGGCCTTCTCCTTCCGGCCATGCTCGGGGGCCACCAGCACGTCGATCAGGATCGGCACCAGGGTGCGCGACAGCAGGTACGAGGCCAGCATGGCGAACACCACGGCCAGCGCCTGCGGGGTGAAGATGTATTTCGGCGCACCGACCAGGAACAGCACCGAGACGAACGCCGAGCAGATCGACAGCGTCGAGATCAGCGTCGGCTTGGCGATGCTGGCCCCACCCTCGACCACGCTCTCGCGGAAGCCGCGGCCGCTCTCCAGCACCCGGTAGGTGTTCTCGATCGCGACCGTCGCATCGTCCACCAGGATGCCGACGGCAAGTGCGAGACCACCCAGGGTCATCACGTTCATGCTCTCGCCGATGGCGGCGCACACCGCGAGCGAGGTCAGGATGGCGAGCGGGATCGACACCAGCACCACCAGGGTGGCGCGCCAGGAGCCGAGGAACAGCAGGATCATCAGGCCGGTGAGGCCGGCGGCGATGCAGCCCTCCTGCACCACCTCGCTGATCGCTTCCGAGACGAACACCGACTGGTCGAACAGCGAGACGATGTGGATGTCCTTGGGCGCCGAGGCGAGGATGCCCGGCATCATCGACTTGACCGCGTTCACCACGTTGAGCGTCGAGCTGGTGCCGTTCTTGAGCACCGGCAGCAGCAGGCCGAGCGCGCCGTTCACGTGCACCATGTTCTGCTGCGGCGGGCCGCCGGCCCGCGCGTAGCCGACGTCGCGCAACAGGATCGGGGTGCCGTTGACCAGCTTGATCGGCATGTTGTTGAGCCGGTCGAGCACGTTCGGCAGCGTGTTCATGCGCACGATGAACTGGGTCTGGCCGAACTTGGCCAGACCCGACGGCAGCGTCAGGCTCTGCGCGTTGATCGCGGTCACCACTTGCATGGGCGTGAGGCCGCGGGCGGCCAGCGCATGCGGGTCGATGTCGATCTGCACCTGCTCGGGCACGCCGCCGTAGGGCGGCGGCATCGTCGAGCCCGGCGTGGTCTGCAGCGTCGAGCGCAGCCGGAAGCGCACATAGTTGTAAACGGCCGCCTGGCTCTCGACGTCCGAGGTGGCCGCGATCTGGATCACCGGCACCGAGGAGGCGGAGAACTGCAGGATCACCGGCGGCTGGATGCCGTTCGGCAACTGGCCGCGGATCGAGTTCATCGCCGCGGTGACCTGGGTGAGGGCGAGACTGATGTCGGTGCCCGGCTGGAAATACACCTTGGTCATGGTGATCCCCTGCAGGGTCGTGCTCTCCATGTCCTGGATGCCGGTGACGTTGTTGCTCAGCGCCAGCTCGGAGTAGCTGGTGACCTGGTTCTGCATGTCGGGCGTGTCGAGCCCGGTATAGGTCCAGATGATGCTGACCACCGGGATGTTGACGCTCGGCAGCACGTCCTTGGGCATCAGCACAGCCGCCCCGCCGCCGGCCAGCAGGATCAGGATCGACATCACATAGATCGTCACCCGGAACTTCAGGGCGAACTTGACGAGACCCACGAGGCAATCTCTCCGAACCGCGGCAGCAGGCAAAACGCCATAAAAAAGCGCCTGGTGAGAGCGCCTGTCGGACTACATGGTTCGCGCCGGCGATCGAGGCCAGAGGCCGGAAAATGTATCAGATGTTTACGCTACCGCGCTGCCGGCGCCGGCTTCGGACTGGCCCGGCGCCGCCGGGGGACGCTGCCGCGGCCGCCGCGACTTCAGCTTGACGAGCCAGCCTGCGACAACGCAAGAACACAGCATGAACGATCTCTTCTCGCGCAAGACACCTGCGTCCAAGGCATCTGAAAAGGCCGCTGCAGCCTCCTCGACGCAGGCAGGCTACGACGCGCGCGACATCGAGGTGCTGGAGGGGCTGGAGCCGGTGCGCCGCCGCCCCGGCATGTATATCGGCGGCACCGACGAGACCGCCCTGCACCACCTCGCTGCCGAGATCCTGGACAATGCGATGGACGAGGCGGTGGCGGGACATGCCAGCCTGATCGAGTTCACCCTGGAGGCGGACGGGCGGGTCACGGTGCGCGATAACGGGCGCGGGATCCCCGTCGACCGGCATCCGAAGTTCAAGGACCTCTCCGCGCTGGAGGTGATCTTCACCACGCTGCATTCAGGCGGCAAGTTTTCCGGCAAGGCATACGAGACCTCTGGCGGGCTGCACGGCGTCGGCTCATCGGTGGTGAATGCGCTGTCCTCGTCGCTCGAGGTCGAGGTGGCGCGTGACCGGGCGGTTTGGCGCCAGGCCTATGCGCGCGGACGGCCGCTCGGACGGCTGGAGAAGATCGGCGCCACCCAGAACCGGCGCGGCACCCAGGTCCGCTTCCTGCCGGATGCCGAGATCTTCGGGCCGCTGCAATTCAACCCGAAGCTGCTGTACCGGCTCTGCCGCTCCAAGGCGTTCCTGTTCCGCGGCGTCACCCTGCAATGGCGCTGCGACGCGTCCCTGTTGAAGGGAAGCAGCAGCGACGTGCCGGAGGAGGCGCTGCTGCACTTCCCGGGTGGCCTCGCCGACAGCCTGCGCGACGAACTGGGGGATCCGGCGCGCCTGCTGGCCGAGTTGTGGTCGGGCGAAGCGGCGCTGCCCGCCAGCCCGGACGGCAGGTCCACCGGCCGGCTGGAATGGGCGATCGCCTGGCTGGAGAGCGGAGAGGCGCAGCTTGCCTCGTTCTGCAACACCATCCCGACGCCGCTGGGCGGCACCCACGAGACCGGCTTTCGCAACGCGCTGCTGCGCGGACTGCGCAACTGGGGCGAGCAGCGCAGCAACAAGCGCGCGCTGCAGGTGACCGCCGAGGACCTGTTCGGCTCGATCGCCGCCAAGCTGTCGGTGTTCATCCGCGAGCCGCAGTTCCAGGGCCAGACCAAGGAACGCCTCACCAACACCGAAGCGACCCGGCTGGTCGAGACCGCGCTGCGCGACCGCTTCGACCATTGGCTGTCGGGGCACCCGGCCCAGGCCGACAACCTGCTCGCCTTCATCATCGAGCGCGCCGAGGAGCGGCTGCGCCGGCGGGAGATGAAGGAGACGCCGCGCAAGTCGGCGACGCGGCGGCTGCGGCTGCCCGGCAAGCTCACCGACTGTACCCGCGAGAACGCCGCCGAAACCGAGATCTTCCTGGTCGAGGGAGACAGCGCGGGCGGCTCGGCCAAGCAGGCGCGCAACCGCGAGACCCAGGCGGTGCTGCCGCTGCGCGGCAAGATCCTGAATGTGGCGAGCGCCACCACCGAGAAGCTGCGCCAGAACCAGGAGCTGCGCGACCTGGTCGAGGCGCTCGGCTGCGGCGTCGGGGAGCGCGCCGAGATGGCGCGGCTGCGCTATGGCCGGGTCATCATCATGACCGACGCCGATGTGGACGGCGCGCATATCGCCTCGCTGCTGATGACCTTCTTCTACCGCGAGCTGCCCGACCTGATACGCGGCGGGCACCTCTATCTCGCGCAGCCGCCGCTGTACCGGCTGACCCAGGGGGCGAGGACGGTCTATGCGATGGATGACCGCGACCGCGAGCGCAAGCTGAAGTCGGGCTTCAAGCCGAACGCCCGCGTCGAGGTGAGCCGCTTCAAGGGCCTCGGCGAGATGCCGCCCGCCGACCTCAAGGCAACCACGATGGATCCGGCGCGCCGCACCCTGCTCAAGGTGGTGGCAGCACCCGACGACCGCGCCGAGACCAGCACCATGGTCGAGAGCCTGATGGGGCGGCGGCCAGAGCTGCGGTACCAGTTCATCCAGGAGCATGCGCGCGAGGCCGAGCTGCTGGACGTCTGAGAGACCGTTAGATAATGCGATGAGGGTGGTCGTCCGACGCCGCCTCTCCTCCGCTCCGTGCTCACGGCCCCACGGCCGCTGCGCTCCGGGGCTCGAAGAGCCACGCCGGGCGCCCCCGAGATGCGCCTCTGATGCGCCCTTGCGTATTCTGAAACGGTCTCTGAGGCCGTTCACTTAATTCTTGAGTGTAACGAGTTTCTGACGTTAAACCACGCGTCTTGGTTGCGTTTGCGTGGGTGCAGCGATGAACTTCCTCCATGCCGGGTCAGTGCCGGGCATGATCGTGGTGACCGCCCTCGCGCTGGCGGGGCTCACCCGGCCTGCCAATGCCCAGGAGAGCGGGCGGCTGCTCGCCACCTCCGGAGTCACCGAGGTCGAGGGCGCCGGCGGCGGCGGCCTCGCACCCTGGGCGCTGATCACCGGCTATGGCACCCGTGACGCCATCGGCGCCACCGCGCATGGCACCTTCGTCGGGCTGTCGGATTTCGGCCTGGCCGCGGCCGGCGCCAGCATCGGGCTCTATGACCGGCTCGAGCTGTCGTACAGCCATGACTGGTTCGACACCGGAGCCGCCGGCGGCCGGCTCGGCCTCGGGCGCGGCTACCAGTTCAACCTCAATGTCGCAGGCGCCAAGCTGCGGCTGGTCGGCGATGCGGTCTATGACCAGGATAGCTGGCTGCCGGAAATCTCGGTCGGCACCCAGTTCAAGGCGGCCGACGAGCACGCGGTGCTGAAGGCGGTGGGCGCGTCCAGTCCCGACGGCGTCGATTTCTACATCGCCGCCACCAAGCTGTTCCTGGCCGAGAGCCTGCTGGTGAACGCCACCGTGCGCGCCACCAAGGCCAACCAGTTCGGCCTGCTCGGCTTCGGCGGCGACCGCGACAATGGCTACAGCGCCGAGTTCGAGGGCTCGGCGGCACTGCTGCTCACCCGCAGGCTGGCGGTCGGCGCCGAGTTCCGCAGCAAGCCCGACAATCTTCGTTTCGCCGGTGAGGGCGATGCCTACGACATCTTCGGCGCCTTCTTCCTGAACAAGCACCTGTCGGCGACCCTCGCCTACGTCGATCTCGGCCGCATCGCCAGGCAGGGCGACCAGAGGGGCTGGTACCTCTCCCTGCAGGCCGGCTTCTGATGGAGATCTCCATGCGCACCCTGCTGACAGCAATCCTGCTCGGCTGCACCGCGGGTACGCCCGCCCGGTGCGCGAACTCGCTCTACGACCAGCTCGGCGCCGCGCCGGGCGTGCACCGCATCGTCGATGCGACGCTCCGGCGCTACTACGCCGACCCGCGGCTGCACGACGATTTCGACAACATCAACCAGGTCTGGCTGCAGCCCCGCTTCGAGACCTTCATCTGCCATGTCACCGACGGCCCCTGCCAATACCGGGGTCGTTCGATGGCCGCGTCGCATCGCGGGCTGCACATCACCCAGGCGCGCTTCAACGCCGTGGTCGAGGACCTGCAGGACGGCATGGACGACGCCGGCGTGCCGTTCCGGCTGCAGAACCGCCTGCTGGCCCGCCTCGCCCCGATGGAGCGCGATATTGTCACGCGGTAACCGCCTGCGGCTCGGGTCACCAGATAAACGCCCGCTGCTGCGCTGGGGCTCGCTGATCCTGCTCGCGGGTGCCGCGGCGGCCCGGCATGGCTGGGCCGCCGAGCCGGCGCCCCCGTCCGCATCGGCCCCCCCCTCCACGTCGATGCAGGAGGTGGTGGTCTCGCAGCACGACCGGGCGTTCTCGCAGCGCTCGGTGCAGGTCCCGCAGGGCGGCTCGATCCGGTTCGACAACGACGACGACTTCACCCACCAGGTGTTCGTGCAGTCGCCGGGGATGTCGTACGAGAGCGACGAGCAGCAGCCCGGGCAATCGATCAGGGTGCGCTTCCCGAAGGCCGGCAGCTTCGACGTGCAGTGCCACATCCACCCCAAGATGCATCTGCGGGTCATCGTGAAATAGATGCCGATCCGCACCAAGATCCTGTCGGGCTGCCTGGCGCTGGCCCTGCTGACGGCGCTCCTGGGCATCTTTGCCGAACGCGCCGAGCGCCGCCTGGGGTTCCTCGCCTTCGACATCTACGACAACGCCTTCATGTCGGTGAGCTACCTGCGCGAGGCGCAGATGGATTTCGGCCGGATCGCGCCGGAACGCGCCGCCAACGGCCAGGCCACCCCGCGACCGGCCCAGGAGGTCGCGCAGGAGATCCTCGATGATCTCGAACTGGTGCGGTCGCGCGCGATGTCGCCGTCGGGGCGCCAGGAAGCCGAGGCGCTGCGCCGCCGCGTCGCCGCCCTGCTGCCAGGCATCGCCGCCGATCCGGCCGGCGCCGTCATGACGCAGCGGGCGTTCGACCATCTGGTCGAGACCTTCGCCGGCGACGGCTACAGCTACCGGCGCAATGTTGCCCAGATGGTGGCCCTGCAGCGACGCCAGACCTGGGGCGCGCTGCTCGTCAGCCTGCTCGCGGCGCTGGCGATCACCGCCCTGGTGACCCGCCTGATCGCCCCGCCGGTACGACGCGCCGTCAGGATCGCGCAGTCGATCGCCGCTGGCCGACTGGACAACCCGATCGCGGTGCGCGGCCGCGACGAGACCGCCGACCTGATGCGGGCGCTGTCGGTGATGCAGTCGAGCATCGCGTCCGGCATGCGCCGCATCCAGGCGCTGATGGACCAGCAGGCGCAGAGCCATGCCGGCGAGATCGCCGCCCAGCACGCGCAGATGCAGGCGGCGCTGACCAACATGAACCAGGGCCTGTGCCTGTTCGGCGCGGACGGCACGCTCAGGGTCGCCAACACCCGCTTCGCCGACATGTTCGGAGCACCCGTGCTCGGCGGCACCTGCGACGAGGTCCTGCGTGCGGCGGGGCTTGCGTCACTGATCGACGTCTCGCGCGACGGGCTGCTGGAGACGTTCTCGTGCGAGCTCGGCGACGGCCGCATCATGGCGGTGTCGCAGCAGCCGGTGGAAGGCGGCGGCTGGGTCTCCACCTACGAGGATGTCAGCGAGCGGCGCGCCGCAGAGCAGCGGCTCGCCCACATGGCGCGGCACGACCTGCTGACCGGGCTGCCGAACCGGCTGCTGTTCGAGGAGCACATGCGCGAGGCGCTGGCCTCGCTCTCACCCGCGGACGGCCTCGCCGTCCTGTGCCTGGACCTCGACCGCTTCAAGCTGGTCAACGACACGCTCGGGCATGGCATCGGCGACGGGCTGCTGCAGATGGTGGCCGCCAGGCTGCGCGGCTGCGTGCGCGAGGAGGACCTGGTGGTCCGGCTCGGCGGCGACGAGTTCGCCATCATCCAGATCTCGCGCGGCCAGGACACCAAAGGGCCCGGTCTGCTCGCCCCGAAAGTCATGGAGCAGCCGCAGGAAGTGACGATGCTGGCGCAGCGGGTGATCGAGCGGCTGTCGACGCCGTTCGAGGTCGAGCAGCACCAGATCGCGATCGGCGTCAGCGTCGGCATCGCGCTCTCGGGCGACGCCAGCCTGTCCGAGGACGACCGCAACAGCCCGCAGGCACTGCTCAAATGCGCCGATCTCGCACTGTATCGCTCCAAGGCGGACGGGCGCGGCAACTTCCATTTCTTCGAGCCGGAGATGGACACCCGCATGCAGGCGCGTCGCCGGCTCGAGCACGATCTCCGGCTCGCGCTCAGCGCCCAGCAGTTCGAGCTCTACTACCAGCCGTTGATGGAAAGCCACGCCGGAATCTCCGGCTTCGAGGCGCTGCTGCGCTGGAACCACCCGGAGCGCGGGCTGGTGAGCCCGGTCGAGTTCATTCCGCTCGCCGAGGAGGTCGGGCTGATCCCCGCGATCGGCCGCTGGGCGCTGCAACGGGCCTGCATGGATGCGGCGGTCTGGCCGACCGCGCTGAAGGTGGCGGTCAACCTCTCGCCGCTGCAGTTCCGCCCGGGCCTGGCGGCGGAAGTCGCCGACGCGCTGGCGGCCAGCGGCCTGCCGGCGCACCGGCTCGAGCTGGAGATCACGGAAAGCGTGCTGCTGCAGGACGACGAGGCGGTGCTGGCGACGCTGCACCGGATCCGTGCGCTCGGGGTCAGGATCGCGATGGATGATTTCGGCACCGGCTACTCCTCGCTCGGCTACCTGCGGCGGTTTCCGTTCGACAAGATCAAGATCGACCAGTCCTTCGTGCGCGGCATGATCGAGCAGGCCGACTGCATGGCGATCGTGCGCGCGGTGATCGGGCTCGGGCGCTCGCTCGGGATCGCGATCCATGCCGAGGGCGTCGAGACACAGGCCCAGCACCAGGCTCTGCTGCGCGAGGGCTGCGACGAGCTGCAGGGCTTCCTGTTCAGCCGCCCACGACCGGCCAGCGAGATCGCCAGCATGGTGCGCCAACTTGGCGCCGCCCCGTCCGGCACCGCGCCGGGGTCTGGACCGGTGGAGCAGGCCCAGTTCGTGCTCTGAGGCCCGGCGACGATCGCGGTCGTGTTGCCGTCGCGCAACGGTCGCGGACGTTCATGGCTTGGGTGCTGAACGGCCGTTCGAACCCAGGCGACTTAGTCTGCAATTGTAGATAATGACGATAAACTAACATGCAGACCGTGTGGGGTTGCGGATGACGTGGTTCCGGGGTCTGGAGGGCGCGCGGGCATGGCTCGCCTGGGCGGTCGTCGCCGAACACATCGTCGGGCTGACGGCGCTGGCGACCCACCACCCCGCCGCCATCCACCTGCTGCGCGCCGGCGACGCCGCAGTCGGCGTGTTCATCGTGATCAGCGGCTTCGTGATCACCCATCTGATCGTGGAGAAGCGCGAGCCCTACCCGGTCTATCTCGCCCGGCGCTTCCTGCGTATCTATCCGGTCTATCTGGCCTGCCTGGCGCTGGGCCTGGTCAGCACCCTGCTGCTCGGGCACGTCATGGCGCGCAAGCCCTGGGGCGGGGCGATCCCGTACACGCCGATCATGGCGCACGCCCATGCCAGCCTCGCGGGCCGCGGCCTGCTGCTGCACCTGGCGGCGCACCTGACCCTGCTGCACGGCATGATCCCGGACAGCCGGCTGTTCCAGGCGCAGCTTGCGCTGCTGACGCCGGCCTGGAGCCTGTCGCTGGAGTGGCAATTCTACCTGGTGGCGCCGCTGCTGGTCTGGGCGCTGCGCCGGCAGGACACCACGCTGCTGGCGACCGGGCTGGCGCTGGCGGGCTATCTCGCCACCCGCAAGGGGCTCTGCGGCAGCTTTCTGATGCCGAGCCTGCTGCCGGCGAGCACGCTGCCGTTCGCTCTCGGCATCGCAACGAGGCTGGCGCTGCCCGGCATGGCCCGGCGCCGGACGTTCCCGCTGCCGGTTGTGGTGCTGCTGGCGGTCGGGCTGCACTGCGTGGCGCCGGGCCAGACCTATGTCGCGATCTGGGCGCTGCTGGTGCTGTACATGACGACGGACCAGACCATGACGACGCAGGGGGACGATGCGGTAGGCCGGATGTCGATGCGGGTGCTGCACGGGGCCCTGGACAGCGATGCCGCGCGCTGGCTCGGGCGCCGCTCCTATTGCGTCTACCTGCTGCATTTCCCGGTGCTGCAGTTGCTGCTCTGCGTCGCCGGAGCCTGGCTGCATCTCGGCTACCGGCCGACCCTGGTGCTGCTGTCGGCTCTGGCGCCGCCACTGGTGCTGGCCGGCGCCGACCTGCTGCATCGCCATGTCGAGCTGCCGGGCATCGCGCTGGGCCGCCGCGGCATGGATCGCGGCCCGGCTGCAGGGCGCGTGGCGGCTGCGTCCGGTGTCCTGCCGTTCAGCCGTCGATCGGGTTCCCCCGCGCGAACTGCGCCAGCCGGGTGACCTGGTTGTCGGTCAGCGCCGAGACGAAATCATTGATCCGGCGGTAGTGCTCCTCGATGCCGAACCCGTGCCCCGGCGCCTGGTCCTCCATCAGTTGCAGGATCCGGTTGGAGCGGTACGAGAGCGAGGCCGGGCTGCTGCTGCGGAACAGCTCGCGCGCCGCCTCCGAGCAGGTGGCGAGCAAGGTCGCCACCGCCGAGTAGGCGCCGATCTCCACCTCGGTCTTGCGCGAGTGGCGGAAGATCTCGTCACGGGCGAGCTGCTTGGCGCGCGCGATGCCGTCGCGCAGCCGCGCCGGACCGGCCTCGACGATGGTGCCGGTGAACGCCCCGGCCAGGATCGCGTCGTACTGCGCGAAGAAGATCGCGGTGCAGTCGGCCACCAGCCCGTCGATCGCGCGGCCGCGCAGCCAGCGTATGCGTTGCCGTTCTCCATGCCCGGTGCGGCCGGCCAGGAACTCGGCGCGCATGGCATCGTCGAGCAGGCCGGTGAAGATCTCGATCACCTCGGAAGCGCGCAGGATCTCCATCTCCATGCCGTCCTCGATATCGACGATGGCGTAGCAGATGTCGTCGGCGGCCTCGACGAGGTAGGCAAGCGGATGCCGCGCATAGACGCCCGGCGCAATCTCGGGGATCTGCATGGCGTCGAAGATGCCGCGCATGATCTGGTACTCGCTGGCGTAGCAACTGTACTTGCCATTTCGGGCGGTGGCGGCGGCCGAGTTCGAGCACCAGGGATACTTCACGAAGGTGGCGAGGGTGGCGGAGGTCAGCCGGATGCCGACGATGTCGTGCAGGCTGGTCAGCATGCGGAACCCCTGGGCGTTGCCCTCGAAGGTGCGCAGGTCCTGCACGCAATGGGCGCTGAAACCGTCGAAAAAGGCGTCCGGCTGGCGGCTGTACCAGTCGCGTATCGCATATTCGCCGGCATGCCCAAAGGGCGGGTTGCCGATGTCGTGCGCCAGGCACGCCGCCTGCACGATGGCGCCGATATCGGCCGACTGCACGCGCGGCGGCAGCACCCCGCGCCGCTCCAGCTCGCGCCCGGCCAGCTCGCCCAGGCTGCGGCCGACGCAGGAGACCTCCAGGCTGTGGGTGAGCCGGTTATGCACCTTGTCGTTGCGCGGCAGCGGATGCACCTGGGTCTTGCGCCCGAGCATGCGGAATGGCTCGGAGAAGATCAGCCGGTCATGGTCCTTCTGGAACTCCGAGCGCCCGAGCCGCGCCCCGACGCTGACCGGCTTGGCCGGCCGGCTGTCATCGAGCAGGTGCTGCCAGTCCATCATCGCGGCGCCCTCCCTGCCAGCCTGCGCCCGCACACTGGCGCACGCGACAGGCCGGCAGCAAGAACGCTTCTACTGGGCGTCCCGCGTCTTGAAGGGCGTCCCCCTCTTACAGAGCATCCATCGTAACGTAGTCGGTGTAGCCCTCGTCGCCCCGGCTGTACCAGGTGGCCTGCACGTCCTTGTTGAGCGGCGCGCGGAGACGGATGCGGGTCGGCAGGTCCGGGTTGGCGAGGAAGGTACGGCCGAACGCGATCGCATCGGCGCGGCCCTCGTCCAGCACCGCCTGTCCGCTCTCGCCGTCATAGTCGGCGTTCAGCACCAGCTTGCCGCCGAAGGCGCGCTGCATGGCGGGTGCGACCGGCGGGTGCGCCGCGCGTCCGAAGGTGCCGTGCGGGCCGGGCTCGCGCAGCTCTAGAAAGGCGAGGCCGAAGCGGCCGAGCTCGGTGGCGGCCGCGGTGAACAGCGCCTCCGGGTCGCTGTCCTCCACGCCCTGGATCGGCTCGTTCGGCGACAGCCGCACGCCGGTGCGATCGGCCCCGACCACGCCAGCCACCGCCTCGGTGACCTCGCGCAGCAGGCGCACCCGGTTCTCGATCGATCCGCCATAGGCGTCGGTGCGGAGGTTGGAGTTGTCACGCAGGAACTGGTCGATCAGATAGCCATTGGCGGCATGGATCTGCACGCCGTCGAAGCCGGCGGCGAGCGCGTTGCGCGCCGCGATCCGGTAATCCTCGAGCAGGCGCGGGATCTCGCCCGGCGGCAGGGCGCGGGCCTGCCCGTACGGCTGCCTGCCCTTGTCGGTGTGCGCCGCACCGGGTGCGGTGGTTGCCGAGGCGGAGACCGGCGCCGCACCGCCGAGGAAGTCCGGATGCACCAGCCGGCCCATGTGCCAGAGCTGCACCGCGATGCGCCCGCCGGCCTCGTGCACCGCCTGCACCACCGGACGCCAGGAAGCCACCTGCTCTTCGGACCAGATGCCCGGCGCATAGGGCCAGCCCAGGCCTTCGCGCGAGATCCCGGTCGCCTCGGTGATGATCAGCCCGGCGCTGGCGCGCTGCGCGTAGTACTCGGCCATGCGCGGCGTCGGCACGTGGCGCTCATCGGCGCGACCCCGGGTCAGCGGCGCCATCAGGATGCGGTTGGGCGCCTCGATGGCGCCAAGACGGATCGGGTCGAACAGGGAGGGCATGCAGGTCTCGACTTCAGTTGGGATCCGGAAGCGTGACCGCTCGAATCGCTTGAAAAGCTTGGCGTGGTCTGCCTACGCTTCAATCACCAACAACCGGAAGGAGGTGATCCAGTGTCTCATTGTTTGACGAAGGTTTCGCACGGATCGACCTGGGCCCTCGCTGTTTCCACCGACACGGCGGCCTGACCCTAGCGGTTCGGCTTCAACACTCAGACAATGGAAGGCCTCGGGGATCGGCGTCCCCTGGGCCTTCGTTGCGTCTGGGCAGCATTATCGCGCGGTCAGCAGGAACGGCACCCTGCGATCCGGCTGGGTGGTGATCAATCCACGCGGCCGCACGTCAGGCTGGCCGATTAGCGCCAGCCGATAGCTCCGCAATACCCTCGCCAGCACCAGCACGCCTTCGTTCAGGGCAAACTGGGCGCCGACGCAGATGCGCGGGCCAGCCCCGAACGGCAGGTACACCATGCGGTCGGGCGGCGTGGCGCCAGGCAGGAAGCGGTCGGGATCGAACCGTGCCGCATCGCGCCAGTGCGCGTGGTGGCGGTGCAGCACCCAGGGCGAGATGCTGACGATGGTGCCGGCAGTGACCGCGCGGCCGGCGATCTCGTCGGGGCCCTGGGCCTCGCGCACGATCAGGTAGGCGGGCGGATACAGCCGCAGCGTCTCGTCCAGGAAGGCGCGGGTGAAGGGCAGGCGCGACACCGCGTCCGGCGCCTCGAGATCGGCCGCCTCGGCCTCGGCGGCGATGCGCTCCTGATGCTGGGGCAGCCGTGCCGCGATGTAGCAGGCCCAGAACAGCGACACCGCGGTGGTCTCGTGCCCGGCCAGGATCAGGGTTGAGACCTCGTCGCGCAGTTGCGCATGGTTGAAGCCCTCGCCGGTCTCCGGGTCGCGAGCGGCACGCAGCAGGTCGAGCAGGTCGCGCGGGGCATCGTGTTGGTGCGCTTCTGGACGCGCCACCTCATCCCGCGCCGCGATGATGCGGTCCATCAGCTCGAGCCAGTCGGCCCGGAACTGCTCGCGGCCACGATCCAGCGGCGAGCGCACATGGCCGGGCAGCATGAGGTCGAGCACGCCGACCTTGGCGTAGTTCAGCGCATAGTGCAGCAGCAGCGCCCGCATGCCCGGCCCGAACCGGCCCATCTCGAGCGAGAACATCGACTGCCCGGCGATGTCCAGGGTCATCCGCTGCAGCACCGACAGCAGCTCGACCGGATGGCCGATGTGCGCGTGCAACTCGGCCTCGAACACATCGCAGACGCGCAGGATGTGGCGCACCAGGATCGGCATGACCCGCGGCGCCAAAGCCGGCGCGATCACCCGGCGCTGGTGGCGCCACGCCTCGCCCTCGGCCAGGAACAGCCCCTCACCCAGCACCGGACGCAGCACCCGCCGCGTCGGCGCGCTGCGCTGGTAGTTCTCGTGGCGGCCGAGCAGGACGTGGCGGATCGCGGCCGGGTCGTTCAGCAGCAGTTGCTCACGGCCGAGGAAGCGGCCCGGAAGGACCAGGTGCCGGTAGGCGTCCGGTCCCCACAGCTCCAGCGGATTGCGGCGCAGCACCAGGAACGCCTCGACCTGCGAGCGGCGCCCGGCCTTGAGCCGCGGCGCCGGCAGGGTCGCATCGCGGGCCATGCTCATGAGGTTCAGCGTGCCGCCACCGACAGCGCGCCCGGGATCCCGGCCAGATGCTGCCCGGTCTGGCTGTCATGCTCCATCTGCGCCAGCACCCGGACGCCGGGATCGAACACGCGGGTGAAGGAGGATGGGTAGATGCCCATCCAGAGGGTTATCAGCGCGAGCGGCGCCAGCACCGCAAGCTCCGGCCCGGTCAGGTCGCGCAAGGCGCCGATCGCCCCCTTTGCCGCGCCGAACATCACCCGGCGATACTGCACCAGCATGTACACCGCACCCAGGATCATGCTCATGCCGGACAGCAACGCCACCCAGAATCCGACCTGGATCGCGCCGATCATCACCAGCAGCTCGCCAACAAAGGCGCCGGTGCCGGGCAGGCCGATATTGGCCATCGCGAACAGCATCGCCAGCGTGGCGAGCTTGGGCATCCGGTGCGCAACGCCGCCGAAGCCCAGGATCGCGTCGGTGCCGACCCGGCTCGACAGCATGGCGATGGCAAAGAACAGGCCCGCAATGATGATGCCGTGGCTGAGCATCTGGAACACCGCGCCGGCGACGCCCGGCGCATTCAGGGTGAACAGCCCGACCAGCACCAGGCCCATGTGCGAGAACGACGAATAGGCGATCATCCGCTTCATGTCGGTCTGCGCCAGCGCCACCGCGGCTGCATAGATCACGGCGACGATGCCGAGCGCGATCATCCACGGCGCCGCCCGGTGCGACGCATCCGGCAGCATCGAGATCGCAAAGCGCAGGAAGCCGTAGGCGCCGGCCTTGGACAGCACGCCGGCGATCAGCGCGGTGGCCGGCGCCGGCGCCTCGGCATAGGCATCCGGCAGCCAGCCATGCAGCGGGAACACCGGCAGCTTGACCCCGAAGGCGAGCAGGAAGCACAGGAACATCCAGCCCTGCGCGTGCGGCGTGAAATGGGTCGCCAGCAGGGTCGGAATGTCGGTGGTGCCGGTGATCTGCCACATCGCGATCAGCGCGATCAGCATGAACAGCGAGCCGCCGAAGGTGAACAGGAAGAACTTGAGCGAGGCGAACACCCGTTTCGGGCCGCCCCAGATGCCGATCAGCAGGCTCGCCGGAATCAAGGTGGCTTCATAGAACACATAGAACACGACGAAATCGAGTGCGGCGAACACCCCGATCAGGGTGGTCTCCAGCAGCAGGATCGCCAGCATGTAGTCGCGCACCCGAGTCTCGATCAGCCGCCAGGAGGCCAGGATGGCGATCGGCGTCAGGGTGGTCGCCAGCAGTACGAACAGCAGGCTGATGCCGTCGAGGCCGAGATGGAACGAGATGCCGAGCGCCGGCATCCAGTCCGCGTGCTGCTGGAACTGGAACCCGGCGACGGTGGGATCATAGCCGACCCACAGCACCACCGAGAGCGCCCACACCACCAGGCTGGTCCAGAGCGCAATGGTGCGCGACGGGTCGGAGGCGCTCTGCGGTTCGCCATCGGCCGTGCCGCGCATCAGCAGCAGAACGAGCGCCCCCAGCAGGGGCAGGAAGGTGACCAGGGAGAGCAGCGGCAGATGCAACGTGGATCTCGATCATCCGTGGGCGGGCAGCAGGCAACCTAGACGGCTTGCGCCACGCTGCACAGCGCATGGCGGGTGAAGAAGATCCCGCAGGCTGCTTGCAAACACCGTCTGCTGGCGATCCGCTGCGTCGTTTCTGCGCTCCGGTGCTCGCGGCCATCCGGGCAGCTCCGCTGCGGTGCTCGAAGCGTCACGCCGGGCCGCGGCCCTTTGGGCCGCTCTCATCCAGCAGCCGGCGTCTGCAAGCAGCCTCTACCGGCCGAACAGGCGCTCGATTTCATGGCGGCTCAGCTTCAGCCAGGTCGGGCGACCGTGCGAGCAGGTGTCGGCGCGTGGGGTCGTCTCCATGCGTCGCAGCAGCGCGTCCATCTCGTCGCGGCCGAGGCGGCGGCCGGCGCGTATGCTGCCATGGCAGGCAAGCCGCGCGATCACGCGATCGATCCGCCGGCCCAGCGAGGCGCTTTCGCCGGCCAGGCCGATGCCCTCCGGTTCCGCCAGCTCGTCGGCGAGATCACGCAGCAGGGCGACCGGATCGGGACTGCCGAGCAGCGCCGGCAGCGTGCGCACCAGGACGCTGGCGCCCCCGAACGCCTCGATCTCGATGCCGAGTGCGGCAAGCGAGGCGGCCTGCTCCAGCAGGGCGGCGGCGGACCCGCGCGGCAGGTCCACCACTTCGGGCAGTAGCAGCCGCTGTGCCGCAACCGCGCCGCCGAGATACTGCGCCTGCAGCGCCTCCTGGGTGAGGCGCTCGTGCGCCGCATGCTGGTCGACCAGCACCAGGCTGCCATCGCCCGCCACCGCGATCACGTAGGTATCGAGCACCTGCGCCACCGCCGCTCCGAGCGGATGGTCGGCGGCCGTGCCGGGCGAGGCCTCCGTCCCGGGAGAGGCGCAAGCGCCGGACGCCTCCAGCACCCGCGCCCGCGGCGTCGCCCCGAACGCCAGGGTCGCCTCGGCAAATCCAGTCACGGCGGCCCGCTCCGGGGGCGCCCAGATCATCCCGGCCCCGCGCGGCCGCGACTGCAGCGCCTGCACCCCGGCATGGCCGGCGCCCCCGGACAGCGCGCGCCCGAGGCTGCCGATCACCAGCGCGCGCACCGCCTCCGCATCGGCATAGCGCAGCTCGGTCTTGGCCGGATGCACGTTGACGTCGATCCGCTCGGGCGGGAGGTCCAGGAACAGCGCCACCACCGGATGCCGGCCATGCACGATGACGTGCCGGTAGGCGACCCGCACCGCAGTCCGCAGCAGCGGGTCGGCGACCGGCCGGCCGTTCACCACCAGATATTGCCCGGATGCGGTGGCGCGATGCACCACCGGGCCGCAGGCAAAGCCGCTCAGGCCGATGCCGTCGCGCTCGCCGGCCACCGCGAGCAGATCAAGCGGCACTGCCCCGCCGGCCTCGGCGAGCAGGGCCGAGACGCGGGCCAGCCGGTCCTGCGCCGGCAGTTCCAGCACCATGCGACCATCGATCTCGAGGGTGAAGCCGACCTGCGCCGCCGCCAGCGCCAGCCGCCGCACCACCGTCCCGACATGGCCCGACTCGATACGCGGCGTCTTGAGGAACTTGCGCCGGGCCGGGGTCGCGAAGAACAGCTCCTCGACCAGCACGCGGGTGCCGGGCGCCCCCGCGCAGGGCCTCGGCTCGGTGACGACGCCGCCATCGACCCGGATCTGCCACGCCTCGGCGGCCTCGCGCGGCCGCGAGGCGACGCACAACCGACCGGCCGCCCCGATCGACGGCAGTGCCTCGCCACGGAACCCCAGGGTCGCAATCCGCACCAGCGTGTCGTCGGAGAGCTTGGACGTGCAATGCCGCTCGACCGCGAGGAGCAACTGCTCCGGCGCCATGCCACAGCCATCATCGGTGACGCTGATCCGCTCGATCCCACCGCCATCCAGGCTGACCGCAATACGCCGCGCCCCGGCATCGATCGCGTTCTCGACCAGCTCCTTGACCACCGCCGCCGGCCGCTCGATCACCTCGCCGGCCGCGATCCGGTTAACAAGCGCCTCGCTCAGCCGCCGAATGACTGGCGCCGAGTGCGTCAAATCCGCCTCAGAGACCGCCTGGGAATGTTCTACGGCGAGTCAGAGGCGCCACCTCGGCGCCGCCCGGCGCGACTTTCCGAGCACCGGAGCGGAGCGGCCTCCCATGCTTGAGCAGCGGGGCCGTGAGCACCGGAGCACAGGAGAGGCGTGTCGGATGACCGCCGTAGAGCATTGTCAGGCGGTCTTTCAGAAGAGGCTTTGGAAGAAGCCTGGCTTGGAGTCCTTGACCGTCGGCGTCGCGCCATCGGTCGGCGCCCGGCCGAGCGCCGCATTCTCCTGCAGCCGGCGCTTCTCGGCATCGGTATCGACCAGCGAACCCGGCTGCCCGCCGCCATGCCAGAACATCAGCTCGTTGACGAAGCCGGTGCCGGGATGGTCGAGCTCGCCGCGCCCGGTACCGGCGGGGGCCGCTGAGGCGATCGACGCGTCCTGCACCAGCGCCGCCTGGCCCGGCGACGGTCCGCCATTCTCGCCCTGCAGGGCCACGTCGGGCGCCAGCGTCTCCAGCGCCTGGGTGCGGGTGCTCTGCTCCTGCGGCCGGTCGGCGCCTGGGGTGGGGCTCGCGATCCTGGCATCCGGCGGCATCGACAGCGGGGCCCGCGTGGTCACGGTGTATTCGTCGGGCGCATCGCGCACCAGGCCGAAATCCCGCTCGACCTCCTGCGAGGAGCACGCACACAGGGAGAGGCCGGACGCCATCAGGACCGCGAGGGCCAGCGACGCCGGCCGGCGCAGCGGGAAGAGGGGTGCGGGCGACATGGCGCTTCTCTAGCGCCTAACCCGGTTTTCCGGCAAGCGGACGCACGGCCTCTCGTACTCTCGCCGTCCTGTCCGGATACTGCCGATGCGCGACCCGTTCCTGATCCACGGCGCCCTGATGCTGGTGGCCTGGCTGCTGCTGCTGCCGCTCGGCGCCCTGATCGCCCGCACCCGCAAGGTCACACCAGGGCAGGACTGGCCGCGCGTGGTCGAGAACCTGACCTGGTGGTGGCTGCACCGGGTGCTGCAATATGCGGGACTGGCCGTGGCGCTCGTCGGTCTGGGCGTGGCATGGCGTGCCACCGGTGACGTTGCGCCCGGCATGTTGCATGTCCAGGCCGGACTGCTGGTGCTGACCCTGGCGGCACTGCAGGTCGCCAGCACCTGGTTTCGCGGTGACAAGGGCGGCCCGACCGGCACCCATGCCGATCCGCGGCGGCCGGAGACCTGGCGCGGCGACCATTACGACATGACCCCACGCCGGCGCGCCTTCGAGGCCTGGCACAAGAGCATGGGATGGGCGTCGATCCTGCTGGCGCTTGCGACCGTGCTGCTCGGGCTGCGGCTGTATGGCTGGCCGGCGCCGCTGGTCCGCATGGCGGCCATCCTGACGTTGCTGCAGGCCGGGATCGCGCTGTGGCTGCTGCGCACCTCGCGGGGGATCGGCACCTACCAGGCTCTGTGGGGGCCGGACCGACGGCACCCCGGCAACCGGCCACCCCCCAGCTAGGACGCGGGCTGTGTTGCGGCCACCCGGTCCAGTTCGGCGAGCGTGTCGGCGGACAGGTCCAGCTTCACGGCGTCGGCATTCTCGTGCAGGTGCGCGAGCGAGGCGGTGCCGGGGATCAGCAGGATGTTGGGCGAGCGGTGCAGCAGCCAGGCCAGCGCCACCTGCATCGGCGTCGCACCGAGCCGCGCGGCAACATCGGTCAGGATGGCGGATTGCAGCGGGCTGAAGCCGCCAAGCGGGAAGAACGGCACGTAGGCGATGCCGTCGCGGGCGAGATCGTCGATCAGCGCATCATCCGCGCGATGCGCCAGGTTGTACTGGTTTTGTACGCAGACGATCTCGCAGATCCCGCGCCCCTGCGTGATCTGCGCCGGCGTCGCGTTGCTCAGGCCGATATGACGCACCAGGCCCTGGCGCTGCAGTTCGGCCAGCACCGCGAGCGGCGCCTCGATCGACCCCTCGGCCGGCCCGTGCCCGGCGAACATCAGCCGCAGGTTGACCACCTCGAGGACGTCGAGCCCGAGATGGCGCAGGTTGTCGTGCACCGCACCGGTCAAGCCCCCGGGCGAGAAGTCCGGCCGCCACGAGGCGTCCTCGCCGCGCCGCGCGCCGATCTTGGTGACGATGACCAGGTCGTCCGGATAGGGTGCCAGCGCCTCGCGGATCAGACGGTTGGTCACGTGCGGGCCGTAGAAGTCGCTGGTGTCGATATGGTCGATGCCGCTGGCAACCGCGGCGCGCAGCACCGCCAGCGCCGTTGCATGGTCGCGCGGCGGCCCGAAGACGCCCGGGCCGGCGAGTTGCATGGCGCCGTAGCCGAGCCGCCGCACGGTGCGCTCGCCCAGGGTGAAACCGGTGGGTTGATCGATGTCGGACATGCATGGCCTCCGTTGACCGCTTGTAGTTGGGCGTTGCCGGGCGCTGCGGGAACAGGGAGATATCGGCACAGGCTGTACGGAGGAGCGCACAGTGCCAACCGATCTCGGCGACCTGAACGCGTTCGTGACCGTGGCGCGGGCACGCGGCTTTCGCGACGCGGCGCGCCTGCATGGCGGCAGCGCGTCCGGGCTCAGCGAGGCGGTGCGCCGGCTGGAATCGCAACTCGGCGTCCGGCTGCTCAACCGGACAACGCGCAGCGTCGTGGCCACCGAGGCCGGTGAGCGCCTGCTCGAACGGCTGCGGCCGGCGCTGGCCGAGGTTCAGGACGCGCTGGACGTGGTGAACGCGTTTCGTCACAAGCCGGTCGGCACGCTGCGCCTGAACGTGCCGGTCAGCGCGTCCCGGCTGGTGCTGCCGGCGATCGTGCCGTCTTTCCTCGCTGCCTTTCCGGACATCCGGATGGAGGTGACCGCCGACAGCAGCCTCGTCGACCTGATCGCCGCCGGTTGCGACGCCGGCATACGCTACGATGACCGGCTGGAGCAGGACATGATCGCGGTGCCGATCGGTCCGCGCATCCAGCGTTTCGCCACCGCGGCGTCGCCCGACTATCTCGATCGTCAGGGTCGGCCAGACCATCCGGGCGCCCTGCTTGCGCATGCCTGCATCCGCATCCGCTCCGGCAGCACCGCCCGTGCGCCATGGGAATTCGAGCGAGATGGCGAGATCGTGCGGATCGAACCGGCCGGCCCGCTGCTGGTGCAGTACGGCGCTGCCGCCGACCTCGCGGTGGCGGCGGCCCTCGCCAGTACCGGCATCGTGCACCTGTTCGAGGACTGGCTGCGGCCGCACCTGCAAAGCGGCGCGCTTGAACCCGTCCTCGAACCCTGGTGGCAGGACTTCCCCGGCCCTTCTCTGTATTATCCCGGGAGGCGCCTGATGCCGGCACCGCTGCGTGCCTTCGTCGATTTCATCAGGACGCTCCCGGGTTGAGCCGAAGCGGGCGCCTCAGGCCCTGGCAGGCTCGTGCTCGTCGGCGGCCGCGGTCAGCGCCTCGCCCAGCTTCTTTGCCTTTTCGGCATTCTTTCCCTCGGATTTGCCGGCGAACGTCACGGTCTCGCGGCCAAGCTTGGCGATCAGCTTGTGCACGGCCGGTCCGTCGATCGGATCGGCATGCAGGTGCTTCTTGAGGCTCTCCAGGTCGCGGATGATGGTCTTCACACCCGGCGTGTCGAGCTTGCCGAGAGTCTCTTCCCAGCCCTCGATGTTCTTGGTGGCGGCGGCGACGGTGAAGCTCTTCACCCCGTCATGGATATGCTTGATGGTCGCTTCGAACTGCGGCATTGCCGGACCTCGTGGAGAACGCGCCGCAGGATCGCAACGCGGCGATTATAGCCGTCTGCGCGCCACCGGTTCGGCCGCAGATGCGAGCGCCGGGTTCACATCATCGGTGATCCGGTCTGCGATTTCGGATTTCTATCGGTTCCACGGCACCAGCATCACGAATGCACATCAAGCGCGAAACCCTGCCTCCGGGGTTTGTGCGAGACACCCACCGGATTGTGATGCAGCTTCGCACCGGGCTGCCGGTAGTGGGCCTTCATGATCATGACCGCCACCGTTCAAGCCGGCCTCCGTCCCGCGCGCCCTGCCACCAGATGACCACGCCACCGCCATCATCTCGCGAAGCGCTGCTGCTTTCGCCGGACCTGTCTCGCGGCCTGTGCCGTTGCGTCGTGCTGTGCCTCGCGGCATTCTGCGGCGGCTGCTCGACGGCAGGCTTCTGGCTGATCCACCCCGCCGGCCCGGTCGCCGCTGCGAGCCTGCAATCCTGGATCGTCGACACCGGCGCCACCTTCCTGGTGATCGGGCCGGCGACGCTGCTGGTGCTGTGGGCGATCTGGCGCTACCACCGCCGCTACGGCAAGGGCGCCTATATCCCGGGCTGGTCGCACTCGGTGCCGCTCGAGGCCACCTTCTGGGGCGTGCCGCTGGTCGTAGTCATCGGCCTTGGTCTTTATGCCACCCACAGCTCGTTCCAGACCGACCCGTCGGGACCCGGCGCGATGGCCGCCGGCCGGAACCCGCTCGCGGCGAAGCAGGCACTCGAGATCGACGTCATCACCACCGACTGGCAGTGGCTGTTCATCTATCCGGACCGGCATATCGCGCTGGCCAACGAACTCGTCATTCCAGTGCTGACGCCGGTGCGCTTCCGCCTGACCTCGGCAACGGTCGCCACCGACTTCTTCATCCCACAGCTTGCCGGACAGATCGACGTGATGCCCGGGATGCGCACCTGGCAGGGCCTGATCGCCGACCGGATCGGCAGCTACCAGGGCTTCGCGACCGACTACAACGGCCCTGGCTTCTCCTGGATGCGCTTCACCACCCGGGTGGTCTCCGCGGCTGACTTCCAGACCTTCGAAACGGCCGTGGCGCAGGCACCCGCGCATCTCGACGACGCGACCTTCGTGAAGTTCGCCGCCCCCACCATCAACACCAACGACATCACGCGGCGCTATTCCGCGGTGGAGGATCATCTGTTCGATCATGTCATGGGACAACGTCATGATGGGCAAGATCTACGAAACGCCCTCCACCATGACCGAAAAGGCGTCGCATGACATCAATGGCGGTCGGCAGCCCAGCAGGACCGAGCCCGCTTCTACCGACAAGGACGAGACCCGATGATCGACATCCAGGGCCATTGGGACTGGTTGTTTGGCCGCCTGACCCTGTCGCAGGTGCCGTATGACAACCTGATCGTCGGCACCGCCTTCATCTTCGCGGCCATCGTCGGGCTCGCGATCCTCGGCGCGCTCACTTACTACCGCTACTGGGGTGGACTGTACCGAGACTGGCTCACCACCATCGACCACAAGCGTATCGGCATCATGTACGGCATCGTCGGCACGGTGATGCTGTTCCGCGGCTTCGTCGACGCCATCATGATGCGCACGCAGCAGGTGCTGGCGGCCGGACCGCTCTCGCACGGCTATCTCGGCGCCGAGCACGGCTACCTGCCGCCCTATCACTATGACCAGATCTACGGCTCGCACGGCACGATCATGCTGATCTTCGCGGCCACGCCCCTGCTGGCCGGCTTCATGAACTACCTGGTGCCGCTGCAGATCGGCGCCCGCGACATGGCGTTCCCATACCTGAACGCGCTCGCCTTCTGGATGACCGCAGTCGGCGCCGGGCTGGTGATGATCTCGCTGTTCGTCGGCGATTTCAGCCATGCCGGCTGGGTCGGGCTGGCCCCGCTGACCGAACTGCCGTATAGTCCGGATGTCGGCGTCGACTACTGGAGCTGGGCACTGCAGATCGGCAGCGTCGGCACCACCCTGGGCGCGGTGAACATCATCGCCACCATCATCAAGATGCGCGCGCCGGGCATGACCTGGATGCGCCTCTCGCTGTTCACCTGGACCTCGCTCACCACCAACGTGATCGGCCTCACCGCCTTCCCGGTGCTGGGCGTCGCCATCGGCCTGCTCAGCCTGGACCGCTATCTCGGCACGCATTTCTACACCACCGGGGTCGGCGGCAACTTCATGCTGTACACCGACCTGTTCTGGATCTGGGGCCACCCGGAGGTCTATTTCATCATCCTGCCGTCCTGGGGCATGATGTCGGAAATCATCCCGACCTTCTCGCAGAAGCGGCTGTTCGGCTATCCGGTCATGGTTGCCGCCACTCTCAGCATCGGCTGCATCTCGTGGACCGTCTGGCTGCACCATTTCTTCACCATGGGCGCAGGGCCGATCGTCAACACCTTCTACAGCATCGCAACCATGCTGGTGGCGATCCCGACGGGCGTGAAGGTGTTCGACTGGGCGCTGACCATGGTACGCGGCCGGCTTACCTTTACCACGCCGATGCTGTGGGCGGTGTCAGCGATCTTCATGCAGATCATCGGCGGCTGGACCGGCATGATGCTGGCGATCCCGTCGATCAACTACATGACGCACAACAGCGTCTTCGTGATCGCGCATTTTCACTGCGTGGTGATGGTGACGGTGTTCGCGGCCGTCGGCGGCGCCACCTTCTGGTTCCCGAAGATGTTCGGCTTCACGCTCGACGAGCGCAGCGGCCAGTGGGTGTTCTGGCTGCTGGTCGGCGGTTCGTTCTTCGTCTTCACCGCCATGTTCATGCTCGGCCTGACCGGCATGCCGCGCCGTCTCGACTACGTCCCCTACGGCACCTGGTGGCCGCTGCTGGTGGTCGAGGAGTTCGGCGTGTTCGTGGATATCGCGGCGCTTGGCGCGTTCATCTGGCAGATCACCGTCAGCGTACGCGACCGCAACATCAACCGGGCGGCGCGCGACCCCTGGGGCACCGCACGCAGCCTGGAGTGGCTGACCCACTCGCCGGTGCCGGACTACAACTTCGCCGTCATCCCGCAGGTCAATGCGCGCGACGAGTGGGCGTGGCGGCGAGAGCATCATCTCGAGCACGTCATGCCTGAGCAGTACGAGGATATCGAGCTGCCGCTCAACACGCCGGTGCCGATGCTCATCGGGATCTGCACGGCGGCGTTCGGCTTCGCCATGGTCTGGCGGATCTGGTGGCTCGCCATCGCCTCGCTCGCCGCGATCTTCGCGATCGTCATCATCCGGTCGTTCGACAGCGGCACCGGCACCACCATACGCGCCGATGACGTCCGCCGCAGGGAGGAGAGCGCCATGCGCACACCACGCCGCACCGTCAGCGGCCAATTGGTTCCCGGCGCGGTTCCTGCCTTCAACACGGGAGCCGCGGAATGAACGCCGGTTTCGACTGGGGCCTGCACGATCCGGTGCCTGGCCCGAGAACCAGGCTCTGGGCCGATGTGGACCACGAGCATGACATGATGAGCACGCGCCTGCTCGGCTTCTGGCTCTACATGCTCAGCGACTCGCTGATCTTTGCCGCCCTGTTCACCGCCTACGAGGTGCTGAGCTTCCCGATGAGCTTTGCCGGCGGACCGACGCCGCGCGACGTCGCCTCCCCGGTCTATGGCTATGCGGAGACCATCGTGCTGTTCACCAGCGTGCTCGCCTACGGCATGGTGATGGTCGAGCTCAAGCTCGAACGCACCCGGCCGGCGATGGCGTGGCTCACCGTCTCGCTGCTGATCGGGCTCGGCTTCATCGGCATGGAAACGCATGAGCTGCAGGGCGTGGCACTCGCCGGCGGGCCGCCGCAGCGCAGCGGGTACCTCTCGATCTTCTGGGCGATCGTCGTGGTGCACGGCATCCACCTCGCGATCGGCCTGCTCTGGATGGCGGTCATGCTGGTCCAGATCGCGACCAAGGGCTTCACCCAGCTCGTCACCTACCGGCTTGCCAACCTGAAGGTGTACTGGCTCTACCAGGGCCTGATCTGGACCTTCGTCTACACCTTCGTCTACCTGCGGGGATCGATCTGATGGCGGTAGACAATACGCGCCCGTCCGACCATCCCGAGATCGCCTACTCGAATGGCCGCAGCTACGTCATCGGCTTCGTGCTGACGGTGGCGTTGCTCGGGGTCTCGCTGCTGCTGGTGCAGTATCACGCCATGTCGGCGTTCAACCTGCTGGCCTCGATCTCGGCGCTCGCCTTCCTGACCACGATCGCCAAGCTTGTCTTCCTGTTCCACCTCGACTTCTCGGAAACGCAGCGCTGGAACACACTCACCCTGATGCTGAACGTGCCGCTGCTGATCCTATCGATCGGTTTGACTGCCTGGATGTTCCGGACGCTATACGACCGCGTCATGATGCACTGAGGGAAACCGCCCGGGGATGCGCTACGGCGGTCATCCGACGTGCCTTTCCTGCGCTGCGGTGCTCGGAAAGTCACGATAGGCGGCGCGCAAGACGAGCCCCTGACTGGCCGTAGCGCACTCTCAGACGGTCTTTTCGCAGCATCGCGTTCAGGCCTTCGTTGCAGTCGCCCCACGATCCAGCAGGCTGTCCAGCAGCAGCACGCCGACGCCGCAGACGATCGAGGCGTCGGCGATGTTGAAGACGTACCAGGACCAGCCGAACGCGTGCGCATGGATGAAGTCGGTGACGGCGCCGAATCGCAACCGATCGGCGACATTGCCGATGGCGCCTCCCGCGATCGACCCGAGGGCGCCGGCTACCAACGCGGTGCGTGCCCGGCGCATCCAGGCCAGCAGCAGCGCCACCACCACCACCGCCACCAGCGTCAGCAGCAGCGGCCCGCTGCTGCCGAGGCCGTTGAACATGCCGAAGGTGACGCCGTGGTTCTCGACCATGGTGAAGTTCAGCACCGGCAGCAGGGGGATCGAGTCGCCCACCCGCAGATGCAGCACGTTCAGGATCCAGTATTTGCTGGCCTGATCGGCGACCAGCACGAGGGCACCCGACAGCAACCCGATCCGCATCAAGCGCCGAAACCCTGCACGACGGCCGCGCAGCGCAGGCACAGCGACGGATGCGCCGCCTGCGTGCCGACTTCCTCGAGCACCTTCCAGCAGCGGGCGCATTTGCTGCCGGGTGCCACCGCGACCCGCGGCGCACGATGGGTGGGCGCACCCTCGTCCGGCTGCGGCTGGAGATAGATCGAGGCGGCGTCGGGCTGCACCTCGATCGACGCCTTCGAGACGATCGCCAGTTCTTCCCAATCGATCCCGGCGAAACCGGCTGCCTCGCGCTCGGAGAACGGCAGCTCGATCTCCGCCTGCAGCGACGAGCCGATAGTGCCATTGCGACGCGCCGCCTCGATCTCGATGGTGACCAGCCGGCGCACCGCGCGCAGGCTGGTCCAGCGCCCGGCGAGCGCCGGATCGTCCCAGTGCGCCGGGATGTCCGGGAAGTGCTGCAGATGCACGCTGGAGGCCTCGCCGTAGCGTGCGGTCCAGGCCTCCTCGGCGGTGAACACCAGCACCGGGGCGAGCCAGGTGCACAGACAGCGATGCAGATGGTCGAGCACGGTGCGCGCGGCGCGACGGCGCAGCGAGGACGGCGCGTCGCAGTACAGCGTGTCCTTGCGTATGTCGAAATAGAACGCCGACAGGTCGCTGGCGCAGAAGCCGTGCAGCCACGGCACCAGGCCGACCCACTCGTGCGTCTCGACCGCATGCGCGACCCGGCCGCCGAATTCGGCGAGCCGGTGCAGCACCCAGCGCTCCAGCTCGGGCAGTTCGTCGAAGGCGACCCGCTCGCTCGCCTCGAACCCGTCCAGCGCGCCGAGCAGCCAGCGCAGCGTGTTGCGCAGCCGGCGATACAGCTCGCCCTGCTGCTTGAGGATCTCGCGGCCGATCCGGAGATCCTCGTTGGTGTCGGAATTCATCACCCACAGGCGCAGGATGTCGGCGCCCAGCGTGTCGTTCACCTCCTGCGGCGCGGTGACGTTGCCGAGCGACTTGCTCATCTTGCGGCCCTGCTCGTCGAGCACGAAGCCGTTGGTGACCAGGGCGCGATACGGCGCCGCGCCACGCGCACCGACCGCCTCCAGCAGGCTCGACTGGAACCAGCCGCGATGCTGGTCGGACCCCTCCAGATAGAGGTCGGCGGGGAACGGCAGCTCGTCGCTGCCGAGCACGAAGTTATGCGTCGATCCGCTCTCGAACCAGACATCGACGATGTCGAACACCTGCTCGTAGTCGGCAGGGTCACGATCGCGACCGAGATAGCGTTGCGGTGGCGACGCGTACCACGCATCCGCCCCCTCGGCGCGGAACGCCTCCACCACGCGCCGCATCACCTCGGGATCGCGCAGCACCTCGCCGGTGCTCCGCTCGACGAACACCGCGATCGGCACGCCCCAGGCGCGCTGGCGCGAGATGCACCAGTCCGGGCGCCCGGCGACCATCGAGGTGAGACGGTTGCGGGCCTGCGCAGGCACGAAGCTGACCGTCTCCAGTGCCGCCAGCGCACGCCCGCGAATATCGGTTTCGCCGTCCATGCGGATGAACCATTGCGGCGTCGCGCGATAGATCACCGGCGCGCGCGAGCGCCAGGAATGCGGATACGAATGCACCAGGGTGCCGCGATGCACCAGTCCGCCGGCCTCGGTCAGCGCCTCGGCTACCGGATCGGCCGCCTTGAAGACGTGCACGCCCGCGAACATCGGCACATGGTCGGCGTAGCGGCCATCGTCGAGCACGGTTTCCGGCACAGCGATGCCGTTCGCCACCGACAGCGCGAAATCCTCCTCGCCGTGCGCCGGCGCCATGTGCACCAGCCCGGTGCCCTGGTCGGTGGTGACGAAATCGCCCGCCAGCATCGGCACCTCGTGCTCGTAGCCGCGGCCACGCAGCGGATGCGCGCACAGCACGCCTTCGAGGTCGGTGCCGGGCAGCGTGTGCAGCACGTCGTAGGACGCAATGGCAACGGTGGCGGCAAATGTCGCGGCGAGGTCGGCCGCCACCAGCAGCCGATTGCCGGGTCCCACCAGGCATGCCTCGCCGCCCTCGCGCACCTCGATCACCGCGTAGGTGATGTCCGGGCCATAGGCGATGGCGCGATTGCCGGGCATCGTCCAGGGCGTGGTGGTCCAGATCACCGCGCGCGCCTCGGCCAGCAGGTGCGCTGTCGTGGTATCGTGGATCACCGGGAACGCCACCCAGATCGTGGTGCTGGTATGGTCGTGATACTCGATCTCGGCTTCGGCCAGGGCGGTCTTCTCGACCGGGCTCCACATCACCGGGCGCAGGCCGCGATACAGCGAGCCGTTCAGCAGGAACTTGCCGATCTCGCCCGCGATGATCGCCTCGCTGGCGAAATCCATCGTGGCGTAGCGATGCGCCCAGTCGCCCTGCACACCGAGCCGGCGGAATTCCAGGGCCTGGATGTCGAGCCACTCCTGCGCGTAGGCGCGGCATTCGGCGCGGAACTGCAGCACCGGAACCTGGTCCTTGTCGCGCCCGGACTTGCGATACTGCTCCTCGATACGCCACTCGATCGGCAGGCCGTGGCAGTCCCATCCGGGAACGTAGCGCACCGCGTAGCCTGCCATCCGGTGCGCGCGGTTGACGACATCCTTGAGGATCTTGTTCAGCGCGTGGCCGATATGCAGATGCCCGTTGGCGTAGGGCGGCCCGTCATGCAGGGTGAAACGCGGACGTCCCGCCTCGGCCGCCTGCAGCATCGCATCCAGGCCCATCGCCTGCCAGCGTGCGAGCAACGCCGGCTCGCGCTTGGGCAGGTCGCCGCGCATCGGGAACGCCGTGCTGGGCAGGAAGACGGTGTCCCGGTAGTCGGTCTCGGTCATCGGTCACACTCGCAGGGTTGAACCGGTACTGGTCCAGGCAATAGTCCAGTCGTCCCGGCCACGTTCAGGACGCGACCGGGTCCGGAATTCGCCGGGTGTGTGAGGGTGCGAGCATGGCCGGGTTTATGCTCATCCCCTCACCCCACGGTCAAGCATCGGGACCACGGTCAAGCATCGGGGCGACCGACAAGCATCGCAGGGAGCATGACGGATGGACATCGAGGTATTCCGGAGCAGCCTGGCAGAGCCGGCACCGCCCGATTGGTTCAGCCTGGCGCTGCAGGCGCTGTGGTGGGCCGGCAAGCCGGACTGGCAGCGTGCGCACGCGGCCGTCCAGCAGGATGAAGGCAACAGCGCCTGCGACTGGGTGCATGCGCACCTGCATCGCGTCGAGCGCGATGAGGGCAATGCCCGGTACTGGTACCGGCGCGCCCGACAGCCGTTCCCGACGCAGCCGGCCGCCCAGGAATGGAGCACGATCGTCGAGGCGCTGCTTCAGGACGCGCCGGCTGCAGCCTCGAAATAGCGCCGGGCCTGCTCGGCATCGCGGGCGATCTGCGCCTTCAGGGCATCCAGGCCGTCGAAGCGGCGCTCGGCCCGCAGCAGGGTGTGCAGCGCCACCGAGAGTTCCTGCCCATACAGATCGCCCTCGAAATCGAACAGATTGACCTCGAGGCGGCTCTCGGTGGTGGTGGCGACCGTAGGCCGGCGGCCGATATTGGCGACACCCGGGCGCAGATCGCCATCCGCCAGCCGTACCGTCACGGCATACACCCCACGCGCCGGCTCCAGATGCAGGCCGAGCGCGATGTTGGCGGTCGGGAAGCCGAGCTGTCGGCCACGCGCATCGCCATGGCTGACCGGTCCGCGCACCGCCCAAGGACGGCCGAGCTCCTCGGTGGCGCGCTCCGGATAGCCGTCCTGCAGCGCGCGCCGGATGCGGGTCGAGGAATACGGCCCCTCCGCGTCGGCCAGCGCCGGCACAATGGTCAGGCCGATGCCGAGCGCCTCCGCCTGCACGGCGAGGGTTGCGACATCGCCACCGCGGCGATGCCCGTAGGCGAAGTCGCGCCCGCAGGCCAGGTGACGCACGCCGAGCGCCTCGTGCAAGACCTCGCGTAAGAAGCGCTCGGCGGTGATGTGCGAGAACGCCTCGTCGAAATCGATCTCGAAGATGCGGTCCACCCCGAGTGCCGCCAGCGCCGCCTGCCGCTCGCCCGACAGGGTGAGCCGGAACGGCGGGTCCTGCGGCCGGAAGAGCTGGCGCGGGTGCGGCTCAAAGGTGAGCACGCTGAGCACACCGTCGGGCCGCGCCGCATGCAGGGTGCGCAGCAGGTGGGCGTGGCCGAGATGCACGCCGTCGAAATTGCCCAGCGCCACGATGCCGCCGCGCGCGCTAGCGGGAACCGCGCGCCAGTCGGGATAGAGTGCACTCATGCGCGCGGCAGGCCGAACCGCAGCGCCACCGCGTCGAAATCAGGCTCGGCGGGATGCCGGCTGCCGGCGACGGTGGCGTCGGCCGCGCGCACGAGCTGGCAGGTCGAAAGTCCCGCCTCCGCTGCGGCGTCGAGCTCGGCCTCCACATCCGACAGGAACAGCGTGTGGTCCGGCATCGTTGCGAGCAGCGTCGCCGCGGTTGCGTAGCTGGACGCAGCACGCTTGCCGCCGATCCTGGTATCGAGAAAAGCCGAGAACAGCGGGCGCAGGTCGCCGTCCGGCGTATGGCCGAAGATCAGCCGCTGCGCCGCCTCCGAGCCGGACGAATAGACCGCGAGCCGCACCCCGGCTTCCTGCCAGGCGCGCAGCGCCGGTGCCACGTCGGGATAGATCTCGCCCTGCAGGCTGCCATCCGCATAGCCGTCCGCCCAGGCGATGCCCTGCAGGGCCTTGAGCGGCATGATCTTGGCGTCCTGGTCCATCCAGGCGAGGCACTGCGCCAGCGGGTCGATCCCGGGCGCCAGCTCGGTGATCTCCGCGATCGCCGCCGCGACGGCCGCCTCCCGCGCCCGCTCGCGCAGCAGTTCGGGCAGCGCGGCGCGGGCATAGGGAAACAATGTCCGGTGCACGAACGCGATGGGCGTCGTGGTGCCTTCGATGTCGATGACGACCAGCTCGGGAGAAAGGACCGGCTCAGGCGGCAGGGAAGTGCTCGCTGAGCGTATCGCCGGTATAGTGGGCGACCCAGCCGCTGGTGTCGGTGAACACCCGCAGCGCGGTCACGAACGGCACCTCGCCGGCGTCGAACCAGTGCTTGATGCCGTTCGGCACCGCGATCAGATCGCCCTGGGTGCAGTGCGCGTCATACACCCGCTCGCCGACATGCAGGATGAAGCTGCCCTGGCCGTGCACGAAGAAGCGCACCTCGTCCTCGGTATGGGTGTGCTCGGAGAGGAACTTGTCGCGGATCGCCGCGAGGTTCGGCGTCTCCGGGTTGAGCTTGATCACGTCCGCGGAGCCGGCGCCGAGATCCCCCATCAGCTGGTCGAGATGCGGACGGTACGCCTCCAGGATCAGCTCTGCACTGTCGTCCGCCGACAGCTCCACCGGGCTCTCCCAGCGCTCGAACCTGACCCCGATCGCCCCCAGTTCGCGCGCGATCGCGGCGCCATCCTCGGTGCGCAACAGCGGCGTGCCGGGCGCATCGTCCCGGAAGACGGTCAAACGGCTCATGCTCCCAATCTCCTCTGTTCCAAGGCGCAGGCCAGCAGGAACTCCAGGCCCTCGAGCCGCGCCAGCGCCGTCCCCATGGACGGGCCCCAGATATAGATGCCGTGCCCGCGTATCAGATAGCCCATGCTCATGCCGGGCAGCAGCGGCGCCACCCGGGTGCAGAGACGCGAGATGTCCTGGTCGTTGTCCAGGATCGGCAGCGTCAGCGTGGTGTCGTGGGTCGGCTGGTTCTCGAACACCTTGAGCAGTTCAAAGCCGGTGAAGGTCAGGCCGGGGGCGTCGGTTGCCATCGAGAGCACGGTGGCGGCGACCGAATGGCCATGCAGCACCGCGTTGGCGTGCGGGACCGCGGCATAGATCTGGGTGTGCAGCAGGGCCTCGGCACTTGGCCGGCCGGCGCCGCGCACGACGCGCCCGTCCAGGTCGACGGCAATCACGGAGGTCGGGGCGAGGAAGCCCTTGTGGCCGCCGCTGCGGGTCAGTGCGACCTGCTCGCCCGGCAACCGGTGGCTGATGTTGCCGGCGGTGCCGGGCACCCAGCCGAACCGGTCCATGCGCTGGCCGGCGCGGATGATCTCGCCGACAGTATGATCCCAGAGTGTGCTGTCGCCAGTTCTCTGCCGTCCCTCGTCCGGCATCGGCGCCTCAGTTGTGGCGGACCGGCTCCTGGGTCGAGCCGACCGGGGGCGCCGGAGTGTGCAGGGAGGTCTGGGTGATGCCAGGCGAGGCGATGCTGTTCGGCTGCGCCGGGTGTGACTGGGACTGGGCCTCCATCGACTCGTCGTCGTTCATGTTCTTCTTGAACGACTTGATGCCCTTGGCAAAGTCGCCCATCAGCGTGCTCACCTTGCTGCTGCCGCCGAACAGCAGGAGGATCACCGCCAGCACGATCAGCCAGTGCCAGATGCTCAGACTACCCATCACACCCTCTTGCCGCCTGCAGGCGGACCAGTTCTCTCGTCGTCTGAAGCACATGGCTCCCCCGGCCCAGCCATGCAAGCGCTGATTGGCGGAGGCTGCCGGTCGCTTCCGGTTACCCAGTCGCTTCTGCTAGCCGGGAAGTCCGGACGGGTCGGCAGGATGAAGCCGTAGGTCGGATGCACCGAAGTGCCAAGCCGACCGATCGCGCGCCACCAGACGCGGACCGCGCTCCAGTCATTCTCGCGCGAGACATCGCGCACCGGCGCCGCCTGGTCGATCCGCCCGGGCTCCCAATTCGCATGGTCCACCAGGATGGTGCGGGCATCGACCACCCGCCGGACCACCGAGACATGCCCGGCTGGCATGCGGCGGGTCGGCCGGAACACCAGGATCGCGCCGAGTTCGGGCCGATCGGTGCGCGCGTAGCGACCAGCCGCCTGCCCCCACCAGTCCCCGGCATCGCCAACAAGCGCGACCCCGGTCAGGTGTCGTGCATAGGGCGCGCATTGCGGGCCGCCGCAGCCGGTGAGCAGGCACGCGAGCGCCACCGCCGCCAGGACAGTCCGGCGGCGGCGCGGCACCCTCAACTGCTCCGAAGCCGTGCGATCAGCGCCTCGGCGGTCTCGAGATCCGCGTCCAGGGCCCGGCTGGCGACGTCATAGGCAAAGCCGGCCCGGCAGAGCGCCGCCAGCGCCCGCTGCCGCGCCGCCTGAAGCTGCTGCCGCGCGGCGGTATCCTCGTCGGCACCCGGCTCGGCGTCACGCCGGTACGGGCCGATGCGACGGCGGCGGGCCTGCATCAGGGCGGCGGCGAATTCCGCGTCCTCGGCGCCGCCGAGTTCACTCCCGAGTGCCAGGACAGCCTCGCCGGCCGCGTCCGCGCCGACCCCGTGCTGGGCCAAATGCGCCCCGATGGCCCGGCGCGAACGGCCCGACCGCGCCAGCGCCCGGGCGCGGGACTGCGCGAAGACGGCGTCGTCGACCGCCCCGATCCGGCTCATTCCGGAGACGATGACCGCGACGCCCGCCTTGGCCTGCTCGCGCTGCGCGACGACCTCCTCGGGATCGGCGCCGGCGGAGAGCGCGCGCTGCGCCCAGCGTTGCAGCCGGCGCATCAGCACCCGTGACAGCCCGGCCTCGGTGGTGGCGAACCTGGCGATATGGGCGAGCGCTGCCTCGCGCAGGGCCGCTGGCCCCGGCACGGCGCCGGGATGGACCGGTCCGGAAGGGCCGGACCTAGCGCCGCGCCTTGCGGGCGGCATAGCGCTTGTCGCGGGCGGCCTTCTGCTCGAGCTTCAGCAGGGCCTCCTGGCGCGCGGCCTCCTTGGCGGCAAGCTCCTCCTCGGCGAGACGGGCCGCATCGGCGGCGGCGGCAGCGGCGCGTTCGGCGGCCAGGCGCGCGGCCTCCTGCTCACGCTCGACGCGACGCTCGGCCATGCGGGCGTCGCGCGCTTCGATGACGGCGCGGCGCTCTGCCTGCCGCTGCAGCACGGCCGGATCGTCAGGCGCGGGGCGGGCGTTGAACTTGGCGAGCAGGGTCGCCTTGGCGGTCGCTGACGTCTGCTGGCGCTCGCTGAACTTGTTCTGCTTGAAAATGGTCGGATCCCTTTATCCGTGAGCCTGGCCCAACGGCTCGCCAAGCGTGAGCAATGGCGGCATCTGGGTGTGGCGAGAAGCGGTTTCTAGCCATTGGTGCGCTGCGGTGTCACCACCATATCCGCGAGCGTCAATTTATGGCATGATGTTTCCGGCGGGGAGCAGGCACGTTTGCCGGCTACCTCGCTAGGATGATCGGTGGCGCATGGATCATCGGTCCGTACACCACTCTAGCAGGGGATGACGATGCGGCAACGCTTCTCACGTCAAACCAAGATGGCGGGAGGCCACTCATGAACGTTTTCAAGCCGGCGACACGCACAGCCATGACCGAGGCGCAGGTTCGCAAGGCCGCCGCCAACACCGCCGGGCATGAGAAGACGGTTGACCACGACCCGTTCAAGGAAGGTGATGCCGTCGTCTACGCCGCCCACGGTGTCGGCCATATCGACCGCATCGGCACCGAGGAGATCGCCGGTCATTCCCTCGAGGTGATCCAGGTCTCGTTCTCAGACAACCAGATGACGCTGCGCATCCCGCTGGCACGCGCGCGCGCGTCCGGACTGCGCAAGATCGCGAGCCGGGAGATTGTCGACAAGGCGATGGCGGTGATCAAGGGCAAGCCGCGCATCAGCAAGGCGCTCTGGGCGCGTCGCGCCGTCGAGATCCAGGCCCGCATCAACTCGGGAGACCTGCTGCAGGTGGCCGAGGTGGTCCGCGATCTGCAACGCCATGTCGACAATCTCGAGGGCAGCTTCAGCGAGCGCAAGCTGTTCGAACTGGCACTCGACCGGTTCGGCGCCGAGATCGCGGTCGTCGAGGGCGTCGAGAAGACCGCCGTGCTGGACCGCCTCACCTCGACGATGAAGGCAGCCTAGACGCAGACCGCCCGACCGACAGAGATCGTCCTTCGGTCATACGAGGTGTTAGGCTGCTCAAGGAACTCACGTTGCAGGGCCGGCGCGACTTCTGAGCACCGGTGCGGAGCGGCCTTCTGGCCGTGAGCACCGGAGCGCAGGAGAGGCGGGCCGCGTCGCCAGCAGCGGGAGTTCCCCAGTAGCCCACTGGATCAGGACGGGCTGCCCTCTTCCTCGCCATCCGGCTTGGTCTCAAGAGCCGCATCCGGCGCCTGCGCCGTGCCGGCCGCAGTGTCCGGCTGATCCTGGCCGTCACGCTCACGCCGCTTCGCTTCCTTCTTGGCCTGCTTGGCCCGGTCGCGTTCCGCTTTCTGGAAGGCATAGTTGACCTTGAACGCCATCGATTCCCCTTCTGACCGACCGCCTCGTGCACCATCGCCCGCCGCGGCCTTCAAAGCGCTGCACCAGCCTGCGCGACCGGCGCGAAACGTCTCTTATGGTCTCCTTCCCCTCTGATTCCCACCCCTGCCGGCAGCCCTTCGACTGCCGCATAGGTCGAAGTTTGACTAGGCCGCACGGTGCACTGCATCATCCGACTGCCCGGGCGGCGATCGAGACTGACGTTGCGGGCCGTCCGGCGGGCACGGGTGCGAGACCTGTGCAGTTCCGTGCAGGACCAAGCCGATGATCGCCTCGCTGATGCCGACCTACAACCGGGCCGACCTCGCCTTCGAGCGTGGCGAAGGCGCATGGCTCTATACGGCCGAGGGGCGACGCTATCTCGATTTCGGCGCCGGGATCGCCACCTCGTCGCTGGGGCACGGCCATCCGCACCTGGTGGCGGCGATCAGCGAGCAGGCCGCGCGGGTGATGCACGTTTCCAACCTCTATCGCATCCCGCAGGCAGAGCGGCTGGCGCAGCGCCTGGTCGATGCGACCTTCGCCGACAGCGTGTTCTTCTGCAATTCGGGCGCCGAAGCCAACGAGGGCATGGTCAAGCTGATACGGCGGGCGATGTTCGCCACCGGCCAGGCCGAGCGCACCCGCATGATCTGCTTCAACGGCGCCTTCCACGGCCGCACGCTGGCGATGCTGTCGGCAACCGGCAACGAGAAGTACCTGCAGGGCTTCGGAACGCCGGTCGACGGTTTCGACCATGTGCCGATGAACAATCTCAACGCGCTGCGCGACGCCATCACGCCGCTGACCGCCGGCATCATCATCGAGCCGATCCAGGGCGAAGGTGGCGTGCGCTCGGCCGATGCGCGGTTCCTGCGCGAGTTGCGCACCACATGCGACGAGTTCGGGCTGCTGCTCGGCTTCGACGAGGTACAGTGCGGGATGGGCAGGACCGGCCGGCTGTTCGCGCATGAGTGGGCCGGCGTGCGTCCTGACGTGGTGTCGAGTGCCAAGGGCATCGGCGGCGGCTTCCCGCTCGGCGCGATACTCGCCACCGAGGCGGTGGCGCGCCATCTGACGGCCGGCACGCACGGCACCACCTTCGGCGGCAGCCCGCTCGCCTGCGCCGCCGGCAACGCCGTGCTCGACGTGGTGCTGGCACCCGGCTTCCTCGACCAAATCGTGCGCACCGGCGCCATCCTGCGCGAGGCGCTGGAAGGCCTGGTCGCCGCCTACCCGGACGCCTTTTCCGGTGTGCGTGGTCGCGGCCTGATGCTGGGCCTGCACTGCGTGCTGCCGAACACCGCCCTGCAGGCCGCCTGCATGCAGGAGGGGCTGCTGGTGGTCGCGGCGGGCGAGAACGTGCTCCGGCTGGTGCCGCCGCTGGTGGTGACGCCGGAGGAGTGCCTGGACGCGGCGGAACGCCTCCTCCGCGCCGCGGCGCGGGTGCGGCAGGCCGAGCCGGCGATGTCGGCGTGAGTTCCAACGGGCCTTGGGCGATCCCGGTGCGGCACTATCTCGACCTGCGCGACCTCGACCTCGCGACCCTGCGCAGCATCCTGGACGCCGCCTCGATCATGAAGCGCGCGCAGCAGGGACGGCGGTATCCTCTGCATCCCGGCCTTCCGCTCGCCGGCCGCACGCTCGGGCTGATGATGGAGAAGCCCTCCACGCGGACCCGGGTCTCGTTCGAGGTGGCAATGCGCCAGCTCGGCGGCGACGTCATCGTGCTGTCGCCGCGCGACACCCAGCTCGGCCGCGGCGAGAGCATCCCGGACACCGCGCGGGTGCTGTCGCGGTTTCTCGATGCCCTGGTGCTGCGCACCGACGATCCCGGCAAGCTCGCCGAGCTGGTGGCGCACAGCACCATCCCGGTGATCAACGGGCTGACCTCGCGCTCGCATCCGGTGCAGATCCTGGCCGACATCCTGACCTTCGAGGAGCATCGCGGCCCGATCGCCGGCCAGACGGTGGCGTGGTGCGGCGACGGCAACAACGTGGCGGTGTCCTGGGTGGAGGCCGCGGTGCGGTTCGGCTTCGCGCTGCGCCTCGCGACCCCTGCCGACCTCACGCCGGATGCCGAGGTGATGGACTGGGCCACGTCCCAGGGCGGCGCCGTCACCCTCACCCGCGACGCCGCCGAAGCGGTGACCGGGGCGCGCTGCGTGGTCACCGACACCTGGATGTCGATGTCCGACGATCCGGCCGAAGACTGGTCCAGGGCGCTGGAGCCCTATCGCGTCGACGCGGCGCTGATGCGCCGGGCCGCACCGGACGCGCTGTTCATGCACTGCCTGCCGGCGCACCGGGGCGAGGAGGTCACCGACGAGGTGATCGATGGCCCCTGGTCGGTGGTGTTCGACGAGGCCGAAAACCGCCTGCACGCCCAGAAGGCGCTGCTGCTCTGGGCCATCGGGGGGGCGCAGTGGCGCGAGCTCGCACAGCAGGCCGCCATCGGGCAGCCGATCAGGACCGCATCATGAGCGACCACGAGGATGCCGATCGCCCGCCGTCCCATCCGCCACCCGGCCCGATTGCGACGCCGTCCACCACCGAGGACGTGCCGGCGACGCCGGGTTGGGTGGAGCAGGGCGTGGACGAGATCCTGGCGAGCCTGCCGCAACGCCCGAGCCTGCGCGCGCTGCGCAACAGCTACCTCGACTGCCTGGCCAGCGCCGGGCGCACCCGCGACCTCGACGAGACCCACGACCGCTGTCGCAAGCGGCTGCTGACCGCGCTGCTCGAGGGGGAGCATTTCGCGCCGGCAACGGTCGCTGCCCTGGAGCAGAAGCTGGAGGCGCTGGAAGCCGAGATCAGCGACAACATCTAGAGTCCGCTCCGGGCGAACTCGGGGTTACTGGCGATGGGGCCGCGCGCTCCCTATCTTGGCGCGATGGTCGAAACTCCCGCCTTTCTCGATACCAGCCGTCCGGACGTGCCCGACATCGTCGTGCCACGTGGGATCACCCCGTTCTACATGCCCGATCGCCCCGTGCGCGGCCGCCTGGTGCGGCTCGGCGTGCTTGCCGATGCGCTGATCTCCCGGCACGACAATCCGGGACCGGTGAACCGCCTCGCGGGCGAGGCGCTTGCCCTGGTCGCCGGGCTCGCGTCCGCGCTCAAGTTCCAGGGTTCGTTCAGCCTGCAGGCCAAGGGTGACGGACCGGTCTCGATCCTGCTGGCCGACTGTACCGAGGCCGGCGCGCTGCGATTCTATGCGCGCACCGATCCGGAACGCTTCGCAGCGTTGCTGGCATACGATCCCGAGCCGAGAGCGGCCGCCCTGCTCGGCAGCGGCTACCTCGCCTTTACGGTGGACCAGGGCGGCGAGATGGACCGCCACCAGGGCATCGTCGCCATCGAGGGCGAGAGCCTTGCCGAGATGGCGCAGCATTATTTCGAGACGTCCGAGCAGCATGATTGCAGCGTCCGGCTGGCGGCGCGCCATACCGATGCCGGCTGGCGTGCCGCCGCCCTGGTGCTGGAGCGGATCGCGCATGGCGGCGGTCATGCCGACGGCGCCGGCACGGCCTCCGGGCTTGTGTTGCAGGACGGTGTCGAACTCGACAACGAGCGTCTCGACGCCGCAACGGCCTCGCACGATGCGGCGGTGGAGAACTGGCGTACTGCGCTGATGCTGGCCGCGACGCTGACCGATGACGAGTTGCTCGACGACCGGCTGTCGGCGGAGGAGCTGCTTTATCGCCTGTTCCACAGCGAGGGCGTCGCCGCGGACCGGCCGCGCGCGCTGGCCTATGGCTGCCGCTGCTCGCGGGCCCGGCTGGCCGGGATCCTCGAGGGTTTCCCGGGCGAAGACCTCGACCACATGACCATCGGCGGCGACATCGTGATGACCTGCGAGTTCTGCGCGGTGGATTTCCGCTTTCCGCGCGAGAGCGTTAAGGGAAATGCCGCCGGCTGAACGAGGCGTCCGCAAACTGCCGCGGGCCCAGACTGTGCCGGACGCAGACCGCCCGGACCTGGAGTATCCTGATGCCACTTGCCTCGTTGCGTGCTTCCTCCGCGGCTCGGCGGCGTCCTGCCGCGGCGTGGCGGCGCGCCCTCCTGCTGGGTGGCTGCCTGGCCCTGGCGTCGTGCGGGCGCTCCGAGGATGGCGCGACGACGTTCCCGCCGCCGGACTACAGCTACCTGTCGAAGCTGCGGCTGAATGTCGGCACCCTGTCGGTCGTTGACCATGTCCAGGATGCGGGCCCGGTCCCCGGCGATATCGGCCAGACCGCGCCGGTTCCGCCGGACCAGTCGCTGCAGCGCATGGCGCAGGACCGGCTGGTCGCCGCCGGCAATTCCGGCAGCGCCGTGTTCACCATCGACCGTGCCTCGATCACCGAGGATCCGGGCGGCGCCCTCGATGGGCGCCTGGCGGTGCATCTGGACATCGTAACCGCGAATGGCGGCCATGCCGGCTATGCCGAGGCGCATGTCTCGCGCCAGCTTGTGCCCGGTGATCCCGATGCCTCGAGCGGCAAACGGCGGGAGCTCTACGACCTGAACCGGCAGATGATGCAGGACATGAATGTCGAGCTGGAATACCAGGTGCGACACTCGCTGCGCGACTGGCTGGTCGATGCCGGGGGCGCCCCGCTCGCCGGCAGCGTCGAGCAGCAGAGCCTGTCGCCGCCCGGTACACCCGGCTATGTGGCAGGCCTGCCCGGCGCGCCCCCCGGCAGCGCACCCCTCGGCAGCACACCAGTCGGCACCACGCCGGTCGGCGCGGTTCCGGTCACCCCGGCGCCGGGCCCCGGTGGTCCGGTGGTCCTGGCTCCCCCGGGTGGCGAAGCGCCTCCGGCACCTATGATACCACCTCTACAGGCACCACCTCAGTCGGCGGTCGCCGCGCCCGATCCGGTGTTCCCGGATGGAGCGCCGCAGGGTGAACCGTCATCCGGCGATGCTGCAGCGCCCCCGCCGCAACGCTCCCCGCAACCCGGCTATCTGCAGCCGCCTCCGGCGCCCTACGCTGCCCCGGCCGCAAACCCGCCGGGCTACTGATCGCGCCCGCAAGCGGCAGCGTCCGATACGGTTGAACTCCGGCCTGAGCACGCGCATCTCTTGTCCCGTTTTTGGGGCATCGGGTGAGGCAAATCTCTGCGGCCATACAATCCGGTCTTCTGGAGGCCGTGATCGACGCCGACGGCCTGGTGGGGCCGGACCGGCTGAGCCAGATCGTGCATCTGACCAAGGGGGAACTCGCCGCCGCCTCCGGGCTGGCCCGGGACCCCGTCCCAAAGACCGCCCGGGTGCGGAGCCCGGCGACGCAGGCGCGCCTGCGGGAGGTCACCGAGATCATCAACCGCATCCTGCCCTGGTGCGGCTCGGTGCAACAGGCTTTCGCCTCGTACCGGTCGCAGCCGATCCCAGCCTTCGGAGACCAGACAGTGGAAGACCTCGTGCGGGCCGGCCGCGCGCGGCATGTGATGAGCTACCTGTCCGGGATCGCGCTCGGCGGATATGCGTGAGGCTGACCGGGACCGTCTATCGAGCGCATAACCCCTCTGGTCGTTTGCCCCCGCCTCGGGCGAAGGCGCTGCCTTTTCCGGTGGACGCCTCAACCGGACCGCTTGCCGGCCCTCTATACCGCCCTGCGCTGCGAAACCGCCTGGCTCGAGGCGCAGCAGGCCTTCCCGTTCAAGGTGCGGCCGATGACGTTGTGCGCCTATGACGTCGATTGTGACGATGTACTGGACCTCACCGATCCTGCGATGCGGTCGACGCATGCGCCCGGCGCGGTCGATCTGGCCTGCGCCTGAAAGGCTCTGGCCACGCGAGGAGACGTTCCGGCAAGCTACGCACTGGCCGAACGCCTGATCGCCCGAGGCTGCGCCGGCATCATCGTGCCGAGCTTCGCGTCGGGCGCGACGGCTGCCGATATCAACGTCGTCTTCTGGACCTGGGGTGACACGCCCCCGCACCGGCTCCGGGTGATCGACGACTTTGGCCGGCTGCCGCGAACGGGCGCGCGCCTTACGGCCTGAATGCCGCGAGGACAGCTTGGCAGATCGCCTCGTCTAGTCCGGCTGCGCACCGGATGAGGCGACGCCGCCGACGACGTGATCCTCGTGCAGGACCGGCAGGCCGCCGGCGAGTGGCATGCGGCCAGGGAAGGACAGCAACGCTGGGTCTGCCATCACCTCGTGCTGCAGGTCGGCGGTCGAGCTCTGCACGATGGCAGCGCTACGCGCCTTCAGCCAGGCCGCTTCCGGCGTGTGCAATCGGGCGCCATCCAGGCGCTCCAGCGCCAGTAGCACGCCCGCAGCGTCCACCACCGCGATGCTGACCCGCACGCCGAGCCGGCCCGCTTCCTCGCGCGCGGCCTGCATCAGCACGCGGACGTCATCGGCCACCAGAACCGGCTGCATCAGCATGGCGCGCCTCCTTCGGGTTTAGCCAACCGGGGCAAGCGTCGTGGCGTCCGTCACCAGATGGTAGAAGCCGCCCTCGAACAGCTTCATGACCTCCAGGGTCGCCGCATGCGCTTCGGGGCGGATCGGCGATGCCAGGCACGCCTCGATCGCCGACATGTCCGGGAAGTCCATCTCCAGGATCATCGCGATCGGCGCCGCGTCGGGATCGGCCGACCGCGTCCGCTGCACCCGGACGGCGACGACATGTGGAAAGCGTCGCCACACCGGCTCGAGCTCGTCCCGCACGCGGCGGAAGAACAGCTCCTCCTGGCCGGGCTGCACTCTTCCCTCGTAGATCGCCGTCCTGGTCAGCATGGGCGTGCTCCGCAGTCTTGCCGAAGCCCCAACGCCGGACGGCGGCACGGCTCGCCGCAGCCCGAACTATCCCCCGACCTCGTGCAGGACGGTGGAGGCGGTCAGGATCTGCGGCAGCACGTGCCCCTCCCCGCCGGCGGGATAGAACACGTAGAACGGCACTCCGTCGCGACCGTGCTGCCGCAGATAGCTGCCGATCTGCGCGTCGCGGTTGGTCCAGTCGCCGCGCAGCGTCACGACATGGTGGGCCTCGAAGGCGCGCTGCACGTCCGCCGGCGCCAGCGCCAGCCGCTCGTTGACCAGGCAGGTGACGCACCAGGCCGCGGTCATGTCGACCAGCACCGGCCGGCCCTGCCGCCGCAACTCTGCCAGCCGCGCCTCGCTGAACGGCTCGCTGCCGGCCACCACGTGCTGCGCGGATGCGCCGGCCGCCTGCGAGCCGGACAGGTCGGGGAGCATGGCGAGTGCCAGCACCGTGCTCAGCGCCGCCCCCAGCAGGCAGGACCGCGCGCGCCAGGGGACGGACGCGACGCCGAGGCGCTGCGACAGCCCGACCAGCCAGCCGGCAAAGGCGAGCAGCACCAGCCCTGCCGCCAGCACCAGCACGCCGCGGTCGCCGCCCTCGATCGACAGCACCCAGGCAAGCCAGGCGCAGGAGGCGAAGATCGGGAACGACAGCGCCTGGCGCAGCACCACCATCCAGGTCCCCGGGCGCGGCAGCCGCGCGGCCAGCCCGGGCACCAGGGTGAACACCCCGTACGGCAGGGCGAGGCCGAGGCCCATCGCCAGGAACACCGTCATGCCGACAGCGGCGGGAGCGGACAGCGCGCCGACGATCGCGACCCCCATGAAGGGCGCGGTGCAGGGCGTCGCCACCAGCACGGCCAGCAGCCCGGTGGCGAAGTCGCCGGCATGGCCGCGCCTTGCCGCGAGGGTCTGGCCGAAGCCCGCGAAGCTGCCGCCGATCTCGAACAGCCCGCCGAGGTTGAGGCCGACCATGAACAGCAGCCAGCAGATCGCCGCCACGAACAGCGGCGACTGGAACTGGAATCCCCAGCCCGCCGCGGAGCCTGCGGCCCGCAGCGCCAGCATCAGGGCGCCCAGCGCGGCGAACGCCACCAGCACGCCGGCGGTGTAGAAGGCGGCGCTCAGCCGCTGCTCGGTGTGGTGGGAGCCGGCGATGCGGCTGAACGCCAATGCCTTCATCGCCAGCACCGGGAACACGCACGGCATCAGGTTCAGCACGATGCCGCCGAGCAGGGCCAGCAGCAGCAGGCGCGGCAGGGCGGCGAACGAGAAGCCGGCGCCATCCGATGCGGCGGCGGCCCTTGGCGCCGACACGCTCAGCATGCTCTCGTTGCCGGCCGGATCGCGCAGCACCACGAGGCCATCGATCGCATGCGCGTGCGCAAGGTCGGGCAGCGGCTTGAGGCCGATCCGGATCAGGCCCGACGTGACGGTGACGCGCTGCGCCGCCACCTGGTTGATCAGGCCCGGGGTGGCGGGAAAGAACCACGCGTCGCGGACCGCGGCCGGACCCAGGCCGCTGCCGGAAAGCTCGAGGCCATCCGGCGTCAGCCGGGCCGGGAACGGCGATGGCAGCGGCTGGCGCGCGGCCGCCTGCGCGAACAGCGGCGCCTGCGCGGATGGTCCGGCCGGCGCGCCTTGCGAAAGTCGCAGCCCGAAGCTGCCATGTTCTGGCACGCAGACGCTGGCGCAGGCGAGCCATTCGGCAGTGGCGGCAAGCTGCAACTGACCGCCGCCGGGAGCTGCCGCCAGCGTCAGCCGCAGTGGCAGCACCACGTCACCGACATAGCCGTAGCTCATCAGCGGGCCGTCCGGCAGGCGCAGCGGCGCCGGCCAGTCGACGCGCGTGGCATGGCCGGAGGCGCCCCCGGAGGCCACCACATCGACGCTCGGAGCCTCGCCGGCATCGCCCGGGTTGGACCAGTAGGTGTGCCAGCCCGGCGCCAGCCGCAGCCGCAGCCCGACCGTCAGGGTCTGGCCGGGCATGAAGCCGTCGCTCGCGCTGACCAGGCTGGCGCTGTCATGATCGGTGGCGACGACGTTGCTCTCGGCCGCGCGTCCCGGCTGCAGGGGGAGCACCAGGAGCAGGATCAGGGCGGCCAGAACTTTGGGACAGGTCGGCATGACCGCCACATAGCATGGCACGGCATGGCGCGAAGCGCGGGCGCGCCATATACAGGCGCCCCCCTAAGTTGGTGCGATGTCCCCGCTCACCCTCCCCGAGGCCCTGCTGGAGTCGCTGCCGGTGGCGGAAGCGCTTCCCGCGCTGCTGCAGGCGCTCGGACGCGACGGTCCCGCTCAAAACGCGATGCTGATCGCGCCGCCGGGCGCCGGCAAGACCACGCTGGTGCCGCTGGTGCTGCTTGGTGCCACATGGCTTGGCGAGCAGAAGATCGTGATGCTGGAGCCGCGACGCCTCGCAACCCGCGCGGCGGCGCATCGCATGGCCTCGTTGATCGGCCAGCAGGCCGGCGAGCTGGTCGGCTACCGCACCCGCATCGATCAGGCGGTCTCGGCGCGAACCCGGATCGAGGTCGTCACCGAGGGTCTGCTGGTGCGTCGCCTGCTGTCCGATCCGCTGCTCGACGGCGTCGGCTGCATCATCCTCGACGAGGTGCACGAGCGCAGCCTGGACGGTGATCTCGCGCTGGCCTTCTGCCTCGACCTGCAGCGCAGCCTGCGGCCGGAGCTGCGCCTGCTGGCGATGTCGGCGACCGCGGACGGCGCCGCTTTGTCGGCGCGCCTGCAGGCCCCGGTGATCGAGAGCGCCGGCCGGCTGTTTGCCGTCGAGCTGCGCTTTGCGGCGCGCGATCCGGTTGCCCTGCGCGACCTGCCCGAGGCGATGGCGCGCGCCATACGCGGCCTGCTCGCGGATCCTGCCACGCCGGCCGGCGACTTCCTCGCCTTTCTTCCGGGTGTCGGCGAGATACGGCGGGTGGCGACGGCACTCGCCGGCATCCCGGCCGACATCCTGCCGCTGCACGGCGAGCTGCCGCCGGCCCAGCAGGACCTGGTGCTGCAGGCGCCGATCGCCGGGCGGCGGCGCCGTGTCGTGCTGGCGACCTCGATCGCCGAGACCTCGCTCACGGTGCCGGGGGTGCGCATCGTCGTGGATGGCGGCTGGCGGCGCGCGCCGCGCCTCGATGTCGGCAGCGGGCTGTCCCGCCTGGAGACGCTGCGGATCAGCCGGGCGGCGGCGGACCAGCGCTCCGGGCGCGCCGGACGCGAGGCGCCGGGGCTGGCACTGCGGCTCTGGACCGCGACCACCCAGCGCAGCCTCGCCGTGCACGACCGGCCCGAGATCCTCGATGCCGAGTTGTCCGGCCTGCGCCTGGACGTGGCCGCCTGGACTGAGGCGATGGGCACTTCGCTGGCCGCGTTGCCGCTGCCCGATCCGCCGCCGAACGGCGCCAGCGAGGCCGCGCGCGCGCTGCTCGAGGATCTCGGTGCGCTGGACGAGAACGGTGCGATCACCGCGCAGGGCCGACGGATGGCAACGCTCGGCGCACATCCGAGGCTGGCGGCGATGATGCTGGCGGCGCGCAACGCCGCCGAGCGCGCGCTTGCCGCCGATCTCGCGGCGCTGCTGGAGGAGCGCGACCCGTTGCGGCCGCGTCCTGGCAGCGGCATTGCCGATCCGCCGGTCGATATCGCGCTGCGGCTGGCATTGCTGGCCGGCGCGGAGTCGCCGCATGCCGACCGGAGTGCGCTCGCACGCATCCGCGAGGCCGCCCGCCAGTTCCGCCGCAGGCTCGACACCAATGGGCCGGCGCATGGTGACGTCGCCGGACTGCTGGCCGCCGCCTTTCCCGATCGCATCGCGCAGCGGCGCGGCGAGCCCGGCGCATTCCGCCTCTCCGGCGGCGGCAGCGCCCGGCTCGGCCGCGACGACGCGCTGGCCGCAGCACCCCTGCTGGTGGCCGCCAGCCTGCAGGTGCGCAACGCGGCGCAGATCCGGCTGGCGGCAGCGCTCGATGCGGACGCGCTGCCGGCGCCGCTGCTGGCGCGCACGACGGAGCAGGTGGAGAGCGCGATCGACCCGGTCAGCGGCGCGGTGCTGAGCCGCCGGCGCACCCGTCTCGGCGCCCTGGTGCTGCGTGACCGCACCGTCGCCGCCGACCCGGCCGAGGTGGCGGCGCTGCTGGCCACGGCCGCATCCCGGAACCTGCGTGGGACACTCGGCTGGACCGAGGCGGCCTGCCAGTTCCAGGCCCGCGTGGCCGTCGCCAGGGCGGCGCCGCTCGACGATCTCGGGCTCGGGACCACGTTGCCGGACCTGTCGGACGCCGTACTCGCCGCCGGCGTGCAGCACTGGCTGGCCCCGCATCTCGCCGGCTGCACGCGCATCGCCGACCTCGCCGGCCTGGACCTGCATGCGCTGCTGCGCAGCCGACTGGACCACCAACAGGCGGCTGCCCTGGACCGCGCGCTGCCGACCCATCTCGCCCTGCAGGCGACGCGGGCGCCGATCGACTATACCGGCCCGGAGCCGCTCGCCTCGGCACGCGCGCAAGCGTTCTACGGCCTGAGCGAGACGCCCAGGCTGGCGCAGGGCCGGGTGAAGCTGCGGCTTGCCCTGCTGTCGCCCGCCGGACGCCCGGCGGCGATCACCGGTGATCTCGCGAGCTTCTGGACCGGTGCGTGGATCGCGACCAGGCGCGACCTGCGCGGCCGCTATCCGAAGCATGACTGGCCGGAAAATCCAGCCACGCCGTCGCAACGCTGATCCCGCGTGCGCATTATTTTGCCGTTCTCGTCGTTTTGCTACTAGGATGATCGCAGGATGAGACGATGACGATCCGCACGACGGCACCCCGAGCGAGGCAGCGTGCGCGCCGGCTGGTACCGCTGCTCCCTGCCTTCGTCCTGCTGGCCGCTGCCGGGATCGGGGCGGGCGCCCGCGCGCAGGACGCCGCGTCGGATATGCTCGCCACACTGCCGACGGTGCCGGCGCTGGTACGCACCGGACCGCTCAGCTTCGCGCCGCTGGTGCGCCATGTCGTGCCGGCGGTGGTCAACATCGCGGTGACGCAGGATGTCGACGACGACACCGCCCGCGGTGGCACTGCATTCGGGGACGCATCGGGCGACACCTCCGGCGATGCCAGGATCAAGGTGCCCCCGGCCCTGCGCGGCACGCCGTTCGAGAAGCAGTTCCGCGAGCGCATGCGCCGGCGCCGCGAGCAGATGCTGGGCGCCGGCTCCGGCTTCGTCATCGACCCCGCCGGCATCATCGTGACCAACAACCACGTGGTCGGTTCGGCCGACAAGATCACCGTCTCCTTCTCCGACGGCACCGAGCTGCCGGCGCGCCTGCTCGGCACCGACGAGCTCACCGACATCGCGGTGATCGCGGTGCATCCGACCAAGCCGCTGGCCTGGGTGAGCTGGGGCGACAGCCGGCGCGTCGAGGTCGGCGACTGGATCCTGGCCGCCGGCAATCCGTTCGGGCTGGGGTCCTCGGTCACCGCGGGCATCGTGTCGGCGCGCGGGCGCGACATCGGCGCCGGCCCGTTCGACGACTTCCTGCAGCTCGACGCCCCGATCAACCCCGGCAACTCCGGTGGCCCGACCTTCAACATGAGCGGCCAGGTGGTGGCGCTCAACACCGCCATCGTCTCGCCCACCGGCGGCTCGGTCGGCATCGGCTTCGGCATTCCGTCCGAGATCGTGGCGCCGATCGTGGCGCAGTTGCGCGAGAAGGGTCACATCGACCGCGGCTGGCTCGGCGTGACGCTGGAGGAGCGGCCGGATCAGGGCCCGGGCGTCACCATCGTGGCCATCGACCGCGCCGGTCCCGCGATGCGCGCCGGCCTCAAGGCGGGCGACACCGTGGACACGGTGAACGGCGACAAGGTGGACAGCGCCCGCAGCCTGATCCGAGCGATCGCGGCGGCGGCTCCCGGCAGCTCGATCCGGCTCTCGGTGGTGCGCGCCGGCCACAGTTTCGAGGTGCCGATGATGGTCGGACGCCGCCCGGCAGAAAATGCAGGCTGAGAACGCCGGCTGAACCCTTGGGCCGCCATTCATGGCGGAATTGTCAGACACTCGCGCTGTCGCCGCCGTTACAAACATCCTATGTCCGATCCGGTGTGCGGCGAATGGAGGCTCAGGCGGTGCGTATCCTGCTGGTCGAGGACGATCCCACGGTACGCGGCTTCGTCGCCAAGGGCCTGAAGGAAGCCGGCCACCTGGTCGAACAGGCCGACAACGGCAAGGACGGCCTGTTCCTCGCCGTCAGCGAGACCTTCGACACCATCATCCTGGACCGCATGCTGCCGGGCGGCATCGACGGGCTGCGGCTGCTGGAGACGTTGCGCGCGCAGAGCAATGCGACCCCGGTGCTGCTGCTGTCGGCGCTGGCCCAGGTCGATGAGCGGGTCGCGGGCCTGAAGGCCGGCGGCGATGACTACCTGACCAAGCCGTTCGCCTTTTCCGAGCTACTCGCGCGGGTCGAGGCGCTCAGCCGGCGTGGGCGCGGCGAAAGCGGCCCGCTGACCAAGCTCGTGGTCGCCGACCTGGAGATGGACCTGCTGTCGCGCGCGGTGAAGCGTGGCGGCCAGAAGATCGACCTGCAGCCGCGCGAGTTCCGGCTGCTCGAATACCTGATGCGGCACGCCAGCCAGGTCGTCACCCGCACCATGCTGCTCGAGGGCGTGTGGGACTATCATTTCGATCCGCAGACCAACGTCATCGACGTGCATGTCTCGCGGCTGCGGCACAAGATCGACAAGCCGTTCCCGACCGCGCTGATCCACACCATACGCAATGCCGGCTACATGCTGCGCCCGGAATGAAATGGCTCCGGCGAACCCGGCTTCGCAGCAGGGACGGGCATGGCCGCACGGGATGATGACGCGCCTGCGTAGTGGTCGTCCAAGGCTGGGCCGTACCGTCCGCTCGGCCAGCCTGCGTCTCGCCATCGTCTATGCCGCCTTGTTCGCGATCAGCGCCACCCTGTTTCTCTCCTTCATATGGTGGGCGACGATCGGGCTGCTCGAGCGGCAGGTCGAGGCGGCGATCAATGCGGATGCGCAGGCGCTGTCCGAGCGCTGGCAGGAAGGTGGCCTGCCGACGCTGGCGCTGACCATCCAGGACCGGCTCGAGCAGAATGTCGATGACGACGCGATCTACCTGATGGTCGACGGCACCGGTGCGCGCGTGGCCGGCAATTTGCGCGCCTGGCCCGCCGACGTGACCCGGGTTGATGCCTGGTACCAGTTGCCGATCGCGCGCGCCGGCACGCGCGGCATGGCCGAGGTGCACGCCTTTGCGCTGCCCGGCAATTTCCGCCTGCTGGTCGGACGCGACGTGCGCGCGCGGGTGATCCTCAAGCGCCTGCTTACCGACACGCTGCTCTGGGCGCTGGTGATGGTGGCGGTGCTCGGCGCCACCGGCGGCTTCCTGCTGCGCGGGCTGTTCCGGCGCATGGTGCGCGACATCGCGCGCACCACGGCGGCGATTTCGCAGGGCGATCTCAGCCGGCGCGTCCCGCTCTCGGGCAGCGGCGACGAGTTCGACCGGGTCGCCGAGACGATCAATGCCATGCTGGACCGGATCGGCCGGCTGATGGACGGCGTGAAGCAGGTCTCGAACGCGATCGCGCATGATCTGCGCACGCCGATCACCCGTGCCCGCACCCGGCTCGAGGATGCGGCGCTGCATGCCGGCACCACCGAGGACTTGCGCCACGCGGTCGAGCGCGCGGTGATCGATCTCGACGGCATCACGACGGTGTTCGAGGCTCTGCTGCGCATCTCGGAGATCGAGGCCGGCTCGCGGCGCTCGGCCTTTGCACAGATCGACCTCGCCCCGCTGCTCACCGATCTCGCCGAGCTGTACGGGGCGCTGGCCGAGGAGGCGCAGCTCTCCCTCATCCTGTCGGTGCCGGCGTCGCTGCTGTTGTGGGGCGACCGGCTGCTGATCCAGCAGGCGGTGGCCAACCTGCTGGACAATGCGGTGAAGTTCTCGCGTCCGGGCGGCACCGTGCGGCTGCAGGCCGGGCTCGATTCGGAACAGGTGCGCATTTCGGTCGCGGACGAGGGGATCGGCATGGCGCAGGGCGACCGCGCGCGCGCGCCGGACCGCTTCTTCCGCGCCGAGGCCGCGCGCAGCACCCCGGGCTCCGGCCTCGGTCTTTCGCTGGTGCAGGCGGTCGCGCAACTGCATGGTGGTGCCCTGCAGCTCGAGGACGCCACTCCCGGACTGCGCGCGATCCTCGCCTTGCCGCTGGTGCGGCGCGATGCGCAGCCGCCGGCCGGCCGGATGGAAGGCGTGACGGCTGCTTCATCCGCGGACCACGATCCGGTCAAGTCGGCGGCGCTAGGATGACAGCAATGCCGTATCCCTCACGACCTGCCGCCCGGGCTGTCCTGCTTGCGATCGCGTCGCTGTGCCTCGCCGGCAGCGTGCGTGGTGCCGCGCAGACCGCGGGAAGTTCCGCAGCGGCGTCGTCGGGCGCCGGTGCGATGGTGATCACCACGGACAGCGACGCCTATTGCCGCACCTTGTCGAAGGCGATCGATGCGCATGGCGCGCTGCCGCGCGAGGTCAGCGACCTCGAGCAGCAGGGCGAAGGGCTGTGCGGCGCGGGCAAGATACGCAGCGGCATCGTCCGGCTCCGCCGCGCCCTGCTGGTGCTGCGCAAGGAAGCGCCTCGGGACGAGACCGGGGCGCCGTGAGCGCAAGGCGCGGTTTCAGCCGAGCAGCGAATGCTGCCTGATGATTTTCAGCCGAGCAGCGAATGCTGCCTGATGATTTTCAGCCGAGCAGCGAATGCTGCCTGATGATTTTCAGCCGAGCAGCGAATGCTGCTCGAGCACGGCCAGCGTGGTGTGGCCCTGGCCGACCAGGTCCGCCGTCAGCACCGAGGCGCCGCCGGCCTTGTGCACGGACAGCACGAGATCGGCGCCGCCGTTCGTCGTGCTCGCGGACAGGTATTTTGCGAGGTCCGCGGCCCGGTGATCCCAGCCCGACGCAGTGAGCGCGCTGCTCAGGTCGAGCGTGTTGGACAGGATGCTGACGCTCAGCGTCACGCTGCCGGCGGCCGGCAGCGTGATCGTGTTGCCAGTGCCGGACACGCTCAGGCTTTGGCCGGTGGTGAGCGCCTGCGTCGTATTGCTTGCAGTGAGAAACTGCATCGTCGGCGATGCGGATGCTGCCGTCGTGCTGGTGTCGAAGGCAACGGCTGAACTCGCGGACGACGTCGGCGCCGAATATTTCATGTCGTAGAGGTTGAGGCTGACCGAGGTGCTGACCGCGCCCGACGCCGCATTGGTGACCTCGGCTCCGAAGCTCTCGTTGACGCCGCCGTCGGCTGCATCGAGGGGCACATGCGATGTCGTCTTGAAGATTTCTTGGCCGTTGACGTAGTAGGTGAGGCTGCCTTTCTCCCAATCCACCATGTAGGTGTTTTTCTGGGTCAGGTCGGCCGAGAAGGTGTGGTAGTCGTACTGGTTGGAGTTTCCCGATCCGGCCCAATGCACGGTGGCGACACCGGTGCTGCGGCTGCTGCCGGAGGTCTCGAGCAGGTCGATCTCCTGGCCGGGCCACTGGTTGTTGGCCGGCCACAGCACGAGGCAGACGCCTGCGCCCTGACCTGCATCGAGGCTGGCCTGCACCGAGTAGCGGCCGTAGCCCTCGCCGGAGGAAGCGCCGAAATCATCCTGCATGAAGCCGACGGCGGACCAGCCTTCCGATGCGTTCGACGTCAGGGTGAGCGCGCCGTTGGCGGACGAGAAGTCGTCGGCGTTGCCCCACCGGAGTCCGAAGATCGATTGATTGAGCGCCGGATTGCTCGCGAAATTATCGTTCCACACGGTCTTGAAGCCAGAAGCCAGGGTCTCGGACAAGCCGGGGTTCTCCTCTGCGTCGATCCGCAACGCGCCCGGTCGGATGACGCACCGCAGCATCGCCGGGTGCGAAGCACGCGGTTGTAATCGTGAATGACGAAGTTGTGCTAATCAATTGCGGAAAGGACCGCAACCGCTTTTTTTCCGCGCCGATGCATGTTTCTGTTTCATGCAGCAGCGGTCGAGAGGCTTCAAAAGTCGACAGGGTGACTTGGACGGTCGCAACGCGGTGATCGAGATGTTGATCATGTTCATCTTGATCAGATCATCAAGATCAACATGATGATCATGCCGCGGCACGGCAACGAAACTGCACTCAGTATTTTGTTCTTGATACGCAACGAGAAGATGCAGTCTGACACGGCGGTCGCGCGCAACCACGATGACCGCGTTCTGCCGGAACCGGCGCGCGAGCGCGATGCCGCGGCGGCGGTCGATCGCGGCGAGCACCAGCGCCTCTGACCAGATGCCGAGCCTGCCGTGCCCCGGCCCATGCGGCACGCGCCGCAGCGTCTCCGCCAGGCGGCGCATCATGCGATCGTTCCAGCCCTCGGGGCGGCGGCGGCCGCCCGGATTGCAGGCGCTCAGCAGCACCAGCCCGGGGCGCGCGAGGCCTGCGTCCCACTCCGGATCGAGCCCTGGAGCGATGCGCCCGACCCGCAGCACCGCGCCCCCCGCCTCGTAGCGGCTCTGGCGGTAGGAGCGCAGGATGGCGGGCGTCGGCGCCGGCACGGCCATGGCAGACGACCGGTCAGAGCCCGTCCGGATCGGCGGCCTCGAGCCGATCGTCGCGATGCACGTACACCGACAGCAGCAGCCCGAAGCCGAACATCACCGTCAGCATCGCCGAGCTGCCGTACGAGACCAGCGGCAGCGGTACGCCGCCGACCGGGATCACCCCCATCACCATCGAGAGGTTCACCGCGCAGTAGAGGAAGAAGTTCATCGAGATGCCGAGTGCCAGCAGCCGGCCGAACTGGCTGCGCGCACGCACCGCCATCAGCATGCCACCCAACACGAGGGCCAGCAGCAGGGCGATCACGGACAGGCCACCAACCAGGCCGAACTCCTCGGCGATCATGGTGAAGATGAAGTCGGTCTGCTTCTCGGGCAGGAAGTTGAGCTGCCCCTGGGTGCCGTGCAGGTAGCCCTGCCCCCACAGGCCGCCCGAGCCGAGCGCGATCTTGGACTGGATGATGTTGTAGCCGGCGCCGAGCGGGTCCTGCTCGGGATGCAGGAAGGTGGTGATGCGGGCGCGCTGGTAGTCATGCAGGTGGGCAAAGGCGAGCCTGCCCAGCACCGGCAGCGGGACGGCCACCACCGCGATCTGCCACAGCCGCATGCCGGCGGCGACGAACAGGCTGAGCCCGACCAGGCCGGTGATCGCGCCGGTGCCGAGGTTCGGCTCCTTCAGCACCAGCGCCACCGGCACCAGCACCAGGGCCGCTGGCGGCAGCAGGAACAGCGGGTTGCCTAGCCGCTCCCAGCCGATCCGGTGGAAGTAGCTGGCGAGGACCAGCACCAGCGCGATCTTGGCGAACTCGGATGGCTGCAGCTGCACGCCGGCGATGACGATCCAGCGCTCCGCACCCTTGCCGACATGGCCCATGTGCAGGACCAGCACCAGCAGGACGAGCGAGGCGCCGTAGAGCGGCGCCCCCAGCCGCATCAGCAGGCGGGGCGGCAGCATCGCCAGCGTCAGCATCAGCAGGACGCCGACCCCGAAGCGGATCGTCTGCGGCAGCGCGTAGGGGGTCGGCGAGCCGCCGCCGGCCGAGAACAGCGCCCCGTAGCCGACGCCGCCGAGCAGGCAGATCAGCAGGACATACAGCCAGTTGATGCGGCCGAGCCGCGCCAGCGGACCGAACCGCGCCGGTGCCCGCCGCAGGCGGCGCTCGGTGATCATGCTTTCGACGGTGCCTGCGCCGGACCCGACTTGTCCAGCACGAGGCCTTCGGGAGGTCAGCCGACCCGGTCGATGGCGGACGCGGCGCTCGCAACACCAAGCAGGGTGATGGTGGTGCCGTCGGACACGCTGAGCGTGCTGGTCCCACCCGCCGAGTGCAAGTGCAGGTCGGACGCTTGGTAGCCGAACAGCGAGATCCGGTCGAGGTCGGGATTGAAGCCGCTGACGACGTCGCTGCCGCCGGCGGCGCCCTTGACCACCACCATCGAGACGCCGCTGCTGCCGCCGGCGATGGTGGCATTGCCCGGGCCGGCCACCACCTCGAACCAGCCGCTGCCGGCGCTTGCCGCCATCGGGCCGCTGCCCTGGAACAGCAGCGCCGCCGCGTTGCCGACGGCAACCGACGCCGTCCCGCTGCCGCCGACCACCAGCATGTTGCCGCCGCGGCCCTGCACCGCGAGGGAGCCGCTGCCGCCGATGATCGAGTCCGCCATCCCGAGGCTGCCGGTAACGCTGGTGGGGCCGCTGCCGGCGAATACCGCCTCGCCGTTGCGGCTCATCACCTGCAGCGCGCCGCTGCCGCCGACGATGGTGTCGCCGCCGGCCGCCTGTCCCAGCACGGAGGCGGCGCCGGCGCCGGTGAAGATGACCGCGCCCGCGGTGGCACCGCCCAGGAAGACGCTGTTGCCGCCACCGCCGACCAGGCTCTCGCGACCCGGGCCGGCCGTCATCGTGGTGCTGCCGGCGCCGGCGCCGAACAACCGGTCGAGCGCGCCCCCGCCGGTGAGCGTGGTGTTGCCGCCGCTCGCCACCAGCACGCTGCCGCCGCCGCTGCCGGCGCCGAACAGCCCACCGCCGGCGCCGCCGAACAGGGTGCAGGCGCCGCTGCCGCCGGTCACGGTGGAGGTGCCGCTGCCGCCGGTGAAGCTCAGCGCGCCGCTGCCACCGACGACCGAGACGGCCCCGATGGCGGCGGTGATCGCGCCGCCGGAGATCCCGCCGAGCACGGTGTCGCCGTCCAGCGCGATGAATGCGCCGGCATGCGCGACGCTGCCGAGCGAGACCAGGCGGCCGCTGCCGGCGAGCGCCTCGGTCGCGGTCTGGAAGCTCATGGAGCTGGCCAAGGCCAGTTCTGTCGTGCCGCCGGCGCTGCCGTCGCTCAGCCACAGGCTGGTCCTGCCGGCGCTGTCGGTGCCGGTGAAGCCGATCATGCCGAAATAGGTGAACAGCCCGACCGGATCGAGACCGCTCGACGAGGCACCGGTCGGCAGCACCATGCGGGTTCCGGCCGCGGTACCGTCGCTGATCCAGAGCTGCGGGTGGCCGCCCGCATCCAGCCCCGAGAATGCGACCTCGCTGCCGAACGCGGTCAGATCCTGCAGATCGGCGAAATGGCCGACCAGGGTGCTGGCGGCGCCATTGGTGCTCCATAGGCCGGCAGTGCCGTTGCTGTCGGTCGCAATGAACAGCGCCACGCCGCCGAGCATGACGAGGTCGCCGATGGTGCCGAACGACGTGCTTCCGCTCGGCACCGGCTGCGCGGCGTTGCCGGTGGAGCGCCAAAGCGCCATGTCGCCGACGGCATCGGAAAAGCTGAACAGCAAGGCGCCGGCCAGCGTCACGAAGCCGCCGGGGCCGGCGGTGCTCCCGAGGCCGGCATGCGCGAGGGGTGCCGCGGTGGTCCCGTTGCTGGTCCAGAGCGTTCCGGTCGCGGCGTTCTCGAGCAGGAGGCCGCCGCCGGGCAGCGCCGCAACGGCATCGGCCGCCAACGTCAGGCTGCCGGAATTGATCTCATGCGTTCCGGCCACGGTGCCGTCGCTGCTGTAGAGCCGCCTGCCGGCGAGATCGGACGGCGTCGACTGGCCGGTAAAATACAGCGTGCCGCCGACGGTGGCGAGGTTGCTGACCACCAGGCCGCTGGCGAGGCAGAGGAAGCTGCTGCCGTTCGCGACCCAGAGCGAGCCGGCGCCGTCCGGCCCGGTGGCGGCGATGGCGGCGAACCCATCGAACGCGGTCGTTGCGGTGATCGACGAGGTACCGGGCGGCAGGCCGACCAGGGTCGTTCCAGCCGGGGTGCCGTCGGTCCTGAAGAGCTGCGGCACGCCATTCGCGCCGCCGATGAACAGCGTCCCGGCACCGATTTGGACCGGATCGAAATCCGCCGTGATCGGCACCCCAAGAGAGGCTGCCCCAGGGGAGCTGCCAAGCGTTGCCCACAGGGACAGGCCCGAGGCCGAGGTGGCGCCGAACAGGATATGCGCCGTCATGCCAGGAGCCTCCACCGGAAGCACCTGTAGAGGGCGAAATGATTAAGAAAACCTTGAACGACCGTGGCTTCACCCGGCGGCGGCGACTCGCTGCCCGGGGGCCAGGGAACGGTTCGCCGGATCGCGACGCAATGTGTCCATCATGATGTCGCGCGCGACCGGGGCTGCGACCTCGGCGGCGGCGTTGCCGTGCTCGATCACCACAGAGACCGCATATTGCGGCGCATCGTATGGCGCAAAGCAGATGAACAGCGCATGCGGCCGCTCTTCCCACGGCAGCTTGGAGCTGTCGAAATGGCCGCCCTCGCGCGCCGCCCGCGACACCCGCCGCACCTGAGCCGAGCCGGTCTTGCCTGCCATCTGCACGTTCGCGAGCGGCAGCCGTGCCTTGGGCGCGGTGCCGCCGACATCGTTGACCACCGAGAACATCCCGGCCCGGATCGCCTCCAGTTGCGCGTCCGCGATGCCCAGCTCCGGCCAGCGGAGCGGCGTTGCCGTGCCTCCGAGCCGGCGCGCCAGGTGCGGCTGCACTGCGCGTCCGGTCGCCATCCGCGAGACGTAGGTCGCAAGCTGCAGCGGCGTCACCTGGATGTAGCCCTGGCCAATTCCCGAGACGATGGTGTCGCCGCCGTTCCAGTGATGGCCGTGCCGGCGTCGCCAGGTCGGCGTCGGGATCAGCCCGTCCCGCGCATGCGGCAGCTCGATCGCGACCGGCGCGCCCAGCCCGAGCCGGTGAGCCTGCTCGGCGATCGCTTCCATGCCGGTGCGACGCGCTACCTCGTAGAAGAACACGTCGCAGGAGTTCTTGATGCCGCCATGCAGGTCGAGCGAGCCATGCCCGTGCTTGCGCCAGCAATGGAAGCGGCTGCCGCCGACATCGAGCCAGCCCGGACACGCGATGCGGTCGTGCGGCGACAGCGTGCCGGCCGCCAGCGCCGCCAGCGCCACCGCCGGCTTGAAGGTGGAGCCGGGGGGATACAGGCCGGCGACCGCCTTGTTGAGCAGCGGCGTGCGCGGATCGGTCGACCAGGCCTGCCACTGCGCCTCGCTGACGCCGCTATCGAACAGCGATGGGTCGAAGGCGGGGTTGCTGACCATCGCCAGCACCTCGCCGTTGCGGCAATCCATCACCACGGCGCTGGCGGACTGGCCGTCCAGGCGGCGCAGCACCGATTGCTGCAGGTCGAGATCGAGCGCCAGTTGCAGTTCCTCGCCGGGCACGCCCTCCTGCCGGTCGGTCTCGCCGAGCACGCGGCCGACCGAATTCACCTCCATGCGCACGGTGCCCGCGTGGCCCTGCAGGCGCGTATCGAACCAGGCCTCCAGCCCGGCGCGGCCGACCCGCATGCCGGGCAGCGCCAGCAGCGGGTTGGCGGCGAGGTCGGCCTCGCCGGCCGGGGCCACGTAGCCCACCACATGCGCCAGCAGGTCGGATTGCGGATACAGCCGGGTGGTGCCGACATCGATCAGCACGCCGGGCAGGTCCGGGGCGGCGACCGCGATGCGCGCCATGTCGTCCCAGGTCAGGAAGTCGTGCAGCACCACCGGGATGAAGCGCCGCTGCCGGTGCATGTCGCGCTCGATGCGGGCATGGTCGCGGGCATCGAGCGGCATGATGGCGGAGAACCGCGCCAGCGTGAGCGCCAGGTCGCTGGTCTCCTCCGGCAGCAGCAGCGCCCGCCAGTTCACCTTGTTGCCGGCCAGCGTCGCCCCGGTCCGATCGACGATGCGCCCGCGCGCGGGTGCGAGCTGCCGCGTGCTGATCCGGTTGGCCAGCGCCATCTGGGCGTATTTGTGCCCGTCCCTGACCTGCAGGCTGTACAGCCGCTGCCCGAGCACTCCCAGCACCCCGGCCTGCCCCGCCATCATCAGCAGGGCCCGACGCGTAAAAACCGCCCGCTGCGGGCTCTCCGGCCGCCTCACGGTATCGAGCCCGTTACCTGAGCAAGCCGAAAGAGGCGGGCTTGAGATGCCTGATGCTGGATTAGAGCGGCTCCCCAATCCTCAAGCATGGGAGCCGCGCCCGGCGCGTCCTTCCGAGCGCCGGAGCGGAGCGGCCTAGATGGCCGTGAGCACCGGAGCACAGGAAGGGCGTCCATTCCTGCAAAGCGGGGGATCGCCAGCAGCAGGCATCTCAAGCCAGCCTGCGGTGGGCTCTGGTGCAGACTGCGGACAGCAACGGATAAAGCCCGAGCGCGAGCACCCAGGCGAACACCGGCGCCGGCAGCGGCATCGGCTGCAGCCGGACCACCGAGACCAGCAGCCACTCCAGCCCGAGCGCCGCCGCCGCGACGCCCGCGAACACCAGCCACATCGCAACGAAGCCGAGCCGCGCCAGCCTGCCGCGCCAGGTCCGGCCGCTGCCCAGCGCCAGCAGCAGCATCAGCGCGGTGACACCGATGGGCTGGCTGCCGAGCAGGTCGCACACCACACCGAGGCCGAACACCGGCACCGCCGGCATCGAGGCCGGCCGGAACACCGACCAGAAGAACACGCAGCCGAGCAGCAGGCCGGGCTGCATCTCGGCCTGCCCGGGCAGGCCGAGCGGCGTGTTCAGCAGCAGCAGCGCGAGGACGGCGCCGGCCACGGGCACCGCGCGCCGCGCCGAGGCGTCGAGCGTGCGGGCCAGGACGTGGCCCGCAGGCGGCCCGCGCCGGCGATGTCCTGGAGTGACCATTGCCGGGACATGAGCTGATTGGGCGCGCTGTGGCTGTGCCATTGCCACCCTGTTTCATCCACGTCCGATCGGCACCGGCTGGCCGGCCCCGGGCGCTTCGCCGGATGCCGGACCCGAGGCGGCCCGAGGTCCGGGATGCGGATCCGCATCGGCCGGTAGCAGCAGGCCGGCGCCCGGCCTGGCGTGCGCAACCACGCGGCCCGGCGCATCGGGTGGCGCGATCGCCGACAGGCCGAAATCGACGACGCGTATCAAATCCAGCCGATCGAGGTCGGCGGCCGGCAGCACCACCGGGTCGCCGGGCCCGCGATAATGCACGACGCCAACCGGCAGGCCGGCCGGGAATGCGCCCGCCTCGCTGCTGGTCAGCACCCGCTCGCCCTCCTCGGGGCGGACATCGTCGGGATAGTACAGCAGCCTCGGTGCCGATCGGTTGACGCCGGCCAGCATCGCGTTCGCATGCGACGCCTCCAGCATGACCGGCACCCGGCTCGCGATGTCGGTCACCAGCAGCACCCGGGCGGAGCGCGATCCGGTCTCGGTGATACGGCCGACCAGCCCCTGCGCGTCCATCACCACGTCGCCCTTGTGCAGACCCTGCAGGCTGCCAGCATTGACCAGGAAGGCGCGCGCATAGAGGCCGCCGGTCTCGGCCACCACGCGGGCGGTGGCCACGTGCGCCGCCGGGTCGGGCAGCCAGTGCAGGCTCGCCTTGAGCGCCGCATTCTCCGCCGTCGCCGCCAGCGCCACCGCGCGCCATTGCAGCAGCCGCCGGTTCTCGGCGCGCAGGCGGTGGTTCTCCCGGGCGAGGTCGAACAGGCCGCGCGCCTCGCCGAGGCCGGAGCGCAGCCCGAACACCGGCACGTGCAGCACCGAATAGGCCGGCGCCAGCGCATCGGCGAGCACGGCGCGCGCCTGCACCGCCAGCCTGCGATCGGCCTGACCGAGGAGCATCAGGGCCAGTGACCAGACAACCAGCACCGGCAGGGTGGTGCGCGACAGCGCCTGCCGTGTCTGGATCGAAAGGCGGATCATCGAAGTCTCCCGCCAGGGCATTGAAGGTCGCGCATCCTAGCCGCTCGGGCTCAGTACATGGTGGTCAATACGTTTCGAAGCCGCTTTATTTCCTCCAGCGCCCGGCCGGTGCCGAGCACCACGCAGGAAAGCGGGTTTTCCGCCACCATGACCGGCAGCCCTGTCTCGGCGCGCAGCACCTCGTCGAGGCCGTGCAGCAGCGCGCCGCCGCCGGTCAGCACGATGCCCTTGTCGACGATGTCGGCGGCGAGCTCCGGCGGGGTGTTCTCCAGCGCCACCTTGACCGCCTCGAGGATCTGGCTCACCGGCTCGGCCAGCGCTTCGGCGATCTGCCGCTGGCTCACCACCACCTCGCGCGGCACGCCGTTCATCATGCTGCGGCCCTTGACCTCGCGCAGCGGCCCGTCGGTGCCGTCCAGCGGCGGATGTGCCGAGCCCAGCTCCATCTTGATGCGCTCGGCGGTGCTCTCGCCGATCAGCAGGTTCTGGGTGCGTCGGATGTAGGAGATGATCGCCTCGTCCATCTTGTCGCCGCCGACCCGCACCGAGCGCGCATAGACGATGCCGCCGAGCGAGATCACCGCGACCTCGGTGGTGCCGCCGCCGATATCGACGATCATGCTGCCCGACGGCTCGGTCACGGGCAGCCCGGCGCCGATCGCGGCCGCCATCGGCTCCTCGATCAGCAGCACGCGGCGGGCGCCGGCGCTCTCGGCGCTTTCCTGGATGGCGCGGCGCTCGACCGGGGTGGAGCCGGACGGCACGCAGACGATGATCATCGGGCTGGCGCCGCGGCGGTTGTGCACCTTGCGGATGAAATGCTTGATCATTTCTTCCGCGACCTCGAAATCCGCGATCACGCCGTCGCGCAGCGGCCGGATGGCGGAGATGTTCCCGGGCGTGCGGCCGACCATCTGCTTGGCCTCCTCGCCGACCGCCAGCACCTGCTTCTTGCCGCGGATGTCGGCGATCGCCACCACCGAGGGCTCGTTCAGCACCACGCCACGGCCCTTGACATAGACCAGCGTGTTGGCAGTGCCGAGGTCGATGGCCATGTCGCGGGAAACGAGGCCGAGCAGGCGAGAGAACATCGAGCCACTCCGGATGAGACACGTCCCGCGGCGTGACCCTTACGCAGTCGAGACAAAAGCCGCAGTCCGAACCGCTTAGCGATCAGGCCCGGATGGAGCAAGCACGGTGTGCATCGAGGCCCGCGATTGCACGCCGGACGTGTTGCGCTCCGGACCGCAGGCATCGTACGGAAAGCCCGCCGGACCGGGAACCGGACGGGCGCCGGAATGTCTATAGCCATTGGTATGGCGCTGCCCGATGGCGCCGGGGAAAGCAGGAGTTGGTTCGATGTTGCGTGTGACGCTGCTCGCAGCGGCAGCCGGTGCGGTTCTGACATTGGCGGCGTGCGACCCGTACAGCCCGGGGCAGCGCGCGGTCGGCGGCGGCCTGATCGGCGCCGGCGCGGGTGCGGGCATCGCCGGGATCGCCGGCGGCAATGCCGGTGTCGGCGCGTTGGCCGGAGGCGCCGTGGGTGCCGTCGGCGGCGCCGCCACGACACCGAACCGGGGAGGCTACTGATGAATCGAACGAGACTTACAGGGACCGGCGCCGGTCCGCGGCGCGCACCAGTCATCGGGCTGCGGCCCGTGCTGCTGGCCACGACACTCGCTGCCGCGATGGCGCTCGGCGGCTGCAGCGATCCGTATGATCCGGGGCAGCGGGCGGTCGGTGGTGGCCTGCTCGGCGCTGGCGGCGGCGCGCTGCTCGGTGGCATCGCCGGCGGCGGCCGTGGGGCTGCGATCGGCGCCCTGGCCGGTGGCGCGCTCGGCGCGGGGGCTGGAGCCGCGACCACGCCGCGTCCGCCGCCACCACCCCCGCCGCCGCCCGGCTACTACAACCAGGCGCCCGGCTACTACAACTACTGACCCGTCCTGCCCTCCGATCGACGCAACCCTCCGGTTGGCCCGTGGGCGGGTTGCCGGACGTCAGGCCGGGATCGCCTCCGGCTCATGCCTCGCGCGCTTGACCAGCAGCTTGTTGAGCGCGTGCAGGTAGGCGCGCGTGGCGGACACCACCGTGTCGGCGTCCGCGCCCTGCCCGTCGACCATCTTGCCGTGCTCCTCGAGACGCACCGTGGTGCGGGCCTGGGCGTCAGAGCCCTCTGTGATGGCGCCTACCGAGTAGAGCGTCAGGGCGGCCTCGTGCGGGAACAATTCCCGGATCGCGTTGAAGGCGGCATCGACCGGCCCGTTGCCGCTGGTGCTGGCAATGACCCGGCGGCCGTCGATCTCGAGCTCCAGGTCGGCCTGTGCCGGCCGCTTCGAGCCGGCATACAGGTCGAGCGAGACGAAACGCAGATGGGCGTGGTCCCGCACCTCGTCATCGACCAGTGCCACGATGTCCTCGTCGAACACGGTCTTCTTGTGGTCTGCCAGGTTCTTGAAACGCGCGAAGGCGTCGTTGACCTGGTTGTCGCCGAGGTCGCCGTAGCCCAGCGCGTGCAGCTTGTCGCGGAATGCGGCGCGGCCGGAATGCTTGCCCAGCACCAGCGAGGACTTGGTCCAGCCGACGCTTTCCGGGGTCATGATCTCGTAGGTCGCGGCGTTCTTGAGCATGCCGTCCTGATGGATGCCGCTCTCATGCGCAAAGGCGTTGCGGCCGACGATCGCCTTGTTCGGCTGCACGTCGAAGCCGGTGATGGTCGCCAGCATGCGCGACACCCGCAGCAGGTTCGGCGTCTTGATGTTGTTGGAATAGGGCAGCACGTCGGGCCGCGTGCGCAGCGCCATCACGATCTCCTCCAGTGCCGCATTGCCGGCGCGCTCGCCGATACCGTTGATGGTGCATTCGATCTGGCGCACGCCGGCCTGCAGCGAGGCGATGGTGTTGGCGACCGCGAGCCCGAGATCGTTATGATTGTGCGCCGACAGGATGACGGTGTCGGCACCCGGCACCCGCGCGCGCAGCATGCTGAAGATCGCCGCCATGTCCTCGGGTGTCGCGTAGCCGACGGTGTCGGGAATGTTGATGGTGGTCGCACCGGCGGCGATCGCGGCTTCCACGCAGCGGCACAGGAAGTCGGGCTCGGTGCGGCTGCCATCCTCGGCGGACCACTCGACGTCGTCGGTGTGGTTGCGTGCAGCGAGATTGCCGCGCGTCACCCACTCCAGCACCGTCTCCGGCTCCATGCGCAGCTTGTATTTCATGTGCAGCGGCGAGGTGGAGATGAAGTTGTGGATGCGCGGCCGCTCGGCCGGACGCACCGCCTCTGCGGCGCGCGCGATGTCGTCACGCCCGCCGGTGCGGGCCAGGCCGCAGATCACCGGGCCACGCACCACGCGCGCGATCTCGCGCACGCTGTCGAAGTCGCCCTGGGATGCGACCGGGAAGCCGGCTTCGATCACGTCGACGCCGAGTTCGGCCAGGGCTTCGGCCATGCGCACCTTCTCGGTGAGGTTCATCGAAAAGCCCGGGGACTGCTCGCCGTCGCGCAGGGTGGTGTCGAACAGGATGACGCGGTCGTCGGCGATGCGGCCGAAGCTCGGATGGTCGATGGACATGATCGGGATTTCCTGGTCACGCCGGCCTGCCGACCGGGTCATGCGATGCGTGATGAAGGGCTTCGGGTGGCGGGCGTCGGACCCGCGAGACCTCCCCTGGGCTCAGCCGTTCGGAACGGCGGTGAGGCTCAGGGGCAGATAAGTCGAAGCAGGTCGCGGTCGAGCAGCGCCTTGGCGCAGAACTGCGCATGAGGCGGCAAGCCGGAGGGCAGGACCGACAGCACCGGACCCGCAAATATGAGACACATTCAGATACTTTACCATTGCGCTCGGCGCGTGCAAACCCGCAGCCATTGCGAAATCCCTATGCCGCCCCAATTCACCCTCGCGCCGGATCCCGGATTGTCCCGGACCAGGCCGCAATGGAGCAAGTCGATGCGTTCGAACCTGCGTTTGCTTCCACCCCTGGGTGCCACCGCTGCACTGGGAGCATCGCTCTGCGCCTGCACCGTGGCTCCCCCGCCGGGGCCAACCGTCATGGCGGGTCCCGGCGCGGGCAAGAACTTCGAGGCCTTCCGTGCCGATGACGGACGCTGCCGCCAGGAGGCGACGGCGGCGAACAATGGCGTGACGCCGCAGCAAGGCGCCAACAGCAGCGGTGTCGGCAGTGCCGCCGTCGGCACGGTGGTCGGCGCCGCGGCCGGGGCGCTGCTCGGCGCCGCCGCGGGCAATCCCGGGCTGGGAGCAGCCGCCGGGGCGGGGGGCGGGCTGTTGCTCGGCTCCTCGGTCGGCGGCGAGAATGCCGCCGCGTCGGCAAGTTCGCTGCAGGGAAACTACGACCGCGTCTACTCCCAGTGCATGGTCGCCTCGGGCGAGAGCATCCAAGCGCCACTGACGGTAGCCGGCTACGCTCCGCCCCCGGTTGGCGTCGCACCCCCGCCAGTGGTGGTGGCGCCCGCCTACCCCTACGCGTATCCGCCCCCCTATGCCTACGGCCCGTACTACGGTGGCGGCTGGGGCTATGGCTGGCATAGCGGCTGGTAGGTCAGCCCGGTAGCGCCGGCGCGTCCCCGCTGAAACGGGTGAAGCCGGCGCCGGCGAAATAGCCGTCTATCGCGAGCGCCATCGCGCCGGCCACCATCGCCCGGTGGCCGGCCTGCCGCAGGGCGTTCTCGTCGAGCCGGTTGGACATGAACCCCATCTCGACCAGCACGCTCGGGATGTCGGCCGCCTTTAGCACCACGAAGGCGGCGTGCCGGTCGGGGTTGGTCAGCAGCCCGATGCGCGGGCGGAATGCGCTCACCACGCTGCGCGCCATCTGCGCCGAGCCCACCCGGGTCTCCTGGCGCACCAGGCTCGCCAGGATGCGCTGCACCTCAGGCGAGGTGGTGTGCACATGCGGCCCGGCATAGCGGTCGGCGCTGTTCTCGGTTCGGGCGAGGGCCGCGGTCTGCGCGTCCGAGGCGTTCTCCGACAGGGTATAGACGCTGGCACCGCGTACGCCGGGGTCGTGCAGCGCATCGGCGTGCATCGAGACGAACAGCGCCGCCTGCCGGCCCTGGGCGATCGCCACCCGGTCCTCCAGCGGAATGAAGATGTCGGTCTCGCGCGAGAGCGCCACCCGGTAGCGCCCGGTCGCCAGCAACTGCCGACGCAGCTCGCCAGCGGCCGCCACCGCGATATGCTTCTCGTAGGTGCCTGACACCCCGATCGCCCCCGGATCCTTGCCGCCATGGCCGGGATCGAGCATCACCAGCGGCCTGCGCGGCAGCGCCCGCCCGATTACCGCCGGAGCCGGGTGCGCCTGGCCGTGCGCGCGACGGTGACTGGGTTGCACCGCCCGGACCTGCCCCGACGCCCGCGGTGACGCGGCGAGCAGCGTGCCGAGGCCCGCCAGGGCGAGGCGACCAAGGCTCCTGCGATCGAACGCGGACTTCATCACGACCTGCTCCACCGCCCTGACCTTGCGGTATTATGCGCGCTAGCGGGCCGAGATCACAGCATTTCGCTCACGGATCGACCGGGAACGGGTCGCGCCGCTTGCAGTGGGCCGACTATTCCGCCACACTCGAAACTTGTGGTGGCGCGTCAAGCGCTGCCCGGCACGCTGGCCCCATGCAGCGCAAGCCGCGATTCCCTCGGGAACGGTCCGGCTGGCGAGAAGATGCGGCGGCTCGCCGCGTCCTGCGATCCTTCCAAACGAGCGGAGCGGCGCAGGGCGGCACGAGACGCTCACCCGGGCGTCGCGGTCCGCATTAAGCTGGTCCGCGTCGCTCTTCGCACAGGACCCGCATGCAAGCCGGACTTCGCCTTCACGCCGAACAGCAGTCGCGAGCAGCGTCGGACTTCCATCCGCTGCTCGTCCTGCTGCCGGCCTGGCGCCTCCGTCGGCCCGAAGCTGGTCACCCACCCCACCATCCTGCCGCCCCACATCCCGCCGCGTGCTGCGGCCTCGCCCGACCCTGGCCCGCGCGGCCCTGGTCAGGCAGAGGCGCTGGCGCGGTGCATCGGAGTCCCTCCCTTAATGACCAAACGTATGCTGATCGACACGACCCACGCGGAAGAAACCCGCGTGGTCGTGCTGGACGGTAACCGCCTCGAAGATTACGACGTCGAGACATCCGCGAAGAAACAACTCAAGGGCAATATCTACCTCGCCAAGGTCATCCGGGTCGAACCCAGCCTGCAGGCGGCGTTCGTCGAGTATGGCGGCAACCGCCATGGCTTCCTGGCTTTCGGCGAGATCCACCCGGACTACTACCAGATCCCGGTCGCCGACCGCGAGCGCCTGCTGGCGTTGCAGGAGGAGGAGGCCCGCGCCGAGGAGGCCCGCGAGGACGCCGGCGACGGCGCCGGTGCGGGCCACTTGAACGAGGTGACCGGTTCACCCGAAGAGGTCCCGGACGCGTCCGAGGCTCCTGGCCCGTACGGATCGGCCGACGAGACCGGGGCCGGTGACCGCGAGGCCGTCGACGCGGCGCCCGCGCGTCTCCCCGAGCCGGCGCCGGAGTCCATGGGCGGCGAGGAGGATGGCGGCGACGACAACCGCACCTCGCGCCAGGCCGCCCGCTTCCTGCGCCAGTACAAGATCCAGGAGGTCATCCGGCGCCGCCAAATCCTGCTGATCCAGGTCGTGAAGGAGGAGCGCGGCAACAAGGGCGCAGCACTCACCACCTATATCTCGCTCGCCGGGCGCTTCTGCGTGCTGATGCCGAACTCGCTGCGTGGCGGCGGGGTGTCGCGCAAGATCACCTCGGCGGCCGACCGCAAGCGGCTCAAGGAGATCACCAGCGAGCTTGAGATCCCGCGCGGCATGGCGATGATCGTGCGCACCGCCGGCGCCCAGCGGCCACGCCCCGAGATCAAGCGCGACTGCGAGTACCTGCTGCGTCTGTGGGACGACATTCGCGACCAGACCATGCGCTCGGTGGCGCCGTCGCTGATCTACGAGGAAGCCAGCCTGATCAAGCGGGCGATCCGCGACGTCTACACGCGCGACGTCGAGGAGATCGCGGTCGATGGCGAGCAGGGCTGGCACGCGGCGCGCGAGTTCATGCGCATGCTGATGCCGGCCAATGCGCAGAAGGTGAATCTCTGGCGCGACCACGGCCAGCCGCTGTTCTCGCACTACCAGGTCGAGCATCACCTGGACGCGATGCTGCAGCCGACGGTGCAGCTCAAGTCCGGCGGCTACCTGGTGATCAACCAGACCGAGGCGCTGGTCGCCATCGACGTGAACTCCGGCCGCTCGACGCGCGAGCGCGGCATCGAGGAGACCGCGCTGCGCACCAACCTCGAGGCCGCCGACGAGCTCGGCCGCCAGTTGCGCCTGCGCGACCTCGCCGGCCTGATCGTGGTCGATTTCATCGACATGGAGAGCCGCAAGCACAACGCCATGGTCGAGCGCCGCCTGAAGGATGCGCTGCGCGGCGACCGCGCCCGCATCCAGGTCGGCACGATCAGCCATTTCGGCCTGCTGGAGATGTCGCGCCAGCGGCTGCGGCCGTCGCTGGTGGAAAGCACCTTCGTGCCCTGCCCGCATTGCGCCGGCTCCGGCTTCATGCGCGGCACCGACAGCGCGGCACTGCACGTGCTGCGTGCGATCGAGGAGGAAGGCGGCCGCCAGCGGCACGCCGAGATCCTGGTCAAGGTGGCCAGCGCGGTTGCGCTCTACGTGCTCAACCACAAGCGCATCTGGCTCGGCGAGATCGAGCAGCGGCACCGCATGGTGATCCATTTCGCCGCCGACGACAGCCTGATCCCGCCGGCGCTCAAGATCGAGGGCCTGCGGCCGCAGGTGGCGGCGGCTCCGGTGCAGGCGATCGAGGTCGCCGCCGAGCGACGGCTGCCGGCGAACGGCGTCATCTCGCACGGCACCGCCGACGACTTCGAGGGCGTGGCGGCATTCGACGGCGAGACCGACGACATCGCCGACGAGCCGGACGATCTCGAGGACGCCCCGGCCGGCGCCGGCCATGGCCGACCCGCATCGGGTGCCTCGGGCGAGGCCCAGGGCAACGCCGGCGACAGCGGTGACAAGGAGCGCCGGCGCAAGCGGCGTCGCCGCAGCCGCCGCGGCGGCCGTCGCGACGATGCCGAGGCGACCCCCCTGGCGGCGCACGACGTGGATCAGCCGGACGTCGCGGCCGACAGTCCGGAGTTCGTCGCGGACGTGCCGCCAGCGCCGGACGGCGAGCAGCCGGAGAGTGCCGCGCCGTCGCGTGGCACCGAGCCGACCCAGCGCAAGCGCAGCCGCCGCGGTGGACGCAACCGCAGGCCGGCGGACGGCGCGAGCCATGTCGAGGCCAACGGAGCGGCGCCCTATACCGGCCCGACCCCGGCCGATCCGTTCGGCCGCGGCTACGACATCTTCGACGTGCTCGGCCAGGATGCGGAGCCGCCGGCGGCAGGCGCGGCGGCCGAGCCGGAGCCGGTCGCGTCGATGGCCGCGCACGAGGCAACCACACCCGGGACGGTGCCGGAGGTCGAGGCGGTCCTGGTCGCCGCCCCGGAGCCTGTGCCTGTGCCTGTGCCTGTGCCTGTGCCTGTGCCTGAGCCGGAGCCGGAGCCGCAGCCGGTGATGGCGGCCGAGACCGCGCCGGAAGCGGCACCTGCGAAGCCGAAGCGCAAGCGGGTGGCAAAGGCCGCAGCACCGGACGGAACAATCGCCGTGCCGAAGCCGGCGCCACGCGCGCGGGCTGCGGCCAAGGCGACCGCCGCCCCGCGCGTGCGGACCAGCAAGGCAAGGCCGGCCACCGCTGCCGCGCCGGAGGCCGCCGCCGGGCACGCGGCCGCCGCGCCGGATATGGCAGCGGAGCCGGTTGCGGCAACGTCGGAACCGGAGCGTCCTTCCATTGCCGTGCAGCCGATCCTGGTCGGCGCGGCCGAGGCTCCTGCGCAGCGCCGCACCGGCTGGTGGAAACGCTGAAGCGCTGACCCGGCCTCCTCCGGCCCGACGCCGGAGGAGGCCGGTTGCGGCGCTCGACCGCCTCGCCCACCATCGCGCGATGATCCGCGCCCTCCCCGTCCGCCTGCTGCCGCTCCTGTTCGGCCTGCTAGCGATCGTGGGCAGTCCCGCCGTGGCGGAGGATGCCGACAAGCATGCGACCCGCCTGTTCGACAGCCTGGCCAGCCAGCCGGCGCGCCTGCGCATGCTGCTGCGCGAGATGCCGAAGGGCGCCGACCTGCACAACCATCTCTCGGGCGCGATCTACGCCGAGAGCTATCTCGGCTGGGCGAGCCAGGCCGGCCTCTGCCTCGATGCGGCGACGCATGCGCTCGGTCCCGCGCCTTGCCATCCACCGATGCGGCCGGCCGCCGAGGCCCTGGCGCACACACCCGGCCTGAACGAAGGCGAGATCGACGCGCTGTCCATGCGCGACTTCGCGCCAGGCCCGGCGGACCGGTCCGGGCACGACCATTTCTTCGGCACGTTCGGCACGTTCGACGCGGCCGGCAAGGGGCGCGCGGGCGAGATGCTGGCGGAAGCCGCCAACCGCGCCGCCGCCGACCACGTGCTCTATCTCGAGATCATGCACTACCCGCTGATGCGCGAGTCCGCCGCCCTCGGCCTGTCGCATCCCTGGCACGGCGAGGATTTCGCGCACGATCTCGACGAGATAAAGCCCGGCCTGCCGGCGCTGGTGCGCGAGGCGCGCATCCGCACCAATGAGGCGGAAGCGCGCATGCGCACGGTGCTGCATTGCGGCACCCGGCAGGCGCAGCCCGGCTGCCTCGTGCGAGTCCGCTACCTGACCCAGGTGCTGCGCGCCATGCCGCCGGCTGCGGTGTTCGCGCAGATGGCGTACAGCTACGCGCTGGTGACCGATGATCCGCGTTTCCTCGGCGTTAACATCGTCGAGCCCGAGGACGACCCGGTGGCGCTGCGCGACTACGACCTGCACATGCGCGCCTTCCGCTACCTCAGCACGGTGTGGCCCAGGGTGCCGCTGACCCTGCATGCGGGGGAGCTCACCGAAGGGCTGGTGCCGACCGCCGACCTGCAATTCCATATCCGCCACGCCGTCGAGATCGCGGGGGCCAAGCGCATCGGGCACGGTGTCGACATCACCTACGAGGACGACGCGCCCGGGCTGCTCGCCGAGATGGCGCAGCGGCATGTCGCGGTCGAGATCAACCTGACCAGCAACGCGCAGATCCTCGGCGTCAGCGGCGACGAGCATCCATTCGAGGCGTATCGCGCCGCCGGCGTGCCGCTCGTGCTGTCCACCGACGACGAGGGCGTCGAGCGCATCGACCTCACGCACGAATACCTGCGCGCCACCACCACCTACCACCTGCACTATGCCGACCTGAAGCAGTTGTCCCGGAACTCGCTGACCTACTCGTTCCTGCCGGGCGCCAGCCTCTGGGATCCGGCGAACGGGCGTCTCGTCGGCGCCTGCACCGGGACCGCGCCCGGCACCCAGGCCAGGGGAGGCTGCGCCGACTTCCTGGCGCACGACGAAAAGGCGCGGGTGCAATGGCAGCTCGAGGCCGCGTTCGCGAGCTTCGAGACGGCGCTGGTGCGGCAGCGCTTCTGAACTTCGGCCGCTCAGAGATGGGGCCGTAGAACTGGATGAAGCTGCCTGCGTAGTGCAGCCCATGCAGCTACCGAAACAGTCCTCGCGTGGCCGCGGTCGGGCGCACCGCGTGTTCCACCCGCTCTGCGGCGCCACCCTGCCCACGCTGGCGCGGCTGCTGGTGCAGGGCGGCGTCGCACCGGCGCGGCTGCACGTGGCCGCGATCGCGGTGGCGATGGTAGGGCTGCGGCTGCCGTTCAGTCTGGGCGAAGCTGCCGTCACGGCGATGCGCAGCCGGGACGACGCGGCCCTGCCGGCGCCGGTGTTCATCGTCGGCCACTGGCGCTCCGGCACCACGCATCTCGCCAACCTGCTCAGCCGCTCGCCGGCGTTCGGCATCCTGTCGCCGATGTCGGTCGGGCTGCCGGCGGAGGCGCTGGGCCTCGCGCGTGTCGCACGGCCATTCGTCGAGCAGTTCTTTCCGCGCAACCGGCTGATCGATGCGGTGGCGCTGGCCTCCGACCTGCCGCAGGAGGACGAGCTGGCGATGGCCAACCTCTCCACCCTGTCCTGCAACCATGGCATCTATTTCCCGCACCGCCTGCGCCGCGAGTTCGACCGCGGCGTGTTCCTCGACGACGTGGGCGCGCAGGAGCTGGCACGATGGATCGCCAGCCTGCGCGGCTATGTCGGCAAGATGACGCGCGCCGCCGGACGTCCGCTGCTGATACGCAATCCCGCCAACAGCGCCCGCATCCCGCTGCTGCGCGCGATCTGGCCGCAGGCGCGCTTCATCCACATCCATCGCCACCCGGCCGAGGTGCAGGCCTCCTCGGTCCGCATGTTCACCACGCTGGTGCGCGAGCTGTCGCTCGGGACGGGCGACGCCGACATCGAGGCGCTGGTGCGGCACGTCTATCCGCGGCTGATGACCCGGCTGCTGCGCGATACGGCGGCGCTGCCGCCCGGCCGGTTCGTCGAGGTCGGCTACGACGACTTGCGCCGGCAGCCGCTCGCGGTGCTCGAGCGCATCCACGCCACCCTGGCGCTGCCCGGCTTCGACGCCGCCCGCGCCGGGTTCGCGGACTATCTCGACGCGGTCAGGGACTATGCGCCGCGCGCCGGTCGGGGTGATCCGGTGGCGCACGCCTGGCTTGCCCGCGACCATGCGGAGATCTTCCGCAGCCTCGGCTATCCGCTGCTCCCGGAGGTGTCCGCCGAATTGCCCCCGGAGGTCCCGGCGCTCGCGGCCTGAGCCTATCCGGCCCGCCGCAGCGGCACGGGCATTCCGGCGATGGCCGCCCGCAAGGCCTGGTCGACGCTCGCCTCGTCATGATCCGACCGGATCAGCGCCACGCCGCGCGAGGCCAGCGCGCGATTGTCGGCGGCGCTGTCGTGCAGCCGGACGATGCGGTCGGCGAGCTCCTCCGGCGTGCGGCCGACCAGCGCCTGCAGGTCCGCCCCGAGCCCGATCCCCTCGGCGGCCACCGGCGTCATCACGCAGGGCAGCCCGGCGGCGAAGCTCTCCAGCACCTTGCTCTTCACCCCGGCGCCGTAGCGCAGCGGCGCCACGGTCAGGCGGACCCGGTCATACACGCGGTCCAGGTCGGCCACCTCGCCCAGCACCGCCACACCCGGGCGCGCCAGCCGCAGCACGGCCTCCGGCATCGCCCGTCCGGCGAGCACGCATTCGAGCCTTGGCCGTTGCCGCCAGACCAGCGGCATCACCGCCTGCACGAGCCAGACCGCCGCGTCCGCATTGGGCGCGTGGCCGAAAGAGCCGATGAACGCGACGCCGCGGCGTTTGCCAAAGGCGGGGCGCGGAAGTTGCGGCGGCATCGACCACGGGATGCGATGCACCTGCGCACCCGGCACCAGCCGGCGCAGCAGCTCCGCCTCGGCATCGGAATGCGTCAGCACGGCATCGGCCGCGGCCGCGGCGGCGCATTCGATCGACCGCTCCCTGCGGCTCAGGGCGCGCAGGGCGGGATCGTCCAGCAGGCTGGCCTGTCGCGCCAGCCGCACATGGCCCAGGTCGGCCACGCTGTAGAGCAGCCTGGCATCCGGGGCGTATTGCCGCACCAGATGGCTAAAGCGCGCCGCGGTCTGTCCGCGATGCAGGTACACCACGTCGAAGCAGCCGGACTGCCGGCGCAGCACGTCTTCCAGCAGGGCGTAGAACGGCAGCCGGAACACCGTGACGCCGGTTGCCTCCAGCGCCGACGCATCGGCCTGCATCTGGTCCGCGGCCACGAAGCTCACCACGTGGCCGAGGCGCTGCAGGGCGGCGATGTGCGACAGGATGGCGTTGTCGCCGCCGCTATGGCCCGGCCTCGGCATCGCGCTGTCCACCACCAGCGCGCGGCGTGCCGTCTCTGCCGGCGAACCACCCCAGCGCCGGAGCTGACGCCGGGCGGCCTCGCGCGGGCCGCGGTCGGCATCGCGATCGGCACGGTCCTGCTGCAGCCGTTCGGCCTGCCCCCGCAGGAAGACTAGCGCCTGCTCCTGCTCTGCGGGCGCGAGGGCCCCCACCGCGGCGGCCACCGCGCCTTCCAGCCCGTCGCCGAAGGCGGCAGCCGGCTCGATCACCATCGGCGCCCCGGGCAGCCGCGCACCGTCGCGCTCGCGCCGGATGTCGATCACGTGCCGCGCCAATGGCGACAGCCCGCCCGGGATCAGCAGGTCGAAACCGTGCCGGCCGGTGCCGATGCCGGCCACCGCAAGGTCGCCGCGCGGCTCGTTGGCCAGCACGCGCGCCAGCGGGATGCCGTTGTCGGTGATCTGCAGCGCGACCGGCGTATCCGAAACCGGTGCATACGCCCATCCGCGCATCCGCTCGCGCGAGCACAGGTCCAGCATGCCGCGCATCCCGTTCGAACCGCATGCAAGCAGCGTGCGCTGCTCGGGCATCGCCATGGCCTCTCGCACCATGCCGCTGCCGTCCAGCGGCGTGCCGTCGCAGGCGCGTTCCACGGTGATCACGTGGCGCAGCGCGGGCGACAGCCCGCCCGGGACCGGCATGCTGAAGGCGTAGCAGCCGTCGCCGCCGCGGGCCTCGAGCAGGTCGATGCGGAAGCTGTCGGCCACGATCTCGCCCAGGATCGCGCCGTTGTCGCGCACCCGCAGACGGATCCGGTAGCCCGGCGTATCGAGGTTGCGCGCCCAGCCGGTGATGCGGTCCTCGTCCACAGTGTCGAGACGGCCTTCCATCGGGCTGGGAGCCGTGATCTGGCCGGCCAGCCGACGACGCAATGCATGCAGCGCCGGACCCTGCTCCAGCCGCGGCAAGCATGAAACGCCGTCGCCCACCGATGCGTCCGGATAGTGCTCGGCGTAGTCGTCCACGTTGCGAAACATGCCGCGGCTGTCGTTATCCACGAAGGTCTCGGACGCGGCACCCTCGGCCAGGATCAGATCGTGGCTGTCGAGTTCGACATGCACGTAGTCCACGCGCTGCAACGAGTGCTCCTGCAAGATGCTGCGGTCGTCCACCAGGCAGCGCGCCGGAACCAGCACGCCGTCGAGGCCCATCGCATGCTCGGGTGAGACCAGCAGGTCGCGACGCGGCAACCCCTCCCCGAGCGAGCCGGCGCGGAACCGGACCGGCTGCACGCCCGGATTGGCGGCGAGGAACCGCCCGGCATAGGCGCGCCGGCCGATCCACTTGACCGGGCGGCGCGCACCTGACGCGGTGACAAGGAGGTCGCCAATCGCAAGCGCCTCGACCGGACGCTCTCCGATCGCGGTCGGGATCAGCGTGCCGGTGACGTAGCAGGCAACGTCGGGCGTGATGGTGAGACTGCCGTCCCCTGTCTGCACGCCAGCCTGCGTGGTCGCGACGACCGCGGCGCCCGCATCGAACGACGTCCCGCCGCCGCCGCCCGCGTAGTTGCCCCCGCTACCGCCCGAATACCCGCCGCCGCCGCCGCCACCGCCGGCATTCGCGCCACCGCCGCCGCCGCCGCCGAAGCCACCGGCACCGGCCGCCAACTCGTATCGGGTGTAGCCGGCGGCACCTCCGGCGAACATGCCGGCCAGGCTGGCGCCGCCGCCACCATTGCCGGAGCCCGATCCTGCAGAACCCGCGCTCATAATGCCGCCGCCGCCGCCGCCGGAGTAGTTCACCGATGCGTAGCCGCCCCCGCTGCCGGTCCCACTGGCGCCAACGCTGCCCGGGCTGCCGGCGGTCTCGTAGCCACCGCCCCCGCCGCCTGCGATCAGCAACGGTAAATACGAACCGCTCGACCCGGTGTTGGCGAGCACGAACGTGCCACCGCCACCCCCACCGCCGTTGAACCCATTCGTGCCGGCGCCCCCCATGCCACCGACGACGATCTCGAGTTGCTCGCCGGCGGTGAGGCTGACGGAGCCCTCCTCCTCGGCGCCGAGGCCCCCGCCCACACTGGGGCTCCCGCCGGCAGAACTCACGCCGCCCTGCGCACCGAACGCGTTGATGTCGTAGGTGCCGGTCGCACTGACCGTCACGAAGACCGGCACGCCGGTAAAGCTGTAGGTTCCCACTTAAACTTCCTCTGCGGACTGGATCGGCCTCGAGACACGCTAGAGCATCATCCGATCGATCCTGCTCATCGAGCGGATAAAGATGCTCGCCAAAACAACAAGCTAGAGATTTCTTCCGATCCACTTTGATCGGAAAAAGCTCTAGGCGAGGGTCTCGCCCACTCCCTGCAGCGCGACCGGCACTTTGGTCGTGTTGAATTCGGGCATGCGCCAGATCGTGGTGCGCTCTTAGCGCTCCCACAGGTCGGGCGGCAGGATCGTCTTGCGCGCGGTGGCGCGAACCTGCGGGCGCACCTCGTGCAGTCCGGGGCTGCCGAGCCGGGCATCAAACTCGCCAGTCTCGATCTGCACATCCTCGAAGTCGTGCCGGAACGGCGGCAGGTCGAGGAACTCGTAGATCGCCGCCATCGACGCCGCCGGATGGCCCGCCAGCGTGTCGTACGGCAGCAGCAGCAGGCGGCCGGCCTGCTCGCCGTGCATCGCCTGCTTCAGTCCGTTGAGTGCGAACCCGATCATGCCGGATGGGCTCATCAGGCCGTCGGCGCGCGAATAGATCGTGCCGCCCTGCTCGAAGCCGAAGATCTTGGACAGCTCGAAAGGATTGCGCCGCACCACCCGCTCGACGCTGTCGATGATCCACGGGATCGGCCGAACGCAGCAGATCACGCGGGCGTCGGGAAACAGTCGCGCCAGCAGGTCGAGCCGCGTGGTCCAGCCGCGGCTGGCGTCGAACACCATCCGGGCCGGCGCGATCGCGTGGTAGTAGCTGTCGAACAGGCCGCGCAGCACGGCGATGCGCTGGCCTTCGTCGAAGAACACCGAGCCCTCGTGGCCGGCGCTCATCTCGGCCAGCATCGCGCCCACCATCGAGCTGACCGGGCTGGTGATGTTGGCGTGCAGCGCCGGGTTCTGCCGCAGCAGCGCCGCCAGCAGCGTCGAGCCGGAGCGCGGCAGGCCGGAGATGAAATTGATGCCGTTGCGCATCAACCGCGACCTGCGGCTGTTGGCAGGCGGGGTTCCGGGGAGCGGAGCGGAGACGCGAGGCGTTCTTCCATGACGACTGCGTAGATCACAGCAGCTGACTTGTGTAACGACTTTTTATCCTAGGCAGCCTGGGAATGCAGGCGTTCGGCTCGGCCTTGCAGGAAGGCGAGCGCGTGCCCCTGCTGCGCGCCGGGTTCCAGCGCCGCCACCGCAACGGCCACGGCGCCTTCCAGCCCGCCGCCGAAGCAGGCGACCGGTTCGATCACCACGGGCGCGCCCGGCAATCGGGCGCCGTCGCTTTTGCGGCGGATATCGATCGCTTGGCGCGCCATTGGCGACAGCCCGCCCGGGATCAGCAGGTCGAAGCCGTGCCGGCCGGTGCCGATGCCCGCCACCGCAAGGTCGCCGCGCGGCGCGTTCGCCAGCCCGGTATCGGCAGGCTGAACGCAACGCAGCCGTCGCCGCCGCGCGCCTGCAGCAGGTCAGGCCGAAGGCTGTCGGCCACCACCTCGCCCAGGATCGCGCCGTTGTCGCGCACGCGCAGACGGATCTTCTGTCCAGGGTTCTCGATGTCGCGCGCGCAACCGACGATGCGATCGTCGTCGACCGCATCGAAACGGCCTTCCATCGGACCGGTGGTGGTCTGTCCGGCCAGCCGGCGGCGGAGTGCCGCAAGCGCCGGTCCCTGCTCCAGGCGCGGCAGGCAGTCTCCGACGCCGCCCCCTCGGCCAGGATCAGGTCGTGGCTGTCGAGTTCGACATGCACGTAGCCGACGCGTGACAGGCAGCGCTCCCGCACGATGTTGCTGTCGTCGACCAGGCAGCGCGCCGGCACCAGCATGCCGTCGAGGCTTATTGGGTGCTCCGGTGAGACCAGCAGGTGCGGCGCGGCAACCCCTCGTCCAGCGAGCCTGCGCGGAACCGGATCGGCTGCACGCCCATGGATGTCTCTCTGCGCCCGCTGTGGCTCAAGTTTGGTGGTCGATGTCGGCGATCGATGCAGGTCGCCGCTGCCTGGCGCTATCCTTCCCGCTATGCGTAGATCACCCTCGTTCCGCGCACGCAACCATCGCGGGCTGCGCGTCCGGCGGACCGCCCGTCTCAGGCCGGCTGGACGGCGCCACGACGCGGCCCCGCCCGCGCCGGGCCGCGGCACGATCGCCTCCTGCTCCTCGAGCCAGAGCAGTTGCCGACGCGCGCGCGACAGCGGGTGGGTGCCGTAGGCGCGGGCGATCGCCTCGTCGGCCGGGCAGCGCAGCCCTTTCATCGCGGCCCGTGCCACCAGCGGGAACATGCCGCGTGCGTCGTCGGGGACGCCCGCCCGATCGCCTAGGCCCGCATCCAGGCCTCGCTGTCGAGCGCGTCGGGATCGATCCCGGACCGTGCGGTCGCCAGCGCCGCGCGGAACCGCGGCAGGTCGAGCGCGTCGCGGGCCAGCCCGTCGATGCGGCAGCAGACCAGAAATCCTGGTACAGCACCGGCACCGGCCGGAACGCGGCATCCGCCTCGTCCAGCATCGCCAGCAGCAGCGCGTGCATCCGCTGCCTGCGCTCTGGCGCCCCCGCCTCCGGATCGAGCCCGGGATCGCCCGACGACGCGACCGGGGCATGGGCTGCGAGCTGGGCCAGGATGTCGACCGGCGGTGCAGGGCGATCGCCGTGCCGGCCGCATCGCAGCCTCTCGCTCCGGCACCGGGCCCAGCAGCAGGGCGTGCGGATCGGCGGCGGCCTCGGCCGGCAACAGCAGCAGCGCGGGACCCGCTCCGCTGCTTGCAGACCCGACCATGCCGATCCGCACCCGCAGCGGGCGTGGCGACAGCGCAGGTCCCAGCGCCATGAACTCGCCGCGCGAGTGGTCGCGGAACGTCTCCGCCTGGCGCCGCTCCAGCCGCGCAGGTCTACGGCGCGCGCCATGCCGGTAGCGGGGTGCGCCCCATCAGGAAGTTCGAGGCCTCGGCGGCGACGCTCTTGGCGAGCTTGGCCAGCCGCTGGGTCGCGATCAGCCCGGCCACCCCGCGCTTGCGGCCGCGGCACATCAGGCTGGTCATCGCGGCGAGGCACGTCCGCCCCGCCTCGTCGGAGACCTCCCGGCTACCGCACGCGCGAACAACTGCGCCTCGTCCACCACCACCAGCACCGGGAACCAATGTTCACGGGGCGCCTCGAACATGCCGTCGCAGAAAAGCCGCAGCACGGCGCATCTGCTGCTCGTCATCGAGCCCTTCCAGGTCGAGCACCACCGGTATGCGGTGCACACGAATGCGGCCGCCGGCGGAAGAGAGCGCCGTCTCGTCATGCGCGCTGGCGTCGATCACCAGATGACAAAACGGGCCGCGAGGCTGGCAAAACCGCCCTCCGGGTCGATCACCGCCTGCTGCACCCACGCCGCACTGTGTTCCAGCAGGCGGCGCAGCAGGTGCGACTTGCCGGAATTGCGCTGCACCAGCGAAAGCGTCGAGAGCAGCTCCTCCAGGTCGAGCACCGCCGCCCCGGCGCCTGGCTCGCCGATCTGTATGGCAACCGTCATCGCCGGGTGGTTACAGTCCGTGCGGAGTCGCCTGCACCCAACGCAGCACGCCCTCGGCGGCTGCACGTCCGGTGGCGAGACTGGCCTGCAGCAGGTAGCCGCCGGTCGGCGCCTCCCAGTCCAGCATCTCGCCGCAGGCGAACACGCCCGGCAGCGCTCGTAGCATGAAATGCTGGTCCAGCGCCTCGCGCCGGATCCCGCCTGCCGTGGAGATCGCGCTGTCGAGCGAGTCCGTGCCGACCAGACGCAGCGGCACCGCCTTGATCAGCGCCGCCAGCGCCGCCGGCTCGCGGGGAACCGGACCGTCCAGTGCCGCCTCGCGCAGCAGCCCGACTGCCTGTGGCGGCAGGCTGAGCGCGCGGCGCAGGCTGTTCGACAGGCTCTCGCGCTGCCGCACCCGCACGAGCCTGCCGGCCAGCTCCTCCACGGACCGGTCGGGCCGCAGATCGACCAGCAGCCGCACCTCGCCGTCGCCTTCGATGGCGTCCCGCAACGGCGCCGACAGCGCGTACACCGCGCCGCCCTCGATCCCGCGCATGGTCAGCATGAGGTCGCCGGTCGAGGCAATCGGGCCGCAGCGCAAGCCGACATGCTGCAGCGGCAGGCCGGCATGGCGGGCGGCAAATAGCTCGGACCAGTGCACCAGGAACCCGCAATTGGCCGGGCGGAACGGTGCCAGCTCGACGCCGCGCGCCGCCAGGAACTCCGCCCAGCCGCCATCCGAGCCGAGCCGGGACCAGGAGGCGCCCCCGAGCGCCAGCACCACGGCGTCCGCCCTCACCTCAGCGCTATCCTCGAGCGACAGCCGGCCCGTCTCCGACCAGCCGATCCAGCGCGAGCCGGGGCGCAGCTCCACGCCCTGCGCCCGCAGCCGGCCGAGCCAGGCGCGCAGCAGACCGGACGCCTTCATCGCGCGCGGGAACACCCGGCCGCTGCTGCCGGTGAACAGGGGCTGTCCGAGACCCTCGGCCCAGGACCGCAGATCGTCCGGCGTGAAGCGGTCGATCGCCGGCGCCAGCCAGCCGCGGCCGGCACCATAGCGCTCCAGGAACTGCTCCAGCGGCTCCGAATGGGTCAGGTTGAGGCCGCCGCGCCCGGCGATCAGCAGCTTGCGGCCGGGCGTGCGCATGCGCTCGTGCAGCGTCACCGCGACGCCCGCCGCCGACAGCAGCTCGGCCGCGGCCAACCCCGCCGGGCCCGCGCCGATGATCGCCACCTGCTGCTGCACCGGTCGTTCGCTCCAAGGAAAGGCGCCGCTTCTGGTCGCTATCGGCCATGCGCGCAAGAACCGGCGGCGCAAGCGAACGTGAACCCTGCGGCCGGACCGGCGTTGAGCGCCACACCTGACCTCGTCCCGCACCCCCGATCCGGCGGAACCACCCATGGCTGCCGCGCTCGACCGGCTGGCAGGCGCGATCAGCCTGGCAGGACTTCCGGCCGGCTGGTTCATGTTCTGCCTGCGCACCTGGCTCGCCATCGTGCTGGCGCTCGCCATCGCCTTCTGGCTCAGGCTGAGCAGCGCCGATTCCGCCGCTGTCTGCGTCGCCATCCTGGCCCATCCGCTGCGCGGACAGGCGCTGTCCAAGGCCGGCTACCGCATGGGCGCCACCGTGCTCGGCGCCGCGGTCGCGGTGCTGCTGTGCGCGCTGTTCCCGCAGAACCGCTTCCTGCTGCTCGGCGGCATCGGGCTTTGGATCGCCGCCTGCACCGCCGCGGGCACCGTGACGCGCGATTTCCGGGCCTACGGCGCGATGCTGTCCGGCTACACCGCGGCGATCGTCGGCGTCGGCGTGATCGACCAGCCCAACACCGCCTTCCTGACCGCGACGGACCGCATCGCGGTGATCGCGGTCGGCGTCGCCGCCTCCACCCTGGTGAATGACGCGCTGTCGGCGCCGGAGGCCTGGCGCCGCCTCGCGCGCGGGCTGCGCGACCAGGCTGCCGCCGTGCAGGCCGTGTTCGAGGACGCGCTCGCGGGCCGGCCGATCCCCGACGACGCACGCTGCGCGGCACTCGCCGACGCCATCCTGCAACTCGGCAGCCAGGCCGGCTACGCCCGCACCGAGCTGCAGGACGGTCCGCGACGGGCGGCGGGAGCCCGCAGCGCGATCGTGGCGTTGCTGGAACTGGTGTCGGACAGCCGTGCGATCGCCGCCGCGCACCAAGCCGGTGAGTTGCCTCCCGACTATGCCGACCGTGTCGGGGCCGCGCGCGACGACGACCACGCCCTTGCCGCACTCGCCGAGCAAGCCCATTTGCCAGCGCAGGCCTTCCTGGTCGAGCGCACCCGCATGGCGGTGGCGCAGCGAGCGCTCGCCGAGGACGGGCTGCGGGCGCTGGAGATCGGCGCCGCCCCCGTCCGCCAGGTGGCGCTCGCCACCCACCGGGATGTCTACGCGGCGCTGCTGAATGCCGCCCGCGTGCTGATCGCCTACAGTTTCGCGAGCGGCTTTTGCATCCTGTCAGGCCTGCCGGACAGCACCCTGCTGCTGATCAATGTCTCCGCCATGTGCGCGCTCAGCTCGATCAACCCGAACCCGACCAGCTTCGCCTGGGGCGTGGTGATCGGCGCCCCGCTGGCGGTCGGCGTCGCGGCGGTGGTCACCTATTTCGCGCTGACACAGGGCTCGAACATGGTGATCCTGGCGCTGGCGCTGCTGCCGCCGGTGTTCTTCGGCTGCGTGCTGAGCCTGCTGCCCACCACCGGTACCGTGGGCTTCATCATGCTGGTCTGGATGTTCATCGCGATCTCGCCCAGCAACCCGCAGAGCTTCGACCTGCTCACCTTCACCGAGAACGGCCTGCTGCTGATCCTGTCGAGTTTCATCGTGTTCCTGTCGATGGTGTTCCTGCTGCCGGCCTCGCCGCAGCGGCGCATCTTCCGCATCGCGGCCGCCATCGCGCGGGACCTGGAGACCCGTCCCGAGGGTGATCCGGCAACGCTGGTCACCCGGCACTACGACCGGCTGACGCAGGCCAGGCGCTGGATGCAGCACCGCCCGATCACGCCGGTGCGCCAGGCGGTGTTCTCACGTTTGACGGCGATGGCGCATCTCGGCGGCGCGATCAGCCGTGCGCATCGGCATCTCGCGACGATCGCGCACGACCGTCGGCTGGACGACCCGGCGCAGGCGGCGCACCGGTCGCTCGCCGCGCACGATGCAGCCGGGATGCGCAGTGCCGCCGCCGACCTGCTGGCGGCCGGACCTGCGGCGCCGGCATCGCGGGACAACGCGGTCGGCGCCGCTTCCGGGCTGTATGGTGCCGCGGCACTCATCGAGGCCAATGCGCGCATGCTGCGGCTGACCCGGATCATTCCCTGATGCGCCGACATCTCATCGATGGTTCATTATGAGCCGACATCTCATCGATGGTTCATTATGAGCCGACATCTCATCGATGGTTCATTATGAGCCGACATCTCATCGATGGTTCATTATGAGCCGACATCTCATCGATGTCGGGGGCGTATTGATCTCCAGCTTCGTGGTGGAGGGGATCGTCTCGCTCGCCATCCTGCTGGCGCTGCGCCCGCTGCTGGCCCGGATCGGCTTCCAGCGCATCGCCTGGAACCCGCCGCTCGCCGAGATCGCCCTGCTGGTCTGCATCTTCGGCCTCGTCACGCTGATCTTCTAGAGGGCCATGCCGGATGTTCAAACGCGCCAGGGTGCTGATGCGCATCACCGCGACACTGTTCCTGGTCACGGTGGCGCTGGTCGTGGCGGTCGCGCTGTGGCGCTACTATACCGAGGCGCCGTGGACCCGCGACGGCACCGTGCGCGTGCAGGTCGCCAACATCGCGCCGCAGATCTCCGGCCAGATCACCGAGCTGCACGTGCATGACAACCAGGTCGTGCACAGGGGCGACATACTCTACGTGATCGATCCGTTCGATTTCAGGGTGTCCGCGGCCGAGGCGCAGGCGACCGCGCAGGAGCGCGACGACGACATGCGCAACAAGCAGGCCGAGGCGGCACGACGCGAGGCGCTCACCAACCTCAGCACGTCGGCCGAAGAAAAGCAGACCTATCGCGACACCGCCGAGCAGGCGGCTGCCGCCTATGCGTCCGCCGTGGCGCAGGTCTCGCAGGCCAGGATCAACCTCGAGCGCACGGTGGTGCGCAGCACGGTGAACGGCGTGGTGACCAACCTGCTGATGCGTGTCGGCGACTACGCGACCACCGGGACCGCGAACATCCAGATCGTGGATACCGACAGCTTCTGGATTGACGGCTACTTCGAGGAGACCAAGCTCGCCGCGATCCATATCGGCGATCGCGCGGAGGCGCTGCTGATGGGTTATCGCAGGCCGGTCATCGGCCATGTGCAGAGCGTCACGCTCGGCATCAGCAACTCCAACGCCACACCCTCGACGCAGGGGCTGCCGTCGGTCAATCCGGTCTATACCTGGGTGCGGCTTGCCCAGCGGGTTCCGGTGCGCATCCATATCGACAGCATCCCCGCCGGCGTGACCCTGGTCGCCGGCATGACCGCGACAGTGGGGATTGTGTCGGCAAAGTGAGCGAACCGCATCCCGACGCTTTCGTTTCCCGCGCACCCGATCAAGGAGCGACGCGATGACCACCATCAACCAGTATGCGATGCAGGACCCGCGCTCGCAATATCCGCAACCGGAGTTCGACCGCCAGCCGCAGTCGGCGCCAGGCCTCGCCCGGGAGATGGACCCGAAGCCGGACCACGGTGAGGAGAGCTACAAGGGCTTCGGCCGCCTTGCCGGCCGGAAGGCGCTGATCACCGGCGCGGATTCCGGCATCGGGCGCGCCACGGCGATCGCTTTTGCCCGCGAAGGCGCCGACGTGGCCCTGAGCTATCTCCCCGACGAGGAAAAGGACGCGCAGGAGGTCGTGGCCCTGGTTCGCGCCGCCGGCGTCAAGGCCGTGGCGCTGCCCGGCGACATCAGTAACGAGGGCTTCAGCAACGCTCTGGTGCGCGAGGCGCATGCGACGCTCGGCGGCCTTGACATCCTGGTCAACGTCGCCGGCAAGCAGACCGCGGTGAAGCGGATCGCCGACCTCACCACCGAGCAGTTCGAGGCCACCTTCCGCACCAACGTCACCGCCATGTTCTGGCTGTGCAAGGCGGCGATCCCGCTGATGCCGCCAGGCTCGACGATCGTCAACACGACCTCGATCCAGGGCTACCAGCCGTCGCCAATCCTGCTCGACTATGCCTCGACCAAGGCGGCGATCACCGCCTTCACCCACGCCCTGGCCAAGCAGGTGATCGAGCAGGGCATACGCGTGAATGCAGTGGCGCCCGGACCGGTTTGGACGCCGTTGCAGACCAGCGGCGGCCAGCCGGCGGATGCTATCCCGGACCTTGGAACCAAGGTGCCGCTGGGCCGCCCGGGGCAGCCCGCTGAACTCGCCTCCATCTACGTGTTCCTCGCGTCCCAGGAATCGAGCTTCGTCACCGGCGAGATCTATGGCGTGACCGGCGGCAACCACCTGCCCTGATCAGTATCCGAGGCGAGCGAGCCTAGCGGTCGCCTCGCGCATGTCCGCCTCGGGTCCGCAGTACGAGAAGCGCAGGAACTCGTGGCCGCGCCGGGCATCGAAGTCGATGCCGGGCGTCACCGCCACCCCGGTCTCGTCGAGGATGCGCTCGGCAAAGTCGAGGCTGTCTCTGCTGCGCTGCGAGATGTCGGCATAGAGGTAGAACGCTCCCTGCGCCGGGGACAGCGACGGAAATCCCACCTGCGGAAGGTGTTCGAGGAGAAACGCGCGGCTGCGACGATAACGTTCGAGATTGCTGGTGATCTCGCGGACGCAGGCGAACGCCGCCTCCGCAGCGACCTGGCTGACATGCGGTGCGCTGATGAACATGTTCTGCTTGAGCCGTTCGGCTGCACCGAGCAGGTCCCGCGGCAGCACCATCCAGCCGACGCGCCAGCCGGTCATGCTCCAATATTTCGAAAAGCTGTTGATGACGATCGCGCTGTCGCTGGATGAGGCAGCCGTGGTGGCGGCGAACTCCCAGGTCAGCCCGTGATAGATCTCGTCGCTCACCATCCGCACGCCGTGCGTGTCGCACCATCGGGCAAGCGCTGCGAGGTCGAGCGCATCGATCATGGTGCCGGCCGGGTTGCAAGGCGATGCCACGATCAGCCCGTCCGGCAGGCCCTCGCGAGCGGCGAGGCTTTCCAGCATCGCCACCGTCGGCTGAAATCGCGTCAACGCCGAGGTCGGCAGCACCACCGGTACCATGCCGAGGGCATGCAGGATGTTGAGGTAGGGCGGGTAGTACGGCGCCGCCATCGCGATGCGGTCACCGATGTCGAACGCCGACAGGAATGCGAGCAGGAAGCCACCCGACGCGCCGGTGGTGACCGCAATCCGATCGGCGGAGACGGCCGCGCCATCATAGAAACGAGCGTAATGCCGGCTGATGGCGTCACGCAGCGAGCGGAGCCCGAACGCCTCGGTGTAGCCGAGCGGCTCGCCCGCCAGCATCGCCCGCGACGCCGCCTCCACCGCGCCGCGCGGCGCGCCGGTGCCGGGCTGGCCGACCTCCATGCGTATGATCCCTGGCGCACCGGGCGGCAGTGCCGCCTGCCGGGCGTTCGCGCGCGCGATCACGTCCATCACCAGGAAGGGCGCGATCGCGGCCGCCGCGCCCTGCTTGAGCATCAGACCGGCACCCGATGACCTGGCATCGCTTCGCGAAGCCCGGTATCGGACGAAACTGCTCGATCAAACGACGAGAAGAGCATGATCGATCGGATCATGCTCTGGCTTACTCGCTGCCGATCGCGAGCCCCGCACCGCGGGGATCGGTGGCGCCGGCGCAACTGTTGCTGTCGCCCGGCAGTCCGAGGCCGCAGGAGATCGCATTCATCCGGCCGGTGCTGGTGACCGGTTGCGAGAGCGATGCGCCGGCGAGCGCGTTGTGCAGGCTCGCCGCCACCGCGCCGGCGGCCTCGTTCTGGCCCGAGCCGGCAACCGCCGCGCGGAAGCTGCGCCCGGACGGGTTGTAGGCGATCGCCGCCGACAGCAGCGGCGCCGGGATGCGCGCGGGCGAGGCGGCAAGCAGGATGCCGGTGTCGCCCGCCACCCGCCCGGTGCCGAAGAGGTTGTTCATGCTGATGGCGCAGGACACCGCATTGCCGCTGCGGTCGAGCACCACGAAGCTGGTGGAGGCCGGCAGCCGGCTGATCAGCGCACCCGGATGCACCGCCTCGGCGAGGACGGACTGCGCCTCCTCGGCCAGATGGTCGCCGTTGCCCTGCGTCGGATGCCGGGCGCGCCAGGAAGCGGCGGCCGCCTGCGACACGCCGACCGCATCCTGCTGGCCCTGCTCGAGTGCCTCGAAACCGGCAGCGGCGGCGAGACCACCATCCGCCGGCGGCGGCAGGAAGGCGACCTCGTAGCGGCCGCTCCGGACCAGAAGCGCGGCGCGACTGGTCGGCAGCGACGAGCGCATGGTGTTCGGATCGAGGCCGCCGCCCGCCAACCCGGCGCCGGCCACGAAGTCGCGCGACAGCGAGCCGGTATAGAGTTCGCCCACCCCGGAGATGGCGATGCGGTTGAGGGTCTCCGACAGGGTCGGCTGCACCAGCTCGTCGCCGGCGGCCGGAATGCCGGTGCTCGCGCCGGCGGCGCCGAAGATCGCACGCGTGCCGGGGTCGGCGAGCAGCGGCTGGCTGACCTGGGCGAGGTCGTCGGCGAAGGCGCGCGACACGGTGATGCCGTCGCGCGCAAGCCCCGCCGCGGGACGGGTCAGCTCGTCGAAGCCGACATGGCCATGACGCGCCTGAAGCAGGAACAGGCCGCGCGCCAGCATCGGCACCGCGGCCGGACGGTCGGCATCCGGGCCGCCTGGGCCGGGAACCGAGGTGAACAGGATGGCGTCCGGCGCGCCGCCGGCAGCATCGAAGGCGAGGCAGGCGCCGCCGGCGCCGAGCGAGGCGCGCGAAGGCAGCGTCACCGACAGGGCAAGGCCAAGCGCGGTGGCGGCATCGGCCGCATTGCCGCCGCGGGCCAGGATGTCGCGCCCGACCAGGGCCGCGCGCGGCTCGTCGGCTGCGACCTCGCCGATATAGCCGGTAAGGTAGGGCGAGGACGGGCCGGTCACCAGCGTCTTGACCTTCTGCACGCTCGAGCATCCAGCCAGCAGCACCAGGCCGATGCAGGCGGCCAGGCCGTTCAGACGCCGCGTCGAAATCCGCAAGGATCAGCTCTCCGTCGATGGCACCGCGGCACCCGGCCACGATCCGGCAGGGATTAGACGGCTTCGCGCATGACGGCAACTTGAGCGCGGCCGCTTGGACCGCTTGCTTGGGCCGGTGCCCGCGTCATGCTAGAGGCCCCTCATGAGCCCCGCCCGCGTCGCCGCCGTGTCCGCCGCCTTGCTGCTGGCGGCACCGTCCCTGCCGAGCCATGCCCAGGCGCCGGAGCATGTCGAGCAATTCACCCCGGCGCAGCGGCGGGAGATCGTCGCCATCGTCCGCGAGGCGCTGAAGTCCGACCCGTCGATCCTGAGCGACGCGATCCAGTCGCTGCGCGCCGAGGCCGACCGCTCGCAGGCCGTCGATGCCCGCGCCGCGCTAGCGCGCAACCGTGCGGCGCTGGCGGCGACGGATGCCGATTTGGTGGTGGGATCGGCGGGCGTCACCCTGGTCGAGTTCTACGACCCGCGCTGCCCGTACTGCCGCAAGGTGCTGCCGGATCTCGACCGCTTGGCGGCATCGGACGGCAAGGTCAGGATCGTCGAGAAGCTGATCCCCATCCTCGGACCCGCCAGCACGCTGGAAGCCAAAGCCATTGTCGCCGCCGGACGACAGGACCGGGCATCGGCGTTGCAGCACGTCCTGATGACCGATGCGGGCCAGCCGGACTCAAACCGCTTGAGAAGCCTAGCCGTACAGGCCGGGCTGAACGCCGACCGTCTCGAGCAAGACATGGCCGACCCGAAGATCGCCACCGACCTGAACCGCAACATCGCCCTGGCCCAGGCGCTCGGCATCACCGGCACGCCAAGTTTCGTGGTCGCCGACCGCATCATCCCAGGCGCTCTGGACCTGGCCGATCTGAGGCAGGCAATCACCGCTGCCAGGATCAACTAGAGATTTCTGCGATCGACATGAATCGGCAAAGTCTCGACTTCTCTGTCATGGCGACCATCTCTATCCGACCCAGGAGCGAGGTCGATCGAATGTTGCTCTAGAAAACCCCGGAAGGTCCCTGAAACTGGCACTGCGGTGTTTGCAAGTGACGCGCGATTGTCCGAGCACCGGAGTGCTGGAAAGCCGCATCGGATCGCCAGCAGCAGATGTTTTTGGACAACCGGCCTAAGAGCTGCCTTCGGGGTCTAGGCGGTATCCACCCCCCTCCGTCACCAGCAGGCACGCATTGGCCGGATCGGGCTCGATCTTCTGGCGCAGCCGGTAGATGTGCGTCTCCAGAGTGTGCGTGGTGACCGCGGCGTTATAACCCCAGACCTCGTTGAGCAGCACCTGGCGCGGCACCGGCCGGGTGCCGGCGCGATACAGGAACTTCAGGATCGCGGCTTCCTTCTCGGTCAGCCGGATACGTCGGTTGCGCGCAGTTTCCTGCAGCAGCTTGGCCGACGGCCGGAACGTGTACGGACCGATGCTGAACACCGCATCCTCGCTGTTCTCGAAGATACGCATCTGCGCCCGCAGGCGCGCCAGCAGCTCGGCGATCCGGAACGGCTTGGCAACGTAGTCGTTTGCGCCCGCATCCAGGCCGCGCACCACATCACTCTCGTCGTCTGAGCCGGTCAGCATGATGATCGGCATTCGCCGTCCCTGACGACGCAGATCCGAGCAGAAGTCGCGCCCGTCGCCGTCCGGCAACGTCACGTCGAGGATCAGCGCGTCGAAGCGCGCGCTCGTGCCGGCAAGCTTTTCCGTCGCATCGGCCAGCGACGCGGCCTGGTCCACCGTGAATTCGGCATCGAGATGAAGCTGCTCGACAAGCGTCGTGCGCAGGGCATCATCATCGTCAATAATCAGGATGGGGCGTTCACCCGCCATCGAAACCTCTTTCCCATCGACCCGAACCGGGCACATGTCTGTCGGTGCCGGGCAACCGCAGCCTCGGGGCTCGTGGCCCGCAAATGCATCCGGAAGTCCCGACGTTCCGGTTGCGCCTCACAACGCGGTGACTGTAACTTCGACGGCATCCTTGTTTGCGCACACACAATGTCGTGATGGCGATGCGCGCTGCAAGGCCTTCGTCCTGCATAGAGACGATTCAAAGTCGATTTCGTTCCGCCGACGGGAGAGCGACGCATGCAGGTAGGCACGATCCGGATGCAGGGGCGCAGCCTCGGGGAGTTGTCGTTCGGGTCGCGCCGGCTGCGCTGCCTGCTCGGCGCCGGCGGCATCAGCCCGCACAAGCAGGAAGGCGACGGGACGACGCCGGCCGGGCTGCACCGCCTGCGTCGGGTGCTTTATCGCGCCGACCGTCTCGCCGCCCCGCCCGACTGCCGCCTGCCCCGCGAACCGATCGCACCGGACGATGGCTGGTGCGACGACGTCAACCACCGCGACTACAACCGGCCAATCCGGCTGCCGCACGACGCTCGGCACGAGCTGCTATGGCGCCGGGACGGGCTCTATGACCTGATGGCCGTGCTCGACTACAACGACGAGCCGGTGCAGCGCGGCCAGGGCTCGGCGATCTTCCTGCACCTGGCCGCCGCCAACGAGGCCCCGACCCAGGGCTGCATCGCGGTGGCGCTTGCCGACCTGCGCTGGCTGCTGCAGGCCGGACTGCAGGCGATCGAGGTTCCAGTAGCCTGCTAGAGCAGCATCCGACCATGTGGGATCGCTTCGCGATGCCAAGTGCCGGATAAAGCAGTTTTATCAAACGGCACGCTGAGCATGATCGACCGGATCATGCTCTAGTGTCGGGTCGTAGCCGGCATTTCGGGCCGGAACTGCAGCGCCTCGTCATCGTCGGGCCAGGCGGGGATCGACCACGCCACCTCGCGCGCCGCCCGGCGGACCGCCGAGGGCAGCCGCTCGACCATCTGCGCATGCGAGACGGTCTCGTCCACCACGGCGGCGAGATAGGTCTCGCTGCGCGCGTCGATCCCGCTCGGCATCACGCCCAGCAGCGGCACCCGCGCATCCTCGACGGCAACACGCAGCCGCGCCACCATTGCCAGCACCGAGGCGACCGAGCCCGACAGATCGACCACCACCAGGTCGGCGCCGTCACTGGCGAGCGAAGCCGCCAGGCCTGCGGGCTCCGGCAGCACGTCGTGCTCCTCGCCGATCAGGGCCTCGATGAGGCTGCGGTCCAGGCAACCCGGACGCGCGAAACGTCCTGCCAGCAGGATCCTGCTCGGCAGTTCGCCTCCACCGTGCGCGATACGATCGACCCTGTTCAATGACGGAGCGCCTCCGGTCTGGCGCCCCGAACCGCCCTTCTGTGCCGGCGTCTGGACGTGGTGCATGATAGCTTCTCCCCTGCCCGGCACCTTGCGCCATCACACGCCCGCCCGTAACGAGTTCGTGAGCTTCAGCCGGCAAGGCTGAATGCCGCGGCAAAGAAGCCATCGGTGCCGTCGCGGCGCGGCGTGAGGCTGATGGTATCGCGCCCCTCGAGCGCCGGCACCGGGGCGAACGCCGGATGCATGTCCAGGAAGCGCGCGACCTGCGCCTCGTTCTCCTGGGCAAGCATCGAGCACGTCGCATAGACCAGCCGCCCGCCCGGACGCAGCAGCCGGGCCGCGTCGCGCAGGATCGTCGCCTGCTTCTCCACCAGTTCCTCGAGGTCACGCGGCCGCAGCCGCAGCCGGGCGTCGGGATTGCGCCGCCAGGTGCCGGTGCCGGTGCACGGCGCATCCACCAGCACGCGGTCGAAGCTCGCCGCGCGCCGCTTGGACCACTTGTCGCCGGCGACCAGCAGGTGCCGCTCGACATTATGCACCCCGGCCCGTCGCAGGCGCCGCACCGCGCCATCGAGGCGCGGCTCCGACACGTCGCAGGCCACGATATGGCCCCGGTTGCCCATGCTCATCGCAATCGCCAGCGTCTTGCCACCGGCGCCGGCGCAGTAATCCATCACCCGCATCTCGGGCGCCGCCTGCAGCGCCGCCACCACGAGCTGGCTGCCCTCGTCCTGGATCTCGACCAGCCCGTCGCGAAAGGCGGTGGTGGCGGTCACGTTCTGCCGCCCGCGCGCCCGCAACCCCCAGGCCGACAGCGTCATCGGCTCGGTCTCGATCCCGGCCTCCGCCAGCGCCCCCGCCGCCTGCTCCCGGGTCGCCTTCAGCAGGTTGACCCGCAGATCCAGCGGCGCCTGCCGCGTCATCGCCGCCAGCTCGGCCTCCAGCTCCGGCCCGAACCGCCCGGCCAGCAGCGGCAACAACCAGTCCGGCACCTCGTGGCGCACCGCATCCGGCATCTCCGGATGCTCGATCGTGTGCCCCTCCAGCGCCCGCAGGACACGCAGCTCGGCCGGCTCCAGCGTGTCCGGCGCATACCGGCCGCCGGAATACGCACGCTGCAGGCTCTCGACCGGCCGCCCTTCGAGGATCGCCGCCGCCGCCGGCACTAGCCGCGCCGTCGCCCGGCCCTCGCCACGCTGCAGCCACCATTCCAGCCGCCGCCAGTGCCGGAGCGCAAACCAGACCTGGTCCGAGATGTCCCGCCGGTCGCCGCCGCCGATATAGCGCCGCTCGCGGAAGAAACTGTTGGCGACCGCGTCTGCGGGGCGCCTTGGCGCGGCTTCGATCGCGGCCAGCAGGTCAATGACAGCGGCCAGTCTGGCGGGGGGAGTCATCGCAGAAGTTCCAGGGCTGTGCCCTGGACCCGCTGGGGCCGCGGACCCCAGACCCCAATCCTATGGGAAGATTTCAAAGGCGAGCCTTTGATGGGCTTGAGCCGCGAAGCGGATCAAGGGAGCATCCCTCGCCTTCATCAATCCTGCCGATAGTTAGGCGCCTCCCGGGTAATCGCCACGTCATGCACATGGCTTTCGCGTAGTCCCGCCCCGGTGATGCGGCGGAACACCGCGCCGCTCTGCAGCGCGGCGATATCCTCGCTGCCGGTGTAGCCCATGCCGGCGCGCAGGCCGCCGACCAGCTGGTGCACCACGGCGGCCATGCCGCCCTTGAAGGCGACGCGGCCCTCGATCCCCTCGGGGACCATCTTGAGCGTGTCCTTGATCTCCTGCTGGAAGTAGCGATCCGCCGAGCCGCGCGCCATCGCACCAAGGCTGCCCATGCCGCGATAGGATTTGTACGACCGGCCCTGGTAGAGGAACACCTCGCCGGGCGCCTCCTCGGTGCCGGCCAGCAGGCTGCCCACCATCACCACGTCCGCACCCGCCGCGATCGCCTTGACCAGGTCGCCGGAGGTGCGGATGCCGCCATCCGCGATCGCCGGCACGTCCTGCTCGTGGCAGGCCGCCGCGGTCTCCATCACCGCGCTGAACTGCGGCACGCCGACGCCGGCCACCACCCTCGTCGTGCAGATCGAGCCGGGCCCGATGCCGATCTTCACGCTGTCGGCGCCGGCCTCGATAAGCGCCCGCGCCCCATCGGGGGTGGCCACGTTGCCGGCTACCACCTGCACGTCGTTGGACGCCGACTTGATGCGGCCGATCGCCGCCAGCACACCGGCCGAATGGCCGTGCGCGGTATCCACCACGATGACATCGACCCCAGCCTCGATCAGCGCCTTCGCGCGCAGGAAGCCGTCCTCGCCGACGCCGGTCGCCGCCCCGCAGCGCAGCCGGCCCATCTCGTCCTTGTTGGCGAGCGGGTAGGCCACCGCCTTGTCCATGTCCTTGACCGTGATGATGCCGGTGCAGCGCCCCTGTCGGTCCACCACCAGCAGCTTCTCCAGCCGGTGCTTGTGCAGCAGGTGCCGCGCCTCCTCCGGAGCGGCGCCGTCGGTCACGGTGACCAGGTTGTCGCGGGTCATCAACTCGTAGACGCGGCGCTCCGGGTCGGTCTCGAAGCGCATGTCGCGGTTGGTCAGGATGCCGACCAGCTTCTGGTCCGAGCGCTCGATCACCGGCAGCCCGCTGATGCGGTTGCGCTTCATGATCGCATGCACCTCGGCCAGCGTCTGGTCGGGGAACACCGTCACCGGGTTCGCCACCATGCCGCTCTCGTAGCGCTTGACGCGCCGGACCTGCTGCGCCTGCTCGGCGATGTCGAGATTCTTGTGGATCACCCCGAGCCCGCCCTGCTGGGCCATCGCGATCGCCATGCCGTCCTCGGTGACGGTGTCCATCGCCGAGCTGACCAGCGGGATGTTGAGCGCGATGCGGCGGGTCAGGCGGGTGCGGGTGTCGGTGGCCGTCGGCAGCACCTGCGAATAGGCCGGCTCGACCAGCACGTCGTCGAAGGCGAGCGCCTCGCGGATCCGGTCCTGGATGGGCGCCCGCGGGCCGGGAGAAGCAGGTGCCGTGTGACCCGGGGCTGTAGTGTGGAAGGGCGCTGACATGGCGGGGCTCTCCTGACAGGGGGCGCTCCCGACCGGCCACGGACCCATGACCCCGGCCTGCCGCAGGCTTATCACCCTTGGCGGGTCCCCTTACCTTTCCGCGCTGCGGCATGCAAGCTTGCCTCGATGACATCGCAGGGAGGCCCCAGATGCTCGAACGGCTGTTCTCGCTGAAGGCGCACGGCACCACGCCGCGCACCGAGGTGTTGGCCGGGCTCACCACCTTCCTGACCATGGCCTACATCATGTTCATCAACCCGAGCATCCTCGGCGATGCCGGGATGCCGAAGGGCGCGGTGTTCGTCGCCACCTGCCTGGTGGCCGCGATCGGCTCGCTGGTGATGGCGCTGCACGCGAACTACCCGATCGCGCTGGCGCCCGGCATGGGGCTGAACGCCTACTTCGCCTACGTCGTGGTGCTCGGCCTGGGCTATCGCTGGCAGGAGGCGCTCGGGGCGGTGTTCATCTCCGGCGTGCTGTTCCTGCTGATCACGCTGCTGCGGCTGCGGAGCGTGATCGTCGAGGGCATCCCGGCCTCGCTGCGCATCGCGATCACTGTCGGCATCGGCCTGTTCCTGGCGATGATCGCGCTGCGCAATGCCGGCATCGTGGTCTCCAGCCCGGCCACCTCGGTGACGCTGGGCGACCTGCACCGGCCGGGGGCGCTGCTGGCTGTGCTCGGCTTCGTCATCGTGGCGGTGCTGTCCGCCCGGCGCGTGCGCGGCGCCCTGCTGATCGGCATCCTGGTGGTGACGGTGCTGAGCTTCCTGGTCGCCGGCAACCGGTTCGCCGGGCTGGTCTCGCTGCCGCCCTCGATCGCACCGACTTTCTTCGCGCTCGACATACGCGGCGCGCTGTCGAAGGGGCTGCTCAACGTCGTGCTGGTGTTCTTCCTGGTGGAGCTGTTCGACGCCACCGGCACGCTGATGGGCATCGCGCACCGCGCGGGCCTGCTCGACAGCCGCAAGGTCGAGCGTGGCAACCCCCGCATCGAGCGCTTCAACCGGGCGCTGCTCGCCGACAGCACGGCGATCTTCCTGGGCTCGCTGCTCGGCACCTCTAGCACCACCGCCTACCTCGAAAGTGCATCAGGCGTCGAGGCGGGTGGCCGCACCGGGCTGACGGCGGCGACCGTGGCGGTGCTGTTCCTGGCATGCCTGTTCATCGCGCCGCTGGCAGGCTCGGTGCCGCCCTACGCGACGGCGCCCGCCCTGTTCTATGTCGCCTGCCTGATGCTGCGCGAGCTTGCGTCGCTGGACTGGGACGACGTCACCGAGATCATCCCGGCGGTCGTCACCGCGCTGCTCATGCCGTTCACCTACTCGATCTCGAACGGCATCTCGTTCGGTTTCATCACCTACGCCGCCCTCAAGCTGCTGACCGGGCGCGGCCGCGAGGTGAAGCCGGTCGCCTGGATCATCGCCGCCCTGTTCGTGTTCAAGTTCATCCATATCGGCGCCGCCGGGTGATCCGGCGCTACCCTCCGGCCACCCGCGCCGGCTGCGCGGGGTCGCCGTGCGTCAGCGCGTTCGCCAGCAGGTTCGACAGCACCTGCGCGATGCGTGCGCCGTCGCACTCGACCGGGACGCGCAGCCTGAAGTCGATGACGATGACGCGCCACGGATGGATGCTCTGCAGCTCGCCCACGACCTCGAGCGACTGCTCCGACAGGCCTTCGCACGGTCGGACGATGATCGGGATGCCGTCGCCGAGCTGGCCGCGCGCGAAAGCCAGCACGTTGTCGACCAGCTCGGTCATGCGGCGCACGCTCGATTTCATCCGCTGCGTGATCATGCCGACCTTCTGGTCGCCACTCCTGTCGCCACCCTGCCCCGGCCCATCCTGTCCCGGCCCACCCTGGTCGGGCCCACCCCATCGGGGCTTGTGCCGTCCCAGCAGCTCCAGCCCGCCGGCGTAGGCGGCGACCGGATCACGCAGGTCGTGTCCCAGGACGGCCACGGAACGATCACGCAGGGCGGCGAGCTCGTTGGCGCGGCCGAGCTGATGCCCGGCATGGACGCCGAAACCGACCCTGTCGAGCACGGCGCAGGCGGTCCAGGTCGATCCGCTGACCCGCCCGGGTGCTGCAAAGCAGAGGCCGGTTGCGTCGCACAGGATGCGCAGGATCAACGGAGCCGAGCCGATGCGCTTGATCGGCGCCAGATCGGCATCGATCGAGCGCTCCTCCGGATCCTCGTCATGCGCAGCGTTGCCGTACGACAGGACCGTTTCGATCGGATGGTACAAAATCGATACAGCGATCCGCTGGTGGGAGCCTTACCTGTGCGTTGGTTCCGACGCCAGCAACTGCGCAAATGCGTCCGCGTTGCCTGGACGCCCGAACAGGTAGCCCTGTCCCTCGTCGCAGCCCATCGAGCGCAGCAGGTCCGCCTGCGCCTCCGTCTCGATACCCTCGGCGCAGACCTGCATGTTCAGGCGCTGGCCGAGCGTTGCCACCGCCTCGACGATGGCGGTCGCGCCGACATCGACCGACATGTTGGCAACGAAGCTGCGATCGACCTTGATCTTGCTGAACGGGAAGCGCCGCAGGTAGCTCAGGCTGGAATATCCGGTACCGAAATCATCCAGCACCACGCCGATGCCGAGTGCGCGCAGGCGGGCCAGCGTCGAGAGCGTCCCGGCACTGTCGTGCAGCAGCAGCCCCTCGGTGATCTCCAACTCCAGCCGGTGCGGCGGCAGCCCGGTGGCCGCCAGCACCGCGGTGACCTGCTCGACGAGGCCCGGCTGGCGCACCTGCACCGGCGAGAGATTGACGGCGAGGCACAGTCCCGGCCAGCGCGCCGCCGCGGCGCAGCCGGTGCGAAGCACCCAGGCGCCGATCTCGCCGATCAGGCCGGCACCTTCCGCGAGCGCCACGAATTCCGAGGGCGGCAGCAGGCCGCGTTCCGGATGATGCCAGCGCAGCAGAGCCTCGGCGCCGACGATGCGGTGCCGGTCCAGCGCCACGATCGGCTGGAAGTGCAGTTCGAAGCCGTCGTTGGCCAGCGCCCGGCGCAGTTCGCACTCCGCAGCGTGGTGGCGGTGCAGGGCGGCGTGCATGCCATCCTGGAAGAACCGGTAGGTGCCCTGGCTCTCGCTCTTGGCCTGGTACAGGGCCACGTCGGCTTGGCGCAGCAGCAGCGCCGGCTCCTCTTCGGCATCCTCGCGCGCGCACAGCGTGATGCCGACGCTGACCCCGACCCCGGCCTGCCGTGCATCCAGCATGATCGGCTCGGAGACGATGTCGATGACGCGCCGGGCGACGTCGGCGGCCTGCTCGGGCGACCACAGGCCTTCGAGCAGGATGGCGAACTCGTCGCCGCCGAGACGGGACACGGTGTCCTGGCCGCGGACGCAGTGCATGAGGCGGTGCGCCACCTGCCGCAGGATCTCGTCGCCGCCGGCGTGACCCAGCGTGTCGTTGACCGCCTTGAAGCCGTCGAGATCGAGGAACATCACCGCCACCAGCGGCTCGTCCTGCGGGTCCGCCGCCTCGCCGTCGTCCGACACCATCCCGGGTTCGGCCAGAACCGGCGTGCGGTCGCGCAGGTGCGCCAGGGCGCGCTCCAGCCGCTCGCTGAACAGGTTGCGGTTCGGCAGCCCGGTGAGCGCGTCGTGGTGCGCCATGTGGCGGACCCGGGCTTCGGCCCAGCAGCGCTCGGTGATATCCTCGATCGTCGAGACCCAGCCGCCATCGGCGATCGGCTCGGTATGGATGACGTGCACGCGGCCGTTGCTCAGCGTCACCTCGGTGTCGGACACCTGTCCCGTGCTGCCGACCTGCTCGCGCCAACGGGCATAGGGCTCGGCGGCGATGTTCGGCCCGGTGCCGGCGGCGCAACGCAGGTCCACGACCTCGCGCTCCGTCATGCCGGTGCGCAGCCCGCTCTCCGCAAGGTCGTACAGCCTGACGAACTGCCGGTTGAACATGGCCAGCCGGTGCTGGCCGTCGAAGATGCACAGGGCCAGCCGGATATGGTCGAGCGCCACGTCGCGCAGGTCCCGCGACGCGACAGGACGATCGAGGCCCGATCGCCAGGAACGCGGCCGCTGCTCGGAAAGAAGCGCCGGCAGTGCTGATTTCGCCAACAGGTCTGTCATCAGGCGACCCGGTTCCCGTTCCGAAATTTGTCTCGATTAGGCGATGGACGCCACTCATTTCGCGAAATATATCGGCGGATCAATATCTGAGCCCAGACAACCGCTTAATGTCAAGCATGATGATCACAGCACCGATAAAGCCTGAAACAACTCGCAGGATTGCGCGGCGATCCCGGCGCCCGGTCGTCACCGTCAACTTTGCAAAGTCTGCGCGTGCAAGAAACGATATCACCTGCCCGGGCTGCTTCGTGGCGCGGCAGACCCGCTCTACGGCGGCCTGCGGCCGGCCGGGATTGACGCGGCGCTCTGCCGCGCATCCTCTGGCGCCGGCCGGCGGAGCTGCCGGAGAAGTGTGGGCATCGGATGAGGGCAGCATGAACCAGGAACTCGGCGGCAAGGTGGTCCTCGTCACGGGCGCAAGCTCCGGGATCGGCCGGTCGATGGTCCGCTCGCTCGCCTCCCTCGGCGCGCACGTGGCGCTGTCGGCACGCTCGCTGCCGCGGCTGGAGGCGCTGCAGGCCGAGATCGGCCCCGCCGCGGGACTGGTGGTGCAGGCCGACCTCGCCTTGCCCGCCGATGTCGAGCGCATGGTGGCAATGACGCTCGCACATTACGGCCGCATCGACGTGCTGCTCGCCAATGCCGGGCTGTTCTATCCGGGCATCGCCGTCGAGGCGGATCCAGACCAGTGGGACCAGATGCTGTCGGTGAATGTAAACAGCGTGTTCCGCGCGGTGCGGGCCGTGCTGCCCGGCATGATCGAGCAGCGCGGCGGCGACATCGTGGTGACCAGCTCGATCTCCGGCCATCAGGCCCTGCACATGGAGCCGGTGTATAGCGCCAGCAAGCACGCGGTGCAGGCCTTCGTGCATGGCGTACGCCGGCAGGTCGCGGCCAGCGGCATACGCGTGGGTTCCATCGCCCCGGGCATCGTGCTGAACGAGCTCTGGGGCTACAGCGACGCGGACGCCATCGACGCCAGGGTTGCCAGCCGCGAGGGCCTGCGCTCGGAGGATGTCGCAGAGGCGGTGGTCTTCATGCTGACCCGGCCGCCGCACGTGACGATCCGCGACCTGGTGATCCTGCCGCAGAACCAGGACATCTGAGCCGGAACCGCCGCCGCGGCGGCGCGCTGGCTCGGCGATGGCGAAAGATCCTGCTCTGATCGTCTGGTATGATGGTGGCTGTCCGCTCTGCCGCCGCGAGGTCGCGCTGATGCGCAGGCTCGACCGCGCGCACGCCATCGCGTTCCGAGATGTCTCGCCGGGTGCCGGGCCGGCCGACTGCCCGCTCGACCGGGCGGCGCTGCTGGCACGGTTCCACGCCGAGGAGGAGGGACGGCTGCTGTCGGGCGCCGCCGCCTTCGCCGCCATGTGGCGTCGCATCCCGCTGCTTCGGCCGCTCGGGCTCGTAGCGCGCAACCGCCATGTGCTGGCGGTGCTGGAACGGCTGTACATCCGCTTCCTCCGCGTGCGTCCATCCATCGCGTCGTGGCTCGCCTGAGCGTATCACCGAGCGCCGGCGCGGACTGTAACCAACGAGGTACTGTCGGCGGCAGCTTCGGAAACTACCTATCGGTCCGGTCGCCGCCGCGTCGGCGTTCTGCAAGCACCGGCAGCGGCGCGATCGGGCCGACCACGAACAGATAGGTGGCCGCTCCCACCAGGCACAGCCCGCCGGCGGTGGCGAGCGGGATCACGAAGGAGCCGTGCGTTATGGTCAGCATCACCCCGGTAAAGCTGGTGGTCACCACGCCGGCAAGGTTGGAGGCGAAGTTCTGGATGCCGCCGATCGAGGCTACCTGCGCCCGCGTCGGCGCCACGTCGCCCGGCAGCGACCAGATGGACGCGGCAGTGAAGGCGAGCGAGGCATAGGCGATCCCGAACAGCACCAGCGCCATCCAGGCGGCCGGCACCACGGCGGCCAGCGTGATCACCGAGGAGAGCAGCATGCCGCCGACCAGGCAGGTCTTGCGAGCGGCGGTCAGGCTCCAGCCGCGCCGGTACAGCCAGTCCGAGGTGAAGCCGCCGAGCCAGCCGCCGGGGACTGCGATCAGGCCCGGGATCAGCCCGAGCGTGCCAAACTGCTTGAGCGAGAAATGCCTTGCCGTCATCAGGTAGGTCGGAAACCAGGTGATGAAGAAGTAGATCACGAAGTTGAGGCAGAAGAAGCCGATCATCATTCCCCAGATGGTCCGGTAGCGGAACAGCGAGATCCAGCGCATCGGCGGCTCGCCGGTGGCCGGCGCCGCGCGGCTCTCGTCCATCTCGCGCAGCGCCTCCGAGGTCACGTCCGGGTGCTGCTCGGGCTTGCGGTAGATCAGCAGCCAGGCACCGGCCCAGACGAAGCCGAGCAGGCCGGTCACCACGAACGAGACGCGCCAGCCGAACGAGCCGATCAGCCAGGCGCAGAGCGGGATGGCCGCGAGGTTGCCGACACGCGAGCCGGAATCGAAGATCGAGGAGGCAAAGCCGCGCTCGTGCGGCGGAAACCAGCGCGATACCACGCGCGCCGAGGCCGGATAGCCGCCCGCCTCGCCGGCGCCGAGCAGCAGCCGGAAGCCGAACAGCGCGGCCGCCGAGTTGGCCACCGCGGTGAGTGCGGTGAACAGCGACCACCAGCACACCGCGATCGGGAACATCAGGCGCGCGCCGTAGCGGTCCACCAACCAGCCGGCCGGCAACTGCATCAGCGCGTAGGTCCAGAAGAACGAGCCGAGCAGCAGCCCCATGGTGGTGTTGTCGACGCCGAGCGCCTGCTTGATGCTGGGGGTCGCGACCGCAAGGTTGGCCCGGTCGGTGTAGTTCACCGCGAGTGCCAGGAAGCACAGCCAGACCATGATCCAGCGTGCCGCCGGCATGCGCGTGCGCATCGGCTGGCGTATCTGCGCGGTCGCCTGGACCGTTCCGGCCATGGCGGCGCCCTCCCCTTGTTATCGTTGTCCCGAGCTTAGCCGATCGAGCGGGCTTTGCTACCGATTGACCAGTCTGGCGGGGGTCAGGAACACCAGGCAGGCACCGAGCCAGACGATGCCGGCGATCCCGCACATGCCGGCCTCTGTGGTGCCGGTCGCCTGCGTCAGCAGCCCGAGCAGGAACGGCGAGGAGAAGCCGGCGATGTTGCCGAGCGCGTTGATCAGCGCGATCCCGGCGGCGCCGAACACCGCATCGCTGAAGCCGAGGTCGCGCAGCATCTGCAGCCTGGCGAAGCCGACATTGATGCGGTCGAAACGGACAGAAGAGAGACAGGATCAGGAACGGGATCAGCCGCCAGGCCCCTTGCGGTAGATGGCGTCCAGCGCGGGGTCCGGCAGCTTCCCAGCCTCCGTCACCACCTGCACCCAGATGGCACCGTCGGTTTGACGACTGATTTCTCTGGCATGGCGTCGAACGGAATGCCCCGCGGATCGGCGGTGACGTGCAGCAGCTTCGGCAGCACCTGCTCGCGGACCCACTGACGCACATGCTCGCGCACCGCGGACTTGTCGGCCATGACGCCTTGGATCGGCCTGCGGTCGAACATGATCCGCCACGGCATCTCTTCGGTGGAGCGCCGCGGCCGCGGGAGGTTCGGCAGCCGCCGGTGCCGCGCCACGCAGCGCTAGACCAGCAGCGGCATGTCCGGCGCCCAGTCGCCGCGTCTGGACTTCAACAGGCACCGCCTGAGCGACTTCGACAGCTTGATGGGATCAACGCGGTCGCCTTGATCATGAACTCCTGGTCCGCCGATACAAGTCCGGCTCCGGCGTCCTGTTACCAGGCTGGCGCGGCTTGTCGTTCGAACCAGGGGCCCTATCGTTGACCGCGAGGCAGCACTCGCACGGAGTCCACGATGCCGCTCTACCTGCTCGACGGCACCGGACCGGTGTTCTCGGATGCCTCACGCGCCTATGTGGCGCCCGACGCCGTCCTTCTCGGACAGGTGCGCCTGGGCCTCGACGTCTCGGTCTGGTTCGGCGCGGTGCTGCGCGGGGACAATGACACCATCACCGTCGGCGACCGCTCCAACGTGCAGGACTGCGCGGTCCTGCATGTCGATAAAGGCTATCCGGTCGGCATCGGCGCCGGCTGCACGATCGGCCATCGCGCCATCGTCCATGGCGCCACCATCGGCGACAACAGCCTGATCGGCATGGGCGCCACCATCCTAAACGGCGCCGTCATCGGCCGCGACTGCCTGGTCGGCGCCAATGCGCTGGTGACCGAGGGCAGGATCTTCCCGGACGGATCGCTGATCCTCGGCGTCCCGGCGAAACTCGCGCGCGTGCTGTCGGAGGCCGAAATCGAGAGTCTGCGGCGGTCGGCCGCCAGCTACGTCGCCAACGGCAGGCGCTTTGCCGCCGGGCTGCAGCCGTGCTGAGCGAGCCCGCGTTCAGCGCCCGGACAAAGCAAATAGGATCAGCCATGCACAGCAGTCCGGCGCACAGCTTCGAGGCCGCTTCGATGCACAGCTATGAGCCTGCCCAAGGGCACGGGCTACGCCACGACCCGTTCAACGCCATCGTCGGGCCGCGTCCGATCGGCTGGATCGCCAGCCGCAGCGCCACCGGCGCGCTCAACCTAGCGCCTTACAGCTTCTTCAACGCGTTCAACTACACGCCGCCGATCATCGGCTTTGCGTCCACCGGCTGGAAGCACAGCGTCGCCAACATCGCGGCTACCGGGCAGTTCGTCTGGAACCTCGCCACCCGCCCACTGGCCGAGGCAATGAATGCAAGCGCCGCCAGCGTCGGGCCGGAGATCGACGAGTTCGTGCTGGCCGGACTCACGCCGATACCGAGCCGGCTCATCGACGTGCCGCGCGTCGGCCAAAGCCCGGTCGCCTTCGAGTGCCGGCTGCTGCAGCAGATACAGTTGCACGATCTCGAGGGCGCAGCGGTGCAGACCTGGCTGACCCTCGGCCAGGTGGTCGCGGTGCATATCGAGCGCAGCCTTATAAGCGACGGCATCTACGACACCGCCGCCGCGCGTCCGATCCTGCGCGGCGGCGGTCCGACGGCCTACCTCGAGGTCGAACCGGAAGCGTTCTTCCACATGACGCGGCCGGCCTGAAGCATCCGCACCCGCCCTATCAGGGAGCGGGGCCGACGCTGCCGGTGTGGTCGAACAGCAGGAACAGCACGATGATGATCAGGATGATCGGCAGCAGCCCGAGGCCGTTGAAGCCGGTGCCGCGGGAGCCGCCGTACCAGCCCGACCTGAAGCCATAGCCGCCGCCACCGAGTGCGAGGATGATGAGAACGACGATCAGGATGGTCAGCATGCGGCGGCTCCGAGGCGAGGAAACGAGGGAGAGAATGCAGCCAACGCGGGCGCGGGCATTTCGTTCGGCGTCGGAATAGTGACGGCCGGCGACGAGACGCCCTGCGGCCCGATCGAAGCCGCATCCGGCGTGTACGTGGTCGGGCAACTTGGCCAGTCGCTCGACGGCCGCATCGCGACGCCGACCGGACACTCACGCACCATCGGCGGCGCCGAGGCCATCCGGCACCTGCACCGGCTGCGCGCCTGGGCCGACGCGGTGGTGGTCGGCATCGGCACCGTGCTGGCCGACGACCCGCAGCTCACCGTCCGCCTGGTCGAGGGCGCTTGTCCGGCGCGGGTGGTGATCGACCCCAACTTCCGGCTGCCGCGCGGCGCCCGGGTGCTGGCCGACGACGACGTGGCCTGCCTGGCGATCCAGGCGGCGACCGGTGCGCGGCCGTCCCGCATCGAGCCCTGCGTGCTGCCGGCGCGCGACGGCCGGATCGATCCGCACGCCCTGGTCGACAGCCTCGGCCGGCGCGGCCTGCGGCGCCTGCTGGTCGAGGGCGGCAGCCACACCGTCTCGGCGTTCCTTGCCGCGGGCGCGCTGCACCGGCTGCATGTCTGCGTCAGCCCGGTGCTGATCGGCTCCGGCCCGACCGGTCTGTGCCTGCCGCCGATCGCGCGCATGGAACAGGCGATGCGGCCGCCGTGCACCACGCATCGGCTCGGCGCGGACGTGCTGTTCGACTTCGATCTGCGAGGCGATGCGGATCGCGCCGTTCATGGGTGATTAACATCCGGCTGCTACGGTTCGGACCGACGCAGCTGGGGTTCCCTCATCCATGCCCGGACCCGACCGCTTCACCCCGACGCCGGATCAGCAAAAACTGGTCCACCCTTCGACAGGCGATGGTCCTTCGCCTGCAACGAGGCGGTTCCTGCTGCAGCACATCGCGATGCTCGATGCCTGGCAGTCCAAGACCAAGGCGCTCACACCCGCCCGGGCGCTGGCATTGAGCGACCAGTATCTGGCAAGCGTGCCGCCTTGCGCCGCGGACATCCTGCGCCTCAAGGCGACGCTGGCGGCGCTGCAGGACCGGACATGAGACTTCGCAGCAGGTCCTCGACGCGGTCGGTGGCCAGATCCCAGCCGGGTAGCGCCTGGCCCGCCGCACGCGCCACGGCCGCGGCCCGACGCCTGGCCTCGGGATCGCTGAGCAGCCGGCGCAGCGCCTGCGCGAGCGCCTCCGGATCGCCGGGCGGCACCAGCGCACCGGCTGCCTGAGGCACCAGCGCCGGGATCGCGCCGGCGCGGGTCGCAATCACCGGCAGGCCATGCGCCAGCGCCTCGGCAAGCGCCATGCCGAAGCCCTCGTGCCGGCTGGCGAGCACGAACAGGTCGGCGGCCTGATACAACCGTCCGACACCCGCCACCTCGCCCGCGACGCGTATGCGGTCGGCGAGCCCGGCTGCCTGGATCTGCCGCTGGACGGCACTTTCGAAGTCCGGCGCCCGCGTCGGATCGCCCGCGAGGGTGCAAAGCCAGTCCAGATCCGCGACCTCCGCCAAGGCCGCGACCAGCGTGTCGTGGCCCTTGCGCGGCGTGATGGCGCCGACGCAGAGCAGCCGCGGTGGCTGGCCGATGCAGGCCGCGAGCGGGGCCGGATCGGTGCCGGGGGGTGCGACCAGCAGGCGCTGCGCGGGAACGCCGTAGTCGGACACAAGGAAATTGGCCGTGGTGGCGCTGGTGGCGATGACCGCACGCGCGTGGCGCAGGGCCGCACGTTCAGAGGCCAGCAGGCCGGACCGTGCGCCGGGCTCCAGCGCCAGCGGATGATGCACCACCGCCACCAGAGCCAGCCGGCGCGCCTCGGCGGCCGCCTGCGCCGGCATCGCGCCAAAGGCGAGCCCGTCGATGATCACCACCGATCCGTCAGGCCACGCCTGCAGTGACCGCGCGACCTGCGCCAGGTCGTCCGCGTCCGGCGCCGGAAATGCTGCCGGCCATCGCAGGTGCCGCACCGGCAGGCCACGCTCCTGCAGCGCCGCGATCAGTCTTCGGTCGTAGCCATAGCCGCCGGTGTGGGTCGCCAATGATCCAGGCACGGCGAAGCCGATGTCGCGACAGGGGGGCTCACGACAGGTCGGCTTCATACCAGGCCCTCGCGAGATGGCTCTCGCTCAGCGTGACCCGCATCCTCGTGACGCCGCTTGCGTGCGGCCCAAGCAGCCCCTCGTCGCGCGCCTGCGCCATGCGCTCGAAGACCGTGCGGGCCAGGAACTCGGTGGTGGTGAGCTGACCGGCCAGCGTTGGATCGGCATCGAGATTGGCGTAGTTCAGCGGCGCCAGCACCGCGCGCAGCGTCTCGAGCGCGCGGCCGATATCGACGACGATATTGTCGGGCGGCAGGGTCTCGCGGAAGAACGCGACGTCGATCACGAAGGTGGCGCCGTGCAGCCGCTGCGCCGGCCCGAACACCTCGGACGGCAGGCTGTGGGCGATCATGATGTGGTCGCGCACCTCGACGGCGAACATGCCGGATCACTCCCCGTACAGCACACGATGCATCAATGCGCCCGGCGCACCAAGGATGCGGTCGAGTACGCCGGGCAGGCTCTCGAAACGGCGCGCATCGCGCACCAGCACGTCCAGCCTGGGGTCGGCGGCGAGCGAAAGCGCAAGCGCCAGCCGGTCGCCGCGGCTGCGGCGGGCGCGTCGTGCGGGTGCCACCATGCCGACCTGGGAGGCGCGCAGGGCCAGGCGCTGGCTGTGGAACGCGCCGCCGAGCGGCACGGTGACCGGCGCGTCGCCGTACCAGCTCAGCTCGATCAGCTCTGCCTCGAAACCGGCGCACTCGATCGCGGTGGCCAACCCCGCGCCGGTGCCCGAGGCATGGAACACCAGGTCGCAGCCGCGCGGGGCTGCGGCCGGCAGCGCGAAGCCGAAGCCGAGTGCCGCCGCTACCTCCGCGCGGCCGGGCTCGATGTCGACCAGCGTGACCTGCATCGAGGGCATAAGCGCGCACAGCCACGCCACCAGGCAGCCGATGGTGCCGCCGCCGACCACGGCGATGCTGTCGCCGATGCGCGGCGCCGCGTCCCAGGTCGCATTCAGGGCGGTCTCGATCTGGCCGGCGAGCACCGCGCGCGTGGTCGGCACGTCGTCGGGGACGGCCAGCGCCGCCGCTTCGGGGACGATGAAGCGATCCTGGTGCGGATGCAGGCAGAACACCCGCTGGCCGAGCCGTGCCGGCGCTCCGGCCTCGATGACGCCGACCATGGCGTAGCCGTATTTCACCGGGAACGGGAACGCGCCCGACTGGAACGGGCAGGCCATGCGCTGCCACTCGCCGGGAGGCACCCGGCCGGCATAAACCAGCGCCTCGGTGCCACGACTGATCCCGCTCTGCAGCGCGCGCACGCCGACCTCGCCGGGTGCGGGAACCGCCCTCGCCACCTGCCTGAGCTCGGCGCGGCCCGGCCCGACGATCCAGAGCGCCCTGGCGGTCTCGCTGTGCACGCGCGCCCTCCTTCGTTGCGGGCCACAGCGCGCAGGCTCGCCCGGATCCACCTGACCGTGAACTGCGCGTCAACACTGGCGTGTCCTGACGATCTTGTCGTGCATCGATGCTGCGATGCCGGATCCTTGGCACCGGCTTCATGCTGCCGAAGGGGGAGGCCGTGACATGCGGAATGGGAACCGTCGAGGACGAGCACGGCGACTATGCGACCGTCTGGTGGCGCTATCCCGGCCCCCTGGTGAACTGCTATCGCATGGCGCGCGAGATCCTTGCCTTGAAGCCCGGAGGGACCGCGCCGTGCGGCGCGGCCGTAGCACCGTGAGCGGCGGGCGGGACGGAGATCCCCGTCCACTCGCGCGAGGAGCGTGTCAAATGCCTTCCGGTCCGACCTGGCCCACCGAGACCGGATCCTTCGATCTCGGCGATCTCGCGCTGCAGGGCGGCAGTATCCTCGCGCGTACGCGCCTCGCCTGGAAGAGCTACGGCACGCTGGCGCCGGCGCGGGACAATGTGATCCTGTATCCGACCAGCTACAGCGCCACGCATGACGACCAGGACTGGCTGATCGGGCCGGACCGTATCCTCGACCCGACGCGCTGGTTCATCCTGACGCCGGACATGTTCGGCAACGGCCTGTCCTCCAGCCCGTCCAGGCAGGACGACTATCCGGCGCTGGTCACCACCGCGGACAACGTCGCCGCCCAGCGCCGGCTGCTGCGCGAGCGGTTCGGCATCGAGCGGCTGGCCTGCGTGTACGGCTTCTCGATGGGCGCGCAGCAGGCCTACCACTGGGCCGCCCTGCACCCGCACGAGGTCGAGCGCGCGATCGTGGTCTGCGGCAGTGCGCGCACGTCGACGCATAACCGGGTGCTCCTGCAGTCGCTGCTGGCGACGCTGGAAGCAGCACCCGAGCATCTCGGCGGTGGTCGCTTCGGTGCCGAGCCGCGCGCGGCGTTGCGCGCCTTCGCCCGCATCTATGCCGGCTGGGCGATGAGCCAGGACTGGTATCGCGCCGGACTGCATCTACGAACCGCCACCAGCCTCGATGACTTCCTCGACCGCGAGTGGGAGCCCGGCTTCACCTCATGCCATGCCGCGGACCTCCACGCCCAGGCGCGCACCTGGGACGCTGGCGACATCAGCGCCAATGCCCTCTACGACCACGATCTCGATCGGGCGCTGGCGGCGATCGAGGCGCGCATGCTGCTGATGCCGGCGACCACCGACCTGTATTTCCGGGTTGCCGACAACGAGGCGGAGTTGTCGCATCTGCGCCATGCCGCGTTGCGGCCGATCCCGTCGATCTGGGGGCACCGCGCCGGTAGCCCGAGCCGCAGCCCGGAGGACGAACGCTTTGTTCGCGAGGCGGTGGCGGACTGGCTGGCCCGGTGAGAAAGAGCATCATCCGATCGACCTTGCTCCTCGATCGGATGAAAATGCTCGCCGAAACGGAGAACCAGAGACTTTCAGCGATCCACCTTGATCGGGAAAAGCTCTGACGCCGGATCAGGGGGCAAGCGCCGGATCGTCGAGGACACGGGCCAGGAACCGCAGCAGGTCCGCGTTCGATCGCGCCACCACCGCCTCGCTGCGTCCAATCTGCCAGGGCGCACTGCCGGTGCAGGCTGCCAGCACCAGCCCGCGCATCAGCCAGCCGCTCATCGCGTATCCGCTGCCGACGTCGTGCACGATGCCGTACTGGTCGACCCGGAAGCGGCAGTCGGCGAGGTGCCGGCCGGTCAGCCGCGGCTGCATCTCGCCGTCCCACTGTTGCACCGCCGAGAGATACTCGATGCTGGTGACCGCGCTGCCGCCGCCGCGCGAATCGCGCGCGATCTCGGCGCACCGGTCCGGATGGATGAGCTGGTCGCGGCCGCCATAGAGCATCAGCAGCGGCGCGCCGGTGGTGCGGCTGTCGGCGAAGCGGGCCATGCAGGGGGCGTAGTAGGCGACATGGGCGTCGGCGTCGACCATCGTCTCGGTGATGTGCAGCGCCTGGCCGATCAACGAGGTCGCGAGATCGGTGCGCGAAGAATAGGTCTCCACCACCAGCACCGCCACGCCGCGTTCGGCGAGCGGCAGCCCGTAGCGTTAGCCACGCCCCTCGTAGTTGCCGACCGAGCCGTGCATCAGCATTACCGCCGGCACCCGATGCCTGGAAGATGCGCCGCGCGGCAGGTAGAGCAGCGCGAGCACGGTACGCGCCGGCGCCCCTCCGCTCTCCGACGGCATTGAAGCATCGCTGCTGTCGAGCGTCACCCGCAACGCGGTGACGTCCCGCACCGTATCAGGATCGGGCCATGCGGAGGCGGCAGGGCGGCCGACCAGCAGTATGGCGAGGCACAGGAGAGTTCTCAGCATGTGGCAGGAACGCGAGGCGACCGGGCGGGGCGGCTGCCTCAAGCGATGGTGACGGGAGGCGTGGTTCGTGGACATAGCGGTTGAGCCGGTTCTCTCCCGGGAAGATGGGCTCGGCCAGCGCCGCGCGCTGGTGCTTTCGCTGAACCTCGCGAGCTGGCTCGGGCTCGGGCTGCTGATGGCGCGTATCATCGGCGTTGACGGCTGGTCCTGGCCGGGCGCGATCGTGCTGGCGCTGTTCCTGTTCGGCCTGCCCTGGACGCTGCTGGCGTTCTGGAACTCGGTGATCGGCTTCGTGATCCTGCGCACCGTGCGCGATCCGGCCGGCTACACCAACCCGGCGCTCCGGCTGACCTCGGCGGATACACCGATCCTGACGCGCACCGCGATCTGCATCGCGATCAGGCACGAGGAGGTCGCACGCGTGGCGGCCCGGATCGCCGCCATGCGCGCGAGCCTGCACGAACTTCCGGGCGGTGCCTTCTGCGACGTCCACGTTCTGAGCGACAGCGTGCGCCCGGACATCGTTGCAAGCGAGATTACGGCCTTTGCCGATGACCCGTCGCTGCATTATCGCAGACGCTCGGCAAATACCGGCTTCAAGGCCGGCAACCTGCGAGACTTCGCCGTGTCGCATCGCAGTCGATACGACTTCATGCTCGCCCTCGATGCCGACAGCCTGATGTCGGGCGACGCCATGCTGCGGCTGGTGCGGGTGATGCAGGCCAACCTCCGACTCGGCATCCTGCAGACATTGGTGGTCGGGCGCCCAGCGACCACCGCCTTTGCCCGCATCTTCCAGTTCGGCATGCGGCACGGCATGCGCACGCACACCACCGGGATCACTTGGTGGCAGGGGTCGAGCGGGCCCTATTGGGGCCACAACGCGATCCTGCGGCTGCAGCCCTTCATCGAGCATTGCGCGTTGCCGGTGCTGCCGGGGCGCTCGCCGCTGTCGGGACATGTGCTGAGCCACGACCAGGTCGAGGCGGCGCTGATGCGTGCGGCGGGCTGGGAGGTGCGGGTGATCGCCGACGAGTTCGCCTCCTGGGAGGAGAACCCGCCGAGCCTGCCCGACTTCATCCGCCGCGACCTGCGCTGGTGCCAGGGCAACATGCAGTATCTGCGCCTGATCGGGCGCCTGCGGCTGCATCCGATGGGACGCTTCCAGCTCGCCAATGCAATTGCGATGTATCTCGGCGCGCCCTCGATGCTGCTGATGCTGGCGGCAGGCATCGCGCACGGCCTGGCGCCCGCGCGTGGACACTTGCCGGACCGGCTCGCCTTCGGGCTCTATTTCGGCATGCTGGCGCTGGGCTTCGCCCCGCGCCTGCTCGGCGTGCTCGACGTGCTGCTGCGGCCTGCCGAACGACGGCGCTGGGGGGGCGCCGGGCGGCTGCTCGCGGGTGCGGGCGCGGACGGCCTGTTCACCGTGCTGATCGGCCCGGTAATGATGGTGGCGCAGGCGCGCTTCATCGCCGGGCTGGTGTTCGGGCGACGGGTGATCTGGGAGGCGCAGCAGCGCGACGGCCAGGCGCTGACCGTGCGGGACGCCCTGCGCGGGCTGTGGCCGCAACTGCTGTTCGGGATCGGCTTCGCGCTGGTGCTGCTGCGCGTGGCGCCGGGCGCGCTGGCCTGGGCAGCGCCGACGCTCGCCGGCTGCCTGCTCGCGGTGCCGTTCGCCTGCGTGACCGCGGGACCCCGGCTCGGCGGCTGGATGACCCGGGCCGGGCTCTGCGCGGTGCCCGACGAAGCCGACCCGGCGCCGGTGCTCGTGGCGTCGGCGGCGCTACCGGGCAGGCGGAAGGCGCGCTCCCCAAGGATCAGCGGAAGAAGTCGATAAAGGGCCCGTCATCTTCTGTTGCCTGGCCCGGTGGTTTGTCGTGACAACCCAGCCTGGCACGGAGCGCGTCATAGCGACTGTCGTCAAACGAGAAGCCTCGATCCAGCAGGCTTCCGGCCACTGCAACATATCGCAGCCATACTCGGGTGAGACTGCAAAGCGCAGCCGGGACATCTTCCTCAAGATCCTGGGGACACGAATTAGAACGTGTCCAGTAGGAGTTCTTGACTGCCAACCCGACACGACCGAAGCCAGCTCTTTGGTAGATCCCAGCTCCTGAGGACGATGTTCTTGGACTTGTCTGAGATCCACAGATGACATCGCTGTAGGTTCTATGCGTGCTGTGATCACCTTTGACACGGGCACCGATACGGGCACCGATCGTGGGCGCCACGTCCTCGACAGCGGCCCCGAAGGCAAAGCTCTTCACCGCCAGCAGCACGACATCGGACGGGTCGCGCACTCCGTTGGCGAGCACCAGCCTGGGCTGCAGCGTGACGTCGCCGTGCGGACTGACGATCTGCAGTCCGCGCTCGCGCAGGTGCGACGCCGGCGCGGGACGCACCAGGAAGCTGACGTCACGCTCCGCCTGCGCCAGCCTGCCGCCGAAATACCCGCCGGTCACACCGGCACCCACGACCAGAACCCGCTTCGAATGCGCCCCGAACAATCGTCAGGCGGCAGTCTGCCGTCGCTTTGCCTCCCGGCGCCAGTGGTGCAGTGTTTCTTCGGTATAGCCGTTGGCTTGCGTGGAACCCTTGAACACCAGGTCGCTCGCCGCCTGGAAGGCCGGCCCGTCATAGTCTGGCGCCATCGGCCGATACAGCGGATCGCCCGCATTCTGGCGATCGACGAGACCCGCCATCCGACGCAGCGACGTGATCACCTGCGCCTTATCCACCAGGCCATGCTGCAGCCAGTTGGCGATGTGCTGGCTGGAGATGCGCAGCGTCGCGCGGTCCTCCATCAGCCCGACATCGTCCAGGTCCGGCACCTTCGAGCAGCCGACGCCCTGGTCCACCCAGCGCACCACGTAGCCGAGGATCGACTGCACGTTGTTGTCGAGCTCCTGCGCGATCGACGCCGCATCCGGCCGATCGTTGCCGAGCAGCGGCTCGGTCAGCAGCGTCGCCAGCGGTGCCGGCGCATCGCCCGCCAGCGCATCCTGACGCGCCGCCACATCGACCTCGTGATAGTGCAGCGCATGCAGGGTGGCGGCCGTCGGCGATGGCACCCAGGCGGTGCTCGCACCCGCCTTCGGATGGCCCGACTTCGTGCTCAGCATCTCGGCCATGCGATCGGGCGCCGCCCACATGCCCTTGCCGATCTGCGCCCGGCCGCGCAGTCCCGAAGCGAGCCCGATGGCGACGTTGCGCTGCTCGTAGGCGGTGATCCACGGCGTCGACTTGATCGCCGCCTTGCGCACCACCGGGCCTGCCTGCATGGCGGTGTGGATCTCGTCGCCGGTGCGATCGAGGAAGCCGGTATTGATGAACACTACCCGCTGCCGCGCGCGCTCGATGCAGGCAGCAAGATTGGCGCTGGTGCGACGCTCCTCGTCCATGATGCCGAGCTTGAGGGTGTACGGCGCGAGCCCGAGCAGGCGTTCGACGGCCCCGAACAGCGCGTCGGTGAGTGCGACCTCGTCGGGCCCGTGCATCTTCGGCTTGACGATATATACCGAGCCCTTGCGACTGTTGCGCGTGCGGTCTTCGTGCGGAGAATTGGCGGTCTTCAGATCATGCAGCGCGCACAGGCTGGTCAGGGCCGCATCGAGGAAGCCTTCCGGTGTCGGGTTTCCATCCGCATCCAGCACCGCGTCGGTGAACATGTGATGGCCGACATTGCGTATCAGCATCAGGCTGCGACCGGGCAGCGTCAGGCTGCCGCCGTCGGGGGTGGTGTAGCGGCGATCCTTGGCGAGCCGGCGCTGCAACGTCTCACCACCCTTCTCGAAGGCGGCCGACAGCGTGCCCTGCATCAGGCCGAGCCAGTTGCGGTAGACCAGCACCTTGTCCTCGGCATCGACGGCCGCGACACTGTCCTCGCAATCGATGATGGTGCTCAGTGCCGCCTCGAGCACGACGTCCGCAAGACCCGACGCGCTGTTGCGGCCGATCGGATGCGCACGGTCGAGCAGCAGTTCCACATGCAGCCCGTGATGACGCAGCAGCACCGCGCGCGGCCCGGAGGCCTGCCCGTCGAAGCCCGTGAACTGCGCCGGTTCGGCAAGCGTGGTGACTGTGCCATCGGCGCGTTGCACCGAAAGCGCGCCGCCGTGCACGTCATAGCGGGTGACGCAGGCATGCGAGCCAGCCGCCAGTGGCGCGATCTGGTCGAGCAGCAGTGCCGCCCGACGCACCACTTCCGCCGCGCGCTCGCGGTTGAAGCCGCGACCGCGCGCCAACACGCCCTCCTCGGTGACGGCGTCGGTGCCGTACAGCGCGTCGTACAGGCTGCCCCAGCGCGCGTTCGCGGCATTCAGCGCGTAGCGTGCATTCGTGACCGGTACCACGAGCTGCGGCCCCGCGAGGATGGCGATCTCGTCATCCACGTCGTTGGTCTCGATGCTGAACGGCGCGGGCTCGTCCACGAGATAGCCGATCCGGCGCAGCAGCTTTATCTCGGCATCCGGATCAGTCGCCTCGCCCGCGCGCGCGGCATGGTAGCGGTCGAGCTCGGCCTGCAGCCGGTCCCGCTCCGCGAGCAGGTTGTGCAGCCGCGGCGACAACTCCACCAGCAGACCGGCATATCCGCTCCAGAACGCGGCAGGCTCGATGCCGGTGCCGTCCAGCGCCTCGTCTGCCACGAACCCGACAAGCGCCGAGGCTACCGACAGTGTGCCCTGGGCGCTGTATCCGACGGGATGCCCTGTCGCTCCGGTCATGAGGTCCTCCTGAAAAGATGTGCGTGCCGAACCGGACGGCGGAAAATCATGCAGGAAACAGTTTCCGTGGCCGCGGTGCGCCCGTCGCCCAGTCCAGCAACTCCACCGTATGCAGCACCGGCGTTGCGGTACCGGTCGCGATCTGCGTCATGCAGCCGATATTCCCTGCGGCGATCAGGTCCGGTCGGGTGCGCTCGATATTCTGCACCTTGCGGTCACGCAACTGGGTTGCGATCTCCGGCTGCAGCAGGTTGTAGGTACCGGCCGAGCCGCAGCAGAGATGACCCTCCGGCACATCGACCACCTCGAACCCCGCCGCCGCCAGCAGCCTTCGGGGCTCGTCCTGCACACGCTGGCCGTGCTGCAGCGAGCAGGCGCTGTGATAGGCCACACGCTGCCCGGTCGCCACCACCGGCGCGCGCAGTCCGATCTCGCTCATGACCTCGCTGATGTCGCGTGCCAGTCCCGACACCATCCGCGCCTGTTCCGCCAGCGCCGGATCGTCGCGGAACATGAAACCGTAATCCTTGACCGTGGTGCCGCACCCGGACGCATTCACGACGATGGCATCCAGGCCGCCACGGGCGATCTCCCTGGCCCAGGCGAGGATGTTCGCGCCCGCCAGCGCATGCGCGTCACCGCCCAGATGATGGGTCAGCGCGCCGCAGCAGCCGGCGCCGCGGCTCACCACCACCTCGCAGCCATGCCGGGTCAGCAGCCGGATCGTCGCCTCGTTGATCTCCGGCGCCAGCACGCGTTGCGCACAGCCGACCAGCAGCGCCACCCGCCTGGTTCGCACGCCCTCGGCCGCGTGAACCTGCGGGCGGTCCATCGGCGACGCGCGCGGCACCTGCTTCGGCGCCAGCGACGTCAGGACGCGCAACTGTGCCGGCATCCAAGCCAGGAACGGCCGGCCGAGGCGCTGCGCCAGCAGGGCAGCCCGGAACAGGCCGGTGTTCGGCAGCACCAGCGCCAGCAGCCGGCGCAGCGCGCGATCCTTCCAGGGCCGCTCGTAGGTCCGCTCGATATGCCGGCGCGCATGGTCGACCAGGTGCATGTAGTTCACGCCCGACGGGCAGGTGGTCATGCAGGACAGGCAGGACAGGCAGCGATCAATATGCTTGACCACCTTCTCGGTGGCCGGCCGGTCATGCTCGAGCATGTCCTTGATCAGGTAGATGCGGCCGCGCGGACTGTCGAGCTCGTCGCCGAGCAGCACATAGGTCGGGCAGGTCGCGGTGCAGAAACCGCAATGCACGCAGGCGCGCAGGATACCGGCGGAGGAGACGGTATCCGGATCGGCGAGCTGCGCCTCGGTGAAGCTGGTCTGCATTCTCAGAACTCTTCCTGCATGCGTCCCGGATTGAGCACGCCCCTGGGATCGAACCCGGCCTTGACCCGCGCAGCCAGCGCCCTGAGCGGACCCGCCTCCGGCTGGAACACCGGCAAGGTCGCACGCGCGGCCTCCGGGGCGCGCAGCAGAGTCGCATGGCCGCCGGCGCGTGCGACCGCTCCGCGCATCAGCGACACGCCGTAATCGGCACCGGCCTCGCCGGCATCGAGGCTGATCCAGAGCAGGCCGCCGCCCCAGTCATAATAGGCATCCGCCGAAGCGCAGGCTGACCTGATCGCGCCCAGCACCGAAGGCGCCGAGGACGGCGTCGGGCAGACGCGCCAGACCAGGCTGTCCAAGCGGGCCAGCAACGGCTGCACCGCGCCGATCTCCGCCCACAGCGCGGCACTCGCGTCGTTGTCGAGACGCAGGCGGTCCTGGCCGTTGCAGTGCGAGGCGGCCTCAAGTGCGGCGGCCCGGTAGGCGACCGACGGGCCCGGCCCTTCGAGCCGAAGCACGGTGATGCCGCCGCCGGCCGCCGCCACCTCGCGGACACCAGACCGCGCCGCCACCACCACCGGCAGGTGCGCCGCCGACGAGACCTCGTGCGGCGTGTTCAGCGCATCGGCGAGTGCGACGATCGCCGCCTCGTCCGATAGCCCCCGCAACAGCACGCTGCATTCCTGCTCCGGGCGCGGCAGCACCCGCACCGACAGCTCGGTCAGCACCGAGAGCGTGCCGTAGGCGCCGGACTGCAGCTTGCACAGATCATAGCCGGTGACGTTCTTCACCACCTTGCCGCCAGCTTTCCATATCTCGCCGCGCCCGTTCACCGCGGCGAAGCCGAGGAGATGGTCCCGCGCCGCCCCCGCCCGCACCCGCCTCGGCCCGGCCAGGTTGGTCGCCAGCACGCCGCCCAGTGTCGGCTCGCCGGTTTTGCCGAGCAGGCCGCGCCAATCCGGCGGCTCGAATGACAGCATCTGCCGCTCCGCATCCAGCCGGGCCGCGATCACATGCATCGGGGTGGCGGCCCGCGCCGTCAGCACCAGTTCCGACGGCTCGTAGTCGAGGATCCCGTCCAGCGCGTCGACATCGAGCGTATGCCCGAGCGATACACGCCGGCCGAGGCCGCGCTTGCTGCCGCCGCCGACGATCTCCAGGGCCTGACTCTCGGCGGCCGCCCAGGCGACGATCTCGACGGCCTCGGCGGCATCGGCTGGCCGGTAGCTGGTCATCCGTGACCTAATCATCCAGGGGGCGTCCGTCAAAATCGCGGCAGCTCGGGGAAGCGGGTCTGGCCGGCACGCACGTGCACACGCCCCAGCTCGGCGCACTTGCAGAGCTGGGGGAACACCTTGCCAGGGTTGAGCAGGCTGTCCGGATCGAAGGCGCATTTCAGCCGCTGCTGCTGCTCGAGATCGGTGTCGTCGAACATCGCGCCCATCAGGTCACGCTTCTCGACGCCGACCCCGTGCTCACCCGTCAGCACGCCGCCCACCTCGACGCACAGCCGCAGGATGTCGTTGCCCAATTCCTCGGCACGCTCAAGCTCGCCCGGGATGTTGGCGTCATACATGATCAGAGGATGCAGGTTGCCGTCGCCGGCATGGAACACATTGGCGACGCGCAGGTTGTACTGGCCTTCCATCTGCTTCATGCGCGCCAGCACGTCGCCGAGGCGACGGCGCGGAATGGTGCCGTCCATGCAGTAATAGTCGGGCGAGATGCGGCCGACCGCCGGGAACGCCGCCTTGCGACCGGCCCAGAATCTCAGCCGCTCGTCCTCGTTCTGGCTGACCCGGCAACTGGTCGCGCCATGCTGCCCGGCAATGTCCTCGACGGCGGCGACCAGATGGTCGATCTCGGCGGCACAGCCATCGAGCTCGATGATCAGCAGCGCCTCGGCTTGCAGCGGATAGCCCGCATGCACGAACGCTTCCGCCGCCTGCACCGCGAGGCGGTCCATCATCTCCATGCCGCCCGGGATGATGCCGGCGCCGATGATCGCGGCGACGCACTCGCCGGCGCCGACCACGCTCGGGAAGCCCACCAAGAGCGCCCGCGCTCCCGGTGGCTTCGGCAGCAGGCGCACTGTCACCTCGGTCACCACGCCGAGCAGGCCTTCGGAGCCGACCATCACGCCGAGCAGGTCGTAGCCGGCGGCATCGAAATGCTTGCCGCCCAGGCGCACCACCTCGCCCGCGATGGTCACCATCTCGATGCCGATTACGTTGTTGGTGGTCAGTCCGTATTTCAGGCAATGCACGCCGCCGGAGTTCTCGCCCACGTTGCCGCCGATGGTGCAGGCGATCTGGCTCGACGGATCGGGCGCATAATAGAAGCCGCGATCCTGCACCGCATGGGTGATGGCGAGGTTGGTGACCCCCGGCTGCACCACGGCGCAGCGGTTGGGAATATCGACCTCCAGGATGCGCCGGAACTTGCCCATGCCGAGCAGCACGCCATCGGCCAGCGGCAGGGCGCCACCCGAAAGCGAGGTGCCGGCGCCGCGCGGCACCACCTTGATGCCATGCTCGCCGCAATAGCGCATCACCTGGCGCACCTGCTCCACCGTCTCCGGCAGCACCACCACCATCGGCAGCGTCCGATAGGCGGTCAGGCCATCGCTCTCATAGACGCGCCGCTCCTCCTCGACATCGATCACGCCCTCGCCGGGCACGATGCGTCGCAGCGCGGCCACGATCTGCGGGCGGCGCCCGAGCACGGCGGCGTCCGGAACCGGCATTGTCAGCAAGGCGACCTCCTCCGCCGGGCCCTTCCCCTACTTCGCCGGCAGGCTGTGATAGTAGGCGGCGAGATCGGCAATCTGCGCGTCGGTCAGCGGCTTGGCCATCATCGACATCATCTCGTTCTGGCGCTGCCCGGTATGGAACGCGGTCAACTGCGCCGAGAGATAGGCCTCGTTCTGGCCGGCGAGATTGGGCGCGTCCGGCGTCACCGCGATTCCAGCCGGCCCGTGGCATCCAGAGCAGCGCGCCGACATGGTCTTCCCGGCCGCGATATCCGCGGCATCGGCCTGCACCGCGCCGGCCATCAGGACGGCTGCCGCTGCAAGCGTCGTCGTCAGTCTAAGCAAATCAAGCATCCTCTTCTCATGAGCCCGAACGGCCCCGCGCCGTGCGGCACGGGACCGGCCGTTGCAGCCTACTTCGAGCCGTAGGTGATGCGGTAGACCGCGCCGGCAAAATCGTCCGACACCAGCAGGGAGCCGTCGCGCATCTGCTCGACATCGACCGGGCGGCCGTCATAGGCGCCGTCCGAGTTCAGCCAGCCGTCCGCGAACGGCTTGGAGCCCGACGAGGTGCCGTCCGGCCGGATGAAGGTCACCATCACCCGGGCGCCGACCGGCACGGTGCGGTTCCACGAGCCGTGCTGGGCCGAGAAGATCGCGCCCTGGTATTCCTTGGGGAACATCCTGCCGTGGTAGAACGACATGCCGAGATCGGCGGCGTGCGCCACCTCCTCGACCACCGGGAAGACGAGGCCGGCCGGTGGCGTCTGGCTCTTATATTCGGCGGTCCGGACATGGCCGCCGCCATACCAGGGGAAGCCAAAATTCTCGCCCGCCTTGGTGGCGTGGTTGATCTCGCCGGGCGGGATGTCGTCGCCCATGCCGTCGACCTGGTTGTCGGTGAACCACAGCGAGTGGTCCTTGGGATCGAAGTCGAGCCCGACGGAGTTGCGCACGCCGTGTCCATAGATCTCGCGGTCGGTCCCGTCCTGGTTCATGCGGATGACGGCGCCCATCCCGGCCCTGTAGAACTTGTCGTATTTTGCCGGCGCATAGACGTTGTACGGCTGGCCGACGGTGATGTAGAGCTTGTTGTCGGGACCGACGCGGCAGGCACGAGCGGAGTGGTTGAAGCTCTCCTCGTCCGCCGGGATCAGGTCGCCCTGCTTGACGATCGGCGATACTGCGACATCGGCATTCTCATAAAAGAACTCGGCGGCCGGGAACTGCAGCACGCGATTCTGCTCGACGCTGTAGAGCATGCCGTCGCGCGAGAAGCAGATGCCGTTCGGGTTCTTGAATTCGATGGTGTTGGCGAACTCCTTGACCTCGGTCGCATGCCCCGAACGGGTGCGGTCGGTGAGCGCGTAGATCTTGTCCTTGCGCGTGCTGACGAAGGTCACCACGCCCTGCGGGCCGATCGCGATCATGCGGGCGTCCGGCACCTGCGCATACAGGCTGATCTTGAAGCCGGGCGGCAGCTTGATGTGGGCCAGCGTCTTCTCGATCGCGGCGGCCTGCTCCGGATCCTGCACCAGCAGCGGGATGCGCTTGGCTCCCGTGGAGTGGAAATCCTCCAGCTTGTTCATCGCGGCGGGGGTGTTGCCGACGGCCGGCGACGCAGCGTCCTGCGCCTGCGCCACGCCTCCGGCAGCCAGCGCCATGCCAGCGGCGGCTGTCGCAACCGTCCAGGTGACCTTCATCATTTCCTCCTAGTCCCGGAAGTCATTGCACGCTCCCGGTGCACACAACCCACCACGGAATCCAGCTCAGTGGGACATTTTCCCGTATGCTGAAAATCGACGACGAATTCATCGGCCGGGCAGCACCTTAGTCGGCCTTGATGGCCGGTGGGTTGGGATGGAGATCACGATGCGTGCTGGCGTGGCGGCAAGGACGAAGGCACCCCTGCTTGCGAAGCTGTCACGGCCGGGCAGCGATCAGGTGCAGTCCCTGGTCCGGGCGCTGTCGCTGCTCAACCGGATCGCGGAGGCGCCGGAGGGCGGCATCAGCCTGACCGAGCTGGCGCAGCAGGCCGGGCCGCCCTCGTCGACCGCGCATCGCCTGCTGACCACGCTGGAGCAGGAGCGCTATGTCCGCTTCGACCATGAGAGCCGCCTCTGGTCGGTCGGCGTGCAGGCCTTCGTGACCGGCTGCACCTCCACCAAGACACGCAGCCTGGTGGCCCTCGCGGCCGCACATGTGCGCCCTGATGGAGGAGAGCGGCGAGACCGTGAACCTCGCCGTCTAGGATGACGGCATGGCGGCCTATCTGGCGCAGGTCGAGTGCCGGCAGATGATGCGGGCCTTCGCGCGTCCCGGCTCGCGGGTGCCGCTGCATTGCTCGGCGGTCGGCAAGACCATCCTGCTGTCCTGCTCGGTCAAGGCGCTGTCGCGTATCCTGCATCGCCAAGGCATGCCGCGGCCCACGGTGAAGACCATCGTCACGCCGGCGCTGCTGCGCGCCGACCTCGAGCGCACCCGCGCGGCGGGTCACGCGATCGACGACGAGGAGCATGCCATCGGCCTGCGCTGCCTCGCGGCGCCGATCACCAACGAGAATGGCGAGGTCATCGCGGCCGTGTCGGTCTCCGGGCCGATGGCGCGCATGACCGACGAGCGGAACGCCTCGGTCACCGCCCTCGTGGTCGGCGCGGCCCGTTCCATCTCCCGCGAACTGGGCGGCATGGGAAGCGGCAGCTCCCTGTGACAGGACGGTCTTCATGTGCTCATCTCGACAAGCGGGAAAATGCTTCGTTATCGCCCGCATGATCCCAAACTCTTCTCAACCAGAAGCAGGGGAGAAGCGGCGATGCGCCGGATGAGGCGATCGAGGCGGCGGTGTTGGTGCTTGAACGCGAGGGCGTAACCGTCGCGTTCGGCTTGCCGGGTGCCGCGATCAGCCCCCTCTACGCGGCGCTGCGCCGCCGCGGCAGCGTCCGCCATATCCTGGCGCGCCATGTCGAGGCCGCCTCGCACATGGCGGACGGCTACAGCCGGGCGCGCGCGGGCAATATCGGCGTCTGCATCGGCACGTCCGGGCCCGCCGGCACGGACATGATCACCGGCCTCTATACGCCAAGGCGGACTCCGTGCCGATCCTGTGCATCACGGGGCAGGCGCCGCGCGATTTCGAGGTCAGCCTCGCGTTCGACAACATCAACGGCGCCGCCGGCGACAATGCGTTGCAGGGCTACGGGGTCGACCATGTCGCCGTGGCGCTCGGGCTCGGCTGCAAGGCGATCCGGGTCACCAGCCCGAACGAGTTCAAGGATGGCTTCGCACGTGCGCTCGCGCTGATGGACGAGCACCAGGTGCCGGTGGTGCTCGAACTCATCCTCGAACGGGTCACCAACATCGCGATCGGGACCGAGCTCGACAACGTGCGCGACTTCGAGGACGTGCTGGATCTCGGAGCAGCCTGACGGCGAGTGCGGCCGGCTGTGAGAGTCAGCCTGCCAGATGGCCGATCGCCGTGGCGACGGCCTGCCAAGCCGGCGTATTCGCAAACACGGCCGGCGAAAGCTGTACCAGCACCAGGCAGACGCCGCCGACCAGATAGACCGGATGCAGCCGGCCCCTCGTCCTGTAATCGAACAGGATCGCGACGACCAAGAGGATGTCGCTGAACAGCGCCGGCGGAATGGTGGCGAGCACCGGCGGCGCGTGGATGATCGGCAGCCCGGGTGGCAATCTTGGTCCGGGTGCACGCGGCGGCGCGAGGTAGACCAGGAACAGGCGCTCGACCGGCGCGCCGAGCAGCGCGATGGTGAACAGCAGCATCAGGCGCTTGTGTGTTTCCGGGCGCCGGATCTTGACGATCGCCACGGCGAATACCGAGGCAAAGAACAGCATCATGCTGAACGGCACCAGCTCGAATTCCCGGACGGCATGGGCGAGCCTGGATCGCTGCCCAGGCAGCGAGGCCTGGCTGATACGCAGCGAGATGATCGCCACCGCGAGGCAGCACATCGCGGTCACGACGGCGATGCCGAGCATGCCCCAGCTCCGGTGCGCGAGGATGCGACCATGCGCGACCATCCAGCTCTGCACGAAGAACAACGCCATCCAGCCGAACAGCACCAGCGCGTGGATATGCACCACCGGCTCGATCGCGATCGTGCCGCGGACGATCGGCTGGAAGTAGGTCGGCACGAAACCGAGCGACGCGACGGCAAGACTGCCGGCGGCCATCCACACGTAGAAGTTCCGCGGCAGGCTGCTTTGGGCGTACGTCGACAAGGCGGCTTGAGCCATCGGAGACCTCGCGAACCAGATTTCCCTGTTGTATCGGTTCGTAACTCTAGCCTAAAGAAACGTTGCTGATCTACCGGCCAGGACGATTTTCCAACCATCACCCGACTTTAACGGAAGATAAACGCGGCTTCCGGCAAGGCTCCGGAAGCAGGCAAGGGAAATCCAAATGTGCAAACATGCAGGCTTGCTCAGACTCCCAGGCTTGGCCTCGATCTTCGTCCTGGCATCGATCTTCGCCATCACGCTCTCGCCGGCGGCGCACGCCGGATGTGGAGACGCCGTGCTGAAGCAGAAACTGGCCTACCGGTCGCAGGGTAGTGAGAACAACGACCTTTTCCAGCTCGCCGGTCTCGCTCGCCCGTCAATGGTCGGAATGTGGGCGATCAAGTTCGTCTCGCAGGGCGTCCAGACGGATTTTGGCTATAGCGTCTGGCACAGCGACGGCACCGAGTTCCTGAATTCGGGGAGCAGGGCGCCGGCAACCCAGAACTACTGTCTCGGAGTCTGGAAACAGACCGGCTACTATACCTACAAGCTCAACCACTACGCGTTGAGCTACGACATGAACGGAAACTACGAAGCCAACGTCAACATCAAGGAAGCCGTCACCCTCGACCATGGCGGCGACAGCTTCTCCGGAACCTTCACCATCGACGCCTACGATCCCAAGACTGGAGCCCATCTGGGCGCGCAACTGGCCGGGACGATCGCCGGCTCACGCGTGACCGTCGATTAGCGGCAGGCTCGACAGGGCGGGGGACGCGACTTGCCAGCGCGTCTCCGTCTCACGCTCTCCGCTACATGTGTCGGAACAGGTGCTTGTAGGCATCGCTGACCGCAAGCTGCTTGCGCGTGGTGCGCAGCCGGACCCGGGTTTCCGACAGCCCGCGGCTGATGGATTCGATGGCTTCGACATTCACGATCGTCGAGCGGTGGATCTGCCAGAACCTGGCCGGATCGAGCTCGGTCATCAGGTCCTTGATCGGGCGACGGATCAGGGCTTCGCGGTCGCAGGTGTGGACGGAGGTATATTTGGTGTCCGACTGGAAATACTGCACGTCTGACACCATGATGAGCTCGATGTCGCTGCCGCGGGAGGCCTTGATCCAGCGCATGTATTCCTTAGGCCGAACCGCCGAGAGGAGGTCACGCAGCAGTTGATCCACCGGAGCTGGCTGCGCCTCCAGCCGTCGCCGGAGCCGTTGCAGGCAGCGTGCGAGGCGATCATCCTGGTACGGCTTGAGAACGTAGTCGATCGCGCCCTCGTCAAACGCCTCTATGGCGTAGGCGTCGTGCGCGGTCAGGAAGACGATGTGGCAGGCGCCGGACAGCCGCCGCGCGACCTCGATCCCGCTGAGCAGCGGCATCTCGATATCGAGGAACAGCACGTCCGGACGATGCACCGCAAACAGCGCCAACGCCTCGACCCCGTCGGCGGCGATGGCGGTGATACGCAGCTCCGGCCACAACCTGTTAAGCCTCGCCTGCAGGTCGCTGCGCATGACCGGCTCGTCCTCGGCGATCATGACGGTTACCGGCGCAGGCATTGCGCGATACCCCGAGAGATCGATCAAGTCGCGCTCTTCGCCTTCAATTCGATGAGCAGGCAGCGTGACGTCGTGCTGCCGACATTCTCCGTCTCGTGGGTCACCGGAGGCGACCAGAACACGTCACCCGCGTGCGCGGTCGTGACCATGGTCTTGCCGTCCTGAGTGACACGCACCGTGGCCGTGGTCAGCACCACCGTGAGGTGCTCGGGATGCGAATGCAGGCCGCTGCCGCAGACGCCGATACCGGGCCTTGCGATATATTCCAGCACGCGAAGCTTGGCATTATCCAGCACCACGCGAAAGCTGCGTGGCTGCACCAGGGCTGCATCCTGTGCCCACGAGCGCACGCTCAGGAGCCAGAGTGCGGCGGTCAGAGTGGTTCTACGCAAGATGTTCGGCATGATGTTCTCCCTGATATTGCCGTCGGTAATCCGGTTGCGGGGGCGTCGCCGGGTCGGGCGCCCGGGATAGCGGCAGCGCGACCTCGAGCCAGGTGTCGGGCTCCGTCAGCGCCTGGGCACGAACGTCGAACTCCTTCAGGACCTCGATCAGGCGGCCAAGGTCGGCATTGCCCGGCTCGCTCTTGACACGCAAGCGGATGACATGTCCCACGGTCGAGCCGGAGGCCCATACCTCGATCGTTCGACCCTTGGGGATGGCGGCCTCGATCTGGTCCAGCACCGCCAGCAGCCGGCGTGGCGCCGGGGCTTCGATGGCGGACGCTGCATCGCACATGACGTGCCAGCGTGCAGCCGCCGGATCGATGGCGTTGCGCAGCGCGGCATAGCCTTCGATCAGCGCGGCTGTGGTCGGCCCCCGGCTGCGGACGACCCGTCCTTCCCGGCATCGCCAGGCGCAGGAAAGCAATCAGGGTGTCGAAGAGGCGATCTCCCGTGGCGGGGGTCGCGGATGTACGATGCCCGCATGGCGTGCAGCGCCTGCACGAGGGTTGCCGGGCGGAGCTGCTCCTGCAGGCTCTGCACCCGCGCCTCCCGCAGCCGCATCTCAGACTCCCCGAGCACCAGCCTCAGTCTTGCAAGCCGCCGATGCAGTTCGAGGTTTTGCTGGGTGAAACGATGGGCGGCCACGAACAGGCCGCCAAAGAAGGCGTTGCCCCAGAATGCGTGCCCGATGAAGTCGGGAAACGGCGCTGTGAACAGAATGCTCGCCATGCTGCTGGAATGGCTCATGAACAGCGGGACCAGCTCGTTGCTCGCCACGTCGGCGGCGGTCGCGGCGACGAGCTGCAATGCGAAGGCCAGCAACGGGCGGCGGCGGCTCGCGGGAAGTTCAGCGCCCACTGCCCAGATCAGGCCACAGGTCATGTAGCTGCTGGCGACCAGCGCGAGGAAGGACACCTGCTCGTGCAAGGTGATCCCGGTGAGAGGCTGGTTGATGGTCTCGGTGATGGAGACGATGACGCACCACAAGACGGCGCACAGCACGGCGCGGCGCATGCGGAAGGACGTGCCGGCATCCGTCAGCTGCACGCCGCCGCCTCCGGAATGCTGACCACCGCACGCGTGCCGCGCGGCGATTGCGCCAACAGGCGAAGCTGTGCCGCCGGCCCGTAGATCAGCCGGAGCCGCTCGGCGATATTGGTCAGGCCGAGGCCATGGCCCATCTCACCGGTCAGCCCGACCCCGTCATCGGTCAGCGCGACCTCGAACATGCCGCCCCGCACGCCGGCCTCGATCGTGATGCTGCCCTGCTGCCTCGGAAAGATGCCGTGCTTGATCGCGTTCTCGGCGAGCGTCGCGAGCATGAGCGGCGGTAGGCTGTATCCCGTGACCTCCGCCGCCGCATCGCAGCGGACGGTCAGGCGCCCGTGCATCCGCGATGCGCACAGATCGAGGTAGGCCAGCACGAGCTCGATCTCCTCCCCCAATGTAGTCCGCCTTCCATCGACGCAGGACAGGGTGGACGACATGTAGTCCAGCAGACGTGAGAGCAGGTGCTGGCCCTGCTCGGGATCGCTGTCGCGCAGCGAGCGGATGGTGGCGAGCGTGTTGAACAGGAAATGCGGCTCGATCTGCCGCTGCAGCACCTCGGTCTGTACCGATGCCGCCAGTCGCCGCGCCTGCGCTTCCTCGATACGCGTCTCATTCGCCTGCGCCGCGAGGTCCGTCCGCGAGCGCCAGAGCTGTACCATGGTGGCGGCAGCGCCGCCCAGGACGCCCCACCGCAGGACCCTGCCGATGATGGACATCAAATCCTCGCGGTCGTCGTCTATGCCGAGCACCACGAGTGCAAGTTCCCCCATAGCCGCGCCGAGCAGGACGGCAAGCACGGTGCGCCCCACCTGGCCGCCGGCATCCGGTCGAGGGCTTCGCCCGAGGGCCACCAGCATCGCCGCGATCATCAGGGCAACGACCAGGCGGTCGCGCGCGATGGCGAGCCACGCCACGAGGATGTCGGCAGCACTCCAGTTCCGCCACACGAACGCCTGGAAGAGCATCTGCGTGGACATCAGGATTGCGATCGTTGCTGCACCGCAAAAAAGAAAGAGCGCCTGCCGCGTCTGCGGTGCGCGTGCGATCCGCCCGAGCAGTGCGGACCTGAAGCCGAGACTGGCCACTGTGTTAATCTTCTTGCCCCTAGCCTGACTTGATGCCTGCATCGCCCTCGTTTCCCGGCGCCGACCGAAAAAACTATTCGACGGATCGGGCAGAAACGGCAAGAGCAGATCGACCGCTGTCGCCACTATTTCTTGGGCGTAATTTTCATCGCTGTTTTCCGGCTTTTATCGCGCGGCATCGCCCGTTCGTCGCCCCACGCAACCCGCGCCCTCATCGGCATCGTAGAACGATCCGGCCACGACAGGACCGGCAACCCGCGAGCCGGCCTCTCGAACAGGCGATCGTAGACAACGGCCGCAATGCCAATCCTTCAGGAGAGTTCGATGGTCTTCAGGTGCACTCGCCATGGTCTCGCAGCGTTCCTCAGTCTTCCCGTCCTCATGCTGTACCTGGCTCCCGCGCAGGCAGCCGACCGCACCGACGAGGAGGTCACCGCGCCCTCGGAGGACTACGCATCGGCCAGCCGCAACGTTGCCATCGGCGACCTCAACCTCGCCTTGCCTGAGGACCAGCAGCGGCTGCGGCATCGCATCAGCGTGGCCGCGCGGCACGTGTGCCTCGAGGCCGGTGGTGGCACCGCAATCCAGGACGACAGCCAGTTGGCCTGCTATCAGACTTCGATGCACGATGCGTGGGCGGTGGCGCAGGAGAGGATACAGGTCGCCTCCGCCAAGGCGTCCCTGTTCGCCCGGTCGCAGCCGCAGGCGCCGTTCCAGGTGCAGGAGATCGCGAGCAGCGGCACGGGCCGGTGAGACGCGCGGGTCGTGCCGCGCGGACGTGGTCCCCGGCGTCTCAGGCGACGCACGGGGCGCCGACCTGAATCATCGGGTCGGCGTTCGCGAATGCATCGAGCCTGTTGCAGGCTGCCACGATCCGGTCGACGGTCGGGATGCCGTCGACCTTGATCTTGAACACGCGTGCCACTGCTTCGACGCTGGCGAGACAGATGTCCGCGATGGTCGGGCTGTCGCCATGGCAGAATGTCCCGGTCGCGGGGTTGTCGCGCAGACGCGCCTCGATGTCGGTGAAGCCGCGGGTGAACCAGGCGGTCTGCCAGGCGCGCCACGCCGCATCATCGAAGCCCGCCGCCTCCCTGAGGTATTTCCTGACCCGCGGCACGATCAGCGGATGGGTATCGCTGGCCATGGTGGCGGCGAGCGAACGCACGCGCGCCCGTCCGTGCGGGTCGTCCGGCAGCAGCGCCGGCGTCGGGTGGAGTTCCTCGAGGAATTCCAGGATCGCGACCGACTGCGTCAGCGTCGGATGCCCTGGCACCACCAGCGCCGGCAGCGCACCCTGCGGGTTGATGGCGAGGAATTGCGGCCGGAGATGCTCGCCGGCATCGATATCGACCAGGCGCTCCTGCGCCGCGAGACCCTTCAGCGCCAGTGCCACGCGCACCCGGTAGGTCGCCGACGTGCGCCAGAACGCATAGAGGATCAGGCTCGTCCTATCGGCTGGCTGGTCGGACATGGCTGCTCTCCGGGATGGGCGCTCGGCGCGATCATGCAGCGGAGCGCAGCCGGCGGTCTACAGCACGAAGAAACCGACACTGGCCGTCGCCATCACGATGGTCGCGGTCCAGCCGAAGACCAGCATCGGGCGTGACAACGTCAGGCGACCCATGATCCGCCCGTTGGCGCCCACCAGCATCATCACCGCCATCACCGGCGCCGACAGCACGCCGTTGACCACCGCGCTCCAGTACAACGCCTTGACCGGGTCCAGCGTGCTGAAGTTCAGGCCGACGCCGACCATCGTGGAGACGGCGATGGTGGCGTAGAACGACTTCGCCTGCAGCAGCCGGCGATCCAATCCCTCGCGCCACCGGAACGCCTCCGACAGCGCATAGGCGCTCGAGCCGGCCAGCACCGGAACCGCCAGCAGGCCGGTGCCGACAATGCCCGCCGCAAACACCCAGAAGGTGGCAACGCCCGCTATCGGGCGCAGTGCTTCGGCGGCCTGCGACGAGGTCTGGATGTCAGTAACGCCATACGCATGCAGCGTGGCGGCGGTCGCGAAGATGATGAACAGGGCCACCAGGTTCGAGACGCTCATGCCGATGACGGTGTCGAACCGGATGCGGGAGAACTGCGCCGGCGCCGCGTCCGGGGTCACGCAGAGCGGCGGCACCTTGCGGCGCGCGCGGTCCTCAACCTCAAGTGCCGCCTGCCAGAAGAACAAATAGGGGCTGATGGTCGTGCCGAGCACCGCGACCAGGGCGGTGGCGCTGGCGCCGTCGAAGCTGAGATGCGGCAGCAGGGTCGCGGCCAGCGCCGTGCCCCACGGCACATGCACGGTGAACACCACCGCAACATAGGAGAACAAGGCCAGGGTGAGCCATTTCAGCAAGCCGGAATAGACCGCGTAGCTGATGAAGATCTCGGCGACCACGCAAAGGATGCCGAACCCGGTGGTGTAGAGCCGCGAGCTGCCGCCCAGCAGCAGGCGCAGTGCGGCACCCATCGCACCCAGGTCGGCGCCCAGATTGATGGTGTTGGCGACCAGCAGCAGCAGCACCACGCTGCGCACCAGCCAGGACGGATAATGCCGGCGCAGGTTCTCGGCGATGCCACGCCCGGTGACGCAGCCGATGCGGGCGCTGATCTCCTGGATCACGATCATGAACGGCAGGCTGAACAGCATGGTCCAGGCGAGGCCGTAGCCGAGTTGCGCGCCGACCTGGCTGTAGGTGGCAATGCCGCTCGGATCGTCGTCGGCGGCGCCCGTGATGAGACCCGGCCCGAGCCGGCGCACCATGCTCGACGGCGGTTGTGCCAAAGCCGTGTCCGGCCTGGCTGTATCGGCGAAGGCCGTGTCCGGCGACCCCGCCTCGGGAAGGTCAGGCACGGCTGGACGGGCTCTTCTGGATGGCCTTGCGCGCGAGCAGGTTGGCGACCAGCCCGGTCCAGCCGGTCTGGTGCGAGGCGCCGAGGCCGCGGCCGCTATCGCCGTGGAAATACTCGTGGAACAGCACCAGGCCGGCAAAATTCGGATCGGTCTGCATCATCGCATCCTCGCCGAGCGCCGGACGGCGTCCGTCCTCGTCCTTGAGGAACAGGCGGGTCAGGCGCAGCGCGATCTCGTCGGCGATCTCGCGCAGCGTACGGAAGCGCCCCGAGGAGGTCGGGCACTCGACCAGGAAATCGCGCCCGTAATAGTGGTAGAAACGATCCAGCGCCTCGACGATCAGGAAATTGACCGGAAACCAGATCGGGCCACGCCAGTTCGAGTTGCCGCCGAACATCTCGGTACGGCTCTCGCCGGGCTCGTAGCCGACATGGATGCGCGCCCCGTCGCTCTCGAACACGTACGGGTTGTCGGCATGGTAGCGCGACAGCGACCGGATGCCGTAGTCCGACAGGAACTCCTCGGGATCGAGCACGCGCAGCAGCAGCCGCTTCATGCGGTGGCCGCGCAGCAGCGACAGCAGCCGGCGCTCGCCGAGGCCCGGCTCGTCCCAGCGCGCCACCAGCCCGGCGAGATCCGGGCGACGGCTGAGGAACAGATGCAGCCGGCGCGAGAAACGCGGCAGCCGGCGCAGCAGGTCGGGCTCCAGCGTCTCGACCGCGAACAGCGGGGTGAGCCCCACCATCGAGCGCAGCTTGAGTTCCTGCATGCGTCCGTCGGGCAGGTTCAGCACGTCGTGGAAGAACTTGTCGGTCTCGCTCCACAGCCCGACGCCGCGCTCGCCGATGTCGTTCAGAGCCTGCGCGATATAGAGGAAATGCTCGAAGAACTTGCTGGCGATGTCCTCGAAGGCGTTGTCCTCGAGCGACAGCTCGAGCGCAATGCGCATCATGTTGAGCGCGAACATCGCCATCCAGGCGGTGCCGTCGGTCTGGTCGAGGAAGCCGCCCATCGGCAGCGGCCGCGAGCGGTCGAACACGCCGATATTGTCGAGCCCGAGGAAGCCGCCCTGGAACACGTTGCGGCCCTGGTTGTCCTTGCGGTTGACCCACCAGGCGAAGTTCAGCAACAGCTTGTGGAAGATCTGCTCGAGAAATCCCCGATCGCCCTGGCCGTTATTGGCCTCGCACTCGATCTGGTACACCCGCCAGGCGGCCCAGGCCTGCACCGGCGGGTTGCTGTCACTGAAATTCCACTCATAGGCCGGGATCTGGCCGTTCGGATGCATGTAGCTTTCCGACGCCAGCAGCAGCAGCTGCTCCTTGGCGAAGTCCGGATCGATCAGCGCCAGCGTCAGGCAGTGAAAGGCAAGATCCCAGGCGGCAAACCAGGGATATTCCCACTTGTCCGGCATCGAGATGATGTCTTCGGCGTTCAGGTGCCGCCAGTCATTGTTTCGGCCACGCCGGCGGCTCTCCGGCGGCGCCGGCAGGGTCGGGTCGCCGCGCAGCCAGCGATACACGTCCATGCTGTAGAACTGCTTGTTCCAGATCATGCCGGCCAGCGCCTGGCGCTGCACCAGGCGCGCGTCCGGATCGGGGATATCCTTCTGCAGCGAGGCGTAGAACCGGTCCGCCTCGGCGCGGCGGGTCTCGACCAGGCTGTCGAAGCCGGCGAACGGCGGAATGATCGGCTCGCCGCGCACCAGCCGCACCCGCACCGTCCAAGCCTCGCCGGGCGCCAGCTCGCGCTGGTGCCAGGCGGCGCATTTGGTGGCGGGGCCTTCGCGGCGGATCGCCTGCTCGTCGCCGTTCACGATGAACTCGTGGAAACCGTCCTTGTAGAGACCGTCGCCCTTGCCCATCCCGATCACCGCCGGGTTGGTCTCGTTCTCGCAGAACAGCACGTCGGTGCCGGGTTCCACATGGAATGTGTAGTGCCCGAGCATGCGATGCTCGGCGACGATGCAGGAGCGGCCATAGCTGCGCATGGTCGGCTTCGGATGGTTCTCGCGCCACGACCAGTGGTTGGCGAAGAACATCTGCGGCAGCACATGCAGGCGCGCCGGATCAGGACCACGATTGGTCGCGGTGACGCGCATCAGCAGATCGGCCTCGTCGGCCTTGGCATATTCTATGACCACGTCGAAATACCGGCTCCCGTCGAAGATGCCGGTCTCGATCAGCTCGAACTCGTCCTCGTGGCGCGACCGCCGCCGGCTCTCCTCGACCAGCCGGTCGTACGGAAAGGCCGCCTGCGGGTATTTGTAGAGCATGCGCAGGTAGGTGTGCGACGGCAGCGCGTCGAGCTGCCAGTACAGCTCCTTGACGTCCTCGCCATGGGTGCCCTGCGGCCCGGTGAGCCCGAACAGCCGCTCCTTCAGCATGCGGTCGCGGCCGTTCCACAGCGCCAGTGACAGGCACAGCCGCTGGGTGTCGTCGCAGACCCCGGCGAGCCCGTCCTCGCCCCAGCGATACACCCGCGAGCGCGCCTGCTCGTGCGGCAGGTAGCCCCAGGCGTCGCCGTTGTCGCTGTAGTCCTCGCGCACCGTGCCCCACTGCCGGTCGCTCAGATACGGCCCCCACAGGCGCCAGTTGCGCATGCCGTGCCGGTATTCATCGAGCCGCCGTCGTTCGGCGTCACGCGGGCGGTGGTCAGGGGAACGTGATCCGCTCATCCCCGCATGAGGCGGGTACTGGGCCGTCCGGTCAATCGCGGATCAGCGCTCGGAGAGCAATGCCCGCAGCGCTTCGGCCCGTTCCGGCCGGAAACCGGTGGCGACCACGTACAGCTCGCTGGACTCCTTGCGGCTGGCCGGCGGCTTGGCGTGGCGCACCTGGGCGAAGGCCTGCTTCATCGGCAGCAGCATGTGCTTCTCGGATCCGCCCTGGAACACCTTGGCGACGAACCCGCCGCCCTCGGCCAGCACCTGCAGCGCGAACTCCAGCGCCAGCTCGGCGAGTGCTATGATGCGCAAATGGTCAGTGGCCGCATGGCCGGTGGTGTTGGGCGCCATGTCCGACAGCACCAGGTCGGCCGGGCCGCCGAGCAGGGCGCGCAGCCGGTCCGGCAGCCCGGGATCGCTGAAGTCGCCCTGGATGATGGTGGCGCCCGCGACCGGCTCCACCGGCAGCAGGTCCACCCCCACCACCTCGCTCGCACCGCGCTGCACCGCCACCTGCGCCCAGCCACCGGGAGCGGCGCCGAGATCGACGATGCGCTGGCCGGGCCGGATCAGCGCGAAGCGGTCATCGAGCTCGATCAGCTTGAACGCGGCGCGCGACCGGAAACCCTGCTTGCGGGCTGCGACCACGTAGGGGTCGTTGAGTTGCCGCTGCAGCCATTTCTGCTGCGCGGTGGTGCGGCCGCGCGCGGTGCGCAGCGAGACGCTCTTGCTGCGGGTGGCGCCGATGCCGTCGATGGCGGCATCCTTTCCGGCGCCCTTGCCGCCAGTCGGACCGCCGCCGCTGCCGCCCTTGCGGTTCATCGAGCAGCTCTCCTGCGCAGGCCGGACCGCGGGATGCGCCGGGCGTCTGCTGGCGCGAGCCCTAGCACTCCCCGGCGGTCGGCGCATCATGGCATTCGGTGCATCCCTGGTCGGCATCCGCTGGCGACCAAGGTTGCCAGATCCCGGTCCGGATGCTAGATGCCGCCCCCCGCATGCAGTGACGTCCTGCGGGCCGCTTGGGGGATAGTTTAGCGGTAGAACTACCGGCTCTGACCCGGTCAGCCCTGGTTCGAATCCAGGTCCCCCAGCCAAGCAACTGATTTCATTGGTCTGTCGAGCACCACCGCCCCGTTGGAGGTTTATTCCATTGGTGCACTCCAAAAGTGTCTGGATGACAACACGTCAAGATTGCGTTTTCGGAAGGATCGCCGAGGACGTTCAGATAATGGTGAAGACGGAAACTCAGCCTTTGAGGCGGCTAATACTAACTGCTTCGTCAGCGACGGGTGGGGCGTGGAGATCTGGTATGGAACCGAGATGCTCGTCTCGCCGCAGCAAAACGACAAGTTTCCTGGGGTAGCTAAAGGAGCTTCCTCCCACCGAAGGATCGCGACGGCTGATTGGACAGGATTTCGGCTCGGTTCCGTGGTCGAGCCTGTAGAGGGCATCAATCTGCCGAACCGGCAATGCTCATCGCGGGCTAGATCAAGTGCATCGGACTACTCGCTCACAAAAGGGGTTTTGGCCGCCCACGACCGCGCCGCGTATCTGGCCAATGATGCGAGGAAACCAAGATGGCGCGCGCCTGCATCAGCGACCGGGCGAGGGAAAACTGATGGGCTACCAGTGTCCGATCCTCGGGCACGTCGAGACCATAACGCGCGGCATCAGCGTGTAGGACGCGGCGGGCGGCAGGCAGGGGCTGCCCGACGTTGAACTGGTCTATACCTGGGTGCGGCTCGCCCAGCGCGTTCCGGCCCGGATCGCGATCAGAGAGGCTCCCGACGGCATCCCGCTGGTGTCCGGCATGACGGTCACGGTCATGGTCACCGTGACCGATCCACGCGAACGACGCGCGCTGCAACAGGCCGAGGCCGGCGCTCGACCGGACAGCTTGGGTGCCAGGCTGCGCGAACTGGTCCGGCGCCCGCAGCCACGCGCCAACTGCATCCCGGCCGACCGTCAGACAGTGGCACCGGTCGCGTCGCTCCAGGTCCCGCAGGCGCCGGTGGCCCCGACAGCCGCCGAGATCATTCCCGGTCTTGTGTCCGGCATGCGAACGACGCCCCGCCTACATTGAGCGATCCCGACTCCTCAGGCCCCGCCGAAACCTTCGCCGACCATGGTCTTCGGGTCGCACACCCGGTCGAACGTCGTCTCGTCGACGTCTCCCGACGCCAGGGCCGCCTCGCGCAGCGTCGAGCCGTCCGCGTCCGCCTTTTCCGCAATTCGGGCTGCCTTTTGGTAGCCGATGACCGGGGACAGCGCGGTCACCAGCATCAGGCTGTTGCCCAGGGCGGACGCAATCCGCTCCGCGTTGAGCTGGGTTCCCTCGACCGAGTAGATGCGGAACTTCTCGCATCCGTCGGCAAGGATCGTCGCCGAGTGCAGGAAATTGTTGATGATGATCGGACGCATGGCGTTCAGCTCGAAGTTGCCCTGGCTGCCGGCGAACGCCACCGCGCTGTCGTCGCCCAAGACCTGGATGGCGATCATGACGATCGCTTCGCACTGCGTCGGGTTGACCTTGCCGGGCATGATCGAGGATCCCGGCTCGTTCTGCGGCAGCCTGAGTTCACCAAGACCGCAGCGTGGCCCCGAGGCCAGCCAGCGCATGTCGTTGGCAATCTTCATCAGCGCCACCGCAACGCCACGCAGGGCCGCATGCGCACGCACCATGGCATCCAAACTGCCCTGCGCCATGAACTTGTTCGGAGCGGTCACGAATGGCTTGCCGGTCAGTTCTGCAATTTTTGCAGCAATCGCCTTGCTGAAACCCCTGGGAGCGTTCAGCCCGGTACCGACCGCCGTGCCGCCGACTGCCAGCTCGTACAGGCCAGGACGGCCTTCCTCGATGCTCGCCATGCAGGCGCGGATCTGCGCGGCATAGCCCGACCATTCCTGGCCCACGGTGAGCGGCGTCGCGTCCTCGAGATGGGTGCGGCCGGTCTTGACCACCCCCATCCAGCCGGCAGCCTTGGTCTCGATCACCCTGGCCAGTGCCTCGAGCTGTGGCAGCAGCTTCGCGTCGATGGCCTCGATTGCCGCGACATGCATGGCCGAGGGGAAGGTGTCGTTCGATGACTGGCCCATATTCACATCGTCGTTCGGCCCGACCGGCTCCTGCGTGCCCAGCGTGCCGCCGAGCAACTGGATGGCCCGGTTGGACAGCACCTCGTTGACGTTCATGTTGGACTGCGTGCCGGAACCGGTCTGCCAGACATAGAGCGGGAAATGCTCATCGAGCCTGCCGCCGATGGTCTCGTCCGCCGCGCGCACGATCGCGTCCGCCTTCCAGTCCGGCAGACGGCCCTCGTCCCGGTTGACCAGCGCGCAGGCCTTCTTGACGATGCCGTAGGCATGATAGACGGCCTTCGGCATGCGGTCGTCGCCGATCGAGAAATGCACCAGCGATCGCGCCGTCTGCGCGCCATAATATTTGTCTGCCGGAACCTCGACCGTTCCCATGGAGTCGAATTCATCGCGGGTGCCTGAAACCGGGAGTCCGATCGGGACGTCCCTGATGCTCGGATGGTCACGCTCGGCAGCGGGCATGTCGATCTCCTTGAGGGCAACCGCTTTCAGATATTGTCGATCCTGAGGATTGCAGCGGTGTCTGCGCGCGTCTTCCTGCAGGCATCCGCATCGTCTTCAGGTCGATCCCGTAGGTCGGGATGATCGCCTTCAGACGCGGCAGCCAGGCGAACTCGGTATTGACTTCCAAGCCTTGGAAATGCCGACGCTGCCGTCCGCGCGTTGCGGCGTGTAGTTCAGCTCGCAATCTGCGGCATGGCCGGTTCCCGCATTGTTCCAGCCGTCGGAACTGTCAAGGGCGCAGTCATGCAGCGCCTCGTACATGGCGATATCGAGCGAGGGCTCGAGTTGCTTCAGCACCGTGCCGAACGTGGCTCTCATGAGCCCGGCGCCAATCAGTATGATATCGGGGCGGTCAATCTGGCTCGATACGGACATGGGCAGTGCTCCTGCGGAAGGCTCAGCCTGGTTTCATGAACGGGACCACGGCATCCGGCGCCAGGATGACATAGGCTCGCCGCCACGGCTCCTCGTCGACCAGGCGCCAGCTATGTCCGGTACCGGTGGTATCCTCCGCCAGCAGTATGTCTCCCGGGTAGATCATGAACGTCTCGCCAGGAACCGTCTTGAATTCCAGGGTTCCGGCAAGCGTGATCACGAACTGGCGGATCGGTGCATCGTGTGGCGCGTAGGTCCCGCCGGACCTGTTTTGCCGGTATGAAATGCTGGCCGCGATCGCCTTGTCGCTGAGGACGTCGCCGCGCTCACCCTTGCCGAGGTCGATGCAACCCTCCTCGAACAACGAGTTGCCGTCCGAGCCGGTCCAGATGCGCACGCGTCGGATCATTGCATGGTCTCCTGGATCATTGCGTGCCGCACCTGTTGACTTGCGAACCATTCCACAGCGCTCTTGGCGACGCAACCTCTGGCGCAACGTCAAATCGAATTGCAGCAAGTCAAAGCAATGCAATCTTCTCTGCGCCGGGTAACACGGCAAGTATCCCCCTGGTTGTCAGGGCGATGGGACCTCAGCACGGTTCAACAAAGTAGAAAGAATAGGTCTTGGCTATAGATAGATAGCATTAGCCGACACACGGTCTTTTCTACCTGCACCCTTGTCCCTAGAGCTCGTCTATTGCAGACATGCTCGCACCCTGCGGGCAACATGGGCCTGGAGACCTTGCAAAGGCCGGCAGTGAGGTTCGCTCATGCGGCGCAACCATCGCCTCGATCTGCTGTTCGGGGTGACGTAGAGGATGGTGACTTAGAGGACGACGGGGGGCAGATGTCTTGACGAGTACACCGGCGGGACGACACCAACCGAGGCACCGGGCCTGGCAAATTTGCGGCGTCGGCCCGGCGTTCCTGCTGGGCGCCTGCCAGGCTTCGGTCCTGGATCCGCAGGGACCCGTCGGTGGCGCGGAGAGAACGATCCTCTTCGACAGCCTGGCCATCATGCTGGCTATTGTCGTGCCGACCATCCTGGCCACCTTCGCATTCGCATGGTGGTTCCGTGCTTCCAACAGCCGGGCTCGCTACAGGCCGGACTGGGTCTATTCCGGGCGCATCGAGCTGCTGACCTGGGGCATTCCGCTGCTCACGATCATGCTGCTCGGCGGCGTCGCGTGGATCAGCTCGCATTCCCTCGACCCGGCGGAGCCGCTCGCCTCCGACAAGCCTCCTCTCGAGGTGCAGGTCGTCTCGCTGGACTGGAAGTGGCTGTTCATCTACCCCAGGCAGCACGTCGCCAGCGTCAACCAGCTCATCATCCCGGTCGGCACTCCGGTGCATTTCTCATTGACCTCGGCGAGCGTGATGAACGCGTTCTTCGTCCCGCAGCTTGGCAGCATGATCTACACGATGAACGGCATGGCCACCCAGCTCAACCTGCGCGCCGACAAGGAAGGAGCGTTCGCGGGCCTCTCCGCGCACTATAGCGGCGACGGGTTCTCAGACATGCATTTCCAGGTCCGTGCGCTGCCGCAGCAGGGCTTCACGGACTGGGTCGAGGCGACCCGACGTGCCGGCCCGGTGCTCGACGCCCAACGCTACGCGAGCCTGTCCAGGCAGAGCATCAACGACCGCCCGATGACCTTCAGCAAAGCCGACCCCGCCTTGTTCCAGAATATCGTGACGCAGACGATCCCCGCTGCCGCCGGGCCGCAGAATGGCAAGCCGGACGTCGTGACATCTTCCAGGACGGAGTAAGAGCATGCTGGGCAAGCTTTCCTGGGGCGCGGTTCCGCTCGACCAGCCGATCCCGATGGCCGCCTCGACGGTGGTCGCGCTGGCGCTTGGCGGGATTATCCTGACTGTCGTGCTGAAGGGCTGGCTGCCCTATCTCTGGAAGGAGTGGATCACCAGCGTCGACCACAAACGGATCGGCGTCATGTACACTCTGCTCGCCATGGTCATGCTGCTGCGCGGCTTCTCCGACGCCATCATGATGCGCTCGCAGCAGGCGCTGGCGTTCCGCTCGCCGGGCTACCTGCCGCCCGAGCACTACGACCAGGTGTTTTCCGCGCACGGCACGCTGATGATTTTCTTCGTCGCCATGCCGTTCGTGATCGGCCTGATGAACTTCGTCGTGCCGCTGCAGCTCGGTGCGCGCGACGTGGCGTTCCCGACGCTGAACTCGGTGGGTTTCTGGCTGACCGCGACCGGGGCCCTGCTGGTGAATGTCTCGCTCGTCGTCGGCGAGTTCGCCCGCACCGGCTGGCTGCCCTACCCGCCGCTGTCGGAGATCGCCTATTCGCCGGGTGTGGGCGTCGATTACTACCTATGGGCGCTGCAGATCTCAGGCGTGGGAACCCTGTTGTCCGGCGTCAACCTGGTGACGACGATCCTGAAGATCCACGCGCCCGGCATGACCTAT